>NZ_NSDZ01000001.1:0-1567655 GCF_002300155.1 Rhodococcus sp. ACS1
GCGTCGCCGCAGGCGCGGTGCGCACCGTCGAGTCGGATGTTCTTCTCGACGCCTTCGGCCTGGGAGCGCTTCACCATGATGCATCCCCACCGCTCGGTGTCGGCCAGGTGCAGGGGGTCGAGGCTGTGGCGGTGGCAGTCGTGCAGGATGCGGCTCTGATCAAATGATGCGTTTTCTCTAGGCTCTTCAGAGTTGTCGGTCGAGGCAAGATCCTGGAGGGCGTGTGGCGAGTGATGCAGGGCGCTGGGAGGTCGAGTTCTACGACTTCGTATCGGGTCAACCTGGCGTCGGAGTCGAGGAGTTGGCTGGATTCGGCGACCTGCACGAACGGGCGTCGCGGAACGGTGCCCGTCATGGGACCCCGGTCATCGTAATGGCGTCAGGTGAGGTTGATCCGCGGATCAACCTGTTCTTCCGCACGGGCAGGATGGCCGATGCGACTCCCTCGACGTGGCGTCGGTACGCCTTCGCGTTGGTGGTATGGCTCAATTTCCTGCGCCTGTGCGACCAGCGGTGGGATCACGCAACCTTCCGCGATGTCGAGGCCTTCAAGCACTGGAGGCTCACCGATGTCACCAATGACGGCCGGGTCGCGCCGACCAGTTTCGATACCGACCGGGCCGCGCTGAAGTCGTTCTATGCGTGGGCTTCGGCGCGCTACGGCGTCGCCAATCCGATGCCCGCCACCACGGTGGCCGCTCGACGGCGCGATTTCGGTGTCGACTCGTTGCCTGATAGCGGTCGGGGGCGGCGCGATCCGCTGCGCCCTACCGGTGCCAATCGGCGGCAGGTGAAGTGGATGCTGCGGCCGGCGTTCGAGCAATGGCGCGACGTTGGACTGCGCGGTTACGGTTTCGACGGGTTACGGCGGCCGGGATGGCGTGGGGCAAGCGAAGACCGGGACGGGGCTTTCGTCGACGGGCTCTACGGCACTGGGCTGCGGGTCACCGAGTGGTCCAGCGTGCTGGACATCGAACTACCCGCTCCGGGCATGACACGGTTTCCCAAAGCGTGGCTGTCTGCGGCGTGCATCAAGGGAAAGAAGGAGGGACGGGAGTATCGGATTCCGCGCAGCGCACTGCGTTCGATCGCCTCCTACACTGACCCGGCGGCGGGCTCGCGCGCCGAGATCGTCGAACGGGCGCAGCGTGCAGGGCGCTACGACCGGATCCCCGGCGTGCGGATCGTGACCGGCTACAACCCGCGCAGCCGGTTGCTGTCGATCGAGGGTGAGCATGGCACGTACCAACTGTCGGTCGACGTCCTCGGGCCGGACGAGCGCCGCCGGCTGTTCCGCCGATCTTCCGGCGGGTTGGAACCGGTGGCGTTGTGGTTGCGGGTCGACGGGTTACCGAAGAGGGCGCACGGGTGGGAGGACACGTTCCAGCACGCGAACGCCCGTGTTGCTGAGGCGTGGGTCGCGGCCACCTGGCCAGAACTGCGGGGGGAGCAGCGCACGGAACGGAAAGCCGAGTGTCCGTTGTGGTGTCGTCCGCACATGTTGCGGCACTCGTTTGCGCTGAAGTGGTTCTCGATCCTCTCGACGGTGTGGCAGCACCGCATTGAGGGGTTCACCGACGTGGAGGTCGCTGACCTTCGGGATCAGTTCGGCGACATCTGGTATCAGATGGCAGCCTTGCTTGGTCATCGGGACCCAGCAACGACGAAGGACACGTACCTCGAACCGTTCAACGCGCTGCAGGTCGACTACATGATGTCGCTTCTGAACGAGGAGGAGACCAGCGTGGTCGACACCCTCATCCGAGCGGTCGCCGCCAACAGCGGACGGGTCCTGTCCCCCACGGTCGCGATCGAGGCAACGCGGTGAGAGGGTATGGCGGCCAATCGGCGTCGCTTCCCGAGAAGGGCTGGAGAGCACCGGAGCTCGTGCTGGAGGGTGGCACCGCGGTGAGGTTCATCGAGGAGCAGGGCGGTGCGGAGAAGATCTACGACTTCACCAAACTCGCTGTGGAGCCCGCGGTACAGCAGTGGCTGGCGCGTGCGTTCGCTCGACGAATCCGGCCGCCTGCCGCGGTCAAGCGGATCAAATCCGCCACCCAAACCTACGAAATGATAGGCAGGTTCGCCGCCGTACTCGGCGCCAGCGATCCCCCGGTTGGGGACGCCTCAGCCGTGACCGCGGATCATCTCACTGCATTTCACGACAGATACCACGGTCTACGGTCGCAGTTGTATTATGTCGATTCGCTGCGCGGGATACTCCGCGACGATCCAGACTTACCGGCGGACGTGCGGGCCGACTTGATCGCCACTCGACCCGCAGGTAACCGTGACCGATCGGTGCCGTCACGGCCCACCGAGTACACCGACGTGCAGTGGCAACAGATCACGAGCACGCTGCGCAGGGACGTTCGTTTGGCGCGGAACCGCATTCGGGCCGGCCGGAGCTTGCTGAGCCGATACCGGGACGAGAGGATCGCCGAAGATCACCCCGACTGTTTCCTGGCCCGGCAGCTGGATCTGTTCGACCGGACCGGCGACGTCCTCCGCACGCGCCGGGGCACGCCGAGCGAGGCTCTGTCGAAGCTGGGCGGGGTAAGGCACATCGCAGCACTTCTGTGCTTGACTCCGCACGAGATGACCGCGTTTGCGCTGCTGATAACTGCGATGACCGGCGAGAACTTCGGCACGGTCAGCGGGTGGCCTGCCACCTCGTATCGCCCCGATGGGCGAGCACTGGATACCGCGGCAATCGTGCTGCTCGAGGCGACGAAACCTCGCCGCGGCCCCGACCGAGAACACATCGTGACCGCGCTGGAAGATCTGCCGCCAAGCCTCGCTGGGGTGCTCGACGCCGATACCGGCGATCGCCGGCTGTTCCGGTCAACGCTACGGGTCTACGAGTTGCTGCTCGAGCTGACGGAACTGTCCCGCCGCCACGGTCGTCACCAGGGAGCGTTCGGCGCATACACCGCCTCCCCGAGCAGGAAGGGCGAGTATTGGACTTCTCGGCCTCAATCGTTCCACGTCGGTGCCTGGGCGAAAACGAATGGCTTCCCGGTCACTTCTTCTGCGACCTCGGAGGGTCCCCCGTCGATAAACACCCGCTGGCTGCGCAACACGGCGATCGCTCGCACCCGCCGACCGGTCGCACACACTCGGACGACGATGAACGACCAGTATCTGATGCGCAGCGACCAGGTGATCGGCGACGCTCGCACCGTTGTCGCGTCGGCCCTGCGGCGGGAGGTGGACAAGGCCCGCCGCCGTCACGCGGTCCCGGTGTTCACCACCGAGTTCGTTTCGCTGGCCCGCGCCGACCCGCAGGCGGCGGCCCAGCAGGCCGCCCTCCCCGTCCGGGCGGTGTCCGCGTTGATGTCCGGACATCACGACACACTGCTGGCCGGCTGCACCGACCACACCAATAGCCCGCACTCCGAGGTGGGGATGCCCTGCCCTGCTTCATTTCTGGAATGCCTTGACTGCGTCAATGCCCGCGCACTCCCCCATCATCTGCCGGTACAGATCGCCGCTGCCGACCAGATCGCTGCGCTGCGACCACATCTGGATCCGCAAATGTGGACGGCGAAGTACGCTCCCGTGCTGGACCGACTCGGCGACATCCTCGGTCATTACACATCAGCCGAGCAGGATCGGGCACGGACCGACGTGACCGGTGAGCAGCGCCGCCTCGTCGAACAGGTGCTCGACGGACGATGGGACTTACGGTGACCGCGGCGACTCCTTCAACTCAGCCCACCGGGGCTCCGTCGTCGCCGTGGCCCGCGCCGGAGGTGCCGATTCTGCGGGGTCGGGTGATCCGGCCTGATACCCCTGCCGAACAGCTATCTCGCTTCGGTGATCCCACCTGGGCGCTGCAGCCGGCCCAGCCGGATAGCCATCAGGGGGTCTGGGCTGTGCACTGGACGAAGTTCCCTGACGCGCTGGTCCTGCCGCTCAAGACGGTGTGTCTGGCGCTGCTGGACCATCCGGTGCCAGCGCAGCACGCGGTGCGCACCGGCGCGAAGCTGCTGGCGGTGCAGACCATCTCACACACCACACACCATCTACGGGTGTTGGCCGAGTGGATGGCCCACCGAGGCCTGACCCGGCTCGGCGAACTGACTGATCGACACCTGGACGCCTACCGCACCCACGTCCTTACCCTGGACTGCCCGGTGATCCGAAAGCGCCAGCTGCTCAACACCGTTGTCCTCGTTCACGCCTACCGCGATCTGCTGCCCCAGCCGTGCCGGCTGGCCACCTCGGCCCCCTGGGGTGGGGCCTCGGGCGACAACCTGGTCAAAGTGCCGCGGGCACCGAGGGTGAACAAGACTCCGCGAATCGCGGCAGAGACCATGGAGGCGTTGCTGGCCTGGTCGCTGCGAATGCTCGAGGATATCGGCCCGGACATCGCCGACGCATGGCGGACCTACCAGCAGCTCCAACAGAGCAGCCACCCCTCCCAAGCCCGGTTCGTCGGACTGCCGATCAGACAGCGACTCGCGAAGTTCCTTGCCGATGCCGCGCGAGAGGGCACCGCGCTGCCGGGTAAACGCCGGCCAGACGGTGTGCTGGCACTCGATGAGCAAACCCTGCTCAGGCTGATGGGTTTGGGTTTCTCCTATCACCGCTTAAGTTCCGCTCGTCAGCGCGAGATGGTGGCCGAGTCCGGCCTGCCGCTCACCGAGAGCTACGCGCTCAGCAGTGCCATCAACGGCACCATCGACGGTCGACCGTGGCGGGACCGTCCGATCACGCCGCAGGAACTGCCCGATCTGGTGCGGTTTCTGACTGCCGCCGGGTTTGTCATCGTCTGCTACCTCAGCGGCTTGCGGCCGGGCGAAGCACTGAACCTGCGTCGCGGCTGCTGCGACACCGACCCGGAGACCGGCGAGCTCCTGTTGGTTGGCCGACGCGGCAAGGGCCAAGGCCGCACCCCGCTGGTCGACGCCCACCTCGCAGACGACCCGTGGGCGCGGCCCTGGGTGGTCGTCCAACCGGTGCACGATGCGATCGCACTCCTAGAACAACTCACCCCACACCCACTGATCTTTCCTCCCGCCTACGGACGTCCTACGCTGCGCACAGCCCAGACGCATACCCGGACCACGTACTACATCGCGCAAGACATCGGCGGGTTCATCGACTGGATCAACCACAACTTCGTCACCGCCGACGGCGGCGTTCCGATCCCCGCCGACCCGACGAAGCGCTTACACGTCTCGCGTTTCCGACGGACGTTGGCCCACTTCATCGTCCGCCGCCCGCGCGGCTTGATCGCCGCCGCGCTGCAGTACGGTCATCTCGCAACCAAGGTCACTCTCTCGTATGCCGGAGACGCGGACACCGGCTGGATGGACGACTTGGTCATCGAACGACTGGAATTCGTGCTCGAACAGGTCGGCCAGGACCGGGCGCTGCTGGACGAGGGCGAGCACGTCAGTGGTCCCGCCACAGAGGAATACAAGACGCGGATCGCGCAGTCGGCGGCGTTCGCCGGCCGGGTGGTCACCGGCGTCCGCAACTCCGAGCGCCTACTCACCCACGCCGACCCGAACGTCCACCACGGTGACGGCATGACCTGCGTGTGGACCAAGGAGACCGCGGCCTGCCGAAAGGCAAAGCTGGCGATGGGGCTTCCCGACAACGACGCACCCGACGAGTCCGAATGCCGATCGACCTGCGTCAACCTCGTCTACACCGACCGTGACATCCAACAGCTCCGTCAGCGGCTTCACATACTGACCCTGCATGCCGACGACCCGCTCGCTCCACAACCGCTACGGGACCGCGCAGCAGCCCAAGTCGCCACCCTCAGCACGACCGTCGAAAGACACGAACAAGCAAGTCAGCAGTCCCCGAAGGAAGAGTGAATGACGAACCGCAAATTCCGCGATCGTGACGAAGAAAGGTCAGCGATTCGCGCCGCAATCCACCGGCTGCTGGAGGGAATCCCGCTGCACTCCTCCTCCGGCAAGCTCACCGCCACAGAACTAATCACCGAATCCGGGTTACGGCGCGACGTCGTCTACGACCACCGCGACCTCATCGACGACTTCCAGGCCCGGGTCAAAGCCCAAAACTCCACACCCACAGCTTTCCAACAACTCTCAGACCAACACGCCGCCCTGAAAAACAGCCTCACCAACACGAAACAGCAACTGGCGAACGAAAGAGCCACCACCAAGATTCTCCGACAGGCCATCGCAGAACTTTCCTTGGAACTGCAACAAACACGCGAGGAACTCACCGACCTCAGCAACGTCGCCAGACTGCGGTCCACGAACACGGTTGATCCCGAGACCTGAAGCGAGTATCAACCGCCTTCGCAATCCGACAAACAGTCGTCCGACAACTGACTTGCCTAATGAAGGCGTTGTAGGCGAGTACGACCCGGTCCGCGGTGACCGCTGCGAGGGCGGGGAACACGGTGGGCCAGTCCGGAGCGCCGATGAGTTGGGCGGCACTGATGCCGTGTACGGCTGCCGCCGCGGGGTGGATCTGCACGTCGCCGGGATCGACGAGGGTGTCGAGGAGGACGGCGCCGGTGGCTGCGTCGATGACAGCCAGCTCGAGAATGGACGAGTCCAGATCGCAGGTTTCGCAGTCGAGTATGACCGCATGGCCCGGGGCGAGCATGCGCGTCACCCATTCCCGGGGGTCGTTGCCTGCTTCGGTCATCGTCTCCTCCTCGGTGGCCATCGTGACGACACCCTCCGACATGCAGTTCGGGGTCATCGGGATGCCTTGCCCTCCTCGACGACGGTCACCCACTGGTCGGGGCTGTAGGGGACGGCGGCGGGGAATCCGTCGGTGACGATGCCGACGTGCACGGTGGTGGTGTTGACGCGGTCGATTTCGGCGACGGTGTAGTCGTAGAACTCCCCCGCAGTGAACGGCTCCGGCCAGTCGACATTGCGTTCGCGCACGACGTCGCCGGGGCGCAGGTCCAACACATTGCGGCCCTGAACGAGTTGATCGGTCATGATTCCCCCTAGATTGCTGGGCATTACTGGCATGGCGGTGTGCGAAATGGTCAGTGCGGTCATTGAGTCTCCGTTCGTTGGCGAGTGGGAGGTCAGCGCAGGAAGCGATATGCGCGATGGGCGGCGCGGGCAGCCGGTACGTGCCGGATTGTCAGGCGCACCGCGGTACAGGCCGCGCTGCGTGCGACGCGGCTCCCGATCCGGGCAATCCTCGAGGACCTGTGGTGCTGGCGCGGGGAGGTCTTCGGCACCTTCCGCTCGTGGGGGGAGCCTTCGTCGAGTTCGGATTCCCACTGCGTCCAATCGTCACCGGGCACCCGGCGGCCAGGTTCCGGGCGGGTAGGCCTGCGGGACTGGCGCTTGCGGCGCTGCGGATCCAGCACGCGCAGTCCCGGAATCCGGGTGAAGATCAGCTTGGCCAGGCGCGAACCCCATGTTCGGTGCCGGTAGGCGCCGAACAAATGCCCAGTGAGCCACACCGCCGTACCCGCCGCCATCGCGCCGAGCTGGGCGCCGACGGCTGCACCCGCAACCAGCCAGACCAGCCCTTTGAGTACGAGGACAATGCCGGCGATCCGCGCCAGCCCGTAGCCGAATTTCCAGACCACAACAATCGTGAACGCGACAAAAGCGGCGGTGATCAGCAGCGGCGACATATCCGTACCCCTTCCCTCTGACCTGATTTCACTTTTACCTTACAGCGTCATATTGTATTGTTGCAAGTATGAAGAGATACCACATGTCCCAGACAGGCGCGCTGGCATCACATCCTCGAGCTGTAGGGTCTAGCGCATGGAACCCCCGCGTCACCGGACTGCGCCCGGGTGCAGGCCACACTGCCCCCGTCACTCGTCATCGTTCACTCGGCCGTACGTCTGCGACTCCGCGGTCCAGGCCACGACCCGTCCGGAGATCTGAGATGGCCAACCCGAACAGGCTCACCTCGCAGGAGTGCATCGACCTGATCAAGGCCGAGTCCGGCACCGAGATCTCCGCCTCGACGTGGCGCTCGTACGTCGCCCGGGGGCAGGCGCCGGCCCCGGTCGAGAAGATCGGGCGAACGCCACTGTGGAAGCGCGGCGAAGTCATCGAGTGGGCCAACAACAGACCCGGGCAGGGCGCGCGCACCGATGTGCAGAAGCCCCGGCGCCGACGCTCAGAATGATCGGCGGCCGCCCGCATTCGATGTCACTGGAGTTCGACTCTCTACCCTGAGCTGCACAGAGGACATGTCCCCTACCCGTCGGGCTTTCTCTCCCGACCCTCAGAACGCCTCCGTTCTCACTGCGAGCACGGAGGCGTTTCGGTGTTCGGAGACTCTGCCGCTAGACGATTCCCCGAAGCCGGATACAGGAGAGTGCGAAAGGCGCAGGCCGATTCCTCGATGCCCCGGCTGGAGTCAGAGGAGGGGACATGTCATCTTCGCAGTTCAGGCTTCTTCCATCCTGTGGTCGAGGTGACGCCCCGGGGCACCATCAGTCACGTGTCCGGACCGGAAGTGAATCGATGCCGCTGACGAACGCGGAGAGCAGCAGTTCCGGTTCGCCCACCACGTGGAGCGTCGGGTGGGCGGTGAAAAGTTCTTCGAGCATGACGCGCAGCTCCAGCCGCGCGAGGTTCACGCCCAGGCAGTGGTGGATGTCTTTCGCCCCGAACCCGAGATGCTTGCCGGAGTTCGCCCGGGTGATGTCGAACCGGCCCGGACCGTCGAAGATGCGTTCGTCGTGGTTCGCGGACAAATACCACATGACAACCTTGTCCCCCGCCGCGATCTGGGCGCCGCCGAGTTGGTGTCGACGGTCGCGGTGCGCCGCATGTAGGGCACCGGGGAGGCGAAGCGGATCACCTCGTCGATCGTGTTGTCGATGTGGCCGGCGAAATCGGCGAGCAGCAGTTCTCTCTGGTCGGGGTGCTCACTGAGAGAGCGTTTGAGAACTCGCGATGGGCGCGCAGGTGCCTGACTGAGAACCGAAGAAGTGGGCTCCTGGTTGGGTCGGTGATAACCAAGTCCTAGCCACCAGGAGCCCACAATGCCATCATCGCCGATCTCGCCATGCCCGTCGTGCCCGCCCCACGCGGTGGACGGACATGGTTATGCGGTGTACCCGTCGTCGGTCACAGACGCAGAGTGGGCGATCGTCGAGCCGCTGTTGCCTGCGCCGGGCAGCACGGCAGGCCGCGGGGGACGACCCGAGAAGTATTGCCGCCGTGTGATAGTGGATGCCATCTTGTACATCGTGCGTGGTGGTATCGCGTGGCGGCAACTGCCGGTGGAGTTCCCGCCAGCCGGGACGGTGTACGCGGTCTTCGCACGCTGGGCCCACAGCGGCGCGTGGCAGCACATCCTTGACGCGCTGCGCGACCGACTGCGGGTGCGGGACGGGCGGGACCGGTGCCCGACCGCGGCGATCATCGACTCGCAGACGGTGCCGGCCGCCGACACCGTGCCTCGATCGAGCCGCGGCTGGGATGGCGGTAAGAGAACGAACGGCGTCAAACGACACATTGCGGTGGATGTGAACGGCCTGCTGCTCGCCGTCGTCGTCACCGCTGCCTCGATCCAGGATCGCGACGCCGCGCACCGACTGCTGGCTGCGCTGCGCGGTAGATTCTCCACCCTCCGGCTGGCCTGGGCCGACGGCGGTTACCCCGGACGATTGCCCGTCTGGGCGAAAGACGTTCTCGCCCTGCCTATAGAGATCATCAAACGCATCCCCGGCAGCACGGGTTTCCACGTCCGGCCCCGCGTGTGGGTGGTCGAGAGAAGTTTCGCCTGGATCAACAAGCACCGCCGCTGCGTGCGCGACTACGAAACCAGACCCGACCACCACGAAGCCATGGTTCACATCGCGATGATCGCGACCATGACCAGGCGACTTGCCCGGACCTGACGGTTTTCAAACACACTCTCACAAACGCCACCAACGCCAGAGGGTGGGTGACCTCCGCGTTGGGCGCGCAGGCGGTCGCTCGCCACTTCGTCGCCGTCTCCACCAACGCTGACCGGGTCACCGCGTTCGGGATCGATGCCGAGAATATGTTCGGGTTCTGGGACTGGGTCGGTGGCAGGTACTCGGTGGGTTCCGCGGTCGGCCTCGCCGTCATGATTGCGATCGGCAAAGACTCCTTCGAGGAGTTCTTGGACGACTTCCACACCATCGATACGCACTTCGCTGATACGCCGCTCGAGGACAATGCGCCGACCATTCTCGCGCTGTTGGGAGTGTGGTATTCGAACTTCTTCGGCGCCGAGACACGAGCGATCCTCCCGTACTCGAACGACCTCGGCCGGTTCCCCGCCTACCTGCAACAACTCACCATGGAATCAAACGGCAAGTCGGTGCGGGCCGACGGAAGCCCCACCCAAACCTCGACAGGCGCAGTCGTCTGGGGCGAACCGGGCACCAACGGTCAGCACGCTTTCTACCAACTGCTGCATCAGGGAACGCGTTTGGTGCCGGCGGATTTCATCGGCTTCGCCGAACCCACCGAGGACCTTCCAGCGGCAGCCGGCGCGGGCAGCATGCACGACATCTTGATGAGCAACCTGTTCGCGCAATCGCGCGTTCTCGCCTTCGGAAAGACACCCGAGGAGCTCACACGGGAAGACACCGCCCCCGACCTGATCGCCTACAAGACGATGCCCGGCAACCAGCCCTCGACCACCGTGCTGGCCCCGCGGCTGACCCCGTCGGTGCTCGGGCAGCTGATCGCCCTGTATGAACACCAGGTCTTCGTCGAAGGAATCATCTACGGCATCGACTCATTCGACCAGTGGGGCGTCGAACTCGGAAAGGCCCAGGCGATGGAGTTGGAGCCGGCCCTCTCATCCGGAAATGGTTCACTGCCGAGGGGTCTCGATTCATCGACTGATTCGATGATCCGTTGGTACCAATGCGCGCGGGCACACGGCGCCCGACAGCACCGATCTTCCCTGAGTGGGCCCCTGCGCCGTGGGCGGGAAGTGGGCTGAACGGCCACCTCCCGCCGGGTTGAGTTGTTCGGGTCGCGGGGATGAGGCACCGAAATGCACTTGGCCGAGTGGCCAGTAGCTGCTGCCCGTCCGGTCAGGTGATGCGGCCCTGAAACGCCCGTAGACATATCTCGGCACGAGATTGAAGTCGAAAGTGGAACGGTGACGATGAAACTGGGATTGATCTCACGAGCGTTCTCTGCCGCATCGATTCGTTCACCTCGGCAGTCACCGGACCCCTTTCGCAACCCAGGATCATTTGAGCCGAGGGGTGCACGATGAGTCGTGCACCCGCCGCGGTCGGCTTCAGCCGAGTCACTGGGCAGCGGTCGGCACGGGGCATTGCAGAGTGGCCGCTGCGTTGGAAGATGGCAGTCGTGTTGACCGTTCCCCTTCTGGTCGCTGCCGGGCTCGGCGTTCTTCGCGTGCAAGAAAGCCTCAGGGCCGCAGCAGACTTCACCACTGTCGCGGACAGGGTCCAGATCCTTCCACTTCTCGTCGAGTTGGACGGGGACGCGGCCGTGGTGATGGGAACGTTGGCACTACGCACCATTACTACTTCGATGATCGGCAACCTCGACGCCTCGATAATGGACGTGGAACATGCCAATACAGCGGCGATGCTCGACGACGGCGCGGCCTCCGACGTTGCGACAGCCCTCTCCGGTGCGCGTGCCTTGAGCGCCCAAGCCAAGCAGGGACCCACATCAACCACGGCACTCACCGCACAGCTCGCGTCCATCAGATCCGCCCTATCGAGCGCGGTGAGCGCGATCACCGCGCCGATTGCCGACCCCGAGGTGGTCGTCAAGACCGCGCGTCTCGAGGATTTGTGGGCGGCCCAGAAACTCCTCTCGGCGGAGGGCCTGTCCGTCGTCGCATCAACCGCAATCCTCACCGGGGAATCCGATGCAACTCTCGAAGCCGAGAGCGTCAATATACTGGCCCACCTACGAACCGAGTCTGCACTGCTCGACAAGGTCGAGCAACGGTATGCGCCCGGTGACCCAACCACGGCGACGCTCCGCCAAGGCGTGAATGACCGCACCACACTTTCGCAGAATGTCACTGACCGCGAGAGCGCTGACCAGGCACAGACCGATCTGAAGAACTCGCTGATCGCGAGCGTCGACGACTACTCCAGTGCAATCGCCACGGCATCCGCCGATTTGAAGGATGCAGTGGTGGCCAAGTCGGACAAGCTGCGGACCCATGCTTGGCGGGACACCGCGGTCGTCACGGCGCTGCTGCTCGCCGCGATTCTGCTCGCCGTGGTGGTGGCACGATCCCTGCTGAAGCCGCTGCGACGACTGCGGCATGGAGCTCTCCAAGTGGCTCACACTGACCTGCCGGCGGCGGTCGGACGACTCAAGTCCGGTGCGAACGCCGCCACACTCGAATTCGATCCCATCGACGTGCACACCCACGAAGAGATCGGCCAACTTGCGCGTGCCATCGATGACATCCACAGCCAAGCTCTCCTGCTCGCCGGCGAGCAGGCACAGCTTCGACTACAGATGAACAACGTCTTCGAAACGCTCGCCCGGCGCAGCAGGTCGCTGATCGACCTACAACTGGAGTTGATCGAACAACTCGAGTTCGAAGAACGTGACCCCAAGCGCCTCGACAACCTCTTCCGACTCGACCACCTCGCCACCCGGATGCGCCGAAACGGCGACAACCTTCTCGTCCTGGCGGGCAGCAACAATCGGCGCAATCGCCCGGCGCCCATCCTCCTGGGCGATGCCGTGCGCGCATCCATCTCCGAGGTGGAGCACTATCAGCGTGTTCAGGTCGGTGCGGTGCCACCAGTGGCGTTGACCGGTATGGCAGGAAGGGATCTCGTGCATGCCCTGGCAGAATTGTTAGACAATTCGTTGCACTTCTCGCCGCCGGACAGTGCCGTGACGGTGATCTGCGCGCGCACTATCGACGGCGGTGTCGTGATTGAGATCGTGGACCGCGGAATCGGCATGTCATCGACCGACCTTCACGAACTCAACGACCGACTTGCCGCGACACCTGAAGTCACCCCGGACACTGCCCGCCACATGGGCCTCTTCGTCGTCAGCGAACTCAGCAATCGGCACAACATCACCATTGCCCTCCGCCCGACGCTTGACCGGCCTCGCAATGCGGGAATTACCGCGTCGGTCCGCATTTCCAGTGATGTGCTCACCGTGGCACCCGACGCTGAAATCCAGGGCTCAGGCGGCCAGTTCCCGGATGCTGGTCCGCATGCCACCCGCACGTCCGCTCGTTCCGGCGCACGGATTCCGGACGAGACAGCAGTCGCCTTCCCGCTACACCGCGCAGGTCAAGAGCCGGCACCTCTCGCCGGCGATCGAGTCGGGGAATCGGGCGAGCCCGAAACCGGCGCTCTGCCTCAACGCCGACCCGGGGCAACCGGGATCACTACCTCCGCGCGACCCCGATCCGTCGCAATCCAGGAACATAGTGAAGCTCCACGAGGACCCGCGCCGCGAGATCGTTTGGACTCCTCCCGGACAGCGTCCTTCTTCCAACCTCGGGCTGTAGCCGAAGCAGCGCACGAAGACCGGACCGACCAGACCCCGATTTTCGCCAGTATCGCTCCCCCGTGGCTGACCGACCCCACCAAGACCGACAGGGAGGTGATTCCGGAACAATGGGTGACGCGGGCGGATACCGGTTGGTCGGCAGCGCGCCGAGCCGCGCAGCACCCGCCCGAGCGGACCATCCGAAACGGCCTGCCGCAACGGATCCCCGGGCAACGCCTCGTCCCTGGCGGGGTCGACGAGATAGACCACATGTCCAGACGCGCCCGCACGCCCGAGACTGTCCGCGCAAATCTCACGCGACACCAACATGGCGTCCGCGCAGGCAGGACGGGCACACCACGCGATCCCGGACTACGCGACCAAAGGCAACAGGAGGAACCTTCGTGACAAGTGGTGGCACTCTCAACTGGTTGGTGTCGAACTTCGCCCGCGACATCCCCCGCGTGGCACACGCGGCGCTGGTCTCGGCCGATGGCCTCCTGATGGCCGCGAGCGCGCACCTCCCGATCGACCGAGCTGAACAACTCGCGGCGGTGGCTTCGGGGCTGGCCAGTCTCTCCGCCGGTGTATCGACGCTGTTCGAGGGCGGTGGGGTCATGCAGTCGGTCGTGGAAATGCAGCACGGCTATCTGTTGTTGATGAGTGTCGGAGACGGCTCGCAACTTGCTGCCTTGACCACAGCAGAATGCGACATCGGACAGGTCGGTTACGAGATGGCGGTCCTGGTCGAACGCGTCGGATCCGAAATCGAAGCCATGCCCCGTTCGGCAGCGCGGTCATGATTCCGTCAGGCTTACGTTCGGCCGGCCCTTTCCCGACGAACCCCTCGACCGACCGGGTCATTTCAGCCAAGATCGTCATCGCGGGCGGATTCGGTGTCGGGAAGACGACCATGGTCGGGTCGGTCTCCGAGATCGTTCCGCTGCGGACCGAGGCGATGGTCACCGACACGAGTACCGGGGTCGACAACGTCACGGCAACCCCACAGAAGATGACCACCACCGTCGCGATGGACTTCGGGCGCCTCACTCTGGCAGACGATCTGATCCTCTACCTGTTCGGAACGCCCGGCCAGAACCGGTTCTGGTTCATGTGGGATGACCTCGTGCGCGGAGCGATCGGTGCCATAGTTCTCATCGATACCCGTCGCCTCGACGACAGCTTCGCCGCGGTCGACTATTTCGAATCCCGCAGACTTCCTTTTCTGGTGGCCGTCAACGAGTTCGACGACGCACCCCGACACCCTGAAGATGACATCCGGGCCGCACTGGCGGTCAAAGCCGACGTACCAATCATCTGCATCGACGCACGGAACCGTGCCTCGGTCAGGAACGCCCTCCTCGAGATTTCGGCATATGCTCTCAAGTCGTTGAACATCGCAGCGTCCTATTGACAATTCGTCACGGCGGTAACTTCCGTCCGCCTTGGATGCAACGCTACGTGTGGGAGGAGGGCCGAACAGTCTGCCTCCCAGCGTGTTCAGCTGATCCCAGTCGAGCCGTGACTGGCTTCTCCACATCCACCCGCGGGCCGGTGAAGAACGGCACCTCCTCGCGGACGTGCAGCCGGGCCTCGGTGGCGCGCAGATCACGCATGAGGTCGACGATGCGGTACAGCTCCGGCGCTTCGAACGCCAGGATCCACTCGTAGTCGCCGAGCGCGAACGCGGGCACGGTGTTGGCACGGACGTCCTTGTAGCTGCGGGCCGCCATGCCGTGGTCGGCGAGCATCTTGCGCCGCTCGTCGTCGGGCAGCAGGTACCACTCGTAGGAGCGGACGAACGGGTACACGCAGACGTAGTTGCCCGGGTCCTCGCCGGCCAGGAACGCCGGGATGTGGCTCTTGTTGAATTCGGCGGGACGGTGGCACGCGACGTTGCTCCACACCGGCTTGCTCGCACGGCCCAGGGCGGTGGTGCGGCGGAAGTCGGCGTAGGTGGCCTGGAGGGCTTCGATGCTCGCCGAGTGCGTCCAGATCATGAAGTCGGCGTCGGCACGCCGGTTGATGGGGCTGCCGCTGCGGGCGAGTTGGGTTGGCGCCGCTCGGTGCGGCGCCGGCTCGTCGCGACGCCGGCGTCCACAGCGATTTCGGATGGTGGGGTCGACGTTGGTGACGGGCGGTTCTCCAAGACTGTGTCGTGCTGGAACTCGGCTGTCGCGGCGGGTACTCGGAAAGATGCCAACTTCGCGAGGCAGTGTTTCCGGACGTGCTGCCTAGCAGGCAGGTCGAGATTGGTGGCAAACCGCCTGTCCACCAACCACAGAACGCGTCGGTAGAATGTTGCTGGCGGTATACCGAACTCGGTGAAGATGTAGTCGTCACCGCCTCCATAGGCGCTCCATTGCATAGCGAAGTCAACCAACGCCTGATCATAGGATTTCATCTGTTCTCCGTGATGTCGATCTGGACTTGTGGCGTCATCACCCGTGGCAGTCCGGATAACCGGGTGAAGGCGGGTTCACCTGAGTACGGTGAGCGACCAGAACAGGTTTCGCCAGCCATCGCGTCACCGATGCATATCAACGCGCCCTCGAAGCTGTGGCGTCGGTTCCTTCATCAGCATTCTGGCGCTGAAGTAGAGCTTTCCGGCGGGACGTGCGCCGCTGGAATGTGAAGCGGGAAGGAATCCCGACTGCGGGCAGAAGCGATCGAACCTATCCGCACGACACAGCGCATCGTCGCAGACGAAGACGATCAGCTCGGGCGTCATTTCCTTGACCACCAGCTGACCTTCGGCCAGGCCGTGATTATGGGCGCCGCCGGTCGAGGCCGGTTTGACCGTTCCCTTCAGATGACCAGACATCGGATGGGCCATTTCTGCAGGTGCAGTGCGGAATCGGGCGTTGACCACCTACAAGCCGAACGCCGCACATCACATCCCGGCCCGGCAGCCTTGCTGAAGCCGCACTGTCCGTTCCGCGAATTGGCCAAGACGCTCAGCTCGTTTGCAGGTCCCGCTGCGCGAGGAGATCCAGTGCGATGTCGATCAGCATGTCCTCCTGGCCACCGACTAGGCGACGACGCCCGACCTCGAGTAGCAGATCGCGAGTGTCCACCCCGTATTCGCCCGAGGCTTTCTCCGCGTGCCGGAGGAACGACGAGTAGACGCCGGCATATCCGAGCGTGAGGGTCTCCCGGTCGACTCGAACCGGCCGGTCCTGCAGCGGGCGAACCAGATCGTCGGCCGCATCCTGCAATTTGAACACATCACAGCGATGGTTCCATCCGGCGATGTCCGCCACAGCGATGAAGGCTTCGATCGGGCAGTTGCCTGCGCCCGCTCCCTGCCCTGCCAGCGAGGCATCGACCCGATAGGCGCCCTCTTCGACGGCGATGACCGAGTTGGCGACCGATAGTGAAAGGTTCTCGTGCGCGTGGATGCCGAGCTGTGTCGCCGAGTCGAGCACGTCGCGGTACGCGCGGATCCGTTCTCTGACACCGTTCATGGTTAGCCGTCCGCCGGAGTCGGTGACATACACGCAGTGCGCGCCGTAGGACTCCATGAGCTTGGCTTGCTTGGCCAGCTCGGTAGGTGGGGACATGTGCGACATCATGAGAAAGCCCGACACGTCCATTCCGATGTCGCGCGCAGTTTCGATGTGCTGTTGTGCAACGTCGGCCTCGGTGCAGTGAGTGGCGACGCGAACCGAGCGGACGCCGAGGGAGTAAGCGGTCCGCAACGACTCTGCCGTACCAATCCCCGGCACGAGCAGGGACGTGAGTTTCGCGTGCTTGGTGGCCGCGGCGGCCGCCTCGATCCATTCCCAGTCGGTGTGCGACCCCGGCCCGTAGTTGATGGATCCGCCGCCGAGACCGTCACCGTGGGTGACCTCGATGGCGTCGACGCCTGCATCGTCGAGGGCCGTCACTACGCGGGTGACGTCGGTGGGATCGATGCGGTGCCGGATGGCGTGCATGCCGTCTCGTAGGGTGACGTCCTGGATGTAGAGATCAGTCATGCGCTGGCGCTTTCTGTGTGGTCAGCGTTCAGCCGACCGGCGATTTTTTCGCCGGTGCGGAGCGCCGCGGAGGTCATGATGTCGAGGTTGCCGGCATAGGCGGGCAGGTAGTGTGCGGCGCCCTCGACCTCGAGGAAGACACCGACGCGGTGGCTCGCCCGCACCTCGCCGACGCCCTTACCGAGGAGAGTGTGGATAGGTTCGCCATCGGAGATCCGGGTGAATTGGACGGCTTGCTTGAGGCGGTAGCCGGGCACGTATTCGGCGACGGCGGCGACCATCTCCTCGATGGACGCCCGAATTTGGTCGAGCTTCGATTCGTCGGGGTCGTCGATCAGGCAGAACACCGTGTCCCGCATGATCAGGGGCGGCTCGGCAGGGTTGAGGATGATGATGGCCTTGCCTGTCCAGGCGCCGCCCACGGCTTCGACCGCGTTGGCAGTGGTCTCGGTGAACTCGTCGATGTTCGCTCGGGTGCCGGGTCCGGCGGACTTGCTGGCGACCGAGGCGATAATTTCGGCGTACGGGACATCGGTGATGCGGGAGACGGCGTACACGATCGGGATGGTCGCCTGACCGCCACAGGTCACCATGTTGACGTTGTCTTCGTCGATGGAGTCGTCGCCGTTGACCGGCGGGACGACGAACGGGCCGATGGCCGCGGGCGTGAGGTCGACGAGTTTCTTACCGTATGGGGCGAGTTTGGCGGTGTTGGCGCGATGGGCGCCGGCCGAGGTGGCATCGAAGATGATGTCGATGTCGGCGAAGCCGTCCATCGCGATCAGTCCATCGACGCCCTCGGCCGTCGTCGGCACACCCAGTCGTGCTGCGCGGGCGAGTCCGTCCGATGTGGGATCGATGCCAACCATCGCGGCGACCTCGAGTGTTTCCGATATCCGGATGACCTTGATCATCAGGTCGGTGCCGATGTTGCCGGAACCGATGATGGCGACCTTGGTCGTCCCTGAGCTTCCAGTTCTCATATCTACTCCTTGGAGAAGGTTGCTGTAACGAAGCCGAGGCCGCTGACGGTCGCGGTGACGAGGTCCCCGGGGTGGACGGTCGCCATCGGGCCGAGCGCCCCGGAAAGAACGACCTGGCCGGCGCGCAGAGGATCGCCGAAGGTCCTCGCCTGGTGTGCCAACCACACAACGGCGTTGATCGGGTCGTCGAGGCACGCGGCACCGTTCCCCTTGGACACCTGTTCCCCGTTGACGGTCATGGTCATTTCGACATTCGCCGGTTCGATCTCGTCGAGGGTCCTGCGGATAGTCCCGAGGACGTAGAGGGCGCTCGACCCGTTGTCTGCGACGGTGTCACCGAAGGTGATGTCCCAGGCTTTGATTCGGGAGTCGACGATCTCGATGGCCGCAGTGGTGTAGTCGACAGCAGCGCGGATCTGTTGCTCGTCCAGTGGTCCGGCGGCGAGGTCGTCCTTGAGGACGAATGCAACCTCGGCCTCGACTTTCGGCTGTAGTAGCCGACTCATCGGGATCGTATTGCCGTGCATGTACTCCATGTCGTCGAACAGGTAGCCGAGATCGGGCTGGTCCACCCCGATCTGGGCCTGCACCGCTCGCGAGGTCAGCCCGACCTTTCGGCCGACGACCTTCGCGCCAGTGGCGAGCTTTGCCACTGTTCCACGGGCCTGAACGGCGTAGGCAGCCGCCATATCGGTGGATCCGATCAGATCACGTACGGGCGGACACGGTACGCCGGTTGTCGCAGCCACTCGCAGCCGGTCGGAGGCCGCGTCGATCTCATAGGAGCGAGTTTGCATGGAGTCATGGTGAAGCCTGCCCGGATTTAGATCCATCATTTTGTTCCCCTCAGTGGAACTCCAGTTCATAATGTTCTGTGTGGTAGTTGATTTGGATCCGGCATCCGTGATCGGGAAGGTCATGGTGGTCTTGCATGCTTTCGGCCCGGAAGACCACGGAGTCGGTTTCGCCGAACTGCAACGGCGAACACGGTTACCCAAGGCCACGCTGCACCGAGTGGCCAGCGACCTTGTCTCGGCGGGTTTGCTGGACAGGGTGGACAGCGACTTCCACCTGGGTTCACACCTCTTCGAGTTGGGGATGCGCGCATCCATCGAGCGCACCCTGGTGGAGGTCGCGGCGCCGTTCATGGAAGATCTCTACGAGCGCACGCACGAGATCGTTCATCTCGGTGTCCGCAACGGTAGTGATGTGCTTTACCTAGCCAAAGTCGCGGGCCATCGAGGAGCACGTGCGCCGTCGCGAGTGGGGGGCCGGATGCCCGTCTATGCCACGGCATTGGGTAAAGCCCTACTCGCCCATGCACCCGAGTCGGAACAGATCCAGGTACTGACGGCACCGATGCCGCGGCGCACGCCGCGCACTATCACCACTCCCGGCCGACTGCGGCAACAACTCGACCGTGTGGTGGAAACTGGAGTGGCATTCGAACACGAAGAAGCAGCAATTGGTGTCCTGTGCGTGAGCGCACCGGTTCTCGGTCCAGATGGCCGACCAGTGGCGGCAATCAGCATCGCGGGGAGGGTAACCCGGTTCAGACCCTCCGATCACGTCGCGCCAGTCCTCGCGGCTGCGGCTGGCATCGCCGCCACGCTGGCGCGGTGCGGCGAAGCGTCCGACGCCTATTGACGACCCGTACTGCGTCAGTCTTCCGGCCTTCGCACTGTCCCGATCAGCCTGACATGAGGACGCTGACTAGCTCTACGGTCGCCGCGAACGTCCTGACACTTCCGAGCGCGGACTACCTGGTCTGACCAGCCATTTTCAATGGGCCGCGGTGGCCTACACCCAGACCCCGAGGGTTGTACGTTGCCCTGTTCTCGGCGCTTTGCCGGCAACTCTCAGATCACCACGTACCCCACGACTCCGACAACACCAGGATCGCGTTGTTAGCCAAACAATTCGGTGTACATCTCGGAAAGATCCTCCTCACAGATGACGCAGGGGCCAGCGAGGTCGTCATCGTATTCCTCGATGTACTCGAAGAACGCAAACGTCCGCCCCGGCACCATCACATAGTCGAGAAATACCGCCAGCGGTGTCGCGAGTGTCCTGAAAAGTGTTGCGATCATGACGCTTCCTTGATGTTGCCGCTGACGGACGGTCGCGGTGAAGGCATCGCCGGTGGCTGCAAAGAGTTCAGCCCCAGCAGGGCGGAGATGTACTTCAAACTCGGAGGATTCGTAGCTGCGACCCTCATTAGCTGCAGAACGTGGGGTTGCGTCCACGATGATGGTGTACGAGCCGGGATCTCGATCCGATGACCCGGCGTGTCGTAACCGGACGAGAGACGGTCACCGCGTGATTCTTCGAGAGAGCTACCAACTCGACTCGATGAAGGAGCACGCGATGACCACTGCCCACGATATCGACCTGCAGCAGATCCTGACCGACCGACTCACCGGTGCGAGCCCCGACCTGCTGCGCGAGCTGCTGACGATGTTCATCCATGCCCTGATGGGCGCCGAGGTCGACGCGCTGTGCGGCGCCGACTACGGGCAACGCTCCGATGAGCGCACCAATAGCAGGAACGGGTACCGGCACCGCGACTTCGATACCCGCGTCGGCACCGTCGACGTGGCGATCCCGAAACTGCGGTCCGGTTCGTATTTCCCCGACTGGTTGCTCGAGCGTCGCAAGCGCGCTGAGAAGGCACTGACCACCGTGGTTGCGACGTGCTACCTGCTCGGCGTCTCTACCCGGCGGATGGATCGGCTCGTCGGCACGTTGGGCATCACCTCGCTGTCCAAGTCGCAGGTGTCGGTGATGGCGAAGGACCTCGACACCCAGGTCGAGGCGTTCCGCAGCCGGCCGCTCGATGCCGGGCCGTACACCTTCGTCGCCGCCGACGCGCTCGTGCTCAAGGTTCGGGAGAACGGGCGGGTAGTCAACGTGCACACCCTGGTCGCGGTCGGCGTCAACGCCGAGGGGTACCGCGAGATCCTGGGCGTGGATGTGACCTCGTCCGAGGACGGTGCAGGCTGGCTCGCATTCTTCCGCTCCCTCGTTGCCCGCGGCCTGTCCGGGGTGCGGTTGGTGACCTCCGATGCGCACGCCGGGCTGGTGGCGGCGATCGGCGCGACCCTGCCGGGCGCTTCGTGGCAGAGGTGCCGAACGCACTATTCGACGAACCTGATGGCGGTGACCCCGAAGGCGTCGTGGCCTTGGGTGAAGACGTTGCTGCACTCGGTGTACGACCAGCCGGACGCGGATTCTGTTCATGCCCAGTATGATCGGGTCATCAACGCACTCGCCGAGAAGCTACCGAGGGTTGCCGACCACCTCGACGCGGCACGGCCGGACCTGTTGGCGTTCACCGCATTTCCGAAGCAGATTTGGAAACAGATCTGGAGTAACAATCCGCAGGAGCGCCTCAATAAGGAAATCCGCAGGAGAACCGATGTGGTCGGGATCTTCCCGGATCGTACCGCCCTGATCCGGCTCGTCGGGGCGGTTCTCGCCGAACAGCACGACGAGTGGATCGAGGGGCGCCGCTATCTCGGTCTGGACGTGCTGGCCCGCTCCCGCACCGACAACACCACCGACAGCAGCACCGAGTCCACCGAGGAGGTGACACCGGCCTTGACTGCCTGACTTACCCGACGAGGAGTCACGCGACGACGTCGTACACCACGCCCTGGGACTTGACCGAACGTGGTCACCCTGTTCCGTCAAGGACAGGGGTCGCGAACAGACGCACGTGGGCTCCGAGATCTAAGTCGTGCGTTATCAAATCGGGCGTTATGGACGTCGACAAGGGCGCGGCGTCAGCGGTCAGCACGCGGCGAGCGGCGATGTGATCTGAAGGTCTGTTGACTGATTCGACGGCGATCAGGGTTCCGTCGCGAAAACAGTAGACCGTGAAACCGTCGCCAGAGGTGTCGCCCGCTGGCACGATATCGTCACAGTCGCTGGAATCGCCCGCGACTTGAAGCTTTCTGTCTTGTTGGTCGCTCCAATAGAGGGGGACCTTCTGATAGATGCTGTCGTGACCAGCCAGGTTCGCCGCGACACAGCGGGCTTGGTCGACGGCGTTCTGCACAGATTCGCGACGAACAGCGACTCCCGCGTCGGCGGTTGGAAAGCGTGCACAGTCACCGATGGCGAAGATATTTCGATCCGACGTCCGTAGGTGGCGGTCCACCGCAACTCCGTTGCTGATCTCGAGACCCGCACGCTCTGCGAGGCCAGTATTTGGATCGACACCCACGCCGATCACCACAAGGTCGGCCTCGATGTCCGAGTTGTCCCGTACACGAACCGACCGCACAATGCCTTGGGCGTTACCGACAATCTCTTGCACTTGCGCGCCGAGCAGTACTCGAGCACCCCACTGTTGATGTTGGCGTAGGAAGTACTCCGACATCAGCGGTGTCACGGACCTCGCCATGAGGCGGCTCGCACGTTGGATGATCGTTACGTCTTTCCCGCGTGCGGTTGCTGTGGCGGCGAACTCGAGCCCGATGTAACCTCCGCCGATAACGACGATCTTGCGCGCGGTCTCGAACTTTTCTCGCAAGATCTCGGCGTCCCGCAGACTATGCAGTCTGTACACCCCCTTCAAGCCGGATCCGGGGATGTTTGCAGCTCGCGGCGTCGCGCCTGTAGCCAGGATTAGGTGTTCGTAGCCGAGGGATCTTCCGTTTTCCAGTGTGATCGTCCGAGCTGTTGGATCAACTTGGTCGGCGCGGGAGTTGATCAGGTCGATCGCTTTGCGCTGGTAGAACTCTACCGGCCGGAAGGCGAGCTTAGCGGCCTCTACTTTTCCGGCCAGATACGCCTTCGAGAGCGGCGGCCGCTGATATGGCAGACCTTCGTCGTCAGAGATAAGCGTGATCGTTCCCTGATAGTTTTGCTCGCGCAACGCTACGGCGGCGGTGAAACCTCCATGGCCGCCACCGACAATGACCGCACCGTCTACACCCACTAGAACTGCTCCGCGGGAAGGAGCACGGCAATGCGGTCCAGCTCAGTGGTGACAGTCAATTGGCATGAAAGCCTGCTCGTTGACTCACGAGGAGCCACAGCTCCATCGAGCATGTCGTCTTCGAGTTGGCTCATCGTGGGTAGGCGCGAGAAGTCGGGCTCATCGACATACACGTGACACGTGGCACAGGACGCTGCGCCGCCACATTCTGCGGTGATCTCGTCGATGCCGTTTTCGACCGCCGCTTCCATCACGGTCGAATCGGCTGGGACCTGCACTTCAACCCGTTCACCATTGGGGCGGATAAAAACCACTGATGGCATTTGATACCTCACGATCTTGGCTGCTAAGCTGACTTTTCAGGGGTGAAGGTCACTGGCAGACTGCTGATTTCCATCAGCGTCCCGCCTTCAAGCCCGGTGAATTGCACGTCACCCGAAACCGCGATGTCAGGCAGCCTGCGGAACAGTTCGGTCGCTGCAATTTGCAGCTCAGCGCGGGCAAGGTGGCGACCAATGCACAGATGTTCGCCGAACCCGAAGGCGAAGTGGTTGTTCGGTCGACGATCCATGTCGAACTTCTCGGGATCGTCGAACTGGCGAGGGTCGAGATTCGACGATGCGAAGTTCACGAAGAGTCTGGTGCCCGCAGCCACTGATGTGCCTCCGATGGATACGTCCTGCAGCGCCGTGCGAGCGAACAGCTGCAACGGCGTTGTCAGACGCAGACTCTCCTCGATCACTTTCGCCAATGAACGTGGATCAGAGACCTTGTCTCGTATACCTGGCACGGTCATTATGTGGTGAAACAGACCGGACAATGCTGACGCCGTCGAGTGATGTCCACCGACGAGAAGCGCAACCAGCACGCCAGCAATCGCGGCGTCGTCGAGCTCCATGTCACCCAAAGTGCCAGTGGCAAGCTGCGACAGGAAGTCTTCCCGCGGTTCCTTCCGACGCGATTCAAGTTCGGCACCGGTGAACTCCGCGAACACCCGCATGTGGTCGTCGAACGAGTCGGTCCCGATCGAGTCGAACAAGGACTTCGCAATAGGACGCATGCGGGCTGCCGAGGCATCGGACAGGCCGACCAAGAGCCCAATCGTATAGACGGGAACAGGCTCTGCCAATGCGGAGACGAGCTCAGCATGACCTTCACTGGCGAATCGGTCGATCTGCTTCGTCACGATGTCCTGGATCGCCGGCTGCATCACCCGAACCTGCGCGGGGGTCATAGGTGCCTGCATGATCGATCGCCAAGCGTGGTGCTCGTCGCCCTCGAACTCCAACGGAGGGATTCGCGGCAGCCCACTGGGTGGAATAAAGATTCCGTCCGCAGAGCTGAAACTCTCTGGTGACGTCGTCGCCGCACGCACATCGTCGTATCTCGTGACATGGACGAAGCCACCGTAACGGGGGCTGTGCACGACGGGGCACTTTTCGCGCATCGAGGCGTATTCGTTCAAGACTTCTTCACGTGTGGGCGTGGTGTCCAGATGGTCGAAATCCGTGTCCACCTGTGTATTTGTCTCGGCTTCGTTGTCGATGTACTGCATCGGTCTCCTAGATGGGTCGTTCAACGTGTTGGATGTCACATTTCTTAGAAATGAACACTAGGGAGGCGCAGCACTCCAGCGTGATCCAAAAAACGCACATGCCATCCGGTCGACGCGTAAGTTTGATCGATCGTCGGGAGGGCAAATCTGCACACGTAGTGGGCGCCCGATAGTCGGGGTCGGGCGAATGGTCGGGCGGTTAGCGGCGCGACCCTGTTTGATGGTGTCGACGGTTGCCGCCGCAGATGCGCGCGAACAGTTGCCGCCGCGCCACGCAGCCCAACGAGGCGCACTAGTGCCGCGACTACGACACGGCGGCAACACTTTTCGGATTTCTGGGTTTGCCACCACAACCTGTGGGTAGCAACAGTCGGATAGTCACCCATTACGCGTCGGTCGGCAACGGGGACGGGTACACCGCACCGTGATGTCTGCCCGCCACCTGAGCGCGCAAGACGGGCACAACGATGAAGGCGATGACGGCATCCGGCCCCCGGCGATGGGTGCTGACGCGACAATCACAGACCTACCAGAGCTCGTCGATATCGACCGGCACCTGTCGCGGGCTCTCGGACATGCCCGAGACGGCCAGGCCATCGCCCTGCGCGACCTCGATCGCGTCGAGGGCGGCGGCGATCGCTCTGACCTGCCCCATTGGGCGTGCGCTTGCCATCGGCCTGCAGGGCCGGGCAAACCACGCCCACGTGATCCACTGCGGATCCGTGTCAGCGCCCCGACGATTCACGTAGATCGGCGAGCGTCTCCCCGCCAACGAACCAGTGCTGCGGTTCGCACTCGGTGAGCACCACGCGGATGGACCCGCGCCGCGCTCCCACCGCCTGCTCGACTGCGTCTGTCAGGGCTTTACCGAGGGTGTGGAGCTGCTCGGGGGTGCGTCCGCGGGCAAGCGTCACTTGAATGAGTGGCATCGTTTGAACTCCTTACGTTTGAGCCCTCTGGAATGAGGACATTGTTTGTCCCGAACCGGGTCCGTATACCGGAGGGGAATCAACGGCAGCCGAGTTCCACGCTGCCGAGCCGGTCTATCGAGGCCACCACGACATCGTCGGCACCCACCGGTACTGCCGCGGTGAGGCCACCTGAGAACACGATCTCGCCCGCACGCAGCGCCTCACCTTCGGCAGCCAAACGACGCGCCAGCCAGGCGACCGCCGCGGCCGGATGCCCCATGGACGCCGCACCCGAGGCAGTCGCGACGACCTTTCCGTTCTTCTCCAGCACGACCCCTATCAGCCGTAGGTCGATCGTGTCAGGCGATTCTGGTGTCCCAACGACGAATCGGCCTGCGGAGGTGTTATCAGCGACGACATCTGCCGTGGTAAAGCGGTAGTCGATGTAGCGGGAGTCGAGGACCTCGATGCCGACCGCGACACCGGACGTCGCGGCGAGGACATCTACTGCTGTGACGTGCGGACCAGCCAGCTCTCGGCCGAGAATGAACACGATCTCGGGCTCGCACCGCGGTTGTATCAGTTGTGCCGTTTCCAACGGCGCGCCCAGGTCGACTGCGTTCACTCCCGAGAGGAAGCCGTAAACCGGGTCGTCCACACCGACCTGCACCTGTTTGGCCCGCGACGTTAGCCCGAGTTTCCAACCCGCCAACGCGCCGCCGGAGGCGCGGAGGTGCCGCTGCACCTGGTACGCGCCTGGGAGGTCGAGTTCAGCGAACTCTGCGGACAGCTTCTCGATCGGCCGCCGGTTCGCCACCGCCGCAGTCAACCGACCAGCAAGTTCGGAAACGGTCGCCGGATTCACGACTCACCCCCGACGCGGACGGTGACCGGACCGAGCCGGTCGAACTCGGCCCGGAAGACGTCTCCGCGAGTCATCGGTATGGCGGCGTGTAGCGCGCCGGTCATGATCAGGTGCCCAGGTTCCAGCGAGGTGCCCGTGGTGCCGAGCACATTCGCCAGCCAAGCCACGACGGCCACAGGGTCGCCGAGCGCCGCAGCCCCCGCCCCCGTATCGATCAGTTCTCCGTTGCGGGTCAGCGTCATGCCAATCAGCCGAGTGTCCAAGTCGGCGAGCGGCACGATTCGGCTCGAGACGGTCATCGCGCCATTCGACGCGAGGTCAGCGACGGTGTCGGCCAATCGAACTCTCCAGTCTGTGATCCGCGAGTCGACGATCTCCATGCCGGCCACTGCGCCAGCGATCGCGGACCTCGCCTGAGTGACGGTTACCCCGGGGCCCTGCAATCGGGACCCGAGCACGAACACGATCTCCGCCTCGATTCGAGGTGCAATGAACCGGTCGAGCGGGATCACCTCGCCCTCGCCGTAGACCGTCGAGGCGAGGACTGGGCCGTAGTCAGGGGAGTCAACTCCGACCATTTGCTGCATCGGTTCGGAGGTCAGCCCTACCTTGTGCCCGATTATGCGATCGCCGTCTGCCAGCAACAACGCGACTAGCTCCTGCTGAATGGCGTAACCGTCGGCCATACCGAGGGTCGGATCGTCGTCCGTGAAGGGGAGGATCGGCATCCGCTTGCTACGTGCGTCGTATAGCGCCCGTGCACGACTCGCGGCTGTGGCGTTCATCGGTTGCCACCTTGTCCGGTACCGGTTCGTCTCGGCAGCCCCGGTGCGATCCTCCTCAATCGATCGCGTGGGTGTAACCGGATCTTGATGTCTCCGACTGGAATGGCCTGACAGGGCAGACATGTTCGTTCCTCACCCTGGGCGGTAGAAATAAGTTCATCGACTATCACTGCGGAGTAGATGACCTCGCCGGAGACGAGAGTCGCCTTGCATGCACCACATCCGCCCCGGCGGCATGCGTATCGAATTCGGTATCCAGCTCTGCGAACCGCCTCGACGACGGTTTCGCGCGGTAGCGTTTCGAAGATCTCGTCGGCCGGAAGGATCCGGACCGAGCCACCGCAATCGGAATGTGGGGCCATTGGCCACAACCTCTCTGTCACTCTTCTCGTCTTGCACGAGCAGAAGATTGAATCTACCTACAGAATCCGGCCATTTATCGATAGTATTGCCTCAGTCAAAGATGGATGTAGGCTTAGGCGCAGGTAGAAGGCATCTTGACGACCTGTGATTCACGCCATACTATCAGTATTGTGCGACAGATTGCAGCTGAGCCTGCTGCCCCGAGCGCGGGATGGCCTTACGCGAATTGCCAGCCTCCAGGAACGCATCGCGAGGCCTTCCGCTCCGCTCCGGGCGGACCTGTCGCGACGAACAAGACAGCTGAAGGGAGCAGGATATGGGTGTTATGCGACTCGGCTACGTGCATGCGAGGCAAAGCGACATCGAACAAGGCGTCTCGTACTACACCGACACACTCGGAATGAAAGAGGTCGCCCGCGACACCGAAGGACGTGTATTCCTCAAGGCATGGGACGAGCACGATCACCACTCCGTCGTCCTCGAGCAGGGTGGGGCAGGACTGGTCAAGCTCGGCTATAAATGCGAAACCGTCGATGACCTCGCCACGTTCGAGAAGAAGGTTCAGCAGTTCGGCTGCTCAACCGAGAGAATGAGCCACGGGGACAACCTCGGAATCGGCGACGGCGTCCGGGTGATTCTTCCATCCGAACACGTACTCGAGCTCTATGCAGAGGCGGAGTGGGTGGGCAACGAACTCGGGATCCTCAATCCCGCTGTCGCCCCCCGCCATCCCGTCGGAGCGTCCGTTCCGCGCCTCGACCACGCCGTTATTACTAGCGACAATGTCGCGCTCATCGAGCGGTTCTTCGCCGAATGCCTTGGTTTCCGCCCGGCAGAGCGCATTATCGACGATGTCGAGCAGCAGAACCTCCTCGGCACGTTCATGTTCTGCAGCAACACGCCCCACGACATCGCGATCCTGTCCGGCGAGAACGGCAAGCTTCATCACTTCGCCTTCGAACTGCAGGACTGGTCCACGTTGCTTCGAGCCGGGCAGGTGTTCGGTGACGACGGAGTTCCCGTCGAGGAAGGACCCAAGCAGCACGGCATCACCCGAGGAACGACCATCTACTTCTTCGATCCTGCCGGCAACCGCAATGAAGTCTTCGCCGGCGGCTACACGACATTCCCCGACTGGAAGCCGATCACCTGGACCGCGGACCATCTCGACAAGGGCATCTTCTACGTCGGGAATGAAATGAGCGACAGCTTCATGAACGCAGTAACGTGACGCTCCATCTCCGTGCTCATTCACCCATTCAGCGTTTTGGAGAACTCCGATGGAAATCGATCCGCGCCTACTGAGGGACTGCCTCGGAAATTTCACGACCGGTGTCACGGTCGTGACCAGTCGGACACCGGCAGGGGACCCCCACGGTGCAACCGTTAACTCTTTCACTTCCGTGTCACTGACACCACCGCTGGTGCTCGTATCCATGGGCACCAAAAGTAAGGCCGCGGCACACCTTCCGGGCCAACCATTTGCAGTGAATGTCCTTCGCCGCGAACAACAGTCGGTCGGACTGCACTTTGCTGGTGTACCAGACGCAAACGCTGACTTCACATGGCACGGCGCCGGTACTCCCGTCCTGGCCGACTGTCTCGCAACTATCGAATGCGCTCCTCACGACATCGTCAGCGCCGGCGATCACGTTCTCGTCATCGGACGGGTCGAGCGCTGCACGGTCAATGAGGGACAACCACTCCTCTTCTACCGAGGCGATTTCCACCACCTGGGACACACCTCGACATCCGCACCGCCGACCCCCATCGATACTGGCGCTCCGGGCTGGCACGGCGAAGTCCCCCTTTATCAACAGCCGGTCGCGTAAGACGCCGGAAGACCTGCACCGTAAGAAAGGTTCCAATGACTGAGACACTTGCAAGTTCCGGTGGCAACAAGGTCACTCCCCCCGCCGACAGGCCCCTCAACGGCGCCGAGTATCTGGAGAGTCTTCGCGACGGACGTGAGGTGTACATCTACGGCGAGCGCGTCGAAGACGTCACGACTCACCCAGCCTTCCGCAACTCCGCCCGCATGACGGCCCGCCTGTACGACGAACTGCACAATCCGGCGCAGCAGGGCAAACTCGTTGTGCCCACTGACACCGGCAGTGGTGGATACACCCACCCGTTCTTCAAGTCCCCGTACTCGGCTGCAGACCTGCGGCAAGGGGCGGAGGCCTGTGCAGAATGGGCGGGTCTCAGCTACGGATGGATGGGGCGCAGCCCGGACTACAAAGCATCCTTCATCAGCACGCTGGGGTCCAACACCGAGTTCTACAAGCCGTTCGACGACAATGCCCGACGCTGGTATCGGGAGGCACAGGAAAAGGTCCTCTACTTCAACCACGCCATCGTCAACCCGCCGGTCGACCGGGACAAGGGAATGGACGCAGCACGTGACGTGTTCATGCACGTCGACGAAGAGACCGACGGCGGCCTGATCGTCAGCGGAGCAAAGGTTGTCGCGACGAATTCCGCGCTCACCCACTACAACTTCATCGGCAATTACGGCCCGTTGCCGATCAAGAGCAAGGAATTTTCTGGAGTCTTCATCGTGCCGGTCGCCTCACCGGGACTCAAACTCTTCTGCCGTCCTTCCTACGAATTCGCGGCGGCGACGATCGGCAGCCCGTTCGACTATCCGTTGTCTAGCCGGCTCGACGAGAACGACGCCATCTTCGTCTTTGATCGCGTCTTCGTGCCGTGGGAGAACGTGTTCTGCTACGACGTCGACAAGGCGAACAACTTCGCCGCCGGCTCGGGCTTCATTTTCCGTGCACTAATGCAGGGATGCGTCCGGCTCGGAGTCAAATTCGACTTCCTGATCGGGTTGCTCATGCGCGGGCTCGAGATGACCGGTGCGAGCGAGTTCCGTGGAGTCCAGTCGCGAGTTGGTGAACTCATCTGCTACAGGAACATGCTGAAGAGTTTCACAGATTCCATGGTCGATAACCCCACACCGTGGTCGGACGGCACCTTCATCCCCAATGTCGATGCGACCGCGGCCTATCGGTTGCTCGCCACGACTATCTATCCTCGGGCGAAAGAGATCTTCGAACAGGACCTGGGAAGTGCCCTGATCTACAACAACTCAAACGCCGTCGACTGGAAGAATCCCGAGATTGAACCCTACCTCGACCGATACTTGCGAGGTAGTGGCGGCAAGACCGGTCAAGAACGCGCCAAACTCATGAAGCTCATCTGGGATGCCATCGGTAGCGAATTCGGTGGGCGCCATGAGTTGTACGAACGCAACTACGCAGGCAACCACGAAAACATTCGCCTTGAGGCGTTGTGGGGACAGATGCAGACCGGTCAGACCGATTACTACAAGGACATGGTGGATCGGTGCATGGCAGAGTACGACATCGACGGCTGGACCGTCCCCGATCTGATCAATCCCGGCGACGTGAGCGTCATCGGGAAGCGCTAATGCCGAACTCAATTCGAGAGAAGGCGAAGGTACCGCATGGATGAGATTGGCCAGACAATCGACATTGACGGAATCGCCACCAATTACCACGACGTCGGCTCCGGCCCGGTGGTGCTGCTCCTGCACGGGTCCGGACCAGGTGTCACCGCCCATGCCAACTGGCGACTGGCGATACCCGGGTTGAGCAAGCATTTCAGGGTTCTGGCCCCCGATATCGTCGGTTTCGGCCACACCGTGCCACCGGAGACGGTGCAGTACAACCTCAAGAGCTGGGTTCAGCACATCAGCGGATTCCTCGACGCCCTCGGGGTACAACGTTGTTCCGTGGTCGGGAACAGTTTCGGTGGTGCGTTGGCGCTGAGCCTGGCCGCGACGCAATCCAGCCGGGTGGAGCGTCTTGTCCTGATGGGAAGCGTCGGCGTTCCGTTCGACCTTACGGATGGTCTCGACGCCGCGTGGGGGTACGAACCCTCGCTGGCAGCCATGCGTGAGTTGCTACCGCAGTTCACTTATAGCTCCGACGTCCCGAGCGACGACCTGGTCGAGCGGCGTTACCTCGCATCGATGCGCCCTGGAGTCCAGGACGCGTACGCGTCGATGTTCCCGGCGCCACGCCAGCGATGGATTGAGGCACTCTGCGTTTCGAGCGAAGAACTCGCGCAGGTCGACTGCCAGGTGCTTCTCATCCACGGTCGAGATGATCGGATCATCCCAGTGACCACATCCGAGCAGCTCGCCAAACGTCTACCCGACGCTCGCCTTCAAGTCTTCGCCGAGTGCGGTCATTGGGTACAGATCGACAAGTCTGTCGAGTTCGAAAACGTGGTCCGCCAGTTCCTTCTCGAAGAAAGTCGTGAATCCGCGCAGGCCAGCTGAGTCGCCTTCGGGGTCGGATGTGTCCGGCAAACCTATTCGGCCCCGATTGATTCAGCCCTACAGCCGCCCCCTTGGGGGGTATACCGAATTAAATTGACGAGTTTCGGGTGATAAAATGACAAACATGTCACCATATTCTATCGACGGAGTCGGAGCAACCGGGTCTCGCGCCGAGTATTTGGCGACGCAAATCGAGAAAGATATCCTCGATTCTGCGGGGCGATCGGGCGATCGACTCGGCCTTCGTACAGATTTGATCGAGCAATACAGCGTGAGCCCAGCCGTCATGAATGAAGCTCTACAAATTCTGCGAGAACGCGGCCTGATCGTCGTGAAGCGTGGCGCTAGCGGCGGTATCTTCGTCAACGAAGTGCCGCCGCAACTTCGCATCGGGGTCGCAGATATGTGGTTCCAGGGGGTTGCGGACGTCGGCGAGGTATTCCAAGCCCGGCTCGCCATGGATACTCTTCTCTGCGAGATGGCATTCCATCGAGTGACCCCAGAGGGCGTGAAAACGATGTCGTGGGCACTCGACGAAATCCAGGCGGTGCGCCGAGATCCCAAGGCATTCTTTATAGCTAACCTGAGATTTCACCTTGCAATTGCCCGAGTCGCCTCCATCCCGTATCTCACGGACTTGTACGGAGCACTTGTGACAATTCTGAGCAACAGCGTGATCAAAGCGCAGTTTATTCCCGACCATGAGGGCGGAGTCAGCCACAGCATCGAGTCCCATGGGCAGCTTCTAGACGCAATTCGATCCGACAACATTGAGCGATTGCGCATCGCTCTCGCGAATCATTCCGAGCAAGTCGATAGGGTGTTTCACGATGAAAATTCAAGCACTCCCGAAATGCTTCCGCGGCTTGTATGCGGCATCGGTTCTGCAGGTGAGACGGAAATCCGACCCGGAAGATGTTGAGCCGATTTCATTTATGCAAGGAAATTAGACGCGAATGACACATTTCGTATTGGTTCACGGATCATGGCATGGCGCCTGGTGCTGGGCTGATCAAATCGCAGTTCTGAACGAGTATGGGCATACCGCTACCGCCGTGGAATTGCCGTCCGACAAGGTAGATGTCGGGGCATCTGACTACGCGCGCCTAATCGCCGCCGCGGTTCGCAATCCTGGACAGGACGTGGTCGTTGGCCATTCCATGTCGGGTCTTGCGCTCCCCTTGGTACCTGATCATGTCGAGGTTTCTGCACTCGTCTACCTTGCGTCTCTCATCCCCGACCCTGGCGTTTCCTGGATCGAGCAGAGCAGAGTTGTCCCACCCATGAGCGGTTGGTTCTATGAGCACGCACTCCCCCATCAGCAGAGGGATGTGGAAGGACGCCTGCGTTGGCCGCCCGACGTGGCCGAAGAACTATTCTTCCATGACTGCCCGAAAGATGTTGCGCGGCACGCAGTCACCCAGCTACGACCACAGTCGCCAACACCGATGAGCGAATCGAGTCCCGTAGCCAAGTTCCCTGAGGTCCCGTCCTACTACCTCGCATGCGAGGACGACCGCACGATCTCACCGGCTTGGGCTTCCTCCGTCGTGCCGGCCCGTCTTGGAACGGTCCCGGTCTCGATACCAGGGTCTCACAGCCCGTTTCTCGCTCGTCCGCGATTCCTCGCCGACACGATCTTCGACCTGCTCTGCTAACGATTCACGGAACATTTGACGACAAGCCGCCAGATTTCATCAACCAAAACTATCCCGATGCACCTGCACGTCACCCGATTGGCCCCACCACCAGCGTCTGGTCACCTCACGGACGCTGCGCGGAATCCCCCATCGGGTACGATTCGTTCATCGAGTAAGGGCAACCACCATGACCGCGATGTCTACCACAACTGAACTGGTCGTCGACGCTGAAGAGCTTCAGCTGTCGGGCCGCATCGCAGGCCCGCGCACCGTGACCCGCGGACTGATCATCGCCTTGCACGGCGGAACATACGATTCTTGCTACTACGACATGGGGCCGGATTCGCTCCTCGGGCTTGGTGCCTTGCTCGGCTACACCGTCGTTGCTCTCGATCGTCCGGGGTACGGCGCGACCGCAGGCATCGATCCGACGCTGCTGTCGTTCGCTGCCCAGACCCGAATTCTCTCCGCAGCCGTAGATTCGATCGCGACAAAGGTTGCGCCAACGACGCAAGCAGTCATCGTCGGTCACTCCATCGGCGGAATGCTCGCCCTTTGCGTGGCATCGAACACGACTGATCTAGTCCATGGGGTCGAAATCAGCGGACTTGGTGAAGTGTGGCAGCCCGGGCTCCGTGAGATGTGGGAATCAATGATCGACAACGCACCGACGCTCTCTCTCCCCGCCGATTCGCACGCCCAAGTCATGTTTGGACCGGCCGGAACCTTTTCCGCTGAGCAGGTAACACAGAATTCCAATCTCCTTCGCCCTCTGCCAATGCCCGAATTGATCGACGTTGTTGGTTGGTCCGATCTGGTGCCAGCTGTGGCGCGCACGATCAAAATGCCGGTTAGCCTGACATTCGCCGAGCACGACAACATCTGGCGATCTGACGTGCAGGCGCGGGAGACCATGCGCGCGCGCTTCACGTCAACCCCAGATATTCGAGTCGACCTACAGGCCGGAGTCGGTCATTCCATCGAGCTTCATCACCGTGCTCGGGCCTACTGTCTCCGTCGACTCGCATTCGTCGAGGAATGCTTGACACCATGACTACCTGGGCACAAACGGGGCGCGAAGTGCTGCGTTCGGCGGATCCCGCCGAGTCGAACGCACGGCTGGCTGACCTGTTCAGCCCACATCGGCTCGACCCGATGATGTCTCGCGGTAATGATTTCCTAGCTGTCGCGCGCGCGGCGCGGGTGGGGTCGATCGATCTGGTCTACCTGAAGCTCGGTGCGGAAGCAGTCGTCGATCCTGAGCCGCTGGGAACTTACTACAACATCAACATCCTGCTCTCAGGTCGCGCCAGTGTCGTACACGGCAACGATCACATCAACGCGTCGCCGTCGTGTGCACCAGTTCTCAGACCGACCTCCCCGGTATCCATGCGATGGAGCGCAGACTGCACGCAACTCGCGGTCAAGATCGATCGTCTCCGACTCGAGCAGCTATTTGCCGAGACCTTCGACAAGGTATGGCCGACAGAGCTTCCCTTGAATCCTGTAGTCGATGCCAATCAGCGGCGCGGACGATGCTGGCTGCGCATCATCAAGACGGTGGTGTCGGACCTGAACGACGGTCCCGACGTCAGCTGGAACTCACAGATCACCGCGAAGTACGAAGACCTGATCTTGACTGGGCTCCTGGTGGCTCAACTGCCCGAAATCGGCCTCACGAATCCACGGCTTCCCGCGCCGGGGGTGGTGCGGGAAGCCGTCGAGTTCATGCACACTCACGCAGACCAAGCCATCACAACCGCGGTGCTCGCAGCGCGAACGGGCGTGAGCGTACGGAGTCTTCAGCAAGGTTTCAATCGCTATCTGGGCACCACACCCATGAGGTATCTGCAAACGGTGCGCCTCGACAGGGCGCATGCCGACCTCGTGCAAGCCCGCGGCGACGTCATGACACGGGTCGAAGATGTCGCGTATCGCTGGGGATTCGCACACGCGCCTCGCTTTGCAGCCATGTATCGGCGGCGCTTCGGTATCAATCCCTCGCAGACGCTACACGGCAGATACGAGAGTGTCTGAGAACTCGCAACGGGGTGGGCATTTGTCATGGGCGGACCTCTTCTACCGTGAGCGCGCACGGTAGTCGAGTCCTACCTGATTACCCTGCTAGGAGACATATTCCGCCCGCATGCAGCTGAGGCCGAGACGTCGCGAGGTCTGGCCAAATTCCGAGGTGCTAATCACGCGCGTGCTGTGTTGCCAGGCTGAGGAAGGCGATCCGTCGAGAGCACACGGGCGAGGAATGAGGCTGCGACAGGTGGCTCAGATTGGCGCTGAAGGTCGACGAGCAGGTGGCCAATGCAGTCAGACTCGTCGATCAAAGTCCTAACCAGTCCTTGCTTTTCACACATGATGGCCAGCGGCTCAACCTCTGGCAGTGATGCCTGAGCGCCGTACGCTAGGTGTAGAGCGCTGGCGTGCAGGATTCGTGCGCGCAGCGAGGCTCTCGGTCTGATTTCCTGCTCGGTTCTCTTCACCTGACTTGCACAGGTCGATGGGGATTTCCGGCTTCGGCTGGCGTTTGTGCTGGTAGTGGATTCGCGGGTCGGGGATATGGGGCACTAATCGGTCGGTAGGATCGCCGGTTGTGGCTGCCTATATCCGCAAGGTTCGGACCGCGTCGGGGGCGACGGCGGTGCAGATCGCCGCGAAGGACGGGGGCCGCCACAAGATCCTTGAGCACCTCGGTTCCGCCCACACCGAGGGCGAGTTGGCGGCACTGTTGCAGGCGGCCCGGGAAAAGCTGCAGGCCGGCCAGCAGGAACTCGACCTCGACCTCGGCGGTGGTGGGGAACGCGGATCGGTGATCGCGACGAAACGGTCCCGCTGGCTGATCGAGGCGATCGAGACCGGATGGCGACGCCTGGGTCTCGACGCTGTCGACGACGACGCGTTCTTCCAGCTGGTCCTCGGCCGGCTCGTCGAGCCGACATCGATGAGCGACACCAGCCGGGTCGTCGCCGAGATCGGCCTGACCCCGGCCCACCGCAACACCTACGCCAACGCATTGAAGCGTTGCGCCACAAACGATTACCGAGACCGGGTCGCGAAGAAATGTTTCGAGCATGCCGCCGCGACCGGCGGATTGAGCTTGGTGCTCTACGACGTCACCACCCTGTTATGCCGACGTCCTATCTGGGGTTGCGTGACCACCGTCCGCAACGAATGGTGAGAGTTCTTTACGACGGTCGGCGTGTCTGTCGCGGACGTTCTATCCGGGGTGGTTACGCTACGGATGTGACGACGATCACAGGAACGGTCGGGACGTGTTGTCGGGTGCAGCGGCTGGTCCTGCCCGAGGGCGGGGGCCACACCTGGACGGTGCTCGGCTCGGATCATCGCCCGGTGGTACCGGTGGAGGAGTACCTGGAATATCTTCGGGCCCAGCAGGTGTCGCCGAATACGGTGAAGTCCTACGCGCGGGCGTTGGCGTTGTGGTGGCAGTTCCTGGAGCTGTTCGGGCTGGTCTGGGATGCGGTGACGTTGGAGAACTTCGGTGCTGGAACCTCTGACTGTTCAGGTCCAGCGGGGCGGATCGAGGTCCCAGTTCAGAGCGTGGGTGTATCCGGTCGTTGTGGGCGACAGCGGCACCGACGCTGACCGCCATCATCACCGCGCAGGCCGCGACGAAGCCCCACACCCGGTGTCCGGCCATGCGTCCCAGGAGAGCGGCGCCGGACACGGTGGCTGACGAGCGTCGCTGCGGTCAGGTCGAATCGGCGCGGCGGAACCATACGACAAGTTCATGCGAATACCTCAGGCCGTTCGCCGGTCGACGCTATCGCGGCAGTTACGCCCGCCGTCCGCGATTTGCCCACCCGTTACACGGGTCGGTGCCGCACCGCGGCCGCACTGAAAGTCCCGAAGGTTCAACGCATCCGCCTCCTCGAGGCGGTTCACTTGAGGTTAGACGCGAGAGATGGCGCCCCTTCTCTCTTCATCGCGTTCAGGACGAGTTCAGTACCGTGTTGAGCGTGTTCCTTCGCCAATGCTTCTGCGGTGTTCGCGTCGCCCGCGGCGATTGCTTCATGAATCTTGCGATGATCATCCCAAACCCACTGAGGGGTTCCACTATGGCGGAGGATCTCACCCATTACCCTCCGTACGCTGTGGAATAGGGCGGCGGCACTTTCGGTGAGGAAGGCGTTGTCGGCGGCCTTGATCCAATGCTCGTGAAACTCCATGTCTGCGGCGATCATGTGCGCGAACGATCGATCGGCCATTGCTTGCCGTCCCTGGGCTAGCAACTGCACGGAGTATTCGCGGTCTCGATCAGTATGACGAGTGGCTGCGCGCCGGGCCGCGAGCCCGTCGACCACTGCGCGCATCTCATACAGGTCCACGACCAGCTTCTCGCCGAGTGGGACCACTTCGAGGCTGCGCTTACCGACTTCTCGCACCAGACCGTGCGACTTCAGCAAAAGGAGTGCCTGCTGGATCGGCTGCCTGGAGACATTGAACCGCTCAGCGAGCAGCTCTTGACGGAGGACGGTGCCTCCGGGTAGCTCGCCGCGGCAGATTTCGTCGACGATGGCGTCGTAAACCTGCTCTGTGCGCGAGGGGGGAACCGGAAGCGCAGCCATACATCCCTCCTCTGCGATCTGCTGATCGCGCTTGGCTCAGTGTAGACCGCAATTCAGAATTCCTGCCTATTGCATTCTGAATTCAGAATTCGTATGGTGTGACCTGCGCGACAGCGATGCCCATCTACGTCGGGGTTCACGCGCGTCGTCCCTCATCAAGCCTGAGACATAAGGAGCTACCGTGACATCACCGGACATCAGCCCGCACATATCTGCCGCCTCCCTGGTGGCAGAGACCCTCTATTCGAAGGGAGTCCGGCGAATCTTCGGACTGCAAGGCGGGCACATCCAGCCGGTGTGGGACGTCCTCGCCCGGATGGGTGTGGAGATCGTGGACGTACGGCACGAGGCCGCTGCGGTGCACATGGCACACGCACACGCCGAACTCACAGGCAAAGTCGGCGTCGCGATCGTCACCGCAGGCCCGGGAGTGACCAACACCGTCACGGCGGTCGCAAACGCATATGTCTCACGCGCACCGGTCCTCGTCTTAGGCGGGTGTGCCCCCGTCCCGCAAGCGAACATGGGGGCACTACAAGACATCCGGCACACGCAGATCATGGAGCCGATCACGCGCCGAGCCCGTACTCTGCACCAGGCGGATCAGGTTGTGCGTGAGCTGAGCGAAGGGTGGGCCCTTGCCGTCGGGCAGGGCACCGACCCAGGACCGGTGTACCTCGAAATACCCACGGACGTGCTGCGGTGCCAGGTTCCACGCTCGACCGTTCTACCCGAGCATCTACGCCCGGAGTATCACTACCAGAGCGCACCCACGCGTGAGGCCATCCTTGCGGCGGCTGAAGTCATCTCATCGGCAACCAAACCCGTGGTCGTATCCGGTCGCGGCGCGCGTGGCTGCGGTGCCGAACTCGACGAGTTCCTGCTTGCGACAGGAGCAACATATCTCGACACCCAGGAAAGCCGCGGACTTGTCTCCGACGATCACCCTGCAGTGGTTGGCGCGATGCGGGGAAGGGCGATGAACGAGTGTGATCTTCTGATCACCGTCGGACGCCGACTGGATTACCAACTCGGCTACGGATCCCCTGCAGTCTTTCCTCATGCACGCATTCTTCGAATCAGCGATACCACCGCCGAACTGATCGACAACCGTCGCGGCGAGGTGGAGTTGCTCTGCACTCCTCGGTTGGGCCTTCAAGCCCTCGCCTCGGAGGTTCTGGACAAGCGTGGCCTTCCGGACACCGCATGGCGGGACGAATTGCGAGCACTGCACCTCGACCGTGCCCACCGCTATGCGGAACAGCTTCCGCAGTCCCCAGCCGGCGCGGACGGGCGCATGCATCCGAACCAGATCTTCGCCGCCGCGCGTGCCGTGGGAATGGACTCGGCGATCGTTGTCGCCGACGGTGGGGACTTTCTCAGCTTCGCCCGTCTCGGGGCATCCGGGACCCGGTACCTCGATGCCGGCGCATTCGGATGCCTCGGTGTCGGAGTTCCGTTCGCCATCGCCGCGGCCCTGGAAAACCCGGAACAGTCCGTGGTGGCCTTCACCGGTGACGGTGCCTACGGGTTGAACGCAATGGAAATCGACACTGCGGTGCGACACGGCGCCAAGATCGTCGTCGTTGTGGCCGACAACCGTGGATGGAACATCGAACGCTACGACCAGCTGACGAACTACGGCTTGATCGCCGGCACGGAGCTCGGGGACGTCGACTACGCCGCGATGGCCCGAGGACTCGGAGCGCACGGCGAGCGAGTGAACGATCCCGCTGATCTCCCGGACGCGCTCAAGCGCGCACTGGCCTACGCGCCGGCCGTGATCCAGGTGGACGTTACCCGTGATGCCGTATCACCCGACGGGCAGAAGGGGCTCGGATTCGTCCCGGACTACCAAGCACTCCTGCCCTGGAACGACGCCGAAGAGCGTCGCCGTCAGAACTCCTGACGCACCTTTCTGTTCACCAACACATCTTCATTGAGGAGAAACCGCAATGCACGCCATGGAGGAATGGAACTTCCCCGCTCGCTACGACAACGAGTACCTGCCCGACCCTGCGAGCCCCTACTGGTTCCGTAATCGCGAAACCATGGATCCCGAGCAGCGTGCGGAGGCGGTCCTGGCACGACTACGCGATGTTATGCGCTACGCCTACCGCACATCCGAGTTCTACCGCCGCAAGTGGAACGGCGCAGGAATCAACCCCGAGGACATCACCTCGTTCGAGGCCTTCGAGTCCGTGCCGGTCGTTACCAAAGCCGAGTTGCGCCAGTCCCAGCTCGAGCACCCGCCTTTCGGCGACTACCTGTGCGCCCCCGAATCGGAGATCTATCACGTCCACGGCACTTCCGGCACCACCGGCACACCCACTGCCTTCGCTGTCGGTCGCGGCGACTGGGACGCCATCGCGAACAACCACGCACGGGTGATGTGGGGCATGGGACTACGGCCAGGAGACACCGTCTTCGTCGCCGCCGTGTTCAGTCTGTATCTCGGGTCGTGGGGCGCCCTCGCCGGTGCCGAACGCCTGCGCTGCAGGGCATTTCCTTTCGGAGCCGGCGCTCCAGGGATGACGGCTCGTGCGGTGCGTTGGTTGAGGGCGTTCAAACCAAAGGGCTTCTACGCGACCCCGTCCTACGCGCTGAGACTTGCCGAAGTCGCCCACGCCGAAGGTGTGGACCCGAAAGAGTTCGAGATCAAGGTGATGTTCTTCTCCGGCGAGCCTGGCGCATCCGTGCCCTCGGTCCGCAAGGCCATCGAGGACAGCTTCGGCGCCCGCGTCGTCGACTGCGGGACGATGGCCGAAATGACCCCGTTCATGAGCGCCGCCGCAACCTCCGGCACCCCCGACGGCATGCTGCTCTATCAGGACATCGTTCACCACGAAGTCTGCGACCCGACCACGTACCGCCCGGTTCCCTACGGAGGCGAAGGCACTCCGGTGTACACGCACCTCGAGCGCACCTCGCAACCGATGATCCGTCTCGCATCCGGAGACCTGACCAGCTGGGTCTACGAAGAAAACCCGTGCGGCCGGACCTATCCGAAGCTGCCTCGTGGTGTCTACGGCCGCATCGACGACATGATCCACATCCGCGGCGAAAACGTCTATCCGACCGAGATCGACAACGTGCTACGCAACGTCGAACACTACGGCGGTGAACACCGTGTCGTAGTCACCCGCACCGGCTCCATGGACGAGCTCACCGTGCAGGTCGAATGCGCGCATCCCACCACCACACCCACCGCGCTCGAGCAGTTCGAAAAACTCGTCGGTTCTGAACTACAGGCCACACTCGGTCTGCGGGTGTCGGTGGAAACCTTTCCGTCCAACACCTTCGAGCGCACCGATCACAAGGCACGGCGCGTCGACGACCGGCGCGCCCTGGTCTGACCCACTCCCTCCCATCGAAACGGGTTCTAGTTATGACGGATTCCCTCCGGCCTATCCCGTCGTCTCCCGAGACCGAGGCGGTCTACCGCAAAGTCACCCGCCGCCTGATTCCCTTTCTGTTCATCTGCTACGCCGCCGCCTACCTCGATCGAGTCAACGTGGGCTTCGCCAAGCTTCAGATGATGGACGACCTCCAGTTCAGCGATGCCGTGTACGGGCTCGGCGCCGGCATGTTCTTCGTGGGCTACATCCCGTTCGAGGTACCGAGCAACGTCATCATGGCCAAGGTCGGACCGAAGATCTGGATCGCCCGCATCATGATTACCTGGGCCCTGATCTCCGGGGCGATGGCCTTTGTCACCTCGCCTGAGATGTTCTACGTCCTACGGTTTCTGCTCGGCGTCGCCGAAGCGGGCTTCATCCCCGGGATTCTGTTCTATCTCACCCGTTGGTTCCCTGCGGTACGGCGGGGCAAGGTGTTCGCGCTCTTCCTTGCCGCCATTCCCGTCGCTTCCATCTTCGGGGGTCCGCTGTCCGGTTGGATTCTGGACTCCTTCGATGACGTCGGCGGATTCGGTGGCTGGCAATGGGTGTTCGTGATCGAAGCGGTTCCTTCGCTTCTGCTGGGTTTCGCCGTGCTCAAATGGCTCGACAACGACTACATCTCTGCCAAGTGGTTGACCGACAGGCAGAAGGATGTAGTCCGGCATGCCCTGTCCGACGATGCGCACGAGAACAACGCTGCTGCGCACACACGGCTCGGGGAAGTGTTGAAGAGTCCGAAAGTATGGCTGCTCAGCGGCGTCTACTTCTGCATCGCCATGGGTATCTACATCGTCAGCTTCTGGGTGCCCACCATCATCCATCGGTCCGGGGTGAGCGGCGGACTACAGATCGGTCTGCTCACGGCGCTTCCCTACCTGGCGGCAGTGGTTGCGATGGTGACAACAAGTTCGCACGCCGACAGGACCGGGGAACGCCGGTGGCACACCGCCCTGCCCTGTTGGGCCACGGCAATCGGACTGTTGATCACCGGCCTGGGAGCCCACAACACCGTGCTGGCAGTGGCAGGCCTGACCATCGCTGCAGCCGGGGCATCGACGGCGCAAGCCGCGTTCTGGAGTCTTCCCTCCGCGTTCCTCGCCGGCGTAGGCGCCGCAGCCGGTATCGCCCTGATCAACTCCGTAGGCAACATAGCCGGCACAGTCAGCACGTCGGTTGTCGGATGGCTCGCCGTCCTGACCGGGAGCACCACGACCAGTCTGTACGCATGTGCAGTCATTCTGGTTCTCGGCGGCGCACTGGTACTGCGCATCTCATCAACGCTCGTCAACGACCACCGCTCTGCCACGACGACACGCCCGGCCAGTGGCGACAGCCCCACCGTGTCTACGGCTACGTCGTAGCAGGCGCTCTCCGCTACGTCAGCAGTTCGGATACCGGACGGCAGCATCGTTGGATTTGCTGCAGCAGGCCTCGCGCGACCAAAAACCAAATCACACATTGAAGGGAGTTGGGGCATGACATCGTCATCGCTACTGACCACAACATCACTCCGAATTGACAAGCAGAATCGTCGCATCAGCGGCGGTGCCCTCTACATCGGTGGCCAGGCCCGAGAAGCCGCGTCCGGCAGAACCCTGGACGTGACTGATCCCAGCACCGGACAGCTGATCGGAACGATTCCGCGCGGGTCGGTGGCCGATGTCAACGATGCCGTCAGCGCCGCCCGATCTGCAGCTACTGAATGGCAGGAAACGGATGTCCTGACCCGCTGCAGCCTTCTGCGAAAACTCAGCGAACTCGTCAAGGAAAATGCCGACGAACTGGCGTGGCTCGAAGCAATCGACAGCGGCCACTATCTCAGCAAGGCACACGATCTCATCGGCGCAGTGTCGTTGTGGCTCGACTATCACGCCGGCCTCGCACCGACCGTCGGGGGGCGGACAATCCCTCTTCCCGGGAACCGTCTGAGCATGACCGTTGTCGAACCGCTCGGTGTCACCGCCCACATCGTCCCCTGGAACTACCCTCTGGTCATACTGGTGCGCTCCGTCGCACCCGCATTGGCTCTGGGAAACACCGCTGTGGTCAAGCCCGCAGAAGACACCTCACTCGCCTCCCTACGTTTCGCAGAGTTGGTTCATGAAGCGGGATTTCCCGCAGGTGTCTTCAACATGGTCACAGGTCTTGGCTCCGATGTTGGCGCCGCGCTGGCAGCCCACCCCGACGTCGCCGGCATCACGTTCACCGGGTCCGTCGAAACCGGAAAGAAGGTCGCCCATCTCGCGGCCGATCACATGGCACAGGTCAACCTCGAGCTCGGCGGCAAGAGTCCGAACATCGTCTTCCCGGATGCCGATCTCGATGACGCAGTCGAGGGCACGATCCAGGCTTTCTGCTCACACGCAGGACAAGTCTGCGTAGCTGGCTCCCGTCTGTACTTGCACGAGGACATCAAAGAACCATTCCTCGCGAAGCTGGCAGAACGTCTCGGCACCATCCATATCGGCGATGTTCTCGATCCCGAAACCCAGATGGGCCCGCTCGTTTCCCGCAGACAATTCGACAGAGTGCGCGAGTACATCGACATCGGGAAATCTGAAGGCAAACTCCTGTACGGCGGAGGGATCCCGAACGGCACCGACCCGGGCGGATTCTTCGTCGAGCCCACCGTGATCGACGACGTCAATGGCAACGACAGGATCGTCCGCGAAGAAGTGTTCGGTCCCGTGCTTTCTGTACTGACCTGGGCCAACCACGACGACCTGATCCGACAGGCAAACGATTCCGAATTCGGCCTCTTTGCCTGCATCTGGACCCGCGACATCAAGCGGGGACTCTCGACCGCACGAAGGCTGCAAGCCGGCGGTGTCATGGTCAATGATTGGCAGGCAGAATCGCCGCTTGCTCCCCACGGCGGCTACAAGAGCAGCGGAATCGGCCGAGAGAACGGCCTCGAAGCAGTTGCCAGCTATACCCAGGTAAAACACATTTCCATCGGCCTCGACGAGTCGCTGCGAGCCACCTCCGACTGGGCAGACGCCCCGCTGTAGACCCGGCACGACAGCCGAGAGAAAGACCGTCGCATCACATCCTCCGAAGCTCGCGGAGAAGGAGCGTTCCCATGTCAGAGTCAGAACACACCAACACCACCTATGACGTGCTAATCGTCGGTGCCGGCCCCAGCGGCGCCGTCGCCGCAAAGCGATTCGCCGAAGAGGGCTTCACTGTCATCTGCTTGGAACAAGGAGAGTTCCCGGACTACACGAAGATCAAGAGTTCGACCGACGAATTCGAGCTCGCCAAGGATCGGCACTTCAGCTGGTACCCGAACCGGCGCAACGCCCCCTCCGACTATCCGATTAATGACGACGAATCCGATGTCGCCCCCCTGATGTGGAACGGGGTCGGCGGCAGCTCGATTCTCTACGCCGCGGCATGGCACAGGTTCAAGCCAAGCGATTTCCGTGTCCGAACCCTGGACGGCGTGGCAGATGACTGGCCGTTCGATTACAACGAACTTGCACCGTATTACAGCCGCGTAGAACGTGACTTTTCCGTGTCCGGAGTGCCCGGCGACCCCGCGTACCCCTATTTTGAACCGCCGCTCCCACCCTTCCCACTCGGAGAAATGGAACGACGATTTGCCGCCGCCCACGACCGCCTGGGGTGGCACTGGTGGCAAGGTACGAACGCCATCGCCTCCGTCAAGCACAACAATCTCCTTCCATGCGTCCGGCGTGGAAGCTGCCTGTGGGGATGCTTCGACGGCGCCAAGGCATCGGTCGATCGAACCCACTGGCCGGTCGCTGTCTCCAGGGGCGCAAAACTGGTCACGAACGCGCGCGTCCAGCGAATCGAAACCGACTCGACCGGACTGGCGACAGGTGCGACTTATGTCGACCGCACCACGGGCCAGACACATTTCCAGCCCGCACGCACCGTCTTCATTGGAGCAAACGGCATCGGAACACCGAGATTGCTGCTCAACTCGGCGTCACCCGCGCATCCGGATGGACTGGCAAATTCGTCCGGCATGGTCGGCAAACGCCTGATGATGCACCCGTACAGCGTGGTGGTAGGGCTCTTCGATGACTTCTTCGAAGGATGGCAGGGCCCCTACGGACAGCGGGCATACTCCCTGCAGTTCCAAGAAACCCACCCCGACCGCGACTTCGTTCGCGGCGCAAAATGGCAGCTGATGGGCACCGGAGGTCCCCTCGCTGCGACAGGAACCTGGCCGTTCAACGGAATCACCTGGGGCGAAGGCATCCACAAGGAAGTGAGTCGTCGCTTCGGGCATTCAGCAGAATGGTCGATCATCGCCGAGGACCTTCCCAACGAAAGCAACACCGTCACATTGGACCCCACGTTGACCGACTTTGATGGCCTCCCCGCACCGCAACTGCGCTATCGCGCCTCCGAAAACACGATGAAGCTCCTCACGTTCAACCAGAAGCAAGCAGAAATCTCCATGAAGGAAGCCGGCGCATACGAAACGATCGTCGCGTCGGTGGTACGCGAAACCGGATGGCATCTCCTCGGGACAGCCACCATGGGTACTGATCCGACGCGATCCGTCGTCGACGGGTACGGCCGCGCCCATGACGTCAAGAATCTATTCATCGTCGACGGCAGTGTCATGCCGACATCGGGCTGCGTCAATCCCACCGGCACCGTCGCAGCCCTCTCCCTCAGGACCACCGAGCAGGCAATACACGCTGCTCGAGACCAGCAGGTCTCAATTGCAGTGCGCTGAAACTAGGACGAAGGATCAGGCATGAATGACTACAATTCGATTGCAACGCAGCTGGAATGGGTATGCGATGCCGTGATTCCGGCGGACGAGGCGTTGGGGATGCCCGCCGCCTCGGAACTCCGCTTACCTTCAGACCTTCTGCCTCGTGCACTCGATATCCGAGATGATCAACGGCACCGCTTTATCGAGATTGTCAGCACCCTCCCGACCTCAAAGCCTTCGGATCCGCTGGGCACCCTCTCAACCCTCCCGGCGGGGGACTTCGCGTTGCTCACACACTTGATCGCGGGCGCGTACTACCTCAGTGCGGACGTGAATGCCAAGCTGGGATACACCGGGCAAGAAGCAATGTCCTATGACCCGGACTACGAGGAGATCGATGAGATCGCCAATCGAGTGATTGCTCGAGGACCGGTGCACATCGATCCCGACACTGCAAGTCTAGCGACCGGAGGTAAGTCATGACGTAGGTCACGGCAAAGCGGACCGGGCCGCAGCCGCAGGTGGAGGAATCGCCGAATCACTGGAGTATCAATGCGCACAATCGATTTCTGTCTGGCAGGAATTACTCCGGCCGGCATACGGGCAGCATCCCGGTTGCGATAGGGCACGCGTCGTTCCACATGACGTGCCTCGTTCGTCGCTCTCCCTTCGCTGCCGTGCTCGGGTCAGCCTTGTCTGGCCCGGCATTCGACAAGGGGGACGTGTCATCTTCCCAGTTCACGGCACATTTTAAGTCGAGTTACCAGTAGGCGGCGCCGGCCGTGATCTTGTGCGCGCAGCGGGTCGACGGCCACGGACTCGATGGCGTGCCCGTCCGGTGCGGGTTCCCGTCGATGTCGAGGCGGTAAAGCATCCCGGGATATACCTCCTGCCAAAGCGCACTCGGCTCACGCGGCTATACGGCCGCCGTCGAATACGGCGCGGCCTCATCCTCGACGACGCCATCGACGGTATCCACTGGGTTAGTAGACGAGGGTGAGCGCAGCCATCCTCGCAAAACGCTTCTACCAGGAGTGACGACACGCCCTCTCAACGAGAGTGCCCCGCACCGGCATCGATGCGGGGCACTCGACTCAGAGAGGACAGCGGAGGCTGCTGTCGGCTATCCGCGTGACAGTCCGGGCTGGGTCTGGATCTGCCCAGGGCCGCCCGTCAATCCGCCGGCCTTGCCCACCGTCCATTCACCGCAGCATCAACTACCTCGACCGCTCCAGCCTGGCCGTCACCCTGCCCTTCATGGGCGAGGACTTCCACCTCACCGCCACCCAGCAGGGCCTGATCTTCGCGGCCTTCTTCTGGGCCTACGACGTCTGCCAGCTCGCCGCCGGCTGGTACGTCGACAAGGTCGGCCCCCGTAGATCGTTCACCATCGCCTCCCTGTGGTGGTCGGTCTGCACCATGGCCACCGCCCTCGCCCAGGGTTTCGCCTCCCTGTTCGCGGTCCGTTTCCTGCTCGGTGTCGGCGAAAGCCCCGCCCCGAGCACCTCCGCCAAGGTCGTCGCCACCTGGTTCCCGAAGAGCGAACGCACCTTCGCGACAAGCATCTGGGACTCCGGCTCCCGCGTCGGCGCCGTGATCGCGCTACCGATCGTCGCGCTCATCATCTCGATCACCACCTGGCACGGCGTATTCATCGTCATCGGCGCACTCGGTGTCGTCTGGGCCCTCGCCTGGCGGAAGATCTACCGCAACCCACAACAGCACCCCCGCGTCGACGCCGCCGAACGCGCGCACATCGAAGACGGGGGCGCCCGCACCGCGAGCAACGACGACGCCGCAGCCGCGAAGCTGCCCTGGCGGTCGCAATTTCCGCTACCGCACCGTCTCGAGCATGATGTTCGGCTTCTTCTGCCTGAACAGCGCGATCTACTTCTTCATCACCTTCTTCCCCAGCTACCTCGTCAGCGAACGAGGATTCGACCTCCTCAAGCTCGGCATGTTCGGCGCCCTCCCCGGCGTGTGCGCCGTCGCGTGCGGCTGGCTCGGCGGTCTCGCCGCCGACCGGGCGGTGCGCCGCGGGCACTCGATCACCCGAGTCCGCAAGACCCAGATCGCCGGCGGCCTGACCGGCGGCTCCGTGATCATGTTCGCCGCCGTCGTCCCCGAGGCGTGGATGGCGTTGGCGCTCTTGTCACTTGCCTACTCCAGCCTGACCATCGCCGCCACCGGCATCTGGTCCCTACCCGCAGACATCGCACCGAGCTCCAACCACGTCGGATCGATCGGCGGAATCCAGAACTTCGCCTCCAACCTCGCCGGCATCTTCACCCCCGTCGTCATCGGCGTCCTCGTGGATCGGACCGGCTCCTACATCGCACCACTCGCGGTCATCGGTGCCGTGGCACTGCTGGGTGCGGCCAACTACCTGTGCGTCATGGGCAAAGTGGAACCACTGAAGGTCCCAGCCGTCACCGCGGCATCCTGATCCACGGGACGACACCCGGTTCGCCGGCATCCTCTACAGCCCAAGTTCCCCGGCCGACAGGCCGGGGGACTTGTCTTTCTTCGTTGACACCACTAAACGTCAACGGAAGTCAGCTAACCGATCTCCTGCACGGACTCGGCCCCGGTACCTTCGGCTGGTCGCCCGCCCATTCACTCGCGCCGCCGGATCGTGGACGCGATCTTCTATGTCAACCGCACCGGCTGTTCCTGGCGCCAGTTGCCGCATGATTTTCCGAAGTGGGAGACGGTGTACTGGTACTTCAGTGTGTGGAACGAGTCTGGGGTGACTGACCGGATACCCGGCGCACTGCGGGCCGGGTGCGCGATCGCGGTGGTCGGGATCCGATGGCTTCGGCGGGTATGGTCGACGCCCAGGCGGTCAAGGGTACCGTCGGCACGGACACGCGCGGTTGGGACGGCGCGAAACGAGTCAATGGGCGCAAAAGGCACTTGGTGACCGACACTCGGCCTACTCGTGGTGGTGTTGGTGACGGCGGGGAGTGTGCAGGACCGTGACGGCGGACGCCGGGTACTGCCGCGGGCGAAGACCGTGATGCCGTCGATGGTCGTGCTGTGGGCCGACGGCGGCTACGCCGGGAAGCTGGTCGCCTGGATCGACACGCACTGCCGCATCGCACTGGATATCGTTCGGAAACCCAAAGGGCAGCGTAGGTTTGCTGAACTACCGCACCGCTGGGTGATCGAACAATCGCTGCCGTGGCTGGTGCGCTGTCGCCGCCTCGACCACGACTATGAGCGCCTCCCCGCCCACGCGGAGGCGTGAGAAGCACTTATGTTCAGGCGGGTGCATGTACGGCAGCCGCCGCCCACATGCCCCTCTCCACCGATGCGAACTCGCCCACTCTCGACTTTCCTTTGCCCGTCATCCTTCCCCGCTCGGTGCAGGCAGGCCAGGGCGGTACGGCCGAGGCTGCCGACCCAGCCGGAAGATAGCCACCCGCTGCTCCGACCGCCATGGCCACCGGTTCCTGCGCTCTGTCCGGAGTGACCCGCAGCGTTGGCCCCTCCCCTCCTGCTGGACGATGCTCCGCCTTCGACTGCGTCAGTCTGCCCAGCACCAGCCCTTCAGAGCCGGGTAATGCCCCTCCGAGCAAACAACTGAGGCGCGACGGCGTGCGCGGTCAGGCAGCGCCGATCCCACGCACCGTTGTGGACTGAATTCAGTAACTCCAGCGTCTGCGGAGTGCCGGTGTTCGGAGTTGATACGCATCGCCACGACCACGTATCCAGCCTCGAAAAGCGCGGCTGTACCGCCACATCGCCGGTAGAATTTACTGAGATTGGCGGCTAGTCACACCAGACATGGAGGACGACACGGTGGCCCATGGTCAACTGAGCATTGGTGTGCCGAGGAAGGTTGCCGAGGACCTCTACAGGATTGGCTTCGATCAACCTGTCGAGAGCTCACGTGACGCGGCACAAACCCTGGAGTCGATTCGCGTCTATGTGGAGGTCTCCGGTGCCGTGATCTCGTCACTGGAGAGCTTTTCCACCGTCCTGGTCAGCCTCGGCGAGTTGCCCGATCTGTGTAGCGCGATCGCGGGCTGGGTCAAACGGGGAGGTGCGCAGGGCAGCTCGGGGTCTACGGAATCTGACGAGGACGGGCCGCATTTCAGTGTGACGCTGTCGAAGCCCTCCGCGGCGAGCGTGTCGGGTCGGGTGGAGTTTGACAAAGTCACGTCAACTTCGGAGCATGAGTTCGTCACTCATTTGCTTGGGGCTCTCCGCAAGCATGTTGCCGAGGAAAGCTAAAGGGACGCGCGTCGCCACGAGAACGCATTCGACGCATTGCGGTGCGCACCCTCTTCGCATGGTGAAACGCTCCAACAACCGGGACGGGTTGTTTAGAGCCTGTCTGCCAACCTTCTGGCGGCGAGCTGAACGGCTTCCCACACGGTTGCGAATGGGGGCGCGTACGACAGATCCATGGCTGCGAGGTCGTCGACAGTCATCTGCCCCCATAGCACTGCGGCCGCGGTATCAATGCGTTTGGCAGAATTCTGGCCTCCGACGATCTGCACACCAAGAAGTCGTCGGCTCCTCCGGTCTGCGATGATCTTGGTTGCGATTGGCGACCGCTCCGGCATGTATCCGCTGGCGGTTCCACCCACTGTGACAAGCGATTCTGGGCTGAATCCGGCGTCAATTGCAGCGTCGGTAGAGAGCCCGGCCCGTCCCACTTCCACGTGCACATTTGGATTGGTGAATCTGGTTATGGCTGTCGACAACACACCAGCAAACTGTTGTTTGCCGCCGACGACGTTGTATCCGCAGATTCTGCCTTGTTTGTTCGCGTGCGTGCCAAGGGGAGCGAACGTACGGGTGCCCGTGATCCTGTCGATGACCTCGCAGCAATCGCCCGCGGCCCAGACATTTTCAGCCACTGCTTGATTCTCATCGGGGAGGTATCCGCCAAAGTCTCCGACTGGGAGGCCGGCGGCGACTCCAAGCTCAGTGGCGGGCCTGACACCGAGTCCGAGTACCACGACATCTGCAAGGTATGTTTCACCGTTGCTTGCCGTCAGTGAGTGAACTCTTCCATCAACGACGTCGATGCTCTCGACCGTGCACTGCGGGACGACGCGAACACCACCTTCGGCGATGGCGGTGTGGACGCGTGCGCTCATGTCCTCGTCGAGGTTACTCATCACCGAACTGCGGGTGATCAGCGTAGTCTCGAACCCTCGATCGACCATTGCTTCCGCCATCTCGACGCCGATGTAGCCGGCACCAACGACTACCGCATGTCGCGTGGTCGTGATGGAGTCGGAATCAGACGATTCTTCTGGCAGTACAAGTGTGAGCCACTGACGCGCATCCTCGAGGTTCTTCACGGGGAGGATACCCGGTGTTAGATCGCCTTTGTCGTCAACCGCCCACTGTGGAATAACGGGGTGCGCTCCAGTTGCGAGCACGAGTTTGTCAAACTCCACTGTTTCACATACGCCGACGCTATTTTCATATGTGGCGGTGCGAGTTTCGATGTTGATGCCGGTCACTAACGCTTCGAGGCGAAGATCTATGCCCATTTCTCGGTGGCGTTCGGGCGTGCGTGCGATCAGTTCGTCTTCGTGGGCTACCGTTCCCGAGATCAGATAGGGCATTCCGCATGCCGAGTAAGAGGTGTCGCGGGTCCTTTCCAACACGACTACCTCGATCGTGCGACCGTCGGCGCGTGCCGAACGTAGAGCTTGGTGCGCGGCGCTCATGCCAGCGGCGTCGGCACCGACGACGACGACACGTTCGGCGTGTTCTGTGATTGTCATCAGCGAACCTCTGCGTTCGCACACAGCGCTGCCACCCACGATATGGTGCTGGTCGCGAGATGTGTCCCGCTGAGTGCGTCGATTTCGCGAATTCCCGTGGGGCTGGTTACATTCACTTCGGTGAGCCTATCTCCGATGATGTCGATTCCGACGAAATGGAGCCCGCGTTTGACGAGCTCCGGACCGATGGTTTTGCAGATCCTGCGATCGTTCTCTGTGACTGTGTCGATTTCCACGCTCGCGCCCGTTGCCATGTTGCAGCGGAATTCGTCGCCCTCCGCGATCCGCCGGACAGCACCGACTGGGGTTCCACCGAGAACGATGACGCGTCGGTCCCCGGCCGTGACCGCGGGGATGTATTGCTGAACAACGACGTGTTTGGTTCCACGCTCGGTAGCGGTGTCGAGGATCGAGTGCAGATTGGGGTCGCCAGGGCTGAGCAGCATGATCCCGCGTCCGGCCATACCGTCCGTTGGTTTGAGAACGGCCCTTCCCCAGGACTGTACCGCGTCGATGATCTCGGTCTGATCTGCGGAGATGAGCGTCGGCGGGCCGAGCTCGGGAAAGCGAAGAGCAAAAAGCTTTTCGTTTGCGTCCCGCAGACCGCTGGGTGAGTTCAGCATGAGCGTACACGCGGGATCGACCAGGTCGAGGATATATGTCGCCCGCAGGTAGTCGGCATCCACCGGAGGGTCGGTCCTCATGAATATCGCTGCCGCAGTGTCGAGAAAGATCTGCTCGGATTCGGTCGCGACGAACCAATTCTTTCCGACGACCCACTTGCCGTCGATCAGCGCTGCAGGCTGCAGCGTGACGTCGCGGGTCTGCGCCGTTGCCCGCCCGGCAGTCACGCCCAATTCGGCGATGGTGGTCACCAGGACGCGATGTCCTAGCGCCTGAGCTGCTTCCATCAGTGCCACTGTGGTGTCGTGGGCGGGGGCCAGCTCACTGAGCGGATCGGTAATGAACACGAACGTGAACCGTGAACTGACCGTATCGGTAGTCGCTCTTGAAGGGATGACTTGTTGCCTCATGGGTCCGTCCTGTTTTGGGCGCGTCGGCGGCCGTGCGTACGATCGTTCGATGCACGGGTGTGGGGAGCTGTCGGCCCGCGCTAGGTAAGACGCGCTCGTTACTGGAATGTTGCGACGAGCCGACCTCTCCATTCGTGCATGTCAGCGCTTAACCCGGAGCACCCTGAAATTGGTGTATTCGAGGATCCCGTGGACGGACTGTTCAACACCCAATCCGGACTGCTTGATTCCGCCGAATGGGACGTCTGATGTCAGCACTGGATGCTGATTAACCCACGCAGTTCCGGCTTCCAGGCGATTCGCTACTTGCACTGCGCGTTGTTCGTCCGTGGACCACACCGAGGCGCCGAGACCGAGATCCGAATTGTTGGCGCGCTCGACGGCGTCGTCGATGTCGGTATAGGTCAGGATCGGCAGAACCGGTCCGAACTGCTCTTCCCTGACCAGCGGAGTCGTGTCGTCGACACCGCGGACAAGAGTAACGGGATGGAAGTATCCTGGCCCGTCCGGGATTTCGCCACGGAAGTAAACATCGGCGCCGCGGTGCACCGCATCGTCGACATAGCCTCGGACCTTTTCCAGCTGCGCCAGGTTCTGGATTGGTCCCATGTCGACGCCCTCGTCAAGTCCGTTGCCGACGACGATCGTCTTGGCCACTTCAGTGAGAGCCTCCTCGATCGCGGGCGCGAGGTGGACAGGGACGTAGAGGCGTTTGAGACCGGCGCAGACGGCACCACAGTTGGACAGCGCCGCCCAATAGAGGTCGTCGGCCATGGCCGCAACGTCCACGTCGTCGAGAACGATACCCGCGTCGTTGCCTCCCAATTCCAGGGTCAGTCTCTTCAACGTCGGACCCGCGCCGGACATGATCGATTTGCCTGCCCGCTCCGAGCCCGTGAAGGTGATCTTGTTGATCCCCGGATGGGCGGTCATTGCGCGCCCCAGGTCGTCCCCACCACTCAGAATTTGGAGAACACCGGCGGGAAGCGCCTGTTGGAGTAGTTCACCGAGACGGAGGGTGGCCACCGGGGTCAGTGGGGAGGGCTTGAGGATGATGGTGTTTCCGGTGACCAGCGCCGGCCCGATCTTCCATAGCGCCAGTAACAATGGGTAGTTCCAGGCGGTGATCGCACCGACTACACCGACTGGCTCGCGATGGATCTCGATGTACTCGTCGTCGTTGTCCCGAAAGATCTCGACCGGGATGTCGGTACTTGCGTACCGAGTGAGGCCTCGGAGCCCGGAATCAATCTCGCCGGCAGCCTTGGCTAAGGGCTTGCCCTGTTCCAGCGTCACCAGCATGGCGAGTTCGTCGATATTCGTGCGAACTAGCTCGACAACGTTCCGAACGATTTCCTGTCGCGCTGCTATGCCCATGTCACGCCAGCTGGGGGCTGCCCGTCTTGCGGCATCCACAGCAGCGTCAAGATGCTCGGCGCCAGCGTCGGGGACTTCAGCGAAGACTTCGCCGGTCGCGGGGTTGATCACCCTGTTGACGGCCGAGGTTGTCACGATCTGTCCATCGATGGTGAGACCGGGTGTTTTGTCGGCCACCAGGGCTGGGGAGTTGCTCATGCCGGGGATCCTTCGGGTCGGAACAGACGTTGGAACTGTTCTGCGTTGTAGATGTTCTTTCGCGCCGCTTCTTCGCGTGGGTCGGAGATCTTCACCTTCGCGGCCGGGCGCGCTGCGATTCGGTCCGACCACGCCTTCATATTCGGATAGTCCGAGACCGTAATTCCGTGCCCACCGGCAACTCTGGTCCAGGTGTAGGTTGAGATGTCGGCTATCGAGTACTCGCCGGCCAGATAGTCGCGATCACGGAGCCGGTCGTCGAGAATCTTGTACAGGCGTGCTACCTCACCGACGTATCGGCTGCGGGCGTAGGGGTTGTCGATCCCCTGTTTGGGTGCGTGGGAGACGAAGTGGGCGGCCTGTCCTGCCATCGGGCCATGGTTCGCCACCTGCCAGAACAGCCAGCAGAGCGCCTCCTGGCGGCCGCGGGGATCTGTGGGCAGCAATCGTCCGGTCTTTTCGGCAAGATACTGCAGAATGGCCCCCGTCTCGAAGATCGTGATTGGCTCGCCTCCGGGGCCATCGTGATCGACGATCGCCGGGACCTTGCCGTTCGGATTGATTTCGAGATACTTGGGGGCGAATTGATCCCCTTCCTTGATGTCGGTCCAGATGATCTGGTATTCGAGCGAAAGCTCTTCGAGTGCAATGAGCACTTTTCGCACGTTCGGGCTTGTGTAGTAGTAGAGGTCAATCATCGACGATGCTCCAAGAAGGTCGGTTACCGGCGGGTCAGATGTCGTACTGCTTGCGGATGCGTTCCAGGTACGCCATCAGGTTCGGTTTGGTCTGGACGTACCCGGCGCCCAGCCAGTCCTGTGGTTGGTCGGCGATGTGCCGGATGATCGAGTACACGGTTGCGTCGATGGAACGCAGTTCGCTTCCGAGGAAGTACTCGCTGTCTCCGAGGAAATCCGAGAGAGCATCGACATCTGCACGGAAGAAGTCGACGACTACTTCAACCTTCCGTCGTCCCATTCCCTGGCCATTGAAGCCCTCGACGACCCGGACACGGAATGCGTCCAGGAATGCCCGCAGCTCCGGGGTCACTTCGCCGCCGCCGACGATGCAGGGGATGTACGTCTCCCAGCCCGAATCTTCGCGGTAGCGCGGCTGGATGATTCCGCTCCAGTAAAGGTGCTCTTCGACCAATCGGCTGAACGACAGGGACAACGCCCGGTCTTTGGCAGACAGGTCAGCGTCAAGCTTGTCGCCGTACTTGTCTTTCAGGTAGGCGATGATCGTGTTGGAGTCGCCGACTTTGGTTCCGTCCTCGTCGACGATGTACGGCAGTTTGCCGTGGGGCGAGTCCTGGTCGAGCGTTGCCAGGTCCTGCGTCTTGTGTTCGAACTCGACACCCGTGAACGTCATGTAGTTGACTACCTTGGTGACGTAGGGGCTGATGTCCGGAACACCGAAGGCTGGTGTGTATCCGTAAATGGTGATCATTGCGACTTTGGATTCCTAGTCTTGGGAGTCAGGGTGCCCGGCGGTCCGCAGAGGCGGTCTACCACTGCAAGAAAGTGCCATTCGAATGCTGGAACCGGCCCGAGTTCTCGGGGGTGAGGTTGTCGATGTTCTTGATCAGTCCGGCGGCGGCCTGTTCCGGGGTGATGTAGGTGTGCTCGCCGGGGAAGTCCTTGGTCAGGTCGGTGGCGACCATGCCCGGATGGAGCATGAGCACGCTGATCCCGTTCTTGGACAGGTCGTGGTGCAGGTTCTGTCCGGCCATGTTGGCGGCGGCCTTGGAGATCCGGTAGCTGTACATGCCACCGGAGGTGTTGTCTCCGAGGGATCCGACCCGGCTGGTGACGATGCCGACCTTCGCGCCCTCGTTGAGCAACGGACGCACTGCTTCGATCGTGCGCAGCGGTCCGAGGGTGTTGATCTCGATCTGTTTGCGGACCAGGTCGTAGTCGATCGCGCCCAGTTCGTCGAGCCACATCACCCCGGCGACATGGATCAGGGCGTCCAGTTTGGTACCCGCTGCGGAGAGCCGTGACGCGAGGGCCTCGACCGATTCCTGCGATGTGACATCGATGTTCGGTTCGACGGTGATGCCGTCGGCGGTGAGGTCGGCGCCGTCGAACAGGCAGGCGGCGATGACGTTATCGCCGCGCTCGTGCAACTGGCGGGTAATCGAGTGCGCGATGCCCTTGTCGGCACCGACGACCAATACTGTGGACACTGTCCAAACTTCCTTTCAGGCGAGGACGCCGGTGGTGGCGTCCTGCTCGGTTCCGATGATCTTCTGTGCAGCGAGCGAGGCGATTTCGTCGTTGCTGTAGCCGATTTCTGCGAGGATCTCGGCGTTGTGCTGGCCGAGTAGCGGCGCACCCCTGGGTGCATCCGGGACGGTGCCCAGGAACCGGGCCGCCACTCGCGCCTGCCGCAGACGCCCGGCTGCGGGGTGCTCGGATTCGACGATGATCTCGGCGGCCTTGACCTGCGGGTGTTCGATGACCTCTGCCCGCGTGAGGATCGGCGCGGCCGGTACGTCGAACTCGTCGAGCAGCGCCAACCACTCGGCAGAGCTCTTGTCCAGCAGCACAGATTGGATGAGTTCCAAACGCTCATTGATGTGCTTCGACCGTCCCACCGGGGTGGAGAATCGCTCGTCCTCGATCCACTCGGGGTGGCCGAGTGCCTTGCACATGCTCTGCCACTCGCCGTTGCTGTTCGTGGCGACGGTGATGTAGCCGTCCGCGGTCTGGTAGATCAGGTCGATGAAGCTGCCGCCCTGCGACAGCGGCACGGGCTGGTCCGGGAATGTGTAGGCGCCCATGTCCGATGCCCACAGGAACGACAGCACCGCCTCGAGCATCGACAGGCGGATGTGCTGTCCCTCCCCGGTGCGTTCGCGGGCGAATAGTGCCGCCGAAAGTGCTTGGGAGGCAACAATGGCGCTGAGTTTGTCGGGGAGGATGGTGCGGATCAGGCGGGGTCGTTCCTCGTCGGATCCGGCCTGGACGGTGGTCAGGCCGGTCAGGGCCTGGATCAGCGAATCGTAGACCCGCTGGCCGGAGGCGGGGCCGCGTTCACCGAATCCGCTCATCGAGAGATAGATGAGTTTCGAGTTGAGCGGGGCGAGGTCGTCGTATCCGATGCCGAGGCGCTCGACGACGCCCGGCCGGAAGTTCTGCACCACGACATCCGCCGTGGAAACCAGTTTCTTCAGCACCGCAACGCCTTCCGGCGTCTTCAGGTCGAGGGTCAGGGACCGCTTCGACCTGTTGACGTTGACGAACATCGCCGACATGTCGCCGGAACGATTAGGCAGGGAGCGCACGTGATCGCCCTTGCCGGGCACCTCCACCTTGACGACGTCCGCGCCCTGGTCGCCGAGGATGTCCGTGGCCCAGGGGCCCGACATCATCGAACACAGGTCGACGATCTTGATTCCGGTCATGGGGCCGCTCATGAAGGGCGCCTTTCTGTCGAGAGAAGTACTTCGGGGGTTCGCGTGGCCAACAGCCAGATCTCGTTGCTCAGTGTGGCCTGCCTCACGCATAGTATTGAGCTTTCTTTCACGAGTCAATTGTTTGTTACAGATTGTTTTCATAAGTGAATAGATGTGTGTGCATCTATCTGCCGTTCTTTCGCAGGATCGCCTGCGTGGAGGTGCCGGAGGTGATCACTCACCCGAGTTGGTCGTCAGGCCGAATGCCGACGGCGAGCTGGAGAACGCGTCGCAATCACGGCGCCGGGGGCATGCACCGATCGAGGCGACGGGATCCGCGGAAGAGGTCTCGGGACAGCGCACACTCGTGGCCGCGGTATGGAGGCCACAAGGAAGTTCCAAATCCGCGTCCACGAACTTGAAATGTCGGGGCCGGGGCCGTTTGTGCGGAGCGAGGGTGCAGCCCCTGCGGTGACGTCGGCAGGGCGCAGCGGCACGACCAGTAGTACAGAGAGCAAGGGTGCCTGCGTGCGGCGGGGACCACCGTCCTGCCCGTAGGCGTCGACGGGCGTGCTGGCGGCACCGGGAGTGGCCGTCCGGGCGGTGTCGGCGATCTACGAGAGCGCCACTGCACGGACAATCTGGGTGGGTCGACGTGATCATCGTCGACCCGATTCGCGCGGAGGAGTGCCTGGATGACATCAGTCCACGGGCGACGAACCGCCGTGGCGATCGAGCCACGCCTCGCGACCATGCGTGATGATGCCCAGCGCGAGAAGAAGTGCGTCCCCCGGGTCAGAGTTCGGACACCTGCAGCAAGTACGTGACCGACGCGCAGTGGCCGTCGCGCTCGACTCGTCACCCAGTCACGAAAACTGGTACCGCGCAGAGCCACTCAAAATGCGCCCCCTCAACTTCGACAAGCCAAGGTCCACGCATATTCGAGAGCCTTCACCCGGATACATCGGCAATCCGCCAACTGGTGGACGGCCGTCGGACTACTCGGTCTCAGTTAGTTAGCCACGCCCCGGGTCCTCGAAGTGGGCGAGGAGGAGTTTGAGGAGCCTGCGAAGCTCGGTGTCATCGTCTTCGCTCACAAACGCGAGGAGTTGTGCCTCGTGACCCAGGATGTCGGAGGCGACCTCGTCGATGAGTTGGACACCATTTCTGGTCAATTGCACGTCGACGCGACGACGGTCTTGTGGGTGAAAGCTCCGTTTGAGCAGACCACCGCGCTCGAGTTTGTCCAGGCGGTTCGAGATACCCGCCGGGGTTATCAGCGCGGCCTCGGTGAGTTGCCCGGCCGTCATCCTATACGGCTTGCCGGAGCGCCGCAGCATTGCCAAGAGGTCGAGCGTCGCAGGATCGGTTCCTAGCTCCACCAGGCGTTGACTGCGTTCACGCTCCAGGTATCGCGCAATGCGCCAGATCCTCGAAACGATGCCCACTGAACTGACGTCGATGTCCGGCCGTTCACGTACCCATGCCTGCTCGATGCGATCGACGCCATCATCTCCAGCCACGTCCCGAATCGATGGTGCTTCGACGCCCATCCCATTACCCCATGTCACTTGAATTGATCAGCTCGGGACTATTCACTGCTAAGTAGTTTTGCTTGAAAGTTTACACGCGCACCTGGGACTGGCAACATTGCAGTCGCGGTCCGACCAGATGTCAACATATTTCGGCAGTATTGGGCGTTAATCAGCAAGCTCGCGAATCTGATCATGACCGCAGAGACGCCCGATTCGAGCCACCGGTGCGCCTCGAGCATCGCCGGCGGCCTCCAGCGACAGGCAGGGCTGCAGTGTCGGTATCGAATCGCCGCACACGCGGCGTGCCTTCACCTCAACGTGGGGCCGCTCGACATGACGCCTCGAGTGACCGAATGTCGGGCATCCAGCCGCGGAAATGCGCGTTCTGCGTTCGCCGCGCTCGACTATTGTATGGTCGATTCTCGGTGACGATCTACGCTCCACGAGCCACGGCTGTTCGATCCGCGCCTGATTCCGGTGAAGAACTACTCTGTGGCACTGCGCTTTACGTGGGCTTGCCACAGGAACGAACTCGGTGGTTCGTGGTGTGAAGGACTTGCTTCCGTGGCATGTCTAGTTCACGATCTACCCGTCGTTGCGCGCCGTCTGCTGAGGGGCGCCTGCGCCACACACGATTGAATTCCCTCTAGCGTTCGCCGGCACCCCTTTGGAGTGGGCGCGGTGGGCAAGTTAGGACAGCTGATGACTACTTCGGTGATCGTTGCCGGTGCCCGGACCCCTATGGGTCGGTTTATGGGGGCTTTGCGGGATCTGTCGGGTGCCGACCTCGGTGGCGTCGCGATTCGGGGAGCACTGGACAAATCTGGAGTGCCCGCCGCGCTGGTCGAGTACGTGATCATGGGTCAAGTTCTCACAGCAGGCGCCGGCCAGATTCCGGCCAGGCAGGCGGCGGTCGCAGCCGGAATCCCGATGGACGTGCCGGCGCTGACAGTCAACAAGGTCTGTCTGTCGGGCATCGACGCGATCGCGTTGGCCGATCAGTTAATCCGTGCCGGGGAGTTCGAGGTGATCGTCGCGGGTGGCCAGGAGTCCATGTCACAGGTTCCGCATCTGCTGGAACGATCGCGGGTGGGCTTCAAGTACGGCGACGCGACGATCCGCGATTCCATGGCATTCGACGGGCTGTACGACATCTTCACAGATCAGCCGATGGGGAATCTGGCCGAGGTGAAGAACGGGGAGGCCGATCATCGAATCTCGCGCTCCGAGCAGGACGCGTTCGCGGCGGCGTCGCATCAGAATGCGGCGCGGGCGTGGAAAGACGGGCGGTTCGACGACGAAGTGGTGACGGTAACGGTTCCGCAGCGGCGTGGAGGGGCGGTGGAACTCGCGCAGGACGAGGGGATTCGCGCGGATACCACCGTGGAGTCGCTGGCGAAGCTGAGACCGGCGTTCAGTGTGGACGGAACAATTACCGCCGGGTCCGCGTCACAGATTTCCGATGGTGCGGCCGCGGTCGTGGTGATGAGTAGGGCCAAGGCGCAGGAGCTCGGGCTGGCATGGATCGCCGAAATCGGGGCGCACGGCGTCGTTGCGGGTCCCGATTCGACCTTGCAGTCACAGCCCGCACGGGCGATCACCAAGGCATGCGCGAGGGAAGGCATCTCTCCGCAGGATTTGGACCTGGTGGAGATCAACGAGGCCTTCGCGGCGGTGGGAATCGCCTCGACGCGCGAGCTCGGGTTGGATCCGGCGCGGGTCAACGTCAATGGCGGAGCAATTGCGCTGGGCCATCCGCTGGGCATGTCTGGGGCGCGGATCACCCTGCATCTGGCTTTGGAGTTGCAGCGCCGCGGCGGTGGTGTCGGGGCTGCTGCCCTGTGTGGTGGAGGCGGGCAGGGCGACGCCCTGATTATCCGCGTCCCGAAGAAGTAGAGACATACGTCCCCTCAGCGAAAGGTTCGAACATGAATATTCAGGAGACCGCAGCACTGGTCACCGGAGCCGCCTCCGGCCTCGGCGCCGCCACCGCCAAGCGTCTCGCCGACGCCGGAGCCACCGTGTTCGGACTCGACCTGCAGCAGTCCATCGAGCGCGCCGGCGACAACGTCCCCGACGGCGTGACCCTCCTCGCCACCGACGTCACCAGCGGCGACGAGGTCCAGGCCGCGATCGAGAAGATCGTCGAATCGGGCCTGCCGCTGCGCATCGTCGTCAACTGCGCCGGCGTCGGCTGGGCCAGCCGCATCCTGTCGAAGAAGGGCCCCCACGACCTCGAACTGTTCCGCACCGTCATCACCGTCAACCTGCTCGGCACGTTCAACGTCATGCGCCTCGCCGCCGACGCCATCGCCAAGACCGACACCGTCGACGAGTCCGGCCAACGCGGCGCCATCATCAACACCGCCTCCGTCGCCGCGTTCGAGGGCCAGATCGGCCAAATCGCGTACTCCGCGTCCAAAGGCGGCGTGCACGGCATGACCGTCCCCGCCGCCCGCGACCTCGCGCAGTTCGGCATCCGCGTCAACACCATCGCCCCCGGCATCATCGACACCCCGATGCTCGCCGGCGTCACCGACGAATACCGCAAGGGCCTCGAAGCCGGCGTCCCGTTCCCCTCGCGCCTCGGTCAGCCCGCCGAATACGCCCAGCTCGCGCAGATGATCGTCGAACACGACTACCTCAACGGTGAGACCATTCGCATGGACGGCGCGCTGCGCATGGCGCCGCGGTAGGCGGCTGGCTCGCGAGAAGGGCTCGGGCGCCCTTCCTGCCCTGCGACGGTGACGCGATCGCAGGGCTCCGGAGTTGCCCATTCGCACGGCCATCGCCGACGGGCCCTGGTCTCTAGACCAGGGGCCCGTCGGCCTGCGTCGAACAGAGAGTCACGCTCCCGGCGCGAAACAGCCTCCCTTCGCACGCGCACTCCTCCACTTCACGAACTATTTCTCAGACAAACACTAAACTGAAATAACTATTGACTCGTGAAATATTGGGGACGATACTGATTACATCAGGTCAGGTAGCGGCAGGCCATGGGGCTGGCCGCCCGGAGGATCGGACAATCCGGTGAGCGCGACATTCGAACCCGCAATTCGGTGGGAAAGACGATCAACCATCGCGGCAGACGACGGGGTTCCGCTCGCGACCCGCGAGTACGGCCCCGAAGCGGCACCCTTGACCGTCATCTTTGCGCACGGTCACTGCCTGAACATGCAATCGTGGGAGCTGCAACGCTCCTTCCTTCAGAGCACCTTCGGGTCAGAGATCCGGCTTGTCTTCTACGACCAGCGCGGCCATGGCGAGTCCGGGTCCGCAGCGCCCGACACCATGACGATCGAGCAACTCGGCCAGGATCTCGACTCCGTCATTCGTGCGGTGGGGGGCAATGCACCGATTGCATTGGTAGGGCACTCCATGGGCGGGATGAGCATCCTCAGCTGGGCCCGTCAGCACCCGGAAAAGATCGGGTTTCCCGTGGTCGCCGCCGGCCTCATCGCGACCGCCGCAAGCGAGCTCACCGGGTCCGGTATCGCTCGTAGCCTGAGCAATCCGCTGGTACTCGCGGCCACGAGCGTTGCCCGGCACGCTCCTTGGATTCTGGGTGCCGGACGTGTCGTCGCCGGGAAAGCGTGCGAACGCGTAGTTCGGCATGCAGCCTACGGTCGGGCCCCGATCCACCCGCGCCTGGTTACCTGCGCCAACACGTTGATCAACGACACCGCATCCGCGACCATCCTCGGGTTCCTTCCTGCTTTCACGCATCTGGACGAGACGGCAGGAGTGAAGGCACTCGCAGCGATCCCGGCGATGGTGCTGTGTGGGTCAGGGGACCTGATGACGCCGTATGCGCATTCGCAGAACATTGCGAACCAGCTACCGCTCTCGGAACTGGTGCCCGTCCCAGACGCCGGACACATGGTGATCCGCGAGCGAGCAGCTGACGTGTCCGAGGCTATCGTCAGACTGCTCACGCGCGTTCGGGCCGCGCAGGAGCCGTACGCGCCCGCCGCTGTCGAGCCCGCTTCCGTCGGGGCCTAGGGTCTCGACGGACACATACGGGGAGCCGCCGGTGGACCTGGGGACCCGGGCGGCTTTCGACGAATCGACGTGCCAATCCCGTCGCACCGCGCCGCCGTGGGATGGGGTTCGCCGGCGCCACGACCGGCGAGCTGGTCGACGAGGGGCGTGGGCGGTTCGGGGTAGCTTCGAGCACGCAAATCTTGCTCTGGTGTATTTTTTAGCCGTGAACTTCTTTCGCGTCGTAGACTGCATCCATGCGGCTTCGAGGATCACATGACTGCTGAGATTTCGACGGCGGGTTCGGACTCGATCGACGACGGTGTCGATCGGGTTGAGCAGGCATGGGCGCGTGAACGCCCCGACATCGACGTCAGTTCCGTGGGAATCGTGACCAGGATCTGGCGCATTGCACGGCATTTGGAGCGCGAACGTGTCGAGCGTTTGGCCGAACTCGGCACCGACAGGGTCACACTCGATGTCCTCGCGATGCTGCGGCGTGCCGGAAAGCCGTATCGGATGACGGCCGGGCGCCTTTCCGAGGCGGCACTGATTACTCCCGGGGGGATCTCGAACCGGCTGGACAAGCTCGAGCGCAGCGGACTGGTCAAGCGGAGCTTCCACCCGAAGGACCGTCGTCGGGTGGATGTGCAATTGACGAGGAAGGGTGTCAAGCTCGTCGATGAGGTCGTGTCCGACATCATGGATCACGAGTCTCGGCTCTTGGAGATCCTGGCCGGCGACGACCAATCGGAGCTTCGGCGGCTCCTCAAGATCCTTCTGGCTCAGTTCGAGGATCCCGCGGTGGGGCTGGAGACCGACTGAGCCGGATCCTCGGGGCCTAAGCCGAGCGCGGTTCGGCGCAGCACGTCCATCCCGACGCTGCCGACGGCCAGAGCTCGGTCGTGAAATTGCCGCAGATCCGATTCGGGGTTGCGCCGGAGATAGTCGTCGCGCAGTTGCTGCCATAGTCGCTGACCCACGGCGTATGACGGAGCTTGGCCGGCCCATCCCAGGTACCGGTCGTGTTCGTGCCGCCGACTGATCTCGTCCAGTACGCAATGCTCGGCCAGAAACTGCCACGCCTTGCCAGGATCCCAGATGCCTCCGCCCAGACAACTCGGGGCAGGCAGTTCGCAGTGAAGACCGATATCGATCACCACCCGCGCGGAGCGCAGACGTTGTGACTGGAGCATTCCCATACGGTCAGCCGGGTCGTCCAGCAGACCGAGGTCGACCGCCAGCGTCTCGGCATACAAAGCCCACCCCTCCCCGTGCCCGGAGGTGAAGTTCGCCAGGCGGCGCCATCGATTGAGCTCATGGCCTCGCGCCATGGCGGTGCCGACCTGCAGGTGATGGCCTGGGACGCCTTCATGGAACACGCGGGACTTTTCGTGCCAGGTGTGAAAGCGGTCGACTCCGGCAGGTACCGACCACCACATGCGTCCGGGGCGAGTCAGTTCTTCGTCGGGGCCGGTGTAGTAGATACCACCGGTGCGGGTCGGGGCGATCCGGCACTCGAGTCGCTCGATCTCACGCGGGATCGTGAAATGCGTATCCTGCAGGTTCGCCAGGGTTCGGTCGGAGAGGTCCTGCATCCACCGTTGTAATGCGTCGGTGCCATGCAGCGTGTACCGCGGGTTCGCATCGAGAAGCTCGAGTACCCGCGATATGCCGGCCCCCGGGGCGAGAGCGTCGGCGGTCCGTTGCTGGGCGGACACGATGGACGCCAGGGTGGCCCTCCCCCACTCGTACGTCTCTTCCAGGTCGATGCCGGTCCCGATGAAACTTCGCGACCTCAGTCGGTAGACGTCCTTGCCGACACTGTCTTTTGTTCCCGTGTGGGGGGCGAACTCGGATTCGAGGACCTCCGCGAGTGCGAGATAGGACCGGGATGCCGAGCGGGCGGCCTTGACGAGGTCGCGCCCAAGGGGTGAATCACCGTCCGGTCCCCTGTGGATCAGGCCGTCGAAAGCGACGGGCGACAAGCGGGCATGTTCGATCCCACATTCCACCTGCCGGATCGGGATACGATGCGCAGTTCGTTGGCGGGCGCGGAGGGCTTCGGTGTAGCTTTCGATCGACCGGGGAACCTGTGTCAGCCTCGCCACCAGAGTCCTCCAGTCGTCGTCGGTGGCTGTGGGCTGAAGATCGAAGACACGACGAACGCTCTGCAGGGGCGAGCTGATCACGTTGAGTTCGCCGACGAGTAGATCCGCATCGGACAGCGCGAGGAATGAGTCGATCCGCTCGAGCATGGCAGCGATGGTGACCGCATCAATGGTGTCCTGCGGTGGCATCTGCTGCAAACGTCGCCGCGCCGCGCGTGCGGCGCGCACCCGGTCGGCGATACCGTCCGGTGAATAGTCGGTCACCTGGTCGTCGAAGCCGTGTACCCCGATGCGGGTCGCCTCCACCGGGTCCAGTTCGCAGCACGCGAACAGGTAGTTCTCTGCGATCCGGTCGACGAGTGTGGGAGTCCGGACGGGGGTGTGCCCTTGCGGGGTCTCATTGGTGTCCGATCTGCACTGGTCGGGCGATTCAGCAGGCATCGGTCACGGTGCCGCCACGACCGCAGCGTCGAGCCGTGCGAACGCGTCGGTTTCGATGTCCCCGTGCACGTGTGCGGGGGCGAGTCCGTGCTGGGTGTAGCGGTCGATGTAGGTCGCAACCGTTCCCGCGGCGGACGAATGGGTCGGGTGCCGGCGTAGGTGCAGCTCGACCACGCCGAGCAGGAGCTGTGCGGCGTCCCGGAGTACCGGGTCGTTGAGTCCGTCACGCGCGGCCGTCACCCAGAGGTCCTGCGTATCCGGGAGCAGGTCGATCAGTTCCGCGGCAACTCGGTCTTCCATTGCGGTCGAGGCGACGAGGACCGCGGCGGAGCGGCAATCCGGCTCCAACGCATCGATCATCCGGAACTCTAGCCAGCCGCGAGGCCGGATCGGCGGAAACAGTGTCGTCAGGTGGTAGCGCAGATCGTCCTCGGTCGGCCAGCCTGCCGGGTGCCCTGTTGTCATCCAGTCGGCGAAGGTCAACCCGGGTGGAACGCTGGTGCCCAGATCGCCGCCGCGGATGAAGAACACATCTGCCGCGAGAGCATATTGCGCCCAATCGGTTCCGGGTTGATCACTCACCGGGACCGGTGCCGTTCGCCCGGGGTCGATCCCATTCCAGATCGCTTGCCGTACCGATTGCCAGCGTTGCCCGTCGGGGCCGATCCCGGGAGAATTCGCGAAGGCCGCGACGAGGACCGGGCCCATCCTGTTCGCCAGTACCCAGCGCAGGTTCCGGCCGTCGGGATGGTGGCTGATGTTGATCTGCACCGATGCGGTGTTCGTCATCATCCATGTCCCTTCCCGGCCGCGGTGCGCGTAGAAGCTCTCCATCGCCCGATACCGGGGGAGGTCGAGGATCCGGTGCGGGGGACGGCGGTCGTCCACGGCGAGGTCGGTCGGAATCAACCCATGCGCTCGTAGCCGATGGTGAAGAATCACGGCGTCTTCGTTGATTGCGCGTAGTGTGGCGGGCCCCGATTCGAGCGGCGGACCGGACAGTTCGATCTGCCCGCCCGGCTCGATCGTGATGCGGCTGCCGTTCGGCAGGGGACGGTTCATGATGGGCAGGAAGTCGGCGGGTTCGGGGCGTGAGAGGCTGCCTCGCTTGTGCACTGGCCATTCAATTTCGACGCCGACGAGGTCGGCGCCACCGGGTTCGAATGCTTCGCGGGCGACCGCGTATGCCCTCTGGATCGTCAGTGTGGGGCGAGAACTGGTCATGTCACCAGGTCCTTTCGTCGTCGATACTATAGCGGGAAAACATTTCACGTCGAAACAATTGACGAGCAAGAGATATCTCCATACTATGGAGTGAAGCACATCACAACAAGCCCCAGTTTGTGTCGCTCGACACTTCGCAAAACTGGCTTCTACCAGGTGAAAGGTGCCCTTCATGAGTGGCCCCATGACCGGAATCAAGATCGTCGACCTGTGTTCGATGATGTCGGGCCCCTGGGCCACGGACATCCTCGGCGACCAGGGCGCGGACGTCGTCAAGGTGGAGGTGCCCGGCAAGGGCGATCACGTGCGCTCCCTGCCCAATCGTTCCGGCGACATGTCGGCGATGTTCGTCAACGTCAACAGGTCGAAGCGGTCCCTGACCCTCGACCTGAAGACGCCGGAAGGCGTTGCGGTGCTGAAGAAACTGGTTTCCACGGCGGATGTCGTGGTGCAGAACTTCCGGCCGGGCGTCGTCGAGCGACTCGGCATCGGATACGACGACCTCGCCCCGCTCAACTCGAAACTCATCTATCTCTCGATGAGCGGATTCGGTGAACGCGGCCCCGCCTCCGGCCAGCGGGTCTACGATTCGCTGATCCAGGCCCTGACCGGCCTGACCACCGTCCAGGCCGGATCCGACGAGGAACGACCCCGCCTGATCCGCACCATCCTCCCCGACAAACTCAGCGCCATTGTTGCCTCCCAAGCACTTTCGGCGGCACTATTCGCCCGCGAACGCACCGGGGAGGGACAGCACATCCGCCTGTCGATGCTCGAGGCGGTGCTGTCGTTCCTGTGGGCATCGGACATGGGCGCCTACACATTCCCGGACCAGCCCGTGCCGCTGTCGCAGGGCGGCAGCTTCATCGACCTGATCTACCAGACCGCGGACGGCTACATCACCGTCGCCACGAACAGCAACGGCGAGTGGCAGAGCATGTGCAAGGCACTCGGCCACCCCGAGTGGATCGAGGACGAGCGATTCTCCACCCCGGTGGGACGGTCGAAGCACATCAATGAGCGTTTGGAACTCATCCAATCTGTGCTGCTGGACAAGAGCTCTGCCGAGTGGTTGGCGCTGCTCGACGAGTTCGACGTACCGGCCGCGCCGATCCTCACGCGGGCAGAGGTCATCGAACACCCGCAGGTCAAGGCCGCCGAGATCATCGTCGAATCCGAGCACCCCGCAGCCGGGCGTCTGCGGCAGGCGCGAGTGGCGGCCCGGTTCCTGGGCACCGTCCCGGATGCACCCAGGGGTGCGCCGCTACTCGGCCAGCACAACGCCGAGATCCTCGCAGAAATCGGCTACAGCAACGACGAAATCGCCTCGCTCGCTGCACAGAAGATCATCGGAACCGAGCAGGACGCCACCACCGGCGTCCTCGCCTGAAAGGAAGTTTGGACAGTGTCCACAGTATTGGTCGTCGGTGCCGACAAGGGCATCGCGCACTCGATTACCCGCCAGTTGCACGAGCGCGGCGATAACGTCATCGCCGCCTGCCTGTTCGACGGCGCCGACCTCACCGCCGACGGCATCACCGTCGAACCGAACATCGATGTCACATCGCAGGAATCGGTCGAGGCCCTCGCGTCCCGGCTCACCGCAGCGGGTACCAAACTGGACGCCCTGATCCATGTCGCCGGGGTCATGTGGCTCGACGAACTGGGCGCGATCGACTACGACCTGGTCCGCAAACAGATCGAGATCAACACCCTCGGACCGCTGCGCACGATCGAAGCAGCCCGTCCGTTGCTCAACGAGGGCGCGAAGGTCGGCATCGTCACCAGCCGGGTCGGATCCCTCGGAGACAACACCTCCGGAGGCATGTACAGCTACCGGATCTCCAAGGCCGCCGCCAACATGGCCGGCTTGAACCTGCACCACGACCTGTCCAAGAACGGGATCAGCGTGCTCATGCTCCATCCGGGCATGGTCGCCACCGACCTGACCAAGGACTTCCCCGGCGAGCACACCTACATCACCCCGGAACAGGCCGCCGCCGGACTGATCAAGAACATCGACAACCTCACCCCCGAGAACTCGGGCCGGTTCCAGCACTCGGACGGAACCTTCCTCCAGTGGTGAGCAACAGCTCGCACCCTGTTCGCCAATGAATCTCCATCCCATCGAGACAGAAGGACGTCACACACGATGATCACCGTCTACGGATATGTTCCCGCCTGGGGGATCCCGGACATCAGCCCGTACGTCACCAAGGTAGTCAACTACCTGAAGTTCACGGGTGTCGAGTTCGAGCACAAGACGCAGGACCTGGCGACCCTGGACCAGGACTCACCCCACGGCAAGCTGCCGTACATCGTCGACGAGGACGGAACCAAGGTCGGCGACTCCAACACGATCATCGCCTACCTGAAAGACAAGTACGGCGACAAGCTCGATGCGGATCTGAGCAAGCAGGAACGTGCCCTGGCCCTCGCCTTCAACCGGTTGATCGAGGAGCACCTCTACTGGAGCGGCATCATCCAGCCGCGCTGGCGTGAGGACACCGGGTGGGAAACCTATATCCCGTTTATCGTTCAGGGCGCCGAGGTGACCCCGGAGATGCGGGCAGGCCTGGACGCGTTCCGGGGCCGGATCCTCACCGAGTTCGACGGCCAGGGTATGGGCCGGCGCAGCGCGGAGGTCGTCGCCGAGTTCTTCCGGGCCGATGTCGACGCCCTGTCCGACTTCCTGGCCGACAAGCCTTTCTTCCTCGGCGACAAGCTGCATTCGATCGACGCCTCACTGTACTCGACGCTGCGGCACATCGCCGACCAGCCGCAGCAGTGGCTCGGATCCGGATACGTCCAGTCAAAGGCGAACCTCGTGGACTACATGGACCGCATCCGCAAGCAGTACGACATCTAACTCGCCGGTAATCGACTGTCCTGGAGAATCGTTCGATGATTGATCTCTACTACTACACAAGCCCCAACGTGCGGAAGGTACTCATCGCGCTGGAGGAACTGGGACTTGACTACCAGATCGTCTGGACCGACATCAGCGAGGGCGATCAGTTCGAATCCGAGTACGTCGAGATCAATCCGAACAGCAAAGTGCCGGCCATCGTGGATCACGATGGCCCCGGTGGCCGGCGCTTGGCGATCTTCGAATCCGGTGCCATCCTGCTCTACCTGGCGGAGAAGACCGGTCGCCTGCTCCCCGAGGATCCGATCGCCCGCCAAGAAGTGCTGTGCTGGCTGTTCTGGCAGGTGGCCAACCAGGGACCGATGGCCGGACAAGCCGCCCACTTCGTCTCACACGCCCCGAAGCAGGGAATCGACAACCCGTACGCCCGAAACCGCTACGCGGGCGAGGTGGCCCGCCTCTACCGCGTCATGGATGACCGGCTCGCTGATCGCGAGTACCTCGCCGGCGAGTACTCGATCGCGGACATCGCGACCTTCCCGTGGACTCGGGTGGCCGCCGGGCACGGGGTCGATGTCGCCGACTACCCCAACGTCAAAGCGTGGGCCGACCGCATTTCTGCCCGACCCGCCGCCAAGGTCAAGATCTCCGACCCGCGCGAGGAGAAGGCCCGAAACCACGTCTACACCGCGGAACAGTTCAAGACCCTCTTCCGCCCGGAAGGAAGTCAACCATGAGTATCGCCGCAGATTCTCTGTCCAACATCACCCCACCTGGGCTGACCATCGACGGACAGATCACGACCACCGCAGCGGTGATCCCCGTAATCAACCCCGCCACCGAGTCGGTCTTCATCGAGGTGCCGGACGCCGGAGTCGAGCACCTCGACGCCGCGGTCTCAGCCGCTCGGCGCGCCGCCAAGCACTGGGCCACCCACGACCTCCCCTTCCGACAAGGCATCGTCCTTCGCCTGGTCGACCACGTGCGTGCCAACATCGACGAACTGGCCCGTCTGGTGACCCTCGAACAGGGAAAACCGTTGGCGAAGGCCGCCGGCGAGATCGAATCGGGTCTGCGTGGTCTCGAGCGGTATGCAAGCTGGGACATTCCTGTCGAGGTCATCCGCGACAACGACGACGAGCTGATCGAGGTGCACCGCGCACCGGTCGGTGTCGTCGGGGGCATCACCGCCTGGAACTATCCCCTGCTGCTCGCGCTGTGGAAGATCGGCCCCGCCCTGATCACCGGCAACCCGATCATCGTCAAACCCTCACCCCTGACCCCGGTGGCCACCTTGCGCCTGGGTGAGCTCGCGCAACAGATCCTCCCCCCGGGTGTGCTGCAGGTGCTCAGCGGCGGCGACGACCTCGGCCGGGCGATGACGGCTCACACCGGGATCGACAAGATCACCTTCACCGGGTCCGAACGCGCGGGGAAGTCGATCATGGCGGGCGCCGGCCCGACCCTCAAGCGTCTGACCCTCGAACTCGGCGGCAACGATCCCGGCATCGTCCTCGACGACGTCGACGTGGCCTCGATCGCGGCGGACCTGTACTGGGGCGCCCTGTCGAACTGTGGTCAGGTCTGCGCGGGCCTCAAGCGCCTCTACGTGCCCCAGCACCTCGCCCCCGCGATCGAAGAAGCTCTGGCCGAGGTCGCCAAGGGGGTGAAGGTGGGCAACGGGCTCGACGACGGAGTCGACCTGGGCCCGGTCCAGAACGCCGCCCAGTTCACCAAGGTGCGTGACTATGTCGATGATGCGGCCCACCGCGGCGCCGACGTGTACTTCCGCGGTGAGGTCCCCGGCGGCCCCGGCTACTTCCACCCGGTCACCTTGGTGCGTGGGGTCGACGACACCGTGCCCCTGGTTCGCGAGGAACAGTTCGGCCCGGTCCTGCCGATCCTGACCTACACCGACATCGATGATGTGATCGCACGAGCAAACGACTCCGAACTCGCGCTCGGCGCCTCGGTGTGGTCCTCCGACGAACAACGCGCAACCGAGGTCGCCGAACGGGTCGAAGCGGGCACGGTCTGGGTCAACCAGCACCCGATGCTCTCCTCCGATGTTCCGTTCGGAGGCGTCAAGCAGTCCGGCCTGGGAGTCGAACAGTCCATCCACGGTGTCCTCGAGTACACCAACTACAGAGTGCTGCGGGTCAAACGATGACCGCGGAACCGAACCATCCAGCTGAACCGAACCATCCAGAAGACCACCGCCCATACCGTCACAATGGAAGGCGCACAATATGTTACTGAACCGGGACGATTGGTACGACATCTCGCGAGACCTCGACTGGGAACTGAGCTACGTCGATCCGGCGGTGGCGTTCCCGACGAGTTGGAGCGGTGCGGGGGACGTACCGAAGGAGGCCTGGGACAAGTGGGACGAACCGTTCCGGGTGTCGTACCGCGACTACGTCCGGATCCAGCGTGAGAAGGAGTCGGGCGTCAAGGCCGTCAGCAGCGCCCTGGTGCGTTCCGGCACCTACGAAAAGCTCGACCCCGCGCACGTCGCCACGACGCACCTACACATGGGCACCACGTGCATGGTCGAGCACATGGCAGTGACCATGCAGAGCCGATTCTGCCGGTTCGCGCCGACCCCGCGCTGGCGCAATCTCGGGGTCTTCGGGATGCTCGACGAGACCCGCCACGCCCAGCTCGATCTGCGTTTCTCCCACGATCTGCTCAAGCAGGATCCGCGTTTCGACTGGTCGCAGAAGGCGTTCCACACCAAGGAGTGGGGTGTCCTGGCGGTGAAGAACTTCTTCGACGATGCGATGCTCAACGCCGACTGCGTCGAGGCCGCGCTGGCGACGAGCCTGACCGTCGAACACGGATTCACCAACGTCCAGTTCGTCGCATTGGCCGCCGACGCCATGGCTGCCGGCGACATCAACTGGTCGAACCTGTTGTCCTCCATCCAAACCGATGAGGCACGCCACGCTCAGCAGGGTTTCCCCACCCTGTCCATCCTGATGGAGCACGACCCCGCCCGCGCGCAGCAGGCACTCGATGTCGCCTTCTGGCGGTCCACCCGGCTGTTCCAGACGTTGACCGGGCCGGCGATGGACTACTACACACCCCTCGATCAGCGCAAGATGAGCTTCAAGGAGTTCATGCTCGAGTGGATCGTCAACCACCACGAACGGATCCTCGAGGACTACGGGCTGAAGAAGCCCTGGTATTGGGACCAGTTCCTGTACTCGCTCGAGAACGGTCATCACGCCATGCACCTGGGGACCTGGTTCTGGCGCCCGACGCTGTTCTGGAAGCCGAATGCCGGCGTCTCCAAGGACGAACGGGACTGGCTGCGGGAGAAGTACCCCACCTGGGAAGAGAACTGGGGCGGGATGTGGGACGAGATCATCAAGAACGTCAACGATGATCGGATCGAGGACACTCTGCCGGACACGTTGCCGGCGCTGTGCAACCTCACCCAGCTCCCGTTGGGATCGGCGTTCTCCCGGCACGATCTCGCCGACCACAGCCTGACCTACAAGGGTCGGCTCTACCACTTCGATTCCGAGATCTCCAAGTGGTGCTTCGAGCAGGACCCCGAGCGCTACGCCGGCCACCAGAACTTCATCGACCGCTTCATCGACGGCCAGATTCTCCCGGCCGACCTCGCCGGTGGGCTGCTCTACATGGGTTTGACCCCGGACGTGATGGGAGACGATGTGTACGACTACGCCTGGGCGAAGGACTATCTTCCCTCGAAGCCCGCACCGGCGGAGGAATCCGTTGAACGCGAACCGATCTCGATCTGAGCTCGGACTTCACTCGATCGGCAAGGAGAAGAACTGATATGGCACCCTTTCCCATCACCGGCCGTTTCGTCGGCGATTTCGTCCCAGTCCTCGTGGCCGTGGACACCGACGACACCTGGGATCAGATCGCCCGCAAGGTCGCTACGCATTCGGTGGGCCGGCGGGTCCCGAAACCCAAGGTGAGCCCGGGATACGACGTGCTCGTGGACGGCACCGTGATGACGTCCGACGCCACCCTCGGCGAGTTACTCGGCACCCGCACGATCCCACCGCTGCAATGGGTCGACGTTCGCTTCCGAGAGCAGGTGGGTTCCAATGGCTGACGAGCCCGGCAACGACTTCGTCGACCTGGTCGCCGAGGACGAACTGTGGGACGACGAGATGGAATCGTTCGACGTCGGAGACGACGAAGTGCTCTTGGTGAAGGTCAACGGTGAGGTCCGCGCATACGACGGAATCTGCCCACACCAGAGCATCTCGCTGGTCGAGGGGGAATTCGAGAACGGTGTCGTCACCTGCCGCGCACACGAGTGGCAGTTCGACGCGCTGACCGGTTCCGGGGTCAATCCCCGAGACACCTGTCTGCACAAGCACGACGTCCGAATCGTGGACGGTGTCATTCAAGTTCGCCTCAAGTCGCCGGCCGCGGCGCATCACTGACCGTAGGAGTTCACACTCATGACCATTGTCGACATGGATGCCTCGGACGAGTCGTCCCCCGACCTTGTGGGTCCGGTCATCCGGGCCGGAAACCTTGCGGAGGCGGTGATCGATGCGATCGAGGAGGACAACCCGGGACAGGACGTGCTGGTGCTCGACCGCGAGGACTACGTCCGCATCCACACACGCGGAGCGTGCCGCCTGACGCAGTCGAGCCTGGAAAAGCACTTCGGACAGAGTTATCAGCTGGCCGCGCTCGAGATCGACATGCCCTCGTTCAAGGGGCGCCTCAAGACTCGCACCGATGAATACGTCTGGTTCTACCAGAACTCCGGACAGGAGAAGTCATGACCAACAAGACACCGCGGTCCCGTTCACGCGGGCTCAAGACCTGGAGTGCGTTCGGCAACCTCGGGCGACGGCCCACCGAGTACGAAGTGCTCACGCACAACATGAACCACACCACCGGGCCCGTGCCACTCGAAATGGGGCCCGACGTGCACGGAAACGTGTGGCTGCGCGAGCACCGTGACTCGATGAAATTGACGGTCGCCGACTGGGATGCCTTCAGGGATCCCGATACCGTCACCTACGGCAGTTATGTTGCCGACCAAGACGATCAGGAGACGTACGTCGAGGGTTTGATCGCCCAGTTCGACGGCGAAGGCTCCGACGAGACGCTTTCCGATGAGGCACTGACCCTGCTGGTGCGGGCCCTGACCCCGACGCGGTACGTCGCGCACAGCCAGCAGATGCTGTCCGCCTACGTTCAGCAGCTCGCGATCAGCAGCTATGTCGCCAACTGTGCCGCCTTCCAGACCGCGGACCAGCTCCGCCGGGTGCAGCTCACCGCGTACCGCACCACCCAACTGCAGCTGACGCATCCCGAACGCGGCTTCGGCACCGCGGAGAAGGAATTCTGGACCGAGCGCCCCGACTGGCAGCCGATTCGGGCCGCATTCGAATGGGCCCTGGTGGAATTCGATTGGGACCGAGCATTCGTCGCGACCAATCTGGTGACCAAGGCCATTGCGGATCAGCTCTTCCTCGTCCAGCTCCGGCGTCAAACCGCCCGGGTCGGGGCGCGCTTGGACTCGCTGATTCTGGAGAACCTCTGGCGGGACAGCCTGCGGAGTCAGCGCTGGTCGGCGGCCTTGGTCGAATTCCTCGTCTCCGCCGATCCCGGCAATCTGGATGTGCTTCAGGGTCATTTGAGTGAATGGTCCGCACGCGGGAACGAGATGATCGGGGCCGGTGCCCGGATCGTCGCGTCACCGAGTGGGGCGTCCGCGGACGAGATTGCCGCGGCTGTCCGCCAGGACTGGCACTCGTTCCTCGACTCCGTCGGTCTGCGGGCCGAATCCGATTGAGATCTGAGACCATGACTGTCACAGTGAACTTCAGTGGGTACGAGGGACCGGTGACGTGCGGGCCCGAAGAGACACTTCTTCGGGCCGGCCTCCGGGCCGGACTGGCCCTGCCCTACGAATGCGCCAGCGGTGGATGCGGCAGTTGCCGCGCGCAACTCGTGGACGGGGAGGTCAAGACCCTCTGGCCCGACGCCGCCGGGCTCTCCGAACGTGATCGCCGACGCGGCAATCGGATCCTGATGTGCCAATCGATTCCCACGGCCAACTGCACACTCAAGGCACCGCTACTCGACGGGCCGACAGTGAGCCGAGAGGCAGTGCCCGAGCGTGTGACTTCCCGACTCCTGGGCCGCGAAGCGCTGACCCCCGACACCGCACTGTTTACCCTCGACTTCAGCTCACCCATCGACTTCCTGCCAGGGCAGTTCATGCTCCTGGAATCACCGGACGGAGTTCGGCGGGCCTACTCGATGGCGCACCCCGCCAACGGTGCCGGCTCCACCACCGTGGAATTCATCATCCGCGCCAAGCCCGGCGGCGCCGCATCGAGTTGGCTCTTCGAAAAGGTCCAGGTGGGCGAGGAACTCCTGGTCGAAGGACCCTACGGGCGCGCCTACGCACAACCGGGGTCCGAGCGTCCGGCGGTGTGCATCGCGGGCGGCACCGGACTGGCACCGATCCTCGCGATCACCGAGGAACTTCTCGTCGAGAACCGGGCGCGGCGGGTAGACCTGTACATCGGTGCACGTATGGCCGGGGACATCGTTCTCCTCGATCGGCTCGCCCGCCTGAACGAACTGGGTGCCCGTGTCGCCGTCTCGGTCGAAGATCCCGACCTCACTGGCAACGAGCCAGCGGGATGGGACGTGTTTGCCGATTCCCGGGTAGGGCGGGTGATCGACCACGTCGCCGAAGACTGGACCGATCTCAGTGAGCACGACATCTATCTCGCCGGCCCTGCCGGAATGGTCGACGCGGCGTTGCGAGCGCTGGTGCGCGAGCGTGGGGCCTCCGCGGACCGGCTGTTCTTCGACCGTTTCATCGCCTGAACGCAGTCCCCCTCTCGAACTCGGAAGGATCCATCATGTTGCTGGAAACCATCGAACTACCGACCGATGAGCACTACGCACGTAACCTCATCGACGGAAGGTGGGTGTTTCCGGCCGCGCCTTACGACTACGAGATCCGGAACCCCGCCGACAGCACGATCACCGCGGTTGTGCCCCTCTCGTCGCGATTCGACGTCGATCGGGCGATTTCGGCCGCCGGTGACGCGCTGTCGGGGCCGTGGTCCGAGCTACACACCCGGGACCAGCTGTTGGCGCTGTTGCTGCACCGGCTCGCCGAGGCGGCACCCGAGCTGGCACGCCTGCAGTCGACCGAGACAGGTCTCGGATACGCCGATTCGCTCGCCGGTATCGAATCGACATTGAGGATCGCTCGCGCGATCCTCACCCGGGAGGTCCTGCACCCCCGGCCCACACCCGCAGGCATCTCCGGGCACGTCCTGTCGTGGGGGGCACCGTTCTCGGAGATGCTCCTGAATGTTTTCCCGGCACTGGCCGCCGGAAACACCGTAGTGGTCAAGCCGTCGCTGCGCGGTCCCCTGTCACCGGTGGCGGTCGCGTTCATCGCGGACCGGCTCGGATTTCCCGCCGGCGTTCTCAATATCGTGCAGGGCACCGGCGTCGACGTCGGCGCCGCCCTCATCAGTAGCACCGCACTCCAGACCCTGCACGTGCGGGCGAACGAGTCCACCCTGAGCCGGGCCAGCCGAGCCGAACGCCGGACACACGTGCCCCTGCGAACCCTGACCGGCGGCGGCAACGCCGCGATCGTCTACCCCGGCCTCGCGAATGACAAGCTCGCGGCGATGGCCTCCGCCATCGCGGAAGCCGTTCGGGTCCACAACGCCGGCGGACCATTCGGTCTGCACACCGTCGCCGTGCACCGGGACGTCGCCAAGAATGCCATCGCCGCGGTTCTCGGCCAGCTGACCCGCTTCAACAATCGTGCCGCTCCCCTGCCCAGCGAACCCATCCGGCGGCGGGCCTTCGACCGAATCGACCAGTTGGACGCCGGCGGTGGACGGGTGCTGCTGGGGGGAACGATTCCCGATGACATCAGGCACCGAATGGGGTGGCGGCTGCCCACCACGGTCGTCGACCTCGGCGACGCGACGTCGAGGGCTGCGGCAAAGGCACTGGCCCACTCCCGTGAACCACTGGGACCCGTGCTCACCATCGTCCATTGGGACACCCTCGCCGACCTCGACAGGGTATTCGACGCTCGGCGCCATCGTGACGGCTACGCATCGATCTGGGGGGACGACTCCGCCGACGACCGCACCCGGTTCGGGGTTGCCGCCCGCGACCAGGGACCGCAGAGCGCCATGTACAGCGGCCTGGTACCGGCCGCATGGACCGGGGAGTCGGCGCATCGCACTACCGGCGAGGTGGCGTCATGAGCGGCCCGCCGGTGCTCGACGACCCGCACGCCCGCTCTGGGCTTCGGTTGGACTTCGTGTTCATCACCGATCCCCTTGCCGGACTGGCGCCCGCGCACGACACCACCATCGCTTTGATGGAGGAAGCGCAGTTGGCCGGCCATCGCGTGTTGACCACGACGATCGGTGAGCTCGGCATCGATCGGGGGCGCGCATTCGCCCGTTGCCGGGAGGTGACGTTACGGCCTGCGGTCTTGAGCGAAGACAAGTGGATCGCTGACACCGACTGGTACACCAGTGGCGCATCCCGCTCACTCCCTCTCGACGAGGTATCGGCGATCTTCATGCGGACCGACCCTCCGGTCGACAGCAACTACCTTCGTGCCACCTTCATCCTCGACTTGGTCGATCCCACCACGACGCTGCTGATCAATTCCCCTGCCGGGCTCCGCGACGCGAACGAGAAGTTGTTCGCCCTGCGGATGCCCGAATTGGGTCCCCCCACCCTCGTCTCCGCGGACAGAGACGAGATCGTCGAGGCCGTACATTCTTGGGGCACAGCAGTTCTCAAACCCACCGACGGAATGGCCGGCCGTGGCATCATGCTCCTGCGACCGCATGACCCGAACCTGCACTCGATACTCGACACCGCCACCGTCCGCGGTGGCCAACACGTGGTCGTCCAGCAGTTCATACCGGAGGCGGAGACAGCGGGAGACCGTCGCGTGATCGTCCTCGACGGAAAGCCGATCGGATCCGTCCGCCGCCTCGTCGAGACCGGCGGCGCCGGCGATGAATTCCGGTGCAACATGGCCACCGGTGCACGCGTCGTGCGCGACACCGTGACCGCCCGCGATCGTGAAATCTGCACCACCCTCGGACCCGAGCTCGTCAGGCGCGGACTCGTGTTCGTCGGAATCGACATCATCGGAGACAGGCTCACCGAAGTGAATGTCACCAGCCCCACAGGAATCCGCGAGATCGATGCGCTCAGCGGAACCCACCTGGCCGCCGACACGATCGAATGGGCGGTTGCCCGGTGCACAACCATGACGGAGATGCGATGAGCACAGCGGTCCCACCGAAACAGCGCGAGCAGATCGTCGTCATCGGCGCCGACGCCGCGGGTATGAGCGCGGCCCATCAGGCGCTGCGCAGCGCGAAAGCCGCGGGACGCGACGTCGACGTGATCGCGCTCGAGAAGACATCCGACACCTCGTATTCTGCCTGCGGCATCCCGTACCTGGTGTCCGGGACGGTCGGCACGACCGACGAATTGAGCGCTCGCACTCCCGAGAAGCATCGGGCGATGGGAGTGGACCTCCGGATGAACGTCACCGCAACACAGATCGACCTCGACACTCGCACGGTCACCTACGCCCACAACGCCGGAGGTGAGGAGGAAGTTGTTCGATTCGACAAGCTCGTCCTCGCCACCGGTGCCCATCCGATCATCCCGCAGTGGGCGGTGACCGACGGGGGTGAGCTGGTGGGAGGCGTGCACCCGGTCAAGGATCTCGATCATGCCCGGCACTGGCTCGATCTCGTCTCCCGCCGGGCACGCGGCGGAATAGCCATCCGCCGCCGCGCGGTGGTGGTGGGCGGCGGGTACATCGGCGTCGAAATGGCGGAAGCGATGGTGCAACGCGGATTCAGCACCACCCTCCTGACGCGCAGTGCTGTGATGAGCAGCCTCGACAGCGATATGAGTGAGAGGGTGCGCGAAACTGTCCGAGCCGGCGGCGTCGACGTCGTCACGAACACCACGGTCGCCGGGATCGACATCGACAGTGTTGACGGCCAAGTTCGGTCGGTCACCGGCAGCAATGGACAGGTCTACCCCACCGACGTCGTCGTCCTCGGACTCGGTGTGCGCCCGGCCACCGAACTCGGCGTGGCCGCCGGATTGCCCATCGGCGAACGCGGCGGCTACTTGCCCAACGAGCGGCAAGAGGTCGCCAAAGGCGTATGGGCGGCCGGGGACTGCTGTGAGGTCATCGACCGAATCCGGGGGAAGTACGTTCTTGCACCCCTGGGCACCCACGCGAACAAGCAGGGTCGCATCTGTGGGTTCAACGTCGTCGGCGGGTCGCACGCGTTCCCTGGTGTGCTGGGCACCGCCATCACCCGGTTCGTATCTGCGGGCACTCACGTGGAGGTCGCCCGCACCGGTCTCGGGACTAGGGAGGCGACCGAAGCGGGGTTCGAGGTGGAGTCGCTGGTCACTGTCGGCGGCACGGCGAGTGGGTATATGCCCGAGCGCTCATCGATCGCCACCAAGATCATTGCCGATCGTCGTACGCGCCGGTTGCTGGGCGTGCAGATCGTGGGCGGGACGCAGTCGGCCAAGAGGATCGACACTGCCGCGGCGGTGTTGTGGGGCGAGATGAGCGTCGACGACCTTGCCGCGATGGATCTCTCGTATGCCCCTCCGTTCGCGACGGTGTGGGAGGCGATTCAGCTCGCCGCGCGCCGCTTGTCGGATCGGATGTGACCGCGCCGAATCATCTACTGCTTCGGACGAAAGGAGCAGTTGTGGACAGCGTGACTCAGGCGATGCCAGTGAAGGAAATGCTCGTCGAACTGAACTGCTGGGCGGGTGGGGTCGGCGCCCGGGAGGTGCGGCCGGGGCTGACGGTCTGCCGGTTCGATGCGCCCGGACCGTATGTGTGGGAAGCGACGCCGGGCATCACCTTCTGTCTTGTCATCCAGGGACGTCTGTCGGTGGACGTCGATCGCACCGCGCACGTTTGCGGCTCCCTCGAGGGCGTCGTCTTCACGGACCGGCTGAGCCCCGCGCTAGAAGTGGTCGAGGCATCCGCCGACGCGCCCTTCCTCGCGATGTTTTTGCAGATCGACACGGCGATCATTCGCCGCGTATCGACAGACGTGTTGGTCAGCGATGCCGCGGCGGTGCGGATCACCCGCCGTGGCCGTGCAGGTGGCACCCAGTGCAGCGGCACCTTCGGTGTGGGCGTACGACTACTCCACTCCGTTCTCCGGTTCCTTCGTGCACTCGATGGCGAACTGGACGAGCGAGTACTCGCGCCGATCTGTTTACAGGAGATCGTGTATCGGCTTCTGCAGATCGTCTGCTGCCAAGATCCGCTGGACGTTGCCTCACGAGAGTCCGCGGCCGATCCCACGCGGGCCGCGATCGAATACATCAGGTCTCACCTTACTGAGTCGATCACCGTGAACGACATCGCGCGGGAGGTTCAGCTCAGTGAGTCGGCCTTTGCGCATACCTTCCGTGCGACGATCGGCGTCAGTCCCTACCAGTTTCTCAAATCCGAGCGGCTGGACGCTGCGCGACGCATACTCATCACCGGATCCGGAAACAAGGTGAGCGAAGTGGCACGCGCCGTGGGCTATTCGAGCTCCTCCCACTTCATTACCGCGTTCAAGCGCCGGTACGCGGTCACACCCCGCGAATATGCGAACGGGAAGTACTCCTGCGCTGCCCTGGAGGCCGCCGACCGTCAGGACGGCACCCACGCGAGAACAGCAGAAATAGTGCACTTCCCGGCAGGAAACTGATAGGCGAAAGTCGGCGGATGTCGTACCGTGAAACCGATGCCGCGATGCATCTCATCTCCCACATCCGTGCGGCACTGGATCCGCTGAGCCCATAGATCGGTGATACCTTCCTGATGTCGGGTCAACTGGAACCTCGCAGCTCCTCGCCGCCGGCAGTTCTACTCCCTGCAATCGATGGAGAAATCGCCTGCATTGTCCTCCGGAACGGGGGCTCAGCAGCTCCTAGGGAAGCACGCAAGGTCGCGAATGCCACTGCCAGTACCGCATCTTCACGATTGTTCCTGCTGAAGTGTGCCTACTCAGGTTTCGTGCGCCAGTTCTTGAGACCTGTCGGATCGTCAGACGCCTGGCCGTCGGTGTCGGCGGTGGTGCGGGTATGCGTTCGCTAAACTGCGTATCTCGTCTTGGACGCAGTTCGATTCAGGGATGACCTGCCACAATCGCTCGATGAATCGGCGCGTTGTCATTCCGAAGTTCACAAGGATGTCCTCCTCGGTAGCTCCCCCGAATGGTGCCCAGATGACGGCGAACTCGATGAGCCGATCCGCCTCGGGATCAGGATGATTGGGTGTGCGGTTGGGTTCGATCCACGCGGCGCGACGCCTCTGACGCCACCGGCGGTGCTCACGAGAGTTCATGGGAATTCACACATCTGATCGGGTCTAAGGGAAAGGTGGACGTTAGGGGCTCGGTGCGGCGAGGGACTACGGGGAGTGCCAGTCGCTTTCGTCCCGACCGTCGGGTTTGCTTATGCCACGCCGCACTAGCGCAGCCACCCCACACCATGCGCTGCATACGTGGCCGAGGTCCGGTGCGAGGGGTGGAGGTCCGTGCGCTGCCCTGCCAGCCCTCGACAGGGGTCCACATGGACAACCAGTCCGACGCCTCACACGCCGAGGAAGGCGATGTCGCCAGTCTCGATTACTGAAGGCTCACTACACCATCGTGTCACCAGAGTTCCGGCCGAGATCTGCGACCGGTTGCTCTGCTGCAGTCGGCTGTGTGCCTCCGGCACCGGAGGCACCGCCAGGCCCGATTCGTCATTCCTGTTCCCACCAGAAGGTGCCGTCCTCGGAATCCTCGTCCTCGTCCAGAGGCCAGGCGCCGAAGTGGGCGCCGGTCAGAGTGAGAATAGCGGTGAAAAACTTCTCCAAGAATGGCATGAAAGCCTGCTCTCTGCTTCGAAGGGGACCAGCTGTGTTCGGTGCTGCACCGTGCGCATGCCACCCCATGAGTCGTCGGGCAAGCGGCGGCATTCCCGTGGGCCCTCGCCGTGACAGAGAGGGGCGGTTACGCCGCGTGGTTGGCGGGCGCGAGCACCGGCACCAGAACCGAGTGAACCCCCGTCACACTGAGCATTTGCCGGATCGGTCCGCCCTGGCAGAGCTGGGAAGCCAGCATCCGTTCGCGGCACCGCTCGGGACTTACCGTCCTCGGATCGATCGGAATCCCAATCAGTATCTCTGCGGACGTCTCGCTCCGGCTCGCATCTACCAGTAACGATTCCTCGTCGACCGCCCGGATGGGCACGTCGCGTCGGCCGCGAACCGAACCGATGACTACTACGACGTAGTCGTCGCCGCCATGGGTGAAGGTGATCAAGCGGCAGTGGCGTCCTGCAACCACGAGCCTGACGTCCAGGCCGCGCTGTGGGAGTTCGTCTGCCGAGTCACAGTGGACCCGTTGCCGTCCCGACGCCGCCGAGGCTAGATGACCCGCCCCGATGACGGTTCGCCGTGAGGTCCAGCTGAAAAATTCGTCCGTCGCGTCCATTGGTCGCGCCTCTTCTGTGCATCCGATCGTCCTTCCGGGCCTGCACCCGATCCCAACATTGTGTTGTGGATCACATAATCATAAGAGTGAAAAGATCGCTAGTCAATTATTTCCGAGCTAGACTTTCTTAGTCGTGAAATATTTTACCGCCAGCCAGATGCTAGCCGAGCGGGACTGGCACAGCAATCGGGACGCCCGGTCGGTCGGATGCAGCACCGGACCTTGCCCCCAAGCGCGCACTGCGTCGTGGCGGATTCGGATCCGGACCAGTCGAGGTCATGAGGTGTTTACGAATGAAAAGACAATCGGAGTTGGTGACGCCAGCCGTCCGCGGGGACGAGCCCCGAACACAATGCCGACTGTGGGATCTGATCCTCTGGTCGGTGATCGTGATCGCAGCGGCGGTAGGTGTTGCGGCGGTGCTCACCACCCAATGACCCCGTCACACCAGAGATACCGGTGCTTTGCCGCGGACCCTCCGGGTTCCCTGTCCGCAGTCCGGCGCCGCGACCGACCCGTAGCACGCGACCACCCACCTGGCCGCAGGGTCGCAGGATTCGGCAGCCCCGGCGCGGAGCACGCGCGGATGCATTCTGCGACTTCTTCTCGCGCTGACATCGACATTTCACAAGCTCAACACGGCCACAATCAAGATGGGACCGAAAGGAAACAGCGGTGCACGAGTTCGAAACGATCCTCCTCGAGCGTACGGGCCGGGTCGGCACGGTCACACTCAACCGGACCCAGGCGCTCAACGCCCTCAACACTGCGATGCTTGCGGACGTCATAGCCGCGCTCGACGACCTGGAGAACGACCCAGGAATCGGCGCCATCGTCCTGACCGGCTCGGAGCGTGCTTTCGCGGCCGGCGCCGACATCAAGGAGATGCGGCCACGAACCTACATCGATGTCTTCGCCAGCGACTTTCTCGCAGGGTGGGAACGGTTGGCAGCGGTACGTAAGCCGACCATCGCTGCCGTAGCCGGATACGCGCTCGGCGGCGGCTGCGAGGTGGCGATGATGTGCGACCTCGTCATCGCCGCTGACACCGCAAGATTCGGCCAGCCCGAGATCACCTTGGGCGTGATCCCCGGCCTCGGGGGCTCACAGCGCCTTACTCGGGCAATCGGCAAGGCCAAGGCCATGGACCTACTACTGACCGGACGCACTATGGACGCGGCGGAGGCCGAGCGCGCCGGACTGGTCAGTCGGATCGTTCCCGCCGATCAACTCCTCGGCCAGGCGCAGAGTATCGCCGAGGCGATCGCATCGATGTCGTTACCGGTCGCGATGCTCGCGAAGGAAGCAGTCAATCGTTCCTTCGAGACCACGCTCGGCGAGGGATTGCTTTACGAACGGAGGGCATTCCACACGACGTTCGGACTCGACGATCAGAAGGAAGGCATGTCCGCGTTCATCGAGAAACGCGCGCCGACCTTCACCCACCGCTGAGTGCCGACGGGCCTCTGTCGCGCCTCCACCCCGCCCGGCCCATCGCGCTGCGGGTGGGTCCCGCACTGCGCTCCTGGGCTACCAGGTCCACCCGCGGCCCGGCGGGCACAACGATTCTGCTGACTCGTTGCAGATTCTCACGATGATCACCCGGACGGCCAACGCCACCCTGCTCGCCTCTGTGTAATCAGAAGGACCGTCCCCGTAGGCACCGTTCCGCGACATCAGCGCCCGGGGCGGAGACGCCGATATCACGATGTCCCGCCGCGCTGCCGCGGTCACCACCTGCAAAGGAATGCCAATGACCACCCAGCATCATATCGACCACCCCACCGAGGGACTGCTCCGCGAGATCACCGACGAGGAGCGGGCGGATTTCGCTGCCAATGGAGTTACTCGTCTCGAGGCCGTGATCGCTCCCTCGTGGATCGACTACCTCCGGACCGCGGTGGATCGGCTGATGACCGACGTTCCCGCCACCTCTCAGAACTACACATCCCCGGGTCAGCCTCGCTTCTTCTCCCAGGCATTTCCTCGCTTCGTCGACTCGGCGTTCGACGCCTGGGCTCTGTGCGGACCGACCAAGAACATTGCCCGCCAAATCCATCCTGCAGTGAGCTCGCTGCGGTTCTTCTACGACCAGGTGTTCGCGCAGGAGCCGGGGTCGGCCCAGGGTGCGCCCTTCCACCAGGACTACGCCTATCTGCCGATCGACGGCGATCAGTACTTCCGTATCTGGGTCCCGCTCGACACCGTCACGACCGACAACGGAGCCGTTCACTACCTGAAAGGCTCACACCTCGGTCCGGTCTACCGGCCCCGCAGTTTCAGCGGCAATCCTGAGGTTGCTGCCGTCTATCAACGTTCGCCCTACCCCGAACTCCCCGATTTCTCCGCCGACTGCGACCGCCATGAATGGTTCATCGGGGACGCCGAGCCGGGCGATGCGCTACTGCACCATCCCAAGACCGTCCACAGATCGCCCGCCAACCATTCCCGTCGCCCCCGCCGTGCCGTCACAACGATCTTCGCCGGCGACCAAGTCGTCTGGGATCCGAGGCCCGGCACCAGCTTCGACCATATTGCCAGCATCGGCGGGTTCTCTGTCCCTCCGATGACCCCCGGCTCACCGATCAGCGGCGACCTGTTCCCCGTTGTGTGGCAGAACCCCGCGCCATGACTAAGAGGTTCCGGCACCACCGGCCGCATCCCACGAAGCGATAGCTGATCACGCCCCCGGCGGTGGCTCAGCCACTCCCGACCACATGTGGACCGAGGCATCAAGCCCAGATCCACACCGCCCCGGATACTCCGGCTCTCTAGTGCCCGGAGTATCCGAGGTCGTCTCGCTCACCGTATCGGTGTCGTGTCAGTTTCCGATAACCGGCAGGATCAGCGCGATCCGCAGTTTCTGGTCGATCGTTTGCCCGAGGGCGAGTGATTGGTCCAACAAGGGGGCGAGTGCTTGAACTTTCGCGTCGGCGTCGGCGAGGGTATGCACGATTTGCCCCGCGGGAACGGCGGCGGCGTTGGCCTGATCGGTTGCCGATGCACCTGTGTCGATGATCCCGCCGAGTGGGGCGTCCGCGGACTTCAGGGCGTCACCGAGCGCCTGGAGTTGGGTGCCGAGATCGCCGAGGGTCTGGTCCGCGCGGGTGAGGGAGTTGAGCACCCCGACGACTTCTGGAAGGCCTTGGTTGATGGCGGCGTTGGCGGGAGGCAATTCCTTCGCCCCGGAAAGTGCGTCGTTGGTGGTCTTGTCCACGGTTTTTGCTTGATTGACACCGTCTTTGAAGATGTCATTGGTGATGCTCAAATCTCGTGTGACGATCAGAATGCCGCACAAGAGTGCGATGGTGAATGCCAGGGCAATCGCCCAGCAGAGCCGAAACATGGTGTGTGTTCTGCCTTTCACTCGTTCCGTGTCATTTCCTGACCAGTCCGAGCGTTACGGGGTGGGGGTGGTCGCGACGCCGAGAGGGGGGAGATTCAGGGAGTTGACTGGGGGCCCGACTACCGCGAGCAGGGGCCCGAGTTCCTGGATGTGCCGGGCTTCTTCCTCGACATTCGCCAGGGTCGCGGCGATGGCAGTGGCCTTGGGGCCGAGCGTTCCCAGGGTGCCTTCGATCGTGGTCAGTCCGGTGTTGATCGCCTCGAGTTGCGTGGTGACCGAGCCGACCGCCGTCGACAGTCCCGCCACCGTCGGGCTCGCTTGGTTGGCGCGGTCGGTCACGTTCGCGACCAGGCCCGGCAGCGGACCCGCGATCGTGCTGACGTCGCCGGTGGAGGAATTGAGTGTCTTGGATTGTCCCGTCAGCTCTCCGGCCTTGTTGGTCAGGCCTTCCAAGTCGTGTGCCAGCGGGTCCAGCGCCTGTATGTCTCCGGCGAGCTGGGCATGTTTGGGGACGAGGATCCCGGTGAGGGTGTCGAACTGGCCGGCGGAATCGATGACCTCGAGACTCAGCTGCGACGGTCGTCCCAGCGGGTCGATGACGTCGTCGAGTCCGGGAAGGAACCCGTTGACGGCGCAGAGCAGCACCGCGGGCGCCAGCCCCAGCATCAGCACTACCCCGAGCCATGCCTTCTTGGTGATCATCAGTTCCCTCCCGGTGCAGGAATGAAGGCTCCCTGTTCGGGAATCAGCGCGAGTTTGTTCGTCGTCCGCGTCAGCTCCGCGTTGAGCGCGTTCACCAGGTCGATCGCCGTGGTGAGCTCGTTGTTCACGCCGGTGACGGTGGTGTTCGCGTCCGCCGAGATTTGATGCAGCGACGTGGCGGAGCCTTGCAGCGTGGTGGCGACGGTCTCGAGTTGCCCGGCGATCGCGGTGTCGCCCTGACCGGCGGCGAGCAACGCCCGTGCGTCCGGCAGCAGCGCGGCCAGGTGATCGACGTCGGCGGCGGTTGCGGTATTGAGCTGAGCCAACACCCCTGCCAGCTCATCGAGTTGCTTGTGGGCCGTGGCCGGGGCGGTGAGATCTGCCCGTTGGGCGAAGTAGTCGTTGGTCAGCCGGAAGTTGTCCACGATCGTGCGCGCGCTGTCCTGCACGAGCTGACCCTTGTGGATGGCCGCCAACACCAGCCCGAACAGGACCACGGCCAAGACCGCAGCGAGGCGGCCCATCCATTCGGTGGCTACGGCGAACCTGCTGGAACTCGGTGTCGCAGCGCTCGGAATGTCCAGTCGGTGGGGCAGTACGCCCTTTCGGTATGGCAGCGCCGATGCTGGGATGTCGAGTCGCTGAAGTCCGGCCAGGCCTCGGCGGGGGTACGCCTCGTCCGGTAAGTCGGTGCCCTGCTGCATGTCACGTCCAGTCGAGAGTAGGTACAGATCGGTTGGAGGAGAGAAGGTAGGGCTCAGCCCGGGAGCGGAAGCATCTGGTTGATGGTCTGCGCGGCCGCCACCGAACCCTGCAGGTCGCTGACGAGTCCCTGAACGATGGCCAACAATTGGCGGCCCTGGTCACCGAACGCCTGCGCCGAGTCCACGAGCGGAAGCACGGTGTTCTGAACTTCCCCGAGGATGCCCTGGATGTTGGTCAGCTGATCGTTCGTCAACTGCGCCCCGTCGGTGCTGCTGGCAAGCATCTGCGCTGCCGGGGCGATCGCCTCATCGAGTTTGGTCAGCAGCGGCCCGAGCGCGGCGGTCGCATCGAGTGCGGTCTGCGCGGTGTGGGTCAGTTCGGTCAATTGTGCAAGTTGCTTGGTCAGTCGGTCGTTGACGTCGACGATGCCTTGGGAGGCGGTGATGCTCGTTTCGTTGGCGCGTTGCTGGTTGTCGAGTCGGGTGTTCAGGTTGAACACGACGAAGGCGAGCAGGCCGAGAACACCCACCGCGACGATCGACAGCACCATCCGGGCCGGCCCGCCGCGGCGTCCGAAGAAAATCAAGGTACTTCTCCTACTTTCCAGACAGGTCGTTGGCGGATTCTTCCGCCGACAGGCGGGTCCTGTGGACCTTCTCGGCCGTTGAACGTGCGTCGGTGAGGATGGCGTCCAAGGTGGCGCGGTCACGGGCGACAGCCGCAGTGGCGCCGTCGACCGGCGCCTGCAGTGAGCTGATGTGCGCGGTCAACGTATCCAGCGAGGCGACGAGATCGGTCACGTTCGCACCGGCGAGGTCGAGGGTCTTCTGCACGTCGCCGGTGATCTGCCCGGTGAGGGTGTTCAGTTCCGCCGTCACGGCCGCATCGGTGCTCAGGACACTCGCCAGGGATGCCTTCATCTTCTCGAGCGCATCGAACGCAGCCAGCGTGACCTTCTCGTGCTCGACAATCTGATCCAGGGCCGGGTTGTAGTTACCGGCGGACACCACCGCTTGATCGAGCCGATAGGGCGTGGCCGTCAAGTCGTAGATCCGCGGATACAGGTACAACGCACCCACCGGAATCAGCGCGAGAACCAGGAGCACCCGCGCCACATTCGTTGTGGTCGAGGCGCGCCGCGGCGGATCGACGAAGCCACCCGGTGGGGTCTCCTCGGCATATCCGATCGGCACGGTGGCCTCGGTATCGAGGGTGTGCCGGCTCCGGCCCGAAATCGCCGTCATGACTCGACCACCGAGACCAGCGCAATGGTGCGCAATGCCGTCAGCGTGTGTGTGAGAAGACCCTTCACCACGAGCTTGTGCGTGAGGATTCCGCCGAGCACCGTCATCCCCCGGTTGGTGAAAAATCCCACCGGAATCAAACCGCCGGCCTTCATCGGCAACTGTGACACGTCGAGGATCTGATCCACGCTGGCACTGATGGTGACGCTCGGCCGACCCACGATGTCGTTGTAGACAATTGCCTCGTCGGTGCCGAACACGATCGTGCAGGCACTGTCGGTGTCGGTGCTGTAGATCGACACCGGCCGGGAGATCTTGCGTGCGAACTTGACTCGGGACGGGAAGTTCTCGACGTTCTGCCCAATCAGCATACCGACGATGCTGGCGACGCCGTTCGCGTCGTCCCCGTCGTAGAGAGAGACCGGGTATGCCTCGGATTCAACAGTAGTCATCGATCATGGCCTTTCACAGCAGGGGTCAGCGATATGTCATATCGGCCCCTGCGCGGGACTCGCGTGGAGAACACGCAAGTCCCACACGGGCCGTTGGTTAGTGGGTCACACGTCCCAGTCCGTGGGCACCTGTCCCCACGACAGCAGGAAATTGTTGAAGGCTCCGGCGTTCTCGATGGCTGCCGACATCGGGCCCTTGGCGAATTTGACCTTTCCGGCCAGCAGCAGTTTCCCGCCCTCGGCGTCACCCTCGGCCGCGCGCTGCCACGTCTCGAGGGTCCCGTTGATCTTCAACCACAGGTCGCTCTCGTCGAACTTGCGGATCGTCCAGGAGATGATCTTGGCCTTCTCCCACTCGATATGACAGGCCACATCGTCCTTACCGATGGTGCCGAACTCCATGCGGTTGGTGAACGAATCGGGGTCCTTGAATCCCTTGTACACCTCGGCGTTCGCATTGACAGCCTCGAGCGCCAGTTCGCACCACTCCTGCGAGAAAAACTTCAGCTTGTCGGTCATCGGTTCGACTCCTGTTCGGTCAATCTGCCTCAAAGGGACTGTGCAGATGCATATTTCACTCAATTGGAGGAGCTTCGGCGCTGGCGTACAACACGCCACGACATTGCCGAGTGATACCGCTCACATCCGGAATTACCGTAGGCATTGATTGTTCACTCGTCAATTACTGATTTCTGTCGGCTTTTGCGACATGAAAGATCTTTGGCGCGCGCCTCACTCGGCGCCGAAACCACCTTATCCGCAGGTGGGGAGCACATTCGCGCTTGCCCATCCGTCATTAGCCACCGAAGAATGCCGTGCTTCCCTGCAAATTGGAGTTTATGTCAGGTGCCTGATTCGCCCTCATGCAGCGCCGTGACACGTGCGGCGGGCCGCGGCCTGCCGCATACCCGAGCAGCCGATCACCGTCATTTGGTAGTGGAATCCTGCTTATTTGTTTCGCATTCGAGCGTAAAACACCACCGCGGGCTCACGAATGCCTCACCAGGTGTGTAATCCGAGAGCAGCACTCGGTTGGAGGTCGGCTAGGTCCGCGAAACTGAACCCGACAGGATCCATCTGGCCCTATCGATGAGATGAGATTGACGATGCCCTCAGTGCCGATCGCCGTCACCGGCGCCGTCTGCCGGCAGACAGGACCAGACAGCGCCGCGGCTCCAGGGCTGAGTACCTCGCGCCCCCGCATCGTGCCGTCAGCTACCACGGACTCAACATCTCGGCCGCAAGGCCCGGTGCACTAGTTTCCGCCGCCGTGGTTCCCTCGGCCCGATCGGCGTAACGCTGTTTCAGCGCTTGCGCATCATCGGCCTCGCTCAACCCCGGCACACCGCTCCCGTCACCACGATCGGCGCGGCTTCATCCGGGAGAAGTGGGATCGACATCACGCACATTCTCAACGAAGACAAAGGGCACCGATTGTCGTGGATCCTCTGACGATTTCACTGGTCCGATCAAGCTTCAAATCTATCGGAGCGATCCCTGAGGGCGAGGACACGTTCGCACGTTTCTTCTACGCCATTCTGTTTGCCACCCATCCCGATACCCGCCAGCACTTCCCGGCAGCCATGGACATCCAACGCGATCGGCTGATGCGGGCGATCAGCTACGTCATCGACCAACTCGAGACACCGGAATCCGTACTCCCACTGCTAGCCCAACTCGGACGAGATCACCGCAAATACGGAGTCACAGAGGATCACTACACCGCCGTCGGCGACGCACTCCTCGCCGCGCTGGCCAACCTCGCCGGACCTGAACTCTGGACCGACGAGACCGATCACGCGTGGCGTCTGACGATCGCACTGATCGCCTCGATCATGACCGAGGCCGCCAACTCCGACGAGGGACCCCCGACACGTGTGGGCACGGTGATCGAGCACCGCCGAGTACTCGACGACCTCGCGATCGTGCGCCTGGAACTCGACCACACGATGACGTATGAACCGGGACAGTATGTCAGCGTGCAGGTACCCTGCCGACCCAGGATGTGGCGCTACCTGTCGTTGGCAACGCCACCCACACCGGACCGGATCGTCGAGTTCCATGTCCGACGAGTCTCCGGTGGCTGGGTGAGTCCCGCGATCGTAGGAGAGTCACAGATCGGCGACACCTGGCTGATCGGATCACCACTCGGTTCTCTCGGCATGTGGCGAGATCCTCGCAGAAGCCGGCTGATGATCGGCGAAGGAACCGGAATCGCTCCTCTGCGAGCGCAGTTGATGGATACCACGCAGCGCGGCGGCACCACCCCTCGGACGCATCTGTTTGTCAGCGGCACCTACCCCTGTGACCTCTACGACCTCGACATGCTGTGGGCATTGACGCAGACGCATCCGCGGCTGACCGTCATCCCGGTAACCGAGCACAGCGACGATCCGTGGTGGGTCCCCAGAACGTCGCACACCTCGGGCAGGGTGCAGGATCCACTCACCGGCCAGATCAGCCGTGTAGTCGCCGAATACGCGGACTGGACCGATCACGACATCGAAGTTGTGGGATCACCATCGATGGTCCGCACAACCAAGTATCGATTGATGGCCGCCGGGGTCGATGCCGGCAACATCCGCCATGACCCGCTGTACTGAGGCCGATGGCGCCACAACCTTTTGAGGTCCCCACGGGCGCGGATCTCACCGCTGAGACCGCGCGCTCGTGCGCGGGTGGAGCTGTTCTGCCCTCACGCTCGCCGTCGCCTTCTCACCCCCGACACCCCTGCTCCCGTACCCGCGGGGTCGCGCAGCACCCTCGCCCGGTTTGAGTGCGGAAGATCCTGCTGCACCGTACCGAGGAATCACTACGAGCACGACGTACATACCCCCGTCGAACCACATCCCGCACCAGCGCGCAAGCGTGGTCGCACAGTGTCATTTCACCCGGACAGAGATGCACGCCAGCCACGGCGTCGTGGTGCAGTCGACTCTGACACCCCGCCCAGACCGCCGGTCGGCGGCTGTGCTGGCTCTCTATGTCAACTCGGCCGGTGTGTCCGGTACATCGTCCGGCCCGTGTCGGCGCGCGGACCGGGCGCCGACGAGAGGTCCGGCCTGATCGGCTGCATGAGTTCGTCGCCGACAGGCTGAGCGTCGAGCGGCATCGTGCCTTTCGCATCGAAGTAGTCGCCGCCCTTGCGTTTCACGTCGTCCGTTCCCCAATCCCGCTGACGCGGAACGCGCGCCATTCGCGGAATATGCCTGCGGCAGTGGATGTAAGCTTCCTCGACATCGACGACCACCCAGCGCTCCGGTGTGCGCCCGTTCGACCCGCCGACGGGGAGTCCGACGATCTCGGAACGCAGGTCCGTGTCCTCCACGATCCGCGCTGAGCCGTTGACGTGCAGGCCGATCAGGACACGTACGAAGTCCACGAGAAAGATTCCGACATGCGGGTTCTCGAGGATGTTACCGAGGCTGGCCATCACCCCGTTGCCCCGGTACTCGGGGTAGGCGAGCGTCGTCGAGTCGATTACGTGAATGAACCCCGGAACTCCGGAACTCCGGCTGTTGTCGCATTCGCCGGACGCGTCAGCGGTGGCAACGAAAGTCATCTCCTGACGACCGACGAACTCGATCATGGCCGGATTGAGATGGTCGAGAACCTGATCCACGTAGAATTTCGCGGCGCATTCCGCCGTGCCATGCCGTTGTTGGAGTTGTCGCTCACCCACACTGCCGATCTCGCTCATTCGGACCCCGCTCTCTCACGCCGGTAATCTCGTCCGCCCGCTCCCCCGCGCTGACCTTCAGCTACATGTTCCGCGTGACGGGTTCACCCGATTGTGCAGTGTCGCTGGACGCCCACGGCAACCAGGCGAAGGTGGGCTACTCAGTCACCTGGCGAGACCATCAGGTGAATGGCCAGTGGTATGTCGCTCGGTTCGCCAGTGGTGATTGCTGCCGGTCGAGCGGCGCACCGAACCTGCCTCTGCGGTTCCCCGACGGCACGTTCGAAACGCGACGATAAGCGGAAGGGGTCCTCCGCCAACAATAGATGGCGGAGAACCCCCGTGTGGAGAATGTGGCCGGGCGGTTACGTGACGTTCTGTGCGAAGTGCAGGATCTGCACTCCCCCGGTAGCGAAGTTGGGTACATCGGCCTGAGCGGCCGCTCCCTCGGTGGACGCGAGAGCCGCGCCCATCTCCTCTGCTGAATCGAAGTCCGCCTCGAAGATCGCGGCGAACGGTGAGTCCCCTTCGGCTGCCGCGACGTCTACCGTGTGGCGGATCGCGCGGACGCCCGGGAGCTTGCGTGCGATCGGCAGGTGGGTGTCCCGGTAGTACGTGCGGAAGGCCTCGGGGTCGGTGGGTGGGCCATAGAGGACCATGAGTGTGTGCATGGTGTTCCCTTTCTGGAGAACATTGGTCAGGGTTGGACGGGGTCGAGGGTGACGTCGTAGTGCGTCTTTAGCACCCCATCCTGGTTGGGTTGAACGTCGAGGATCAGCTCGGGTTTGGTTGCCTGCGCGATGTCGTTGTCGAGCCACTGCCCGTCGCGGAAGTACAACTGGGTGGTCAGCGGGAAATAGCCGAGTTTGCTGACAATCAGGTGTAGGCGAGCCGGCCTCCAGGGGCTCCACTCGGCAGATCTGATCAAGGCGCCGACAACACCATCGGTGGGGATCTGATAGGGAGCGGGCAAGATTGTGGTGATCTCGAATTTGCCGTGCTCATCGGTGACGGCGACGCCCCGGAGGTTTGCCGTCGGGGATGCCGGGTGCGAATCCCGAGCAGTAGCCGTCGGTGTCGGCGTGCCACAGGTCAAGTCGCGCGAACGGAACCGGTTCACCCTCGAGCCCGAGCGCCTGTCCGGTGAAGACCGGTGTCGTACCTCGCTCGTCCTCACGCATGGGAAGCGCAGTGTGCGAGGGCAGTGTCTTCTGTCCGGGGAGGTAGTAGGGGGCCGCTGACGAACCTGCCGAACGCGCTGCGCAATTCGCGGTCGCTGAACTTCCGCACGGCCGGAGGTGCGGGGGACAGATCCTGTTCGGTCACGGTCGATCCCCGGGCACCGGGTTCTGGGCGGGGTCCCACTGGACCAGCACGTGCTCGGGTCCTCGGAAGGAGGTGTTCGGCGAGTACGTCCACTCCTGCCCTTCCACCAGGTTCAGGTGCGGGAGCCGCTTGGTGGTCTCCTCGAGCATCACGCGCATCTCCATCCGGGCCAGGGCCTGCCCCAGGCAGTGGTGGATACCCCATCCGAACGCGAGGTGCTCGTCGGCGTTCTCGCGGGTGACGTCGAAGCGGTCGCCGTCGTCGAACATGGCGTCGTCGTGGTTGGCCGATCCGGTGAGCACGAGGATGCGTTCACCGGCGGCGATGTCGAAGCCGCCGATCGTCACCGGGCGGGTGGTCACTCGCCGCCAGGCCGGCACCGAGGACGCGAAGCGCAGGATCTCCTCGACCGCGTTCGGGATGAGGGAGGGGTCGTTGCAGAGCAGTTCCCACTGATCACGGTTCTCGAGCAACACCTTGAAACCGTTCGCCGTTGCGTTCGTGGTGGTCTCGTGGGAGGCGTAGAGGTGGCTCTGCATGATCGAGGCGAGGTAGGTCTTGTCCCACACGTCGTCGTTGCCGGCCTTCTGCCACGCCTTGATCGCGTTGCTCATGTAGTCGTCGCCGGGATTCTCGATCAGCCGCTCGACGTGTTCACGGGCGTACTCGAGGTAGGCGGCGAACTCGCCCGCCAACTCCACCTGCTGCTCGTCGGTCGGGCGGCCCCAGATCCACAGCGCGAAGCGGGACGCGTAGCCGCGGGCACGTTCGACCTCGGCCTCGGGAACACCCATCAGCACGAAGGCAGTCAGAGCGGGCACCTGGAATGTCATGTTGGCGACGATGTCGGCGTTGCCGGTCTTGACGATCGCGTCGAGGCAGTCCTTGACGAAACGGCGGGTGGTCGGTTCGATTTCGGCGACCCTGTCGTCGGTGACACCCTTGCGCAGCACACGGCGCCGCTTGGTGTGCAGCGGTGCGTCCTCGTCGACGAGCATCGTCGAGGGCACGAAGTCGACGGCGGCGAGTTTCTCCATCGCGGCCGGGCAGGGCGGTTTGATCAGCTCACCGGCAGCGGTGGCACTGTAGGACTCGGTGTCCTTGAAGATGGCGACCACATCCTCGTATTTGCTCACCACCCAGTACCCGATCTCGGGACTGTAGAAGACCGGCTCCTCGTTGCGCGCCTGAGTGAAGACGGCGTACGGGTCCTGCAGGTACTGCTCGTCGAACGGATTGAACTCCGCCGCGAACCGGCTCACCGGGCACTTGCCGGGCGAGGTTGCCGAACCGTGCGGCGCGGAGGTGGTTTCAGTCATGTCGATTCTCCTATGAATGGACGGGTGCGGTGACACGCCGGGCTGCGACGAGCCAGCGAATGTGAGGAATCGGTCGTGCCTTGTCAGAGATCGAGAACGAGCCGTGCGGAGCGGGCGCGTGAGCAGCAGATCATCATCACGTCGTTTTCGGCCTGCTCGTCCTCGTCGAGGATCTGATCGCGATGGTCGACTTCACCCTCGAGGACCGTGGTCTCGCAGGAACCGCAGACGCCTTCGGCGCAACTGTTCGACGCCTTGATGCCGCAGGCGAGGACGGCGTCGAGGATGGTCTGGTCGGGTGCGACGGTCAGCGTCTTGCCCGACCTCGACAGTTCGACCTCGAAGGCCACCTCAGCATTGGGGTCGAGCTCGACGGCGGTGCCGGAGAAGTGTTCGACATGCAACTGTTTCGACAGGCGGAGCTCGCCGGTGCGGGACGTGAGTGCCTCGAGGAGGCGCTGCGGTCCACAACTGTAGATGTGCACCCCAGGACCGAGATTCGACTCGAGGAGGTCGTCGACGTTCATCCGGGTGCCTTCGTCGGACACGCAGAACTCAACATTGCCCTGGTCACCCAGTTGCTCGACGAATGCCATCTTCGTGCGGGAACGGCCGGCGTAGATCAGCCGATGCGGGCGCTGTTGGGACTCGGCGGCGCGGATCATCGGAAGCATCGGCGTGATCCCGATACCACCGGCGACGAACAGATACTCGTCGGCAGGCTTGAGCGGAAAATTGTTCCGCGGATGCGACGTGGTGAGCGTTTCGCCCTTCGTGACCTCGTCGTGAATGTATTGCGATCCACCCCGGCTGTTCGGATCGCGCAGAACCGCGACCTCGTATCGAGATCGGTCACCGGGGTCGCTGTGCAGCGAATACTGCCTGATCAAGCCGCCGGGTAGGTGAATGTCTATGTGCGCGCCTGCTTCCCAGACGGGAAGGTCCTCCCCGGCGCTATCGATCAAACTCAACGTGAGCACGTCGTCACATTCGCGGCGGACCTCATCCACGATCAGATGCAGAACTGGCGTCGAATCGGATGCGACGGTGGACATAACAGCCTCCATGGCTTGGGAAGCGGGAAAATCGTCTAAGAGAGCGACTTTCAGTTCAGGGTCGAGGCCGACCCTGCCGATATCAGCTGTGTTCGGCCTCACTTACGAAGTTACGAAGTTACCTACGCCATATCTATCCACACAGTGCCGCGGACTATCCACGTAGCGACAGCGACCTACGCACGAGCCAATGGGGTCCCGGTGGCATGCTCACCCCGCTGAAGTCGCGCACATCAACGCAGGCCAGCGCCCCGCCGTTGCGCTGCCTGGTGGACAACGGACCGTCGGGGCAGGGTCAAGTGCGTTCGACTTCCGTCAGCGGAAGTGCCCCGCAGGACACCCCGCGTGGGTTGTCACGCACCCACGCTCGACCGGCGGTAGCTGACCGTGCTCGCCTTCGTGGATCGGCCAGCTCACGCGGCGACTGACGCCGGGGACCAGTCGACTTCAACTGATTGAGCACCGGACAGCGCGAGCAAGGTGCGGATGGGTCCGCCTTCACAGATCTGGCGGCTGACCTCCCCTTGCCGCGACGCAGGGTCACCGGATATCCCGAGTATGGGGTCGCCGATCAACAGCTGAGGGGTGTGGGCGCTGGCGCTACGGCTACCCTCGATGATCAGCGCTTCCTCGTCAACGATGTGCACCGGAACGTCGTGCGCGCCGACGGTCTCTCCGAGCATCAAGACCACCTGCTCCGTACCCGTCGCCGGGTCATGAGAGGCAACGAGCCTGCCCCTGCACGACCCGAGGGCCACTCGATCATCGAGTGTCAGAAGGGGGTTACTCCGGAAGGGGGTGCGTGCCTCGCGTTCGCCGAAGACCACGCGAGTCCGGGAGCTGGTAGACGGGGTCGTTGTGGTGTACATGTCGATCATCTCTTGCCACGTTGGATCGGTGAGGCGTGAGGTGATCGGTCGGTCAGCGCCGTTCGGGGTGCTGGTCGGGCCGGTCTCCCGCTGCCCTTACCAACGAATCTAGGCACCCCGAACGGGCGGCTCTATCCCCAGAGCGCACGCCACTATCCACTGAGCGCCACATCTCGATGCCGCCCCGATCCCCGTCGCGTGGGCTGCCGGGCACCCCACTGTCAGCCGTACCGCAAGGTCTGGGAAGGGCTGACTCCGTACATCTGCCGGTACTCGCGCGAGAACCGGCCGTAGTGAAAGAACCCCCACCGTGCCGCGATGCCGGCGACCGTCTCGGTGTCGTGCTGCGCACTGGCCAGGTCCTCGTGCGCCCGTTTCATTCGAACGCCGCGGAGATACTCCATCGGACTCGCATCCATGAACTCGCGGAATCCGCGATGGAGAGCACGCACGCTCAATCCCACCTCGCGGGCGATGTCGGCTGGTGTCAGCGGCAGGGCGGCATGGGCGTTGATGTACTCGACGGCGTGACGAATGGTGGCCGGCGCGGTCAACGCCGCAGGGGACGCCAGATCGACCGAATACTGATGGTCGGTCAAAGACAGCAGGCCTACGACGATCGAGTACGTCAACGGCTGGGCCATCATCGGGTTCGCCATCATCGACCCGGCGATCTGGCTCTGATATGTGTTCAGAACAAGTGTGCGCCAGGCATTTCCATCAATGCCGGCCAGGTCGAGACCGCCATGGATCCGGACCGGCTCGGTGACCGGCCGACCCAGCAGATCCTGCAGCGCGGCGTGCACGGCCGCACGGTCGAGCTTCATCGCGAACATGTTCAGCCGACTGTTCGGCGGCGTCAGGATCCGGGCATCAGTACCGGTCTGATAGACCACCGCACTGTTCTCTTCGACAATGGTCTGTTCACCGTTCGACTCCGACAGCAGCCGACCCGACAACGGGATGTTCACGTGGTAGCCCTCGATGGAGGGACACAAGAGGTCGCTGTTGCTGTTGTACCGGAGCTGGCCCGCCACCATCGGACCGGTCACCACCGCTTTCAGATCTGCTTCGAACCGGGACACCGCCGCAACCCGTGTGAGCTCGTGAGGATGAAACACCTGCCCCACACCTGCGGTCGCCTCCTCGACGTCTCCGCTATGCAAGAGGATCGGCGCGGACGGCGGATCACTGCCCCGAGAGATGTACGACGCAGTCATTCCTTTGATCGCCTTTCCATGGTCGGCAAGGGGCTCCCGACGATCACACGAGCCGACAGCACCCCTCCCACTCCGACGTGCGCTATACGAGCATCTGACCGAATAACGCCCGGAGAGTATGGTCTGCATCACTATTTTATGTCAACGATTCCCTGTTCACGGGCGCGTGCGGCTTCCCGCCGTCGAGATCCAGACTCGACGGGGGCGCGCCTGGGCTCACGTTGTACGCCTCCCGGACCTCCCGGACCTCCCGGACCTTGGTGGACGGCTCCGCCGCTTCGAGGCCACCGGCGCGCACGATGGTGTCGAGCAGTCGAGGCACCAGGTGGGTTGCTGCGAGTGGCGAAGACCGCTGGCCGCCGCAATCCGTGGTCGAGCAATCCTGAGCGTTCACCGGACTCGGCGGCGGGAGCTTCGCCTCCTCGATGACCAACATCAACGCGTTCTACCCGCAACGACTCAACGGCTGGGCCCTGGGATTGAACGCCGGCGGCGGGAGCATCGGCGTCCCCGCCATCCAGCTGATCGGGTTGCTCGTCATCGCCACCTGCGGCAACCGCAGCCCACAGATCGTCTGCGCGGTGTACCTGGTGCTCATCGGCATCGCCGCCGTCATCGCGGCCCTGCACATGGACAACCTCACCGACCAGAAGACCGGCGCACGATCGTTGCTCGAGGTGCTCAAGTTCCGCGACTCCTGGATCATCTCGTTCCTCTACATCGGCACATTCGGATCCTTCATCGGATCCTTCATCGGATTCAGCTTCGCCTTCGGCCAGATCCTGCAACTCAACTTCCTCGCCGGACTGACCAACGGCGCCCCGGCGACCCCCGCCATGCAGGCCACCGCCGCCCTGCACGCCGCCCAGATCGCCTTCATCGGACCGCTCCTCGGATCACTGTCCCGCTCACTCAGCGGACGCCTCGCCGACAAGATCGGAGGCGGCAAGATCACCCTCTACAGCTTCGTCGCGATGATGGCAGCAATGGGGCCGGACGGAGAGGGACGAGGACGACCGGGTCGACAAGCTGGGCAGGAGGACCAGCATCTACTCGGCGTCCAGGTCCCTCCGCAACACGTCGAGTTCCTCCCTCGTCCGAGCCCGGTCCCCCTGTGTCATAGATCCATAGGGCGTCATCAGGATCAACTCGGCTTGCTCCGGCGAGAGCGAGTAGCGCTCCCGCAGGCGGGCCGCGGCCTCGTCCCGGTCCCGTGACCGAGAGATCGATTCCAGGATCTCGAAGGCGTTCTCCTGCAACAGATTCGTTGCGACCAGAAGTTCATATCGATCTCGCCGTGTCGGCCCACCAGGTTCGGACGTTCCATCATCCTCACCTCCCTCCCGGACATCCGACCACACGGGACATCCAGCCCGGTCGCTTTCCGAGCGAGTCAGGGGCCCAGGCGCTGCACTGCCGGGTCTCCCTCGAGGCGATTCCCACAGAACAGCCACTCCAGTCCGTGTCGACCAAGACCGGAATCGGGGCGGCACGTCATCTTCTGCGAGACCCGACAGCCTCAGGGGGCACGCCGAACATCATGCGGCGAACCTCCACATCGGGTATGCATGTGCAGTGCGGCGGTCCACCCCGTTCACGACCGTTCACGACAGCCGTCCGGCCAGATGATCTCGGTACTCGAAGGGCAGGTGAATGGCCACCCAGAAGCGGGCGGAAGTCACTCGTCGCGCACTGCTGGATGCCGCGGCCGAGGTATTCACCCGCCGCGGCTACGCAGAGACGAAGCTGAGCGAGGTCCTCACCCAGGCCCGGGTCACCAAGGGGGCCCTGTACTTTCACTACGCCTCCAAGGAAGAACTCGCCCGCGCCGTCATCGATGAAGGCACGAGGCGGTTCACCGCCGTGTGCACCCCGTATCTCGCCTCACCCACGCCCGCATTCGAGGCCATGATCGGCATCTCCTTCATCACGGTCGACGCCGCCCTCCACGACCCGGTGATGGGCGCGACATTCCGCCTCATCACCGAAATGGGCGACTACCGCAGTCCGGAGACGGACACCTTCGCCACCTGGATAACCACCTACCAACTCCTCGCCCGCCGAGCAATCGACGAGGGCGACCTGCGCGAGGACACCGATCCGGACGCTGTCGGCCGGCTCCTGGTGGAACTCTTCGCCGGCGCACGCCTCCTGGCCACGGCCACCGACACCCCCGCCACCCTGCCGACGCGGACCGCGACGGCGTGGGATCTGCTGCTCCCCGTCCTGGTAACCACCCCGAAAGTCGACTACTTCCGACAATTCGTCGCCCGGAGGCTGCCCATGAGGGGCCTGCCGTGAAGCAGGAGGCGTCGAGGAGCCTCGGCGGCACCGAACCGAGCCGGTGTCGACGACAGTCGCGATGGAGCACACGCCTGGGCTGAGGAGCCGGGCACCGCATTTCCTTTTACGGCGGTGCGCAGCAACCCTGGGGAACTAGACCAAAAACAGGTATGCCTCCCGGTCATCCGGCCGATCCACCACGCCCTGCAGCGGGGCAAGATGTGACCTGCCACACACCACCACACCCCGTTGCCCGGACACCACCATCGCCGCCCGCCGTCAGGATTCGGACCGGATTCCTCGCATCGAGCTCAGGGAAGGTGCCCGCACCGATGAAGGCAGAACCGATGACCTGCGATGACTACATCACCGCCGCGTTCTCTCGTGATTTCGTCGCGGAGGGATACGACCACGACGCCGTCGAGCGGATCCATCACGGAGTGTTCGACGAATGGATTCGCGCACTGGCCCAGTCGGGCCTGTTCACCAACCACACCGTCGCGAACGCCGCGCACCGCTGGAAGAACAATCCGCATTCACTGCTCGACGCCCTGCTCGCGGACGCCGACGAGATGACCGTCAAGCGCTACGAGATCGCCTGGCAAGCGCTGGACCGGACTGCCCGTCTCGGCTCCACCGCGCCCGTCGCCGAGTACGCATGACCACGCACCGCGGCAGATCGGCGGCGGGACCCGGCGTCCCGTTCCCCACGCGTCGACGACGAGGCCCGGCCGGCGGCGTCATTCCGCCCAAGCACAAACACCCTCGGAGCATGCCGGCCACGCACGTGTGCCGCCCCACCACCGTCGGGCGCGCATGAACACACCCTGCACAGCCAACCGGTCGGCTCCACGAAGCCCACCCCGCCCGCGGACCCGCCAACTTCCCATCACACCGGACCACAGAGCACACCGAAGAACGAGACCATGACCGCCAACACCTATCCCACCGTCGAGACCATCCGATTCGGCCCCCACGGCGGCGAATGCCGCTACTGCGGCCACACCGTCCGCAAGGACGGCGCCAGCTACCGGCACACCACGACCGGGCAGTACCGATGCGATCCATCCAGCCGGGCCGCGAACGAAACTCGTCTGTCAGACAGTCTGATTCGGAGCTGATCACGATGCACCAACAGCCGCGGCACACGAGCCCGATGGGCAGCGACCCGCCGCCACCCCTCCCTGTCACACACACCCTCAGCGGCGGGGCCATCGCCGTCGCGGCGATTACGCACGCCGGGGATACGCGAACGATGCTCGAGGGATTCGACCGCTTCCGCGACGCGGCCGAGGTGTTCGGTGCCTTCGAGGCCCCCGGCGACCACCGGTCCTGCCCCCAGGCGGCCCTGCTGTTCGACAGCCTCACCGACGATCTGATCGAGGCCGCCCAGGCGACCGGCACCGGCGACGAGAGGTTGGAGCACGACATGTCGGCAGTGATCGACGCCGCGATCTCCCGCCCACGCCCATCGCTGTGAGGACCACCGTCTCCCGACCGTCCGCGGCTAGGGGGTCGATCGGCCGAGTCGCCGATGACAAATCCCGAGGCGCTCACCCGAGGTGTGGCGTGTGACCACCACGATGCCGCGCGCGGAGCGTAGACCCCCGTTACCTCACCGCGGAAGGTCCGCCGACCTTCGGTCGTTCTCTCCCGCATCATCACCGATCTCCATGACCGAGATCCTGGATCATCACGCGACATCCATGACGTTCCGCGTCGACGGCTCGGCGACTCGTCACACCTCAGGAGGCCACCCTGTGGTTACGCGGAACCCCACCACCATCCCCGGTCCGTCGGGACGCTGCGGCCGATGCTGTTCGCGCGCGGCGTCCTCGCGGTGCTGTTCGGCGTCGTCGCGGTGGGCTGGCCGGGCATCACAGTGCAGGCTCTGGCGATGGTGTTCGCCATCTACTCGATCCGGGAAGGGCTGACCTTCATTCTGGGGGCCGTGCGAGGCCGCGCCGCGTGGGGACATGCCGAGTGGCCACGGGCATCACGCCGCCGCCGATACGGTGACGCTGCCGTGGCCCGATACCACGGCCCTCGCGGTGCCTACGTGCTCGCGACCTCCACGATCCTCGCCGGGATGGTCGGCGCGGTCGGCGCAGTCACGCTCGAGACCACATTGGGCGGCCGGCCGGGATGGCAGGTCGCGGCGTACCTCCTACTGGTCCTGCTCGGTGTTCTGCCGCTCGCACCGGGCGAGGGCATCATGGGAATCGTGTGGCTGCTCGGGACGTGCGCCGTCCTGTTCGGTACGACACTGACCATCGGCCCCGACGACTCCGCGAACGCCCCGAGCCGACCGACATCGTGCAATCGTCGTGCCCCGGGTGTCGAGCTGACACCGACGGTCGATAGACAACACCCGGGGCGGTTCGCAGGAGAAATGACGGCGCCGGGACCTGCGCGGCGACAATCCCCAGCATTCGTCGCACACGATCTGCGACTTCGCCCCGCAGGCGGACGGACCCGCAGACGATCGAGAGCACGATCGCTTCTCCGGCGCGTTCAGATAGCGCCCGACCACGTCGGTCGCCTTTGCCACCAGTTCCGAATCGGCGGCGGTACTCGAACGCCTCTGCACACCCCAGGGTGGGACCCCGTACTCGCGCCAAGCCTGACCACCACCGCGACGCTGAACCCCCGATACACACCCACATAGCGTGAGCCCCAATGCGTGACACCGAGTTTCCTCGGCGGCCGATCCAAAGATCACCGTGCTGATCACCATGATCGAGGATGCGGGGCCGGCCGGACACGGTTCGTCCGGCCGGCAACATACCCCGCTCGGCCAAGCGTCCACGCCAGGAGGTCACCGTCGGAAGCGACACCCAGCGACGCAATCCGCCCACGGCGGAATCTCAAACCCGACACCGAGTGGACGAAGAACAGCCGGTTCGCACTGTGCTACTTCTTCGGTGCGGGCGGCTGGTTGAGGACTTGCATGAATTGGGGGACATTGGTGACGGCGGCTCCGAGGCCGCCGAGCGCGGTTCCCGCCAGTCCGGCACCGGACCCCAGTAGCAGCGCGCCCCCGACACATCCCGCGATGGGGCCGGCGCCGAAGAGCATCGCGGCCGGCGCGGAGACCACGCCACCTGCTATCGCACCGAGCACACAACCGCCGACCAACCCGGTGGCGGCTCCCAGGAAGCCTCCGATCGCGGAGGTCAGCGAGATGGGAGGTTGGACGGCACCGACCGCCGCCGGCAGGTCGGCGTCGTGGAGGGGAAGGGTGTGATCGACGGCCGTGGCGGCCGCGGGGGTGGTGTTCGTTGCCAGGATCGCGGTATTGCCCGCGAGGTGTGCATCGACCGGGTGGGCGACACCGTCTACCGCGAGGGACAACGGTATCGACTCGACCACCACGCCTTGGTCGTTGCGAACCACGAGACGGTTGTTCTCCAGGGCAAGTGATCCCGACGCGGTACGGACGATGACGCGATTCCCGTCCCGAGTGACGGTCCAGTCGACACCCTGCCCGGTGGACTGAACATTCGCTGGGACGTCAGTTACGAGGGGAGCGGCCTGAGCAGTCCCGGCGGCAACCCCGACGGCGCCGATGGTGAGGGCCGCGATAGCGGCAAGTTTACGGATCTTCATGGTGGGAGATGGTCCTTCTTGTTAGTTATGGCCGGGCTGGGTCGATGGAGCGGATAGGACTGCACCGGAAAGGGTGCGACGACAGGGCGCTGCGTCACGGATCAGAATTCTGAGTTCGAGGGCGCGAGGCCGGTCACCGACCGATGAGATGAACACGGACACAGATGAATAGAACTGTTGCGCGAGCGTGTCTCCGAAATCGTCCAGGCTGTCGATATAAGCGGAATTGTGTGTTGGCTTGTGGTGGCGGCTCCTTCTGAGGCAGTGATCTGTTTCGTGTCGAGTCGGAAACACGTTGTGAACTGGCGCCGTTCGAGATCCAGATTCGAATCAGACAACAAGGGGTACAGCGGCGTCTTTCGTTACTCGCGTCGCCCCCTCTGCTCGGGGCAGGATCCGATGAGCCGTTGACGGAATCGACTGTTTCTGCGGGATCGCATACTCAGCCTGCCGACCGTCTGTCTCGGGTCGTCCCGCGGCTGGATGGAATTCTCATCACCGTTCACGATCGAGGACGTGCTCAGTCTGGTCGTCTCCATTCCGGGCATGGGATCGATTGAGGTACATGCCGTTGTGCGATCAGGCGGCGTGGGCCCACCGCACGGCCGAAGCCTCGTTGCCATCGCTGCCCGCCCGGTCCATGCCTTCGCTCACCTCGATGGCGAATACCGGAAGCCTCTGCTTGCGTTCCGTCCGCTGCACAACCACCCGGCTGTGACGCATCGGCGCTTCGCCCGCAATAAAGGCATACAACCACGGTCCCGCGTCGAGTTCGACGATCGCGACGAACGCAGGCACATCCTCGTCACTCGACCGACGATGTTCTCCCTCCACCGCCGTCCACGAGACGACGGTTCCGAATCCACTCGCCGCAACCGACAACAACTCGGTACAACCACATGCCCGACAGGTCAGCGGCAAGGGCGAGAACAGCGTCATACATTCGTAGCAGCGCCACACCGAGAATGTCGTCTCCGGCGGTGCGGACGTCGCCGGGAGATGCTGATGGTCGTGCATCGCGGTCCTTCGGGCAGTGAATGCGGCACATCGAGGGTGTCTCCCCGGTAGTACCCGCCGCCACCGCCGAAATACCCATAGAGGTACCTGTCTCCCGCGAGTCACGAACCGGAAACTGCATGGCGGACGGCGCTGATGCCGTGCATCCGGGGGATCGAGATATCCACCGGCAAACCCGAAGGGCAGTCGCCTGCCGAGGACACGCGGCGGCTCGGCGCGTCTCCGAACATCCGATCCACGTCGGTGGCCGGGCACTGTTCGAGGAGATAACAGCGAGATATGGCTCGGATAACAAACCAGTCTCGCTGTTCCCTGTGTGCGGCACAGCTACCCTCCGCGCGCCACCGATCACACGACAGGAACACCTCAGTCGCATGACTTTCGGCTTCAACCGCACGATGCCGGAGGGTCACACCGGACGATCGTGCACCGACACCCAGGGCATCACGGTCACCGGCCCACACCAGGAAATCGGGACGCCGCGGCACTGGTGTCGGCCCCGGGTGGGGAGTACAACTTGCACGCGAGGCAATTTTGTTACCTGGCGCACACCTGATTGTGACCTCGGGGCACAGACACCCCGTCGGATCTTCGGCGGGGAAGGAGGAACGTGCTGGTGGCGACGTCTCCGGTGGATTCACCGTTTCCGCTCGGCGAGTCCCCCACAGCAATCGACACACGTCGGGCAGGCCGGCACCGTATCGACCGAAGCGCGAAGGGAATCTGACGTGTCCGTGGACAGCGTTCGTCTCGGCCGGACCCCAACTCCGGCCCCGTCGGCATCGTCGGCAGACCTCACGGCAGGCCGCGCGCACCCACGGATACCCACCTCGTCCCGGTGCGGCAGTCCCGACCAACGACATCCCCAGCGGCCGATCGGACCCGAGCCCGCGCACGCCCGAATCGGCAGGCCCTGCACGCTGGATCGGACTCGTCGAGAACGGATCACCACCATGCCGTCGCGCTACCCGCCGACGCCACCCCGGCGAGCAGCCAGACCCCCACACGGCAGCGGCCACCACGGGCGACGGATGCGCCCGGGGCCCGGATACCGGTGGCGTCGGGCGGCGCTGCACTGGGCGCCCCTCGTCGACTCCGTGGTGGGCGTCTTCGCCGGCATGCGGGAAGGGGGATCCCTTTTCGATACGGTGTTCTACCTGTTCCTCGGCGCACCATCGACCCATCGGCTCCTGCTTGCGCTGCGCCAGGTCCGAGCATCCGTGCCCGACACCAGCATCGAGTCCCTGAGGTTCCCCCCGAACGGTGGACAAGGGGGTTGCGTGCCTCAGGCGACTCCCACCTGAAGCAACTTCTCGTAGCTGTCGGGACTGTGCATCCCCACCGTAGAGTTCCGTCGAACAGTGTTGTAGAAGACAATCCAGTTGTCAACGCCAGCAACGAGATCAGCCTTCGTTGCATAGACGTGCCGATAGTATTCTTCATGCTTGAAGATCGACCAAAACGATTCGGATGGACTGTTGTCCCAACAAATCCCGGTCGCACCCATCGACCGACGCAACCCGTGCTGCACACACGACGCCGCGGTCAGGTGGGCAGTGTATTCCCCACCCCGGTCCGAATGCAGGATCGTCTCGCGACACCGCCCACCGCGCGTGGCCACGGCTCGATCGATGGCGGTGGTGACCATCTCGGCGCTGATGTGATTAGCAATGCTGTATCCCAACACCTTCCGTGAATGACCGTCCCGGATCGCACACAAGAACATGTCCCCCTCACCGCACGTGAGGTAGGTGATGTCGGTAAACCAGACCGCATCGAGCCGGCCCCGATCGAAGTGCCGCTCGATCAGATCCGGCGGGAACGACGCCTGCGGATCGACCACCGTGGTCTTGACCTTGAACGTGCGCGGGCTGATGCCCTCCACACCGAGCGAGGCCATGATCTTGGCCACGGTCTTGGCGTTCACCACCTCACCACGCGCCCGCAACTCGGCCGTGACCCGCGGCGACCCGTAGGTACCCTTCGATTCCCGGTGGATCTCGACGATCTTGACTTCGAGGTCGGCGCGACGCTGTTGCCTCGGCGTCAACACCGTGGCGACTCTGCGCTTGACGTACTGGTAGTAGCCCGATGTGGACACCTCCAGCAGTCTCGCCATCCGCAGGATCGAGAACCGTTCACCTTCCGGCGCGGCGGTGCCGGCGGTCTCTTCGATGTTGTCGGGGCCGGCGTACTTGGCCATCAGATCGAACCGGGTCGGTTCTTCTGCATCGCGGCAAAGTACGCCGAAGCTTTTACCAGGAAAGCGTTGTCCTTCTCGAGTTCGCTTACCTGCCTTCGCAATCGGAGTAGCTCGGCGTGTTCGGCCGCGTCCAAAGGCTTCTCTCCGTGGGACTCTGCGGCGGCGATTCTGCGCCGCTCAAGTTTGACCCATTCACCCAACAGACTCTCGTTGAGGCCGAGTTCTCGGGCGACCTCTGCGATGGTGCGACCGGAGTCGATCACCCGGTGGGCAGCCTCGACCTTGTACTCGGTCGTGAACGACCGACGCTTGCGAGGGGGCATACGGACATCCTTCCAGCGGGACCGGTGTCCCGCCAAGTCGGTGTCCACTTTCCGGGGGGAACCTCACCCCTCCATGCACGCGGTCAACAGGCGCCGGCGATCGACCCCGCCCGCGCCGCGACACAGGACCGAAGCCGCACCCGTCCCAGGTGAGGGTGCGGGTGCCGTAACCCCCTCCGCCGGCAACGGTGCCCGACACCGACACCGACCCGGAGGCAGGCACCTTCAGGCACCGAAGGATGCGCCCGAAAACCGCCAGCACCCTCGGGGACAGGTCGGCTCGGACATCCTCCCCGGGACCGATATGTCCGCCCGGTCCGAAGGACACGGTCCAAACGCGCCATTCGATATTGTCGATGCCGACGATCGTTGTTCCGCGCGTTCGCCTGTCATCGAGTACGGCTGCACCATCGGCCCCGCGTGCGCCCTGGCGGTCACGACCCACCGCTCGGGTGCATACCCGATCTCGTGACCACAGGCCGACCGCGGGCTCACCCGCCGATCGGATTACAGCCCCACCACCGGGAAACCAGCAAAAAAATGTGTGTGCGGTAGATCACATCACCGCGATGCGAGGGCGCGCGGGCCTACCATTTTCCTCGCACCGGTCCACACCAAGTGCAGGTTGCCGGTGTCATCCCCGCCAGTCAAACCCCCACTTGCTGGCGGGGATTCGGCACGCACCGTGGCACCGAACGGTCCGAGCCGGTGGAGGATTTCACCCGCAGTTACGTCCACAGGAGGCGCACCGGCCAGGCCAACCACTGCAGTGCACCGAATGCGGAACCCACTACACCGCCCCCTCAAGCACACCGCCCCGATGCGCATCACGCAACGGGGTGCGGTCCGGGGCTCACGCGCCGGTGTCCTGTTACTTCCCGGCGAGGCCCGGCCGAAGCGGAACACGCTCCGACCGGGCCGCTTCGGCTCATCGGGTGGTCGTCACCGCTCGAACGCGGGTGCCGCACCCTCGGCCAGGGCCCGCCCCTGGCCCTGGCCCTGGCCGGAGCGCCGCCCGCGACCACGGCATGAAACATCCCGTCCCCTTCTCCACCCGCCCACTTTCCCGGTGCCACCACCGCGTTCACCGTCCACGTGGTACACGACGACCATCGCGCTCACGAAAGGCCCCAGCACCCGTGGTGCCCACACGACACCGAGCCACACCCGCCGAACCGTCCTGCTCGGCCTCGTCGGCGGCAGTGTGCTCGCCGCGCTCGACACCTACACCCACACCCGGGTGTCGGCGGCGGCTCCGATCCCCGGTCTCCCCGACGGCCCGATCCCGGACACGGCCGCGCCGGTACCGGCGCCGCTCGCTCCCCCACCGGCGGACCCCGCGGCACTGGCCGCCAAATACGCCACCGCGATCCCGCACGAATGGGGTACCGCCGTCAGCGGAGTGCACACCCGCCTCGCGGCCGCAGGCCGTCGGATCGCGCTGACCATCGATGCGTGCGGTGGCCCGAACGGCAGCGACGTCGACAACGCCCTGATCGCCCTCCTCGACCGCGAGCAGATCCCCGCCACGTTCTTCCTCAACGGCCGCTGGATCGACGCAAACCCGGCCGTCACCTACCAACTGGCCGCAAACCCACTGTTCGAACTCGCCAACCACGGCACCCGCCACCTACCGCTGTCGGTGACCGGCAAATCCGCCTACACCATCACCGGCACCCGCTCCGCCGCCGAGGTCGTCGACGAAGTTCTGACCAACCACCACCGCCTGTCCGCCATCACCGGGACACCACCCCGATGGTTCCGACCCGGCACCGCCCACTGCGACGACGTCGCCGCCGCCCTCGTCCGAGACCTCGGCGAACAAGTCGTCGGATTCACCGTCAACGGCGACGCCGGCGCAACCCTGTCCCCGGCCGCGGTGCACTCCGCCCTCACCACCGCCACCCCCGGGTCCATCGTGATCCTGCACGGCAACCACCCCGAAACCGGCACCGCCGAGGGCCTCGCGTCAGCGCTCCCCCAACTCCGCTCCGCGGGAACCGAGTTCGTCACCCTTACCGGCGCCGACGGCTTGGCACCCTGAGGACGGCATTATCACATAAAACGGTAGTGAGGTCCGGATTGTCCGGCTCCCCCGACGTCCTGATCTACCTTGGAGAATCGCCGCCGCCGGATCAACCTCGGCGAACGGTGGTTCGAACATCTCCGAGCGTGGGTGCAGCAATTCGCGCACGCAATGTCCGCGCTGGAGTGTCCACCAGATCGATCCACGTCGTTGGAGTCCGCACGCAACGGCAGCGAGATCGCCTTCGTTCTCCGCGAGCTCGACGAGATAGTTGCCGAGATGGACCGCGCGGCGCTGCGCGCACGCCTGGCACAGGTGCACGCGACTGGGCGGACCACGAGCCGCTCACGGCCCGGAGACCCCAGCGAACCTCCCCCGCCTCCCGGCGCCACGCCCTGCCCGGCTAGGGTCCGGCCATGGGAGGCGAGTGGATCCAGATCGACAGCGACTGCGTGACGTGCGGCAACGCGGCGTTCCGGCGCTACATCTACGCCAGCCTCGGCGGCGTGCTCCTCAAGACCGACCTGTACGAATGCGCCACCCCGGGTTGTCCCGGGCCCGTTGCGATCTACGAACCGATCGACGGCTGACCGCACAGAGACCCACCGGCCGAACCGTGACGCGCCGCGGGTGGGGTCTCACTGCCGGCAGGCACCCACAGCCGCGGCAGGCGAAGCCCCGCCCAACTTTTCGGGGGAAGACGGCAGCTCCTGCACCGACCACAACGCTGAGGGTCGGGATCGGTGCGCGGCCAGAATATCGGCGGACTGCTGTCGCCACCAGAGATCTGTTCACATTTCACGCATCGACTACGTCACACCCACACCCCTTCACCGCGAGTAGGTAGGAGACATTCTGTCGTCAACCGCCGCTTGCGGAGTCGCCTGCATTCAGATCGCGGCGACCCCCACTAGGCACGACTCGTACTCCTCGAACACCCCGCCAGCCGAACACCTCGCCAGCTCATCCGCCCGGTCGAGGATCTCCGGGGCAGTCGCAGTGCGCAATCGCCTGCCTCACAACGTGTGCCGACGGTCCGACGGCGGACGCCAGGCCTCCGCCGGTGCGATTCGACTTAAATAGTCCTGACCCGCGATCCGAATCGGTTCGTGCGGAGAGAAGGGCTACATCGACAATCGACCCTGATCAACGGCGTTGGGAACAGGTAGCGCAGGCGCGCACATCTTCCTGGGCTCGGCGTCTCGGAGATTTCCTGTCCTGGTACGACGGTAGCCACCGGAGACCCGAGTGCGTAACGGGTTGACCAACTCCACCGAGCAAACGTGTGTAGTGAGGTCAAGATCGGTCGCCGCCGACAGGAACAGCCGACGATCTACCGACCCGGCGGTGGCCACCACGCTCACGCGGACATGTCGTGGGCTCAGATCGCCGCGCAGCTCGGCACCCCACTCCAGCCGCCGCTACCTCGGATTTCCCTATCCCGCGGCGGCTCCCCTATTTACGTAACCGCAGCTTGTTGGCGGCTTTCTCCGTCACGATTCCGGGCAACAGGAAGTTGGTCAGCATCCGCCGGTTCTCCGGATCCCCCTCCGAGCTGAAGTCCATCCGCCCGACCAAGATGAGCTGAACCAGCGCGATCCACTGGCAGATCTCTTTGTCGCTCAACCCCGCGCGGATCTCATCTCGCGCGCGGGCCTCCGTGAGCAGCGGCTCCCACATCTCCTGCGTCAGACTGGCCGCGAGTCCGGTGCTTCCCACCAGTGCGGTAGCCAGGTCCATGTGCTCAGGGCTCACTATCAAGCGGATGATCGGGTCGTGGCGACCCCGATCGACCAGGAAAACCAAGCCGTCGACGATCTGTTCCGCAAACGTCTCACGCGAACGCAGAAAGGCCCGTGCCTTGTCGAACAAGCGGCGCGACCGTACCTCGATCAGTGCTGTGATCAGCGTGTCGCGGTCGCCGAAGTACCGGTAGACGGTAGGCCGCGAGACGCCGGCTTCCTTCGCGATGTCGTCCATCGTCGTCTTCGAGAGCCCGTATCGCTGGAACATCGATTCGGCAGCTTTCAAGATTTGACCGCGCGCCACCTCAGTGTCATCACTGAGGACGTTCCCCCGTCGTCGCGCCATGTCGTAACTCCCGAAACTCTCGTCCCTGCCGATCAAGTACGGGAAATGATACAAGGACTGATATTTGTCAACGACAGGACGCTGAAATGGCCAACCCCGATGCCGCTCTATCGGCAGACATCGGGGTCTGAAATCGTCAAGAAGCGACTGGAACTACTCGAACAGCACCGGCAATCCCTCCGAGATCCGGTTCGGGAACTTGGGGTCACGCTTCTCGAGGAATGCGTCGACGCCTTCGCGCACATCGTCGGATGTCCCCCGAACGTAGATGCCGATCGACTCGGCGCGGTGCGCGACCTCCGGGCCCGAGGCACCGAGCATCCGCCACATCAGCTGCCGGGTCAGCGCCGCCGACACCGGCGACGTGCCGGACACGAGTTCCCGAGCAACTTCGAGGGCCCGATCGAGCACCTGATCAGCGGGTACGAGCTCACGAACGAGGCCGCGTTCGAGAGCTTCCGTAGCCGACACCATCTTGCCGCCGACCGTCCACTCCACGGCGGTCGAGATCCCGACGGCGCGCGGGAGAAACCATGTCGAACATGCCTCGGGCACCAACCCGCGGCGAGTGAACACGAATCCGAACTTCGCTGTCTCCGACGCAATGCGGATATCGGCCGGGAGCGTCATGGTGACGCCGACACCGGCTGCCGGCCCGTTGATCGCTGCGATCACCGGCTTCAGGGAGCGGTAGATCCGCAGCGTAACCTGTCCGCCCGTATCGGCCGGAGCTCCGCCTGTCACCGGGTCGTCGCCGAGGACGAACGTATCGCCACCACCAGCGAGATCGGCACCCGCACAGAACGCGCGCCCCGTTCCGGTGAGGACAACCGCGCGCACGTCGTCGTCGTCGTCGGTCTCGTCGAAGATTTCGATGAGGCGATAACACATCTCGTTGGTGAACGCATTGAGCCGATCGGGGCGGTTAAATCGCACGACGGCGATCTCCCCGTTCCGCTCGAGGATCACTGGGTTGCTGGGATCGGTCTCGGGCACGGTGGCTCCTTCTCAGGTCTCCACGATGGGCGGATCAGCGGACCTTGTCGAATCGTTCGGACACGTCCCGATACTCGAAGCGGATCGCCGTCTTCGACAGCTTGCCACTGGGGAGCCGCGGCAGCGGCTCGTCCCGGATCACGACGTAGCGCGGGACCTTGTAGTCGGCCACCAGCCGGTCGCAGTGCTCGACGATTGCCGCCGCGTCGACTCCGTCCTTCACGGTGACGATTGCCGCGGGCGTCTCACCGAAACGCTCGTCGGACGCCGCGATGACGGCGACTTCCTCGACGCCCGGGATCTCGCTGATGACACGCTCGATCTCGACGGGAGAGATGTTGATGCCACCGGTGATGATGAGGTCCTTGAGCCGGTCGACGAACTTGACGCGTCCGTCCTCGTCTAGGGTGCCGAGATCGCCGCTGTACAGCCACCCGTCCCGCAACGCGGAAGCCGTGGACTCGGCGTCGTTCCAGTAGCCAGGGGTCACGCCGGGTCCACGCAACAGGATTTCGCCTTCTTCACCAGGAGCTGCATCGGTGCCGTCTTCGCGGATCACCTTCACCTCCGAAAAAATCGAGCCGGATCCGCACGTGTCCGGATGGTCGAACGATTCGGCGACGAGCGTCGCAGTTGCGACACCGCCGGCTTCGGTCATCCCGTAGATCTGGCGCAGCGCCACTCCCTTGTCGGCCCAGCGCTGCAGCAGTGCCGGAGCAACTGCCGCGCCACCGACGATCGCTGTGCGCAGAGACGACAGGTCGGCATTCTCGAACTCCCGCGACCGCGAGATCGCTTCGAAGATCAGCGGTACACCGAAGAGCGCCTGGACGTTGTGTTCGCCGAGGATCTTGGCCGCGCGTCCCGGATCGAGCTCCTTCTCGATGATCAGGGTGCCGCCGAGCACCGTTGTCATGACCAGGCCCCACACGAGGCCGGGGGTGAACACGAGCGGCAGCACCAACAGCGACGTGGAGCCGGGGCGGAAGCCTTCCTCGGTGAGAGTGGCTTCGAAGACGATGTTGAGCAATGTCCGATTGGTGCAGATGACGCCCTTCGACAATCCCGTGGAACCGCTGGTGAACAGCAAGGCCGTCGGATCTTCGGGGGCGATGTCGATCCGGAAGTCGTCGCGGCCGCCCTCACGCAGCGGCACCACGTCGGTGAACATGAGGGTGTCGAAGGTATCGCCCAGCCCGCGCGCTTCTTCGACGGTCGCAGCGAATTCTTCGGGCGCGATGACCATCGTCACGCCGGCGTCGTCTGCGACCTTACGCAGTTCGGCCGGCTTGAATCGAGGATTGAGCGGGACGAGCACCGCGCCCGCCTTGAGCACGCCCAGGGCCACCACGGGCCACGTCAGTGAGTTCGGACCGAGTACGCCGACCCGGTCCCCGGGTTCGATGCCCCGCTCGACGATGGTGCGCGCAATACGCCCGGACCAGTCCTGGAGTTCACGATAGGTGAGGGCCTCGCCCGCGACGATGATCGCGTTCTGTTCTCCCTTGGTCCTCGCCCACCAATAGAGGGCAGAGCCGACAGTGGCAGCCATGTGTTCCCGACCTTTCGTGAGTCGCACTCGCGCGACGTCTAACAACTGGTAGCGCAATGCGCCCGACACGAAGAATGTTCGAAACAGGTTCGCCAGCAGGAATTTTTCAGCAGGGAATCCACGGGAAAGAAACACCCTTGCGCCGTGTGAAGCACACAGTATCGGTTCAGCTGTGATACGTCAATCAATATTTGTCATTTGCAAAGTCGTGCGGCTGCGGCCACCAGACCGGCCGCAGAGACAGCCACTCCTCCGACAACGAACGCAGCGACGAACGCGCGCTCGGCCGGGATGGTGGTACCCGCGACCGCGAAGGTCGCGAGCAGGACCGCAACCAGCGCACTGGCCAGGGAACTGCCAAACGTTCGTGCGATCGCATTGATGCCGTTCGCGACACCGGTATCGGCCACCGGCACGTGCTCCACGAGCATCGACGGCAGCGCACCGTAAGCAACGCTGACGAAGACGTTGAGGACCACAACCGCCGCGATCAGTTGCCACGCGTGCTCGTGTGCCGCCACCAACATCGCGAACCCGCACACACCGATGGCGCACGCCACCATCAGCACCCGGTCAGCGCGGAACCGCCGAACAACGAGTCCACTCACTGCTGCCGCCGCCATGCCCACTACCTGCCCGGGCAGCAGATAAACCAGACTCGTCTCGAGTACCGACGCACCGAATCCGTACCCCGCTTCCTCGCGGGGGACCTGCACGAACATCGCGATGGCCAGGAACTGCACGAACATCGCGACACCTACCAGGAACGCGGCGAGGTGCGCCGGAGCCACCGACCGGGCCGTCAGCAGCGCAGGTGCCACCAACGGCGTGGCGAACCTCCGTTCGTGCCAGTACCAGAGGGCGAGCACCAGCACACCGGTGGCGGCGCAGCCGATCGTCCGCACGGAGACCCAGCCCCACGTTCCACCCTGCGCAAGCGCTAGAAGCAGCACGGAGAGGCCGAACGCGAGCCCGATCGCGCCCCAGAAGTCGAATCCGGATCCGGTACCGGAGCCGGGTGTGCCGGGAACCACGAGCCACGCAACGAGAACAGCGATGAGGGCGAGCGCCACCATCATCCAGAACACGCGGCGATAGTCGTCACCTTCGCTGTACAACAGTCCAGCGGCGATCATTCCCGCACCGCCGCCGACGCTCATCATCCCCGACATGATGCCGAGTGCCGCCTCGAGCCGATACGGTCCGAGCGCAGTGCGCAGGATCGCGACGCCGATGGGAAACAGCGCGAACGACGCGCCTTGCAGTGCTCGGCCTGCGACGAGTGCCGGTAACGAGTCCCACGCGACACAGAGAAGTGAACCCGCGAGTACGACGACCAGGATTCCGAGCAGCACCCTCCGTGGCCCGCACAGATCTGCCATCCGCCCGAGCAATGGTGTGCAGACCGTTGCGGCAAGGAGATTCGCCGTCACGACCCAGCCGGCAGCGTCAGCACTCGCCCCCAGTTGCGTCGCGATGTCGGGCATCAACGGCACCACTGCGGTCTGCATGATCGAGGTGATCATCACGACGAAGCAGAGCGCAGGAATCAGCACACGCGGCGCGACGGAGTTGCGCCCTCCCGCTGTCGGAGTGGCGAGGCGTTGGGTCACCATAGGCCGGATCTACAGATCCAGCGTGAGTTTGGTTGTGCAGCTGCGGGATACGCAGATCATCATGCAGTCGTTCTTCGACTGTTCGTCCTCGGTCAGGATTGAATCGCGATGGTCTGGAACACCTTCGACCACAGCAGTTTCGCACGTACCGCAGGTTCCCTCGCGGCACGAGAACGGCGCATCGACGCCGGAGCGGAGCACCGCGTCGAGCAGTGTTTCGTTCGTGCCGACGGTGATCGTCTTGCCGGATTGCCGGAGTTCGACCTCGAATGCCCCGTCGACGGCATCGGCCGGCCGCTGCTTCGCGGCGAACCGTTCGACGTGCAAGGTAACGCCGGAGCGGTGACGACACTCGTTCTCGATGGCCTGCAGAAGCGGCTCCGGGCCACAGCAATACACGCCGGTGCCGTCGCCGACGGCGTCGAGCGCTGCCGCCAGGTCGAGGATGCCGCATTCGTCCTGAGGTCGAAGGTCGACCCGATCGGGATGCCGGGCGACGAGGTCATCCGCGAAGGCCATGCTCGCGCGTGTGCGCCCGCCGTACAACAACCGCCAGTCGGCACCGGCCGCGTCGGCGGCACGCAGCATCGGCAGCAGCGGCGTGATGCCGATGCCGCCCGCGACGAAGAGATAGGACCGCACAGGTTCGAGGCTGAAGTTGTTGCGGGGACCGGCGATGCTGACGAGGTCGCCGACTTGCAGCGAGTCGTGAACCCACCGCGATCCACCGCGTCCCCTCTCCTCGCGGAGGACCGCGACGGTCAGACAGGTGTCGTCGGCCGGGTCGCCGCAGAGCGAGTACTGCCGGACCGTCGACTCGTCGATGATGACGTCGATATGCGAGCCGGGGTCCCAGGCGGGGACACGCCCTCCGTCGGGATCAGCAAGCCGCACCGCCACGACGCCGTCGGCAACCGCATCCTTGCCGATCACCTGCATCTTGCTCTGCTCCACATCGGTGTTTCCGGCCATCAGTGTTCTCACTCCCCTGGGCTTCACCTACAATCAAATCTTATGTAATTAGGTTTAGGAGATGCAAGCCCACCGACGACATCACGACACGTAACACCAGGAGAAGCCAGATGACCTCGACAGATACCGTAGGCACCACCACCTCGATCCTCGACCTCTTCAGGCTCGACGGGTCCGTCGCCGTCGTGACGGGTGCCGGCAGCGGCTTGGGTGCCGGATTCGCACGTGCCCTCGCGGAGGCCGGAGCGGACGTGGTGATCGCCGCGCGCCGACGCGAGCGGCTCGAAGCCGTCGCCCCGACCGTCGTGGCCACCGGCCGCCGCTGCCTCATCGTCCCCACCGATGTCACCGACCCCGAGCAGTGCGACGCCCTCGCCCGCGCCGCGATCGCCGAGTTCGGCCAACTCGACATTCTGATCAACAACGCCGGCGTCACCCACTCCGCACCCGCGACGCGCGAACGACCCGAGGACTTTCGTGCCGTGATGGACGTGAACCTGCTCGGCAGCTATTGGGCAGCGCAGGCATGTGGACGCGTGATGAAGCCAGGCTCGAGCATCGTCAACGTCGCCAGCATGCTCGGCCTGGTCAAGTCGGCCCTCCCCCAAGCCGCCTACACGGCGAGCAAGGCCGGTCTCATCGGCCTCACCCGTGACCTGTCCCATCAGTGGTCACAACGAAAAGGGATCCGCGTCAACGCGATCGCCCCCGGTTTCGTCGAAACCGATCTGATCTCCGAGATGTCGTCGGATACGCTCGGGGAGTTCCTGCGCGGTTGCTCGCTCGGGCGGACCGCTACCCAGCGCGAGATCGATGCCGCCGTCGTGTTTCTCGCCAGCCGTGCTTCCGGCTACATCACCGGGTCGACCCTCGCTGTCGACGGTGGCACTTCCGGACACTGACCTCCAGCCGAAGGGCATAAGCAACATGACCATCATCAGCAACGTGACCAGACTTCGCGGAGACGGCGTTTCGCTCGTCGCCGACGTGTGGGAACCCGCGTCCGAGCGGAAAGGCACCGTCCTGCTGCTGCACGGCGGTGGACAGACGAGGCACTCGTGGCAGCGCACAGGAATCCGGCTCGGCGAGCAGGGCTGGCGCGCATACACGATCGACGCGCGGGGGCACGGCGACAGCGACTGGGCCGATGACGGTGACTACAGCCACGACGCACACGCCCGGGACCTTCGCGCGGTCGTCGATGAACTCGGTGAGCCACCGGTGCTCGTCGGTGCGTCGATGGGCGGGATGGCCTCACTTGTCGCGCAGGGTGACAACCCGGGACTCGCCCGAGCGTTGGTGCTGGTGGACATCACACCGAAGGCCGAGCCGGAGGGCCTGGACAAGATCACGGGATTCATGCGCGCGGGACTGTCGGGCTTCGACAGCCTGCACGACGCGCTCGCCGCGGTGATCGCGTACAACCCGAACCGTCGCCGGCCACCACGGGTAGAGGGATTGCGTAAGAACCTGCGCGAACGTGACGGTCGCTGGTACTGGCACTGGGATCCGCGGTTGCTGTCGGCGCGCACGAACCTGCCGGATGCTGCGGCCGAGCGCGAGGCCCGCGCCCGTGCCGCGGCGCGGGCCGTCACGGTCCCGACCCTGCTCATTCGCGGCGCCCAGTCGGATGTGGTCAGCGCCGAAGGTGCGCGCGAACTCCTGGACCTGATCCCCGGGGCACGGCACATCGATGTGGGCGGTGCGGGGCACATGGTGGGTGGCGACGACAATGACGTGTTGAGTCGGGGCCTGGTGGAGTTCCTCGACGAGGCCGTCCTCACCGCGTGACCACCGGACCGACCGGAACAGATACCATTTCTGTAAACCGCCGGGCAGACCCGTCCGGCGGTCCGAACTAGCCGAAAGCGAATGATGGCCCGACCGTCGAAGCCTCTCATCAGTCGCGCGTCCGCGGTGGCCGCGTCCATCGAGATCATCGACTCCGAGGGACTCGATGCGTTCAGCCTGCCGCGGCTGGCGAAACATCTCGGGGTTCAGGCGCCCTCCCTGTACCACCACTTCGCCGACAAGTCGGAGATCCTCCAAGCTGTAGCGCGGCAGATCGCCGGCGCCGGTGCCCTGCCGCGCCGCAAACCCGGTCCGGACTGGCCCGAATTCTTCGTGACGCTGAGCATGAACCTTCGCCGGTCGATCCTCAAGCACCGCAACGCCGCACCGATCCTGCTCCAGTATCTGCCGCGCGATCTGCTGATCGGCACCTACGAGGACACCGCCCGATTTCTCGAGGAGTCCGGCGTACCGGCACGCCTGCACGTCCAGATTCTCGACGGTATGGAGCGCCTGACGCTGGGTGCGGTGCTCACCGAAGCAATGCGCAAGCCGAGTACGAAGACCACAATCTTCCCGAACGTCGACCCGGATTCGCAGCCGCTGCTGGCGAGGGCTCTCACCGAGAACGAGATGACCTCCCGGCAGTTGTTCGAGGAGATGATCCGCAGCTTCCTGTACGGCGTGGTGCGCAACGAGCAGATCACGGTCGCGAAAGCACGGCACATCGGCGAGCTGAGCGTGTCGACCAACTGAGCCGAGCGGTCCCTCGACGCGGGCGGTGCCCCACGGATCGGATTCGTGGGGCACCGCCGCCTGATCGTCGCCCCTATTGGGCGGGGGCAGGCAGGTGGACGGTCTTGGTTTCGAAGAATTCCTCGAGCCCCTCGATCCCGCCTTCACGCCCGACACCCGACTGCTTGTAGCCACCGAACGGCAGGGTGAAGTCCATCGTCGCCGTATTGACACTGATGGTGCCGGTGCGGATGCGCCGCGCAATCTCGAACCCGTGGTCGAGATCCTCCGTGTACACCGCGCCCGACAGGCCGTACACCGAGTTGTTGGCAATCGTGACGGCGTCGTCCTCGTCTTCGTAGGTGATCACCGAGATGACCGGGCCGAAGACCTCTTCCTGTGCGACCCGGGAGTCGGGGTGCACCCGGTCGAGCAGAGTCGGTGCCACGAAAAAGCCCTGATCGAGGCCGTCGGGACGGCCGCCGCCGAGCACGACCTTCGCGCCGTCTTCCTTCGCGATGTCGATGTAGCCGAGCACACGGTCCTGCTGACGCTTCGATGCGAGCGGACCGAGGAAGTTGGTCGGCTCCCACGGGTTGCCCATCGGCAGCGACCCGTATGCGGCCTTCAACGCCTCGAGCACCTCGTCGTGACGCTTGCGCGAGACGAGGACACGAGTCAAGGCGATACATGCCTGACCCGACTGCATGCAGCCGCCCATGGGAAGGGTCTGCAGCACGTGGTTGATGTCGGCATCGTCGAGGATGATCGCGGCGGACTTGCCGCCGAGTTCGAGCGACACGCGTGCGATGCGCTCGCCCGCCAGCGACATGATGCGCCGGCCCGCGGCGGTGCTGCCGGTGAACGTGATGTGGTCGACGTCGGGGTTGGTCACGAGGGTCTCGGACACCTCGCGGTCGGCGCACAGCACGCTCACAACACCCTCGGGGATGCGGCCTTCCGCAACGAGTTCGGCGATGATGTCGGCGAACACCGACGGTGAGATCGGTGCCTCGGGCGCGGTTTTGAGCACCACGGAGCAGCCGGCGGCCAGTGCCGGCGCGAGCTTGAACGCGATCGTGCCGATCGGCCCGTTCCACGGGATGATCGCGGCGACCACGCCGGTCGGCTCCTTGACGATGCGCGAGACGCCGCCGTCGGCGCGGGATCTTTCCTCGCTGATCTCGAACTCGCGGGCTACCGCGGCGACTGCACGGAACAGCCCGCCGACCAACTCCTGGGTCGGCCGGCTGACACTCACCGGGACACCGACCTCGATGACTCCGATCGGGGTGAGTTCCTCCACGCGTTGTTCGAGACGGTCGGCGATGGCGTCGAGAACTTCGGCACGCTCGGTCATGGTGCGCGACGCCCACTCCCCCTTGTCGAACGACTCACGTGCTGCGACAACCGCTTTGGTGACGTCTTCAGCGGTTGCGGTACGGACCCGCGCGACCGTCTTCTCACTGAACGAGTCGACGAGGTCGATCCATTCGTCGCCGGTCGAGTCGACCCAGCGGCCGCCGATGAAGACTTGTTCGCGGTCGGCTATTGCGGGGGGAGCGCCTGCTGCGGTCTCGGTGGTCGTCATGTTCGAAACTCCTTCGCTCAGCGGATGTTGTAGTCGGTGTCGACCGGGAGGATGACTCCCGGTGACGTAGTGGGCCTCGTGGGAGTCGAGCAAAGAGAAGCCGACTTCGCCTTCGAGGAGCCATATGATGAGGATCCCTCTCCGAGTGGATACTTCGGACGTCAGCCGGGCAGCCGGGCGACGCACGAATGGCGATTCGCCAGCGGCTGTGAGCTACAGCACAGACCGTAGTCGCCTATAACCATTAGGTCAACGACGAACAAGAATTGTTGTTCGCCACAACCGAGCGTCCTCAGAAGCTGGGCGCCTCGGCCCACTCGCCGACCTGGTAGCACGAGTGCTCATCTTCCTGCTCGAACGACATCAGCCGGCACATACGCACCGCAGCCGCATCGTCCGGATCGATGCGCATCAGTGCGAGCTGCGCGCCGGCGTCGCGCAAGCCTTCGAGCGCCGCCGCGAGAAGCGCCGTACCCAGGCCCGCGCCCCTCCCCCCTCCGTGAGCACGAGGCCCCGAACCGAGCCCGCGCGCAGGTCGAGATGCGGGGACAGCGCCGGGTCGAACCAGACGAACCCCGCGCACGCTTCCGAGGAATCGGTGGCGACCAGGACATCGCCGGAACCGAGGCGGATCTCGTCGGACAGACGCTCACGCTGCGCAGGGACGAGGGATGCGGCCCCCAGCACCGCGTCGATCGATCGCAACGCCGCCGGATCGCCGAGTGGACGCGGATCGCCGACGGTCAACCCCTCTGGCACCGCGACAGGGTCCAGGGGAACCGCGAACGGGCCCGACAAATGACGGAACAGCGTCCACAACCTGCTAACCGGGGCGATCCCGAACCGTTGCGTGAGACGGTCGGATGCGGGATGCGTGCCATACGCCCAGCAGCGCAGGGCCACCGCGCCGGTACCCTTCCAGCCACCGTCCACGGTTGGGTCCAGACCGAGTTCCTCGACGAGCACGGTGGCAACACCGCGCGACCGATAGTCCGGATGGACGACGAACTGCACCGTGCCCAAGTCGTCGCGGTCCACCTGCAGGTGCAGGTAGGCCACCGTCACCAGGGGCGCATCCTCGCGCGCGCTCAGGTCCCTGCGCGCCTTGATCGGCAGGTGAGAGATCCGAACGCCGTCGCGGCTTGTCGACGTCACGTCCTTCGGATGTATCCGGGAGAACCCCGCCTCCTGGTCGTACTCGGCGGCCGCCGCAACAAGGGACAGCACCTCGTCCCGATCGTCGGAATCCAACTTCGAACACCACTGGTACGTGATCATACTGTCGCTCCTCATCTGCCGGTTCACTGCCCTAAATCTAATGCCAATCGGTATTCGTCACAATGGCCGCGGGCCGACGGTCGGGCATCCCGAGGCTTTACACTTAAAACTACTTGAGTTAGATTTAGGCCTATCGATCCGAACCGCAGCCGGAGAGGTGGCCACCGCGAAGGCGACCCTCCGCATCACTCTGGAGGGCACCCCATGACCGAGGTCGGAATTCCTCGCGAGGAACGCATTCGCCGCGCGCTCGATCACCTGCGCAACGACACCACCGACGAGTTCGAGCACATCACGTGGTTCGAACCCATCGAGTTCACCGATCCGGAGATCGCCAAGAAGGAACGGGACCGAGTCTTCGGCCGGGTTCCGTCGATCATCGCCCACGGCTCGGAGATCCCCCGAGCCGGCGATTTCGTCACCCTCCAACTGCCCCGGAACAATGTCATCGTCGTCCGGCAGCGCGATGGCAGCGTCAAAACCCTCGTGAACCAGTGCCGTCATCGCGGCGCCATGGTCGAGAAGGAGGAGAAAGGCCGTTGTCGCCTCTTCTCCTGCCCGTACCACCGCTGGTCGTACGACACCGACGGCACGCTGCGCACCATCACCCGCGACAACACCTTCGGTGATGCCGACCGCTCCGAGCGCAATCTCGTTCAACTACCCACCGAGGAGCGACACGGCTTCATCTGGGTGATCGACGACACCGACGCCACCATCGACGTCGCCGACTGGCTCGGTCCCGACATGGACTCGATCATGGAGTCGTACGGACTCGACAAGATGGTGACCGCTCGGACCCAGGTTTTCGATGAGCCCGTCAACTGGAAGCTGATGCAGGATGCGTTCCTCGACGGCTACCACATTCAGTACGCGCACCCGAACACCGCGGCCAAGCACATCCACACCAACGTCATGGCCTTCGAAGACTTCGGAAGCCACTGCCGTTTCCTGAGTCTCCGCAAATCGATCGACCGGTGGATCGAGGAGGATCCCGGTGACCGTAGCCTCGCCGAGCACGTCACGGAGAGCCACTTCGTCGGCCCCAACAGCACCCTGCTCAAACAGCCCGACCATTTCCAGCTGCTCACCTTCCGGCCCGACCGCACCGATCCGCAGCGTTGCCACATGGAGATTCGCCTGATCACCCCGACGGTCGAGAACAGCGGGCTCACCGATGAACGCTGGAACCGGACCTGGGACAAGAACGTCGAAATCCTGATCGCCGTCCTCCACAACGAGGACTTCCCGATCCTGCGCGACTCCCAGAATGCAATGGCGAGCGCGAACGCAGGCAACATGCTCCTGGGGCGCAACGAGGTTGCCAACCAGGTCTTCCGCCGCGAAATCCAGAATCTCGTCGGCGACAACTGACCCGAACACCACGGCGGGGCGCTTACTATCGCGCCCCGCATCAGGAGGCTTACGTGGAGAGCGATCTCTTCGAACACGACCACGAGCTGTTCCGCGACTCCGTCCGGAGCTTCGTCGACAAGCACGTCGTACCGAATCTCGAGAAATGGGACACCGACCGACTCATCGACCGCGACACCTGGCTCGCCGCCGGCAAACAGGGCCTACTCGGCCTGACCGTCCCGGAACAGTACGGCGGTCCGCATGAACTCGACTACCGGTTCCGCGTCGTGATCCAATCCGAGATCGCACGGGTCGGCGCATCGGCCCTGCAGTCTGGATTCTCGACCAACGACGACATCGTCCTCAACTATCTGCTCCGCCACGCCAACGATCAACAGAAGCAGCGCTGGTTACCGGGATTCGTCACGGGTGCGACGATCGGCGCGATCGCGATGAGCGAGCCCGCCGCCGGCAGTGATCTGCGGGGCATCACCACCACCGCGGTACCCGACGGTGATCACTGGATCCTCAACGGTTCCAAAACCTTCATCACCAGTGGCATCCTCGCCGACCTCGTCATCGTGTTCGCCGTGACCGACCCCGACGCCGGATCACGGGGGTTCAGTCTCTTCGTCGTCGAAGAGGGCATGCCCGGCTTCTCCCGGGGCCGCAAGCTCGACAAGGTCGGGTTGCACGCCCAGGACACCGCCGAATTGTTCTTCGAGAATGTGCGTGTTCCGAACGGGAACGTCCTCGGAGAGCTCGGCCAGGGCTTCGGATACCTGATGCAGAGCCTGCCGCTCGAACGGCTCGGCATCGGTATCGCCGCGCAGGTGTCGGCCGAAGCCGTGATGGGTTGGACTCTCGACTACGTCAAGGAACGCACCGCGTTCGGCAAGCGCATCGGAGAGTTCCAGGGTCTGGGCTTCACTCTCGCGGAACTGCAGACGGCCGTCGAGGTCTCGCGCACCTATATCGATCGGTGCGTGCGCGAGTACAACAACGGCACACTCACCGCAGTCGACGCGTCCAAGGCGAAGCTGTCGGCCACCGAACTGCAGGGCCGTGTCATCGACGCCGGCGTCCAGTTCCACGGCGGCTACGGGTACATGATGGAGTATCCGGTCGCGAAGGCATTCATCGACGCCCGGATCCAGCGTATCTACGGCGGCACCAACGAGATCATGAAGGAAATCATTCATCGTGATCTGCTGAAGGCCTGACCAACTCGGACAACGAGGAAGGGGACCTGATCGAATCGGGTCCCCTTCCTGGGGTCACGTCAGGATTCCGCAGTGAAGACGAGCGGCAGTCGAACGCAGCCACGTACCGACGTGCCGTGCATCAGCGGTGGATCACTCTCGACGATCGCGTAATCGGGAATCCTCCTGTGGATTTCCTCCATAGCCAGCGTCAGTTCGAGGCGGGCGAGGTGCGATCCGATGCATCGGTGCGGTCCAGCCCCGAACGACAGATGCCGGTTGGGGCCACGATCGATCACGAATGCGTCCGGGTCCTCGAACTCGGCATCGTCTCGGTTTGCCGCACAGAGCAGTAGCAGCAGTTGGTCGCCGGCCTTGACGTTCACACCGGCGATCTCGACATCGCGGGTGGCCCGGCGCCCCATGCTGACTGCGGCTTCGATACGAAGGATCTCCTCCACGGCTTCCGGCACCATGCCGCTGTCGTCGATGAGCGCTTGCCGTTGGACCGGATTGTTCGTGAGGTGGACCATGGCCCATGCAAGCGAGCCTTGCACCGTATGCAGTCCCGCAATGAGCAGCAGGAAGAACATGCGGCGCAGTTCCTCATCCGTGAGGTGTCGCTCGGCGCCATCCATCTGGATCGGCGTGTGGACGATCTGCGCCGTAACGCTTTCGGCGTCCTCCTGCCCGGAACGCACGCGATCGACGAACGCCCCGAAATACTCGAACACATTCGTCGCCGCTTCTGCCCGAGCGCGGGCGGACTCCTCCTCGTCGGCTCCTGGAATGCCTTGGAGTGCTGTGTCAGTCCACTCCGTGAACCGCTCGGCATCGTCGAGCGGCCACCCCATCAGCGTCAGAAATACCCGCGTCGGCAGCGCATGCGCGAACTCGGCGACGAATTCGCACCGGCCGGAGGCTGCGAAGCCGTCGATCAGTTCGTTGATGATCTCGCGGATCTTCGGCTCGAGCTCCTTCATTCGCCCGGGGCTGAACAGCGGCTGGAGTGCCTGGCGGTAGGCCGTATGCTCGGGCGGATCGATCTCGACCGGGATGAACTTGCCCTGGCCGGCGTCGACCAGGTTGTTCGGATAACTGGAGAACGTCTCAGCGTCGCGCAGAATTCGGAAAATGTCCTGGTAGCGGGTGACGATCCAGTGCCCACCGTAGTGCGGGGAGTAGACGATCGGGCTGCGGGCGCGGAGTTCGGCTGCCTTCTCCTGGAAGACATCGATTGGAGCGGCGAGGGCAGGGTCGTAGACATCGAAGTCGACGACCAGGTCAGCAGATACGTCGGAAGAAATCACCGTAGAACACCCTTCGAATGCCGTACGGCGCGTCGGTCATCCACGAGGTTCGTGGGGGGATCGACGCGCCGCCGGGGTGACATGGATTGGTCCGACGCTCAGGACGTCGGTGTGAACCTGATCGGGAGCCGCAGGCATCCACGGACCTGCGAGGCGTGCAGGACCGGCGGGTCGGATTCGACCAGTTCGTAATCGGGGATGCGACGGTGCAGTTCCTCGAGCGCGATCGACAGCTCCAGACGTGCAAGGTGCGAACCCAGGCATCGGTGCGGCCCCGCACCGAACGACAGGTGACGATTGGGAGTCCGCTCGAGATCCAGCATGTCGGGATTGTCGAACTCGTCGGCGTCGCGGTTGGCCGAGCACAGCGTGACGATGAGCTGGTCGCCCTCCTTGATCTGCACTCCCCCGAGTTCGACGTCGCGTGTAGCGCGCCGGCCCATGATGACCGCGGCTTCGATCCGCAGGATTTCCTCCACGGCACTGGGAATCAGCCCGTCGTCGGCAATGAGCGCCGCGCGCTGGTCGGGGCGGTTGACCAAATGGATGATCGCCCACGCCAACGAGCCCTGCACGGTATGCAAACCCGCGATGAGCAGGAGGAAGAACATCCGGCTGAGTTCTTCGTCCGTGAGCAGGCGCTTGCCGTCTGCGAGTTCGATCTCGGTGTGAATGAGAGTCGACGTGACGTCGTCGCCCGGGTTGGTGCGGCGTTGGTCGACTATCTTCTGGAAGTACGCGAACATCTGTTGCGCGGCCTCGACGCGCGCCTGTGCGGACTCTTCTTCACTCGCACCGGGCTTACCCATCAGTGCGATGTCGGTGGCCTCGGTAAGCTTGGGCGCGTCCTCGATCGGCCAGTCCATCAAGGCCAGGAATACGCGCGTCGGCAGCTCGTGCGCGAAAGCGGTGATGAATTCCGCCTCACCCTGACTTGCGAAGTCGTCGATGAGTTCGTTGACGGCTCCGCGGATCTGCTCGGTGAGCGCCTTCATCCGATGGGGTGAGAAGAGCGGTTGCAGCGCCACCCGGTAGGCGGTGTGCTCCGGCGGATCCAGTTCGAGCGGCAGGAATTTGCCGTCGCCTGCATTGACGAGGTTGTTCGGATAGCTTGAAAAGGTCTCCGGGTTGCGGAGCACCTCGTGGACTTCCTTGTACCGGGTGACGATCCAATGACCGCCGTGCGCGGTCGAATACACGACAGGCCCCTTGGCCGCCAGCTCGGCGACCTTTTTCTGAACGGTGTCGACCGGATAGGCAAGGGCGGGGTCGTAGATGTCGAAGTCGACGACGGGAGTCGATTGGTCTTCGGTAATGGTCATGCTGTCCGCCTCGTTTGCAGGGGCTGCTTTATCGAAGGACTCAGGGCGATTCGAGAGTCAATGCCCGTTCGGGGCACATCGCGGCGGCCTCTTCGGCCGCCGCGATGTGCTCGGTGCGCTCGAGCACCTCCTCGACGATCACCGGATACCCGGAATCGTCGCAGTCGACGACCTCTGGGGAACGGCTGTAACACAGGCCGTGTCCCGCGCACGCCGACCGATCCACGACGAGTCGGCGCGTTCGGTGCTGGGTTTCCGTGTCGTGGGTGGTCATGAGCGTCAGTCTTCGCCGGTGACCATCGGAGGAGGATTGTTCCCGTCCTCCGGGAACATCATCGCCACACGAGACAACGTCCCACCATCGGTCGTCGGAAGCGTGACACCCGAAATGTACGCCGACTCATCCGATACCAGGAACAATGCAGCACGCGCATTGTCCTGCAGCGACGGCGGACGATTGAGCTTCAGAGGAATCGGCGACACCGAAGCATCCCACGGACCCGCTACCTCCTCATACGACTGACCCACCACCGGCGAACCAGCAGGCGCCAGGAAGTTCGGCGACATCCCGTGCGTCGGGGCGATCGCATTCACCCGGATCCCGTACTTGCCGAGATCCAAACTCAACCCCCGGACCATGCCGTTCACGCCGGCTTTCGTCGCGGAGTACGCCGCGATGCTGTGGTATGCCGCGAACGATGCGGCCGACGACGTCGCCAGGATGACACCGCCGCCGTTCTCCCGCAGCGCCGGTACCGACGCCTTCGCGGTGTAGAACACACCCGACAGGTTCACACCGATCACGTCCTGCCAATCGGCATCCGTCAGATCCTGGAATTCGACGTGCTCGCCACCGGCGACGGACGGCACGCCACCGCGGGAGACGATGCCGGCGTTGGCCCACGCGATATCGAGCTTGCCGAACGCCGCCACCGTCGCCGCAACGGCATCGATGACCTGCTGCTCGACCCGGACATCCGCGGTGACTGCGATTGCCGAACCGCCCTGCTTCTCGACCAGTTCGACCGTGCCCTTCGCACGCTCCGGATCGATATCGACCACCGCAACCTTCGCGCCCTCCGACGCGAACAACTGTGATGCCTCGCGCCCCAGCCCGGACCCCGCACCGGTGATCAGCGCAACTTTACCTTCGAGTCTCATGAATGCTCCTCGGCTCGAACATGTGACAAATGGATGGAAGATGTTGGACGACAGCGACTCCCTTGCGGTTCCTACTGTCGTGTGATCAAGGTTACATACATGATACGTGATACGTCAATCATATTTTGTAAATTGCCAGGCGGAGCTAGTACGCGATGAACAGGATCTCGTCGCGCGAGTACTCCATCCCCGGATGCGACGCGCGCAAGTGCTCCCGAGCCTTCGCCACCAGGTCGTCCTCGTCGCTACCGGCGATCGCCGCACCGCAGGGGCAGTTCAGCCTCGTCTTCGTTCTCATATCGGTCGACCCTTCCTACCCTTTCCGAGCTCGACACGAGGGTCGGAAAGGAATCCGATTCGTACGAGCCGACATGGAGACATCGAATTACACACAACCCCAGTCGATTTCGACATCGCGCACATCGACCGCGCAATTCGACAGCCACACCCGAATGTGTCCGGTGTCACAGCACATTATCTACTATGACTAGGTTATGCAACAGTCGACGGTGCGAGTGTGCCCGTCACCGCCTTCCGATAGAGCCGTCCGGGCCGGGCGCCCGTGTCCCGGTCGTCCCGTCTGGTCACGACTCCGGCGACGACGGTCGCCGCGTAACCGCGAGCTTCCTGAATGAATCGCTCGGCGCCCGAGGGCAGGTCCGCGACGAGTCGCGGGAGCGTCAACGACAGCTTCTCGACGTCGATGACGTTCAGATCCGCACGCTTACCCACGGCCAACGAGCCGCGGTCGTCGAATCCGTACAGTTCGGCCGGGTCTTTCGTGAGTCTCCGGACGAGGCTCTCGATCGCGAACCGCGGTCCGCGACGACGGCGATGCCCCCAATGCGACAGCAGGAACGTCGGGAAGCTTGCGTCGCAGATGAAGGCAACGTGCGCACCCCCGTCCCCCAGCCCCATCACGTACTGGGGATCGCTGAGAAACTCGCCGATCCGGTTCAGATTGCCGTGGACGAATCCGGTGGCGAACCAGATCAGAATCGCACGCCCCTCGTCGGCGATCAGCAAGTCGTAGAGAACGTCGAGTGGGTCCCGGCCTTCGGCCTCGCCGCGCCCGGCCATCGATCTGCTCGGGTCGGGTTCGTAGTCGAGATCGGCAAGGCTGTAGATGTTCGCGAGATTGCGCTGAAACGTCAGGTGAGTGTGTTTGCGTGGGTCGCCGGAATCGACAGGAAGATCCTCTTCAGCCAATATCCGCGCCTTCACCGACGGTTGCGCCATCCTGCGCCTCCGCTCGGCCAACGGTAGATCCGCGACCTCCACGTAGCTGGGACGCCCGACGAACGGGTGGTAGGTCGCCAGGGAGATCAGCCCGCCGATTGCCCGGGGCGCAATCTGCGGGTGGATGCGTTCGCCGGATCTCCCCGCGTCCGCGATGATTGCGCGGGCCTTCGTGAACTCCTCCGCGCCGAGCGTCAGATTCTCGGCGAAGGTGAATGTTATGGGTTGACCGGTTTCCCGATACAGTCGTCGCATCATCTCGATCTCCGACGACAGGGTGGTGGCGTCGCGCGTACCCAGCCCGGCACGGTATTGCTCGCCGGGCTGTCCCTCTACGCCTCCCGCAACTCCGGAGGGCACCAATTGGAACACACCGCCGCCCGCATCACGCATTGCACGAGCCATTGCGAGTAATTCCTCCTCCGGGGCCCTTGTGCCCGGAAGCGTTTCACCACCCGACCCGCGATGAGCCGCCACTCGCGAGGTCCCGACACCCACCGCGCCTGCGCTGATGCCTTCGCCCACAATGCGAGCGATCTCGGCTACCTCGTCGTCGGTCGCCGGTTCATCCTTGTCCGCACGGTTTCCCAGCACGTACGCCCGGACCGCACTGTGGGGCACCTGCGTGGCAACGTCCACGGCGAACTCACGTTCGGCGAGGATGTCCAGGTACTCCGGGAAGGTCTCCCATCCCCAGGTGATGCCGTCGTGGAGAGCCGAGCCGGGAATGTCCTCCACGCCTTCGGTCAGAGCCACGAGCCAATCCTCGGTTCCCTCGCGAACCGGCGCGAACCCGATTCCACAGTTTCCGGTAATCACCGTTGTCACGCCGTGGCCCGAGGACGGCAGCAGTTCGGTGTCCCACGTGAGCTGACCGTCGTAGTGGGTGTGGACGTCGATGAACCCCGGGATCACCAGTTTCCCTGTGGCATCGATGACTTCACGAGCATCACCGTCGATCGTCGGCTCGATCGCGACGATCTTGCCATCGGTGATCGCCACATCACCAACGACGGCGGGTTCGCCGCTTCCATCGGCAATTCTTCCGTTCGCGATCAGAAGATCGAACATCACGTGCTCCAGAAGTCGTAGGAACGATCGGTGCTCACGCGGGTTCGGCAGCCTTTTCGACGGCGACGGGCGTCTCGCGTTCGGCTCGCTTCTTGCGAGGAACCAGTGCCACCAGCACCGCGGCGGCCACTCCGGCGAACGCGAAGGCGTAGTAGGCCCAGTTCGCGCCAAGGGCAGAACTCATGATCAGACCGGTCAGAATGGGGCCACACACCCCGCCCAACCGGCCGAGACCCACAGCCAGGCCGAGCGCCGTACCACGTGCCGCAGCCGGGTAGAAGACCCCGACGAATCCGTAGACACCTGTCGTGGACGACGCGCAGAAACCGATCAGCAGAACCAATCCGAATACGAGCGCCTGCGCCGGCTGCAGAGTCAGTGCGGACACCGCGAGCGCACCACCGACGAAGCTCACCGAAATCACCCGGCGCGATCCCAGCCGATCCGCCAGACCCGTGATGACCACCATGCCGAACCCGCTGCCGAGGTTGAAGGCGAGCAGGAACGTCAGAGCGGACCCGAGATCGTAACCTGACGCCCTCAGCATCTGCGGGATCCAGGTATTCATGCCGTACGAGACGAGGAGACCGAAGAAAGTGATGAGTGGGAACATGATCGTCGCAATCCTGTATCCAGGCGCGAACAGGAGCTTTAGTCCCGACTTCGTCTCGGTATCTGTGCTCCTCGTCTGATCGAGGGCCATGCCCGACTCGGCGCCGGCATCGATCGAGTATCGCTGCGCCAGCGCACGGGCCTCCGCGTGCCGCCCCTTGCTCGTGAGGAATGCGATCGATTCGGGCAGGTGCCGGTACGCAATGACGAACAGGACGATGCCCAGGAGGCCACCCGCAGCAAACATCGACTTCCAGCCGAACGCGGGAATCATGAAGATGGCAGCAATGGAAACCAAGACTCCTCCGATGGGGAACCCGGTCTGGATGACGCCGTTGTAGAACTGCCGCCGATCGACCTTGACGTATTCCTGGGTGAGCGCAATGAGGGTGGGGAGAGCTCCACCGAAACCGAGCCCGGCAAGCAACCGGAAGAGGCCGAAAGCCTCCAGGTTCGGCGCCATGGCACACAATCCGGTGAAGAGGCTGAAGCTCACGATGCAGGCGAGTACGACAGGTCGCCGACCGATGCGATCGGTGATGTAGCCGGCCAGCATCGCACCGGCCATCATGCCGAATAGTGACAGGCTTCCGATCAGTCCTGCTGTTGCGGTGGTGATTCCCCACTGTTCGGTCTCCAACAACGTCGGGAGGACCGCGCCGAACATGATGAGATCGACACCATCGAGGATCGTGATGGCCAAGCAGGTAAGGACCACGGATCGAGCACCCGAAGTGGTCCTCTCGTTCCCCAGACTGGATTTATTCGACATGTTGGTTCCTTCAGGGTGTGAGTATCTGCGTTCGATGTGCCGGTGACGTGCGAGTGACGACGTGAACGTGCATCAACTGGGGGCAGAGCATTCGGATGCACATTCCTTGCGGTCCGTCGAGGTGCCGGCCCGGGACCTATACGTCACATCGCTTCAATCTAATGGGTATAGATACCTCGAGGCAAGCAGCTACAGAGGTTGAATTGTCTCAATATGCTGATATTGAGCATGATTCGGCCGAGACAGCAATCGGCGGCCGACAGAGTCGGCCGCCGACCACCAGAGTGCATCAGAAGCCGGTTCTCATCCCCATCTCCGTGGATCCGCGAACGCGCGGGCCATCCACTGATGAAAGTGCTGGTTGGCAATCTCGTTGCGCCCGAAATAGAGCGGCCCGATGTCCGTATTCGCGACAGCCTTCTGCAAGCCCTCGTTGACGACGAGATCCTCGTCCCGAAGCACGGCCATGAGAATGCTCCAGTTCTTGTCCCACCGCACCTTCTGCTCGTCGGTCACCGCAGGCTCCCGCGTGAGCAGACGCATCTGCATCCGAGTCTCGACGGCCGTGCCCGGAGCGGGTACGAAATTGAGCACCTCCAAATGGTCCGGTTGACGCAACACCGACATATTGGGCATCAGGAAATGCGCAACGGTGATGTGCCGATCGATCGACGCACCCTCGGGTGCCTCACCACGCACCGCGTCGATGCTCTTGCGAGCGGTCACCATTCGTCCGTGCCTGCCCATCGGCTCCCACGCCTGCGCGTTGTTGTAGAAGTACGGGGCCACAGTCCCGGCGTGGGTCGAGGTGATGTGGTAGCCGTCGAGGAAGGCGTCCATCAGGACCTTCCAATTGATGTCCACATCGAAGTTCTCGGTGACGTAGCAGGTGTACTTGTCCATCTCCATGGCGGCGAGGGAGTCGTCGAACTCCTGGCCGAGCCACTGCGCGATGTCGATCTTGCGACCACCCGCTGCCGAGTCGATGGCCCAGACGAAGCCGTGCCGTTCCTCGACCGGAATCTCCAGCAGGCTCATGCAGCTGCGATCGACCGTTCCGAACGTGGGTTCGTCCGCGATCGATCGCAGGCTGCCATCCGCCCCATAAGCCCAGCCGTGGTAGCGGCACGAGAAGATGCGCTTCGAGCCCTTCTCATCGGGAACGAGCCTGGCTCCTCGGTGCCGGCAGGTGTTGACGAAGCCACGAACTCCACCGTCCGCCTGCCGAACGAGAACAACCTCATTGTTGGGTAGCTGAACGGTCAGGAAGTCGTTCTTCCCGGGCAATTCGGTGCTGTGCGCCGCGATGATCGGAACATATCCGAACAGCTCTCTGCGCTCACGCGCCGCCAGTTCCGGGTCGGTGTAGACGCGCGGATCGATCTCGAGGATCTCCGGCGCCAGATCGGTGGTGCCGTTGTCGAGGTGATCGAACATCGTCCGCGCAAAGCCCGTTTTCGTCGCCTCGTCGTACGGCAGATCGGTATATACCATCGTGCACACTCTCCTTCGCGGGGTCCGCTCGGGCCCCCGCACACGTCGCTAAAGCTGCAGACTCTTGATTTCGGTGAATTCGTCGAGGCCGAACGCCCCGCCCTCACGCCCGTGACCGGACTGCTTGAACCCGCCGAACGGCGCAGCACCGTTGAACTTTCCACCGTTCACCTCGATCTGCGTGGCACGCAGTTTGCGTGCGATCGACTTCGCGCGCTCGGGGTCGCCGGACCACACGGCACCGGCGATACCGAAGATCGTGCCGTTCGCGATCTCGACCGCCTGCTCGGGCGTGTCATACGGGATAATCGACAGCACCGGACCGAAGATCTCTTCCTGGGCGATCGTGGCGTCCGGGTCCACGTCCGAGAACACCGTCGGCTCCACGAAGTAACCGGTACGGGCAGGCGCGTTGACCGAGCCGGCAACAAGCTTCGCGCCTTCCTTGACTCCTGCACGGATGTAGCCGAGCACCCGCTCACGCTGAGCTGCGGTGACCATGGGTCCGAGCTTCGTGTCGCCGTCGGTCGGGTCGCCCGGTGCGTAGCCGGCGACCGCCTCCGCGGCAAGCTTCTCTGCGGCCGCGAGGCGCGAGCGCGGCACTACCATGCGGGTCTGCGCATTACAGGACTGTCCGCCGTTCATGAAGCAGGCCCGCACGGTGTGCAGCACGGCCTTCGCGAACTCGTCGTCACTCAGGTCGTCGAGCAGCACCGCCGCGCTCTTACCGCCCAGTTCGACCGACACCCGCTTCACGGTTCCCGCGGCCAGTTCGAGGACTCTCTTGCCGACCGAGTTCGAGCCCGTGAAGCTGACCATATCGATGTTCGGGTGAACGGCGATGGCCTCGCCGACGATCGGTCCGTACCCGTGGACGAGGTTGAACACGCCGGGTGGGATTCCGACCGCGTCGGCCGCGTCTGCCAGAGCGCGGGCGGTAAACGGGGCGACCTCGCTGGCCTTGACGACCACCGTGCACCCGGTCACCAGCGCAGCACCGATCTTGGCGGTGATCTGGTGCAGCGGGTAGTTCCACGGCGTGATGCAGCCGATCACACCCACCGGCTCACGTACGATCAGCGAATTGCGGAGTGGTTCCTCCCAGGGGAAATCCTTCGCGGCCGTTACCGCCTCCCGCAGGTCGACGATGCCCAATCCGACCTGGGCCCAGCGGGCGACCCTGCGCGGGGTGCCGACCTCGGCGACGACGATGTCCGTGATCTCGTCCTGCCGCCGCTCCAACTCGTCCGCCAGGCGCGAGACGAGTTCGGCTCGTGCGCTCGGCTCGGTCTGCGACCACTGCTCCAACGCCCGCCTCGCCGCGGCCACCGCGAGATCGACATCCACCGCAGCTCCCGCGGGGACGTCCCCGATCGGCTCCTCGGTGGTCGGATTGACGACGTCGATACGCTCGGTGCTCGCAGAGGTAGTCCACGTGCCGTCCACATACAAATCAAGGGTCATAATGGCTCACTCCGCATCATCGGTAGATCGAATTCACCGGGCAGCTCGAAAACAATGTTCTTTCGAAAACCCGCGGCAGGAACACGCCGGCACAGAAGTTGGCGCCCTTCGGTCATGGTCTGCCAGCTCGGATATACCGTAAGGCTGTAGATAAATGCTGTCAAGTCAACACACACCCGGTCGAACATCCGAATTTCCTGGTAAACAACCGTTTTGACGAACCGAGCGAGATCGCCTACGTACCGTTGGACCCGTGTCCTCGGAATGCTGCCCGCCGGGTTCCAGCGACCGCATCGCTCAGGAGCCGATGAAATCCCGCAGGCTTTCGCCGCTTACCGGTGTAGTGGCCAGTCCCATCACCCCGGCCAGGAAACCACGGATCGTCACCACGAAGAGCTCGCGCGACGACCACTTGTTGGCCGCCAGCGCGCGGGTCAGCGTGGAATGTTTGTGCTCGTCGACATTCGGGAAAATCTCCCTGTTGTTGACCGGGTCGCGCATGAGGTCGGTGAGAGTGGTCGCGAGTGAGATTTTTTCCAACCCGTCCAGTATCACCACATGCAGGGGTGCCGGTACGCCCCCCTCGTCGAGGATCCGAGCGCACTTCTCATACGTGCTCGTGAGGACGTCACGCGGAAGGAACTGCACCAGCACCAGCGCTGCGTTGGGGTGGCGGAGGATCGCGTCGCGGTAGTTGAGACCGAGTTCGACGAACCACTCCACCCAATGGGTACCCGGCGAATATTCCGGCACGGTCGCCTCCGTCATGATCTCCTTCGCCACCTCCGTCATGAGCTCACGACGATCAGCGAAATGGTGATACAGCGAGGACGTTTTCACGTTAAGTTGCTTGGCAACACGCGGCAGACTGAACGCATCCATTCCTTCGGTGTCGATGATCTCGATGCTTGCCGCGATCGTCGAACTCCGACTGATCAAGGGCTTCGGTGGCCGTCCCATCACTCACACTTTCACTCGAGGTCTGCGTCAGGACCGGTGGTTCAGATCCACGACCTCGCCGTATCGGCTGCGGTGGAAGACCAACGGTTGCGTGGTGGAGTCGGACCCGAAGTCGAGCAGGTCGGCGACCGCAATCAGGTGATCGCCACCGTCATGCTCCGCAGCGAGCGTCACCTCGAACCAGGCCGCCACACCGCCCAGGATCGGCGCTCCGTGCCCGGCCGGGCGCCACTGCACCCCCTCGAACCTCGGTCCACCCGATTTCGCAAAGCGGTCACTGAGGTTGTGTTGGCCGGAGGAAAGTACGTTGATACAGAATGTTTCAGCGGTACGGATCGCCGGCCAACTCGTCGAACGTCTACTCGGGCACAGCAATACCTGAGGCGGATCCAGTGACAGCGCCGAAAACGACTGGCAGGTGAACCCCGCCGGTTCCTCGCCCACCATCGCCGTCACCACCGTCACGCCGGAACAGAAATGCCCCAATACATCGCGGAGCGCCCGGGTGTCCACCACCGTGCCCGTGAGACTATCCAATCGTGTCGACATGTGCCGTCCTCTCATTCGCACGGTGCGATGTGCACCCTGATCTCGCCTGCAGGATTGAGCCATCCGCGACTGTCGGCGTACGCGACCATCGCGTCGAAGCTCGCCGACCACGACTCGTCGGAGGCCTGCGCCCCCGCCAGAGCACGGATCGCGCCCGGATCGACGAAGACGTACTGTTCGCCGGACGGTCTGCCGAGAAAGGCAAGGTCGCCTGCCGACATACTGTGCTCCGGGTCGGCCGGTTCGATCTGGAGGGAGCCGAACTCATCGGCGTCTTCGAGCCGGATCTGCGGCTCACCGCGGGTCCGGTGGACAACGATTCGCACGGGTGTCTCCTCTCTCGGTGGTGTGGGCTCAGCTGGCGTGTTGTCGAACCGTCGCATCCGAGGTCAGGTTGCGGGTTTCGAGCATCGTCAGCACTTCACCCATCAACAGCTGCACACACGCATCGCGCGATTCCCCCTCCGCAATGGCCGGTACCACGGTGACGCCGTCGGCCACCTCCGCCGACCGGATGTCGAGGATCAAGCTTGCGAGGCCGCTCGGCGTTCCGACGTAGACGACGGTGTCGTCTCCGGCCGTGTCGGTCGTCGACGGCTGCCACCTCACTTCGGAGCGGGCGGTGCGAGCATCGGACGCGATGTGGACGACGACGTCGAGCAGCACGTCGACCCGACTGCTCGCGTCGCCACCTTCTTCGAACTCTGCATGAATGCGAGAGCGCTTCCTCTGCGCCGCACGAAGGTCCGCAGCTGTGATCCGTACCGTATCGAAAACACCCGTTCGTCGTACCAGGATGGTGCTGTCTACCGGCGCGGTCGGTGTCGACAGGTCCACGGCGACGGTAACCTGCGCCACGCTCACGACGCTGCCTGTTCCGAACGTGATGTGGTCCGTCGCCACACCAGCGCCGGGGACAGCGTGGTAGTGCGGAACACGAGAGGATCCGACGACAGGGTCATCATGTCGCCGTCGAACCGCACATTGCGTTTCTGGTTGTCGCCGATCCAGTTCGGGTACAGCGATACTGCCATCTCGTGCCAGACAGCGGAGTTGTCCTCGTCGACGCGGTAGGGGCCCGAGTACGCGAGGTATCCGCCGGCAGCCTCACTTCGCTCGCTCACCTCGCCGCTGTGCACGTTGGGCGACCGGTACCGGGTTCGGTCGGGGCGCATGATCTGTGCCGACATGAACCCGTCCGCCGAGTAGATGATCAGTCCGCGAGCGTCGAGGCCCAGCGGGTAGTCGACCGTCCCGCTGTCGGTGGTCGTCGAATACTCGACGAGTTCCCAGGCGCCGACGATTCGGTCCGCGATCGACACGCCCTCGGTGTCGGTGTCGGTGTCGGTGTCGGTGCTCATGTCCTGCTTCCTGTCAGCTCACAGCACGTCGCGCGTGCACAGAAGGACCGAACTCGAGAGTGCGGCCATGGGTCCACCGATGAAGAGGGACACCTGCGCATCGGGAACCTGGTTGGTCGACGTTCCACGCACCTGGCGCACGGCCTCGACTGCCAGCCCCATTCCGTTGACGAACGAATCTGCGAGGTTGCCACCGCTGGTGTTCACCGGAAGCAGTCCGTGTGGAGCGGTCAGATTCTCGACCGTCATGACCTTGCCGGCTTCTGCGCCGCGCGGGCACAGTCCGTGATCGATTAGTGCGGCCACACCGGAGCCACTGAAGTTTTCGTAGACCTGGACGACATCGATCTGGTCGGGACCGAGGTCGGCATCCGCCCACAGGGTTTCCGCGACCCCAGCGGCCCCGGAGAATCCGGCCGAGGTGTAATCGAGATCGTTCTCGGTGTCGACGGCGTATCCGCCGACCGCGCCCTGGCAGCCGGCCAGCACATACGCCGGATTCGAATGGAGCTTCTCGGCGCGATCGGCGGCCACCAGGATCAGCGCGACGGCTCCGTCGTTCTCCCGAGAGCAGTCGTAGAGCCGGTACGGCTCGACGATCATCCGGGCGGCCTCGTAGGTCGATTCGTCGAGTGGACGACCGAACGCGGCGGCATCCGGATTCTGCTGCGCGTGGAGGTAGTCGGCGAGAACCAGCGACCTCATCGCGGATTCCGGAACACCGTCGTGCTCGAGCATCCGCTGGGTGCGTAGCGCGCACGATTGGGCCGGTGATCCGACGCCGTGCGGAAGCATGTGACCGTCGAAATGGTGCTTGGCGTATCCGAGACGCCCGGAATCCTGTTGTGCCATGGCGCGATACACGACAACACACTGTGCTTGACCGGCCGCGATGGCGACCGCCGCGTTGGTGATCGCCGCAGCGGCGCCGCCCCCGCCACCACCCCAGATCATGTTCGACCATCGGATCCGGTGCGCCATCAGCGATGCACCCACGACCGTCCCGTCGTTCTCACCGCCGCCGTACGAGACGAAGCCGTCGATCTCGCGTGGCGACACACCGGCGTCGGCAGCAGCTTGGACAATCGCCTGCAAGGTCATCCGAAGCTCGCTGTCGGGCGATTCCCCTCGCTTGTAGTGGAATTCGCTGACGCCCACCACTGCCGCCGCACCGCGCAGAAATGTATCGGTCATCGTTGTGCTCCCCGCTCGGTCTCGGACGACGTGTGCGCGCGTTGCCATCGGAGCAGCGGCCAGGGCGCCTCGGAAGGCTGTTGGATGATGCCCGCAACTGCATCACCGATGGCGATGTCGGTATCGCCGCTCTCGGCCAGCAAACCGAGGACTCGGCGTCCTCCGGCATGCGGCAGTTCGACGAGAACCGTGACGTACGGCAATTCGCCGGCCAGTTCCGGGATGAAGGGATGCCAGGTCCGCGACCACGAGAAGACCCGTCCGACCGGTTCCACCGCGACCCACTCCGGGTCGAACGTCTGGCACCGACCGCACATCCACCGTGGTCCCCAGATCCACAGGTCACACTCGGCGCACCTTTGCAACCGCAGCTCACCCGCCCGCAGACCCTCCCAGTACGGCAGGTCGAGGCCGTCCGCGTACGGACCGGTCAGAGCCGTGGCCGGGAACTTACGGGCCGCACCGGCACTCGGTGTCATCGAATCGCTCCGCTCTCGTGAATTGACATGTTGCTCCTTGCCCCGCAAGTGGGTGCCGCGGCGAACCTCTTCGGTCAGTGCCTGGTCAGTGCTTGGTCAGGTAACCCGCGTCGATCGGCAGGTCGATCCCGGTCACGTATTTCGCGGCGTCGGATACGAGCCACAGCACCGCGTCGGAGATGTCCTGGGGTTCGAGCATTATCACGTCGAGCAGGTTCGTGCGGTCGTTGTGCTTCCACTTGCGCACCACGTGTGGCAGCACCTGCGACAGGCCGGCCGCCATGGGCGAATTGACTCCGGTCGGGTTGACAGTGTTGACCCGGATGTTGTGGTCGGCGAGCTCGAATGCGAGGGTGTCCTTCAGGCCCTGGAGGCCGTGTTTCGCGGCACCGTAGTGCCCCCACGACGGGGAAGCACCCAGTCCGTCGACGGACGAGGTGATCACGATCGATCCGCCTCGGCCTCCGTCGATCATCACGGGGACGACGGCCTTGCAGGCTTTCCACGCCCCGGTGAGGTTGACGTCGAGCATGGTCTGCCATGCGTCGTCGTCGATCTCGATCGTGGACTCGGCGTGATCGTGGATGCCGGCGTTGGCCAGCAGGATGTCGATCCGCCCGAACTGCGATACGGCCAGGTCGGCGACCGCCTTCATATCCGCACTGCTCCGGACATCGGCCTGGATGCCGGCAATCTCGCCCCCGGCTTCCTTGACCAGCTGGATCGTCTCCTCGAGGTCGTCCGGTGTCGCGAGTGCGTACTGCACTTCCTTGATCGGTGCCGCGACGTCGCACACCACGATCTTCGCGCCGGCAGCGGCAAGGGTGAGTGCGTGAGAACGTCCCTGTCCTCGTGCGCCGCCGGTGATCACAGCTACTTTTCCGTCGAGTGAAGTCATCAATGCTCCTGAGTACGAATGAGAGGTGTCGATTTCGGAATTGCTGTACTACCGAGCACTTTTCACACGCTCGTAGTCCTTCGTCGCCTTGCTGATCCCGGTCGCGAACCGCTCGCTGAAGCCTTCCTTGCGTGCCTGCGTCCAGTGGTAGGAGTTCAGGAGCGGTTCGCATGCACTCGTGAAGCGGGGCATGACGTCGCGCATGAGAAGTCGGTACATGCGCGAGGTGGCCTCGGTGTCGGCCCAGTCGTGCGCCGTCGCGAGGAAGGTGCCGAAGCCGCCGGTGCGGTCGATGATCTTCTGGATGTAGGCGATGGCGTCGTTCGCGTCGCCGATGCAGCCGTATCCGGATTCGTTGACACGCCGGACGAGCTCCTCGTGCGCAACCTGCTCGCCGGGCCCGATCATCTTCATCGGGGTGACCACGTGGCGGTAGTCCATGAAGTCGCGCAGGCCGTACCTGGTGTCCTCCACGGCCTGCTCGACGGTGTCGGCGATATGGATGTTGCCGACGATCGCCCAGTCGTCGCGGTCCACGCTCTGCCCGTGCTCGTTCGCCTCATGAGTGGTGATGCCCCACGTCTGCTCGAGGAGTTCGATCGACTTGTCGCCGGTGCCGCCGATGGACAGCAGGCCGAGTCCGTACTTCCCGGCGAGCTTCGGGCCGGACGGCGACATCGCGGCCGCGACCGTGATTGGGATGCCCGGGTACGAGTAGGGGCCCAGCTGGACGCGAGCGTCCTCGAGGGTGAACCATTCCGTCTTCCGGTCGACCGGACCCGGCGTGCCGAGCAGTTCCAGGATGGCGTCGAGGGATTCTTCCATCCGCGGCCGCAACAGGCTGTAGTCCATGCCCATCATCTGCGAATCGGCCACGAGCGCACCCGGTCCGACACCGATGCGGATGCGTCCACGAGTCATGTGATCCAAGAAGGTGATTCGATCGGCGACCATCAGCGGATGGTGGTAGGGCAACGAGATGACTCCACTGCACAGCTCGATGCGTGACGTCCGCTGGGCAGCCGCAGCGATCATCAGTTCCGGCGACGGCCCGACCTCGTATCCACCGCTGTGATGCTCCCCGAACCACACTTGATGGAATCCGAGCCGATCGAGGTCCTCGACGTGGCGGAGATCCTGTTCGATCGCCATCGTGGGATTGCGTCGAGGGTTGTGGTACGGCGGAAGGAACACTCCGCACCGAAGTGGCGCTTTCCTCGCGGCCGGCGCAGCACTCTCGGACGACCCGTTGTTCGCAACTGTCGGTTCCATGTCAGATCTCCTGTCGGTCATTGCGTGAGGCGCCGCAGATGGTGACGATGGCGCGGGCTGTCTCGTCTCCACGGTTGTGCCATCGGTGCTTGTTGCCGTTGACCACAACCGTGTCGCCGGCGCACAGTTCGATCTCCACGCCGTCGTCGAGCTCGAGCACGAGCGTGCCCTCGAGAAGGACGTGCACGTCCACGGAATCGGTGCGGTGAAATCCCGGTGCGTGCTCGTCCATATCGACAATTCCGTTGTCGTTGTCGCCGATTCGTCCGGGCGCGAGCACCCAGCCGATTACCCAGACTCCTCCGGGGTCCGGAAATCCGACGACGTCCGGCACGACACCGGAATTAGGTACCTCCGGAACCGAATCGGTTCGCCAGATGGGGTCGATACCGGCCGCGTCCAGCCTTTCGACCTTCTCGTCGACAGCGAGTACGGCTGCGCCGTTGCGTTCGACAGCGATCACGCGACGAAAGCTCATTGATGCCCTTTCGGGAGATGATCGGGAAACGGCCACCCTTCGAAAAGGGCTCGTGTGGAAGGAATTCGTGTACTGCCCGTTCGGAGGTGTCCCTGAACGACCCACTCGCAGGCCGTTCCGTGGATCACCTCATTAATCTAATGCCTATCGATTCTTTGAACAAGCCGGGGAGAGGAATCCGTCAGCCCGATAGGAGATCACCGGGCCGAGACGGCTCGATGGCGGCCGACACTCCCGACGCGGTAGCGCGACGCAGAGTACGTGCACACCACCCCACCAGAATTCCGGCGATCGCCGCTGGTATCGCCGACAACAGCAGAACCATCGAACTCGCCATGTTCGCAGCCAGCAAGGCTCCACCCAGCGCCGGCGCGACCAGCCCACCCATCCGGCTCACTCCGAACGCCCAGCCGATCCCTGTCGCACGCACCGAGGTGGGGTACGCCTGCGCCGCGACCGAGGTCAGGGCCGCTGCAAGCCCGATCGCGCCGAACCCGAGAGTGAAGCAGAGTGCGCCCACCGCGATCGAGGAAGCGCCGACCGTAAGGTTCCACGCGAGCAGGGAAACCGACGCAATGGTGGCAATCGGCCCGAGGATTGCGGCGGCGACACCGAACCTGCTTCTATCCATCGCCACACCGAGCGCCAGCGCCCCGACGATGCCACCGAGCGTGGCGAGCGATGTCGCGAGCAGCGCGGTGCCTTCTTCCACCCCGTTGCCTGTGAGGATGGTCGCCAGCCAGCTGAGCACGAAGTAGCTCCCGAAGAGCGCAAAGAACATCATCGACCAGATAAGCACCGTCACGGCTGCCCGTCCGTTGGCGAAGAGCGCAGCCACGCGTGCACCGGCAGGCTGAAAAGGCAAGAGATACTCGGTGTCCGCGCTGTGGGTCGTGCCGACCTCGATCTCGTCGAGGATGGCCGCGACCTTCGCCGAGTGGCCGGACTTGGCGAGGTACTCGATCGACTCGGGGAGCCAACGCCACGTTGCAACCAGGATGACGAGAGGAATGGCACCGGCGACCAGGAGCAGCGCTTCGCCGCCGTGCAGGGGTACCAGTCGGGATGCAATGAGTCCGACAACGAGGCCACCGACAGCAGTTCCCGAACTGAGCACGGTGACCGTGGTCGCCTTCAGGCGCGTCGGCGAATACTCGTTGCCCAGGGCGAATCCGTTGGGTACCGCGGCACCGATTCCGATTCCCGCGACGAAGCGACACGCCGCGAGTGCCACGATCGAGGACGCGAAGAAGGAAGGAATGGCGGCGAGCCCGAACACGACAATCCCGAGACCCATGATTCGCTTGCGCCCGTAGCGGTCCGCCAGCGGTGCGATCAGGAGGTTCGACAATATCTCGCCGATCAACGCCGCCATGACCACAATCGAGAAGTCGGCCGCCGCGACGCCATAGGAATCCGCGAGGCTCGGAATCGCGTAACCGATCGACAGGACGTTGAATCCGTCGGCAAACGCCAATGCCAAGCAGATGGCGATTGCTCGCCGCTGGAAATTCGACACAGGAACCTTGTCGACGATCTCCGTGATCCTGACCGATGAACTCAAGGGAGTGATCCTTCTGGGCAGCATGGGCCTCGACCTATCCCGAGGCAGTTGGGATACATAACCTTTTGTCCTGAACCGAAATTCAGCGTTCACAAGCAAATCGCGATCCGCCACACGTCAACCGAGAACCCTCCCGCCTCGGCGTGTCGCGGATCACATCCGGTTAATCTAAACCCCATCGGTTAATCGGTCAAGGGAACCGCCCCTGCCCCGTCATTTTGCAGGCCGAAACGGACATACAGCCCAGAGCCGGTTGACCGCGAGGAATCCGCTGATCTACCTTCATTCCCAGGCAATCGCCCTCTCACCATGTCAGCCCGTGCGCGTACACCACGCGCGAATTCACCTGACGCACCCGGAAGACCGCCTCGACTACCGAGGTGATTCTTCCGGATCACTCTCCTCGCGAAGGATCGCCATGACCACGACACAGATCGACATTCCCGCGCACCTGGTCACCGATTTCGATGTGTACGATCCATCCCTGGCCGTGCCGACCGATGTGTTTCAAGATCGGGTCGCCGCGCTACGCAAGCAAGGACCGATCCTGCACTCCCCGCACCACGGCGGGCACTGGGTTGTCACGGGATACAAGGAAGCTCTCCAAGTTCTCCAGGACCCTGCGACGTTCTCGAGCTTTCCCAACAATCTGTTGAATGCAGCGCAGGGCAAGTTCCTCCCGCTCGAACTCGACCCGCCGGAGCACAGCTACTACCGGCAGGCCTTGCAGCCACTGTTCAGCCCCAAGCAGATGAAGGCGCTCGAACCCGAGATCCGGGCAATCATCACCGAACTGCTCGACCAGTTCGCCCACAGGGGCGAAGTCGAGTTCATTTCCGACTTCGCGCACGAGCTGCCGACGCGAATCTTCCTTGCACTCATGGGATGGCCACTGAGCGACGCACCGCGGTTCACGGAGTGGACCGACATCACGCTCCAGGGCATTCCCGGGGCGAGCGAGGAAGAATCCGCCGAGGCACGCGCGAAGGCCGCCGCCGACATCTACGAATACTTCGGTCAAGTCGTCGCGCGCGTCCGTTCCGGCGAGGACACCACCGACTCGCTCACGACGCAGATCATCAACACACCACTCGACGTCGACGGAACACCTCGGCAGCTCACCGACGAGGAACTCAGTCGGATGTTCTTCCTGCTTCTGGTCGCGGGACTGCACACGGTGCAGGGTGCTCTCGCCTGGGGGCTGATCCACCTGTCGAACAACCCCGAGCAGCGCGCGGCGATCATCGATGATCCGACGTTGATTCCGTCGGCGGTCGAGGAGATTCTGCGCATCGAGACCGCCACCAGCGCAGGGCGGCGGGCCACCCGCGACATCGAGATCGGCGGGGTCTCCGTCAAGGCCGGCGACCAACTACTGGTGGTGATGACCGGTGCCAATCGCGACGAGAATGAGTTTGACAACCCTGATGACCTCCAGATCGAGCGGCATCCCAACCGTCACATCGGGTTCGGTGCCGGCCCGCATCGTTGCCTCGGCTCCCACCTCGCACGGCTCGAGCTGAGACTGGCCATGGAGGAAATCCACACGAGGATTCCCGACTATGCCCTCGTCCCGGGCGATTCTCCGGTGTTCCATTCGTCTCAGGTCCGTGGGTGCGCGAAGCTGCCGATCACCTTCACACCGTCGACACGCTGATTCCGCGCGAGACAGGCTGATCACGCCCGCACACGCAGAAGGTCCCCGGAGGAATTCCGGGGACCTTTGCGTCTGCATCTGACCGCCGCAGTCATGCAGGTGAGGCGGTCACACACCTGACGGTACTGCCGACAGCGCCGGATCGTCAGCGGGCGGCTGCAGCACCCCGTCCCGGACGTGCGAGTCGATCTCGACCCTGCCCATGCCGAGCAGACTTTCGCAGATCTCGCGTGTCTGCTCACCGGCGAACGGCGCCTGCCGCAACGGCCAGTCCGGCAACGTGGCGAAGTGTGCCACCTGCTTCGCCGTCGGAAGCGGTGCCGGCAGCAGCTCGTGCGCGAGCTCGGTGTAGGCGCCGCGCGCAACCAACTGGGGGTTGGTGAGCAATTCCGGCAATCGGATCATCGCGCCGCTCGGGACACCGGCCGTCTGCAGCGTCTCCATTGCCTCGGTCGGTGTGTGCAGCGCCATCCACTGGGCCAGCACCTCATCCACCTCGGCCCGGTGCTCGATCCGGCGCTCCGCGGTCGCGAATCGTGGGTCGTCGATGAGATCGGGCCGGCCGAGCACCCCGCAGAGCCGTGCCCAGTCCGCGTCATCCCGAACCGTGACGACGCACCACTCGTCGTCGCCCGCACACGGGTACACCCCGGATGGTGCCGAGTACGGATCCGCATTGCCCGGTGCTTTGATCGAGCCCGGTTCGAGGTGTTCCGCGACGAGCTGGTTGCCCAGTTGCACGACCGCCGTGTCGGCCTGGGCCACTTCGACCGCGGCACCGCGCCCGGTCCGCAGCCGGTTGATCAGCGTGGCGAGAATCGTGGTCGCGGTGACCTGCCCCGCGATGTGATCGGGATAGACGGTGGAACCGTCGCACAGTCCGTCCGAGGTGTCCGAGTATCGCCAGAGCGCCGAGACGCCGCAGGCCGCCCGCACCAGCGGGCCGTAGCCGAGCCGCTTGTTCCACGGACCGACGCTCCCGAAGGCGCTGCTCTCGGACACGACGATGCGCGGGTTGATCGCGGCGAGCTCGTCGTAGGACAGGCCCATCGAAGTGAGTGTGCCGGGTTTGAAGTTGGCGAGTACGATGTCCGCTTCGGCGACCAGCTGCTTGAAGATGCGGATGCCCTCAGGGCTGCGCAGGTTCAGCCCGAGGCTGCGACGGTTGCGGTGCCCCCACGCCACCGATGCGGCCAGCGTATCGCCGCGCCGCGACTGCCGCAGTCCGTCGGGGAAGTTCGAGTTCTCGATCTTGATGACATCGGCACCGTTATCCGCAAACTGACGCCCGAGTTCCGCGCCGAAGACGACGACACCCATATCGAGGACTCGAAGCCCCTCGAACGGATGCGAACCCGGTTCACGCTGCGGCGCGGCAAACGGATCGCGGGACTCGCCGGCGGCCGATCCGAAAACCACTTCGTTGTGTTCGCCGAGTTCTGGTGCACGGGTGTGGAATCCAGCACGTTGCCCATCGATCTTCGCGTATCCGGACGGGACGCGCGCGGTGAGACCGGAGGCGATCTCGGTGTCGACGAACGTACCGGACGCGTCGAAGTGCTCAGTCGTGAGAACCTCGGAGACGGTGTTGAGGCCGCCGATCGGGATGCCCCGGTCAGCGCCTTCGGTGACGAGCTGATCGCGAGTGTAGGTACTGAACAAAGTGTCGATCAGCGGGTTGAGTCGCGCGGACGCTGCGAACCGTGCGGGGATGGTGTCGTACTTCGGGTCTGCGAATTCCTCGGGTTCGCCGAGCCATTCGAACATCGCTCGCCACTGCCGTTTCGCAAGCAGACAGATACGCACCTGCCCGTCGGCACAACGATAGACCGGATAGAAGTTGGCGGCGTCGGGCCGGCCACGCGGGTAGTCCTCGGAGCGACCGGCGGCAGCGGAGCCCTGCACACCGAAGCCAGGGTCGAACCCGTGGACGATGACCTCGAACGCCGAGATGTCGACGGTCTGCCCGCGCCCGGTGTGGAGCCGGTCGTAGTAGGCGAGCAGTGCCGACCACGCCGTGTGCACGCCTACCGACTCGTCGATCAGACCGTTGGGGGGCAGCAGCGGCCGCTGCGCCGGCTCGCCGGACCGCGACAGCACACCGCTGAGCGCATAGAGCACCTGTTCCGTCGCCACCCAGTCGCGATACGGACCGTCCTGGCCGAAGCCGGTGATCGACACGGCCACGAGCGCGGGATTGATCCGGACCAGGTCCGCGGCACCCACACCGCGCGCGGCGAGGTAGCCCGGTGCGAACGACTCCAGGAGAATGTCCGAGCGCCGCGCGAGTGCGAGCAGCCGTTCCCGGCCTTCGTCCTCGTCGAGGTCGAGGGTGACACCGAACTTGTTCGCATTGCGCAGCGCGAACGGAATGCTCACACCGTTCCGGACCGGCTGCGCCGAACGCGAGCCTGAGCCTCCGGGAAGTTCGACCCGGATGACCTCGGCCCCGAGGTCGGCGAGGAACCGGCCGGCGGTGTCGCCGAATCCGTCCGTCAGTTCCAGTACCCGGACACCCTGCAGTGGTAGTGCCATCATGTGCTCCAAAGTGTGTGCTTGTCGCGAAACCTGCGTTCTGGTCAGCGGGTTCCGAAGTACACCGACTTCGCGATGAAGTACGGTGCCAGACCTTCCGGGCCGAGCTCGCGGCCCAGCCCCGACGACTTGACGCCGCCGAACGGTGCGTCCAGGTCCAGGGCGTAGTAGTTCACGCCGACCGTGCCGCTGTGGATTCTCGCGGCCAGGTCGAGTCCGTGCTGTTCGTCGGTGGTCCATACCGTGCCGCCGAGGCCGTATTCCGAGTCGTTGGCGATGGCGACTGCCTCGTCCTCCCCGTCGTACGCGGTGAGGGTCAGCACCGGACCGAATATTTCTTCCTGCGCGATGCGCGCGGAGTTCTCGACACCGGTGAACACGGTCGGTTCGACGAACCAGCCCTGCGGCTGCGCTGCGGGAACGCCACCTCCGGTGGTGATGCGGTAGCCATCGGCGCGGCCCGCCTCGATGTAGCCGAGGACGCGGTCCCGCTGCGCAGCCGAGACGAGCGGACCGATATCGGTGGCCTTGTCGAGCGGATCACCGACGGTCAGCGCCCGCACGGCCTCGGTGACCGCGTCGACCACCTCGTCGTATCGCGAGCGGGGGGCGAGGATCCGGGTACTCGCGTGGCAGGTCTGACCGTTGTTCACGAGCGACACCTCGAGCAGGTTCTTCGCGAACACGTCGAGATCGGCGCGCTCGGTGACGATCGCCGCGGACTTGCCTCCGAGCTCGAGGGTGACCGGGCGCAGCAGCCGACCGCACACTTCGCCGATCGCGCGGCCTGCCGCGGTGGACCCGGTGAACGCCACCTTGTCGACGCCCGGGTGCCCGACCAGGTATGCGCTCGCCGCTCGGTCGGCAGGGACGATGTTGATCACGCCGTCGGGCAGACCCGCCTCGACCGCAGCCTCGGCGAAGGCGAACGCATCGAGCGCCGTCTCGGGGGCGGGCTTGAGCACCACCGTGCACCCGGCCGCGAGCGCGGGAGCGAGTTTCATCGCCGCGAGCGGCTGCGGATAGTTCCACGGCGTGATGGCCGCGACCACACCCACCGGGTCGCGGCGCACGACGGTGCGACCACCGAATGCACTCGGCCGCACATCCTCGTTGGCGGCATCGCGGATCAGCCCGGCGTAGTACGAAATCATCGCTGCGGGGCCGAAACCGTTGACACCGCCCGACAGCGCGATCGGCATCCCGTTCTCGCGGCTCACCAGCCGGGAGGTGTCACGGCCACGGGATTTGAGGGCAGCGGCGAACGTGTCGAGCAGGTCGGCGCGCTCAGCGTTGGTCAGTGCGCTCCACGGCCCGGACAATGCAGTGCGCGCGGCCGCGACAGCCTCATCGATGTCTGCGTTGGATGCCAGGGCGGCGGTACCCAGCACCTTCTCGGTGGCCGCCTCGATGACGTCCACCTTTCCACCGGACTTCGGTGCCACCCACCGGCCACCGATAAACAGTTCGTTCCTGTCCTGATCGTTCATGTCGTGCCTTTCGGAGGTGACGGTCAGAGGGTGTCTTCGTGGCCGAACAGCACCGAACTCACCAGTGGAGCCATCGGGCCACCGATGAACAGGGAGGTCTTTGCGCTGGACACCTGGTTGGTCGAAGTGCCGCGGATCTGCCGGACGGCTTCTACCGCCAGGTTCAGACCGTTGATGAACGAATCGGCGATGTTGCCGCCACTGGTGTTGACGGGCAGCTTGCCGGTCGGCGCGGTGAGGTTCTCGACGGTCATGAAGGCGCCGGCAGCTTCCCCGGGCGGGCACAGGCCGTGGTCGATCAACGCTGCGACGGCGGGGCCACTGAAGTTTTCGTAGACCTGCACCACGTCGACGTCGTCAGGTCCGAGACCCGCTGCAGACCACAGTCGTTCGGCGACACCGGGCTTGCCGTTGTTGGCCGGGCCGAATCCGGCGCTCATGTACTGCTCGCCGAGGTCGTTGTCGATCAGTTCCGAATAGCCACCCGGGGCGCCCTGTGCGCCCGCGAGCAGATATGCCGGATCGCGGCGCAAGGTCGTGGCGCGCTCGGCCGAGACGAGCACCAGCGCAACCGCGCCGTCGCTTTCGCGGGAGCAGTCGAACAGGTGGAACGGTTCGGCGATCAATCGCGAGTCGTCGTAGGCTTTTTCGTCGAGGGGACGGCCGTAGCCCTGCGCGGTCGGGTTGTTCTGCGCGTGCTGGTACGCCGCGAGGACGAGGGAACGCATCGCCGAGCGCGGCACTCCGCCGTGCTCGAGCATCCGCTGGGTACGCATCGCGCAGATCTGCGCGGGCGAGCCGACGCCGTGCGCGAGGAAGTGACTGCCATAGTGGTACTTCGCGTATCCGAGCCGGCCCGTATCTGCCTGCGTCATCGCGCGATACACCACGACGCACTCGGCTTGACCGGTGGCGATCGCCGTGGCGGCATTCGTGATGGCGGCTGCAACGCTGCCGCCGCCGCCGCCCCACATCATGTTCGACCAGCGCAACTCGTCGATCAGCAGCGCGCCACCGATGATGGCGCCGTCGTTGGCGCCGCCTGCATAGGAAACGAAGCCGTCGATATCGCGGGGGTTGATACCCGCGTCGGCGCACGCATCGAGGATGACCTCGAGGGTCATGCGCTTCTCGCTGTGCGGCGCTTCTCCGCGCTTGAAGTGCTGTTCTGCGACGCCGACGACTGCGGCGGCGCCGCGCATGATGTTGACGCTCATCGCTGTTCTCCTTCTGCGGTCGCGCCGGCTCGGCGCCAGCGCAGCAACGGCCGGGTGGCGCCCTCGGGCTGTTCGAAGACTCCGACGACCCGGTCGCCGATCTCGGGGTTCGCGTCGATGTCGTCGGTGAGGATGCCCAGGACCCGACGGCCGTCGGCGTGGGCCAGCTCGACGAGCACCGTCACATACGGCAGGTTGTCGGCGTATTCGTCCATGTACGGGTACCAGCTGCGATTCCAGCTGTACACGGTGCCGACGGGTTCAACGTCATTCCACTCGAGATCGAAGCTGTGGCAGTGACCGCAGATGGCCTGCGGACCCCAGATCCAGGTGCGGCATGCAGTGCAGCGCTGCAGGCGTAGCTCGCCGGCAAGGAGGCCGTCCCAGTACGGCTGATCGAGGCCATCGGGGGTGGGACCCCACGGTTCTGCTGTAGGTTCTGTCGTCGTCATGCGTTCGTGTCCGTTCCAGCGGTGAAGTTCTCGAGCTTCGCGGCCAGCCAGCGTCCGTCGTGGAGTTCCCAGATCGAACGCAAGCCGATCAGACGGTCACCCATGTCATAGACGGTCTCGCCCACCATCAGATCGCCCTCGGCGCGAACGTCCTTGATCTCGAAGCCCTTCGTGGCCTCGCGCGGGGTGTCGATTCCATCGAAGACCGCCGGGATGTTCTCTCGCACCATGTCGCGGAGACATGCCTTCATGTTCCCGACGTGGACGTAGCCGACGTGCTGCTCGTACAAGACACGGAAGTCTTCGACAGACATGTGAACTCCTCGGTTTCGTGACACGAACCCGTCGTGCCCGTACAGTGCAATAACCTTATGTCTTTAGATAAAAGTCGTCAACGTCACGCGAAGCGGAACTGCCCGCTCCCCGAGATCGCGACCTTTTGACCTGTAAGATCGTCGTCGACGAGGCGAGCGAGGTCGTCGTGGTCTGTGGTCACCGCGAGCGTCCGCTCGCCGGTCGCCGTGCGTGCCGCCAGGAAACCCTGCGCGGGGTTTCCGTCGCGGCCGTACACCACCGTCCACGATTCGGCCGACGCCGTGCCTTCGTACGACACGAGTGCCTTCGTCGTGGGCTGCGCGTCGACCTCGGTCTGCACATCCAGACGCGTGAATCCTCCGGCAGGGGGTTCGGTCCGGTACACACCCATGGCGTGCTTGGTGAGGTAGCCGCTGTTGGCGGTCACCAGACCATACGAGCCCGGGGACTCACGCAGCCGCGTCACCATCGTTGCGATCGAGTGGCTCACGTAGTTGTTCCACGGCCCGCCACCGAACGTCAGGCCACCGGTGATGGTGAGAGGCCGACCCGGATCATCGAGCGCGAGTCCCAGCTCGTTCGCCGCAACCTGCACCGCCGACGGAAAACACGAGTAGACGTCGACGTGCGCGACGTCGTCCAGCCCGATACCCGCGAGCTCGAGGGCTCGCGCCCCGGCAATGCGGATCGCCGGCGACCCGTCGAGTGCACCCCGTTCCGCAATCGCATACGTATCGTGCGATTCGGTGCCGGACTGCGGAAACACCCAGTGCTCCTGCGGAATTCCGAGCCGGGTCGCGATCTCGACCGAGCACATCAGGAGCACCGCGCTCTGATCTACCATGTTGTTCGAGTTCAGCAGCTTGGTGTAGGGCGTGGAGATCATCCGGTTGTCGGGCGACGGGGTCGCGATCTCGGCCGCGGTGTATTCGCGCTGCACCCACGCGTTCGGATTCGTCGCGGCAATCTTGCTGAATCGCGACCACAGGTCGCCGAGAAACTCCTCGTGCTCCTCGCGCGAGCGACCCGCCGACAGCCGCAACGCCTGCTCGAACAGCGGATACACGTACGAGGGCCGGTCCAGACCGATCCGGCGTTCGCTCTCGTCCGCCATCGGCACGTCGGTGACCATGATCTCGGCGGCCGGCACCGACTCGTCCTGCACGGTCCACTCGGGGCGCAACTTCTGCGCCCGCAGCTTCGTGCGGGTCCGCCAGGATTCCGCGCCGCCGATGAGCACGACGTCGGCGCGACCGGCGGCGATGTCCTCGGCAGCACCGTTGACCAGCACCTGCGGCGTGCTGCCCCCGTTCCCGGTGTAGCCGGTGTGCCGGACGGTCGCCCCGATCCGCGCGCCAACGAGCGCACCCGGATCGCGGTAACGCCATGACAGCAACCCCACAACTCGCACGGAGTCGACCAGCTCGAGCAGTCGTGCGGACCCGGCGTCGGTAGCAGCCGCACGCGCCGCGCGCACCATCAGATCCACGGGCTCCACGCCGCCATCACGTTCGCTGGTCTGGCCGGTACCGACCAGGATCGGGGTTCTCGGATCGAGGGTCACGACTGCACCGCCTCGAGAATGCGCTCACGGTTTTCCGGCTTCGGCCACCCACCGAGGATGAGGGTGGTCAGGCACGTCGATTTCCACTTGGTTTCGATTTCGTCGATGATCTTGTCCGCGGGACCGACCAGCGCGACGTCCTCGACCATGGCGGTGGGTACGGCCTGCGCCGCCAAATCGGGCCGCCCGCTCAGGTACAGCTCCTGGATCTCCGCACACACCTCGCCCCAACCCATGCGCGCGAACACGTCGTTGTGGAAATTGGCTCCCCTGGCCCCCATTCCGCCGGCGTATAACGCGACCGTCGGCTTGAGCCGGGAGGCGGCCTTCTCCACGTCGTCGTTCTCGACGAGCCAGCACACGTTCGCAACCTCGAAGTCCTCAGCCGTGCGGCGCGCCCCCTCCCGGGCGAAGCCTTCGGCGAGTGCCTTGCGGTAGAACTCATCGCTCTTCGGCGAGAACCACAGCGGAGTCCAGCCGTCTGCGATCTCGGCGGCCAGGGCCACATTCTTCGGGCCTTCGGCACCCATGTAGACGGGGATGTCGCTGCGCAACGGGTGAACGATCGACTTGAGCGGCTTCCCCAGGCCGGAACCACCCTGAAGCGGAAGCTGGTAGTGGCGCCCCGAGTGGGTCACCGGCTCCTCCCGTGCCCACACCTTGCGCATGATCTCGATGTACTCGCGGGTGCGCTCGAGAGGTCGCGGATAGGGCTGCCCGTACCACCCCTCGACGACCTGCGGTCCGGACGCACCGATGCCGAGGATCACGCGACCACCGCTGAGATGGTCGAGCGTTTGCGCGGCCATCGCCAGCGCCGTCGGGGTGCGCGCCGACATCTGGCACACCGAAGTACCGAGTTTGATCGTCGACGTCTGTGCCCCCCACCAGGCCAGGGGTGTCAGCGCGTCCGACCCGTACGTCTCGGCGGTCCAGAAGCTGTCGACTCCGAGGGCTTCGGCCTCGGCGAGCATCCTTTCGACATTGCGGGGCGGGCCCGAACCCCAATACCCTGCGGCGATTCCAACTCTCATGCTCTCTCACTGCTTCTTTGTGTGCCGTCGAACGGGCCGGATGTGGTCAGTGGTTCTGGAATTCGGGTGGACGTTTTTCGAGGAAGGAGACGACCGCCTCGCGATGATCCCGCGTCAGCGAGCTGAGGATCTGGGTGCGGTTTTCGAGGTCGATCGCGGCCCGCATGCCGGGTACTTCGAGGTTCGACCACATGACCTCCTTCGTCATCCACACGCCGAACGGGCTGTTCTGTGCGATGGCCTCCGCGGTGTCCAGTGCGACATCGAGCAGCTTGTCGGCGGGCTCGACGGACGAGACGAGACCGATCCGTTCGGCCTCGGTGGCATCGATGGACCGTCCGGTGAGCATGATCTGCGCAGCTCTCGAGAAGCCGATCATGCGGGGCAGAAGCCAGCTCATGCCGATGTCACAGTTGGAGAGGCCGCGACGGATGAACGCCGCGTGGAATACCGCGGATTCGGACATGATGCGAATGTCGGACATGAGGGCGAGCGACATGCCGCCGCCCGCTGCGGCACCGTTGACGGCCGCGATGATCGGTGGCCGCGCGCTCCGGAATGCCTCGACGAGGCCCGCGATGTGCTGCTGCACCCGCAGTCCGAGTTGCGCCCGCCCCTCCCCCTCGGTCGCGCCCTGCGGTGTTCCGTATCCGCGAAGATCCAGTCCTGCGCAGAAGGCACGTCCTTCGCCGGTGAGGACGATCGCGCGGGTCGTCGAATCGTCGCGCACCTCGGCGAGCACCTCGTGCAACGCGTCGATGAGGTCGACGTTCATGGCGTTCAGTTCGTCCGGACGGTTCAGCCGAATCAGCAGAATGCCCGGCCGCGGCCGTTCGGTCAGGATCAGTTTCGAATCGGACACAATGCGCTCCCCAAGGGTGAAGTACTCGACATCCGGAGGCTAATGCCTTTAGATTAAAAGCTCAAGGACCCCGGGTCGAAGAGCGCGACGGTAAGGAAGGTCAACATGACCGATCTCGACGGCAAGGTGGCTGTAGTCACCGGAGCCGCAAGCGGCATCGGCGCGGCCACGGCCCGGACGTTCGTCCGGCGCGGAGCGCGAGTGGTTATCGCCGACATCGACGATCCACGCGGCGCTGCGGTCACCGAGAGTCTCGGTGACCGCAGCGTCTACCTGCACACCGATGTGCGCAACGAATCCGAGGTGGCGGCCGCCGTTGCGCTGGCGGTCGACCGGTTCGGCCGGCTGGACTGCATGGTCAACAACGCCGGCCGGGTGGGTGCGTGGACGTTCCTCGAGGACACCTCTCTCGAGGAATGGGAGGCCGGGTTCGCGATGCTCGCACGCAGCGCCTTTCTCGGGACCAAGCACGCCGCGCGCGTGATGCGCGACCAGGGCTCGGGCAGCATCGTCAACGTCTCGAGCGTCGCCGGTGTGCGCACCGGATTCGGGCCACACCCCTACAGCGCCGCAAAGGCCGCCGTGCTGCAGCTGACCCGGACCGCTGCCGTGGAACTGGCCGAATTCCGAATCCGAGTGAACGCACTGATCCCCGGCGGTGTCGCCACCCGGATCGTCGGCCACGGCGCGGGACTCGAAGACGACGCTCTCGACCGCAGCGTCGACGCCGTACGCCGCAGTCTGGGAAAGTTCCAGCCCATCCCCCGCGCCGGCGAACCCGAAGACCTCGCGCACGCCGCCGCCTACCTCGCGTCCGACGATTCGACGTTCGTCACCGGCCAGTCCCTCGGCGTCGACGGCGGACTGACGCTGGGCAAGAAGTGGCCGTCCAACTACCACGAAGAGGCGAAAGCGGCATCGAGTCGGATAGCAACACACTGAATTTCGCGTACACCTCGATCACCGATCAATTCCGTGTGCAACACCGCAGGAGAGGACGGCTCGTGACCGCCGTGGCTTTGGGGATACCGAAAACGGGCCCTACTAGTGCGACCACGGACCGCCCCGAGACGCCGGACCTCCTCGACCGATTCGGCCGCATCGCACGGGACCTACGCGTGTCGATCACCGAGAAATGCTCGTTGCGCTGCACCTATTGCATGCCCGAGGAAGGCCTGCCCGCGATCCCACGCGAGCAGCTGCTCACCGCCGACGAGATCGCGCGCATGGTCGGTGTGGCCACCCGGCTGCTCGGTGTCCGCGAGGTGCGCTTCACCGGCGGCGAACCGTTGATGCGGCGCGACCTCGAAGAGATCATCGCGGGGTGCCGCCGCGTGGCACCCGAGGTGCCGTTGGCGCTGACCAGCAACGCCGTCGGCCTCGCGCATCGCGCGCAGGGCCTGCGCGACGCCGGTTTGTCGCGGGTGAACATCTCCCTCGACACGATCGACCGTGCCCATTTCGCCAGGCTGACCCGCCGCGACCGGCTCGATTCAGTCCTCGCCGGGATCCGCGCGGCCAAGACCGCCGGCCTCGCGCGGATGAAGGTCAACGCGGTGCTCATGCCGGAAACCCTCGACGGCGCCGTGGACCTGCTGCAGTGGTGCCTCGACGAGGAAGTAGAGCTGCGGTTCATCGAAGAGATGCCGCTCGACGCCGACCACGAGTGGGCCCGCGCCAACATGGTGCCGGCGCAGCGGCTGCTCGCCGCACTCGGTACCAGGTTCGCGCTCACCGAAACGGAGCGGGAGGATCCGTCGACCCCGGCCGAACGCTGGCTCGTCAACGGGGGCCCGGCCACGGTCGGCATCATCGCGTCGGTCACCCGGTCGTTCTGCTCCGACTGCGACCGCACCCGGCTCACGGCAGAGGGCACCGTCCGGTCGTGTCTGTTCAGCGACCACGAAACGGATCTGCGGGCCGCGTCGCGCGGCGGTGCGTCCGACGACGACCTCGCCGCGTTGTGGCGCGGCGCGATGTGGAACAAATCGTCCGGACACGGAATCGACGCCGCGGATTTCGTTCCGCCGCAACGGAGCATGGGAGCTATCGGTGGCTGAACAGATGACGACACGCCAGGTCCACACGTTCTGCCGGATCTGCGAGCCGGCCTGCGGCCTGCTCGCCCATGTCCGGGACGATGAGGTGATCGGCCTGCAGCCGGACAAGGACCACCCAGTCCACAAGGGATTCTCCTGCCACAAGGGTGTGCACTTTCTCCAGGTCCACAACGACCCCGACCGGCTCGATCGCCCGCTGAAGCGTACGAACCCTCGCAGCGAGGAAGTCGGCGACTTCGTGACCGTCGAGTGGGACGACGCGGTACGCGAGATCGCGGCCAAGCTCGGCGACATCCGGCAGCGGTACGGGCGCAATGCGCTGGCCGTCTACCAGGACAACCCGTCGGCGTTCAACGGCACCTACTACGCCAACGCCGGCGCCCTCGCGCGCGGTTTCGACACCAGGATGCGCTTCAGCGCCGGCACCCAGGACACCTCCGCCAAATATGCGGCGAGCGAGGCGATCTACGGGGCGTCGATGGCTCACCCGATCCCGGACCTGCTGCACACCGACTACTTCCTGTGCCTGGGCAGCAACCCGCTCATCTCGCACATGACCCTCATACACATCTCGGACCCGATGGCCAAGATCAAAGCGGTGAAGAAGCGGGGAGGGACCGTGCTCTTCGTCAACCCGCGACGGATCGAGTCCTCGGGGCCCGAGACCGGCGAGGTACTGCTGATCACACCAGATACCGACTTCTACTTTCTGGCAGCGATCCTGCACGAGATCATCTTCCGGATCGGATACGACCGAACCGCGGCGGAGAGGCACGCACGCAACATCGACGAACTGCTCGACTTCGTGCGCGGCTACCCCGCCGAGAGAGTGGCCGCGGTGACCGGCATCGAGACCGACGCGATCAGACAGGTCGCCGACGACTTCTGCGCCGCCCCGAGCGCGAGCATCTATATGGCGACCGGCGTGAACCAGGGACGGCAAGGCGCCCTGGCCTACTGGATGCTCAACATGATCAGCCTGTTCTCCGGCAACCTGGGCCGACGCGGCGGAAACATCTACTCCCGCGGCATGACCGACGTCGTGCAGAACTCGAAACGCAAACGCGAGGATCCGTTCTTCCAGAGCGGTGTTGGCGAGATCCGCACTGTCAGTGGAGACCTCCCCGCCGCACGGCTGGCGGAGTTCATCGAGAATCCGGACGATCCGATTCGCGCGTTGATCGTCATCTCCGGAAACCCACTGTTGTCGGTGGGCGGGGAGGAGCGCCTTCGCCGCGCCCTGGAAGACGTGGAACTGATCGTGACGATCGACCTGTACCGCACGGTGACCGGCGAGATCGCGGATTACATACTGCCCGCGACGGACTGGCTCGAGCACGAGGACGTCAACTTCCTCAACACCATGGGCGTGGCGATGGAACCCTACGTGCAGTACACACCCGCGGTGGTACCGCCCAAGGGTGAGCGCCGCGACGACTGGTGGATCCTGTCACGGATCCAACAGGAGATGGGAGTCGAAACCCTGCTCGACCACCCGGATCCCGATCCACTCGCCAACGCGGATGCCGCCATGCGTGACGTGGGCCTGAGTATCGATCTCCTCAAGACGATGCCCTGCCAGACGGCGGTGCTGCCCGAGGCCGTTCCCTCGCACGTGTTCAGCATCGCGGTACAGCACGACGACGGCCTGATCGGCTGCTGCCCGAACATATTCCGACGCGCATACAGCACGGCCGAGGAGATCCTCGAAGAATTGGCCGCCGAGGCCCCGGATCAGCTCAAACTCGTCACGCGCCGCACCCTGTACATGGTCAACAGCTGGCTCCACAACCTTCCCGTACTCAAACAGGGTGTACACCGAGATAATCCACTGTGGATGAACCCGGTTGACGCGGATCGTCGTGGACTGGTCGACGGCGACGATGTCACCGTCCACAATCGCCACGGCTCGGTCGACGCGGTGCTGGCGTACGACGAGGCTCTGAAGCCCGGTGTGGTCGCGATGACGCACGGCTGGGGTCAGAGAACCGCACGGAGTCTCGACGTGGCGCGACGTCATCCGGGCGCGAATGTGAACAGGCTCTCCCCGACCGGAAAGGCGGGATACGACATGCTCAGCAACCAGTCGCATCTCACCGGAATCAACGTCGACATCGTGCGACGCGGAACCACGGATTCAGATAGACAAACCTAATGTCTATAGCTTAGCGTGGTCCGCGTCACCACATCATTCGGGCTTTTCTGCCCACCGCTCACAAATCTGAGGTTTCGCATGACCGAACGTACAACCGCGGCACCGAGCGCCCCGGCAGTCGCGCCCGCCGGGCACTCCCGTGCGGACTCGCGCAAGGCAAGCCGCGCCGCCTTCGTAGGAACCCTGCTCGAGTACTACGACTTCAGCCTCTACGCCTCCGCGGCGTCGGTCGTTTTCGCCAGCGTCTTCTTCTCCGGCTCGAGCCCGTTCCTCGGCACCCTGCAGGCGGTCGGCACCTTCGCGGTCGGTTTCCTCGTCCGTCCACTGGGCGGAGTGATCCTCGGCAGCCTCGGCGACCGTATCGGGCGTAAGAAGATCCTGGTCTTCACCTTGGTTCTGATGGGTGTCGCCACCCTGCTCGTGGGCGTTCTGCCGAGCTACGCGCAGATCGGCTGGGTCGCACCGGCCCTGCTGGTGTTCCTGCGCATTCTGCAGGGGATCGGCGCGAGCGGCGAGTACGGCGGTGCGGCTCTGGTCGCGGTCGAGTTCGCACCCCAGAAGAAGAAGGGCTTGATGGGCTCGTTGCCCGGCATGGGCGCGGCACTCGGTGGGGTGCTCGGAACACTGTCCCTCCTGACGGTGTCGACCCTGATGCCCCAGGAAAGCTTCCTCGCGTGGGGCTGGCGCATTCCGTTCCTGTGCAGCGTCGTGATCCTCGCCTACGGCCTGTGGCTGCGCCGCAGCCTGCCCGAGACACCCGCGTTCCGTGCGATCGAGGAGAGCGACACGGTCTCGAAAACGCCGATCCTCGATGTGATCCGGCAGCAGCCGCGCGCACTTCTGACCGTCCTCGTGATGACCATCGGTCAGACCGGCATCGGCTACTTCTACATCGTGTTCATGGGCACCTTCGGCAAGAACCAGCTGGGCTTCGGCGGCACCGAGGTCCTGATCGGCCTGATCGCCGCGCAGCTCGCGAACGGCATTCTGATCCCGCTCTTCGGATCATTGTCGGACCGCGTCGGACGAGCGCCCGTGATCATGTTCGGATTCCTCTACAGCGCCGTGTTCGCGTGGGTGGGTATCTCACTGCTGTCCGGTGTCGGCACACCCCCGTTGCTGTACTGGGTGGTCATGGCACTCGGCAACGGCGTCGGAGTGGCAGCCATCTTCGGCCCGATGGGCGCGTACGTCATCGAACTGTTCCACACCCAGCACGCGTACAGCGGCCTCGGCCTCGGTCGTGAGGCCGGTAACGCACTCGGTGCCGCCGCCATCCCGGTCATCGCAGTCGCCTTGGCATTCGACGACACCACGGTGTGGCTCAGCGTCTTGATTTGCGTCGTGTCGCTGCTCGGCTTCGTGGCGACCGTCCTGTCGCGCACCCGTACGCCCTCGGTGACGACGCCGGAAGACGACACGGTGCCGGTGTCGGTGTAGTTCACACAGAGTCCGAGATGGGTCCCGGTCGGTACGACCGGGACCCATCTTTTCGTTTCAAATACCGTCGAGATCCCGCCCACCTCCCTGTGCTCGTGCAGGGGGTGCACGCAACAAGAATGCGACCCATGCCGATCGGATCGGCATGGGTCGCATTCTTGTCGGGTCTCAGACTCCTACGGGACCGCCCCGCCACACGCCGATCTCCTCACCGGAGACGTCGGCGGCGTTGTCACTCACCAGGAACGACACGGTCGACGCGATCGATTCGGGCGGGATCGACGGCCAGTGCTTCGTCAGCGCCTCCACGCCGGCGTCACCTCCCGACGACACGATGTCGGTTGCGACGAATCCCGGCATCACGGCATTGACCGTGATGCCGCGACGGGCCACTTCCAGTGCCATCGACTTGGTCATGCCGATCAGCCCCGCCTTCGCCGCAGCATAGGCGCTCATGCCCGGCGAAGGGCGCCGGCCACCAGACGGGCTGTTCACGAACACGACTCGGCCCCACCCCGCTTCGTACATCGCAGGAAGTGCGAAGTGGGTGCAGTAGAAGGCGCCGTTCAGGTTGACCGAAACAACCTCGTCGAACTCCTCGGGGGCCTGCTTGCGGGCGGAGCCGGCCTTGTTCATACCCGCATTGTTGATCACCACGGTCGGGGCTCCGAGTCGAGCGGTCGTCTCGGCGATGAGCCGTTCGGCGTCGGCGGCCTTGGAGATGTCGGCCTGGATCGCCACGGCTCGTCCGCCGTCCGCGATGATCTTCGCGACCACATCGTCGGCTTCGCGTGCACTACGTGAATAGTTGACCGCGACCGCGAATCCATCGGCCGCGAGCCGGGCCGAAATAGCCGCACCGATTCCGCGTCCCCCGCCGGTGACCAGAGCAACCCTGGGTGAGCTCATGACACGATCACCGAACCTTCTCGTAGTTGTCGGGCACGTCCGCGAAGGAGTCGCGCAGCTGACGCTTCGCGATCTTCCCGCTGGGCATCCGGGGCAGCGGTTCGTCCATGAACACGACGTAGCGCGGCACCTTGTAATCGGCGAGGCGTTCGTTGCAGAAGGCGACGACCTCGGATTCCTTCAGCTCGGCCGTGCTCCGCACCAGCGCGGCCGGGGTCTCCCCGAACTTGGCGTCGGGGACACTGATCACGGCGACCTCTTCGACACCCGGAATCTGGTTGATGACGGACTCGATCTCCGCAGGTGAAATGTTCAGACCACCGGAGATGATCATGTCCTTGAGACGATCCACATAGGTGAGGTAGCCGTTCTCGTCGAGCTTGCCGAGGTCACCGGTCTGAAGCCAGCCGTCGGCGAGAGCTGCACGGGTGGCTTCCTCGTTGCGCCAGTAGCCGGGCATCATTCCTGGTCCGCGCAGCAGGATCTGACCAGTCTCGTTGGGCGGAAGATCGTTGCCTTCAGCATCCACCACGCGGATCTTCGTGAAGATGCTGCCCCAACCGCACTTGTCGGGATGCTCGGCCGCCTCGTCGCGAGGCATCGCCGTCGCAGTGCCACCGATTTCGGTCTGCCCGTAGATCTGCCTCAACGACACACCCTGAGCCTGCCACTTGCCCAGCAGGTCGGCCGGGACGCGGGCACCGCCGACGTGCGCCGTGACCATGTGGCTCAGATCCGCCTCGGTGAACCCGGGCACCTTCGCGATCTGCTCCCAAAGGATCGGTGGCCCGGTAAATGTGTTGGCCTTGTCCTCGGTCAGCACACGCAGCGCCGCCGCAGGATCGAAACGCGGCTGCAGAAAGAGAGTGCCGCCGTGGAGGACGACCCGTGCAATGCCCCAGATGATTCCGGCCGCACTGAAGAGCGGCAACACAAGGACCGGGCGCAGCCCATTGGGCTCAATCGGCTCCATCAGATGCCATTCGTGCATTTCACCCGCGATCGTGGCATGGGTGAAGATCACGCCCTTCGGCTTACCCGTGGTACCACTGGTGAACACGATGGCGGCGGGATCGACGAGGTCGACGCTCGGCGTGCGGAACGGCGCGTGCTCACGGCCGCGCAGCGGGCGCACATCCTTCTCGAACACCGCGATCGTGAAAGTGTTGCGGGCCTTCTGGACTTCTTCGAGTCGAGGTAGCAGGGACTCGTCGCAGTACACGACGGTGGGCTCGCAGTCCTCGATAAGAGTGTCGAGTTCTCGAACGACCATGCGGTGGTTGAAGCCCACGGCGATGGCACCGACCTTCATGGCTCCGAGCGCAGCGACGACCCACTCGAGGCTGTTGGCTCCGACGAAGCTCACCCGGTCACCGGGCGTGACTCCTCGCGAGGCGAGGTCGTGGGCGGCACCGTCGGCCCAGCGGGACAGCTCTGCGTAGGTGACGACATCGCCGTCGAAGTCGATCGCCGGCAGATCCGGCTTCGACCGGGACCAGTAGGTCAACGCATCTACCACGGTGCCGCTCATGTAAGCCTCCAAGAATATTGTGTCGTCGATCGCGGGGTGCTCGGTGGCGAGCTCAGCCGACCGGGTGGTTTCTTCGGGTTCACCCGAAGATCCATACATCACATCCGGGTTAAATCTAAAGGTCGTTGTTTATTGAGGCAAGTGCTGATCGGCCGCTCCGCCACGGGCGACCGCGAGCATCGCATCGACCGCGACCAGCTTCTGGCGAGCCCGCCCACTGCGACGCCCCTCGGTACGTTCGTGCCGGTCGATCCGCCGCCAGCCGTCGAACCCGAACGAGTCAGGGCAACGCGATTCGACGATCGCCGCCAGCTCGTCTCCCGTGCGGGGCGGCTGCGGCAGGAGCGCGCGTTCATGGTCAGAGACGATCGCGTCGACGGTCTCGGCGGCACAGTATCGATTGGTACCGATCACGCCGGTCGGCCCCCGCTTGATCCAGCCGGCGACGTAGACACCGGGCACCGGACGGTCCCCGGCCGGATCGACCACGCGGCCTGCAACGTTGGGTACCGTTCCGCGTTCGGTGTCGAACGGCAACCCCGCCAACGGACGTCCGCGGTACCCGACCGAACGCAGCACCAACGAGCATGCGAGGTCCTCGGCGGCGCCGACCTCACCATAGGGGGCAATCCGTATGCCTTCGACGTGGCTGCCGCCGAGGACTTCGACGGGCGCCCCGTGGAACCGCAGCGTGATCCTCCGCCGGCCCGGCTGCGGGATCCGTCGCGCATACTCCGCGATCGTCTGCAGTTTGATCGAGGCAGCATCGGGAGCGTCGTATCCGCCGTGCACGGTTACATCCACTTCGGGCAACGCGCCCAGTGCGAGGAGCTCCGGTGTGGTGAACGCTCCGTGCTCGGGCCCACGTCGCCCGAGCACCACGACCTCCTCGATCGCACTGTGTCGCAGCGCGGCCAGGGCATGCTCGGCGATGTCGCCCGGCACGAGGCGCTCGGGATCGCGGGCCAGGATCCGTGCCACGTCCAACGCGACGTTGCCGTTGCCGATCACCACGGCACGACGCCCCGACAGATCGAAGGTGCGATCGGCATAGTCCGGATGCCCGTTGTACCAGGCGACGAATTCGCGTGCGGCAACGCTGCCGGGCAGATCTTCCCCCGGAACACCGAGCTTCCGGTCATCGGAAGCTCCGCTGGCGTGAATCACCGCGTGGTGATACTCGAGCAGCTCGTCGACGGTGATGTCGCGCCCGACGTCCACACCGAGGAAGGCGCGGAAACCGTCGCGGCCGGCGGTGCGGGCGAAGACTCGGTCGACAGCCTTCGTCGTCTGATGATCCGGGGCCACTCCGAAACGCACGAGCCCGCCGGCAACGGGGAGTCGCTCGAACATGGAGACCTCGACGTCGACGTCACGTCGGCTGAGCAACTCCTCGGCGGCGTAGAACGCGGAGGGACCGGAACCTACGATTGCTACCCGCAGCGGGCCGGGTCGGTCACCGGTGACAACCGGTTCCGGCGGCACCTCACTCGGGCGGGACACGGTCGGATTTCCCAGGAAGTAGGCGGCATTGAGATCTTGGTAGATTTCGGTTTCGGGTGTGAGATCGCTGTCGGGAACGATCGCGTCCACCGGGCACACGTCGGCGCACGCGCCGCAGTCGATGCAGGCGTCGGGATCGATGTAGAGCATCTCGGTGCGCGCGTAGTGTGCTTCGTCGGGAGTCGGGTGAATGCAGTTCACAGGACACACCGCCACACACGTCGCGTCGTTGCAGCAGGCTTGGGTCACTACGTACGTCATGAGTACTCCGGTGGGTCGTTGGGTTCCGGATTCTCCTCCGGTGGGAGGAAGCGGTCGCCGTAGCGGTCGGCGAGTTCGTGGGCACGGGCTGTGAACCGCGCCGCGCCCCCGGGATAGGTGCGTCTGAACGAGATGACGCCACCGGTGTGCGCGGGGAACCCGATGCCGAGAATGGATCCGGTGTCGGCGTCGGCCTCGGAGCCGACGACACCCTCGTCGAGACAGCGCAACGCCTCGGCGACTTCGATGAACAGCAACCGGTCGCACATGTCGTCGATCGGAATTCGCTGCCCCGGGCCGAACACGTCGCGAAGGCCCGGCCACAATCCGATGCGTGCGCCGTCGGCGTCGTAGTCGTAGAACCCGCGGCCTACTGACCTACCGCCGCGGTCGGAGTCGTCGATCATCCGGTCGCGCACCATATCTGCGTACTTCCCGCGCCACATTCCGCCGGCTGCTTCGACCGCGATGCGGTTCTCGCGCTGCACCGCACGGTTGAGGGTCAACGTGATCTCGTCGAGCAATTGCAGCGGTGGCACCGGGTATCCGGCGACGGTCGCTGCGCGCTCGACGATGTTCGGATCGATTCCCTCTCCGACCGCAGTCAAGGCCTCGTCGAGATAGCGCTCCATCACCCGGCTGGTGAAGAATCCTCGACTGTCCCGCACCACGATGGGCACCTTGCCGAGCCTCCGCGTGTAGGTCAGGGATTCGGCGAGGGTGGACTGCGACGTGTGCGTTCCGACGATCATCTCCACCAACGACATCCGGTCGACGGGGGAGAAGAAGTGCATTCCGAGGAAGTTCTCCGGATGCGCCAGCTTGGATGCAAGGGTGGTGATCGGCAGGGTCGACGTCGTCGACGCAAGCACCGTAGGGGGCTCGGTGACTGCCTCCACCGTCTGCAGGACCTGTTGTTTGACGGCGATGTTCTCCGGAACCGCCTCGATCACCAGCGCGGACGCCGCCAGGTCTCTGATGGACTCGGTGGGCGTAATGCGCTCGAGCAACGCCTGCGAGCTCGACGGATCCGTGCTCTTCGCAGCAAGGGCGCGTGCTTCACGCCGCTCCGCATATGCCCGACCTCGGCGCGCGCCCTCGAGGGTCCGCGCGACCAGCACGACGTCGGCTCCGGCCCGCGCGCACGTGTAGGCGATGGCCGCACCCATCATCCCGGCGCCGACGACGCCGATCGTAGTGCCCGCCAGGGTCGCCGATTTCTCGATCATGACTGCACGTTCTCGGCACGGACGACGTCGACGGGGAAGCCGTTGAAGATCGGGGTACCGGTGAGGGGTTCGACCACGATGTCGTCGACCAGGGCGTTGACGTTGGCACCGGGTGCAGATGCCGACCGGGTGGTGCGCAGACTGTGACCGTGGTGGCCCCACCCGTGAGGCAGACTCACCACGCCCTGTCGCATCTCGTCGGTGATGTGTAGTTCTGCGACAACTGAACTGGTCTTCGATGCGATCCGCACTGTGTCGCCGTCGACGAGGCTGCGTCCCGCAGCGTCGAACGGGTTCATGAACAGCGCGCACTGGCCCGCGTCGGGCTGCGGCAGGGCGTTGTGCAGCCAGGAGTTCATGCCGCGCCGCTGCCGACGGTTGATGAGGACGAGGTCCGGTACCGGCTGCTCGAGAGCCGCGCGCAGGCGTGGTAGGTCAGCCGTCAGCGCGTCGGGGACCAGGTTGATTCGCTTGTCCGGCGTCCGCAGCACGTCGGGGACGCGCGGTTCCAGGGGTCCGTAGTCGATACCGTTCGGGCTGTGTTCGAGCAGTTCGAGGGTGAGTCCTCCCGGAACAGCACCGAACCGGTCGCCATACGGGCCGCTGCGCAGACGCAGATCCAACAGCCGTTCGGGGCCGGTGCGGCCCTCCGTCGCGCGGAGCACGTCCTCGACTTCGCGGCCGGCGAGCTTTGCCGCGCGGCGCGTGGCAGTGGCGGCCACCTCGTCGTCGAGTTCGGTGATCGGTCGATCCGGCACGCCACGGACGATGGCCGTGAGCCGCATCAGAATCTGCCACTCGGGCATCTCACCAGGGCCCGGCTCGAGCAATGGGGCCGAATAGCGGGCCACGTTGCGCACCTGGAAGTGGGTGAGTGCGAGGTCGTGGTGTCCCCGGGTGGTCAAGGGCGGTGGCGGCAGGATGACATCGGCGTAGCGAGTGGTTTCGTTGAGATAGCCGTCGATGCAGACCATGAACTCGAGGTCGGCCAGTGCGGCCTCGACTGCGTGGCTGTTCGGCAACGAGCGGGCCAGGTTGCCGGAGATTGTGATCAAGCCCCGAACCTGTCCGGGCCCGGGGGTGAGGATTTCCTCGGAGAAGCACACCGCGGGGATCTCCCCCATCGCCTCGGGCATGTCGCGCACGCGTGATCGCCATCGGTCGAACACCAGCGGGGCCTTCGGGTTGGCGGGCCAGGTGGTGGGGCCGCCCGCGGGTGGTGTGGGGAACATCGCGCCGCCGGGGCGGTCGAGGTTGCCGGTGATGATGTTGAGGACCTCGACCATCCAGTTGGCGACGGAGCCGAACTCTTGTGTACACGAGCCCATCCGGGAATGGGCGACGGCGGAATCGGCGGCCGCGAATTCGCGGGCGACCTGCCGGATCACATCGGCGTCGATGCCGCAGATTTCCGCGACCGCGTCGGGTGTGAACCGTTCCGTGAGTCGGAGGACGTCGTCCACGCCGTCGACGTACTCGGTCAGGCGGCCGGGCGCGGCGAGCCCCTCGGTGGCGATCACCGAGACGAGTGCCAGGAGCAGGAAGGCGTCGGTGCCGGGCCGGATGGCGAGGTGCCGGTCGGCGACCTCCGCGGTACGGGTGCGGGCGGGGTCGACCACTACCAGTGTGCCGCCCCGCTCTCGCAGCGCCTCCAACCGTTTCCCGATGCCCGGGGCGGTGACGGTGCTGCCGTTCGACACGAGCGGATTCGACCCCAAGATCAACAGGTAGGAGGTGCGGTCGATGTCGGGGACCGCCATCCCCAGCCCGGTTCCGTAGAGCAGGGCATTGGCGAAGTTCTTCGGGAGTGTGTCGATACTCGCCGGCGAGTAGACGTTGCGGGTGCCGATCGCCGCGATCAGCGGCAGTGTGTAGAACGACGGGTCGAGGTGGTGCGCGGCAGGATTGCCGGAGTACACAGCGCAGCTGTTGGGGTCGGCAGCGATGAGCGGAGGCAGCCGGCGGTCGATCTCGGCGAACGCCTCGTCCCAGGTCGCTTCACGAAAGCTGTTCCCGTCGCGGATCAATGGGGTTCGGATGACGTCGGGGTCGTTCTCCAACCGCTCCAGGCCGAGTCCCTTCGCACAACTGTGCCCCGCGCTGAACACGTCGTCGGGGTTGGGCTTCACCGCCGTCACGGTGCGTCCGTCCAGTTCGAAAAGCAGACCGCACGTCGCCTCGCACAGCGGGCAGATACGTGCCCCTACGGTCCTGACCGAAGTGTCAGTGAGCACCGGCAGGTACCTCCCGTTCGATAGCGACCGGCACGCCGGTCATCGTCGGCATCGCATTGATGGACTGGAGTCGGTCGTAACCGGTCAGGTCGTTGACGTTGCTGCCGACACGTCTCGGGTCGGCCTCCGGGTCGGACGCTCCCCAGCAGTGGGTCATGGACACCGTGCCCGGACTGACGGTGTGGTCGGTGTGGACGACAGCTCTAATACGCCCGTGGGCCGATCGGATCCGCACGATCTCGCCGTGTTCGATGCCGAGCCGCTGCAGATCCTGCGGATGCACATGGGCAGGGTTGTAACCGGATCGCGGCAGCCCGCTGATATTCCGGCCCAGCGAGTTCATCAATTCCCGCATCCGGCGCACCGTCAACCGCATCGGCAGCTCGCGCGCGCTCGTCGCTTCGCCGAGTGCGGTGGCGATTTCGTCTGCCACATCATCCGGGCAGAGGGCGAGTCGACGGTCGGCCGCGCCCTCGGCCGGCGGACCGACCACCTTTTCCCCGGGAGATACGAGCACGCCCCGTTGTGCGGTGATCAGTTCGTCCATCGGGATGCGTCCGCGTTCGGCGAACATCGCGAGCAGTTCCTCAGACGTCGGGGGTGCAGCCGGATCGAGCATTCGTCCCGCGAACTTCACCGAGCACCCGGACGCAGCGGCAAGCCGGAAGAAGAACTCCCAGTCCTCGATGACCCCTTCGGGCGGCGCCACGAGCCGCGGTGTGTACTGCGCGAATGGCTGCTCGAAGAAGAACTCCGCCAGCAAAGTGTGATCCGGCCGTTCGTACAGCATGGTCGGCGCGATGATGTAGTCGGCGAGGCGCGCGGTGTCGGACATACGCGTGTCGACACACACCAACAGATCCAGCTCGCGCAGTGCGCGTTCTGCCTTTTCCCGGTCGGGCAGAGCCCGTGCCGGATTTCCGCCCGAGACCATCAGTGCGCGCACCCGATCAGGACCGGGCTCGAGGATCTCGTCGGCGAGAATCCCGGACGGCAGTTCGCCGTTCATCGTGCCGATCCCGCCGATGCGGCTTCGGAACCCAGACTCCCAGCTCCGGTACGGCGGTCGCACCTCCGCTTTCAACGGCATGGTCCGTGCGAGAACGTTACGGTCGGGTGTCACCTCGCCCTCGCGTAAGTATCTGCCACACACGACGTTCAGGCAGGCAACAAGATGTTCGGCGACATTGGAATGCGGGCCCATGCACACGCCGGTGCCGGTCGTCGCCATACCCCGAAACCGACCTGTCGCCGTCCCGGTCGCTCCGCTCGCCCCTGCAAACATTCGGGCGGCTCGGATCACGTCACCGGCCGGCACACCCGTGATCGATTGGGTTAGCTCCGGGGTAGCGGGCGCGACTGCCGCGGTGAGCACGCGGAGACCATCGGCGAACCTGTCGCAGAACTGTCGATCGTGGCGCTCTTCGGTGAGGATCACGCGCAGCATCCCGGCGAACAGCGCCGCGTCGGTGCCCGGTTTCGGTCGCAGGTGCAGGTCGGCGCGGGTGGCGGTTTCGGTGAGCCGAGGATCGACCACGATGAGCTTCAGACCCCGTTCGCGAGCCTTGCGGATCGTCACGGACGGGTTCTGAGTGACCGCGCCGTCGCCGTCGCCGCCGTTGAGCGACACCATGGGGTTCGTGCCCGCGAGCAGCCACACGTCCGCGGTGTCGAAGCGTTGCCGCCCACCGAGGTACTCCCCCATCCGCGACTGCACGATCCACTTCGCGGACTGGTCGATGGTCATGGTCGAAAACAGTTTGTGCGACCCGGTAGTGCGGAACCATGCCCGCACGATCGGCGTGCTCAGCGCCGCAAAGTTCTGCTGAGTTCCCATGAACAGGCCGAGTGCATCCGGACCGTGCTCACCTGTGATTGCCTCGAGCCGCTCTGCGATCTCCGCGATCGCGGCGTCGATCGGGATGGGTGCATAGTTGCCGTCGGCTGTGCGGCGCATCGAGGTGGTGAGCCGATCGGGTCCCTGGACGAACTCACCACCGCGACGACCCTTCGGGCACGAGTACCCACCCGACAACGGATGCAGCCCGTCACCGACGATGCTGACGATCCGATCACCGTCGACCTCCACCCGCACCCCGCACGAGGCGGGGCACAGGCGACAATAGGACAACTTCACCGGCACTGTTAGCTCCATCCGCTATTCGACTGCCGCCACGGTGGGGGTGGTGGTTTCCGCGAGGCCGTGCCCTGCGCTCGGCGGCTCCGGAGGCAACCGACACCGAGGGTCACCACCGCAGCAGCGTCGGCACGATCGTGAGCAGGGGCGAGGCCGACCGATGCACCACCGGCGTCGCGAACGTGAACTGCGCGATCTTGTGCCTGCCGACAGGCCTGGGCAGTGTTTCCGCAGACTTGCCTGTTGGTGTGGGCGGTCGTGCCCTGGTAACGGGCGAGGTCGGCCAGATTCATATCGCTCTCCTCGTTCATCGCTTCCGCACTGCGTCGCACCCGATCACACCCGCTGCAGTTGGCAATAATCTAATTGCAATAGGTTCTCGACGCAATACCCGTTTCGGACTCCGACGCTCGGTCGTCCGCTTACCAGCAGGAGGAATACACCCCTCGCACGGGTCTCAGGCCGCGGGGAGAGCCGCCGGAGCGTGCAGCACGAAGACATCAGAATCCGCATGCGTCAGGTGGCGGAACCACGAACGAGCCCGCGTTCCCCGCTGAGCTCCCCCCTTGGACGCGGTGTAGCCCCATGCTCCTCGGTGTAGCCCGCTATCTGACGCAGCACCGTGTCGGTGCCAGCACCCAGGCGCGCAGGCAACGCCGGAGCGAGCGGGTGGTGATCAGGCTCGCCAGCCCAGCGGGTGATCGCGCACGTCGGACAACAACAGCACCATCCGCGACACGCTGGGACAATTCTTCGTTCCCACACTACTGCTCCACTGGCCTGTCCGACCGCCACCGCGAGAACAGCACGCGGAGCAGCCCCTCGGGTTCGGGCACGTCCCCGAGCCGGAGCCCGCCGGGTGCTGGGTAGGCCACGTCGACCATTGACCGAATAAACCTAATTATGATAGATATTTAGCGCTAGCTAAGCAGCAGTTCGAGCTCGACAAGGGAGTACACATGGCCGACGCACCGGCGACCGCAGAGCCCGCCGCACTGTACGAGCGCCGCGGCGGAGTTGCGATCATCACGCTCAACCGCCCGCGCTCGCTCAACGCCGTCAACGCGGCACTGTCCACCGCTGTCGGCACCCTGCTCGAGCAGGCGGAGAACGACAATGAGGTACGCGTGGTAGTGCTCACCGGTGCAGGCCGCGCATTCTGCGCAGGCGCCGACCTCAAAGCCCTCGCCGCCGGGGAGTACACCTCCGCGGACGGGCATCCCGAATGGGGATTCGCCGGATATGTCCAGCACTGGATCAGCAAGCCGACCATCGCGGCCGTCAACGGCTTCGCGCTCGGCGGCGGCACCGAACTGGTGCTCGCCAGTGACCTGGCGGTCGTGGACGAAGAAGCGAAGCTCGGGCTGCCCGAGGTCAAGCGTGGACTGTTCGCCGCCGCGGGCGGGGTGATCCGCCTGCAGCAGCAGATCCCGAAGAAGGTCGCGCTGGAGATCGCGCTCACCGGCGAACCGATCACCGCAGCGCAGGGCAAGGAACTGGGCCTGGTCAACCGGGTCGCCCCGGCCGGCACTGCACTCGACGTGGCGCTCGAACTCGCCGAGACGATCGCAGCGAATGCACCACTGTCGGTACGCGAAACGAAGTCGATGATCCACAGCACCGCGACCGGCACCGACTGGGAGCCCGGCGTGTGGGAAGCCAACACCGCCGCCATTAAGGTCGTCTTCACCAGCGACGACGCCAAGGAAGGCCCCACTGCGTTCGCCGAGAAGCGACAGCCGGTCTGGCAGGGTCGCTGACCCCACCCACGATCACGGCCCGGCGTTCTGCGACTCCACCAGGACGCCGGGCCGCACCAACATCTCTCACGAAGGAACTCATCATGACCAACGCTGTCATCGTCGACGTCGTCCGCACCGCGTCCGGCAAGGGCAAGCCCGGCGGCGCCCTGTCCGGCACCCATCCCGTCGAACTCCTCGCCCACGTCCTCCGCTCCCTCATCGAGCGCACCGGCATCGACCCCGCCCAGGTCGACGACGTCATCGGCGGCTGCGTCCAACAGGTCGGCGAGCAGGCCCTCAACATCTCCCGCACCGCGCTGCTGTCGGCCGGATTCCCGGATTCGGTTCCGGCCACCACCATCGACCGCCAGTGCGGCTCGAGCCAGCAGGCCGCGCACTTCGCCGCCCAGGGCGTCATCGCCGGCGCCTACGACATGGTGATCGCCTGCGGCGTCGAATCGATGAGCCGCATCCCGATGGGCACGGCCACCATCGGGCAAGACGCAGCCGGCCCGGGCATCGCCACCCGCTACCCCGAAGGGCTTGTCAATCAGGGCATCTCCGCCGAACTGATCTCCGCCAAGTGGAAGCTCGACCGCGACACCCTCGACGCATTCTCCGCACAGTCACACCAGCGTGCCGCCGACGCCCTGTCGAAGGGGTTGTTCGCCAAGGAGATCGTCCCGATCACCGTCACCAACGCCGCCGGGGAAACGGTGACGCACACCGTCGACGAGACCGTACGCGCCTCCACCACGGCCGAGGGACTGTCCGGCCTGAAGCCGTCGTTCTACTCCGAGAAGTACGCGGCCCGGTTCCCCGAGGCACAGTGGCACATCACCCCCGGCAACTCGTCCCCGCTGACCGACGGCGCGTCCGCGACGCTGATCATGAGCGAGGAGATGGCCTCGAAGCTGGGGCTGACCCCCCGCGCGCGCTTCGCGTCGTTCTCCGTGATGGGCGACGACCCGGTCTTCATGCTCACCGCCCCGATCCCGGCGACCAGGAAGGCCCTCGCCCGCGTCGGCATGAGCATCGACGACATCGACGCCTACGAGGTCAACGAGGCGTTCGCGCCGGTCCCGCTGGCGTGGGCGCACGAGCTCAATGCCGATCCCGCCAAGCTCAACCCGTGGGGCGGCGCCATCGCGCTCGGCCACGCGCTCGGTTCCTCGGGCACCCGCCTGCTGTCCACCCTGGTCAACAACCTCGAGGCCACCGGCGGTCGCTACGGCCTGCAGACCATGTGTGAGGGCGCGGGCATGGCCAACGCCACCATCATCGAACGCCTCTGACACTCCTTGCCTTTCGAAAGGAACATCCATGCAGATCAACGACGGCGTCGCGGTAGTCACCGGCGGTGCGTCGGGCCTCGGCCTGGCCACCACCAAGGCCCTGCTCGCCGACGGCGCCAGCGTCGTCATCATCGACCTGCCCTCGTCCGACGGTGAGACCGTCGCCAAGGAACTCGGCGACCGCGTGCGCTTCGCCGCCGGCGACGTCACCAACGAGGCCGACGTGTCCGCCGCACTCGATGTCGCGGAGTCCCTCGGACCGCTGCGTGTCGCCGTGAACTGCGCCGGCATCGGCAACGCCATCAAGACCGTCAACAAGAACGGCGCTTTCCCGCTCGCCGACTTCACCAAGATCATCACCGTCAACCTGATCGGCACGTTCAACGTGATCCGTCTTGCCGCCGAGCGCATCTCGAAGAACGAGCCGATCGACGGCGAGCGCGGCGTCATCATCAACACCGCCTCCGTCGCCGCATACGACGGCCAGATCGGGCAGGCCGCGTACTCCGCGTCCAAGGGCGGCGTCGTCGGCATGACCCTGCCGATCGCCCGCGACCTCGCGTCGCTGCTGATCCGCGTCAACACCATCGCACCCGGCCTGTTCAAGACGCCGCTACTCGGCTCCCTCCCGGAGGCAGCGCAGCAGTCGCTCGGCGCTCAGGTCCCGCACCCCTCGCGTCTCGGCGACCCGTCCGAGTACGGCGCGCTCGCCGCGCACATCGTCAGCAACCCGATGCTCAACGGCGAGACCATCCGTCTCGACGGCGCCATCCGCATGGCACCGCGCTGATCGGCGACCTGTGACTCTGCGCGAGGACGGGCCGACCATGACGGACTCGGTGTATACCGACTGGCGGAAGTTCGAAGCCCTGCCCCTGACGCCCATCCTCGAGCAGGCACTGGACCTGTTCAACGAGAACGGTTACCACGGCACGACGGTACGGCAGATCGCCCGTCGTGTCGGGGTGACCGTCCCCGCCCTGTACTACCACCACGAGAACAAGGAAGCCGTCCTCGTCACGCTGATGGACACCGCGGTGCGGGATCTCATCGACCGGTCACTTGCTGCAGTCGCGGACGGCGGCGACGATCCCGTCATCCGCTTCACCAATTTCGTCGAGGCCGTGGTGTTGAACATGACCCACCGTGCTCGGCAGTCCGCACTCGACTCCGAACTGCGGCACGTCTCGCCGCAGAATCGGCGCAACTATGCGACCAGCCGCAAGCGCCTCGAGCTCATGGCATCCGACCTGGTTCGCGACGGCGTCGAGAACGGAGTGTTCGTGGCAGAGGACATCGAGGAGAGCGTGCGCGCGCTCCTCGGCATGGGTCAGTCCATCGCCCGGTGGTACCAGATCGACGGACCGCTGTCCCCCGACCAGGTCGCCGCCCGGTACACAACCATCGCGCTACGGATCCTCGGATACCGACCCACTGACTGAAACACACACTGCGAGGAGACTTTCGTGCTGTCCACCGCCTTCACCCAGACGTTCGGCGTCCGCCACCCCATCGTTCAAGGCGGCATGCAGTGGGTCGGCCGCGCCGAACTCGTCGCCGCCGTCGCCAACGCCGGTGCGCTCGGCCTGCTGACCGCACTGACCCAGCCCACCCCGGAGGACCTCGCCAAGGAGATCGCCCGCACCCGCGAGCTCACCGACCAGCCGTTCGGGGTGAACCTGACGATCCTGCCGGCGATCACGCCGCCGCCGTACGAAGAGTACCGACAGGTCATCATCGAATCCGGAGTCAAGATCGTCGAGACCGCCGGCTCCAACCCCGCCCCGCACCTGCCGGACTTCCACGCCGCGGGCGTGAAGGTGCTGCACAAGTGCACCAGCGTCCGGCACGCGATCAAGGCCCAGGATGCAGGTGTCGACGGCATCAGCATCGACGGCTTCGAATGCGCCGGCCATCCCGGCGAGGACGACATCCCCGGGCTGGTGCTTATCGCGGCCGCCGCCGAACAGATCACCATCCCGATGGTCGCGTCGGGCGGCTTCGGCGACGGGCGCGGTCTGGTCGCGGCGCTCGCCCTCGGCGCCGATGGCATCAACATGGGCACCCGCTTCATGTGCACCGCCGAATCACCAATCCACCAGAACATCAAGGAAGCGATCGTCGCAGCCAAGGAAACCGATACCGAGCTGATCTTCCGGCCGCTGCGCAACACCGCACGCGTCGCCAGCAACACGGTCAGCCGGGAGGTCGTCGAGATTCTGAACCGCGGCGGCAAGTTCCCGGACGTCCAAGAACTCGTCGCCGGCACCCGCGGGCGCACGGTGTTCGAGAACGGCGATCCCGAGGCCGCCATCTGGACCGTCGGCACCGTCCAGGGCATCATCCACGACATCCCCACCGCGGGCGACCTCGTCGAGCGCATCGTCACCGAGGCCGAGGCCCTCATCTCCGAGCGGCTCACGGGCATGATGTCACGCGTGAACGTCTGATATACACCTCTTTCAGGAGAAGTCATGAAGCGCACCCATTTCGACAGCGACCACGAGGCGTACCGGGAGACCGTGCGCGAGTTCCTCGCCCGCGAGATCGAACCGCATTACGAACGGTGGGAGGCCGAACGGCTCATCGACCGATCGGCGTGGCTCGCGGCCGGCGAGTCCGGAATCATCGGACTCGGGGTACCGGAGGAGTTCGGCGGATCCGGGGTGACCGACTACCGGTTCCGGCACATCGTTGCCGAGGAGATCGCTCGCACCGGCACCACGTCGTACGGCGCCGGCCTGAGCATCCAGGACGACATCACGATCCCGTACATCATGCATCTGGGCACCGACAAGCAGAAGTCGCGGTGGCTTCCGAGGATGGCCACCGGCGAGCTGATCGGCGCAATCGCGATGACCGAGCCGGGTGCCGGGTCCGACCTGCAGGGTGTCAGGGCCACAGCGGTCCGCGACGGCGACGAGTGGGTGATCAACGGCCAGAAGACGTTCATCACCAACGGAATCCTGTCCGACCTCGTTATCGTCGTCGTACGCACCGACCCGAATGCCGGTTCGAAGGGCTTCTCGCTGATCGTCGTCGAGCGCGACACCCCGGGCTTCAGCCGCGGCCGCAAGCTGCACAAGGTCGGGCTCGCCGCCCAGGACACCGCCGAGCTGGTGTTCGAGGATGCGCGTGTACCGGCCGAGAACCTGCTCGGCACCGAGGGACGCGGGTTCATCCACCTCATGGAGAACCTGCCACTCGAGCGGATCGGAATCGCCGTCAACGCGATCACGTCGGCCCGTGCCGCCTACGAATGGACGAAGAGCTACGTATCCGAGCGGAAGGCGTTCGGCAAGCCGATCGGCGATCTACAGAACACCCGCTTCGTGCTCGCGGAGATGCTCACCGAGATCGAGATCACCGAGTCCCACCTCGATCGCTGTGTGCTCGCGCTCAATGCAGGCGAGCTGACCGCGGTCGACGCATCCAAGGCCAAGTGGTGGGCGAGCGAGCTGCAGAAACGCGTGGTCGATCGTGGTGTGCAGTTGCACGGCGGCTACGGCTACATGATGGAGTACCCAATCGGCCGTGCGTACATGGACTCGCGCATCCAGACCATCTACGGGGGCACCACCGAGATCATGAAGGAGATCATCGGCCGCGACATCGCCGCTGAGTTCAAGTAAGAAGTAGCTCGCCTACAGGATGCCGGGAAACCTGCGAACGGTCTGATCGGCCGGAGGTTCCCCACACCTGTTTCTAGAGTCCGGCGGCGACCGCTGCCTCCGGTGTGACAATGCCCGGCAGCAGGAACTGGATGCGTGCCTCGTCGGGGCCCTCGCTGAGGACACTGCCGGTTCACCGCCTAGTGCGCCGTGGCGCGGCGAATTTGACGGTCAGCACGAGAGCGACTGGCGCCCCGCGTATTTCCCCGCTGCGGCGGGCTCCCAAACTTCCAAAGCTTCCGCCAGTCCCGACTAGATATGTGAATTTCCATGAACTCTCGTGAGTATCGCCAATGGCGCCAGAGGCGTCACGCCGCTTGGATCGAAGCCAACCGAAAACGCAACCATCCCGACACCGAGGTGGAGCGCCTCATCGAGTTCGCCATCATGTGGGCACCATTCGGTGGCGCTACCGAGGAGGAAATCCTTGTGCGCTTCGGAATGACAACGCGCCGGTTCATCGAGCGATTGTGGCAGGTCATCCCTGAATCGAACTGTACCCAAGACGAGATACGCATTTTAGCGAGCGCATACCGCACCATCGCCGAATCGGCGGCCCAGGCCGCTGACGGTCCGAGTCCCAAAGAACTTGCGAAAGAAATCAGCGTGAGCAGACTTCGGCAGGGAATAAATGTGGAACAGCCATAACGAGACTGACATTCTCGACTTTGCGCTTCTCCAGGAGTCGCGCGAAGGGCACGCGTCGGAAACGCTGCCCCCTTCCCAATCGATAACAGGAGGTACCAGCACCGGCTCCGAGGCGCTATGAGGTTCCAGTCGGCCCGACTTCAGGAATGCATCATCTCTCCCGAACGCACCTATGGGCTGAGTGCAATCTGCGCTTGATTGAGATCCCCGCAAGAAATCCGGGATATTGGGCGGCCGATTTCCGAGCCGGTGACCGCCCAACCCGCTTCGGCTCGATCATTGGGATGTCTTCGGGCTCGAAGGCGCCGGACGGCGATAGAAGACTGCAAGGTGTGCTGCGGCACCGACGAGCCCCAGGCCAGCCGCCACCCCGGCGGCCTTCACCCCGGTAAGTTTGCGATCGACACCTAATAGGCGGTCGACACTGCATGGTCCTGCCCCAAGAGCGGCGAGTGCGACTGTCGCGACAGAGAGATTCATTACGTACTCCCAACCCTCGGACGTAATGAAAAAGCCATTGGGGAGATGAACGGATCGAGCTGCCACTCCCATCGTGCCGACTACTGCGGCGGCACCGACTGGCACGACTGCGCCGGCGGCGATCGCGACGCCGGAACCAATTTCGATCAGCGAGCTTGCTCTTGCCTGTAGTTTGGGAGACTGGAAGCCGACAGAGCGGAACCAATTTCCCGTTCCCTCGAGTGTGCGGCCGTGTTTGATGCCGTGGGCAACAAGCGTTCCGCCAACCGCTGTGCGCAACAGCAGTTGCGCAATCGTCAGGCCTGCCGTTCCCTTGCCCTTGCTTGCCATTGTGAACTTTCCTTTGCAGTCGAATTGGACGGCCAGACTAAAATGGATTCAGGGAAGCAGTGGAATCGTGAACGAACCCAAGCCGCTGTGAATCGATCAGCGCCGACCGCGGACCGACGGTAGCGCAGGCACGTGGCACTTCCGAGTGATCTAGAGGTCGACGATGAGACAGGGTCCCTTTGCCCTGGAAACGCAGGGAAAGAAGACTACGTCTTCTGCCCGCTCCTCCTCCGTGAGGAGAGCATCGCGGTGCTCAGGTGCACCTTCGAGAACGACTGTCTCGCAGGTTCCACACACCCCTTCTCGGCAGGACGTTGGAACCTCGATGCCTGCCCCGGCTAACGCGTCTAGCGCACTCATTGCGGCCGGGACCAAGACTGTGCGACCGGATCGGGCGAGCCGGAGCTCAAACGGTCTGTCCTCACCCACCCACGACCGGCCCGCGAATCGCTCCACGTGAAGTGTTGAGGCCGGCCACAACGCAGCGTGTTCTTCGACCGCTGCAATGAGTGGTTCGGGTCCGCAGCAGTAGATCGCGGCGGACTCATCGGGCCCAGCGAACAGCCCAGGAAGGTCCAGCAAACCTGACTCGTCTTGAGGCCGGATCTCTACAAGCCCCGGGTATCGTGCCGCTAGGTCAGCGCTGAAGGCCATCGATGCTCGCTTCCGGCCACCGTGCAGAAGCCGCCAGTCAGCGCCCTTCTCTGCTGCCCGGACAGCCATCGGGACGATTGGGGTGATCCCGATTCCGCCGGCGATGAAGAGATAGCGTTCGGATCCCACCGTTGGAAAGGCATTTCGTGGCCCTCTTACCGGGATCACGTCACCTTCGCGCAGTCTGTCGTGGACGAACGCCGACCCACCGCGGCTACGGGGCTCGCGGAGCACGGCGACGACGAGCTCTGACCTGTCCGCCGGGTCTCCGCACAGTGAGTACTGACGGATCAAGTCGCCCGGTAGTACGAGGTCGATGTGCGCGCCGGGCGACCACTCGGGAACCTGCCCGTCTCGGGGGTCTGTCAGTGTCAGCTGAACGACCCCCGAGGCCACCCTGTCCTTGCGGCTCAGCACCATGGGCAGGAGATCCGTTTTTCCCGAGGACACCGCCAAGGTGGTCGCTTTCACGCCGGCCGCCATTCGAGGTGGTCGTGAAATTGTCGGCCAGAGCGGGTGCGTTGCGATGTAGTGCGGAGAACCAGCCGGTCATCGACCCAGGATATGGACCGCACTAGATCGGTTCCTACATGGTCTGGGTAGAGCGACACCTGGACGTGATGGGTGACGACCGATCCGTTGACGTCGTAGGTGCCGCCGTAGCCAGTGAAGCCCAGGGCCGCGGCACTGCGGTCATTGTCACTCGCCTCGAAGAACGTGCGGGATTGGTGCCAGGGGCGTTTGGCTCGCATCAGTAGCGCAGACATTCGACCATTCGGTTGGTATGTCAACTGACCTGTGGGACGGTGTCCGAGTGGGCGTGTGACCACTTCCCGGCCAACGATCCTGGCGAAATCTACGAGAAGCCACGTCCCGGCCATGCGCGTGATGTTCGTCTGCCCGATGGAGTCGGCGGCTACTGTCACAGCTGCATACTCTTGATCTCGAGGAACTCCGCAATACCGAAGACGCCGTGCCTGTGGCACGCGGCGGCATCGTTGCGGGCCCTGCTGGGCGTCGTTGCCAGCGCCGCGGGGACCACCGTCTCCGCGATCGCCCTGTTCCCCATGCTCACGCACCTGTGAGCCGCGAACACGAAGGCTTCATTCTTGGTCGCCATCCGGGGGTCTGCAGCGGTTCGGTCCCCCACGCCGCCTCCTGCCCTGACGGCAACGATCGCGCCGCTCGACGGATGCGAGAAATATTCTGACAGTGCACAATTCACGGCCATAGCCAGAATTTCATCGCCCATAAAGGATCTGACGGTCGACGACCGGTTTCGGAGCCGAACCCGGTTCGCCGCTGCTACCGTCAAGGATGCAGATCCGAGCTGATCCCGTCTCCCCTGCCCTTCTGACCGCGCTCCTCCGGCTCGGACACTGGGAACCGATGAAGTCCGCGTACTGAACATGAACAAGGCACACGCCCACGACGGCGTACCGACAGCCGTAGGCCGACGACTCAGCGTCCGGGTGCGGGCTGGAATTCGGGGAGGTCGTTTTCGATGCGGTGCGGCCGACAGGACGGGAATGCGGTCTCTGCTCGGCCTTGGTCTACTCGGCTTTGGTTCGCTCGTCCTGATCGATCAGGATCACGACACCTCGGCGAGAACTCTCCGTCACCGCACGCATCGCAGCGTCGATCTCGTCGAGGCGGAACTCGTGGGGTTCCGGCACGGGCAGGGCACCGGCATCCACCAGTGACAACAGCCGGACCAGTGCTGCCTGAACCCTGTCGGGACACCGGGACCAGTAGTCGGTCGATTGGAGGCCCGACACCGAGATGTTCTTTACGAGCAGGTGCCCGGGCTTGATGGGCGCCGGCGTGCCGGCGGCGAAGCCGACGATCACAAGTCGGCCCTCCCATGCCGTGGCACGAACCAGCTGACCGAGAAGTGGACCACCGACGACGTCGACCACCACGTCTGCGCCGCGCCCGCCCGTTCTGCTCTTTACGACCCGGGCGATGGAGTCGGGGTCCGCGTCGACCACCTCGTCGATGTGCTCGCGCAGTTCCGAGCGTGCTCCCTCGAGGTCACGGGAGGCAACCAGGACGGTCGCTCCTGTTGCCTTGGCGAGCTGCGCTACAGCACGCCCCACGCCGCCGAGGGCACCGGTGACCAGAACCGTCTCACCTGCGCGTAAGCCAGCTCGAAAATGCAACGCTGCGTATGCGGTGAAGTAAGCGATCCCGAACGTCGCGGCCGCGGAGTAGGTCATCGAATTCGGGATCCTGGCGACCTGCGCCCCCGGCACGACTACGGCGCCGGCAATCGCTCCGTGAGTCATCACGGCGAGCACCCTGTCCCCGCGGGCGACATGGCTGACCTGGTCGCCCACCTCGATCACCAGTCCAGCTGCCTCCATTCCCGGGACGAAGGGAAGTTCGGGCCGAACCTGGTATTCACCCTTCATCATCAGCAGGTCAGCGACATGGAGGGCCGCCGCTCGGGGGGCCAACACCACATCGTGAGGACCACATGTCGGAGAGGGAATCTCGTCCACTGCGATTATCGGGGTCTCGTTGTAGCGGTGGACCTGCAGGCCCGCAATGTCCGATCGTCTCGACGCGATCATGCGCACTCCTCGGTCCGGCTGCCCCGCATGAGCTGGGTGATGGTTTCCACCGGACGGCTGGATTGCAGGATCGTGGACACCACCGTGTGACCGAATACCCCTCTGTGGTCGTACATTTCGGCCGTACCTACCGAAATAGCGCCCGCCCCGACTCGACCGGTCGCCGATACGCCCAGGGCCTGTCCATCGGGGAACCTGGCCAGGGTGAGCGTGACGTCGGCGTTGATGTGGCGGACACCGCCGGTACCCCAGTGGGTGACCAGATTGGTCAGGTCCGCGACGGTGGCGGCGGCCTGGAACGGCGATACGCTCTCGCTCTCCACGACCGAGATGGGCTGGCACCAAAGCTGTTTTCGTGCGGAGTTACGGTGAGCGGCCGCATCGGCGTTCCATCCCTCACCCTCACTGAAGAACAGACGTCCCTCGTCGGTGGCCGGCCGCTGGTCGGTCGGAGGCATGCTTGGGGACCGGCCCGGCGACCAGGGCGGATCGGCGACCTCCCGGTGTTCCGCAGGCAGGAACAGTGTGCGAGCGCGCGCCATGATGTGGCCGCTCTGGAGAAATTCGCTGTCCACCAGCAACAGGCGACGGCCCTCGCGGACGACGGTCGATCTCGTCGACACGGGCGCCATCGTCGCCGCCCGCTGAAGATCGGCGGTGAACCTGACCGGGCGGAGGTCCGGACGCGCCCCGCCGGCGCCTTCCGCCGATCGGGCCAGGGCGCCGGTGACGGCACTGCCCCGCATGTGCTCGCTACCCCACCCGCTCAGTGCCACCGGCAAGGGCGTCAGTTCCTCGAATCCCGCACCGGGGCATCGACGGAAGTACCCGGATACACCCACGGCCGCCGGCACGTCATCACGTCTCACTGGTGTCCCCCTGCGATTTGAGCACACGCTTGAGGAGCTTGCCGGAAGCGTTCTTGGGCAGTTCGTCGAGTGCGAGATACGAGCGCGGTCTCTTGTAGCCGGCCAGCTTCTCCCGGCACAGGTCATCGAGTTCGTGTTTCGGGATCGGAAGCTGGTCTCTGGTCACCACATACGCGGTGACGATCTCGCCCCACTTGGGGTCGGGGCGACCGATGACGGCGGCTTCGACGACGTCCGGATGCTTGACGAGGACATCCTCGATCTCGGTGGGAAAGATGTTCACTCCGCCCGAGATGATCATGTCCTTGGCCCGGTCGACCACGTAGAGGTAGCCCTCCTCGTCGAATCGGCCGAGGTCCCCGCTCGAGATCCAGTCCCCGTGGAACTGGTCCTCGGTGGCCTCGGGGTTCTTGTAGTACCGCACTCCCAGGCCGGGTCCCCGCTTGTAGATCTGCCCGACGGTTCCCACGGGGACGTCCTCACCGTTGGGATCGAGGATCCGTAGTTCGCATCCGAAATAGGGTAGGCCCGCCGAGCGCTCCTTGCGGAGCTGGTCTTCCGGCTTGAGGATGCTGAAGAAGCCCGCCTCCGTCGAGCCGTAGAGCTCGTAGAGTCCCGCGGCGGGGAAGTACTCCAGCAGTCGCTCCTTGGTCGCGGTGAGCAGCGGCGATCCGGCCGACATCAGCCGGTGTACCGACCCGATGTCGTACGAGGCCTTGTCGGGCACCTCGAGGAGCATCTCGAACATCGTCGGGACCATGGGGATGAACGACACCCGTTCACGTTCGATGGTCTGCAGGATTTCGCGTGCGTCGAATTCCCGGAGCATCACCACGGTTCCGCCGACCATCAGTTGCTGGAGCCCCCAGGTGAACCCGAGGCCGTGGTAGAAGGGACCGGCGAGGACGGTGACGTCGTTCGCGCGGTTGCCGACCTCGACGGTGATGTCGTACCACCCCTGCCGTGCGATCCGCTGCGGGATCTCACAGACCTTGGGAGCACCGCTGGTGCCTCCGGTGAATGCCAGGTGATAAACGTCCCATTCGTCCATGTTCAGGTATTCGACATCCGTCGACGAATCGGTGAGCACTGTCTCGTAGTCGAGGTAACCGGATGACTCGTCCTCGCCGGCCACGACGAGCACGTGATCGGCGGGAATGTGCGGCAGAGTCTCGTGGGCTGCGGCGAACGTGCCGGTGAGGTGTCCGTCCACGATGACCACCTCGGCGTCACTGTGGTGGATCGCGTACTCGATCTCCCCCGGCGTGAACCGATAGCTGATCGGTACGACCGCTGCGCCCAGTCCGGCAACCGCATAGACGATCTCCACGTACTGCGCACGATTGGTGAGGATCACGGCAACCTTGGTTCCCTTGTGTACGCCCAATCTCGCCAACCCGTTGGCCAGTCTTGCCGTACGCTCGCTCACGTCCACCCAGGTGAGACGGGTGTCGCCTTCGACGATCGCGATCTTGTGGCGGAGCAGGTGCGACTGGGCGTGCAGGTGTGGGATCTGCCCGATGGTGAGTTGCTCCCCATAGGTGACCATCGTGGTCCTTTCAACGCTTTCTGAAGATCATGACATCGAGCCCTCAGAGGGCGCAGAATCGGCGCTGACCGTCGGTCAGCACCATGCGCCCGAAATTGAGGCCGGGGAAGTGTGCTCCGGCGACCAGGTCGTCGCTGGCAGCGAGCTCGTCGGCGAGCCGGTTACGGGTCTGCGAGGCGAGCTCGGGGTCCTCGTCGAAGATGGCCCGCCAGTCCGGTTCCTCGAGCTCGACGGTCGAATGTACGACGTCGCCCAGCAGATACCCCCGCCGGCCTTCACCCGAGACGACGAACACGGTCGACCCGGGAGTGTGCCCGGGACTGTGCAGGGCGTCCACCCCGGGGACCACGGTGACGTCCCCGTCGAACAGCTCGAGTTGCTCGGTGATGGGCGAGAGTTTGCGCACGGCACCGGGGCTGGCATCCGGAGCGTCGACGAAGTGCTCCCAGTCGAGGCGATGCGCACGGTAGGTGGCGCCGGGGAAGACGACCTTCCCCTTCTGGGTCGTCCACCCCACGTGATCGAAGTGCAGGTGCGTGAGCAGCACGTCCGTCACCTCTTCCGGCGCCACACCGTGAGCGCGCAGCGAGTCGAGGAACTTGCCGCCGGTGTACCTGCCTCCGTGCCCGAGCAACTTGTCATCGATGGTGCCCACACCGGTGTCGACGACAACGATGCGATCGGCGGTTCGGATGAGGAAGCCGCCGATGTCGAAGTCGAGAATACCCTGCTCATCGAGGGCTTCCGCCTTGGTCGACCAGGGGTCGTCGACGCCCGGCCTGGTGAGGATGTGGTTCGGATCCTCCCGGCCTATCCCGTCGAGAACGGGCAGGACTTCAATGTCTCCGAAGTGCATTTCAAAACCTTTCTTGCACAGTAGATCCGGCAACGTTCCGTGAAACGGACTGATGTCAGGAAGCCGAGACCGCGATGGATGCGTAGGTGTCGCGCAGTTCGCGCTTGAGGATCTTTCCGGCGGGGCTGACGGGTAGTGCGTCGACGAACGCGTAGTGACGGGGGCACTTGTATTTGGCCAGGTGCGCGGCGACCATGTCCCGGATGGATGACTCGAGTTCGTCCGCCGGGCCGGAGTCCGCGGTGGGGACGATGACCGCGCAGCCGACCTCCAGGTACTTGCTGTCGGGGACACCCACCACGGCGACCGCAGCCACGCCCGGATGACGGGCGAGCACTGCCTCGATCTCCGCGGGATAGATGTTCTCACCGCCGCTGCGGATCATGTCCTTGCTGCGTCCGCTGACCAGCAGGAAGCCGTCCTCGGTGATCTGCCCGAGGTCACCGGTACGGCACCAGCCGTCCACGAATGTCTCCTTGGTGGCTTCCGGGCGATTCCAGTACAACCCGGAAATGGCAGGCGACCTGACCCAGATCTCCCCCACGTCGCCGGGAGCGACGTCCGTGCCGTCGAGAGCCACCACCCGGATCTCGGTGAGGGGCAGCGGCCGGCCGACGGTATGGGCGTGGCTTCGGTTGAACTCCTGCACGAGGACTGCGGACTGTCCGCCGCCCTCGGTGAGGCCGAAACCCTTGTTGAGGACCACGTGTGGCAGGTGTTCGCTCAGTGCGTCGATCGCCCACGCCTGCAACGGATCACCGCCGGACATGATGAGCCCGAGGGTGTCCAGCTTGCGGAGTCCCTCGGCTCCCAGGGCGAGCAGGTCGTAGATGAGGAACGGGTAGAGCAGCGCGTCGGTCACCTGGGCCGTTTCGATCGTGCCCGCGATCCGCTCGGCGGACATCCCTCCGCTGGACATGATCACGGCCTTCCCGTAAACCATGAGCGCAGGCAGGGTGAAGCACTCGAAGGCACCGGCGTGATAGAGCGGACCGGTCGTCATTGTCACGGTCTCGGAGGTGAAGCCCCACTGCATGGCCTGGATGGTGGCGAACCACATGACATTGTCATGTGTCCACACCGAACCCTTCGGTCTGCCGGTCGTTCCGGAGGTGTACATGATCATGACCGGATCACTTCCGGACGGTCGCGGAAGCTCGTCGACACCGCGATCGGAGGAGGTCAGGTCGGGCTCTGCTGCCCAGTCGGGTACCGGAGTGTCGTCGTCCTCGAGGCAGAACCAGGTCCGGACCGAGAGGTCACCGCGAACCGGATCCAACTGGTCACTGCGGCTGGAGTGAAAAAAGACCACTTCACTTCCCGAGTCCTCGATGAGGAAGGACAGTTCCGCGGGAGCGAGCCGGAAATTCAGGCGGACCGCGATCGCGCCGATGCGGGCGATCGCGAAGTAGAGGGCGACGTAGTCGAGGGAGTTGAGCAGGATCATTCCGACCCGGTCGCCCTTGACGACTCCGGCTTCCCTGAGCACTGTCACGTAGCAATCGCGGCGGGCGCGGAGATCGGCGTAGGTCCACCATTGTGTTCCGTCGATCGACACCGCGGGGGCGCTCTTGTCGCCCCGCGGCAGCGCCCGGAACGGTGAATCCACGATGTGGTTGACGTCCATTAGAACTCCTACGGTCCTACGGTACCGGCGGTCACAACGACGGCGGGGGTCGAGCGAGTGGAATCGCAACGATCAGTTTGTGCGATCCGGACAACAGCATCGACCGCGAACACACCCTGTCCTTCGGCACACACCATCACCGGGTTCGCTTCGAGTTCGACCACGCCTGAGTCGACCAGATCGGCGGCCCGCGACACGGCGACCACGGCGTCACGCAGCGCCGTGAGGTCGCCCTTGGGGAGCCCCCGGAACCCGGCGAGTGCACGAAACGCGGTCACCTCGTCGATCATCTCCTGGGCTGTGGCCGGATCGACGGGAGCGAGACGAACGCTGCGGTCCTTGTGGAGTTCGGCCAGCACTCCTCCCGCGGCGAGAAGCACGATCGGGCCGACATCCGGGTCGACCCGGAATCCGATGAGGGCCTCGCCGAGGCCTCGGACCATCTGCTGCACGAGAATCTGGTCGGTCGGCACGGTGGGGTCGGTCCGCCGCACCGACGAGACGATGGTGTCGACGGCGGACGTCAACCCGGCGGTGTCCTCGACTCCGAGAACGACACCACCGAGGTCCGATTTGTGAGCCAGTCCCGCCGCATGAATCTTCACCGCGGCCGGTGTGGTCACCGGGATCTCGCCGAAGGGTCCGGCCGTGCCGAGCACCGCGAACGGAGCGTGTGGGATTCCCAAGTCGGCGAACACCCTGTACGAGGATTGCTCATCGAGGACGCTGGTCGTCGTAGATACCCGAAGGGGCGAGAATGCCTCCAGCCGGGGTGCCCGGGAAGCGAATACCGAGACAATCGCGTCGGCACAGGACTCCGGGGACCGGAAGGCGCTGATCCCGCCGCCGCGAAGCATGCGAAGTGCATCCGGCGCGGAGGGTACGACGAATGCCACGAGGGCTTTGTCGCCTCCTGCAGCGTCGACGATCGGCTTGACGGCATGCTCCGGATGGAAGCGGGCAGACGAACCCGGGACCGCCACGACGGCATCGAACTCGGGGGCGGTGAGCAGGATGTCGAGCGCGGACTTCATTACCTCGTATCGGGTTCCCGCCAATGTGAGGTCGACGAGGGTGCCACCACCTGTCTCGATGCCGGCGTCGGCGAGCCGGGCTCGGGTCTGATCGCTCGGCCGGGTCGGTTCGGCGCCGGCCATCGCCAGGCAGTCGACCATCATCGCCCCGCCGCCGCCAGTGGTGGAGACGACGGCCACCCGCGGAGCCGGGCGCGCAGCTCCGAGGGTCCGGGCGCGGCGAGCCAGGGGGTGTGCCTCGAGGAGCGCGTCGAAAGTGTGGACGCGGGTGATGCCGAGATCGCGGAGCGCCGCATCGGCAATGGCATCGTCTCCCGCGAGGGCGCCGGTGTGGGAGACAGCCAGTTCGGCGGCCGCGTCCGAGCGCCCGAGCTTGTAGGCCAGCACCGGTTTCCCGCGGTCGGCGGCCGCCCGCGCGAACGCGGCGAGATCGCCCGCATGGCTGAGGTTCTCGAGGAAGAGGATGTAGCTCGTCACCTCGGGGTCGTCGACCGCAGCGAGGCACACTTCGCCCAACGACAGGTCGATTTCGGAGCCGGTGGAGACCATGGAGTGGAAGGCTATTCCCGCGTCCTTGCCGCGTGAGGCCAACGCACCGATGGCACTACCCGACTGGGACGCCACGAAGATGCCCCCATCCCTCGGCAACGGCTCGGAGAAGGCGGCATTCGCGGTCAGGACGAGTCGCTGGGAGGTGCTGACCACGCCGAGACTGCTGGGGCCCAGGACACGGGTCCGCCCGGCCGCAGCGACCTGTTCGAGTGACGTCATCCGTCGGCGGGCATCCGCCGAACCACCCACGAAACCGTCGGCCATGATCGTCACCACCGGAACGCCGATCCGGGAGCACTCACGCGCGGCCTCGATCGCCGGATCCGCGCCGGTGAGAACGAAGACGTGGTCCGGGACGGCGGGCAGATCGGCCAGGCTGTCGTACGCCCTGCGACCCCCGACGGTGTCGCGGTTCGGGTTGACGACGTACACGGTCCCTGGCCAGTTGTTGTCGGCGAGATTGCGGAGGGGGCGCGAGGTGGTCTTGGCCGGATCGTCCGAGGCTCCGACGATCGCGACGGTCTGCGGCCGCATCAGTGCGCGGTAGAGGCGTTCGCCGCCGTCGGGACTCATCGCGTGCCCGCCCTCTGGCTGAACCGGCGATCGAAGACGGTCTCGGCGATACGGTTCTTGAGGATCTCGGTGGAACCGCCGGCGATCTTCCAGCCACGGGTACGCCGGAAGCAGTACTCGACCAGCGATTCTTCGCTGAACCCGATACCACCCATGGCCTGAACGGCGAGGTCTGCGGCACCGAATCCGGCCTCGTTGGCCGCGTACTTCGCGACAGCGGTGTCGTAGGCGGTCGGAAGTTCACCATCGCCGACGGCGGCGGCACGGTGCAGGAGCAGTTGGGCGGACTCGAGCGCGACAGCGCGCTCGGCGAACATCCACTGCAGTCCCTGAAACTCTGCGAGCCGGCGCCCGAACTGTTCGCGTTCGGTGACATGCCGCACGGCGGCATCGAAGGCATAGCGTCCGACAGCCAGCGATCGGGAGGCGTTCCCGAGCCGCTCGACGTTGAATCCGGTGATCTGCCGTTTGAAGCCGCCCTCGCCGAGAAGGACCTGAGAGTCCGGCACGAAGCAGTCCTCGAAGTACAGCTGGCACCAGTGCTCACCGTTCATGAACATGGACGGCTCTCCCACGGTCAGACCGGGAGTGCCGGCGTCGACGAGCACCGAGCCGATGCCCCCCACGCCCGGGCCGAATCGCACGTACACCAGGTACACCGAAGCCTCGGCGCTGTGGGTTCCGAACACCTTGGTGCCGTTGATGACGAACCCGTCGTCCTTACGGACTGCGGTTGTCTGCAGGTCCGTCACCGCGGAGCCTGCCTCGGGCTCGGTCATGCTCAGTCCGATGACCGACCTTCCGGCCAGCAGATTCGGCAGGTACTTTTCACGATGCTCTGGAGTCGCGTACTCGGCGAAGGTCCTGATCGCGCCGAAGTTGCCGGCCTGGATCACGTCCGCCGATCGCGGGCAGTGCGCTGCGACAGCTTGGATGGCGACGACCGCGGCGAGCAGCGAAGCGCCCTGTCCGCCCTTGTCCTCGGGGATCGTCAGTCCGAGCAGCCCTTGCTGCCCCATCTGTTCGGCCACGTCCCAGGGAAATTCGGGAGCGTGCGCCCTGGCGAGGGCACCCGGCGCGAGCGTCTTGGCTGCAAACGCCGAGACGGAGGCGCGGAAGTCCTCGATGTCATCGGGAAGGCGGAAGTCCACGGCGAAATCTCCTGTGTTGTTCGTAAGTCAGTGGTGTACGAGTGCGGGGCGGGGTGCGGGCTGCCGATGCAGGGCGACCATCCCGTCGGGAAGATCGCCGGAGACCGCGCCGAACCGTTCCATGACGACAGGGTCGTGGCCCGGCACCACATGATCTGGTCCGTCGGCGAGTTCCAGGACGGTGTCGAAGGCGTCGAGCATCGCCGGTACGTCCACGATCGCCGGGAACGGGTTTCTCAGGTCGAGGTTGGCGTAGTAGTGAAGCGCGTCGGAGGCGAGCACGACCCACCCGCGTTCGGTGCGCACCCGGACCACCTGCAGTCCGGGGGTGTGTCCGCCGACCGGGTGCAGTTCGACTCCGTCGGCCAGGACGTGGCGGCCGTCGATTTGCCGGACTCGGCCGTCGAAGGTGCGGCGCACGATGTCGCATACGTCGTCCACGTCGAAGAAGTGAGATAATTGCCGGTGCCGCATGCTGTTGCCGGTCGCGTACGCGACCTCGGCGCTTTGGATCCAGATGTGAGCGTCGGGGAAGTCTCCGAGATTGCCGGCGTGGTCGTAGTGCAGGTGTGTGACGACGATGTCGGTGACCTCGCCGGGTTCGATTCCCAACTCGCGCAGCGCGTCCGCCGGGCGACGTTCCAACACTCGTCCGCGGCGTTCACCGGCTTGCGGGCTGAACCCGGTGTCCACCACGATGATTCGATCCCGGTTTCGGACGACCCAGATGTCGAAGTCGAGGCGCATCGCGCCCGAGAGGTGCGGGTCGCCGAGGAAGTTGTCCCGGGCGACCCGGTCGACATGCCCGAGCCGGATCGCAAAGACGTCGAAGATCGGACTCATTTCCGGGTGCCACCTTCGATGAGTTTGACCATCACGGGGTAGTACTCGTCGCTGTAGCCGGCGTCGCGGGTGGCCTCGAGCAGTGTCATGGTCTGATCCGCCGACGCGGTGGGGACGCCCTCGTCGCGGGCGAGCTGGAGCGCCAGATTCAAGTCCTTGATGGCGTACACGGTCGGGAACGTCTTGACCGGGAATTCGTCGACGGCGAGCGTCGCAAGTGCCGACTTGCGCAGGACGAAGCTGTCCGCGGATCCGAGGGTGAGGGTCTCGAACAGCAACTTCGGGTCCACTCCCGCCGCGGTGCCGATGGCACGGGCCTCCGCCAGCGCGTTGATGGTCTGGAAGACCACCATGTTGTTGAGGATCTTGATGACCTGACCGCTACCGAGCGCGCCCGCGTGGACGATGTCGGATCCCATGCAGGACAACAACGGTTGCAGGTCGGTGAACCGCTCGGGTGTGGCACCGACGGTGATGAGCAGGGTGCCGTCCTTGGCGGCCTGCCGCAACCGCGCCACCGGCGCGTCGACCAGTTCGACACCGTTCTTGGCCAGAAGCGCCCCGAGCGCACGCGTCCGGGTCACATCGCTCGTGCTCATGTCGACGATGATCTTCGGCGGGTTGGTCGCGGACACGAGCTCTGCCGCGACCGCCTCCACCTGGACGATGCTGGGGAGCGAGAGGAAGACGACGTCGGCCTGTTCCGCGACGTCGACCACGCTCGCACCCCGCTTGGCGCCGGCGTCGACCACTCGGTCCAGCGACTCGGTGCTCAGATCGAAGGCGATCATCTCGTGGCCTGATCGGGTCACCAAGTTGATGCTCATCGGGCCTCCCATGACGCCGAGTCCGACGAATCCGAGAGTGCGCTTGCTGCTCATGTGGGTTTTCCTTCCTACGATCTTTTCGTCGCGTCTCGCCGCTCAGTCGAGCGCGACGATCACGCTCTTGACCTGCGTGTAGCCGAGCAGTGCCTCGGCGCCCTTCTCCCGGCCGATGCCGCTGGCTTTGTATCCGCCGAACGGGATCTCGACGCCCGCCCCGGCATAGCGGTTGATCTGCACCTGGCCGGCCTGCAGTTCCCGGGCCACTCGATGTGCCCGGCCGATGTCGGACGTGAAGACACCCGCCGACAGGCCGTACGGTGTGTCGTTCGCCTGCGCGATCGCCTCGTCGAGATCGTCGAACGCGATGACGGACTGCACCGGGCCGAACACTTCCTGCCGGGCGATGGCCATGTCGTTCGTCACGGACGCGACGAGGGTCGGCATCACGAAGAATCCCGTGTCCCGGTCGGCGGGAGGGTGGCCGCCGGTAATTACCTGCGCGCCGTCCGCCCGCGCCTGTTCGACCATCCCGATAACCCTGTCGCGTTGCGCGGCCGACACGAGCGGTCCGAGATCCGGGTCGTCGGCACCTCGGCCGACGGACAACCCGTGCATCTTCGCGGCGACCCGTTCGACGAACTCGTCGTGGACCGTGCGATGGACGAACAGCCGGGTGGTGGCGAAACAGGATTGGCCCGAGTTCCGAATGACGGCAAGGGCTCCGGCCTGCGCCGCACGTCCGAGGTCGGCATCGGCGCAGACGATCGTCGGCGATTTTCCACCGAGTTCGAGGTGAGCGCCGACGATTCGTTCGGCCGCCACACGTCCCACGCTCTGCCCCGATGCCACCGATCCGGTGAACGCGATGTGCCGGACCAGTTCGTGTCCGACCAGGGCGCCGCCGACGGTGGGTCCGTCGCCGAGGACGATGTTGCACACCCCGGCCGGAAGACCCGCCGCGACCATGAGGATCGCGACGAGACCGGTCGTCAGCGGTGTCAGCTCGGACGGCTTGACGACCACCGTGTTTCCGGCGGCCAGGCACGGTGCGACACCGCGCATCATCTGACTGAGCGGGGCGTTCCAGGGGGTGATGTGCGCGACGACGCCGTACGGCTCGCGGACGGTGTAGGCGAAGGTGTCCGTCGCCTGCGGGATGGTGTCGCCGCCGAATTTGTCACAGGCGCCGGCGTAGTACTCGAGGTAGCGCGCGGTGACGGCGATGTCGCCGCGCGCCTGGGAGATGGGCTTTCCGGTGTCGGCGGATTCGAGGGTGGCCAGCGTGTCCGCATGGGCGCGGACGGTTTCGGCGAGTCGAGCGAGCACGCGTCCACGTTCGACGGGCGCGGTCGCGGCCCAGCCTCGCCACGCGTCGTGGGCGTTGCGGACGGCCTCGTCGACCTGATCCGGCGTGGTCTGCGCGAACCGTGCGATGACCTGTTCGGTGGCCGGGTCGTGTACGTCGTGGATCGTCGCGTCGGCTGCCGCCGCCGTCCACTTTCCGCCGACGACGGCGGTCAGGACGTCGGGCAATACCGCCTCAGGCGAGTTCATGGGATGCATTCGGGGTGAAGTTCGGCGCACGGCGTTCGCGATGGGAGGCAACGCCTTCGGCGACGTCGGGGCCGTTGAAGGCGAGGAACTCGAGGCCGAGGGAGGCGTCGAAGATCGGGCCGGCCTGGCGGTACCAGCCGTTGATCGCCTGTTTGGTCCATCGGATGGCGTCCTGCGCACCGTCCGCGAGGTCTTTGGCGATGGCCGTGGCGGTGTCGAGCAGCTCCTCTTTGTCGACGGTGAGGGAGACCAGTCCCGCGCGTTCGGCGTCTTCGCCGGAGACTTCCCGGCAGGTCATCAGGAGGTACTTCGATTTCGCGATGCCGCACAGGAGCGGCCAGACGGCGGCGGCGTGGTCACCGGCGGCGACACCGAGTCGGGTGTGGCCGTCGATGATGCGGGCGTCTTTGGCGGCGACCGAGATGTCGGCCATCAGCGCGATGACGAGCCCGGCTCCGACGGCGGGTCCGTGGATGGCCGAGACGATGGGCTTCGAGCAGCCGACGATGTTGTAGTAGAGGTCTCGGGCCTCCTGCATGACGCGCATGTTGACCCGGTGGTCGGCGATCTGGGCCTCCACCATGTCGAAGCTGCCGCCGGCGGAGAACGCTCTGCCGACGCCGCGGACGAGGACCACCCGGACGGCCGGGTCCCGGTCGATGACCTGCCAGATGAGCGCCAGTTCGCGGTGCTGGTCTTCGGTCACGGCGTTGAGATTGGGCCCGTCGAAGACGAGCTCGAGCACGCCGGGGTGGTTGGTCTCGAACTTCAGGCTGGAGAACTGCTCATACGTGGACACTGTGGGTTTGTCCCTTCGGGGGGTCAGTGGATCGAGTGGACTCGGACGTAGCCCGCAGCCCAGTCGGCGATGACGTCGCCGATGTCCGCGCCTTCCCGAGCGGAGGGCCCGGGGTGGCGTGCGGGAGTGCGGTCGAGGCGGGGGGACGGTGCCGGGTGCAGGACGCCGTCGACGTCCACGAACACGGCGCGTTCGGCGTTGTGCGGGTCGCGTGCCGCCTCGGGGAAGTTCAGTACCGGCGTGACACAGGCATCGGTGCCGGCGTAGATGTCGGCCCACTCGGTCATCGGTCTGGTACCGATCCGGTCCGCGATCAGGGTCCGCAGCGTCGGCCAGTTCATTTCGTCGTCCCGGTCCGGCCACGCGTCGGTGCCGGAGCCCAGGCCGGCGAGGAAGGACCGGTAGAAGTCCTCTTCGAGGGCGCCCACGGCCACGTACCGGCCGTCGGCGCAGCGGTAGGTGTCGTAGAACGGTGCCCCGTTGTCGACGTGGTTGGTTCCGGGTTCGTCGGCAAACAGTCCGGCGGCGCGCAGGCCCTGCATTCGTGCGGTGAGCACGGCCGCTCCGTCGACCATGGACACGTCGACGACCTGCCCCTGGCCCGACCGGGCGGATTCGTAGAGGGCACAGACGATTCCGTAGGCTCCCAAAGCCCCTCCACCGGCGTAGTCGCCGAGGTAGTTCACCGCCGGACGCGGGCGCTGCCCGGGATGCCCGAGGGTGTGCAGGACTCCGGACTGGGCGACGTAGTTGATGTCGTGTCCGACGGACTTCGCCAGCCGGCCGGTCTGGCCGTAGCCGGTGATCCGTGCGAACACGATCGCCGGGTTACGGTCGAGGACGACGTCCGGGCCGAGACCGAGCCGCTCGACGACGCCGGGACGGTAGCCCTCGATGAAGATGTCCGCCGAGTCGATCAGTGCGAGTACGGATTCGATTCCCGCGGGATCCTTGAGGTCGACCTCCACCGAGGTGGTCCCCCGGTTGACCACGTCCCGGTCCGGGGCGAGTCCCTTGGTCTGTCCGATCTCGCGCGCGGAGCGGTGCCGCGGGCGCGCGACGCGGACGACGTCGGCTCCCATGTCGGAGAGCAGCATCGAGATGAACGGGGTGGGCCCGAGTCCCTCCAGAACGACAACTCGTGTTCCGGTGAGGGCACCGCTCCGCGCGGACATCAGTACGACCTCGGCATCTTGAGGACGTTGTGCGAGACGAAGTTGAGCACCATCTCCTGCGAGAACGGCGCGTTCAACTGGAGGCGGCATTCCCGCCACAGACGCTCCACGTGGTATTCCTTCGAGTACGCGTAGCCGCCCAGGGTCGACATCGCGCGGTTGCAGGCTTCGAACCCGGCCTCGGCGCCGAGGAACTTCGCTGCGGCGGCTTCCTTGCCGCATTTCTGCCCCGTGTCGAACAGGTTCGCCGCATGCATGGCCATCCGCTCGGCTGACTCGAGGCGGATCCACGAGTCGGCCAAAGGATGAGCAACGGCCTGGTTCTTGCCGATGGGACGATCGAACACGACCCGGTCCTTGGCGTACTGAACCGCGATATCCATTGCGGCACGGCCGATTCCGATCTGTTCCATGGCGACGACGATGCGCTCGGGGTTGAGTCCGTCGATGAGGTATTGAAACCCCTTGCCGACCTCGCCGACGACCTCGTCGTCGCGGACCGGGAGGTCGTCGATGAACAGCTCGTTCGAGTCGAGTGCCGAGCGGCCGCACTTCTCGATCTCCCGGATGGTGACGTGGTCGCGGTTGAGATCGGTGAAGAAGATCGTCATGCCGTCGAGCGGGTTGGCGTCATCACGCGGTGAGGTACGGGCGAGCAGCAGGATCTTGTCGGCGTTCTGGGCGTTACTGATCCAGACCTTCTGACCGTTGACGACCCAGCCTCCGTCGACCTTCTTGGCCATGGTGCGGATGCGGGAGGTGTCGACGCCGGCGGTCGGTTCGGTGACGCCGAAGCACATGAGGATTTCGCCGCTGGCGATCTTCGGCAGCCACTGCTTCTTCATTTCCTCGGAGCCGAAGTTGATGATCGGCGCCGGGGGGAAGATCGAGAAGTGGATAGCCGAGGAACCACTGTTCGCGGCACCGGAGGCGGAGATCTCGTAGAGCATCACCGCCGCCTCGGTCATCCCGAGCCCGAGTCCGCCGTACTCCTCGGGGATGATCAGGCCCAGCCAGCCGCCGTCGGCGAAGGCCTGGACGAACTCGCGCGGATATTCGGCCTTCTTGTCCTTCTGCCGCCAGTATTCGAGATCGAAGCTGCGGGCCAGTTCGCGTGTCGCCTTTCTGACGACGTCGACTGTGGTCTCCTCGGTGGTGATGGTCATGGTGTTTCTCCTAATTCTGCAGAGAGGGAATGGCGGCGAGACTGTCGACGGAGTCGAGTGCGGCGAGATCCCCCGTTGGTTCTCCGAGATGCTGTGCGCGGATGACGCGGCGCATGATCTTGCCGTTCTTGGTCTTCGGCAGAGCCGACACGAGGTGGACGTGGGGGGCGAATGACCGTCCGACGTTGTGGACGGCCGTGGCGACGAGGTCGTCCTCGTCGATCCACTCGTCCCGCACAACGACGAAGGCGACGACCTTCTGGCCGCGTTGTTCGTCGGGCACCCCGATCACCGCGACCTCGACGATACGAGGATCCTTGAGCAGCGCGGCCTCGAGCTCCGCGGGCCCGATTCGTCGGCCGGAGACCTTCATCGTGTCGTCCGACCGGCCGTGGATCTTCCAGCTCCCGGACGGTGACACGCTTGCCAGGTCACCGTGAACCCAGACGTCGGGCCAGGTGTCCCAGTAGGTCTTCAGGTAGCGGTCGGTGTCGCGCCAGAACGAGTGGGTCATTCCGGGCCAGGTGTTCATCACGGCCAGTTCCCCGATCTCGTCGAAGACCGGCGTGCCCGCTGCGTCGAGGACGGCGGCGTCCATACCCAGCATGGGGCCGTTGAACGACGCCGCGTCCGCGGCGAGGAACGGATAGCAGACGATGATTCCGCCGGGAACCTCGGTTCCGCCGCTGTAGTTGATGACGGGGCGGGTGCCCGTGCCGACGTGGTCGAACAACCATCGCCAGGTGGGCTCGTCCCATGCCTCACCGGTGGAGGCGAAGGAAACGAGGGTCGACAGGTCCTGTGCGATCTCCTCGTCCTGTGTGGCCGCCATGACGGCCCGCGCCGCCGTCGGGGCAATGCCCTGCAGGGTGACACCGTTGCGTTCGACGATCTCCCACAGCCGGTTCCGGCTCGGGTACGTCGGCACGCCTTCCGTCAGCACCAGGGTGGCGCCGTGCTGGAGAACTCCAATGAGCAGAACGCCGTACAGCATCCAGCCGATGTCGGCGATCCAGGCGACGACATCACCCCGGTGGACGTCGAAACCGTATGCCGCGTCGACACCGCACTTGACGGCCAGACCGCCGTGCGAGTGGACGATGCCCTTCGGTGCGCCGGTGGTACCGGAGGTGTAGGCGATGACCACCGGGTCGTTGGGGTCGGTGTCCACGGTCGGGGCCGGCGCGGGGTCGGCCTCGAGTTCGTCCCAGTAGACGTCGCGGCCGTCGGTCATCGGAGCCCCGTCGCCGAGGTTGCGCACGACGATGACCGTGCGGATCGAGGTCGTCTCCGCGAGTGCCTCGTCCGCGGTCTCCTTGAGGGGAACCCGCTTGCCGCGGCGCGTCGTCGCGTCCGCCGTGATCAGCACGACCGCGTCTGAGCTGCGGATGCGCGAGGCAACGGCCTCGGCGCCGTAGCCGGAGAACGCCGGGACCACGACCGCGCCGATCATGGCGGCGGCCAGGAACGCCACCGCGGTCTCGGGGACCACCGGGGTGAACAGCACGATCCGGTCGCCCTTGCCGACCCCGAGGCCATGCAGGTTCGCCGCGAAGCGGCGCACCTGCAGGTCGAGTTCGGCGAAGGTCAGCGCCCGGCGGGCGCCGTTGTCGGCCTCGTAGACGATGGCGTCACGGTCGGCGAGATCCCCCGACGCGTGGCGGTGCGAACACAGGTGCGCCAGATTGATCCCCCCTCCGACGAACCACTTCGGCAGCGGCTTGCCGGCCGAGTCGTCGAGCACCGCGGTGAACGGCCGGGTGAACTCGATGTCGAGGTCGTCGATCACCGCCCGCCAGAACCACTCGGGATCGTTGATCGATGCTGCGTGTAGTTCCTCGACCGACTCGTATCCCCACCGCTTCATCGCCGCGAGCAGCCGGTTCCGGGAAATGATTTCCCCGGTCGGGATCCAGGCGGGCGAGGAGGAGGTTCCGAAGACGCATTGCCCCAACATGTGCACGTCCTTCTTGTGTGATCGGGTGGCGGTCAGCTCGGGCGCTTGAGCATGAGCCCGTTGCGGCGCGCGTTGCACACCACCTCGTCACGCTGGTTGAGGCCGAGGTGGCGGAAGAAGACGATCCCGGCGTCGTTGCGGCTCTTGGACTCTCGCTTGCCGATGATCTCGGTGCGGACATGGATGGTGTCGCCGTGGAACACGGGCTTGGGGAAGGTGATCTCCTCGAACCCGAGATTGGCGACCGTCGTGCCGAGGGTGGTCTCGGGCACGGGGACACCGCAGACCAGCCCGAGGATGTAGAGGCTGTTGACCAGACGCTGACCGAACTCGGTGTTCTTGCTGTACTCCGCATCCAGGTGCAGCGGCGCGAGGTTCAGCGTCAGCGAACTGAACAGTACGTTGTCGTACTCGGAGACCGTCCGCCTCGTGGGATGGTCGATCACGAGACCGGATTCGAACTCCTCGAAATACAAACCGGGCATATCGGCGCCCTGCCTTTCACTTGTGTGTCGCGTGACGAACGCCTGGCAGATCGGCCAGGAATAGGAAGTGACCTCACGTCCGCGCAGTGCGGGATCGGAGTCGGTGACATGGGGTGTGCGCCCCATCTGGCACGTTAATCTACTGTCGATTAACGTAGGAGTCAACAACACCTTCTGTGCTAATTTGCAGTCGATGACGAACACGAGACGCGGAACCGAGTCGAACTCGCCCGCCGGAACCAAAGCCGCGCGAACCCGTCAGCGCATCATGGATGCGACTGCCCGGGTGGTCGGACGACGCGGCTACGCCGGCACTCGACTGTTCCAGGTCGCCGCGGAGGCGGGTCTTCAAACTGCGACGATCTACTACCATTTCGCCTCCCTGGAAGAGCTCATCGAAGCGGTCATCCGGGAGGGAACGACGCAGGTCAACACCCATGTTCGGCATGCTCTGGCGGACTTGCCGCCGGACACGGACCCGCTGGAGCGCATCGCGGTCGCCGTCGAGGCCCATCTGCGCGTGACGCTCGGGATGTCGGACTACACCATTGCCGCGGTCCGCAACTCTCGCCAGCTCCCCGAGTCCATGCGCGACGCGATCCGCGTCGCCGAGGAGGAATACGGCACCGTCTGGCGTGACCTGATGAATGCCGCCCACACGGCCGGCCGGATCAGACCCGACGCCGACCCCTACCTCACGCGCATGCTGATCATGGGCGCCTTGAACTGGGCTGTGGAATGGTGGCGCCAGGACAGGGTCCCGGTGGAAACCGTGATCGCGACCGCGCAAACCATTGTTCGCCGCGGACTGGAGAACCGCTCCCCGCACGCGGCCTCACCGCTGTTCCTCGAGCCCCGCTCCTAAGAAAAGCAGGCCCTACCTGCGCGAACCAGGGCGCCGGGCGCACCTGCCGACGGTGGACGGTGCCACGGCCGCCACGACCCCACAGCGCGACCCGGGTCCGGGCTATTGTCATCCACATCACGTTAATCTACGATCGATTCACACACCGGGGCGCTGCGGAACCGGCTGTCCCATCCATGCCGGCCACTGCACGTCACTCCAATTCCCTTGTTGTGGAACCTGATTCCAGTGACCGCCTGCCCCGGGCCAGCGCCGTCGATCGAACTCGAAACGACCATCACCTCGAAGGAGACATCCTCCATGACCACAATTCGACCGTATCGGTCCATGCTCTTCGTGCCGGGACACAAGGGCGCGTGGGCCGACAAGGCCGTGGCGTCGGGCACCGACGCGATCATTCTCGACCTGGAGGATTCCGTTCCCGCCGCGGACAAGGTAGCGGCGCGCGACACCGTCGTCGCCACCATCGGCCGCCTGCGCGATCAGGGAATCCGCGCGGATGTGTGGGTTCGGCCCAACAGCCGCGACACCGGACTCATGGGCGCCGATCTCGACGCCGTCGTCGTACCCGGCGTCGCGGGACTGCTCCTCCCGAAGACCTTCGACGCCAGAGAGATTATTCAGATCGACGCGGTCGTTTCCCATCTCGAGGAGACCCGGGGTCTCCCGGCCGGTGAGATCGGTTTCCTGCTGAGCCTCGAAACAGCGTCGTCGATGGCGAACTGCGAGGCGATGGCCGCGGCCACCCCGCGGGTTGCGGCCCTCCTCGGCGCCACGGGACCCAACGCCGATGTCGGGCGGGAACTCGGATTCGAATTTACCCCGGAGGGTCTCGAAACCCTGTACCTGCGCAGCCGCATCGTGCTCGCGTCCCGGGCCAACGGGCTGCACCACCCGATCGGCGGCGTGTGGCAGGACATCGCAGACCTGGACGGATTCCGCACCTTCTGTGAGGACAACCGCCGCCTCGGGTACCGGGGCATGACCCTCATCCACCCCTCCCACGTCGAGATCGCCAACGAGGTCTTCACCCCCTCCCCCGACAAGGTCGACTTCTACCGACGCATGGTCCAGGCCTTCCGCGACGCCGAAGCCCAGGGACATGGTGCAGTCGACTTCGAGGGTCAGCACATCGACCTCGCCCACGCCAAGACCGCGGAGGGCGTCATCGCGCTCGCCGACGCCCTCGCCCTCGTCTGAACCATCCCCGACCGGATCCGCTCTCCCCCACCACAGTTCTCCCCTCCCCGGCCCTCCGGAAGGATTGCCATGTCCGCATCCCACGTGTCCTCGCCACCGAGACAAGTCACCGAATCCGCGGCGCGCCGCCGCGCCATCTACGCCGGCGCCATCGGCAACTTCATCGAGTGGTACGACTTCGGCCTCTACGGCTTCTTCGCAGTCACCATCTCGGCGCTGTTCTTCCCCTCGTCCGACCCGAGCGCTGCGCTCCTGTCCACCTTCGCGGTGTTCGCGCTGGGATTCTTCGTCCGCCCCCTCGGCGCCTTCGTGTTCGGTTGGATCGGTGACCGCATCGGCCGTCGGGCCGCCCTCCTGACCGCCGTGATCCTCATGAGCCTGTCGACCGTCCTGCTCGGCGTGTTGCCGACGCACGCGGGCCTCGGCGTCTGGGCCACCGTCCTGCTCGTCGTCCTGCGGGTGTTCCAGGGGCTCTCGGCCGGCGGCGAGTATGCCGGCGCCACGATCTACGTGGTCGAGCACGCGCCCCGGGGATGGCGCGGGCGATACGGTTCGCTCTCTCCCGCCGCGGTCGGCATCGGAACCGCCACCGCAGCGCTCGTCTCCCTCATCGTGACCTCGTCGGTCTCCGAGGCCGACCTCACCTCGTGGGGCTGGCGGATCCCGTTCCTGCTGGCCGGGCCGATGGGCATCGTCGCCATCTTCCTGCGGATGCGTATCGAGGAGACACCGGAATTCAAGGCGGTGCGCGAGTCCGGCCAAGTCGAGTCGGCGCCGCTCGCCGAGGGCATCCGTGTGGCGAAGAAGTCGATGGCCACCGTCTTCGGGTGGAACATGCTCAACGGTGTCGCCTTCTACATGCTCACCGGCTTCACGGTGGCCTACATGATGAAGGTGGCCGCGCTCAGCTACACCGCGTCGCTCAGCGCACTGGCCATCGCGCTGCTCTTCTACACCGCCGTGTCCCCCGTCTACGGGCTGTGCGTGGACAAGATCGGCCGCCGCCAGGTCGCGGTGTTCGCGGCACTGGGTATGGCCGTGTTCGCGCCGCTGGCGTTCTCCCTGCTCCACAAGCAGACGTTCGCCGCATCGCTGCTCGCCTTGATGGGGATCGGGTTCTTCGCCGCCGGTGTAACCTCCATCGTGGCCGTCTCCATGGTCGACCTCTTCCCCGCCCGCATCCGCTTCTCCGCCGGCGCCGTGCCCTATCAGATCTCCATCGCCGTCTTCGGTGGCACCGCACCCTATGTGGCCACCTGGCTGGGGAACACCGACGTCGAGCTGGCGCCCGGGTACTACCTGTCCCTCATCTCCGCCATCGCGGCAATCGTCGCGTGGTTCGGGTTCAAGGGCGTCAACGAGAATTCCAACGCCGAGTTCGTCGCCCCCACCGCCGAACGCATCGAGAAATAGTCTCGGCATCCCGCGTGGAGACCGGCGCAGGCTCACCGCCTGCGCCGGTCTCCACGCTGTGGGCGACTCCCCGTCCTCCACTCGGCGACACCCAATTTCCGAACGATCACGATGTGCGACGAAGAAAGGCCTCATCATGTCCACGGTCACCACCAGCCTTCGCGGAACGATCGCCGTACTCCTCCTGAACAATCCCCCGGTGAACATGGGCAACGCGACCCTGCGTGCCGACCTCGCCCGGTCCCTGCGGAACCTTGCGACGGACCCTTCGGTCGAGGGGGTGGTGATCGCCTCCGCGCTGACGCACTTCTACGCCGGCTCGGACCTTACCGAGTTCGCTGGTGAGCTTCGGGAACCGCAATTGCCCTCCGTCATCGCCGCCGTCGAACAGCTGGACGTGCCCGTGGTCGCCGCCCTCACCGGGCTCGCCCTGGGCGGCGGTCTCGAATTCGCTCTCGGCTGCGACCGTCGGATCGGAGATCCCACGGTCCAAGTCGGATTCCCCGAGGTGACGCTCGGGATGGTGCCCGGTGCCGGAGGAACGGTCCGCACGCCCCGCCTCACCGGTGTCCCCACCGCCATCGACCTGGTGGCGTCCGCGCGGCGAATCGGTGCCGACGAGGCACTCCGCGTCGGGATTCTCGACGACATCGTTCCGGCCGACGAACTCGTCGATCGCGCGGTCGAGCTCGCGAGGTCCGCCAGCGGCAAGTCCCGACTGATCGACCGGCAGGTGCCGCCCGCTCCCGAGGAAGACATCGAAGCGGCGGTCACGCGGGTGAGCCGGCGGGCTCGCCCCAACGTCCTCGAGGCGATCGACCTGGTTCGCCGCGCGGGCGACGGCGACATCGACGTTAATGAGGCCCTCGATGCCGAACGGAAGGTGTTCAACCGGCTCAGGCTTTCCGGCGAGGCGAGCAACCTGCGCTACCTGTTCTTCGCGCGCCGTGCGGCCGCGAAAGCGCTGCGCTCACCTGCAAACCCACTGCCGGTCCGCACGGTGGGCATCGCCGGCGCGGGAACAATGGGTGCCTCCCTCGCCCGCACCTTCACCGATCACGGGTTCGCGGTCATCGTCTACGACCGGGATCCGGCCACGGTGGAACGTCTCGCCGCGCAGGTCAACGGGATCCGTATTGCCACCGACATCACCGGTCTGGCCGACTCCGATCTCGTCATCGACGCCGTGTTCGAGGACATGGGAGTCAAGACCGACCTGCTCGAAAACCTCGAACCCGTACTTCGAGGCGACGCGGTCATCGCGAGCAACACCTCCTATCTCGATCTCTCTGAGATGTCGCGTGCGCTCGAGTACCGCAACCGATTCGCGGGGCTGCACTTCTTCAACCCGCCACATCGCAACCCCCTCGTCGAGGTGATCCGCACTCCGGCTACCGACGATGTAACCGCCGCCACCCTGTCCCGGATCGTCTCCACCATGGACAAGGTCGGTGTTCCCGCCGGACTCGGTGAGGGGTTCGTCGCCAACCGCGTCTACGCCGATTACCGCACGCAGGTCGAATTCCTGGTCGAGGAAGGCGCCTCACCGTCGGACGTCGACCGTGCGATGCGCGGACTCGGCATGCCGATCGGCCCCTTCGCTGTCGCCGACATGTCCGGTCTGGTCATCGCCTGGGCGCGCCGCAAGCGGCTGGCAGCCACGCGTGATTCACGGCAACGCTATGTCGCAATCGCGGACCGGTTGTGCGAGGCAGGCCGACTCGGGCAAAAGACCGGCGCGGGGTGGTTCACCTACCCCGACGGTTCGCGACGCGGAGAACCCGATCCCGAGGTCGAGGCGATCATCGCGGCCGAACGTGCGATCACAGGAGTCGAGCCCCGCCACATCGACGATTCGGAAATCCGGGACAGGGTACTCGCGGCGATGCTGTGCGCCGCCGCAGTCCTGGTGGAGTCCGGAATCGCCGAGCGCGCATCCGACATCGATGTGGCCATGACCGAAGGGTTCGCATTCCCCAAGTCGCTGGGTGGTCCGATCAGAGCAATGTCGGCGCGGCCCGACAGCGAGATCATCGAGGCTCTCGCCGCTGTTCACGCTTCGTGCCCACTCACCTTCGCCGTCGCGGAACCCGCCTCGCAGGGACGCCTCCCCGAGGCCATCGCGCGATGCCTCGACGAGGTACGCGAGCGGTGATCACCCGCAACCGCGGTGACGGCGTGATGCCTCCGGTCCATTACCGTAGAACGGTGACAAAGGACGCTTCGAGCACAAGACAGCGCGGCGCCGCCGCCACGCGCAGCGGCAAACACACCCGCCAGCTGATCCTCGATGCCGCCGCAGAGGTCATGTTCCGGGACGGATACGCGGGAACCAAGCTCGCCGACATCGCCGAGATCGCCGGAATCCGAGCACCCGCAATCTACCGGCACTTCCCCTCCCGAGACGACCTCGTCGACGAGGTGATGACCGTCGGACACCGACGATTCATCGAACACGTGACCTCTGTCATCGACGCCCTACCACCCACCGCGACACCGCTCGATCGGATCCTCGCGGCCGTCGCGGGACACCTGGAAGTAGCCCTGACGATCTCGCACTACGCGGCCGCCTCGACCCGCAACATGAGCCAAATGCCCGACGATATCCGGGAACGCCAGCAAGAGCTGCGCCGAGAATACGGCGCGATCTGGCGACAACACCTTACCGAGGCGGCCGAAGCCGGACAGCTCCAACCCGACCTGAATCTGTATGCGGCACAAGGACTGATCATCGGAGCACTGAGCTGGGCCAACGAATGGTGGGACCCCGAACGACAGAACCTCCAGGCCGTGATCCGAAACGCGCAAGACCTCGTCCGCAACGGGATCGGCCGCTGACTTCAACGTTGCTCGCGGCAGGCACAGATAGCGCGGAACACGGAGTTCGGATCACCACCCCGGGCCGGTGGGGACAGGAGTAGTCCGCCTTGCGGTCAACAAGGTAGCCGGCGCCTGGCACACCGGCGAGCTCTTCCCTGCTGCTACCTGCCGGACCCATTCGCTACCGAGTACGAGCACACCGCACCGCACCGCACCGGCCCCATAAGCGTCGTAGGACCCGATCTACGTAACGCCGACTGAGACTAGATCGCCACCGAGTTGCGTGCCCATCCCGGTTATCGGGCGATTCAGGAGCTGCCCGGGGTCGCAGGCCACCGCCTACCGCCGGTTGGCGGAGCTGACGAAGGGCACGAACGCGGTGAGCGGTTCGGCGAAGGCACGACGGTCGATCGCGGCGGGCCCGAAGGGTGTTCACGGGCGGTTACGTGCTACACGGCCGGGCGAGTACGTCTCCTCGATACCCAGGATCTGTATGTTTTCGCGATGGAACCGTTGACCTGCCGGTGGGTTCGTGCCCAGCTGACCGTCGCGCAGGACCTGTTCGACCGCCAGATTCTCGGGTTGAAGGTGATCCGCCACCGGCAGACGCGGCAACGTCGTATCGACGTATCCACCGTCGTCCGCCCGATACCGGACGGACACATCCGATTTCGCGGAAACATCAGCCAAGCCCGCCCGCAGGACGGAGTCCTCAGTCTTAACGCTTGCCATTGAACGCACCGAACCGCGCCGGATCCATATTCGGTCAAACATTTATCACACTACCCAGTGATGCACGCGAAGCGTTCTGTCAACTTCCATGTCTTAACGCTCCCAAAAGGGTATTGTCAGATAAATATCTGGTTGTAAGTATCTCCGTCCGTGTCACGCGCCTGCAGCGTCATCGGTCGCGGTCGGGACGCAAACACGAGGAGGTTGCGAGTGACCGAGTCACGGACTACGGCGGCATTCAATTTGGAGGGTCCAGCGTTCCGCATGGGACTGTTTCTATCGGGGTGGCTCGACCCGGGAGCGCCCAGCACCAAGGCTTTGACCGACACTCTGCTGGGACGCATCGTGGCAGCCGAGCAGGCAGGTTTCATGTCCGTCTGGGTGGGCCAGCACCTGCTCGGTGATCCTTGGCCGGTTCTCGACACGAGTGTGTTCCTGGGCCGAATTTCGGGGGCCACAGAGACGCTGGAGATCGGCGGCGTTTACCTGTTGCCCCTCGCGCATCCTATCCGTCTGGCAGAGTCGTTGATGAGTCTGGACAACATCTCCGGTGGCAGGCTCAACCTGTGCGCCGCGTTGGGCTGGGCTCCGCGCGAGTTCGCTGCCATCGGTGTCCCAATCCGTGAACGAGCAAAACGGTTTGAAGAAATCATCACGGTGATGCGGCATCTGTGGTCCAGTGACCAGCCGCTGAACTTCAACGGGAAGTATTACTCATTTGACCAAGTCAAGATGGTTTCTCAGTCTGAGCGTCCGGGGGGAATCCCCATTTGGATAGGGGCCAGCTCCTTGGTAGGCGTACGGCGCGCGGCGCAGCTCGGCGACGCATGGTTGGGAAGTAGCCACACGCCGATTGAAGACTTGGCATCATTCTCGGCGCGCTTCGACGAAGCTTTGGCCGCAGAGGGCCGGGTTATCCAACGCCGCCCCCTGTTGAGGCACTGCATGGTCGCAGAGACCGACGAGTTGGCCACGGAGAGGTTCGTCAACGCCTTCGAGGCCTACTATCGGGCATTGGGCGACTGGGGAATCTTCAAAGAAGTCGTAGGAGAACGTCACTCGATCCAAAACTCGGACAGTCCACTCCCTCCCGGACGTGCCATCGTGGGCAGCCCCGAGACTGTTATGAAGCAAATCGCGGAGTACCAGCGGCTTGGCTTCAACGAGATCATCTTCCAGGTCGGCCTGCCCGGCACCCCTGAGCCCTTCGTCCATGAATCCCTGGAACTGCTCGGCCACCAGGTGCTGCCCCGGCTTCTCGACAAGCAGATGGCACCGGTCGTTGGCGGACTTTCCACGCGAAGACGCGACGGGGACGACGAGGGCCTTGATGGCCGTCTCAAGGTTTGATCCGATGTCGCAGCGGATATGCCGTCTCGTGGAGGACCGACCCATCATTCGCATAAGAAGCGAACTCCTGCAGCGTCTTCAACACCAAGACCCAGGACGTCAACGATGTGCGTGACACCCGACTGAAGCAGGAAATCAGTCGGCGGGACTCCGGATCAACGGTAACCGCAACTCAGTGCAGCGCTGTCGGAGTCACCCCTTTCTATTCGAAGCCGATGCACTGCTGGGGCATCGAGACGTGGACGCCGTCGGCGTACTCCGCTGCCTCGAACTCGCCTCATCGAGGAGTGCAACTCAGTGCTTGCAGGGGACACCCCGTTCACTGGCTGGCGCCGAACCGGCGCGAATCGGCCGCGCAAACGCTCTACCCCGATAAGCCCGATCGCGGGCCCAACCACTTAACCTCACGCCTCAACCGAAGTGGGGGCAGTCCTTGCCGACCACCTACCACTTCGGTCGCGATGATGGTCAACACAGCTCAGTGCTCAGAAACCTCAGGAGTGCTGACCTGTCGCGCCTGCTAGGCGGGCTGGACCAACATCTTCTTGGCGCTTCCCCGGGACGTGTTCGAATCTCGCCGCCGACGTCGACGACTTGCACGAATTCTCGCGCCACACGGCTGTTCTCATCACCGAACTGTGCTCGCCGGGTGGCTCACCAGGTGTAGAAGCCCTGACCCGTCTTGCGGCCGAGGTGTCCGGCAGCAATCTTCTCCCGCAGAATCGCGGGCGGCTCGAATCGCGCACCGACTTCGCGGGAGAGGTGTTCGGCGATTGCTAACCGCACGTCCAGGCCTACGACGTCCGTGGTCCGCAGAGGGCCCATGGGGTGCTTGTAACCCAATGTCATCGCGGTGTCGATGTCCTCTGCCGACGCCACTCCGTCCTCGAGCATCCGCATCGCCTCGAGCGCGATCGCCACACCTAGCCGCGACGACGCGAACCCGGGAGAGTCTGTGACGGTGATGGCGGTCTTGCTCAGTGCGGCAACCCATCCCTGTGCTTCGGTCACCAAGTCTGCGGCGGTCTTCGCACCCACCACGATCTCCACCAACTCGCTTGCGGGTACCGGGTTGAAGAAGTGCAGTCCCAGGAACCGCTCGGGTCGAGCCAACCCGGTCGCCAGCTGATCGACCGACAAGGAACTGGTGTTGGTGGCCAGCACCGCCTCTGAGGCGAACTCCTCGATCCGGGTCAGCACCCGGGTCTTGAGTTCGACGACCTCCGGCACCGCTTCTACCACCAACCCGCATCCAGCCAGTGCCACCGGGTCTGGCGCGACCGTCAACCGGCTTCGCACTTGATCGACCGATTCTGCGAGTGCGCCTCGCTCGGCCGCTTTCGCCAGGTTGGCGCCGATTCGTTCTTCGGCAGCTGAGACAGCCGTGTCGTCAGCCTCGATCACCGTCACCGAGGCGCCGGCCGACAGGAATGCATGCGCGATACCCGCTCCCATTCGGCCTCCGCCGTACACACCGACATTCGTTGGCAAACTCATTAGTTCTCCGATCCGGACGAAACGTTTTCAAGGACAACAGCCAATGCTTGGCCGACGCCGATACAGATGGCCGCCACTCCCCACCTCTGCCGGTCCCGGACCAGGCGGTGAGTCAGAGTGCCGAGGATTCGGGCACCGGAGGCACCCAGCGGGTGGCCGATGGCGATCGCTCCACCCCAGGTATTGACGATCGCGGGGTCGATCTTCCATGCGTCGATGCAGGCCAGCGATTGCACTGCGAAGGCCTCGTTGAGTTCGACGGCCCCCACCTCATCCCAGGAAATTCCGGCCCGGGTAAGGGCCAGGTTGGCGGCCTCGACCGGCGCGAATCCGAAGTTCTGCGGATCGAGCGCGTATGCTCCCCGCCCGGCGATCCGGGCTAGCGGTGCCGACCCGATCCGATCGGATGCCTCGGCCGATCCCACCAATAACGCGGATGCGCCGTCGTTGAGCGGGCTTGCGTTGCCCGCTGTGATCGTTCCGGCTTGCCGGAATGACGGCTTCAGTCCCGCCAGTTTCTCCGGGGTGGAGTCCGGCCGGATGCTCTCGTCTTGGGCCAGGTGGACGCCCGGAACAGCGACTACGAGGTCGTCGTACCACCCCGATTTCCAGGCAGTGTCGGCGAGAATGTGTGAACGGACTGCGAACTCGTCCTGCCGGTTCCGGGAAATCGCGAATTTGTCGGCTAGCTGCTCGTTGCATTCCCCCAATGACACCGTCCATTCGGCCGGCATCTTCGGGTTGACCAGGCGCCATCCGAGGGTGGTCGAGACCGCGGCGGTGTCACCGGCGGGGAAGGCACGAGATGGCTTCGGCATCACCCACGGGGCCCGAGTCATCGACTCGACGCCGCCGGCCAGCACGATGTCCGCGTCCCCTGATTCGACCGTGCGTGACGCGATCATCGCTGCGTCCAGTGACGACCCGCACAACCGGTTCACCGTGGTCGCCGGCACACTGGTCGGCAATCCGGCGAGCAACGCCGCCATTCGGCCGACGTTGCGGTTCTCTTCACCGGCACCGTTGGCGTTGCCCCAGACGATGTCGCCGATCTCTGACGGATCCAAGGTGGGCGTTTTCGACAGCACCCCTGACATGACCGCCGCTGCCAGATCGTCGGGACGGGTATCGGCCAGTGCTCCACCGAAACGCCCGAATGGAGTGCGGGCGGCGGCGAAGAGGTATGCCCCGGTCATTGAATTTCCTTTGCGACGGGTTGGTATCCCACGCCCCGCTGGGGTGCGGTGACGTGGGCATTCGATATCGGATGGTGGAATTGGACTGCGCTGCATCGCATTGCGGCTGTTACCGGAGGCTGCATTTCGCCGCCCTGGTCGTCCACCGGGATCGTATGGTTCGGATTCGAGAAATGCCGGTCCCGGATGCCGAGGTACGCGATCATCGAGTTATCGAGTTCGGCCACTCGCGGAGACAGCGAGTTATACGTAAAGGTTGGGTCGATCGGGCGGGTGGGTAATGTGCGTACCGGTCCGAGACGGTTTGGGATGTTCTGCGGCGTGCAACGAGGCGGGGGCGCCGGCGAGCCCAGCGCCCTCGGTGGCCGCGTGCGACGGAGAGCTCTCTGAACGTCGCCTGGTGGGGCGTCGAGCAATGTGGGCATCAGCCGAGTCCGGTGGTGACGACTACCTTGCCTTTGACCTTGCCGTCTTTGACGTATTGCAGGGCGTCGGCCACCTTGTCGAGTGGAAACGTGGTGTCTACGGCGGCATTGATTCTTCCTTGGTCGAACAGCCCGAAGATCTCGGCGAGTGTCGACCGCATCAATTCGGGGTTGCGGTCGTGGTAGTCACTGCTCTGAAGACCCACCACGCTGATGTTCTTCACCAGGAGATGGCCGGGTTTGATGGGGCTTTGACTGCCGGAGGCGAACCCTACGATCACGATTCGGCCTTCCCAGGCGGTCGCGCGGATGATCTGGGTCAGGAAGTCGCCGCCGAGCATGTCGAGTACGACGTCGACGCCGTTGCCGTCGGTGGCGGCGAGGAGGTCATCGCGCAGTGTCTCCGCAGTGGAGGTGAGCACGAGGTCGGCGCCCTGCCGCCGTGCGAGCTCACCCTTGATGCCGTCTTGGGCGAGAGCGATGACACGCGCACCGCGTGCCTTCGCCAACTGCACTGCGGCCGAGCCGACTCCGCCGCCCGCGCCGGTGACGAGGACCGTCTCGCCCGGTTGCACGTGGGCTCGGCGGAACAGGCCGAGATGCGCAGTAGACGCTACGAGCCCGAAGGCCGCGGCCTCCTCGTAGCTCATGCTGTCCGGGAGTTCGACCGCCAACGCCTCGGGCACCACGACTTGCTCGGCGTAGCCGCCGAGCTCGACCAGTGTCAGGACTCGCTGCCCGACGGTGATGCGGTCAACGTCCTCACCGACCGCGATGACGCGGCCCGCGGCCTCCTTTCCGGGGACGAACGGCCGCGGTGGGAGGGTTTGATAGGTGCCTTCGACGACGAGGATGTCGGGGAAGTTGATGCTGACCGCACCGACCTCGATTACCACCTCGCCGGGGCCGGGAACTAGATCGGGGACATCCTCGATCACCAGGCTGGACGGAGGTCCGAACTCAGTGACTAGTGCCGCACGCATGGCGGGCTCCTTTCGGGGTGAGTTAGCAGTGGATGAGACGGGGTGCGCTGGCGTTCATCGCGCGGAAGCCGAGGCTGACTTGGGGCGGAACGGCTCCATCACCGAACTCGGGTACAACCGCGAGCCGGAGGCCCGGTGGCGTTGGGCAGATTCCTCGAAGTTCCCGGCCCTGGGCCCGGGTCGAAGACGAGCTGTCGGCTCGGTATTAATCAGCCTTGCAGTGTGCATCGATTCCGCGGGCGGGGCGGTTCAGCGTGGTCCACCTCGGCTTCGGCGGCGGCTACCCTCGCGCTCACACGATCATCTCCCGGAGCTTGAACTTCTGGATCTTGCCACTGGGAGTCATCGGCAGCTCCGGGAGTGCGACGACCCGCTCCGGTAGGTAGTGCTTGGAGAGGCCTTGGGACAGTAGGTAATCCCCCAGTGTTGCCACGGTCGGCTCGGGGCTGCCGGCCTTGACGACGAGGACGGCGCACACCCGCTCACCGAGCCGGTCGTCGGGCATGCCGACGACGGCGGCGTTCAGCACGTCGGGATGGTCGAAGATGATCGACTCGACGTCGGTGACCGGGATGTTCTCGCCACCGCGGATGATGATGTCTTTGGTTCGTCCCCGCAGGGACAGCCAGCCGTGGTCGTCGAGGCTGGCCCGATCGCCGGTCTTGAACCACAAACCTGGTGCGAAGGCATCGGCGGTCGCGTCCGGCCGATCGTAGTATCCGTAGATCACCGACGGACCGCGGACGAGTAGATCACCGACCTCGCCCACCGCGACGTCCTCGCCGTTCTCGTCGACGACCCGCGCCTCCGAGCCGGCGAAGACCGAGCCGTCGGTGCTCTGGATGGTGTTGGGTTCCTTCGGTGTACACGAGACGATGATGCTGCACTCGGTCATGCCCCAGGCCGGGCAGATGTAGGCGCCGAGTGCCTCTTGCGCCTGCGCCGGCAGGCCCCGCGGCACTGACGAACCCGCGATGACAAGGCATTTCAAAGGGCAGGACGGGTCCCCGGCCAGGTCGGTGCGAACCATGTCTTGCAGGAAGGCGGGGGCTCCGAAGAACGTGGTCACCCCTTCCTGGCGGATCACTTCGATACCCCACTCGGGGTCCCAGCGATCGACGTGCACGCCTGTTGCGCCCAGCACGACCGTGAAGAGGATGCCCCATACGAAGCCCGTGTGGTGGCCGACCGGGGATGCCACCAGTTGGACCATCGGATCCCCGTAGGCGGTCGGACCCACGTGTGTCGCCTGTTGCCGGGCCGAGTAGATCAGAGTGTTGTGGCTGTGCATCGCCCCCTTCGGCTCGCCGGTGGTGCCGGAGGTGAAGCCGAGGTAGCAGACCCGGCTGGGCTCCGGGTCCGGGAACTGGCGGGTGGGCACGGCGGCATGGCTGGACCACAGCGACTCGCCGTCCAGCAGGTCTGAATCGTCCTCGTCGATGACGATCACGTGCTCGAGGGTGGGAATTTGTGCACGGAGCGTGCGGGAGAGTTCGAGGTGGTCGTTGCTGCGCCAGCGGCGCGGGATGACGAGTACCTTGGCCTTGCTCCGCCGCAGGATCGCCGCAGCCTGCTTCTCACCGTAGGCGACCGGGATGCCGGCGTAGATCGCGCCGATCTCGTTGATCCCGAACACCATCTCGGGGTATTCCACCCAGTTCGGCAGCATCAGCACGACCGCGTCACCGACACCGACCCCGAGCGAGGCGAAGACGCTGGCGGCGTGGTGCGCGTTCTGGTCGAACTGCCGGTAGGTACGGGTGATCCGGTCACCCTCGCTGCGCCGGCCGATCAGAGCGACTCGGTCTGGGTCGGTCTCGGCGATGTCAGTCAGCAGCGACCGGATCGACCGGTTCTCCCACCAGCCCTCGGCTCGCCAGGCGGCGGCGGTCTCGTCGTCGATCGGTGTGGCCTGGCCGTCGAGGACGTCGGCCAGTGGCCGGTAGGTCGAGGTCATGACGCGTCCTTCCAGAGGGCGGTGGGCGCGGGCGGAAGGCTCACGAGAGCGCGGGCGGTGGCGATCGCGGCACCTTGGGTGTCGACCGCGGCGCGGAGTGACACCGCGTCGCGCAGTCGACATTCGGCGCTGTATTCCGTGAGGTAGCCGTAGCCGCCGTGCGATTGCAGGGCGTCGGCGGCGACCTGGATCGCGCTGTCGCAGGCCTGCTGCGCGGCGGCGAGCGCCTGCACCGGGTTCTCGGCGGTCAGAGCGGCGCCCAGGATGGTAATCGAGCGGGCGGCTTGACCGAGCAGGGACTGGCGCACCGTGGGAATTGCGGTGAGGGTGTCGCCGAACTGGTGGCGGTCGGCGGCGTAGTCCGCGGCCGCGTCGGCAGCGGCACCGGCGATACCGGCCGCCACAGCGGCCGCGCCGAGCCGCAGTCGGTTTCGGGCGGAGGTGGCGTCGATTCCGGTCAGTTCGTCGATTGTGTCGGTGGTGGCCTCGACATCCGCGGCTCGGGTGAGTGCGCCGCCGAGCCCGGTGCGGCGCAGCGCGGTGAACGTGACCGCGGCGGAGGACACCAACAGTGCTCTGTCGCTACCGTCGAGCACCAGCAGGTGTGGCCTCAGAGCGGCGGCGTCGACTCGGTCGATCGAGCCGGTGAGCGCGTTGCCGGTGAATGTTAGCCGGACGTGCGCCGAGACGGTGTCGACGACCGCGACGGACGCCTGCCCGGTATGGATCTGGGCGACGAGGTCGGTGAATCGGTTGTCGCCGGCGAGGACGTCGATGGCGGCGTGTGCCTGCGCGGCAGCCCAGCCGAGCGCGGGCCAGGCACGGCCGAGCCGTTCGAGGGCGAGCGCGGTCAGTTCCCGCTCCGCGCCCCCTCCACCCGCGGATTCGGCTGTGCCGAGGGTCCAGACCCCGAGCTCGGCTAGTTCGGTGACCAGTGCGGCCACTGCATCCGGGTCGTCGTCGAGCACAGGGTCGTGCGCGGCGTAAAACGCGTCCAGCATGGCGCGCAGATCACTCTGATCACTGGTGAGGGCGGGACCCCACCACCCCGATGACCAGCTCACGACCAGAAGCTCTCGGTCTTGGGCTGACGGCGCTCGCCGAACGCCGCACTGACTTCGTGCGCCTCCTTGGTCTGGAGGTAGAGAGTCAGCTGCTGGTCGTGGGCCATCCGTGCCTGGCCGGAGACACCGTTGTGGCGGGCGGAGAAGGCGCCCTTCATCCCGCCGATCGCCAGCGGGCTTCGGGTCGTGATCTCACGGGCCACCTCGGCGGCGCGAGCCTGGAGTTCGGAGAAGGCGACGACCTCGTTGACCAGGCCCATCTCGCGGGCCTGCTCGGCGGTGTATTTCTTGTTGAGGTACCACATCTCCTTGGCGCGCTTACGGCCGATCGTGTCCTCGAGGTACCAGCTGCCGTATCCGGCGTCGAAGCTGCCCACCATCGGGCCGACCTGCCGGAAGACCGCGTTCTCCGAGGCGATGGTCAGGTCGCAGACAGTGTGCAGCACGTTGCCGCCGCCGACCGCGAAGCCGTTGACGGCGGCGATGATCGGCTTCGCGATGGTGTCGATCGCCTGGTAGACGTCGATGATCGGCAGCACCTGGGACTGGTCGAGGGAGGTGACCGGATCGTGCTCGCCGCCGATGCAGAAGAACTTCTCACCGGCACCGGTCAGCACCGCGGCACGCAGCTGCGGGTCGAGCCGGAACTTCTGCAGCGCGTCGAACAGTTCCAGGCAGCTCTGGTAGCGGAACTTGTTTCCTGCATCGGGCCGGTTGATCGTGATGGTGAGGACCGGGCCGTCGATGCTGGTCAGGATGTCGTCGTATGCCATGTCAGTTGTTCTCCTCGGTGGGCTGTCCGGTGCGAAATCCGTGGCCGTTCTTGTCGCCGAGCCGGCCGGCGGCGACCATCCGACGCAGCAGGGGTGGCGGCGCGTACCGCGAGTCCAGCGTGGCGGCGTATGCCGCGTCGGACGCGTGGAGGTGGGCGTCGAGGCCGATCCTGTCGAGCATCTTCAGGGGCCCGGTCTTGTAGCCGAGGCCGAGCTCGAGGGCGACGTCGATGTCCTCCGCGGTGGCCAGACCGTCGTCGTACTCTGCGACGACGTCGTTGAGATAGGGCAGCAGTAGGGAATTGACCAGGAACCCGGGCAGATCCTTGACCACGACCGCGACTTTCTCGGCGAGGGTGTCGACAAGCGCGACGAGCCGCTCGATCAGGTCCCCGTCGGTCTGCAGAGCGGGCACCACCTCGACGGTGCGCTGTACCGGTGCTGGGTTGAAGAAGTGCAACCCGGCCACACGCGCCGGGTTGGGCAGCGCGGCAGCGAGATCGGTGACCGAGAGCGCAGAAGTGTTGGTCAGGAGGGGAACTTGCTCCCCCACCACGGCGGCCACTTCGCGCAACAGGACCGTCTTCACCTCTGCGTTCTCGGTAACCGACTCGATCACGGCGTCGACACCGGCGAGGTCGGCCACGTGCGTGGTGGTGATGATGCGGGTCAGAACCGCGGTCTTGTTCTCGTCGGTGACGGTGCCGCGGGCGATGCTGTCGTCGAGGAACGCGGCGACAGAGGCACAGCCCGCTTCCAGACGGTCCTGGTCTGTGTCGAGGACGATCACCTTGCGCCCGGAGGTGGCCAGCACGTGGGCGATGCCGGCGCCCATGGTGCCGAACCCGAGCAGACCGATCGTCGAGAAGTCGGTGGTGGACTCGCTCATGGTTACTCCTCAGGACCCGAAGAGTCGGGTGTCGTCGTAGTCGTAGAAACCGCGGCCGGTCTTGCGGCCCAGATCGCCCGCGGCGACCATTCGCTCGACCATCGGTGGCGGGAAGAACTTCGGGTCGCGCAATTGCTCGTAGAGGCGGGTGGCGACCTGCTGGTGAATGTCCATGCCGACGATGTCGAGGAGCCGGAATGGTCCCATCGGGTGGCCGAGGGAACCCAGCACGGCTGCGTCGATCGACTCCTTGGTGCCCACGCCGGCCTCGAGGGCGCGGATGCAGGAGTTCTCCCACGGGATGAGGAACCGGTTGACGATGAACCCGGGCCGGTCCTTGGTGACCACGCTGGTCTTGCCCAGCGAGCCGAGGAATTCGATGGTCGCCTTGTGGGCCCAGTCGGCGGTGTGCCGACCGTCGGCGACCTCGACGAGCTTCATCAAGGGCGCCGGGTTGCAGTAGTGGGTACCCACGACCCGCTCGGGCAGCCGGGAACCGGAGGCGATGCCGGTGACCGACAGCGTCGAGGTGTTGGTGTGGAACAGAGTCGATTCCGAGACGATCTCGTCGAGCCGGCCGAAGGTGTCCTTCTTCAATGCGAGGTCCTCGAAGACGGCCTCGACGATCACGTCGCACGGTGCGAGGTCGGTGAGGTCGGTGGTGCCGACCAGGCTGTTCTTGGCGGACCGGCCGGCCTCGGCGTCGAGCTTGCCGAGCTTGACGCTCTTGTCGAAGAAGCCGTGCACGGTGTCGATACCGCGTTGCAGATTGGTGTCGTTGATGTCGAAGAGGATCGTCTGGTGGCCGGCCCGGGCCATCACGGTCGCGATCCCGGAGCCCATCGTGCCGGCGCCGAGGACGGCGACGGTCTTGCTGTCGTTACTCACTAGTTGTCCTCCGGTCGGTTTCAGCGGACGCTCTGGCCGCCATCGATGACGATGACCTCGCCAGTCATGAAGTTCGAGTCGCCACCGGCAAGCAGCAGCAACCACGGTTTGAGTTCGTCGGGTTCACCCAGCCGGCGCGCGGGGATGGCCCGCACCACGCTGGCCAAGGCGTCGGCGTCCTCACGCATCTCGGCGTTGAGGGCTGTGGCGAAGTACCCGGGTGCGATGGCATTGACCTGGATGCCGTACCGCGCCCACTCGATCGCCATCGAGCGCGTGAAGGCGATGACCCCGGCCTTGGAGGCGGAATAGGCCGCGTGGTTCGCAACACCCTGCAGGGCGAAGTTGGAAGCGATGTTGACGACCTTGCCCGATTTCTGCGCAAGCAGGTGCCGCCCGACAGCTTTGGTTGCGAGATAGGTGCCGCGCAGGTTGGTGGCGACGACCCGGTCCCATTCCTCGGCGGACTGCTCGACGAGCGGGGTGGACGCGACGATCCCGGAGTTGTTGACCAGCACGTCCACCCGGCCGAAGGTCTCGACGGTGGCCTCGACCATCCGCTCCACCGACGCCTCGTCGGTGATGTCGGTCGGACACGCCAACGCCTGGCCACCGGCCGCCTTCACCTCCTCGACGAAGCTGTCGAGTTCGGTGGACGTGCGGGCGGCCACGGTGACCGCAGCACCGGCCTCGACCAACGCGTGCGCCATCGATCGGCCCAGCCCACGGCCGGCGCCGGTGACGATCGCGACCTTGCCTTCCAGTGATGTCATGCCAGTTCCTTCATTGCGCGGGTGGTCTCGCGGCCGATGAGCAGCCGCTGAATTTCGTTGGTGCCGTCGTAGATCTGCGTGACCTTGGCGTCGCGCAGGCACCGCTCGACACCGATATCGGCGAGGTCGCCGTAGGGCCCGAGGATGCGGGCGGCCTCGATCGAGGCCGAAAAGCCCAGGTCGGTGCAGGTCTGCTTCATCACCCCGATCTGGCCGGGGGTGATGTGTGGATCGGTGTCGGCCTGACGGGCGACCGCTTGGAGCAGCAGCCTGCCTTGGAGGATCCGGCCGCGCAGGTCGGCGAGGGCGAAGGTGTGCTCGTCGGAGAGGCGGCTGCCGTGCAGCCGGGTCAGCGCGGCCAACGTGCGGGCGTACGCCGCGCGCGCGAGCCCGACGCCCTGTGCGGCGGCGCTGATGCGGGACTTGACCACCGAACTCATCACGACCGACCAACCCCGGCCCTGCTCACCGAGAAGGTTCGCTCGCGGGATCGCGACGTGGTCGAAGAAGAGTTCTGCGGTGCTGGAGCCGTGCATGCCCATCTTGTGGAACGGCTGGCCGTGGCCGACCCCGTCCCAGCTGCCGTCGACGACGAATGCGGTGATTCCGTCGCGGCCACGGGTGCGGTCCACGGTGGCGAAGCAGATGATGACGTCGGCGCGGTCACCGGTGGTGATGAAGGTCTTCTGACCACTGAGCGACCACCCCTCGTCGGTGGGTGTCGCGGTGGTCGTCAGGCTCGACACGTCCGACCCGGCGTCCGGTTCGGTGATCCCGAGCGAACCGTAGAGTGACCCGTCGAGCAGGCCGGGAATGTAGCGGCGCTGCAGCTCGTCGGTGCCGGTGAGCAGGATCGGGTAGGCCGCGTGCATCTGCGTCATGAAGACCAGGCTTGTTGCCGCGCAGCCGGCGGTGATTTCCTCCATCGCCACGGCGTAGGCGATGTTGGTGTCGGCTGTGCCACCGACGTGTTCGGGGAAGATCAGTCCACACAGTCCCGCCGCGGCCAACGCCTGGACGCTCTCGTGGGCGAAGTCGTGGGTGGCGTCGAGGTGCGCCGCCCGGGGCGCGACCTCGCGGGCCACGATGTCGCGGGTCTGTGCACGCACCTGCAGTTCGCGGTCGGTGAGCGCTGCGTCCGATGCCGGCTCGTCGAGCAGCTCGTGCAGTGCCAGGTATGCCTTCGGGTCGGTATCGATTTCGAGGGGCTCGACAGTCATCGGTGTGCCTCCGGGTTCGCGAATTTCGCGGGCCGGCGCTCGAGGAACGCGCCGATGCCCTCGGTGGATTCGTCACCTGCGACGGCCAGTGCCGCCAGTCCGGTCTCGACGCCGAGCCCGGCGTCGAGGGGGGCGTCGCGGCCGACCTCGAGCGCATGGAGGATGGCGCGGACCGCCAACGGGCCCTGTGCTGCGATCTTCTCGGCGAGGGCTGTCGCAGTGGCCAATAACTGATCGGGCTCGACCGGCGGGATAGGGGTCAGTCCGAGCGCGTAGGCGCGGTCGGCGTCGAGTCGGCTGCCGGTGAGCATCAGATGCGCGGCGACCCGCTGCCCCACCGCCCGAGGCAACCGCTGGGTACCGCCGTAGCCGGGGATCAGTCCCAATCCGGATTCGGGTAGCCCCAGTGACGCTTTCGTCGAGAGCACGGGGAAGGTCGAGGTGAGAATCAGCTCGAAGCCGCCGCCGAGTGCGAGTCCGTTGACGGCAGCGATGATCGGGATCGGCGCCTGTTCTATGGTGCGGAAGATGTGCTGGCCCGCGGCCATGACTTCCCTGGCCCTGTCCGGGCCCATTCCCGCGAGTTCCTTCAGGTCCGCTCCCGCGCTGAACGCCTTCTCCCCGCTGCCGGTGAGCACGACCGCGCGCACTGCAGGTTCGGCGGCCGCGTAGGCGACGGCGTCCAGGAGAGCGGCGATCACGTCGGTGTTGAGGGCGTTGAAGGCTTCGGGCCTGTTGATCGTCACTGTCGTGACCGAGCCTGCCTGCTCTACCGTGACCACACTCATGAGACCGCTTCTTCCTCAAGTACAGCGGTCGACGGCTCGGTGACCGCGCCACTGAGGAGCAAACCGGCTACTTCGTCGTGGCTGTATCCGAGCTCGAGCAGGACCTCGCGGGTGTCGGCGCCGAGATCGGGGAAGCGTTCGTTGCGCGGCGGTCCGGACGCGAGCCGGAAGGGGCTGTGCACCGTGACCAGTTCGCCCGCCGAGCCCGGTACCGGCATCAGGGCACCTCGCGCCACGACCTGGGGGTCCTTCACGACCTCCGACAGCGTCTGGACCAAGGCCGCGGGCACGTCGACCTCACCGAGGATGCGGAGCCAGTCGGTGGCTGTCCGGGTGGCGAGCCGCTTTGCGATGATTGCGGTGATCCGTGCTCGGTGCTCGCGGCGGCCGGCGTTGTCGGCGAGGGCCGGGTCGGCGGCGAGTTCGGGGAGGTCGACGGCGGCGCAGAAGCGTTGCCACATCGCATCGTTGCCGACCGCGATGACGATGGTTCGGTCGGCGGTGTCGAAAGGTTGGTAGACCGCGAGGACGGAGTCGGTGCCGCCGCTGGGGGTCGGTTCGGGCTCTCCGGCGTGGTACGCCGCGATGCGGGGCGCCATGAGCGCGAGGTCGGTGTCGAGCAGGGAGACGTCGATGATCTCGCCTTCCCCGGTGCGGGCCTGGCGGACCGCGGCCGCGTTGATCGCGATCGCCGCGCACATTCCGGTGACCACGTCGGACAGCGCGGTCGAGACACGTTGGGGGCTGCCGCCCTTTTCTCCGGTGACCGACATCAGTCCCGAGCGTGCTTGAGCCACGAGGTCATATCCCGGCAGGTCGCTGTCCGGGCCGTCCAGGCCGAAGCCGGACAATGCGCAGTAGATCAGCCGCGGGTTGCGCTGACGGAGGGTTTCGCCGTCGATTCCCAAGCGAACAAGCTTGGCCGGGTTCGTGTTCTGGAGAAAGACATCTGCGGTGTCGAGCAGCCGCAGCAGCACCTGCCGCCCGCATACCGAGCCCAGATCGACGACCACTGACTTCTTGTTCCGGTTGGCCGAGGCGAACCAGGCCGAGGTCCCGTCGACGAACGGCGGTCCCCAGCTGCGGGCATCGTCGCCGTAGCCCGGCCGCTCGACTTTGACGACTGTGGCACCGAGATCGGCGAGATACATCGCCGCGGTGGGACCAGCGTAGGACGTGGTCATATCGACCACGCGTAGGCCGTGCAACGGCCCCTCGGTCTGGACGTTTGTGGTCATCGGCGTCCTTCGAACTCGTTCGTACAGTGGTTAGTTGGAGTGCAAGCCGCCGCCGCCCTTTATCGGCAGCTTCGGTCACGCCGTCCCGCGAGGCGGTAGCCGGCGGTATCCGGGTCGTGACGCCCGTGCCGGGCTGTCAGGGCCTCGCTTACGTCGCGAGCGCAACGTTCCGTGTGGCGCGACGCGTTCTGGAACAGTGCCAACCATAGATGACAATAAACACTGCGCGCAAGGTCAAACATTTAGCATTTCCGCGGGTTGGCTTCGCCAGTGTCGCTAGAGTTTGAGCCAGCAATCGGGCGACGCGATCGCCATCTCCCCGCCCACGAGTATTGCGATCCGGCAAGGTGCAGACACCTACCCGTTCAACCTCGCCAATGGCGACTACACTCCGCTCGCGAACAACCTCCAGCGATAGCCTCGGAACGAACGATCGCGCAGAGACCAGGCATGCTGAATGCTTCACGGCCGCCCACGCCCGGGGGACATCCATGCGAACCCCGACGCGGCCGCGAAGATCGCCCAGCCGTTTCATGGGCGACGTGGAGCCGACAATCTACCCGCTGGCGTTCCAGCTGAGCATCCCATCGTGGCCACCAACCCCGGCGATCGACGACGCGTGAAGGGCAGCGCTGAAGTTCCAGAACGACGTTATGGGCAGCGACCTCAGCGAGGACTTGCTCAACGAGCTCAGCACCGCAGCGCCCAGCAGCACTGCGGTGCAACATATTCGCGTCATCGGATGGCTGGTGGGGTGCGATCGTCGAAGCCAGATCGGGGACGTCGATCAGCCTGGGTGCCTGCACAGTTGGCGAGCCGATCTGCCGCTACGCACCCGCGAATCCGACCAACCGAGCGCTGCGATGCAGCATGACCTGGGCTCGTAGCCGGTGCGTGAACGACCGCGGGGCGCGCCTGTCCGATACCGGTCACGTCGGCGCATTCCGCAACAGCGTCGCTCCGCGTCGCCGCAACCGCGACAGCCAGCCGCGACCGCCGCCTGAAGACAGCTCGACTCGATCTACGCGCGAGGAGCGTCGACCATATGCACCGGTGGGTCCGCGGTATTTCGAGCAGATTCTCGGTGTTGGCTGCGGATGATGCCTGGTGCCGTGTCTGTCCGGACCACTCCGCAAAATCCGATACGCATAAAAGTCTCCGAACTCGTCGGCCTACTCCGACATGCGGTCGCACCCTTACCCGATTGACTGCTCAGTACTGATGGCAAGAGAAATCGACGAGAGTAGTTCGGGAGAAGTCGGATAGGGGGTGTAGAACCAGTAGCGATCTGCGATTCCGGAGTAGCGTCTCGCGATCTCGGCACCAGCGCGATCAGGTTCGGCGACAATAGCGAACGTTTCGAGCACTTCGTCGTCGATAAGGCTTGCCATCTTGGTCCATCGGTCGTCGTCTCCCGATCGCGACAGAATATTGAGCTGCCTACCGAGGGCATCCCAGCCGTGACGCTCGAGGACGGGCATGTATGAAGGCGTGCTTGCGTAGAACGCAATGCGCGCCCGGATCGCTTGCTTTGCGTGTTCGAGTTCTTTCTCGTCCCGGCCCGTTGCGAGAAACCCACGACAGCTCACCTCGAAGCCGTCACGCGCGCGGGTACGGGAAGACAGACCCCGTTCGACAGCGGGTAGAACGACGTCACGGAGGTAGTCCGGGGTAGAAAACGCGTGCACCAGGACGCCGTCCGCGCTCCGGCCGGCGGCCTCTAACATGCTTGCCCCGACACCGGCCATGATGATCGGCGGAAGTCCATGACCATGCGGCTCGGGCCGAAACATCGGCGTCATAAGGGTGTGGCGGTAGTAGGAACCCTCGAAGTGCAGTCGATCCCCCGTTTCCCATGCCGTCAAGATCGCCTTCACTGCGTCGATGAACTCCTCGAGCCGAGCCATCGGGTTAGACCATTGCATGGAGAAACGGCGTTCGATATGCGATTTCACCTGAGTTCCCAAGCCGAGAGCGAATCGTCCGCGCGAGTACGCCTGCAGGTCGTGGGCAACGTTCGCAATCGTCATGGGGTTACGCGCGAACGCTACGGCGATAGCACATCCGAGTTGGACCCGTTGGGTGTGCTGGGCGGCGACCATCAGGGGGAGGAACGGATCATGGGCCGTTTCCGACGTCCAGATGCCCGCGTAGCCTTCCAACTCCAATCGCCGCGCGGTCTGAGCCATTGCCTCGACATCGTCCACATCCAAGCGGGCGTCGACCTTCACAATCAGTCTCCTTGGTGTCGTAGCCGAAATGGCTAGCGATTCTTCGGAACTCGTTCGTACAGTTTGTGATTGAAGTCGCGGTCCGCCGCCGGATTCCTCGGCAGCGGCGGACCGCGAAGTCGCAGGTACCCGTGAGGCGGCAGGCGATGGAGGCGAATCCTCGCACGCCACCGGTAGCCGGCTCGGCCTGCGAGGCGATCCATCCCCGCCAATGCGCCCGAGGGTGGAGCGTCGCTGTGTCGGGGACCACTTCTTCCGCCCATGCCGACTGTAGATGACATTAACCATGCAGCGCAAGGTCAAACATTTAACAGCCCGTTACCGTGGCGTCCGCCCGTTCGCACGCGATGAGAATCCGAACACTCGGTCACCCGATTCCGGATCCACCCCCGGCGCCGCCCCTCCCGCGGCGGCACTTCGTGAAGCCCCCCTGACACGGGGGCGAGCGAAATTCGCAGCGCGCCCAATCCATCAGCCCCGGGGGTTGTGACACCCAACACGTCAATGTCAGACTATTAGCGATATGGCAATGATCTACCTCAAGTGAATGGTGGTGGTGTGGCACATGGTGGCGCAGGAGGATCTCGCAACGGTCTTCGGTCGGTACGTCGCGGAGGCGACGTTTCAATCCCTCCCGGAGGAGGCGATCCGAGCCGCGAAGTACAGCACACTCGACACGCTGGGTGTGATCCTGGGCGCGAGCGGTCTCATGGACGTCATGCCGGCCGTCGTCGAGCTCACCAGAGACTGGGGCGGTAAGCCGGAAAGCACACTGTTCGGGTTCGGCGGAAAGCTCCCCGCCGTTTCCGCCGCTTTCGTCAACGGCTCCATGGGCCATGGCCTCGATTACGACGACCATCTGCCGGAAGGTCACCATCCGAGCGTCACGGTGCTACCGGCATTGCTCGCCGTGGCGGAACGCAAGGGCGGCGTGACGGGCGAGGACTTCATCACCGCCCTGGCGGTCGGCCAGGATCTCTTTGCGCGGCTCCGCAAGAACGTCACCTGGAAGCAGGACTGGTTCATGACCCCGGTCGTGGGGACGCTCGCCTCCGCGGCGGCGTGTGCCAAGCTGCTCGGTCTGGACGCCAAGCAGGTCGCGGACGCGATCGGTATCGCCTGCACGCAGGCCGCCAGCACGATGCAGACCGCCTACGGCACCGGTGGTGACCTGCGGGGGATGTACGGCGGGTTCGCCGCGAAGGCCGCGGTGCTCTCGGCCCTGCTGGCCGAGAAGGGTGTCAAAGCCACCTCGACCCCGCTGGAGGGTAACGCCGCCTTTCTGCCGGTCTACTTCGGCGAGTGGGACCGGGACGCGATGGTCGCCGACCTCGGCAGCGATTTCCACGGCGCGAGCATCCTCTACAAGCTGTGGCCGAGCTGCGGTGTCACGCACGCCTACATCGACACCGCGCTCCGGCTGATGGGCGGGCCCGGCCGCACCGACGAGATCGAGACGATCGAGGTCTTCGGCGGCGATTTCGCGAAACAGCTGAGTGAGCCGACAGAGTTCCGCCGACGGCCCCCGACCTCGAACGACGCCAAATTCAGCATCCCCTTCACGGTCTCGCTCGCATTGCTGAACGGGACGGTGCGAGTGGGTGACTTCTCACCGGAGCGCCGCGCGGATCCGCTCGTCTACGAAGTCGCGTCGAAGGTCGTGTTCGTGGACGATCCCAAGTACAACTGGGGCAAGGAACTCCCCGCGGGGGCTGTTCGACTCGTCCTCGCGGACGGCCGCGAGCTCTACGGCGAGGCCAAGCACGACGAGACTCCCGGCGCTGCCCACAACCCCCTGAACTGGTCACAGCTGGTGACGAAGTTCGAGGACTGCGCCGGACACGCCGCCCGTCCCTTCGAGGACACCGAGATCAAGCAGCTCGTTACCACCATCGACCAGCTCGAGTCCGTCGCCGACATCGCGGCCCTCACCCGACAGCTCGGCTGATCGCGATGGACAAGTTGCTGACCTCACTGGTCGACTTCATCCAGGCAACCGACTTCGACACCCTGACGTCCGGCGCCGTCCGCGCCGTCGTACGCCACACGATCGACACCGTCGGATGCGGCGCTGGGGGGTACTCGAGTGCGCCCGCAGGCATGGCCCGCGAGGTCGCCCGCGGTATCGGTGGGCCCCTCGTGGCGTCGGTCTATGGCGAATCGGAGAAATGCCTCGTCGACCAGGTCGCCTTCGCCAACGCCACAGCCGACCGCTACCTCGACTTCAACGACTTCGGGGTCTCCGGACACCCGAGTGACATGATCCCCGCCCTGCTCGCGATGACCGAGGCGGTGGGAGGGACGGGGGCCGACGCCGTCACCGCGATCTCCCTCGCCTACGAAGTCGCGACCCGCCTGGCCGAGGCGGTGCCTCCTGACGGCGGCTGGGATCAAGGGGTGTATTGCTCGCTCGGCATCGCGGCCGGTCAGGCCAAGCTCCTCCGGCTGCCGCGCGAGCAGATTGGACACGCCCTCGCCCTCGCCGTCGTCCCCAGCATCCCGTTGCGGGTGACCAGGTTCGGCGAGCTGTCGGAGTGGAAGGCCGCGGCCACCGGCCACGCCGCCATGACAGCGACATTCGCCGTCCGCCTGGCCGCGGCCGGGATGAGCGGGCCTTCCGAACCGTTCGAGGGCAAGGATGGGCTGCTCGAACGCATCTGGCCCACCTTTGATCTCACGCTGACACCAGCGGACCCGTCGGCCATCGAACGGGCCAGCCTCAAACGGCATCCGGCCTGCTACTGGGGTCAGGTCCCCGTCGACTTGGTTCTCGAGCTGCGCGACCGTGCCGTCCTCTCCGACATCGTTGCGATCGACGTGGCGACCTGCATGAACGCGTGGCGCTCGATCGGGGGCGGCCGAGGCGACGCCGCGGAGAAGTGGCGTCCACCGACCCGAGAAACCGCAGACCACAGCATGCCGTACCTGATGGCGGCCGCCTTCGTCGACGGTGAACTGTCGGACGAGGCGTTCACGAGCGAGCGGCTGACCGATCCCGGGCTTTTCTCGATCATCGACCACATCAGCGTGGTCGAACGTCCCGATCTGACGGATCGAGCGACCCGGGACAGTTGCCCGACCGAACTCACCCTGACGATGGCGGACGGTTCGATGTTGTCGGCGGCCGCCGATGTGCCTCGCGGTCATCCGGCGAACCCGATGAGCGATGGGGAGATACGGGCCAAGTTTGAGGCCCTGACCCTGCGTGCCCTCGATCCCGACCAGGCAGGTGCCCTCGTTTCGCTGCTCGCGCGGCTGCCCGAACTCGAGTCACTCGATGCGGTGACGACCCTGTTCCGCGCGTTCGAACGCCGGTGACCCTTGACACCATCCTCACAGACCGCTCTAATGTCAGACATACAACTAAATGTCAGTCAAATTCCTACTTGTAAATGAAGGGCAACGGTGACGGAATCATGAAGCCGATCGCGTCCGTGGTGGGAATCGGGGCCCTGCCGGTCGGCAAGCACCTCGACAAACTCGAGCACGAAATGATGGCCCAGGCGTTGGTCGCAGCGATCGCCGATGCAGGCCTGACCAAGAAAGACATCGATGCGCTGATCTTCTCCACTCCGCGCCCCTATGCGGACCAGCGGTACTTCGGCACATTCATGGCCGGATACCTCGAGATGGCGGTGGGCGACATCCTGATGGAGGTCCTCGGCAACGGGCTGACCGGATCCATCGCCTTCGACGTCGCACTCGAGCGCGTCGCCTCGGGCAAGGCCAAGGTCGCTGTCGCGCTCGGGGTCAACAAGGAACTGCACGTCCCCACCGGTGAGCACATGACCTGGTCGATGCGGGCCGTCGGCGACGTGGACTTCCACGTCCCGTTCGGCGTCACCCCCATCGCCTGGTATGCGTTCAACGCGGTGCGCTACATGCACGAATACGGGCTCACCCGTGAGGAACTCGCGTCGATCCCGGTGAAGAATCGGTTTCACGCCTCGATGAACCCGCTCGCGCAGATGCGCAAGCCGATCACCGTCGAAGACGTCATCGGCGCCCGGGACATCGTCAAGCCGCTCGGTCTGCTGGACGTGCCGCCACGGTCCGACGGTGCGGTGGCCATCGTGATCGCAGATCCAGATTTTGCCCGCTCCCTGGGCACCCGCTACGTCGACGTGGTCTCGCGTGGCTTCCACCACGAGGGCATCCACCAGGTGTCGAGCCGGCCCCGTCCACTGACATGGTTCGAGTCGGCCGAAATCGCCTCCGCGAAGGCATACGACGAGGCCGGCATCTCGGTCAACGACATCGACTTCGCCGAGGTCTACGCCCCCTGCTCCATCGTCGAGCTGATCCTGAGCGAGTCCATCGGACTGTTCCCCAAGGGCACCGGCGGCGCCGCCGCGGCCAGCGGGGCGACCACCATCGGCGGCCAGGTGCCGATCTCACCCTCCGGTGGCTGCGCCAGCCGCGGCCATCCCCCGCACGTGACCCCGCTCTACAACGTCTACGAGACGGTGCAGCAGTTGCGCGGAGAGGCAGGAGAGCGTCAGGTTGCTGGAGCCGGAATCGGCTCCGTCACCGGCGAACTCGGCGACTACAACGCCACGATGATGCACATCCTCGCTGGCCACGGCGCGTGAACGGAGCGAAAATGATGCCCATCCAAACGACGGGGACAACGCTGGCCTATCCGCCGCGGGTCACCCCGTTCACCGAACCGTTCTGGCAGGGCCTGAACGACGGAGTCCTTCGGACCACCAGGTGCCGGGAGTGCTCCCACATGACCTTCCCACCCAAGCCCGTCTGCCCGGAGTGCTGGAAGTCCGAGGTGGACTGGGTGGATTTGAGCGGCCGGGGAACCCTGTACAGCTACACCGAGGTCTCCGCAGCCCCGGCGACTTTCGCCGACGAGGTCCCGTATGTCCTGTGTCTGGTCGATCTTGACGAGGGAGTGCGCTGCTTGAGCAGGATCCTCGCGCCGTGGGAGGCCCTGCGCCCGGACCTGCGCGTGAGGATGAAGGTCCGCGAGACGAAACCGGTTCGGCTGTTCGACTTCGAGATCGACGAGTCCGAGGAGGCCCGATGACCGAGACAACCGCCGACTTGGCGGAGCCGCTGGCCGAGCACGCCGTGCGCCAGAGCTACCCCAATTTGGATGCGGCCACGATCGAGGCGGCGCTCGAGGTCCTCTTCGACACACTGGCCTGTGCACTCGGCGGGCTGCACTCCCCCGGTGTTCCCCAGGCACGCACCGCGCTGTCCGCCTGGGGCACCGGTAACGCCACCATCTGGGGCACCGCGGACACCGCGCCGGCGCCATTCGCCGCCGTGGCCAACGGAGGTGCCCTGCACGCACTCGACTACGACGACACCGACGACGCGGTGCCGCTGCACGCTGCCAGCGTGGTCCTGCCGGCCCTGCTCGCGGACCTGGAGGAAAATCGGCCCGACTGCGGCGGCCAGGAGTTCCTGACCGCGCTGGTCGTGGGCCTCGACGGCGCAATGCGGGTCGGCCGGGCCGGCGGACCCAAGGGCAGTCGGGGCTGGAACTACAGCGTCGTCAGCGGCGGTATCGGAGCCGCGCTGGCGATCGCCCGTCTCCGCCAGTGGGACGCCGGCCAGGCAGTGAGCCTGCTCGGGCACCAGCTCGCGCAGACCTCGGGCAGTCTGCAGTCGATCATCGACGGCACCCTCGCCAAGCGTTTCCAGCCCGCCGTCGTCGCCAAGGACGTCCTCTTCGGTGCAGCGCTGGCCGGTGCCGGCGTCGACGGCCCGCGCAACGTCTTCGACGGCCGCGCCGGTTTCATCAACCTCTACCAGGACGGCACGTTCGACCGCGACGTCCTGCTCGAGGGCGCCGACCGAGCCGGCTATCTGACCGATCTCAGCCTCAAGCCCTACCCGGCGTGCCGCTTCACGCATGCTCCCATCGACCTGACGCTGCGGATCCGCGAGTCCGGGATCACACCGGAGGCCGTCGAACACATCACGTTCGAGACCAGCGGCCAGGCGTTCAACATGGTGGGACGCACCTTCGATCCCGCTACCGCCAACATCGTGGACGCACAGTTCTGCATCGGCTACACCGCCAGCGTCGCACTACACCGCGGCGCCGTCCTCATCGGCGACTTCGCCGACGACGCACTGCGCGACCCGGTCGTCGGCGGGTTCGCCGCCGGGCGCATCACTGTCCGGCCCACCGAGGACGTCGACTTCCTGGCCATGGCGCCGGTAACAGCGCAGGTCCGGCTCCAGGACGGCACCGAGCAGACCTTCGTCGGTAAGACCATCTCGGGAAGTCCGGATCACCGTCTGACCGTCGACCAGTTGAAAGCCAAAGCGGCCGACTGCTTCCAGCACGGCGGGGCGGCGGTGGCCGTCGACGAGCTGTGGGACACCGTCCAGGCACTGGCACACGATGCCCCCGTCTCCGGGCTCCTCGAACTCCTCGCACGACCGTCGAAAGGACCGGCCACCCGATGAACGACCACACCCCTGTGCGTGAAGGTGTACTCGACGGCGTCAAGGTCGTCGAACTCTGCCACCTCATCGCCGGACCCTACTGCGGGATGCTGCTGGCCGATGAGGGTGCCGACGTGATCAAGGTCGAGCCGCCCCAGGGCGAACTCACCCGTAGTCGCGAGCCGATCCGCACCACCGATCAAGGCACCATGTCGGGGTACTTCGCCTCACTCAACCGGCGCAAGCGCAGCATCACCCTCGACCTCAAGTCCGAATCCGGTTCCGCGCTCCTCGACCGGCTGCTGGCCGATGCGGACGTGTTCATCACGAACATGCGTGGCGGAGCGTTGGGGCGCCTCGGAATCCACCCGGCGGATCTTCAGGAGCGCTACCCCAACCTGATCGTGGTCAGCATGAGCGGATTCGGCCTGTTCGACGCCGGCCTCGACGCCAACCGCGCCGGCCTGGCGATGGTCGCCGAAGCACTGTCCGGCACCACCGGGCTCACCCGCGACCGTGACGGGCGACCGACCTGGTGCGGGTTCGCCCTCGGCGACATCGTCACCGGGATGACCGCGCACTCCTCGGTGCTGCTCGGGCTGCGTGAGCGCGAGCAAACCGGCCGCGGCCGCATGATCGACCTGTCGCTGACCGAGTGCACGCTGCCACTGGCGACGGTGGCCCTCGCTCGCGTGCAGTCCAGCGACGCGCACCTGTCGAAGGCCGCCGGAGCAAACGACTTCCACGGTGTCCCCTACGGGACGTTCGCAGCCGCGGACGGCTACTACAACATCGGAGTCAACCGCGACGACTTCTGGGCGCGCCTGTGCCGCGCGATGGGGCAGCCCGAACTCGCCGACGACCCGCGCTACGCGACCTACATCGAACGCGCCCACCGGCAGCGGGAAGTCGAGGAATTGCTCGAAGCGTGGAGTACCCAGTTGACCCGGGCGCAGGTCGTCGACGCCCTGACCGAGGTGGACGTCCCCGTGGCGCCGGTCCTGACGATGAGCGAGGTGCTCGACAACCAACACTTCGCCGACCGAGGCACCTTCGTCGAGGTGGACGACGCCATCGGAGGCTCGCTGCGGCAGCCGGATGACCCCACGGGGTTCGCGGTGCCGACTCCGGCCCGCGTGCCGCGCCTGGGTGAGCACCGCGACGCCATCCTCAACGAAATCGGCGTGCACGAGTCCCAGATCGAGTCGCTGGCCGAAGGCGGGGCATTCGGCCCGACGCCGCAGGTCAACGCGACCACATAAGCCAGCCCACGGGCTAGACAAGAAAGGTTCGAAAACCATCATGACTGCTGACAACGCCACTAGCGAGACAAAGGCGACCCTGGACGACGTGCTCCAGGCCGCCAAGGCGGTCACCTCCCGCTTCGACAACGACTACTACCGCGAGGTCGACGAGAAGGAGGCCTTCCCCGAGGAGTTCGCGAAGGCGGCGGAGACGGCCGGCCTGCACTCCGTAATGATCCCGGAGGAGTACGGCGGCTGGGGCCTGGGTGTGACCGAGGCCTCGGTCATCACCGAGGAGATCAACCGCTCCGGTGGTGCCGGCGCCGCCATCCACGCGGCGATGTTCGCGATGGGCATCGTGGTGAACCACGGCTCGCAGGAACTCAAGAAGAAGTGGCTCCCGCAGATCACCAGCGGTGACGTCCGACTGACCACCTTCGCCCTGACCGAGCCGAACGCCGGCACCGATACCTCCAAGCTGGCCACGACGGCCCGCCTGGATGGCGACGAATGGGTCCTCAACGGCCAGAAGGTGTTCATCTCGCGTGCCGCCTACACCGACCTCATGGTGATCATGGCCCGCACGAGCCCGTCGCCCGACCCGAAGAAGCCCGGTCTCGGTATCTCCTGCTTCCTGATCGACATTCGCGACGTCGACCCCGCGCGGCTGGCGATGCGCAAGATTCCGCTGATGTTCAACCATCACACCTACGAATTGTTCATCGACAATCTCCGGGTGCCGGCCGATTCGCTGATCGGCGAAGAGGGTATCGGTTTCAAGTACCTCTTCGACGGGCTCAACGCGGAGCGTATCGTCATCGCCGCCGAGTGCATCGGTGACGGCAAGTGGTTCATCGAGCGGGCAGTGAAGTACGCCAACGAGCGTGTGCTGTTCGGCAAGCCGATCGGCGCGAACCAGGCCATCCAGCACCCGATCGCCAACGGCTACGCCCACTTGGAGGCGGCCGATGCGATGCGCTGGAAGGCTGCAGCCGCCTACGACGCCGGCGCCGACAACGCCCCCGAGCTCGCCAATATTGCCAAATACCTTGCTGCGGAGGCCTCGTGGGACCTGGCGCAGACGTGCATGCAGACCTACGGTGGCTATGGTCTTGCCAGGGAATACGACATCGAGCGGAAGTTCCGCGACAACCGCGTCTTCCAGGTCGCCCCCGTCTCACCGAACATGGTGCTCAACTACCTCAGCCACAAGGTGCTGGGGATGCCGAAGTCCTACTGAGGAGCCAGCATGAATGGGCTCTATTTCGAGGACTATTACGAAGGCCAGCGGATCGAGACACCCCGGCGGACCGTCACCGACTACGACATCTCGGCGTTTGTGAATCTGTGTGGATTTCTCACACCGACCTTCATCGACCTGGAGTACGTCAACCGGCCCGAGCACTACTCGGGCCGGATCGCCCCCGGCATGCTCACCTTGTCGTTCGCTGAGGGACTGATCCTCGCGTCAGGCGTCACGGCCGGCACCGGGCTCGCCCTTCTCGAACTCACCCCGACCTGGAAAGCGCCGGTGTACGCCGGCGACACCATCCAGACCCAGATTCATGTGGTCTCCAAGCGGCTGACCTCGCGCGGTGACCGGGGGGTGGTGAAGACCGAGAACGTCGTCGTGAACTCCAAGGGCGAGACGGTGGCGACCTACACATCCGCCCGCATGATCAAGAGCAAGACCTTCGGACCGAAGCTCGAGGAGGAAAGCTGATGGGCAACGCGATAAAGCCGGCGTACTACTTCGAGGATTTCGAGGTCGGCGACACCTTCACCACCCCCAGCCGCACCGTCGGTCTGGCGGAGGTCGCGACCTTCGCCGGCCTCTCCGGTGACTACAACCCGATTCACACGGACGCGGAGTTCGCCGCGAAGAGCCAGTTCGGCGAACGCATCGCGCACGGCGTATTGGGGATGAGCGTGCTGACCGGACTCGTCACGCGTCTCGGTGTCTTCGAGGCCGGCACCATCGCCCTGCTCGGCATCGAGGAATGGCGGTTCAAGGGACCGGTCTTCGACGGCGACACCATCCACGTCGAGGTTCTCATCGAGGACACGAAGATCACCAGCGACGGCAAGCGGGGCGTGCTGCGGCGGCGGTACCAGTTGGTCAACCAGCGCGACGAGGTTGTGCAGGAAGGCGTCATGCCCTTGCTGATGAAATGCCGGCCGGAGTGACCGGGTCGCCGCTGACCCCGATCCCCGGCTTCGACTCCGAGCATCGGTGGGAGTCGGCGTATTGCACGCCGGCCCGCACCGAGCGAGTTCGAGTCGCGGGGACCGAGATCGCGGTGAGCTGCTGGGAAGCGGTGTCCGATCGGACCCGCCCCGACGTGGTGCTCATCCACGGGGGCGCGGCCCAGCGCCAGTGGTGGGATCACCTGGCCCCGTTCCTGTACGGAGCGGGGCGGGTGGTCGCACTCGACCTGTCGGGACACGGTGACAGCGAGCACCGGGATCAGTACACCCTGGATGCGTGGTCCGAGGAGGTCGCCGGTGTTGCGGACGTATTCTGCAGTCCCACACCGCTGCTCGTCGGGCACAGCATGGGCGGTCTCGTTGCCGTGAATGCCGCCCAACGGCAGCCGGACCGGTTCGGGGCCGTCCTGGCACTCGACAGCCCCCTCCGACGTTCGTCCCACAGCTACGCGGAGCGGCGCACGAAGATCGCGTCTCGGCCCGTGAGATCGTTCACCTCACAGACGGAGGCGCTCGAGGGCTACAAGACCTTTCCGCCGGTCACCGAGGCGCCTGCGCGGGTGATGAACCACATCGCCCGGGCCGCGATCAGGCGTGCGGGGGACCGGTGGGCGCTCAAGTTCGATCCAGGGATCTATCTTCGCCCTCAGGTTCCCGACGACTTCGTGCTCACTGCGCAGATTCCCACCTGGTGGGTGCAGGCTGAGAACGGCTTCGTCGATGAGGTGATGGCGCAGCGGATTCGTGACTCGCTCGGTCCCGCCGGTGCCCTCATGCGGGTTCCCGGCGCGAGCCACCACCTGATTCTCGAACAGCCTCTGGCAGCTTCGTGGGTCATTAATCTCTTCGTTCAGCAGCCGCGGCGCGCGGCCGGATGACCGGGCCACGGACGGCCGTCGGTACCCGCCCACGGTGGGCGTCGCGTCTCGAGCGTCCCTGGTTCGCCCGTTTGATGGTGGTGACGTTCGTTGCCCAGTTCATCAGCTCGGCGATCCGGCCGCTGATCACCTACGAGAGTCTGGCGGCGGGGGCGGGCGCGGTGCAGGTCGGCATCATTACCGCCGCGTTCTCGGTGCTGGCTCTGTTTGCGGCGATTCCGTTGGGGAAGGCGGTCGACCGGCGTGGTGAGACCGGATTCCTCGTACTCGGTGGGATCCTGGTCTGCTCAACCCTGCTGTCTTTGCTTGCCCCGGCGAGTCTGCTCCTGCTCGGGATATGTAGTGCGTTCCTCGGTCTGGGCCATCTCGTTCTGGTGGTGGCGTCGCAGACACTGATCGCCAAAGGTAGCCAGCCGGAGCGACGCGAGACCAGATTCGCCACGCTGACGACGGTGAACGCGGTGGCCCAGATCGTCGCACCGGCTATGACCGGTTTCCTGGTCGGGGAGGTGGCCAGCAGACCCGACGAGCTTGCCACCCACGTTCCGAACAGTCACATCGTGCTCACCATTGCCGCCGGCATGGCCGTGGTCGCGACGTTGTCGGCCGTCAGCCTGAAGTTGCGGCCCGGAGCCCTGGTAGAGCGCGCTGTTCCGGACACTCGGCCCGGCCGAGGAAGCTTCGCGGCCGTGATGCGGCTACCTGCTGTTCCAGCGGCGATGCTGGCCAGCCTCACCGTGTTGACGTCGATCGACCTGCTGGTGGCCTACCTGCCGGTCTACGGACAGCAGCACGGCCTCTCGGCGCGCACCGTGGGACTGTTGCTGGCGACCGAGGGAGTCGCGGCCATGGTGGTGCGGATCTGGATGCTCCGGCTCATCGCTCGATTCACTCGCCGCCGTCTGCTGGTCGGCACGATGACCCTGGCGGCGATCAGCCTTGCCGGCGTTCCTGTGCTCGGTCTACTCGACAGACCCGAACCGGCGCTGTTCGCCGTCATGATGTTGGCGGGCCTCGGGCTGGGCATCGGACAACCCGCAACTATGGCGTGGGTGGCCGCACGGACGCCGGTCCATCTCCGGGGGACGGCCGTGAGTATCCGGCTCAGTGGTAACCGCCTCGGCCAGGTCGTGGTGCCGCTTTCCGCCGGCGCCCTCGCCGGAGGAATCGGCCTGGCTGCAGCATTTTGGTGGCCGGCGGTACTGCTCCTCATCTCGGCCGGTCTCATCATGCGAACACCCCGGGAAGGCGGGTCGGGCCGTCCCGTGCCCGAATCGCGCCGCTCATCCGATCTCGAGCCCGGTGAAATGTCAGACTAATGAAGTCCCCGACGTATATTACTGGAGGTCATATGTCAAACAGTACTGGCGGCGGGGATGCCCACTCCTCGCCGCCGATCCTCGGACGGAAAGTGCTGCGTCCCCGTGAACAGGTCGAGGACGCACTGCGCCAAGCCGTCCTCGACGGCCAACTCCGCACCGGAGACCGTCTTCCCCCCGAGACGGAACTGGCCCGCCAGTTCAGCGTCAGCCGCTCCACCATCCGCGAAGCACTCTCCGCCCTCGAGACCCAGGGACTGATCCGCAAGACTCCCGGGGCCGGCGGAGGAAGTTTCGTCCAAGCCGTCGATCACACCTCCCTCGGACAAATCCTCCAGGAATCGATGCACAATCTCCTGCGGCTGGGCAGTGTCAGCTTCCATGAGGTCGCGATGGCCCGCCAGCACCTCGAGATACCGGCAGCAGTACTGGCCGCCGAACACCGCACCACCGCCGACCTCGAAGAACTTCACGCGATCCTGGCCGAGCAGAAACGTCGCACCGTCGACGACCCCATGATCGCCGCACTGGACGCGCAGTTCCATATCGCAATCGCTCGCATGTCCGGAAATCGGATCCTCGCCTCGCTGGTCTACGCCCTTCACCGCGAATCCGAACCGGTCGGCTACCTGGATCTGTCACCGGACCTCGGCCGTGACACCTTTACCCAGCACCAACGCATCGTCAAAGCCATCATCGACCAAAACCCCAAGGCAGCCGAGCAGGCGATCACCGAACATCTCGGCTATCTCCGCGACCATATGCGCAAACACATCGAAGCCAACGACTCCGTACCCGCATGGCAAGACGGACCGAGGGCCATTACGCGCGCGAACACAGTTGAACCTCAGTCGATTCCGCCGCGTTGCGTGGGTGCGTTCGAGGCATCTGAAATCAGCATCGCGTGAAAATTTAACGATTGGCTATTGACTTACATTTGATGTGATGTCAGTCTCATTACAAGCGGTAACGGATTTGCCCGACCCGCCGCCCCAAGTCCCACATTGACGGCACCGACCGGCGCCCGTCATGGAATGACGAAGTAGGAATCACATGCCGAATGCAAGCACGACCGCGGCGGCCCCTAGGGTGACGCCGAAGGTCAGGCCCAAGATCGAGTTTCAGCGACTGGGCAAACGATTTCACCGCAAGAGTGAGCCTGTCACCGTGATGGAGGGGCTCGATCTCACCATCTACGAGGGCGAGTTCGTCTGCGTCGTCGGCCCGAGTGGTTGCGGAAAATCGACGCTGCTCAACATGTCCGCCGGCCTGATGCACCCGTCAGCAGGCAATGTGCTGTACGACGGCGCCCCGGTAGCCGAGCCGAACACCAAGGTCGGCTACATCACGCAGAAGGACAACCTCATGCCGTGGCGCACGGTCACAGCCAACATCGCTCTGCCACTCCAGATCCGCGGAATGGACAAGAAGGGAATGGGCAACCGGGTTGGCGAAATGATCGAACTCGTCGGCCTCACCGGGTTCGAGAAGGCCTACCCGGGCGAGCTGTCCGGCGGCATGCGCAAGCGCGTGACCCTCGCGCGGACCCTGGCCTACAAGCCCGAGGTCATCTTTGCCGACGAGCCGTTCGGTGCGCTCGACGCACAGCTGCGGGGTGTCATGCAGCAAGAACTGCTCCGTATCTGGGCCGCGTCGAAGAACACGGTCGTCTTCATCACCCACGACATCTCCGAAGCGGTTGCCCTGGGCGACCGGGTCGTCGTCCTGTCCGCGAGACCCTCCCGCGTCAAGGTTGAGGTACCGATCGACCTTCCGCGCCCGCGCGATCTGTCCAAACTCCGCTTCGACCCACGATTCGGCGAGCTCAACGAATATCTGTGGTCCGTGCTCTCCGAGGACCTGAACGAAGGTGACGAAGTATGAAAAATGTCCTTGATGCGGTCGATGCGGGCGCCACTAGCCTCACCGAGTCGCCAATGGCAATAGACAAGGCGCAGCGCGAGGAAACCGTGTGGCTCGACGAGCCACGCTCCGGCAGCCGTCGCTGGCTGCACTTGGGCGCCGTCCAGCTAGGGCGACTCGGGATCGTGGTCGCAATCCTGGCGATCTGGCAGCTCATCTCGGGTCGGTGGGTCGACGAGTTCTGGATTTCGAAACCGTCCGCCATCTGGGACGTGCTCTGGGGCTGGATCTCGACGGGTGAGATTCTGGTGCACCTGCAGGCGACAATGACTGCAATGGCCCTCGGCCTGATCTTTGGAGCCATCGGCGGAATCACGGTCGGGTTCGTACTGGGGCGCGTCGAGTGGCTTGCCCAATTGCTCGACCCGATCGTCACAGCAATCTATTCGCTGCCGAAGGTCGCCCTGGCTCCGCTGTTCATCCTCTGGTTCGGCGTCGACCTCACCTCCAAGGTCGTGCTGACCGCAGTCGTCTGCTTCTTCCTGGTCTTCTACAACACCTACGCCGGCGTGCGGGATGTCGACAAAGACCTCGTCGACGTCGTTCGAGTAATGGGCGGCAAGCGAAGCGACCTGCTCTTGAAGGTCGTACTCCCCAGCGCAGCAACCTGGATCTACACCGGCCTACGGCTGGCCGTGCCCTACGCGTTGATCGGCGCCGTGGTCGGCGAGATCGTGGCCTCGAACAAGGGCCTGGGCTTCCTGCTCGCCCGGGCGGCCGGAACGTTCAACACCGCCGGCACCTTCGCTGCACTGTTCATTCTCATGCTGATCGGAACGCTGCTCAACTTCATGGTCGACTGGTCGGAGAGGGTCACCGGCCGCCGGACGAGCTGAGCTGCACGGGGCCCGCTTCCAACAGCGGCTATCGCCCGACACCTGGGCTGTGACGGTGGCTCCCCAGCGAGCCTCGCCCAGCCTGACCCACTAATTCGCATGCCCTGCTCCGCTTCAGGACTTGCGATCTCCACCAATGGCGTACGCGCCCCGTATCGAAGGAAAGTCATGAACAGAAGCCGCGTGCGTAAGGTCACCGTCGCCGGCGCCGCATCAGTGATGTTGCTTGCCGGCTGCGCCGGCGGCGGCGGTGGTGGGCAGGCAGCCAATCCCGGTGCTGCTGCCGCCGGCACCTGTCAGGGTGCGGCGGTGAAGATCGCCAAGGCCTCACCGAGTTTCGTCTACCTGCCGTTCTATGTAGCAGAGGGCGCCGGCTACTTCGAGCAGGAGGGGCTCGTCCCCGAGTCCGTCGAGGTACACACCGGTTCGGGGATCGTCGCCGCTGCAGTCAGTGGCAGCGTCGACGTGGCCCTCGTGACAGCCGGCGAAGTCATGGTCGCCAGTCATGAAGGGGCTCCGGTGCAGTCTTTCGCGCAGGTCACAAAACTCAGCACCAATGTGGTCATCAAGAAGGACATCCTGGACAAACTGGGTATCGATGAGAACAGTTCCGACGCGGAGCGGCTCGGCGCCCTGAAGGGTCTGCGCGTCGGAGTCACCGGCTCAGGCAGCGGTAGCGACCAGGTAATGCGCTACCTCGCCACGGCGGGAGGTGTGAATCCCGACAATGACATGGAAGTCATTGCCACGGGAAGCAGCGCCAGCAGTGTTTCCGGTTTCACCAGCGACCGTTTCGACGCGATCGCCATCTCCTCGCCGCAATCGGATATCGCGATCCAGCAAGGTGAGGGCGCCTACCTGTACAACCTCGCCCACGGCGACTACAAGCCACTCGCGAACAACCTCTACATCACCGCAATGGCCTCGGAACGGACCATCGCGCAGAAAGCCGACGTGCTCGAATGCTTCACGACCGCCCTCGCCCACGCGCAGAGGGACATCCATGAGAACCCCGACGCGGCCGCGAAGATCGCCCAACCGCTGATGGGCGACGTCGACCCGGCAATCTACGCAACGGCGTTCGAGTCGAACATCCCGTCGTGGCCGTCAACCCCGGTGATCGACGAGAACGCAGCGAAGGCAGCGCTGGAGTTCCAGAACGACGTCGTGGGCAGCGACCTCAGCGAGGACGTGCTCAACGACGCCATCGACACCGACATCGCAACCACCGCAACGACCCAGTAACGCACGGGGTCTTACGGGTTTGCCCGATCACCGGCGCCTCCCATGACGGACGGCGCCGGTGATCGGGGTCGTGGCCCGCATGGGAGGGTCTGCTGCCGTCGGTCATGTGCTGCGGTGACGGTGGCACCGTACGTAGCGTGCTGGGCCGAACATCGAGCTCGAGGGGGAAGCCGCGAGCCATGCGACTCCGTTGACCCGGAGGGAGTAAACTGTCGGACTAATACGATCCCTGTCCCGGACTCCTGGAGAGCTTATGTCAAACAGTACTCATGGTGGGGATACGCGCCAATCACAGACGCCGATCCTCGGGCAGAAGGTGTTGCGCCCCCGGCAGCAAGTCGAAGACGCACTGCGCAAAGCCGTCCTGGACGGACAACTGCGCACGGGTGACCGCCTCCCGCCCGAGACGGAACTCGCCCGCCAGTTCAGCGTCAGCCGGCCCACCATCCGCGAGGCGCTCTCCGCCCTCGAGTCCCAGGGATTGATCCGCAAGGTCCCGGGAGCCGGCGGGGGAAGCTTCGTCCAGGCTGTCGACTACACCGCGCTCGGAGAGGTCGTGCAGGAATCGATGCACAATCTCCTGCGGCTGGGCAGTGTCAGCTTCCAGGAGGTCGCTATGGCCCGCCAGCACCTCGAGATACCGGTCGCCGTCCTGGCAGCGTCGAACCGCACCGACGCCGACCTCAAGGAACTGCGCGCCATCCACGCCGACATGAAGCGTCGCACCGTCGGCGACCCGCTGATCGCCGAGCTGGACGCACAGTTCCACATCACGATCGCGCGGATGTCCGGCAACCGGATCCTCGCCGCGCTGGTCTACGCCCTCCACCGCGAATCCGAGCCTGTCGGTTACCTCGACCTCACACCTGAACTGGGCCGCGACACCTTCGCCCAGCACCAGCGCATCATCAAGGCAATCGCCGACCGAGACCCCGAGGCCGCCGAGCACGCGATCATCGAGCACCTGAGCTATCTGCGCGACCACATCCGCATCAACATGGACGCGAACGCAAGCGTGCCGGTCTGAGCAGCTGGACGCACAGCTGACATCCCGAGCGGGGAACGGACTTGTGGACGTTCCTCGTCATCAAGGCTCCAGCGCTGTGCCACGAGCGCGGTGATGCGCGGTCGACGACTTGGCCGCACTGTCCCGCAGATGCCACCGTTGCCGAGCAGATCTACGTGTGTGGAGTGGACGGCGACCACCACAGCTCGGTGGTAGCGGCGATCAGGGTGCCGAGGTGTCCCAGAGGCATCGTGCGGAGGGAGAAAGCGCAGGAGCGCCACCCCACACGATATTCGCCAGGATCGTCGTGAACCGCGCGAAAGGCGGATTCGGCGGGTCCGAGCCGACACGCGCCGCGAGCGTCGTGGCGGGCGACGGCGATATCCTGAGGGCACGCCGAGGCGCAGACGGTGGGAGTGTCCAGCTGTCCTGGCCGTGTGGGTGGAAGCAGGATGTGCAATGGACGACAGCGACCCTTTTCGCACGCATCACCAGGTGCTTCCGTTCATTGCGGACGAACTCCATGATTCCGGATTCGACGACGTCCACGAAATCGGGCACGGGGGATTCGGAGTCGTCTACCGGTGCACCCAGACCGCACTCGATCGCATCGTGGCCGTCAAGGTCCTCACCACCGACCTGGACGACGATAATCGGGCCCGATTCTTCCGGGAACAGCGGGCAATGGGCCGGCTGACAGGACACCCCAACATCGTGGAAGTTTTCGAGGTCGGGGCTACTGCCAGCGGTCGACCGTACCTGGTGATGCCCTATTACCCGCACAATTCCCTCGATGCCCAGATCCGTCGGCACGGCGCCCTTACCGAGAAGGAAGTACTGCGTCTCGGGGTGAAGACGGCCGGCGCGCTCGAGACCGCACATCGAGCCGGGATCGTGCACCGGGATGTCAAGCCTGCGAACATCTTGCTCACCGACTACGAGGAGCCGGTCCTGGCAGATTTCGGCATCGCGCACATCGCCGGCGCCTTCAGGACGGCCACGGGTACTGTCACCGGTTCCCCCGCGTTCACGGCGCCGGAGGTTCTCAGTGGTGACTCACCGACGGTCGCCTCCGATGTCTACGGACTCGGCGCCACCCTGTTCACCGCGTTGACCGGACACGCCGCATACGAACGACGCAGCGGCGAACAGGTGGTTGCCCAGTTCCTCCGGATTACGACACAGCCGGTACCGGACCTGCGTGTGCACGGATACTCCGAAGAGGTAAGCGTAGCGATCGAACGCGCCATGTCCCGCAGTGCAGCGGACCGGCCGTCCGCGGCCGTGTTCGGTAACCTCTTGCAGCAAGTCCAGACACGCCACGGGTTCACCCTCGACGAGATGGCGTTGCGCGCCGAGCCCAGCTCCTCAGGACAGGGCAGCAGCGACCGAACATGGCGGGACTCCCCCGACAACAGCCCTCTGTCTGCGCCGCAGCCTCCTCCTGATTCGCAGCATCTACCGGCGGGGCCGACCGGTGGGGGCCGAAAAACCAACCTGCCGCTGGACCTGACGAGCTTCGTCGGTCGCCGCGCCGAGTTGGCCGAGGTACGGAAGCTGCTCTCGACCTCGCGCCTGGTGACCCTGACCGGGATCGGCGGGGTGGGTAAGACCCGACTCGCCCTCCGGGTTGCCGACACCCTCGGGCGGGCCTTCCCTGACGGACTATGGCTGGTGGAGCTCGGTGAACTGCGAGACGGGCAACTGCTGACCCACATGGTTGCGACCGCACTCGGCGTGCGCCACGAGGTGACAGGTCCGCTGCCCGTTCTCACCGAGTACCTCGCCGCCAAGAACCTGCTGTTGATCCTGGACAATTGCGAACATGTGATCTCCGCGGCCGCGGAGCTGACGATAGCGTTGTTGCGCTCCTGCCCGGGGTTGAAAATCCTTACCACCAGCCGCGAGCCCCTGGGGATCGGCGGGGAATCGGTCCTCCGGGTGCCACCGTTGAAGGCCCCCGACCTGGACTACGATCCGCCGTTAGCGAGCCTGCCGCAATACGAGGCCGTCAATTTGTTCGTCGAGCGGGCCGCCAGGGCAGTGCCCAGCTTCGAACTCACCGAGGACAATCACGTTGCCGTGGCCCGTATCTGCCGCCGCCTGGACGGCTTACCCCTAGCGCTCGAATTGGCGGCCGCTCGGTTACGGGTGATGTCCCCCGACCAGATTCTGCAACGCCTGAACGACCGGTACGCGCTGCTGACCCGCGGAGCCCGTGGAGTGCCATCGCGTCAGCAGACGCTGCGGTGGAGCATCGACTGGAGCCACAACCTCTGCACCCAGGCCGAACAACAGATGTGGGCCCGATTGTCGGTGTTCGCCGGCGCGTTCGACCTCGACGCCGCCACACACATGCTGGCGGACACCGGCGAGCCTGAGGAGTTGCTCGAGCAAGTGACCTCGCTGGTGGATAAATCGATCTTGATCCGGGAAGAGTCGGACACCGGAGTCCGTTTCCGCATGCTCGAGACTCTTCGCGACTACGGGCGGGAACGGCTGCAAGACGCCGGCGAGCATCAGGCGATGCGGTCTCGGCACCGGGATTGGTATCGACAGATGGCGCTCGATGCGGAGAGCGAGTGGATCAGCCCACGACAGCTCGACTGGATCGCACGACTAAACCTGGAACAACCGAATCTGCGTGAGGCGCTGGAGTTCAGTTTGTCGGTATCGGACGGCTCTTCGGCGGGGTTGGACATCGCCGCCGCCCTGTTTCCGTTCTGGTTCTCCCACGGTCTGCTCACCGAGGGACGGCGCTGGCTCGAGCGCGCCCTGGCCGGAGACGAGCACCAATCGGCTGCGCTGCGCGTCAAGGGCCTCTACGCGGCCAGCATCCTCGCGACCAGACAGCGAGACCTTCAAGAGGCGATCGCACTGATCGAGCAGGGCCGAATGATCGCCGACGAGGTAGGGACGGCACGAGATCGCGCACTCATACAACGGGCCGATGGGTACCTGGCATTGCACCGCGGCGATCCGAGACGGGCAGTGACCTTCCTGTCCCAGGCCCTGGATGAATTCCGCCGAGACGGTGACCTCATGCTGCAAATCATGACCCTGCATGGGCTCGGGTTGGCGCATCACCTGCTCGGTCAACCGGACCAGGCCGTCGCTCGCCTCGAAGACGCGATTCAGATCGCACAATCGCACGGCGAGTCGGCCTCGCGGGGCCGTTCCTCGTGGACTCTCGCACTGGTGGTGTGGCAACAAGACAATCGTGATCGCGCAGTGTCGCTGCTGCGGGACGGCCTCGAACTGGCACGGCTGTCCGACGACCCCTCTGGGGCGGCTTGGTGCCTCGAGTTACTGGCCTGGATCGCAGCCACCGAGAGACATTTTCACCGTGCCGGTGTTCTCATGGCAGCCGCCGCCGCGCTTCGGCGAAAGGTAGGAACCTCGGTCCTCCAGATACCGAACTTGACCGGCGCTCACCAGGAATGCGAGCGCACCACACGGGAGGGACTGGGACCTCGAGGCTTCACCGCAGCGTGTCGTGAGGGCGAATCGATGAGCTTCGGGTCCGCGATCTCGTACGCCCGGGAGGAGAAACCATCACCAAGGCACGCCGACGCGTCCTCTGTGCTAACCAAACGAGAAAATCAGGTCGCCGCTCTGGTCGCAAAGGGTCTGACAAACAGAGAGATAGCCACGCAGCTGGTGATCTCACCGCGCACTGCCCAAGGTCATGTCGAACATGTCCTGACGAAACTCGGATTCACGTCACGGGCGCAGATCGCGGCTTGGGCGGTGGAGCAGACCTTACTCACCGAGTCGGAGGGGATCTGATTCACCTATCGTCGAGAGAACTGTATTCAGGTTGGTTCGAGCTGGCGGTACCGACACCTACCCACTCCACGTGAACAAAGTTCATCCTCTGCGGGTCCTGCCTTAGGATTCACAGGCGTCGATCGCCGTGCTCCGTAATCTCATCAGCTCCGGGAAGACAGGTTCATGGCATGTCGGGTCGTGTCGGGCATCTCGCTAAACACCCGAGACGCTCCGACCAATAGCGACGCCAGCGCCTAAACGCGCACAGTAACGCGCCCAACCCACAGACGCGGATTCCACAAAGACCACCTTCACCGGCTCGATGAACATGCCGAGACGATATCCCCCGAAAAGAAATCGATGATGAGGCTCTAGAATGCTAGCTAACGACAAAGCTGTCCAAGGAGTAGAGACGGACACGTCTAAACCGCCTCACGGCAGCGATCCCTCTGGCCTGGAGCGGGCCGGAAACCGAATGGGGAAACGTGCTGCACTCAGCGGTTTCTTCGGTAGCGTCATCGAGTTCTACGACTTCACTCTCTATGGCACCGCAGCCGCGCTCTGGTTCGGGGCGTTGTTCTTTCCGGCAAGCTCGCCGACTATTGGGACCTTGACCGCACTAGCGACGTTTGGGGTCGCCTACATCGCCCGACCGGCAGGGGCGATCCTGTTCGGACACTTCGGCGACAAGGTGGGCCGTAAGCGGGTCCTGCAGGCGACTATCGTACTGATGGGCGGATCATCAGCGCTGATCGGTACACTCCCCACCTACGAGATGGTGGGGATAGCGGCGCCCGCACTCTTGGTATTGTGCCGACTCGCACAGGGATTATCCGCCGGCGGCGAACAAATCGGGGCGAGTCTGCTCACGATGGAGCATTCCTCGGACAAGAAGCGAACGCTCTACACAAGTTGGACGCCGAATGGCTCGGTCGTAGGTGCCGCCCTTGCGGCGGCTGTCTTCATCCCGATCACGGCACTTCCTGAAGAAGCGCAACTTTCCTGGGGTTGGCGTATCCCCTTCCTGTTGAGCGTGATCACCGTGGCGTTCGTCTGGGTGTTGAGGCGGGGCGTAGCAGAGTCCCCTGTCTTCGAAGGCCAAGACAGCGAAGAGAAGCACCCTGAGAAGGCGCCTCTAGCTGTGGTAATCCGTGAACACCCGCGGGCTCTTTTTACCGTCTTCATCTGTGCATTCATCCATATGGCCGCACCACTCGTGTCTGTCTTCTCGCTTGTCGTCGCCGCGCAGTTCAGCGATATCGGAGAAGCAGAGATGCTGACTGCAATTACCCTCTCCGGGGTGGTGTCTTTGTTCGCTGTCCCAATCTGGGCCGTTGCGTCAAACCACATCGGCCAGAAGCGACTCTGGGTCGCGGGCTCGCTCCTGTGCGCCGGAGGCGCCATCGTCCTCCTGGGAACAATTTCGTACGGAAGTGCGGCACTGGTCATCCTGGTAACCGTTCTGTTCAAAGCAGTCGTCTTTTCGTGCCCACTCGCTTTATCGCCTGTCTTCTACGCTCGCCAATTCCCTCCCCAGGTTCGGTACACAGGAGTCGGCCTCGCGCAGCAATCAAGTTATGTGATCCTCGGATTCATCCCGGCAATCTGCACTGCCCTGCTGGGATCGGGGCCACTTGGATGGCTCCCGCCGGCGATCTTCATGTGCTGCATGTTCGTGGTCGCGGCCATCGGCGGTGCGTGGTCCCGCGACTTCGAGCAGAAGGACCATGTCGCCCCTACCTGATCCCGCGCCAACCGCCAGTTGCGTGCACAAAGCACCATCTGCGCCAACCGGACATACCTGCCTGCGCTGCAGCACGTATCTTTCTCGCTCAGCTTCGTATACGGTCGCGGCGTCGAGCCAGGCGTCAGGGACGCTACATGGAAACGGCACGACGTGTAGGTTTCAACGTCCGACGTCGGTCGTTCATCTCGGCGACCTGGGCTTTCCAGCCAGTTTGTCAGAGCGGGCACCCCGGCATTCTGCTGGATCCCGGGCGCCTGGGCAGTAGTGGATCCGTCAGCCAATCTTGTGACCTGCGGAAACGTATCAGGTTAGGGATTCCTGCCGACACGGCACTTGGACAACCGACACGCCACCGACGCGAAATCTGGAAAACCGACACCGAAACGTGGAACCTACAACATGCTCCCGCAACGGCGCTTCTCAGCTCCCAGTCCGTGTCACTCATGGTTTGTGCGCACTCGGTAGGCATGACAACAGTCCTGACCGGCAGAGGGAAGGGGAAGTCTGCCACCCCACCCTCGCACCGAAACAGGCCAGAACTAAGCAGCGACACGCTTGTCAAGGGACATTGGTTTCTGGATCTGGCGCACTTTTCGTGATTCTGTTGGGGTGCTTGGCTATACGGAGTGGATGACGCGTTTGCGGAGCAGATCGAGGTTGGCGCGTCCGTACATCTGGCGTTTGAGCATCTCAGATTCCACAGAATGATGCGGTTGATGTGTCCTTCGACAGGCCCGGAGCTGTAGGGCAACGTCAGCCCTGCGGTGACGGCATCGAGATCTCGGCGCAAACCCGTGACGAAGGACCGCAGTGCCCGATCTCCGTTGGTGTCAACGTCCGTCATCCAGGCACCGAGGTCGCTCCCGCGACGCTCGATCATGATCTCGGCGAAGTCGTGGACGAGGTCTCGGGTGGTGGCCAGGGCGGGACTGCGTTCCAGCAGCGCCTCGAGCTCAGTGCGTTCGTCGGTGCTGAGCCGATCCGGGTGGCGGGTCAGCCAGCCGGTGGCCTGCCGGACCGACGGCGCTGCGGGTGCTGATGGAAGCGAATTGAGAGCGCTCCGCAATGGCTGCAGGTAGCGGCGGACAGTCTTGTCACTGCCGCGGTAGCCCAACTCGACGATCTCGCGAGTGAGCCGGGCGGCATCGGTGCACCCGGCGTTGAAGCGTTCGTGGAGGTGGGGCTTGAACTCGTCGAGCAGGCTGGCGCGGCACTCCGCCTTGGTCAGCAGCTCCTCGACCTCTCGGTGGCGCGCGCGAACCGCCGTACCGTCCTGCGGTCGAGTGAGAGCTTCCGCCCGATCGCGGAAATCGACATCCCCTGGGAAGCCAGTTGCCGGACAGTGGCGTGCCGTTCGCGGGTTCGGGTGACGAGCCGACCGTCGATCGGCTCGCTCGCGGCGTCCGCGTTCTCATCGACCCTTGCGGTGACGACGCCAACTTGATCGACCTCCTGGTCGGGTAGACGCAGGTCGGCGCGGTGACGGGTGACGGTCTTCTCCACCGCCTCGGCCAGGTTGTGCCACAGGTGCCAGCGGTCGGCCACCTGCACGGCATCTGGCGCACCGATCCGGATGCCTTCGGCGTAGGCGCCGGCGCGGTCACGGCACACCACCTCGGTGCCGGGATGCTCTTTCAGCCAGGTGGCAACGGTGTCAGAGGTACGGTCGGCGAGCAGGTCGATCGGCTTGCTGGTGACCATGTCCAGCACGAGGGTGCCGTACACGTGCCCGCGGCGGATCGCGAAGTCATCGATGCCCAGGACGCTGACCTCCCCGATCTCCGGATCGCTCATGGCCCGGACCGCCCGCAACAGGGTGTCCCTGCCGACAGCCACCCCGAGGCGAGTCGCCAGCCGCGCCCCGGCCCGCCCGGCCACGGCCAATCCGATCGCTGTGACCATCGCGCCGAGCACGGGCGTGCGTCGTGACCGCGAGCGGGTCAGACCCGGCACCTGCTCGGCGAAAGTCTTTGCCGTGCAATCGATGGTGTCGCAGAAGAATCGACGCACCCGAAGGTCGATCATGACCGGATGCCCACCTATCGCGGTGTCGGCCAACTGTCGGCGGTACCGGGAATGCACGCGAGCGGACTCACCATCACAGCCCGGACACCGTCCCCGGTCGCCCTGCGGTTCCGCGGCGATGCGGATCGTGGAACCGACCCGACGTACCCCTGCGATAACAACACCAACCAGGTGGGGCAGCAACGCCCGCACGCCCTCGAAATCACACGCCGACGATCCTCACCCGCCGCAGGTCAGCACACCGTGGCGACACGCCGAACACCTTCACGAAAAGTGCGCCAGATCCGAAATTGGATCTGGCGCACTTTCCGTGAAAGCCCCGGACCGGTAGATGACTTCAGTGGACAGGTCGACGTCGCGAGGAAACACCGCGAGGCGAGAAGAGTCGTTGGCTGCCCATCAGATTCATGGGTTGTGCGCTCGGGTCGCCTGTCGATTCCGATGACGACCCGGCACTGTCGATCACGGAAAGTGCGCCAGATCCCTGGGGATCCCTGTAGGCGGACAGGTGACCTCCCAGCCTGCGGACAGTTGATCTCCCTATCCGCGGTCATGTGATCTCCCTGTTCGGTCAGGTCAGTGGCACCACCCCGCGTCCGGCGGTGGCCTCGCTCAGCCGCAGCGAGGTGCCCTCGGCGAGCACGATGTGGGCATGATGCAGCAGTCGGTCGACCGCAGCGGTGGCAAGGGTCTTGGGCATGATCGTGTCGAACCCATCTGGGGCGCGCATATGTTCGTGCTGAAGGAAAGATGCTGCTAGCTGGTCTTATCAACGTTCTGCGTGTCGCACCGTCCACATCGTCGGCCGAGTAGTGACACCCCGCAGCGCTGACCGCACACCATTCCATGGGACCTCACACGAGGATGCCACCCACGCCGTGGGGTTGGCCCGGCGTGTGCCGGCGACCCGCAGGGTCCGTAGCCGGTTATCGTCGAAGACCTGTAGGGAACCCAGGGGGTATCGACATGGCATCACCGACCACGACCGACCTGTCGACGCTGCTGATGATCGACTCCGCCTCCGCGCGGGACCGGGACGACGCCTTCTCGGTCCTCCCGCTCGCCGGGGCGCGTGGGTGGGCGGTCGAGGTCCACATCGCCGGCGTCGCCGACGTCGTGGAACTGGGGTCGGGCGCCGACGAGCAGGCGTTCCTGCGGGCGGAGACGCGGTACCTGCGCGACCGCACCATCCCGATGCTCGGCGAGACGGCCGAACAGGCGGCCACCCTGACCTCCGAGTCTCGGCGGACCAGTCTGCGGGTCACCGGCGATATCACGACCGATGGCCGCCTGGTCGACGTCACCGTCGCCCGCGGACAGATCCCCTCCGGAAGATGTGCGGCCGTCGATCACGCGCAGGTGCCCGGCATCCTGACCGACCCGCAGCATCCGCTCCATGTCCAGTTGGCCGCGGCGGATGCGGCCGCGCAGGCCCTGCTGGGCGCCCGCCGCGACGGTGGGGCGCTGGCGTTCTACGACCTCACCCGCGGCTGGGCAGCCAACGAGGACGGCGCCATCGTGGCGATCGCCGCCGAACTGCGCACCGTCGCCTACCTCATCGTCCAGGAACTGATGATCGCCACCAACGAGGCCGTCGCCCTCTGGTGTGTGGAGCAGGGGTTGCCGATCCTCTTCCGCAACCACCGACCCAACCCGGTCGCCGGCAGCACCGACGAGCTCATGACCGAGATCGCCGCCGCGGCCGGGGACCCGGACCTGTTCGCGAAACTCCGCGGACGGCTGCTGTCCACGCTGCGGGCCGCGACCTACGACCCGACCGTGCACGGCCACTACGGCCTCCGCCTGAGCGCCTACACCCACGTCACCTCACCGCTGCGCAGGGTCGCCGACCTGATCAACCAGCGGATCATCCTCGCCCACCTCGACCACTCCCCCACCCCCTACAACCCGGACCAACTGGCCGCCCTCGGCGCCGACCTGAACCGGCGCACCCGCCAGGCTCGGGAAGCGAAGAAGAACCACTTCAAACACGCCGACCACCGCATCGTCGCCGAGCAGGCCACCCAGGATCTCGCTGCACTGGACGGGCGCCGATTCCACAAGGTCCTCAAAGCCGCGGCCGCCGGACCGCTTCGCGACGAGATCGCCGCCGAACTCGCCCGCCGTGTCGACGCCGACCTGCTGACCGTCCCGGACGTCGCGGTCCTGATCGACGCCGCCGACCCCACCTGGCGCCCGATCCAACTCCGCGTCCTCGACACCATGGCCGCCGCCCATCCGGAGATGGGCCCGAGTGTGGCGTCGGTGTGGCGGCAAACCCACCCCGACCAACCCCCCACCGACGTCGAGACCCGGCAGAACGGCGCCGCCCACAACCCGCTGTTCGCCGCCCGCGCCACCCACCTCGGCATCCGCGGCCCCTGGACCATCGCGGCTGCGAAGAAGCCGGCCGAACAGGCCGCCCTCTGGGCGGCACTGCGCGCGCAGCTGACCGGCACCGACCACCCCGACACCGAACCGGACTGGCCCACCACCGAGCCGTCCACGCAACCCACGACTCCCCCACCGACGCCACAGGATTCCCGGCCCGCCAAGACCGTCGAACCGCATCGGAAGACCACGCCGGCCGCACTGAACCTGGACGGGGCAAAGAAATCCAAGGCACTCTCCAACCCGACCGCCTGGCTGATGAGCCTGGCCCAGAACAACAATCAGGCCCCACCCGAGTGGGAGATTCGCACCGACGGTCCCGCGCACGCACCCCGCTTCACCGCCACCGTGCACCTCGCCGGCCGCACCGCCACCGCCGACGCATCAACGAGAACGGCGGCGAAGACCGCATCGGCCACCGCGCTCGTCGAGGCACTTTTCGCTCGGCAGTGACGGCGCCGCGCGGTCTTGTGTTTACCGCGGCAACACCGGTCGGGCGCCGGGACGGCTGAACCGCTGCCGGTCAGTCTCAGGCTGGTAGCCGCCTGAGGCGCGCCGACCGAAACAGGGACGGCACTCTCGTGGCGGCCCCTCTCTGTCAACCTGGTCTGAGACACAATCTGTGTCTGTAATCAGTGAGGTTTGAGGGCGAGTTCGGAGTAGGAAGCATTGAGTAGCGAAGAGACTGCGGACCGGGTGGATCCGGTCGGTGTGCGACCCGGTGAGGTGCCCGACCCCCAAGTGGCCGAGAAGGCGGTGCGGCGAACGTTCACCGCGAAGTACAAGCTCGCCGTCGTCGAGGAATACGAGCGAGCCGACCACGGTGAGCGGGGGGCGATCCTGCGGCGGGAGAACCTGTACTCGTCGTTGCTCACCGAATGGCGGCGTCAACGCGACAGGGGTGCCCTCGCCGGCTTGTCGGTGCCGCGCGGACCCAAGCCGGCAACCGGGCCCACCGAGAGCGGATTGGCTGCGGAGAATGCGCGGCTGACCGCGGAACTCGAGCAGGCCCGGGACGTGATCCGTATCCAGGGGGAACTGTCCGCGCTCTTGGAGAAGCTCTCATCGAGCAGCGCGGAAAATCGCGGGAGCAGGCGTTGACGATGATCGATCACGCGATCGCCGAGTTGACGCCGCTGATCGGGGTGCGCCACGCGTGCACCTCGACGGGTCGTGCACACGCCAGCTACTACCGTGCACACCCGAAATGCGCTGGCATACAGGGCACTTCACCGACAATCCCCGAAGTCGGGCCGGCGAACGCTTCCGGGCGAGAGAGTGCGCAGCCGCGGGCATTGTCGAACGCGGAACGGGCGCGGGCCCTCGCGGTACTGAACTCGCAGCGGTGGGGTCGTCGATGACGTCCAAGCCGGTCGCGTTGCTGCTCGCCGACCTCGGGGTCACCAAGTCCCATTCACGCCCGCACGTGTCCAATGACAACCCGTTTTCGGAGTCGCAGTTTCGCACGATGAAGTACCGGCCGGACTTTCCTGGCAGGTTCGCCAACATCGAGGCCGCACGGATGCACGGCAAGGAATTCTTCGATTGGTACAACTTCGAGCATCGCCATTCCGGGATCGGCCTACACACCGCTGCCGACGTGCACTACGGGCGAGCCACGGAGGTGCGCCGCCGGCGTGGCATCGTCCTCGATACCGCCTACGCCGCGCACCCGGAACGATTCGTTCACAACCCACCGGAACCACCGGCACTTCCCACCACCACATGGATCAACAAACCACCCACCGAGGAGGAGAACCCGACACACTAAACCTGCCGAAGCACTGTCTCAGAAAGGTTGACAGGTTCCGGGCCCGGACAAAAGCGCCGTCGATCGATCGGAGCATCAACATCCCGACGCTCTTCGGTCCGAGAACAGAATGACGCAGGGGCCCCATGCCGCGGTTCGGGCGAGAGCAGGTCCCCGGGCAGCCGGTCGAGACGAGCGCGGATGCGGGATTTCCGGCCGATGTGTCAGGCAGTGTCCGCACGGCATTGTCACATTAACTTGAATGTTCGGTGGCACAACGTGTTCCGGTGTAAATTGAGGCAGCGGCGGCGTCGCGGTTGACGTTTCAGGCAGCTGTGGCGCTGCCGGTGGATTCGCGCCAGACCGCGAACCGGTCGGCCATCACCTGTCGGTACTCGCCGGCCGGAAGCCGGTGCCGTCTCGGTCGAAAGTGTGAGCAGATCACCCCGAAGGCGGACAGGAACAGTTGGGCGTGGGCCGGTGACTTGAACCCATGCATCGCCCGCTCCCGCTGCCGGGTCGGCTGATGGGACAGCTCGGCCCGGTTGTTCAAATACCTCGATCGGCGATGCTCCACGGACGGCATCATCTCGCGGTGCGCGACCTGGTAGCTGCCGAGCTTGTCGGTGACCAGCACCCGCGGCACATACCCGAGTCCCTTGAGCAGTTTGCGGAAGAACCGCTTGGCCGCCGGGGCGTTTCGGCGCGACTGGACCAGCACGTCCAGGACGGTGCCGTCCTGATCGACCGCCCGCCACAAGTAGTGCTGCTTGCCGTTGATCTTCACGAACACCTCGTCGAGGTGCCACTTGTCGCCGGGGCGGGCACGGCGGCGACGTAGCTGGTTGGCGTAGTCCTGGCCGAACTTGGCGCACCAGCGGCGGATCGTCTCGTAGGACACGACCACGCCGCGTTGCAGCATCACTTCCTCGACGTCGCGAAAGCTCAAGGTGAACCGGAAGTACAGCCAAACGCAGTGGTCGATGATCTCGCTCGGGTAGCGGTGTCGCTTGTACGACGGCGCGGCGGTGCTCACGACCACCATCCTGCCAGCCACTCTCGACAGCTCGTTAACGTGACAATGCCGTTCAGATCGCCCCGTGCCGCAGGATCGCCAGGCCAGCGATGCTGTCCGCGCCGGCGACCATCCCACCGATCAGGGACCCGATCTTGCGGCCCGGGTTGGCGCCCTTGTCGGTCGGCACGCTCAGCTGCTCGTCGGCGAGCGTGAGCAGGCCGCTGGCCTGCGCCAATGCCATCACCGGGACCAGTCCCGCAGTCGACACGAGATTGGGATCGTCGAACCTGGCAGCGGCGATGGGTCGGGTGTGAGATAGTTGCATCTACGAGATGCCCTTCGTCGTGGCCGAATTGTTTCTGTGAGAAGTTCAATTATTCCATTACGACAGGGCATTTCGCCGTTACGACCCACCCACGAACTCATCCGGATCGGTGCATCCAGGCTAAGCTCGAGGCGCTGCTCGTGGCCGGCACCGTCCTATTGCCGACTCGAACCGATCTCGCACGTAAGCGTTGAGCAACCGATCCGCCACTGACTGCTCGATTCCCGCATCCTTCACGGCATCAGCCAGAACTTCACCGAAACGCCTCCGCGAAACACCGAACCTCACGAAGATCTCCTCGTTCGAGGGGCCACCGTATGGCTCCCAGATCACTGCGAGTCGCAAGATCTCCTCTCCTTCGGGCGACAACTGTGACGCCCGAGGCTGTGCCCGATCGACGCGTGCCCGACGATCTGTTCCTGTCGCGCTGCCGTGAATTGCGTTGGATTGCCTCATTCCAGGAGGATGAGATCGGTAGCGTGGGATCAGTCCCGCCTCGGATACACCTTCCACTGTTACTCCCTCGTCTTGTGCCATTGCTCCCTCGCTTCGCGTCTGTCCCGTCGGATCCATCTACCTCCCGTCGCACCGCCAGCACACCACTTGAGTCGTACGCTGTGTACGCCACATCGCCTGCGAACTACCGATCGCGGAGATAGAACTTCTGCGGATCGAACGCACGGAGGATCGTCAGCTCCTCATCCGACGGCGGAACTTCGATGGTGAGCCCATCACTGACTTCGAATGTGAACCCGGTCCGTTCGCGGGTTTCACGAAGGCCTTCTGCTACAGTCGCTCCCGCCGCAGGCAACAAGGCAGTGAGAACGAACTCTCCGGTGCTCGGCGATCGGTCGAACACGCACAGTTCGGTGACGATCGTCTGGACTTTCGCGCCCGGTGAGGTGATGTAGGGTACCGCCTCGACAAGTCGCGTACGGTCGTGACCGACCGTGACGATCACCTCCTCCGCACCCGACAAGACGTCGTTGGCCCCGCCGGATCCGACAATGAAACGGCCGTCGTCGGAGTATGTGGAGTTGATCGCACCGGTTTTGTCGATCTGTCCGGCACCGACCAATCCGATGGCTGATGTCCCTGGTCCGGATACATACATACCCAACACGCTCATCACGTCCACCAACAGCTTGTTCGTCGGAACATTCTGACCGGCAAAGATGAACGGCTCACCGGGAAGCGGTGAGTAGTCGAAGAGACCGATCTCCGCCATCAACGCGACATCGACTTCGTCCTTCCGTAATAGTTTGACACCCACCCACGCAGCGAGGTTGGACAGTCCCACTCCGGCAAGAACCGCATGATGTCCACGTCGCATGACGGACCGACGGAGTGCACGGGAAGTCGCGATCACCTGGTGCTCCACCGGCGTGGCCGGCTCAATGGGCGAGGGAACTGCAACTGCAATCTCGTTGGTGGCGACATCTCGCCGAATCAGCGACTTCAGTCGATCGTCCCCGAGGAGTCGGCGGTACTCGTCCACCCCATTGATTCCTGTCACCCATTGCTCGATGTGGCGACGGAAGGTCTCCGGCGATTTGCTGGCCTTCAGCGTGTCCAGAACGAAATCCAGGTCTTCGCCGTATCCCTCCACTTCGGGAACACCCGGGTTATTGAATCCGAACGGATGTGCACCGAAAGGTACCTCACACACTGCGCGGACGACGTGCGCTGGAATTCGCGTGCGTGTATTCATCTTTCGAATTTCGGCGGTGGACACAATGCGTTCCACCGTGACGATTACACCCTGTTTGGCGGCCAGCGCTCCCACCTGCCCTTCACCGTACGGGGCAGCCAGAATGACGTTTCCGTGCGCATCGGCAGCTGCACCGTGCATGACGACGATGTCCGGTCGCAACGCAGAGACCAGGCTTGTGTCCGATCCGCCGTCGAGTGCGGCCAGGTCGATCAACTCGCCGCGAGCCGCTGCCTCGTCCCCCATCGAACTTCCCCGCATCGATTTGACGGGGAAGTGGGACACTCCCAACGCCCCCGCAGTCAACCGCGCGAGCAAGGACCACAGCGACCAATGTTCGATCTGTACCTGACCGCTGGAAATGGCCCTCACGAGGGCGGGATTGGGGCGTGCCACCGGAAAGTTCTCACCGGCGAACGACGCGATCACCTTACGGACCAACCCGAGTTCGATCAACGAGTGTTGAATGTTGACCATTCCCGCAGTCACCAGGGTGAACTGTGGATCGGTTCCGTTGAACACGCGTGCGACTGCCATGAGCGCAGCATTGGGGCGAGCATCCGAATAGGCCGCGTGGATCGTGTTGCCCGGCTCGACAAACGAACGGATCGCATCGTCGAGCTCCATGACCTTCGACTTCCCTTCGTCTTTGCGAAGGCCGAAATCGATGGTTGTGCCGTTTACGGATGGAGTCGAGGACCCGGAAGTGGTCATGATGTCATCGTCAATCCGCCATACAAAACATCCGTCAAATCCAACACCGCAAATACACCTCTCCCGCTATTTGTTCTCTGAGCAAAAGTTCATCTGAATACTGGAACGGACCGCGCCCGAAACGCTTCGAAACCGGTGCGTGCATCGGAGCCGGCCATATGCCGGACCGCTATGTCACGCTCCAGTGCAATCGCATCCGACAGAGGCCGGTCACGACCGAGCGCGACCGCCGATTTGATTGCTGCGCTCGCATGCATGCTCTTGTCCGCAAGGAGCTCCGCCATCTGTTGGGCTCGTTCGACCACCTCGGCTTCCGGCGCGACCACATTGGCCAGCCCGTACGAGACCGCAGTGTCGGCCTCGATGCCTTCACCTGACATCAGCATCCACTTCGCGTGGCGCTCGGCGATCTGGCGCGGCAACCGCTGCGTCGAGCCACCGGCCGGAAACAGTCCGTAGTTGGCGTGCTGATCGCCCAACACCGTCCGGTCACCGACGACGACGAAATCGCAGACTTGGGTGAGCTCGAATCCACCGGCGAGCGCGAATCCGTGGACCGCGGCGATAGTCGGTCGATCGGACTTCTCCACGACGGCGAGCGACGCGTGCCAGAAGTCCAGGAACTCGCTGAACGCTGCGGTGTCGCCGGCAATCTCGGATACTTCACCGAGATCTCCGCCCGCCGAGAATGCCTTGCCGGCGCCTCTCAGTACGATCACGCGGACCGCGGGTTCGTGATCGAGGAGCGAGATCGCGGTGCGGACACCGCGCAGGACACCTCGGTTGATCGCGTTCATCTTTCCGGCACGGTTGAGAATCACGTGGGCGACCGGACCGTCGAATTCCACCTGCACCTGACCATCCGACACATTCGAGACGGTGTCGGCAGCCGCAGACGGGCCTGACGGAGCGGTCGAGGTGTGCCGGCCTCCCGGTGGCGGTGTCATCGCGCCGCGTCCCCAAAGTACGAGCGTGCGATCAGCATCCGCAGGATCTGGTTGGTGCCCTCGTAGATCTGGCCGATCTTGGCGTCTCGCATCAGCATCTCCACCGGGAAGTCGCTGACATATCCCGCTCCGCCGTGGACCTGGACCGCGTTGGACGTCGCTTCCATTGCCGTGTCGGATGCCAGGGTCTTCGCGATTGCAGCCAGCCTCGATGCGTCCGGATGCCCGGCGACGAGGGCGTGCATCGCGTCGTACACCACCGAGCGTGACGCTTGCACACCGATCGACATGTCGGCGACGAGGAACTGCACGCCCTGGTACGAGGCGATCTCCTTGCCGAACTGTCGGCGCTGCGTCGCGTAGGCGGTCGCTGCGTCGAGGGCGCCCTGAGCGATCCCCAGGCACATGGCCGCAACACCGACGCGTCCCTCGTCGAAGCCCCGCATGAGGTAGGTGAATCCTCGGTCGACCTCGCCGATGACGTGGTCTGCCGGAACGCGGACGTCGTCGAAGATCATTTCTGCCGTCGCCGAGCCGTGGAGGCCCATCTTCCGCTCCCACCGGCCGACGCTCACGCCGGCGCGGTCCGCCTCCACGAAGATCAGAGACAGCCCTCGTGATCCTTCTCCGCCGGTGCGCGCCAGGACGGTGTAGAAATCGGCGAATCCACCGTTGGTGATGAATCGCTTGGTGCCGTTGATTATCCAGTCGTCACCGTCGCGCCGCGCGTTCGTGGTGATTCGCGCGAGGTCCGAACCGTGGTCGGGTTCGGTGGCGGCAATGGCGCCCATCCGCGTTCCCGAAGCCGCGTCCTCGAGCAGTGGACGGACCCAGTCGGGTTCGCCCGGTCCTGTCGCATTGAGCGCGATCACCTTGGTGGCGAGCCAGTGTGCCGTCAGGTACGTGCAAGCGCTGGGATAGGTGCGGGCCAGCTGCTCCAACACCACTGCCTGGTGCCGGACGTCGCTGTCGCCGCCGCCGTATTCCTCCGGTACTACGAGTCCGAAGAATCCCGCTGAAGCGAGGATGGCTCGAATTTCCGGCGAGAAGGTGCCGGAACGCTCTGTCTCGTCGATGAGGGGTCGAATCTTCTCCGTTGCCACACGGTGTGTGACATCCACGAGGTCTCTCAGCTGCTCGTCAAGGTCAGAGTGCAGCATGGCTACCCACCCTCCTGAACACCGGTGCCAGAATTTGTGATTCGGCCGATCCGATCGGTTCGACGAACATTTCGACGACCTCGCCGTGCTCGGGGTTGCCTTCGCCGGGCTCACACCCGATCTGCGCGAAGAAGCGGGGCCCCTCCTCCAGGTCGATGAATCCGGCCCAGAACGGTTCGTCGAATCCGCTCGGCGGCAACGAGATATGAACGGCCTCGTAGATTGTGCCCAATCCGCTGAGCTGGATCGGTTCGCATGTCACCTGGTGGTTACAGCACACCTCGCGTTGCGGAATGCGTACATCGCCACAGCTCGGGCAACGGCTCGCGGCCAGCCGCGGTGACTGCCCGTCCAGTTGGAGGAGCAATGACCGCCCCAGCGACAGTTCTCCCAATTCTTTCATGCTTCTACCGTCCGTACTTGGTCAGAATGGTGATACAGGAAGTAGCGAAGTCGTCTTCGTGGAAGCCACCCGAGATGTGTGCGAGAGCAGTCTTCGCTCCGAGCACTTGGCGGGCACCTGCGCGGCCGAGCAGCTGATCGGCCAGCTCGACGATCTGGGCGACTCCCGTGGCGCCGAGGGGATGCCCGCGGTTCAGGAGCCCACCACCGGTGTTGACGGGAAGTCGGCCACCGAGCGCGGTCTCTCCACTTTCGACCAGTTTGCCACCGGAGCCCGGTTCGCAGAAGCCGAGATCTTCGTAGTGGATGATCTCACCGATGGTGAAGGAATCGTGGACTTCGGCGACATCGAGGTCGTCGGGTCCGATTCCGGCCTTCTCGTAGGCTCGCTGCGAGGTGACCCTGTCGAGACCGAAGGAGGTCATGTCTCGGTCTTGGGTTCGGTAGTAACCGGTACCCGCCGACGACACTTCGATCTTGATCTTCGGCTCGATCCCGAGTCGCTCCGCCCCCGCCTCGCTGACGATGATCGCGGCTGCAGCGCCATCGCCGGTCGGGCAGCAATCGAGTAGGTTCAGCGGCCACACGACGGGCCTCGACGACAGGACGTCATCCAAGGTGTATGGGTCTCGATACTGCGCGCGAGGGTTGTCGGCTGCAGCCGTCCGGTTCTTCACCGCAACCGCGGCGATCTGTTCGCGCGTGGTTCCGTACACCTCCATGTGACGGCGGGCGGCGATGGCGTAGTAGGCGGGCGGTGTGTATCCGGCTTCGCTCTGAAAGGCCATACCGTCAGAGGTGAGAGGCCTGCCCGTTCCATTGCGCTGCGACATCTTCTCCACGCCGATCGCGAGCGCGACATCGTGGGTACCGGACGAGACAGCCATAGTGGCGATGTTGAACGCCATCGCGCCTGACGCACAGAATGCCTTTTCGTTGTAGACGGGCACACCTTCGATACCGGCTTCCCAGCCGATGAGCTGACCGACGCCACTCTCTCTTGACTGGAGGGTGCCGCTCCGCGCGGAACCGCAGGCCAATACTTCGATGTCGCGTGGACCGAGGCCGGCGTCGGCCAGCGCCTCGAGGACAGCCCCTCGACCCAACGAGCCCAGATCCGTCTCCGGAAACTTGCCGAACGGTGTCATACCGACACCTACCAGGAAGGTATCGCGCATGTCTTCTCCTTTGTATACCGTATACCGTTATTGGGGAAATGGAACCCGTGAAAGATTCATTGGTCGACCAGGTACGCGAGGGTGAATCGATCGAACACCCCCGCTGAACGGCTTACGACATACATCCGCGAAGAACGGGCGCGCGAGGGAAGCTGTTCGTCCTAGTCCAAGTCGATGCCGAGGCTTTCGAGGTATTCGATGAGTCCACGCCCGGAGCTGATGACATGCTCCACCATGAGATCCCGAGCCGCGCGGTGCTTGCGCCGAGTCATCGCCTCGATGATCTCGGCATGCTCGGTAATCGACCGCTCGCTCCACTGCGGCAATTGAGCCAAGTAGTCTCGCGGCAGATCGACCGAAACTTTCCGAATCGCGACAAGAAGCTTGCGCGAGCCGGCCATCCGATTGATTCTGCGATGAAAAGTCCAGTTCAGATCGACCATCGCGTCCAAGTCGTCCGCGTGGGCCGCCTGAACCATCCGACTCTGCATTACTTGCAGCTCATCGAGTTCCGACTGCTCGGCACGCCGGGAAGCACGCTCTGTCGCCATGCCGGTCAAGACACCCTGGATGGTGAAGGCATCGAGGAGATCCTCGCGCGTCAGCGGTGCGACCACGATCCGCCGATTACTGTCGACCGTCATCAGTCCTTCTTCGACCAAGATGCGCAACGCGTCGCGAACTGGCATTCGACTGGTACCGAAGCGATCGCACATTTCCTGCTGCGAGACGCGAGTGCCCGGACGCAGAACTCCGAATATGATGTCGTGCCTCAGCGAATCCGCAATCTGATTGCCGAGCGGACTTCTTTGCAGTTCGGAAGTGTATGTGCTGGTTGCCGCCACGTTTTGTCCCTGCCAATCGCCACATCTTCGAACGCCGCTAGTGAGTACGCTCGTATCCTATCCAGGTCCACCACGCTCACTGTGGCCACTCTCGCCCACGACCCACCGGCGGGCGCCGCCACTTCCGGTCGACTGGGTTGCCGACTCGCGAAGTGGCTCGCCCACTCAGCGGACCGCCGCGAGCACCTCGTCCGTTGTCGAAATCTCCGCCACGTGCGGGAGCACCGATTCGAGAGCGTGATTGTTGACCGTTGCGTCGAGGTCACCCACCGCATCACCGACGACCACGACGTTGATGCTCCGGTCGTACGCTCCGCGAGCGGTCGACTCGACCGCGAAGCTCGTGGTGACGCCGGTGAGAACCAGCTGGCCGACCTTCAGCTCCGACAGCAGCTCCGAGAATCGGTCATCGTGGAAGGAACCCATTGCATACTTGGTGAACGTCTTGTCCGAATCCTGAACCTTTAGCTCGGGAAGAAGCTCGGTCCAGTTCTCCGGCAGCGAGCCGCCCGGATCGGTGACCTCTTTCCGAGCGGTACTGCCGCCAGCCACGTTCACCCAGATCACCGGCAGGCCCTTCTTGCGGAATGCCTCTGCGAGAGCGACCGATCGGTCGATGATCTCGCTCATGGCGTTCGGCACGGACGGAAGACCCGCGGTACCGACCTGCAGGTCGAGAACCACCAGCGCAGCGTTGTCGTCAATCGAGGTCAGTGACATTTCGAGATCCCTTCGGTTGGATGTTCTGATAGAGAGAGTTATCGGTCGAATCGGCTGAGGGTGTCCCACGCTCAGCCGTCGAAGTCGACCACCGTGCGATCGGCCACGCCCTTCTTGATCAGCTCGGCCAGGTCGACGTGTGTCGGGTGCTTCGCGTACGCCTCGTAGTCGGAGGCCGCACCGAGCTCGACGATGATTGCGTAATCCCAGCTACCGCTGGTCAATCCGATGTCGGCCCCATAGGCGACGCCGCGGACCTGTTCGATTTCCTGTGGCAGCGTGTCGATCTTGCTCCCAACATCGGCAATGTATGACTCATCGGCATCGGTGTTGAACTTGATGAGGACTACGTGTGTGAACATATGAAACTCCAGGTAGTAGTGACCCGACCGACGACCGCTGTGGTCCGTCGCAGTCCGTTTCGACCCGGCATTCAGGAGCCCTCTGTAATAGCAGAGTACACACTCACAGTATACCGTATCCATAATGCACGTCTATCGTGACCAGGCGAGCTACACGCCGACCCGACCGCTACGCAACTTCGGGAGCACGTCCCTACCCACCAGATCGATCATCTCGTCTTTGTCTCCGCTCGCACCGACACAAAGGATGTTGTGGACGCCCAACTCACGGAGTCCTTCGAGTCTCTCCACCCACTGCGCTGGAGAACCGACCACACCCATACGCTCGATCAGGTAATTCCGCAGTGCCTCGTCGTCGAGCAATCGCCGATTCGGGTTGCCGGCATCGGTGCGGAGGTGCGCGCTCATATCGTAGTTCTCGGCGAGTGTACGGATCTTCGAATGATGCACCGATGGAACATCTTCGAGACCCGCGTCCCGGCGGGTGAGGAATGCTCCCGCCGCCGCCATCGACGGCAGGCAGTCGTAGCGGGCCTCCTCCGTGGTCACGCCGATGCTCGTCCGCGCGTACCAGCACAGCGTGATATCGGAGGGGTCCCGCCCGGCCGCCAGCGCTCCGGCGGCCACGTGCTGTTTCGCGCTCTCGATCAACTCCGGGGTGAGGCCGGACTCGATGATGACGGCGTCCGCCAATTCCCCACCCACGCGCAGGGCACGCGGTCCGGAGGCACACACCACGATCGGCACGGGCTTGGCATCCCAGCTCAGTCGCATCTCGACACCCCGATAGGTCGTTTTCCCAACCGACCAGAGTTCGCGTAATGCCTCGATGTGCTCACGCAGGTCACGCACGCTGACCTTCTGACGTGCACGACCCGTCCCGATCCCGATGAAGACACGACCCGGGTGGATGGTTTCCACCGAGGAGAACGCGGTGGCGACCACCAACGGATCACGATGGGTCGGGGTGGTGATCGTCGTACCCACGTGGCAACGCTCTGCAGCCTGCGCGACATGGGTCAGGGACACGTACGTGTCCAACATGTGTTCCGGGTTGTCGCCGACGGTGACGAAGGAGAACCCGGCCTCATCCGCAGCCTTCGTTTGTCGCGCAACGTCCGTCAGGTTCAGTGAATTGAGCACCATCCCGATACCGACGGGCGTCACTTCGTCCGATTCATTCATATCCTTCACTTTCGTTGCGTTCGCAGCCCTTCGGGACGGAGCCCGGAACTCGTCGACGAATCACGCTCAGCGCGCCTTGGATTCCTCTTTGAGTCGGGTGGTGAGCTTCTTCCGCGCCGCCATGTGATCCCGCGGTGCATTCACCGATTCGGTTCCGAGCAAGGTCTCGTCGGCAAAACAATGAATCGAGAACTTGTCGGGGTCGACGGATTCCTGCACCGACCGGGTGTGTCCCTCCACCAGCCCGGCGATCTGCAGCTTGCGCCCGAACTGTTCCGTCCAGAACCAGGGAACCGCGCGGTACGGTTCGGAGTAATCCTCGATGATCTGGTGGGCGATATAGCGCGCCTGATCGGTGGCGTTCTGCACCGACTCGAGGCGTGTAAGGATCGGCGGGGTGCCATCCGACCCGAGAATCGGATACCGAGCGCAGTCACCGACGGCCGAGATATCGGGATCCGTCGTCTTCAGGAACTCGTCGACCAGGATCCCTCGGTCGGTCGCCAGACCGGACCTCGCGGCCAGCGAATCGTTGGCGTCTGCGCCGATCCCGACGACCACGAGGTCCGCGTCCACCTTGGTCCCGTCGGATGCCACGACCGACGTCACACGATCATCGCGACCTTCGACGGCTGTCACACCCGTCCCGAGACGCAGATCCACGCCGCCGGCCCGATGCACATTCTCGAAGTACCGCGACATCGGCTGCGAGACAGCACGTGCCATCAATCGGTTTCCGACCTCGAAGACCACGACCTGCTTTCCCGCCGATGCGGCCATAGCCGCGGACTCGAGCCCGATGAACCCACCACCGATCACGACCACGTTCCGGGCGTCGGCAATCCTGCCTCGCAACTCCGATGCGTCGCTTGCCGTTGCAAGGTTGAGCACACCTTCGAGGTCGCCGCCCGGCACCGGCAGTTTACGGGGAACGGACCCTGTTGCGATAACCAGATGATCGTAGGAGAGGGGGTCGTGCCCGTCGATCACGACCTGCTTCGCGGGTCGATCGATTGCCGTCACGTGATGGCCCGAGATCAGTTCGATCTGTTCGTCGGCGTAGTAGGTCGCGGGTCGGAACACTCCGTCATCGAGTTCTTGCTTACCCCAGAGGAACTCTTTGCTCAGCGGTGGGCGCTGATACGGAACCCGGTTCTCACTGTCGATCAGGGTCAGCTCGCCGGTCCAGCCTTTCGACCGGAGAAAGAAGGCGATGTGGAAGCCGGCGTGGTGCCCCGAGGACGACGACCCGCCGCGGCGTCACCACAGCTGCTCTTCCGGTACATGCACCACGAGCCCGTCCAGCTTGTCGCAGGCGTCGATCTGGCACGAGAGCCGACTGTTGGGTCGACGATCGGAGGCCGCCTCTTCGAGCATCACGTCCTCCTCCTCCGACGGCTCCGGCAGCTTGTCCAGGTATCCCTCGTCAACGTAGACGTGACACGTCGCGCACATGGCCTGCCCGCCGCATTCACCGAGGATGCCGGCGATGCCCTTGGCCTGCGCAGCGAGCATCAGCGACTTACCTGCGGGTACATCGCATATCTCGAGGGAGCCATCGGGCTGAACATAGGTAATTTTCGACATGGCGTGACACGCCTTCCTATTCGATGCCTGAGCGGAAAACCATTGCACCGGCGCACTGAACGACGTACCTGCAGGGGATCCCACTCGATGAATCTTCTGTATACAGTATACGGTTTTGGTCACATTTCAATACCCGCCTTCGCGGGCGGGGTGGGGTCATGCCCCGGGTTCGACTATCGGCAGGCGGAGCAGAAGCGCCTCACCGTCTTCGACGCCCGTGAGCGTGTGCGTATCGCCGAAATCGGAGAACATGACGGATCGCGCCGTGAGGTTCTGGCCTTCGGAGGACAACTCTCCGCTCGCCACCCACACCAGGGTCGTACGTTCCGAACCCAGTTCGATCTCCTGACCGGGCTTCCACTTCACGGCCTGCACGTTCACGTCCTCGTCGGTGAAGTGTCCGAGATCCTTCACCGCAAGGCCGGATTCTGTTGCGCTCCAGTCGTAACCGGATGTTTTCATCACGATCGGCTGACCGTACTTCGGCGATGGAATAGTCAGCGGCGTTCCGGTGACGGTTTCCCACACGGCCATATTTCCGTCACGACGCACGGGGCGTCCCTTGGTGTCCGTTGTATGGTAGTAGCCGTCCTTGAACGTGCCCTTCTTCGCCAGCTCCTCGAACGCGCGGTTCGACTTCTCGCGAGTGACCCAGCCGCGACTCCACTGGATCAGGAGGATCTCCGCTTCCTCGATGGTCTCCGGGCCGTAGTACGCGCCGGCGGGGAAGTAGGTGACATCGCCTCCCTCCGCAACCTGCTCGAACCCGTAGTCCGTCAGCCCACTCAGCGTCACACGGAACTGAGCGAAGTCGTGCCGATGCCTCGGGGCGGTGAACGCCTCGTCGGACTTGTGGTAGTAGACCAGGTCTGTCGTGTATCCGATGCCTTCGGCGAGCTCGTTCTCGCGAAGGAATTTTCGTGAGATCTTTCCGGTTCGGGTATTCGCCGTAACCGGCTCCCACGGAATCGACTCAGTGTCCAGCACGAACATTGTTTCTCCAATCCGGTCCGATTCGATCTCGGACTGCTATGTAGTCAGGAAAGGGTTGCCCACGATTCGCGGGTCCGGGCGATACCGGCGTCGATGTATCCGACGTCGCTACCCATGGTCACCAACGTTGCTCCCTGCGAAATCCAATGTTTCGCAGCAGCTTCCGTGCCGGTGAAAACACCGAATGGAACCTTGTGGCGGGCACACGAACGGGCTACCACCGATACCGCTTCGGCCACCTCCGGTGCACCCGGATCGAGGATGTGGCCCATCGACACCGCCAGGTCACCCACACCGACAAAGAGACCGGAGAGGCCGTCGACCGTCGCGATCTCGTCGATCACGTCCACACCTGCAACATTCTCGACCATCGCGAGGACGGCAATATTGTCGTTTGCTCTGGCCAAGTAGTCGGCGCGGGTCCCGTACAGGCGGCTCGCACGGCGCGGACCGAACCCGCGGTTTCCCCGGGGCGCATACAACGAGGATGCGACGACAGCCTCACAATCGGCCTTGGAACTCACGCCGGGGACAAGCACACCCTCGGCGCCCAGGTCCAGGGCGTGCTTGATGTACACGTCGGCCTTGTCCGCGACCCGCACTATCACCGTGGAATCACTCGGATGAAGTGCGGTGAGCACACCTTGCAGCTGCTCGGCGCTCATCGCCGAGTGTTCGGTATCGACGATCAACGCATCCATCTGCGATCGCGCCATCAGTTCCGCGACGAACGGATCCGGCACGGTCACAAAGCTCGCTGCCGAAACTTCGCCACGTCGGAGTCGAGCCAACAGAGTATTGTCACGCATCGCGAGCCTTCCTTACGCCTTGGCCGGATCGATTCGAACTTCGAGCAATGCGGGTCCGCTCGCGAAGTCGAGACTGCTCAGAGCCTCGTCCAATTCGACGAAGTTCGAAGCCGTATATCCCTGTGCGCCGATGGATTTTGCGATCTCTCCGAAGTCAGGCCAGGTGAGCGTTGTAAATCCCGGTTCCATATCCCGACCCGTCAACTGGACATACTCGGCACCGTACGCGAAGTCGTTCAACAGCAGGACGACGAGATTCCGCTTCTGCTGAACTGCCATCACGAGGTCCGACAACCCACCGAGAGCGAACCCACCGTCTCCGACCGCAACGAGGACGGGGCGGTCCGGTGCTGCATAAGTGGCGCCGAGCGCCACCGACATGCCGCAGCCGATTGCTCCGAAGCTCACCGCGTGCGCGTACGACTGCGGCTCCTCCACCTCCAACGCCGTGAACGCCTGCTTGATGAACCGTCCGTTGTCGGTCACCACCACCCTGTTCTTCGGCACTGCGGCATTGACCCGCGCAAGGATTGCTGCGGTATCGAAGTTTCCGGTGGTGGCCCGAGACGGCCGATCGTCGTCGGCACCCGCGGATACGAGGGCAATTGCGGTATCGACGAACTTCGAGGCCGGCACTTCCGCGTCATCCAGGAGTTGCGCCATGGCATCGGCAGCCGATTGCGCATCGCCGAGGACCGCAACGTCGACGGTCGTGGACTTGTCGAGCCTGGTCGCATCGGTGTCGACGTGCACGACGCGCTTTCCACGCACCAACGATCCTTCGGCGGTAGTCCACGGGTTGAGCCCACAGCCGAACGCGATGACGCAGTCGCTGTGCGTGATGACCTGCAGCGCAGCCTCGTGGCTCAGCGTCCCGAAAACCCCGAGGTTCTGCGGGAGTCCCCGGAACTGGTCCTTTCCGCGAAGGGTCGTCGCCAGTGGTGCACCCACCCTTTCGGCGAACCGTGCGATGGCCTCGGTCGCGCCGGACAATGCGACGCCACGTCCGGCGAGCACCAACGGACGGGCCGACGAAGCAATGAGCCCCACCGCATCCTCGATCGACTCCGTTGCCGGCAGAGACGGCACGGCGTCGATCGACGCACGGACGGCACGGTACTCCACCTCTTGCCATTGGATTTCGATCGGCACGTTCAGCACGACCGGGATCCGCTCGACCCATGCGCGTCGGACCGCGGCCGCGACATCCGCCACGGCGGACTCCGCGGACCGGACCCGCTCGAATGCAACACCCGCTGCCAGTGCGACCATGCGCTGGTCGATGTCCTGGATGTGTTCGCGCTGCGAGAGGGGCGAATCGCCAGCAATCAGCAGCAGTGGTTGCCGAGCGCGCTCGGCCTCGACCAGAGCTGTGAGTGTGTTGGTCAAGCCCGGACCGTGCGTCACCGACGCCACGGCCAGTTTGCCGGAGACCTGGCCGTAGCCGACCGCGGAGAGTACCGCGCCACCCTCACTCGCTGCGCCGATGTACTCGGCATCGGCCATCTCGTGGAAGCTGTTCATGATGAACAGGTTGGCGTCACCGAGTACACCGAACACCTTGCGAATGTCGTTGTCGTAGAGCGCCCTTGCGAGCGCCTCGCACACTTGCATGAAACTCGTCCCTCTCAGTTGGTCGCTTGCTGCCTTACACGCGGCGCACCCGCCCGGACGCGGAGGTCGAGTTCCTGTTCGACCCTCCGGTCCGGGCCGCATCCGGCAAAAGCAGTGCCGTCCGCGTGCGGGCTGCCTGCTGCTACTTCGTGAACACCAGCTCGGCGTCGTACCAGCTGTTCCGCAGTACATGCACCACCGGAGTCGGCTCGGACACCGACTCGATCGCGCTGAAGCGGTCGAGCAGCTCGGTCAGGAAAATTCGCATGGTGGCACGCACGAGCTGCGCCGCAATGCACGAACGCGGGCCGTAGCCGAACGCCACATGCTGCAGCGCGTTCGTCCGTCCCACGTCGAACGTGTACGGGTCGTCGAACGCCGAACCGTCGACGTTACCCGCCGCGAACAGGAGGAAGATCCGCTGTCCCTTCTTGATCTTCTGCCCGCCGAGTTCGGTGTCCTCCAGTGCGGTACGGAGGAACGACCGAGCGGGTGACACCCAGCGGAGGGACTCCTCGATTGCCGAACCGATAAGCGACCGGTCTTCGCGGAGACGCGTGTACTGCTCCGGGAACTGGGCGAAGGCGAGGAGCATGCCGGTCATGAGTGCCCGGGTGGTGTCACTGCCCGCCGCGAGAACCGTGGTGCAGTAGGCGATGATGTTCGAATCGGACACCGGCTTGCCGTCCAGTGTCGCATCGACCATGTCCGTGACGAGCCCGGGGCTGGGATCGCGACGACTACGCTCGATCTCCTCGGCGAAGGTCCCGTTCATCGTGGCGAAGGTGGCCTTTGCCTCGGCGATCTGCTCCGGAGTCTCGACGGAGTTCATGGCTTCCAGGGCGTCGCTCCATCGCTTGACTTCCTCGACGGTCCTGCCGTGGATGCCCAGTAGCCGCGTGGCGATCATGATCGGAAGCAGATCCGCGAACTCGGCGACGAAATCGATCGGCTTTCCCGGCTCGATCTTGTCGAACAGCTCTCGGACGAAGCCTTCGATCGTCGGCCGCATCGCGTTGATGTTGCGGATCGCAAATGCCGGGCTGATGAGACCGCGGAGCGTCTTGTGACGTTCCGGCGGGTCCGCGAAGGCAAAGTGTTCCGCATCTGCGGGGAACAATCCGTCGAACACCGATTCGGTGGTGGCGGCGGTCTTCATCATGCGAAGGTCGTTGAGGAACATGCCGTGTCCCGACGAGAACACATCGTTCCGCTTCGCTCCCTCGCGAAGGTCGTCCAACCGCGTGATGATGAAGACATCGAGCGGTTCGTAGTAGTGGATCGGATCGTTCTCCTGCAGCTCCTTGTACACCGGCCACGGATCGTTCACATAGAAGTTGGGGTCTTCGAAAGGGATGGGTGTCTCCACGCTGAGTGTCATGACTGTCCTATGAAGTGAGGAATAGTTGATGTCGAATCGAGGTCGGGGCACAAGCCGACTGTCAGATGGCTGGTCCGGCGAGTTGCCCGCCCTCGACGAAGATCGCGGAACCGGTGACGAAGCTGCTGTCCTCGGACGCGAGGAATGCGGCAGCGCCGGCGATTTCTTCAGGCCTGGCGACGCGGGGAATCGGAAGATGCGAGTAGAAGGCGTCCTCGTCGAAACCGTCGGACATCAAGTTCTGATGCATCGGTGTGTCGGTGCCGCCGGGATGAAGCGAATTCACTCGCACCCCCATCGGACCGAGTTCGATCGCCGCCGTTTTCGCAAGTGACTTGTTGGCGGCCTTGCTCGCACCGTACGGCGCGAGACCCGATGTGCCGATCTCGGAGGCAGTCGATGACACGATGATCACCGAGCCGCCGCCCGCATCTTTCATGCCCGGCGCTGTCGCTTGAATTCCGAAGACGGCGCCGAGAACGTTGATGTCGAAGCTCGTCCGGTATTCACTCCCGTCGGTATCGAGCAGCGAGCTCATCGCCATCGTACCTGCGCTGCATACCAAGACAGTCGGGTCGCCGAAGTGCTCACGAGTTTTCTGCACGACACGGACCCAACCCTCGCGGTCCGTGACATCGAGACGCTCCGCGATGATCGACTCACCGCGCGGAACGGTGTCGCCGTCGATGTTCAGATCGGCGATGACGACTTGTGCGCCTTCTCGAACGAACCTCTCGACGATCGCACGCCCGATACCGCTCGCACCACCCGTGACGATGGCGACCCTACCGACCAAACGTGTGCTGGCACTTTCTGAATCAACCACCACAGCCCCTTCCGTTTTGACATTCGCTCGGCCCGACCGCCGCTTCGAATCATCGGGATTCCGTATACCGAATACGGATATGGCATTAATCACAACGAGTTTCGCGCGCCTCGTCGACCTACCGGTTACGATCCGGTCACGCGTCGTCCGGATCCAGCAGATCCGGCCCGATCGACTCGATTGTGGGTCGGCCGGACAAGGCCATCGCCATCTCGAATTCGGTTCGTAGAAGGTCGATCACGCCGGCAACTCCGTTCGCCCCGCCTGCCGCGAGACCCCACCAGTAAGGCCGTGCGATCAAGACCGCCTTCGCCCCGAGAGCCACTGCCTTGAGGATATCCGTGCCTCGTCGCACGCCACCGTCGAGCAACACCTCGGTGCGGTCACCGACCGCGTCGACAATCCTCGGCAGCACGTCGATCGTCGCCGGGGTCCCGTCCAACTGACGGCCACCGTGATTCGAGACCACGATTGCATCGGCTCCCTTGGCCACAGCCTGCCGAGCATCTGCCACTGTCATGATGCCCTTGACCACCATCGGTCCAGGCCACAGACCCCTGAGCCACGTCAGTTCGTCCCACCGAGACCCCGGATTGGTCAGTTCCTCGTTCACCCAGTTCATGAGCGCCATTCCGTGCGAATCGGGAACCAGATCCGCAAAGTTCGCGAACGTGATCTCCGGTCCACGCACGAGATGAGTCACCCACCGGGGATGAGTAGCCCCCTGGAAGATATTGCTCACACTCAGTCTCGGCGGGATGCTCATGCCGTTTCGGATATCACGTTCACGACGAGCCAGTAGAGGAACATCCACCGACACGACAAGAGTCGAGTAGTCGCACGCGATCGCACGTTTCACCACGTGCTCGATCGCCGAACGGTCTCGCCACGGATAGATCTGCAGCCACAGATCCCCGCCACCACTCGCCTCGCGGATCTCTTCCACCGTGAACGCCGTGGACGCGCTCACCACGAAGGGAACCCCGGTCCTGGACGCGCCACGTGCCACTTCCAGATCGGCGTGACGATGAGCCATCCGCTGGAGCCCGGTAGGACCCAACATCAACGGAAAGGGGATGGTGCGTCCCAAGACCGACGTCTCCATCGATATTCGGCTCACATCGACTTGCTGCCGCGGATGCAGAAGGTACTTGTCGAACGCACGCAGGTTGAGAGCCATCGTCTTCTCGTCACCTGCCGCCCCGTCTGCGTAGTCGAAAACGAACTTGGGCAGCCGACGCTGGGCCGTCCGCCGATACTCAGCGACCGAGACGAGCTTCGCAAGGTTTGTCACTGCAGTCTCCTCCCTTCTGTCCACGGGCCGATCGGCACGGGCTCGAGTGGTCGGCGACCGCTACGGCCGGCCGCCGGAATGATGCTGGTCAGGCCTGATCAGCCGGGGTCTCGGTTACCAGCCCGGCCTTGTTCATGAACAGATTCAGGCCACCGTCGGCCTCGATCGATTGGCCCGTGACGAAGGAGGCCTCATCGGAGCACAGGAACAGGTGCAGGTAGGCGACCTCACGAGGCTCCGCCATCGTCCGCATCGCAGTGTTCACCGCACCCTGGCGGCGCTTGCGCGCAGCCTCGAGCTCCTCAGCCGACCAGTGGTAGCTCTCGTCGATGTTCGTCTGCATTCGCCCAGGGCAAACACAGTTGACCCGGATTCCGTCTGCGGCCAACTCCGAGGCGAAGAACTTCGTCAGGCCCACTGCACCGAACTTCGACGCCGTGTAACCTCCGAGCGTCGAGCCACCCAGAATAGTCTGGCCGGCAACCGATGCACTCGAAGTCATCGACCCGCCACCTGCACGTCGCAGAGCCGGAGCCGCGAACTTGAAGGTTCGCCACACTCCACTCATGTTCACCTGGATCACCTCGTCCATCTGCTCCTCGGTGAGATCCTCGAGTCGCTTTCGTGAAGCGGCCCCGCCTATACCTGCGTTCGCAACCACCGTGTCGAGCTTCCCGAAGGTCTCTTCCGCCAGCCGTACTGCGGACTCGAGGTCCGCACTCTTGGCCACGTCCGTGTGGTGGAATACCGCCTTGCGGCCGCGCTGTTCGACACCCCGCACGACTTCCGCCCCACGTTCGGCATTGACATCGGCGACGACGATGTCAGCACCCTCTTCGGCAAACAGCAGACACGTCTCAGCGCCGAGGCCTGAGGCTCCACCGGTAACCAATGCCACCCTGTCCTGCATGCGACCCATTGTTTCGACTTCCTTTCGTAGTTCCGTGTCGAGTTCTCGACCGGAGCATGGTCCTTTACTTCGCAGCTTCGAAGGTCAGGTGGATTGGTGTGTACGGCCGGAACATCGACCCCCGCAGCTCGGGCACGCCCATAGCAGTGTCCAGACGCATCCCCGTCAGCCGCGAGGTCAATGCAGCGATCGACTCCTGGAGAATGACGCGCGCGAGTCCCGAACCCACACAAGCACCGATTCCGACACTGAACGTCAAGTGCTGCCGTGGATTCGGCCGGGTCAAGTCCAGTTCGTGAGCGTTCATATACCTGCTCTCGTCGCGGTTGCCCGAGGCGATGACGGCCGCGATAACCTGCCCCTTCTCGAGGTTGGCACCCTCGAAAACGGTATCGGCGGCGATCTTCCGACTGCGGAAGTGATTGGTGGGTACCAAACGCAGCGCCTCTTCGACGAACCGGGCGGTCAGCTCGCTGTCACCGTCGACCAGCTGCTCCACCATCCCCTCGGTCTGGAGCATCAGGCACACGGCATTCCCGATCTGAACGCTCGTGGTGCCGCTGCCACCGGTGAAGAACGTCCGCGCCAAGCCGTACCGCTCGTCCTCGGACCACCCCTCGAGCGCATCGTCGTGGAAGATCCGACTCATCACGGTGTCGTCCGGGGTCTGCTTCCGCCGCTCCATGTACGGGCGGATGAGCTCGTCGATCCGGTAGGTTCCGGCCAAGGCGGCCTCGGCGAACTGCTTCGACTCCGCCGGCTTGAGGTAGATCGACTCCTTGTACCTTTCGGTCAGATCGAAGTTGTGCCGCAGTTCGGCCATCCACTCGGCGTCATGCCAGGGCAAGCCGAGTACCGCAGCGATGACCCGGTCCGCAACCGGCTCGGTGAACTCGCTGATGAGATTCACCGTCCCGTTGCCGGCGAACTCGTCGATCGTCGCCGACACCACACCGCTGACGATGTCCCGGCGGTACCGGGCCAGCTCCTTGGCGTTGAAGAGCTGAAGCCACCACTTGTGATGCTTGACTCGCTCCTCGCCCAGCAGGAAGGACGGAGTGGCCACGGTACGAACATATTTCGGGTCGGTGACGATCTCCTCGGGAAGGAACCGAGGGAACGTTTCCTCGTCCGTGAGCACGTTACTTGCAGCGCTGTACCCCGCGGCGATCCAGAACCCGGTCCGGTCCTCGAACTCCACCGACTCGCGGGCTCGCGCCTGTTCGTAGTACTGGAATGGGCACTTTCCGTCTACATCGACAAATTCCACCGACTTGCGTGCAGTCATCTCTACGACCTCCTCAACGATATCCACTCGAATTTCCCTGTACGCGCGTCACGCGACCGACGATGTCTCCGACGCATCGAACTCCGTCCGGAGCTCGCGGAGTCGCCGATCGGCATCCTGCGCAGAGAGGTCCTTTACCGAGTCGAACCCTCGAATCTGCTCCGGCAACGAGGCGATCTCGACCGCGATACCGTAATTTTCTTCGGTGATGTCACCGATCAGCTTGTCGATCAGCTGCTCGTACTCGCCGACCCGGGCTCGTTCTGCACGGCGGTGCGCGGTCGCCCCGAACAGATCGAGCTTCGTTCCCCGCACATGCCTCATCGCTGCCAGTCCACGGAACACGGGGGCTGCGGCCCAGAAAGGAATCTCCCACTTGCGGAATCGACCGCTGTAGCTGTCCCGGGTGTTGAACAGCTGAGGCGCCAGATTCGCCTTGATCCGGAAGTCGCCCTCGAACTCTTCCTCGAGCCCGCGCCGGAACTCGGGATCGGTGTACAGCCGGCCGACCTCATATTCGTCCTTGTACGCCATCAACTTGTAGAAGTAGACCGCGACGGCCCGCGTCAACTGCAGGTCATCACCGATGTCCGACGACCTCACCCGGTTGACGAGCGACAGGTAGCGTTCTGCGTACTCCCGGTTCTGATAGTTGGTCAGACGCGCGACGCGATCCACGATCACGTCCTCGAGATCCACGTCGACCGGGGCGTCGCCCGATCCCACGGTGCCGGCCCTGTCCAGTTCATCGAGGAGCCGTTCGACTGCGGGGTTGCCCGCGGCGAGAAGCCGGCCGATGTGCAGAGCCTGGAGGTTCTTTCGCACACTGATCCCGTTGAACTCGATAGCCTCTTCCAACGAGCTCACTCGCACGGGGAGTTTGCCCTGCTGCGCCACGTAGCCGAGCAGGATGATGTTGGAATAGATCTCATCGCCGAGAAGCGCGACCGCCAACCCGTTCGCATCCACGAACTCCACGTTTCCGGCTGTCGCCTCCCGCAGGGCAGAAACCATGTACCCGCTGTCGAGGTTCAGGTTCGGATTCTCCGCGAAAGCGACTGTCGGCTTGACCTCTTCGTTGACGATCGCTTTCGTGCGGTCGGAATCGTACAAACCGAGCAGGTCCTTCGACGAAGCGAGGACGATATCGCCACCGATCACCAGGTCCGCCGAAGCGGGTCCGATCCGCGGTGACAGCTCCGCATCCGACATCGACGTGATCCGAACGTGGCTCTGGACACCACCGTTCTTCTGCGCCATGCCGGTCTCGTTGAGGACCGACACGAACTTGCCCTCCGTGTGCGCGGCGCGACCCAGGAGCGCCCCGATCGTCAGCACACCACCGCCACCGATACCACCGATGACCACGTTGTACGCTTCCCGATTCGACGGGAACCCGGTGGGTTCCGGTGCCGCCGGGAGCGCATCCAAGGACGCGCCGTCGATGGTGCGCTTGCGCGGCGTGGCGCCGTAGACAGTAACGAAGCTCGGGCAGTAGCCGTCGACGCAGCTGAAGTCCTTGTTGCAGGTGGACTGGTCGATCTTCCGCTTCCGCCCGAGAGGCGTTTCAAGAGGTTCGACCGAGATGCAGTTCGAAAGGTGGTTGCAGTCCCCACACCCCTCGCACACTTCGGGATTGATGTAGGTGCGCTTATCCGGATCGTCCGCTGCGCCCCGCTTGCGATGTCGCCGAAGCTCCGCCGCACACTCCTGGTCGTAGATCAGGACGGTGACTCCCGAAACCGTCGACAGTTCCTGTTCGGTTTGCATGAACTTCTTCCGGTGGCGAATCTCGACACCGCGAGGGAACCGTCCGCGCCTCCGTACCCGCCTCGGGCTCTCGGTCACCACGACGACCTTCTTGGCGCCCTCGGCCAGAACCTGCTCTGCCACCTCGATCGCGCTCAACTGACCCGGAATCGCTTGGCCTCCGGTCATGGAGATGAACCCGTTCAGAAGAACCTTGAAGGTGATGTTCACGTCGGCAGCGATCGCCGCCCGGATCGCGAGCGATGCGGAATGCGAGTAGGTACCGTCGCCCACGTTCTGAAAGGCATGCGATTCGGAGCTGAACCGTGACATGCCGATCCACATGGCCCCCTCGCCTCCCATCTGCGGGAGCATGTCGGTCTCGCGACCCTCCATCTCGGCGAACGTCGCCATCGCGTGGCAACCGGTTCCGCCGAAGTTGAAGCTGCCCTCAGGGACGCGGGTAGAGGTGCTGTGGGGACATCCCGAACAGAAGCCGGCAGCACGGACCAACCCGCCCTGCACCGGAGTCAGGCTCAACAACTGCCCCACGCCGCTAGCGATGGTCTTCCCCGTTTCCAATCCGAAACGCCTCAGCCGCTTTCCGAGCACCTCGGTGACGATTCCGGAGTTCAATCCGCTGATCTCGGGCACGAGCCGAGCACCCTGCTCGTCCGTCTTGCCGACGATGAGCGGGCGCGCATCGCGGTCCAGACGATTGGCCAGTCGGTTCAGCTGATCCTCGATGACCGGGTACTTCGGCTCCACGACGATCACCTCGTCGAGACCGGACATGAAGTCCAGCGCACCCTTCTCCGCGATCGGCCACACCAACCCGAGCTTGTACACCGTCACGCCGAGCTCGAGGGCGCGTTGCTCCGTGACACCGAGCTCATCGAGCGCATCCAGGACATCGAGATACGGCTTTCCCGCGACCACGATGCCGACCCGACGGTGTGGTCCACCCTCAACCGTCACTCGATCGAGTTCGTTCACCTCGGCGAACTTCTGCACCGCGGGCATACGCCACCGCTTGATATCGTATTCGATATCGATTGCGGTCCTTCCCAATTGCGCTCCCGGTGCACCGTCACCCCCGGGGGGGGTGATGGTCGGCAGCGCACCGAGGTCGACCGAACCGGCGGAATCGGCCAGATCGTTGAGGCAGATCATCCCGACCCACATCTTCGAGTACCGGGACAGCGCCCAACCGAACAACCCGTAGGTGAGCATCTCCTGCAAGGTCGCCGGGCTGAGGACAGGCATCCCCATGTGCACGAACAGGGTTTCGCTCTGCTGAGCCGTCACCGTGCTTCGTGCCTCGTGATCGTCGCCGGCGAGCGCCAACGCACCACCATACTGGGAGGTTCCGAAGTAGCTTGCCGTGCGGAGCGCATCGGCCGACCGCTCTACACCCGGCCCCTTCCCGTACCACATGCCGAAGACACCATCGAGATCGGAGTGGTTTCCTCCGAGATTGAGGTTCTGAGTGCCCCAGACCGCCGTGGCCGCCAACTCTTCGTTGATACCGGGTTCGAACTCGACGCCGACCTCCGACAGCCGTGACTTCTCACGTCGGAGCAAGGAGTCGAGACCGCTCAGAGGCGAACCCGGGTATCCCGACACGTAGCCTCGGGTATGCAGCCCGGCACGATCATCGAGCCGCTTCTGAATCGCCGGCAGGCGCAGGAGCAGATCCGACCCGGTGAGGTACTCTCGCCCCTCGGTCGCGTCGAGCACATCGAGCGTTTCAGAGTGCTTACGTCCGTTCGGTGATGCCATATCAGCTGACCACTCTCATGCTAGACGAATCCCACTGCAGTGCAGGTGGAGTCGTCACGGTATTACAGACAGGGAAACGGTTATCCGGCAATGTCTCGCACCAAATCGCCGAGCTCGGTGAAGGGATGTTCGTCCGGCGGAAGCGGAGGGTTGATCCGGAACATGCGGTTGTGGCAGATCGCGACAGACAGGCCCGTGTCCGGATCGGCCCACGCAATCGATCCGCCGGAACCGTTACTCGCGAGAATATTGGGGTTCGTCCCGATGATCGGCTCCGCAGGCGGGGTGTTCCCGCCGAGCCAGAACCCGCCCACCCCGACGAGCGGCGTTTGGCCGAGAACCTCGTCGTACTCCTCCGACCGCGGCCGCGGCTCGACGAAGGACATCACACGCTCCTCGCTGAGCAAGCGCGTCCCGTTCAGCTCCCCCCCGTTTGCCAGCAATCCGAAGAACTTGGCCACGGAGTCGGCGTTGGCAATGCCGCCGGCCCCCGGCACCACCGCATCGTAGAAGACCGGATTGTTCCAAATCGGGCCTGGTGTAATGGATTCCGGCATCGCAAGCGAACGGTACTCCGACGGTTGCGGCCGCAGCCCGCCCGCCGTGTACAGCTGCGCGACACGCTGGTGATTGTTTCCCTGCATCCCGAGGTAGTAGTCCTCGATGCCGAGCGGTTCGAAGATCTCCTGCTCAATGAAGTCGGCGAACGTGCGGTCGACGGAGTCCGTCCTGCGCACCACCTCGCCGAGCAGCCAACCGTAGCTGATGGACGCGTATGCACTCTGTCCACGCGGGAACAACGGTTCCAGCGCAGCGAGCCCGGCGACGCACCAATCCCAGTCGGCCAACCTCTCGGGGGTTGTCCCCGGCGGCATCTGCGGAACCCCCGCCTGGTGCACGAGCACTTCCTGGACGGTGATCTCGCCCTTACTGTTCGACCCGAATTCCGGCCAGTAGGTGGCAACAGGCTCGTCGTAGTCGAGCAACCCGCGCTCGGCTTGGATATGGACGGCCATCGCCGCCAATCCCTTTGTCACGGAGAAGATCGGGAACAGGCTCGTCCCGGTGACCGGGGTCCCCGCGTCGTCCATGGTGCCGATGGCACCGGACAGGATCGGCTCGCCTTTCAGGTAAGCGGCGATCTGGACGCCGCGCTCTCCCCGTTCGACTGCCTTTTCGAGGGCGAACTGCAGTTTGCGTTCTACGCTCACAATGGGCTCCTCAATACGTGTATCGCACGCAAGCTACTCAGTGGGATCTCGATGACGACGCAGAAAGCGTCGGATCCTCTGCTGAAATGATCTGATACATCTTCTGTATCCAGTCATACTGGATACAGGAAACAGTCGCCTTGTCCAGGACGAGCTCACGTTCCGACCTGCGAAAATTCGGGGGTTCCGCGAGTTCCTGGCGGCGGTCGGGGACTGAATCTACGGCGGGCTACGCGATCAGGATGTCATCGTCAATCCGCCACTGACACTGAGTGTCTGCCCCGTCACATAACTCGCCGCATCCGACCCCAAGAACACCACCGGAGCCGCCTGCTCCTCCGCAGTCCCCATCCGCTTCAACGGCACCGCTCGCACCATCTTATCGATCACATGCTGATCCGACTGCGCCCGCAACAACGGCGTATCCGTCGGCCCCGGCGAAATCGCATTCACCCGCACCCCATCACGCGCCACCTCCCGCGCCAACGACTTCACAAACCCGATCACCCCCGCCTTCGCCGCCGCATACACCGTCTCCCCCAACGTCCCCACCTTCCCCGCATCCGAACTCGTCAACACGATCGACCCCGACTTCTGCGCACTGAACACCCGCAACGCCGACCGACACAAATAAATCGACCCCATCAAATTGATACGCACAATCTTCTGCCAATACTCATCATCCTCATCAGCAAAAAACGTCGTATCCGACCACCCCACCGTGCTCGCCACAATATCCACCCCACCATGCTCCCGAAGCACCGACTCGATCAACGCATCCGTCTGACCGAAATCCGTCACATCACACACATGCTCCGACACCACACCACCACGCGCACGAATCAACTCCGCCGTCTCCGCAGCACCGGCCTTGTTCACATCCGCCACCGCCACCGCCGCACCCTGCGCGGAAAACAATTCCGCCACCGCACGCCCGATACCACTACCACCACCGACAACCACCGCAACCTTGCCATCACACCGCATCACAAACCACCCTCCACAAAACTCACACCGACAAAACCAACCGACAGAACCACTTACGGAATTGCATTACTTACGGAACTGCGCGAAATCCGGACTCCGCTTCTCCAAAAACGCACGCGTCCCCTCATGGAACTCATCCGTCCCATGAATAAAATTGATCATTTGCTGACCATGCTGCACCGCCGGCCACAACTGATCACTCTCGAAATTCAACGAAATCTTCGCCACCCGCAACGCCTGCGGACTCAACGACAACAACCGCGCACACCACGCATCCACCGCAGCGTCCAACTCCGCCGCCGGCACACACTTGTTGATCAACCCCAGCGACACCGCCTCCGGCGCCGGAATCTGCTCACACAACATCACGATCTCCCGCGCCCGCCGCTCACCCACGATCCGCGGCAACAACTGCGTCCCCCACCACACCGGCACACTCCCCATCTTCGGACCCGACTGACCGAACCTCGAATCCTCCGACGCCACCGTCAAATCACACAACATCTGCAACTCGTTACCCCCACCGACCGCAAACCCCCGCACCCGAGCAATAATCGGCTTCCCACACCCCCGCATAATCAACGACAAATTACTCGTCCGCCGATTCATCCGCGCCGCCCCCACCGGATCCGACGCATCCTCCCACGCAATATCCCCACCCGAACAAAACGCCTTCTCCCCCGCCCCCGTCAACACGATCACACCCACCGAACGATCCGCCTCCGCAGCACCGAACGCCGCAATCAGATCATCCAACGTCTCCTCACGAAACGCGTTGTACTTCTCCGGACGATTAATCGTGATCCGAGCAACCCCACCCACAACCTCATACAAAACATCCGTCAAATCCAACACCGCAAATACACCTCTCCCTAGAGAATGGGAACCGAATGAGCTCGAATTACTTCTCGTGCCGAGCCGGTCGACTCGACGTCACGACGAATCAACCTGCCGGGGACTGATCTGGTCGACAGGCCGGAGGCACTGCCGACTGGCCGGAGACGCGAGCGGCGGATCGCCGCGCACTGCCGGTCCACGTCGGTCTCCACGAGCAACTACACCCGCGGAGACGCTGCGCTATCACAACCGATGACGCTTGCCCTAACGTGTCATCTTGAGCTACTTTGGCACAAAGTGACAGAAGTCGCAATACTCGGTTGCCGATGAATTTGGGCACCACGAACCGGCACAGCGGCGGTGCGTGCGGTGCTGGAAGGATGGTCTCGTGGCTCTTCACACCGTGCTTCACCGGCTGAGGTCGGTACCGCGTCGGCGCGCGGCGTCGGCGCGCTCGGCCGCGCAGCCGTTCGACCTGCAAGCAGGCTCGAACTCTGAGGCAGAACCACAGTTCACGCTTGTGTTTGCCGAGTTTCGTGAGGAGAAGCCCGCCTGGGGGGCGGGGCGGTCCGGCGCTCACCGGACCGCAGGGACGACTCTCCTCGAGAACAGCCGAGCGGCCCGCCGAGCCGGTCGACTTACCCGACAAGAAAGGCGATGAGGCGTGACTACATCGAAACCCGAGACGAAACAGCCGACCCTCCGCGAGCAGCAGCGCGTGGCACTCCGCAGCCAGCTCGCACAGTCGGCGATGTCGCTCTTGGACGAGCGGGGTTGGAGTGAGGTCACCGCCAGCGACATCGCCCAGAACGCAGGCATCTCGGTCCGCACGTTCTACCGGCACTTCGCCAACAAGTCGGATGCGTTCTGGCCGATCCTTCATGAACATATGAAGATCCAGCACCAGGCGTTCATCGACTCGGATGAGCCCGACATCGTCGAACGGGCCGCCGATGCTCTGGTGGCGTCGTACGAAAAATCACACGGTGGGCTCGAGGGCGCGCATCGCACATATCGCCTGCTGTTCGGCGTCGAGGAACTCAGCTCGGTCTGGCTGCGCTCCGCCCTCGAGGCCGAGACCGAATACACCAAAGCCATCGAAACTGCGTTTCCCGAATACTCGGATCCTCACGACGCCCGCTTGGTGGCGGCAATCATCGTCACCTGTGTCCGGGTGTCACTGTACGACTGGGTGAATGACAAGCCGGAAACCCTGCGCGCACACGCGATGCACGCGTTCGAGCGAGCAAACCTTCACCGGAAGAATTGACTCGGGACAGTTCGCCGGACCATCGTGTCCAACCTCGCCGGACATACCCACGAGTCGTTGTCCGCGTGCGACTGCTCCCTACCGGTAGAACGCGGGCCGGCACATGTCCCCCGCGTTCTACCGATCGAGAACGATCCCTATCTCCCCTGCCCCGAGCACGGGAGCGGTTCGCTCTCCCGCCGCGCCCACCCTCCGAAGCGGCAGGTTCCAGTCGGGGACACCAAGCTCCGAAATCGGAGGCTTGTGATCGCCAACACACTGGGATACGGTATACGCAGCAAGGGCAGTATCCGATCCGCCCCTGCGTCACCAGCCGTAGTTTCAATCCGGAACTGAAGGCACAGCGTACATTTGCGCATTTCCGCAGCGTCGGCTTCTCAACCAATCCACTCGGGCTTTCGGCCCTCGAGGGGAGTACGCCTCGGTTCATGCGCATCAACCGTGAAGAATCATCTGGAGGAAGAAATGACGAACACCGGACCGAACTCGCAGCGGCTGCTCACCTTCTGGGACAAGTGGGACACCGATTTCGATACATTCGTGGACTCCTTCCGCGACGTCTTCACCGACAAGACGATCTGGTGGAACACCGAGTCTCTGCCCCAGGTTCAGGGTCTTGACGAAGCCCTCGAAAAGATCATTCAGCCTTCGAAGGACTCGGCACTGGGCATGGAGTGCATTCGCGTGGAGGTTCGGCACATCGCCGAGGTCGGGAACATCGTGCTGCACGAGCGCATCGACCACCTCCTTCGCGCCGACGGCAGCATCATCATCTCCACTCCGATCGCAGGCATCACGGAGTTCGACGACAACGGAAAGATCACCCACTGGCGCGAATACAACGATCCGACGCGTCTGCTAGCGCTGATGGCGGGCCCCTCCGAATCCTGAGCGCAGCGCAAGGGACACCGGGAGTTGCGCGTGCCCCCTTGCGAATCAATCAGCGATCCCCGAACCGAAACGGTGAGATTATGACCTCAATTGTGGACGACGCATTGCAGGAGCCGAACCTGACGGATCCCGCGGTGTACGTCGAAGGCTTTCCGCATGAAACGTTGGACAAGATCCGGGCTCGTCAAGGTCTGGTGTGGCAGCCGGCAGAACACGGCACGTACAACGGCGGGCTCTGGCTCGTCACCCGATACAACGACGTGATGGACATCGAGTCTCGTCCAGCCGATTTCAGCTCGGTCCCTGGCGCCTTCTACCCGTTGGGGAACATGGATGGCACCAGTCCGATGCAGAAGCACATTCTCTTCATGGACCCTCCGGAGCACAGCAGGCTCCGGAGGATGGCCTCGCGGTCCTTCGGCCCTCGGATCGTCCGACGATTCGACGGTTGGGTCCGTGAGGTCACCGAAGAGGCACTCGACAACGCCTTTCCCCTCGGGGAGTTCGATTTCGTAGAGGACGTTGCCAAGCTGATTCCGTGCCGCGTGATGAGTGCCATCATGGGTGTCCCGAGCGAGATGCGAGAGCAGATCGTTCAATGGTCGCTCGACGTCTTCGTCGCGCAAGCGAAGGCGGAGCAGGACGGAGGCGCCGCCTTCGCAGCAGTCTTCGCGGAGATCGGCGCATACATGGCTGAGCTGGGAGTGGAAAAGCTGCGCGATCCTCAGGACGACCTTCTGTCGGTTGTCGCAGCCGCACTCGACAACGGCGAAATCGACGAGTTCGAGTACCAGATGTACACCACTGGAATTCTTGTGGCGGGCACTGAGACAACGCAGACGCTGATGTCGCAGTCGATCCGTCTCATGATCGAAGATGAGGTGACCCGGGCGACGTTCGAGAAGGCGTTCGCCGACGGCGAGTACCTTCGACTGGTGGGGGAATGCCTCCGCTATGTCACGCCGGCGTACAACGTGGCACGAACCGCCACTCACGACCTCGAATTCAACGGTCAACAGATTCGCAAGGGTGACACCATGCAGCTGATGTTGGCAGCAGCCAATCGAGATCCCGAGATCTTCGAGGATCCTCATCGGTTCGACCCGTTCCGGGATCCGAAACCGCTTGCAGCAGACGGTGTCGCATTCGGTAGTGGGCCACATCGGTGCGTCGGGAGCATGCTGGCCAAACTCGAGCTGAGAATCCTGTTCGAGGACATCAATCGTCGCGGCGTTCGGCTCGAACTGAACGGCACACCGGAACGCGGTTGGAGTTCGCTGGTCAACCAGCTGAATTCGCTGCCCGTCAAGGTTGTATGAATGTCTCGAGAGTGATCCGTGCGAAGTCCGGAACCGACATTCTCCCACCCTCCGCAACATCGAGTCGGAGAATGATCGGCCGGCGCACGTCACGCCGCCCCGGAATCCTGATCGCAGGCGGCACAGATCGGTAGTGAGGGGTTGGCTGTCGATACCGCATCCCCTCACTACCGATTCGAATCCACATCGGTAGTGATCACCGATGGGATTCTTCCTGCGCGCGCAGGACCCCTACTTTCCCCACTCGGACAGAGATCGGGTTCTTCGCGAACCCCGATGCTCGTCGAGCACATCGTGCTGCGGGCGATCGCCGGTTGCCTGCCGTACCTCGACATTCAGGCGGAATGCATGAGTTCTTCACTAAACAACTCGTCCACAACCACGCAGACACACAAGCGTACGTCATCCTCGCCCGGCACCGGATGGAACCTGCGCCGAATCATCGTCGTCCTTGCACTCGTCGGCAGTCTGGTCGGTGCGATCGCTACGGTCCTGCTCGGACCGCAAGGACTGCCGTTCGTCTCGGCGGAGTTCAACACCGATCAGGGTGCTTGGTTCGTCACCCTCGAACTCATCGCAGCAGCGGTCCTGACCCCGCTGGCAGCGCGAATGGGCGAGCTCTACGGCAAACGCCGCATCATCATCGCGCTCGTGGTAGTGGGAACCATCGGATCCGTGCTGATTGCCATCGCACCGGCTTACTGGGTGGTGCTGGCGGGACGGTTCCTGCAAGGCGCGACCCTCGCCTGCGCGGCACTTGCGCCGGCTCTCGTCCGCGAAGCACTTCCGGAACGGATCGCGCCCTTCGGCGTCGGCCTCGTCGCCACCGGGTCGGGACTACCCGGGGCACTCATCCCCTTCATCACCGGTCCCGTGATCGACAACTACGGATTCCGGGTCGTATTCTGGGGCGTTGCAGCAGTAATGGCCATCTTCGCGGTACTGATCCTCGCGACGATCCCCGAATCGACCGTCTTCGATTCCGGTTCGGTCGATTACGTCAGCGTGCTGCTACTCGGTGGCGGCGTGGCCGCGATCCTCGCCGGTCTCAGCTTCGGACCGTCACTCGGTTGGGCCTCGGCTGCGACCATCGTCCTCTTCATCGTGGGCATCGTCGCGATCGCAATCTGGGTCCGGCACTCGAGGGCGTCGCAGAACCCGTTGATCGACCTGTCTATTCTCACCGACCGACGAATGACTGTGGGGCTGATAGCAGGTGGATTGGTCGCCGGCACGGGAACTCTGTTCCTCATCGCATCCTCGTACGTTGCCCAGACACCGGCAGGCGAGACGCTCGGCTACGGACTCGGATTGAGTGCCAGAAGTTACGCCTACCTGCAGACCTTCTACTTTCTGGGATTCCTCGTCGGCGGAGTGATCGCGGTTCAGGCATTGCAGCGGATGAGTTACATCGGCGTCATCCTCGGCGGCGCAGGACTACTCGGGCTCAGCGCGATCATCGGTGTGCTGTCGTTCAACCAGGTGTTGGTGTTCGCAGCAGTGCACCTGATCATCGGCATCGTCATCGGCGTCTTCTTCTCCGCGAACTTCAACTTCATCTTTCGATCCGTCGCGGCCACTCGCCGGTCGTCGGCATCGAGCTTGTACCTCACCATGACGACACTCGGGCAGTCCCTCTACTCGATCCTGCCGCTCACCATCGCGGCGATGCTCTTCCCGGCAGCCCTCGTGGGTGTGGTGAATGTGCAGTCGATCCGCTTCCTTTTCTTCTTCATTCTCGGATCCGCCATAGTGGCCGCGCTGCTCGCAGTCTGCGGTAGGAAGGCCGGGCAAGAGTGAGGACCGGGCGACTCGCCCCTGATCATCCCTCGCCAATGGTGGCACATCACTCGGTTGGACCATCGAAAGGAACAGAGAACCATGAGTTCGAACCCTGCACGTCTCGTGATCACAGCCCATGACCGTCAGGGCGAATCGATCGTGGCCGAGGATCGCATGGTCGAGATCTCCAAGATGTCGGCAGCCGGAACAAATTTCCATGCGCTCTGGGGAACGGACACAATCCCGGACCTTCCGACCGACGGCAGCGTGGATCCGAGGATTGCACCGTTCCCTCCCGTCGGCGGCATCCGATTCGTCCAACTGGTTGTTCAACCGGAATCCGAAATCGACTACTCCGCGAACGATGTTCAAGGCGTGAATGTTTCCGACGACTCCGCCCCCGGTAGGCACGTGACAGCGTCGGTGGATTTCTGCGTCGTCATCGAAGGAGAGGTAATCCTCGAATTGCCGGAAGGCCGCGAGGTCGTGCTCCGTCACGGAGACAGTGTGGTCCAGAACGGAACTCTGCACGGTCGGCGGAACAAGACCGATTCGCCGGCCCGACTCGGGGTCTTCCTCGTCGGAGCCAATCATTCAGGGATCTCCGGCAACTGAATCTCACGCGAGATGGTGAACCGGTCGGCCATCACCTCCCGGTACTCACCCGCCGACAATCGGTGTCGGTGTGGCCGGAAGTGTTGTGAGATCGACGAGAACGCCGACAGAAATCGCTGCGCGTGCCGCATCGATTTGAAGCGTTTCATCGCCCGCTCGCGCTGCCGGGTCGGCAGGTGCGAGTTCTCGGCTCGATTGTTCAGGTACGTGGATCGTCGATACTCGACGGAACCGAGCAGGTCGCGGCGTAGTAGGTACGGCAACGGTGCCAGGTTGCCCCGGGCAGGGTGGCGCCGATCGCCGAAACGAGGCGCCGTGCGCGTCCGTCGCGAACCGCCCCGGACAGCCCGCTGGCGACCGGAGACCGGGAGAACGCCACAGTCTGCACCATCCTTGCTGGAGGTCACGTTCCGGGGGTAGGGGCGCGGTTTAGAATTGAGGCAACATGAGGTGGCGCATGCTTAGAGGTGCGGATGGCTCTCGCGGACCGGTCCGTGGATGGGCTCCGGCCTTGGTCCGCTCCTCCACTGCCGGACCCCGGTTCAGTGGTCAGTGAGGCGTGCGGTGCCCGCCGATGAGGTCGCGAATCCCGGAAGCCCGGCTCAGGACGAGATTAGGAACGAACTAGCCGCGGAGGGCTTCGACGATCTCCGGGTAGTCGGACGAGGAGGGTTTGGCGTCATCTACCGCTGTCGCCAGCCCGCTCTCGACCGAGTAGTGGCGATCAAGGTGATGATTGCAGACCATCAGGCAGGCGACCGCGCGGGGTTCCTACGTGAACAGCAGGTCATGGGCAGACTTTCGGGCCATCCCAATATCGTTCAGGTGCTCGAAGTCGGTGTTACCCGGGCCGGACGTCCATACCTCGTGATGCCGTTTCACCGCCGAGACTCGCTCGAAGCATGGATCAATAGGAGGGGACCGCGCACGATCGCCGAGGCGCTCGACATCGGCATCAAGGTCGCCGGAGCGTTGGAGACAGCACACCGCGCAGGCGTGCTACACCGAGATATCAAACCGGCGAATATTCTGATGTCCGAGTACGGCGAACCCCAGCTCACCGATTTCGGGATCGCCAGGCTGGCCGAGCAGCAGGACACCACTCGGAGCATCGTGGTGGGATCTCCCGCGTACACCGCCCCGGAGCTGCTTCACGGACAGCCGCCGACGATTGCCTCGGACATTTACAGTGTCGGCGCCACCTTGTTCACGACCTTGGCCGGTCGTCCGGCCTTCGGCCGCCGCCGCGGCGAGGAGCTGTTCTCACAACTGCTTCGGATCAGCACCGAACCGATACCCGACATCGGTGGTCGCAATGTCCCCGACAGCGTCCGCGCAGTAGTCGAACAAGCGATGGCACGGGATCCGACCAGTCGCCCTGATACAGCCTCTGCGATGGGCGAGGCGCTCCGTCGTGTCGGCACTGATCTCGGTTATGCCGTCCCGGACGTCCCCCTGCCCGTGGCATGGGATGACGACGAACCTGACATGCGACCGAGCGAACGTGAACCCAGGCGGACAACCTTTCACTCCGCGCTGACAGCACTCAACCGCGAGCTCCCCCGACCACCTACGGCAGACACGAAGTACCGCCCGCCATCCCCTGCTCACCCGACGGTCCAGCGAACTCGGCTACTCGACCAATTCCGCAGCGACACAAGTGCGCGGCTCATCCTGATTCATGGACCCGCCGGATACGGCAAGACCACCTTGGCCGCCCAGTACCTCAGGGTCCTCGAGGGTGCGGGACGCACAACAGCGTGGCTGTCTCTCGACGACGACGACAACACGCCCGCCTGGTTTCTTGCGCATCTCGCCGAGGCCATCGCTTTACCTCTTCCCGGTCTCGGATCGGAACTGGCCCAGGCTCTCGAAGGACATGGTGCCGGCGCCGAGCGCTTCGTTCTGACGACACTGATCAATCGAACCCATTCGGCGGGCAATGAAATCACCGTGGTGCTCGATGACTGGCACCGTGTCACGAACCCGGCGAGCCGCGCAGTCGCTCGCTTCCTGCTCGAGCACGGCTGCCACCATCTGCAGCTGGTGGTCACCAGTCGTACCAGGCAAGGGCTGCCTCTGAGCGCTATGCGAGTGCATAAGGAGCTGATCGAAATCGACACGGTCGGGCTTCGGTTCGACCTCGACGAGTCCCGCGAGCTTCTCACTGAGACTGCCGGTCTGGAGCTGGAGGAGAAAGCCCTCGCCGAACTGAAGGAATCAACCGATGGTTGGGTCGCGGCCCTGCAACTTGCATCGCTTTCCCTGCGCGAACACCGCGATCCTCAGGCAGCCATCCATCGTTTGTCCGGCCGACACCGGGCCATCGGCGAGTATCTCACCGAGAACGTCCTCGACAGTCTCGACCCCGCTTTGCTCGACTTCCTTCTGGCCACATCGGTCACTGAACGGATCTGCGCACCGCTGGCTGCTGCCTTGACCAGTCATCGGCACGCTCAAACGGTACTCGAGGACATCGAAGAACGGGACTTGTTCCTGTCACGACTCGATGAGGACGGGCAATGGTTCCGCTACCACCACCTGTTCGCCGAACACCTCTGTCGTCGCCTGGAACGCGACGATCCTGCACGACTGACCGAGTTGCACCGACTCGCATCTCGGTGGTTCGGAGGTCAGCACATGCTCAGCCCGGCGGTCAACCATCTCCTCGCCGCCGGTGACGATGACGATGCGACCGACGCCGTCGAAGGCGAAGCGCTGTTGCTTCTCGAACAGTCGCAGATGAGCACACTGCTCGGCCTCGCCGCAAAACTGCCTGCCACTGCCACTGCCCGCCCCCGCCTGCAGATGGCCCTGGCCTGGGCTCACGCGCTCCTGCACCACCGGGAGGCTGCGGTCGAAGCGCTCGGTCACGTCGAAGCGGCACTGCCCTCGGGTTCTGCCGACGACGATGCCGACATTTACGCGGAGGGGTCGCTCATCCGCGCCGCCATCAGTGTCTACGACGACCGGCTCAACGACCTCGACGAAGCCATCGACGCGTGCATGGCACGGGCACACAGACTTCGCCCGTGGGTTCTCTGTGGGACAGCCGATGCCGCCTCGTTCCGATCGATCAACCGCTTCGATTTCACCGAAGCACGACGCTGGCAGCAATGGGCACGTCCGCACCAACACCGGGCGGCCGGACCCTTCAGCGTCGTCTATGGATACTGCCTGGACGGGCTGGCGTCGAGGGAGCAACTCGACCTCGCAAGCGCTGAGGCCAGCGTCCGCCATGCCGTCGACTTCTCAACGAGCCCCGGAGACGACCTTTCCTACAGTTCACGGCTCGCCGCAGCGCTTCTGGGAGACCTTCTCTATGAGCGGGGACAGCTCGAGGAAGCCGAGTACCGCCTCGATCAGAGCTACACCCTGGGCATCCAGGGTGGCACGGTCGACTTCATGGTCGCCACCTACGCGGTGGGGGCGCGTCTGAAGTTTCGGCTTGGTCGGCCCCACGCGGCGGAGGAACGTCTCGAGGAGGGAGAACGCCTCGCGGTCGCGCTGAAGCTGCCGCGGCTGGGGGCGCACGTTGCCAATGAGCGCATCCGCCACGGACTGGGACCAGCACATGTCGCTGTTCCGGCCACCCTTACCAGCCAGCTCGGGCGCGCCGAATTGGGCGGCATCGCTCGAATCACAGCTGAGATCAGGCAGGAGTCATCTATTCGGCTCCAACTCGCATCCGGCGACGGTCGGTCGGTGAAGCAAGCGTGTTCGCGAGCCCGTGACCTCGTCGAATCGATCGACACCAGCCGGAGGCCGCGAGCTTCCCTCTACGGCCGTCTCTTGCTGGCCGAATGCCAAGCAACACTCCGCCCGGGTCCCGAGGCGGAACGCACGCTGCTTCCGCTACTCGAGCAGTGTGCACGAGCCGGGCTCTTCCTGCCGATTCTCGACGCGGGTCCAGCTGTATGTGGGCTTGTGCAGCGAATCAGCGACACGCACGAGATGAGTGCGGCGATGACTGGTTTCATCGACCGCCTTCTACGACTCATCCGCCCCGACTGCACAGCATGACGCGTCTGGACGAACTCTCGAAGGTCAGGCACGACGTCTACCAAGCGGGAGCCGAGTAGCGCTTCACTGAGCGGCACGACGGGCTGGCGGCCCGCGTCGGAGATGTTGTGAATACGCACATGGAGATCGGCCTATGGCGCCAACGGGGGCCGTGCCCGTCAGGGGCGCCCACCCGCCCGCCGCGTTGCCCGGAGTCTCCCAGCGAACATTCGACTCCGGCAAGAACGAGTCAGCGGTCCCCGGTCCGACCGTGCCCAGCGCCGTGCCAGCCACCGCCCGGCCACCAAACGCCGGTTCGCCACGGCTGGTCGCTGCGCCACGCAGTCCAGACGACGGTCTGGGGTCCCTCGGATCCGTACTCCTTCAAAGGCCTGGCGACCGCACATCGCCGACGCGCTGCACCGTAGGTCCCGCGTCGTTGCCGCCGACGCTGAACCGGGCGAGGACGTGGTTACGTTTGTCATCGTGATCGGGGTGACGAGGCTCACAGCCTCTCTCTGGCCAGGGACGCCGCGCCATGCCGCATTAGAACTGGAGGGGAATGCGGTAACCGGCGTCCAGTCGTGGGCTGGAGGCGTTGAAGTAGCCGTTCTCCACCAGATGGGCGGCGAACGCGGCGAACTCTTCGGGCTTGCCCAGGCGGCGGGGGCCGGCGAAATGTTGAACCTGCTGGGCGATGGCCGCGTCGTCGGTGAAGCCGTCGAAGATCGGCGTGTCGAATCCGCCGGCCACGATGGTGTTGACTCGGATGCCGCGGCCGGCGAACTCGCGGGCGGCAGGGAGCGTCATACCCACGAGCGCGGCCTTGGTCGCCGAGTATCCGACCATGCCGACCGTGCCGTCGTGGGCGGCGGCGGACGAGGTGTTGATGATGATGCCTCGCTCGCCGTCGTCGTCGGGCTCGTTGTTCAGCATTGCCGCGGCGGCCTGGCTCATGACGTTGAAGGTGCCCATGAGGTTCGTGGTGAGCAGCTGGGTGAAGTGGGCCGGGTCGGTGGGCTTTCCGTCGGCCGTGGTCAGCGGGACCGCGGCGATGTAGCCTGCGGTGTTGACGTTGACATCGATCCTGCCGAACTGATCGAGGGTCGCCCGGATGGCAGCGGCTACCTGATCGGGGTCGGTGATGTCAGCACCGAGGCCGAGGGCGTTGTCGCCGAGTTCACTTGCGATTTTCTCGGCGAGCGTACGACGGCGTCCGACGAGGACGACGTTCGCTCCCCGTTCGGCGAAGTAGCGGGCTACCCCCAGGCCCAGCCCAGACGTGGCTCCGGCGATCAAGGCGGTTTTTCCGTGGATGTTCATAGCAGTGGAGCTTCCCTTCAAATACAGCGGGTCTTGGGCGTACGGCGTGTCTTAGGCGCGGAGCATCTCGGTGGCGACGTCCCAGAGCCGCTCCGCGTTACCCGAGTCGAGTGCGTAGGGCCGCACGCCGCTGTCGGCGTAGGGGTTGGGGTCGGTGTAGAGCTCGGCCTCGTTGCAGTCCTCGAAGTAGCGGCTGGTGACACCCCCGAGCAGGGGCGACGCGGCCACCAGTACCGAGGTTGCGGCGCCTTCCTCGACGGTCTTCCAGTTGAAGTTGGCGAAGGCTTCCTCGGTCTCCGGCGTCATGTTGTCCTCCTGGTGGCGCTGGAGGCCGGTGCGGATACCGCCAGGCATGACCGCGTTGGCCGTGATTCCGTCGTCGGCCCACCGATGGGCTGCTCCTACTGCCAGCAACACGTTGGCGGTCTTCGACTGGCCGTAGGCCGCCCACTCCTCGTACGGGCGTCGCTCGAAGTGGATATCGTCGAAGACCACCGGCGAGAACAGGTGGCCACTGGAGCTGAGTGAGACGATGCGTGCACCATCGGCAGCCGCGAGCGCGTCGTGGAGGCCGAGGGTCAGGTCGAAGTGGCCGAGGTAGTTGGTGGCGAACTGCAGCTCCCAGCCCTCGGGTGTGCGGTGCAGCTCCGGCAGCGCCATGATCCCGGCATTGTTCACCAGGATGTGCAGCGGGCCCTCCCAGGCACGGATGAAGGACGCGATCGAGGCCCGGACGGTCAGCTCCAGCGGCGCGGCGGCCACCTTCGAGTTGCCGGTAGTGGCTGTGATCTCCTGCGCGACACGGTTGCCCGCCTCGACATTGCGGACGGCGAGAGTGACGTCGGCTCCGGCACTGGCCAGAGCACGTGCCGTCTCTACGCCGATTCCGGACGCGGCGCCTGTGACGATCGCGCGTTGACCGGTCAGGTCGACACCCTCGATGACCTCGCTCGCTGTGGTGTGAAAGCCGTAGGGCGTCGTGAAGCGCTCGTGCGTGTTCATGTGTGGGCTCCGTTCGTGTCGGCGCTCCCCATCGATTCCTGGCCGCTCTCGCGTTGGGGAGCCAGCATTATCCGGAACATATTCCGGTAAGAGCACACTAACCGGAATATGTTCCGTTTGCAAGGACGGGGCGCGGGGCGCGGGTTCGTGCTCGGGCCTCCGTGTCGCGGCGGACATTTCCCGGGTGCGTCCAATCTGCGGCCCGGGTTAATGGTCGTGGCCTGCGTGTACGATTTAGTGGAAACGATTCCGCTTCTTGGGGGTGACTATGACCGAGACAACGCAGCGCAGACCGCGCGCGGACGGGCAACGCAATCGCGCGCGCCTCCTCGAGGTGGCGCTGCACCTGTTCGTAGAGCGGGGCCCGGATGTCCCCTTCACTGAGCTCGCCAAGGAAGCCGGTGTCGGTGTCGGCACTGTCTACCGCCACTTTCCGACGCGCGAAGCCCTCATCGAGGCGGCCTACCGTTCGGAACTGGATGCCGTGTGCGCTGCGGCCGGCGAGTTACTCGAACAGGTGCCGCCCCGGGACGCCCTGCGTATCTGGATGGACCGTTTCGTCGACTACTGGGCCACCAAGATCGGTCTGGCGGAGGCGATACGAGCCGTCGTAGCTGCGGGCGGGAATCCGTTCGCGCAAAGCCGCGAGCGACTCAATGACGCCGTCGGCGCCCTGCTGTCGGCAACCGCAGCAGCAGGGGTCACACGTTCCGAGGTCGAACCGGACGATGTGGTGGTATCACTCAGTGGCATCGCCATGATCGCAAGCGTATTGGACCGCGATCAGCTAGGTCGGGTGCTTGACCTCCTGTATGAGGGGATCCGCATCCGACCCTAGACGGAAACGCTGACAGCTCCGTGCTGCACCATCCGGACCGGCCCAACCAACTGCGTCGCGAACCCGAGCTGGCCACCGAGGTCGTGGAGGAACTACTCGTCGACGAAGGCTCAAAAGATGGCCCCGTATTACTTCCCGTAACGGTCGGCGGGTCCGCGTGTCGTAAGACGTCGAATGCGCAGGAGATGATCTTGCCGGCGTTGACGAGGCTCAGAAAGTGTTTTGAAAGTGTCACGCCGCGCGGGTCGACTGCCACGGGCGTCGTCCGCGTGCGGGGGCCAGTCGTCGGGTCATCAATCCGATCATTGCCCATGTGATCATCGCCTCCGAGTGCGCCGGGAGGCGTTCGTCGTCGTGGTCGAGTCGACGGCAACGCACGATCCACGCCAGGGTCCGCTCGATCAGCCAACGGTGTGGCAACACACTGAAACCGAGCTACCCCTTGGGTTTCCGCACGATATCGAGCGTCATCCGGCAATGCTCCGCGACCCACCCGACGAGACGTCCGGCGTAGCCGCCATCCGCCCACACCAACACCATGCGACGGCATCACTGTCTTCGCCCGGGACAACACCCGCCGCACGGTGGTCGTGTCGGCGTTGATGTCGCGCACGGCTGCCTCGTTCGGCGCGTGCTCGGCGCCACCTGCACCTCGGTCAGCCCGGCCGCAGCCACCTGGTCGAAGAGCCTGTGACCCGATTCTCCTAAGGGCACCAGTATAATTCGTGCCATTAGGACAGTCGGTGTGGTGTCATCTCGCTCATGACAACGTTCCTCGTTTCTGATCGGTCGGGCGGCGCAGCTGCGGGCGGATGACAACGTGCGGGCTCACCGGCCCTGTCCGGTGGCCATCCGTCCCAGCATGTCGTCGACCTGATCCAGGTCGACGTCGACGGAGGTCACGATCTCCAAGCCTGATCGCCCGTCGGCGAGGAGTTCGATGCTGCGTGTGACGGCATCGGGGGAGCGGCCGCGGACACCGACGATGGTGTTGGCGCCGCGTACCAGGGATTTGAGATCGAGTTCGCAGACCGGGGTCGCTTTGTCATTCGCCGACCATGCGCGCCAGCGACGACGGGAAATTGTGACGCCGGTCTGGCGCACTCGTGAGCTCAGGGCCAGGTTCTCGTCACCGGCACAGCATCTTCGCTCGAGACAGTGCGCTGCGGCAGGACGATCCACGACCTCACCGAAATTCGCTCAACCGCAGGCAATATGACTGACCGACCGCACGGTCCCGAACCAGACATGTCAGTTCTGATCGCGTGTCTGTTCCGCAACCCAGGCAGCGACCTGTGTCCGGGAGGTGAAACCCAGCTTTGTCAGGATGTGCTCGACATGGCCTTGCGCGGTGCGCGGTGAGATCACGAGGCGGTCGGCGATGGCCTGATTGGTCAGACCTTCGGCGATGAGGCCGGCGACCTGGCGTTCCCTCTTGGTCAGTCGCGTCGACGCGTCGGCGTCGGACGTGGAAGGGCTGGGCGGATGTTCGTGGAGGGCGTAAGCGATGGCCGCGTCGAAGCCGAGCTGTTCACCCTTGCGGTGGGCCGACGCGAATGCTTTACCCCCAAGTGCCTGGCGAACCTTCTGTTCGCAGTTCTGTTGGTAAGAAACCAAATTGGAATGTATGACGACGGCACTTCCCACCGACCGCGCCAACCCGTCCGCAGCTCCCATCAACACTGCGGCCCGATCTGGATCGCGCCGCTCGCACGCGATCCAGGCCAGCGCTCCGAGGCAGGCGATGGCGACACGTGGGCCGTGCACTTGCCGAGACAGCTCCAGCGACTGCTCGAGCAGCCAGACCGCACGATCGGTGTCGCCCTGTCGCCACACGGCAATCCCCAAGGCCCACAGCGAGTACGACCCGTACATCTTCTCGCCGTATCGTTGTGTGATCGCGAGAACACGCTCGAGGAATTCGATCGCCTGGCCAGTCAGGCCGGACAGCCCATATACCAAGCCCAACGAGTACAGCACACCGGTTTCGAGTGTGCGTTCCCCGCGTCCGGTGAATGCCGTGAGCGCGGTTTCGAAGTGAGAGCGGGCACGTCCAAGATCACCGCTGTGGAGGGAGAGCATGCCGTCCGCACACTCGACGACAGCGCGCATCATCAGGTCGCTGGTTTGCGCGGTGAGCGTGCGCGCCTCCTCGACGAGCGCGGTCCCAGCCTGGAGGTCACCCTGCGCATCGGCCATTGCACTGGCGCAGTACAACGCCTTGACCCAAGGCAGGGTGGGCGGACCTGACTGGCAAGCTCGCAGTCGGTCGAGCCAACGACGCCCCTCGCTGTAGAGGCCCTGGGAACCCCAGAACAGAAACAGTGCCACGGCGGTGCGTAGTCCGGCGGCGGGGTCGTCGTCGATGCTGAATTCGAGGGCTTCCCGCAGGTTCGGTTGTTCCCGTTTGAGGCGGGCGATCCAGTCGAGTTGGCGGGCGCTGATCCACTCGACCTCCGCTTCGAGCGCCAAGGACTCGTACCAGTCCCGGTGCCGGCGACGCAAAGCCACAGCCTCGCCGGTCTGTTCGAGTTTTTCGTAGCCGTATTCGCGGAGGGTTTCGAGCATCCGGAACCGCACCACCGACCCGGATTCCTCGCGGATCAGGATCGACTTCTCTACCAGGGACGTCAGCGTGTCGAGCAACTCGCCGGGGTCGAGGTCGGCGCCGCACACCTGCTCCGCGGCGTCGAGTTCGAAGCTTCCCGCGAAGACCGCCACCCGACCCCACACCAGTTTCTCTTCGGCGGTGCACAACTCGAAGCTCCAGTCGATGCACAACCGCAGGGTCTGTTGCCGCGTCGGCGCGCCGCGGTTGCCGCGGGTCAGCAGGGCGTAGCGGTCGGTCAGCCGCTCGAGGATCTGCTCGGGTGACATCGCCCGCAGCCGGGCCGCGGCCAACTCGATCGGTAGCGGCAGCCCGTCGAGCCGGTGGCAGATCCCCGCCACGGTCGCCGCATTGCCCTCGGTGAGCTCGAACCCCGGAACCGCGGCAGCGCCGCGGTCGACGAACAACGTCACCGCATCGTACTTGGGCAACCCCCGCATCGAGGTCGGCCGCTCCGGATCCGGGACCGCCAGCGGCGGGACTCGCAACACCGCCTCCCCACCGATGACCAGGGGTTCGCGGCTGGTGGCCAGAACCCGCACCCGCGGACAGGCCCGCAGGAGGAGGCCCACGAGTTCGGCGACCGCGTCCACCACGTGTTCACAGTTGTCGAGGACCAACAGCACCTCCCGCGGCACGAGGAACTCGACCAGCACCTCACGCAACGGCCGCGCCGAATGGTCTCGCAATCCCAGTGCGCCGGCCACCGCGTCGACCAGCGACGACGCGTCGCGCAGCTCACCCAACTCCACCAGGAGCACACCGTCGGAGTACTCGCGTTGCACGGCCGCTGCGATCCGCATCGCCAGCCGCGTCTTGCCCACACCGCCGATCCCGGTCAACGTCACCAACCGCGACCCGGCCAGCAGGTTCTTGGACTCCGTGAGCTCGTGTCGGCGACCGACGAAACTGGTCAGTTCCAAGGGGAGGCTTCCCGCCACGCCCACCGTCGAGGGAGCCGGTGATCGCCCGCCATGCGATACCGGTTGCACTCCATCACCCTGCGTGTCCGGTCCGGCGCGCAGCGCCATGTCGTCGACAGGGAAGCCGTGGGCCCGTTGCAGGGTTCGCAGTTCCTCGCCGAAGTCGGCGGCGGCGGCCGGGCGCTGACCGGGCCCGCGGGACATCGCCCGGGCAATCACCGCGGACACATCATCCGGGACCCCCTGCTCGCGCAGGTCGGGCACCTCTTGCGTGGTGATCCGCAGGAATTGCGCGACCACCTGCTCCCCGCTACGACGTTCGAACGCGGCATGCCCCGTCAGAGCACTGAACAGGGTGGCACCGAGACCGTAGACGTCCGCGGCCGGACTCGGTGAATCACCCCCGAGCACCTCCGGCGCGGTATACGCCGGCGACCCGGTGACCGCACCGGTCGCGGTCACGAAGCCGCCGCTGATGTGCGCGATACCGAAATCGGCCAACTCCGGATCGCCGTAATCGGTGAGCAGAATATTCGCCGGTTTGACGTCCCGATGCAGGATCCCGAGCCGGTGCGCCGACTCCACCGCGCCCGCCATCTTCACACCGAGTCGAAGCGCCTCGTCCACCGGCAACGGACCGTGACGGCGGATCCACACGTCGAGCGAATCCTGCGGGTGGTAGGGCATCACGATGTAGGGACGGCCGCTGTCGGTGGCACCGACCTGCAGAATGTTGACGATGTTCGGGTGCCCGGTCAGCCGCCCCATCGCCCGCTGCTCCCGGAAGAACCGGGCCCGGTTCTCGTCGTCGAGTTCGACGGTGAGGACCTTCACCGCCACCGTGCGATCCAGGTCTGCCTGCGTGCAGCGGTAGACGACGCCGAACCCGCCGCGGCCGATCTCCTGAACGTCAGCGAAACCAGCTCCACCCAGTTCGGCGGCCGGGGACGGCGGGTACCGCTGCGTGTCGAGCGGGTCACCTTCACCCATCGGACGGTCTACTCACTCCGCCGACTCGTGGCTCCGCGGTGGTCCCGACGGCACGACCAGCGCAAATACAACCGTGGACCCACCTCTCGATAGTGTCCTCTCAGAGGATATCTCTGACTGTGACCGGTCACATCGGCCATCGGCGCCTAACCGAACGACGCGCGCAGAACCCGCGAGTACCTCGACGTCCTGTGGGTTCGCCCGCTCCGGCGCGAGAGCACGCGCCGCGCACTCGGAAGGCATCACGCAGTTCTTTAGTACTGCATCGCCAGTCTGCGACTGATGAGACTGGCGTGGTAACTGATCCGATGCGGAGTCAAAGTTGCTGCAGCGACCGGTGGGTTCAGTGCATTCTATGTGCTATTTGCGCATCGGTTTCGGGGGTTGAGTCGCGGCGGCGGATGGGCGCGTACGTGCGCGGGACTGCTGAATGAGGTCGAGCGCAAGAACGGATGGACACTGGCGGGGGGCGGCCGGTGATGCGGGCCCGGAGGGCATGCAGCGGCTGCTGAAACAAAAGAGCCCTCGACGCCCGGGCTGCCGTTCCGGTGGTTTACCGGCGACGAGGCCTACGGGAAGGTCGGCGTGCTCCGGATGTGACTCGAATCCCGTGGTGTGGCCCATGCTCTCGCCATCCCGAAGTCACCGATGATGATCTCAATGAAGCTGCGTCAGCGCCGAACCCACGCCAGGATCGCCGACCTGCCCGAAACCGCGGGGAAGTGAATCAACTGAATGCGTCCGCGCAACGGACTTCATCGAACGCCTACCGCACACCAACACCTATGGCCCCTCCGGCGGCGGGCGGCGCGGCGCGGCGCGATCATCTACATCAAGGTCCACCCGACTCCTACGTCCACTGCTGGCAGCGCATACCCGCCCGCACCGCCGGATCTGCGTCAAGCTCTGAAACCATCGATCACCACGTCCGCGGCTACGTCGATACAGCACGACTCGCCGCGGTCTGAAAACCGTGAGAGCTAGCGATCAAGGTGCGCTAGCGCCAGACATCGCTGATGGGGGTCGCCGAGGTCGGTGGGGCGGCCGGGATGGCGCTCGGAGTGCGACTGAACCGTGGAGCCGGTGCGTGCTGCGTGGTGTGGTCGAGCTCGATCAACGAGCTGCGCGCCTTGATGTGGGGATGCTCGCTCGCTTCCGCGAAAGTCAGCACCGGAGTTACGCATGCGTCCGTTGCGCCGAACACCCGGACCCATTCGTCCCGTGTCTTCGACCGAAATCGATCGGCGAATATTCGTTGCAACTCGGGGTGCGTCGATGTCTCGTACTGCGCGGGCAGCTCCTCGGGGTTCAACCCGAGCCCGCGCAGCAGCTCGGCGTAGAACGGCTGCTCGATCGCTCCCACCGCCACGTACTTCGCGTCCGCGGTCTCGTAGGTGTCGTAGTAGGGATGCCCGCCGTCGAGCACGTTGACACCGCGCTCGTCCGACCACTGCCCACGAGCGCGCAGTCCCCAGATCATGTGCGAGATCGCGAGGGCACCGTCCACCATCGCGGCGTCGACCACCTGACCGAGTCCGGACCGCTGCCGCTCGACCAGCGCGGCAAGCACACCGACGATCAGCAGCATCGAGCCGCCTCCGAAATCGCCAATCAGGTTCAGCGGTGGAACGGGACGTTCACCGCGTCGCCCGATGGCGTGCAGGACACCGGTGAGCGAAATGTAGTTGATGTCGTGACCGGCGCGTTCGGCCAAGGGCCCGTCTTGACCCCACCCCGTCATTCGCGCGTAGATCAGGCCCGCGTTGCGGCGAAGACACGTGTCGGGGCCGAGGCCGAGTCGTTCAGTCACGCCGGGCCGGAACCCTTCGATCAGCACATCGGCACGATCGACGAGGTCGAGTACCTCGGTGACGTCCGACTCCTTCTTGAGGTCGGCATGGACCAACGCATGCCGGCCGCGCAACTGCTGGTCGTGCGACGCGACGCGTCCGCCACGTTGAACACGGACTACCTCCGCGCCCAGGTCTGCAAGCAAAAGCGCTGCGTGCGGGCCCGGCCCGATGCCCGCCAACTCCACCACCCGCAGGCCGGCGAGCGGGCCGTCGCCGGCCACATACGATCTCTCGTTCAATCAGAACTCCTCACGCCGAACTCGACCAACCGCCGAGATCACAAACCCGTTCCGTCGCGTCGCAGCGTTTGCTGACCGCAGAGGGAACCCGACCACCGAACCGGCGATGATGCCCGATCATTGCCTGACATTGCAAGTAAGTACTATACAACTGTTTCGGTGATTGTGCCGTGATCGCGGCGCCAGCCGCGCGATCCCACATCGGAGTCCCCGCAAGGAAGCAGAGCAGCTGATGAATGCGGCCTTCGATGCAGAACAAGATGAACTGCGAACGTCCGTGTGTCGTTTCCTCGAAGCGAGGACTCCCGAATCGGGGGTCCGCCGACTCATGGAGACGGCGTCCCACTTCGACATCCCTCCTGGCTCTCCTAGAACCATTGTCAGGGGTGTCCACTCCAAGGGGGCAACCTCACCGGGTCAGCTCCACCGCCCCGGTCGTCACCGGCGCGGCGCCGGACCGGTGCCGCGCACCGTCTCTATCGCCCCGCCCGGACGCGCGGACAGGTTCAGGATCGTCTCGTGCCGGACCTTCCCGCCGACACGGAAACTGCGGTGCACCAGGTAGGAGACCGACCGCCGACCGAAGCGGGTCGTGTACCTACGTGACACCTTGGCTACATACAACGTGGCCGGCTAGCTCGCCCTATGGCAACCGTTCGGCCTCACAGCGGAAACCCGCCAACGACACACGTCACTCCGGACTACACCAATCCGTGCTTCGCCGCGATTTCCCCCAGCTCACCCCACACACCGAAGCTCGGTTCAGATGACACACGCCTGCTCACACACGGCGACCCCAGATTCCAATCAGCACCGGATCGAAGAAGTCTGTCGCCGACGCTCCGCACACCCCATTTGCGTAGGCATCGAGGCAGTAACACTGTATAGTACTCACTATCATTGTAGTTTCATGCTGGGAGGTACGAGTTGTCCATTGACCGTCGAGGGCGCACTCAGGGCGACTATCGCCTCCCGTATCGCTGGCAGTTCGATTCGGTCGCCGAAGCAGAGGCCCTGGCGCGCAAAGTCCTTCCCCGCGCGATGTACCTCCGCCTCAATAGCGGTGCTGGCGAGAGCCGAACGATGCTCGCAAACGGGCAGGCATACGGTGACGTGACATTCCGCCCACGAGCGGCGACCGTCCAGCCGAGCCGCGCGACATCGACGACCATTCTCGGCGTTCAGATCACTGCACCGGTGTTGTTGGCGCCGGTCGGCGCCCTCAGGCTGCAGCACCCCGAGGGGGCCGCCGCAGCAGTGGACGCAGCTGGACGGTTCGGCACAATCTGCGCTATCAGCCCGGCCTCGGGACACTCCTTCAACGAGCTTGCATCGAGCTCCGGTTCCACACCACTATGGTCCCAGGTCACAACTGCGATCGGAGGTCGAGATGGCGCCGAGAAGCAGATCGCCATGGTGGACGAATTGGGCTACCACGCGCTCGTTGTCACTGTAGATTCAGCGCTACGACCCAAAGTTCCACCGATTCGATTGAACGCCCGGACGGTCGTCGGATTTGCGCCCGACCTCATCCGGCACCCGCGTTGGACTGCAAAGTTTGTGCGCGATGGAATGCGTTTGGGCGTCGCGAATCGGGCCGTCGGAGCAACCCCCGACCCCAAGGCACGTCCGCTTGCATGGGATGACCTACGTTGGATGTCCGAGCTGTGGCGCGGGCCGATCGTCGTCAAGGGCATAATGACGGCCGACGACGCACGACGAGCAGTTGATCTCGGCGCCGCAGCGATCGTCGTCTCCAACCACGGCGGACTCACCCTCGACGGTGTTCCTGCCACTCTCAGCGTGCTGCGGGAAGTCGTGGAAGCGGTAGGTGGACAAGTACCGGTACTTATCGACGGTGGAATCCGCTCCGGAAACGATGTTGTCAAGGCGGTGGCGTTGGGTGCTGACGCCGTTCTCGTCGGCCGCGCCTATGTGATGGGTCTCGCTGCTGGTGGCGCCGCCGGCGTCGGGCGTGTCCTCGACATCCTTCAGGATGATATCCAGCGTGCGCTGGCGTTTCTCGGCTGCGCGTCGATTGATGAACTCGACCTTTCGCACGTCCGAATTCCTACAGACTGGGCCAGCTTGCGTAGCGAACACAATTGACGAAGGGATGGAAAGTGGTATCGAACATGACAGATGGGGTCCGAGTTGTAGTGACGGGCCACGACGACCGGGGACGTAGTGTAGTTCGTGACGATCGGCAGGTGCGCCGATTTCCGGTCCCTTCTGCGGGAACCAACTTCCACCTACTCTGGGGTGCCGATTCGTTGCCGCACTTTCCGGACGATGGTAGTGCCGACGACAGTGTCGTGCCCTTCCCTCCGGTGGGCGGGATCAGATTCGTTCAGATGGTGGTTCTGCCCGATGGGAAGGCCGACGACGCAACCGATAACGTTGAGAACGTGCATCTCGCGGAGGGCGAAAGGCCGGGAATGCATACCACCGCGTCAGTCGACTGCTGCGTGGTGATCGAGGGCGAGGTCTGGCTCGAACTTTCCGACGGCGTCGAGTTGCACCTCAAGCAGGGTGACAGCGTGGTGCAGAACGGGACCATGCACGGATGGCGCAACCACACGGATCAGGTCGCTCGAGTTGGGGTGTTCCTCGTCGGTACCGAGCACGACGGCCTCGCACCACGAGCTTGACCAATTGCGGACGCCCTGTGCTTCCGATCATCGAATCGGATTACGGCACAGGGCGTCTGCGATTGGTTCGCGGTCTACCAAGCGAATGATAGACCCAGGTCCACTGGCAGCACGATGCCCGTGACATAACGTGCCTCGTCGGATGCGAGATAGGCTACTGCCGCGGAGATATCGGCCGGCTCGATCCAGGGCTCATCGAGGGGATGCATCTTGCGCATCACGTTTGCGGCGTCGTCGACGGTCGGGTTCTCCTTATCTGGGCAGAAGATTTGATACAGCCGATCGTTCAGAACGAAGTCGGTGGGGACAGCAGTTGGGGCGACACAGTTGATTCGAATCTTGTGTGGCGCGAGATCATTGGCCATCGATTTCATCATTCCGATGACTCCGGTTTTCGCCGCAATGTATGGAGCCAGCTGGGGGGCGGCCTTGATCGCGGCCGCCGAGCTTGTCATTACGATTGAGCCACCACGGCCCGCGTCGATCATCGAAGGGACCGCTGCTGAGACCGTGTTCCATACTCCGGTCAGGCATACTGCGAGAACATCATCCCATTCTTGCTGCGACACCTTCCAGAACGGCAGCGAGTTGATACCGATCCCCGCGTTGGCGATCACGATATCGATCTTGCCGAACATGCTGAGTCCCTGATCCACAATTGCGGTGATCTGCTCACGATCGCGGACGTCGGCCCTGCCCGCGACGATTTTGCCTCCGGCGGCCTCGACCAACCTGACCGTCTCATCGAGATCTTCTTGGGTGGCCTGCTTGTAGGGGACGGTGTCGTACGTGCACAGTCCGTCGAACCCGATGATCGAAACACCCTCCGACACAAGACGGAGCGCGTGTGAGCGACCCTGCCCACGCGCGACGCCGCTCACGAGTGCGACCTTGTCCGTCAACCTTCCCATGACTCTCCCTCTGGTGCTGTATCCATTTTGCTGTGTTTGCTGTGTTGTGTCGCCCCGGCCGTTCGCCTCAGGGCAGTGATCGTGGGGCCTGTGCTCAACCCGTAAGATCGGCACGCCACCTCTCGATTCGCTGATCGAATCGGTCGCGCGATCCTGGATGGGGGGCGAGCAGGAATCGTCCCTCTTCTACAGCTGCCACAGTCGCTTGAGCCACCTCTGATGCCTGGGCGAGCTGCCCGGTGGACGCCGCGAAGGTTCCGGGGTTTGAGCGCGGGTCAACCCCTCGGTCCGCTTTGGGCCTGAGGTGTGCGGGGCGGTCCCGCGGACCGTCCGTCATCAATCGAGTCAGTGTCGGCCCCGGGCACAGGACGGTGACGCCGACGTCGACACCTCGCTCGGCAAGGTCTAGCGCGAGTGTCTCGGAGATCGACACGACTGCGTGCTTGGCTGCGTTGTATGGGCCGTTGAGGGGGACACTCGCAATTCCCGCCATTGATGCGGTGTTGATGACGTGACCGGAGCCTTGGGATACCAGATGTGGCACGAAGGAGGAGATCCCGTGGATGACGCCCCACATGTCCACGCCGAGGAGCCACTTCCACTCCACGTGCTCGAATTCCCACAGGGGCATGTTCTTGCCGACGGTGCCGGCGTTGTTGCAGACCACATCCACTCGGCCGAAGTGCTCGAGCGTCCTAGCGGCGAGGCGATCGACCGCCTCCGGATCGGTCACGTCGGTAGGGACTGTCAGGACCCTACCGGGCTGCCCGACGAGCTGTTCCGCGGCGGATGCGAGTGCCGCCTCATCGATGTCGCTAATCACGACGTCGAGGCCGCGCTGCGCGAATTGCTCACACAGTGCGAAGCCGATACCGCTTGCGCCACCGGTGACGACCGCAACCTGCCCTGCTATCAACTTCACGATTCAACTCCATTGTTGTCGTGGCTCGAGCGCGTTGCCGAGTACCGTGTCCAACTATGCGTCACGCCGCTATCCGGACGCCGTTCGAACTCGGACCTGACTGACGAGATGCGAACCGCTCGGACGGCGAGTGGGGCGATAGGACCCCGCACCGACAGATCGCCGAGGCCCTCTCGAGTGCGGGAACCGACCTCGGGTCGCCGAGATCTGTAGTGATCGCCGCCCGATCAGGCAATGCCGCTTCGGCGCTTTGGACCAAAGAACTTCCTACCAAGTAAGTAACGACTATACTAGAATGACCCGTTGATGCAAGGCTTGCACCTCCATCACGGCGAGTATATAGAGTATCTACTTACCTTTACCTGATAAGGGTCGTTTCGGCCGACTGGGTCGGAACACCGAAGACGTGTTTCTCGGAGAAATGAGGGTGTGGTGGACTATTCGATCTGTCTGGCCACGACAGGAGCCGGGCTGTGGACGAGTCACGATGGTGGCAAGAGCTGGATCCTGTCGCATTGCGACAATCCGAAGTATCCCTACGAACTGTGCGTCCGGGCGATAACCGCGTCCCCTGACGATTCCGGCGCGGTATGGGCGACGATCGATAACGAACGTGGCGAAGACATTCTGGCCCGGAGCGTCGACCGCGGCGAAACGTACCAGTACGTAGGTGTTCCAGCCCCGGGTAGGCAGGTCCTCAGCCTGGCAATCGACCCGCACTCTCCACAGACAATCTTGGCCGGCACACGGCCGGGGGGAGTCTTCCGCAGCACCGACGGCGGCGCCACCTGGACCGAACTTCCCGTCGGAGTGTCGCTCGAGTGCAGCATCGGTGCGACCCGGGTGACTGCGATCCGATACACCGATGTCCCCGGGGAGATCTGGGTGTCGGTCGAGATTGACGGGCTCTACCACAGCACTGATGGAGGCGGGAGCTGGCGACGATTCGAGGTATCCGGAGGCAAGTCGCTCCTCGGTGAGGGTGAGATCTGGAAGGACGAACGCCACGCCGACATACATGATGTAGTTGCCGGACGCAGCGCCGACGGAAGGCGCAGCGTTTTCGTTGCCACCCCGATCGGGTTCTTTGCATCCGACGACGGCAATCAGACGTGGCGGTGCACGCGGTACCCGGTCGACGACACGTACGAGTCATCACTTTTCTATACCCGCAGCCTGCACGCCAACGCCGCCGATCCTTCCGTGCTGATCGTGGGCGTGGGCCGTCGCCCACCGGACCACGGGTCGTTGGGTGGCATCCACCGCAGCGAGGACGGCGGCCTCACCTGGCGGCCGGTCAGCCCAGTCCTGCGCTCGGTGGTGTGGAAGATCGCCGGACACCCGCACGACTCCAACGTGCTCGCTGCGGTCACGCTGTTCGGACAGGTCGCGACCACTACTGACGGCGGCTCGTCGTGGCAGCTAAGCGAACGTGAGTTCGGCGAGATCCGCGGCGTGGCAGTGGTCGGATCATGATCCGATGCCTGGTATCGCGCCCGACGTCGGTCCGACGGCAGGACAACTCCCCCCGCCTGAACGGTCGTCGACACACCGCCTTTGAGCGGTTCTCGACGATCCCTGAATCCGAGGTGATGAACGCATGACGGTCCAGGACTCCACGGTCGCCGAGCGACCCGAGTCGGTCGCATCCGCGATTGCTCACAACAGCGGCGGCCTCTACATCGGGGGTGAGTGGACGTCCCGGTCGACCGCGGCGACGACACCTCTTGTCGCGCCGGCCACCGAACAGGACTACGCGCACGCCGTCGTCCCGACGATCGCCGACGCTGACGCCGCTGTCGCTGCGGCTCGCCGAGCATTCGAGACGGGCACGTGGCGTACAACTCCCGTTGCCGAGCGGGTTTCCATTATTAACCGTGCCTGCGGCCTCATCGCCGAACGAGCAGGCGTGATCGCCGAGATCGCCGCGCATGAGATGGGCGCACCGGTCCAGGTGACGCGGATGATGACGGGCGTCGTCCTCGACGTCGTCCGTGGGATGGGTGAGCTGGCCCGATCCGTTCCCGACGTCGAGCCAGGCACTGGGTTGTGGGACTTCGAGATCCAGCGCGATCCCGCGGGTGTGGTGGTGGACATCGTTCCGTGGAACAGTCCATTTACAGCCACGATGATGAAGTCCGCGCAAGCCTTGCTGGCCGGTTGTAGCGTGATCAGTAAGCCGCCACCGACCGCACCGTTTGCGGTGGTGGAGTGGGCGCGGGCCCTCGAGCTCGCAGGCCTGCCGAAAGGCGTCTACAGCGTCCTCGCGGCCGATCCGTCGGTCGCCGAGCACCTGGTGGAACACCCCGGGGTGGACCTGGTCGTGTTCACCGGTGGCACCGGGGTGGGACGGCGCGTGGCCGAGCTGTGTGGGCGCAACCTCAAGCGCGTGGTTCTCGAACTCGGTGGCAAGTCAGCGGCGGTCGTGCTCGACGATGCCGATCTGCAACTCGCGGTGGACAGCGTCGCGGCAAGCGTGTATTTCAATTCCGGCCAGATCTGCAGTGCGTTGTCCCGCCTCGTGATTCCCGCTCACGCGGTCGACGATGTCGTCGAGATGCTCCGTGTGAAGGCCAACAGCGTCGTCGTGGGTGATCCGCTCGCGGACACGACGACGATGGGCCCGATGGCCACCCGCGAACATCATCAGAGGGTTCTGCAACGAGTCCGCGCGGGCCGGGAGGAGGGCGGCCGGTTGGTCTTCGGTGGCGAACGGCCGACCGAGCCGGCGCAGGGGTGGTATGTGACGCCGGCGTTGTTCGTGGGAGAAAACTCGATGTCGATCGCCCGCGAGGAGATCTTCGGTCCGGTGGTGACGATCCTGCCATACGATCACGTCGACGAGGCGGTCGCTATTGCGAACGACTCCCCCTTTGGGCTCGGCGGGAGCGTGTTCTCCCGCGACGACGAGCGGGCCCGGGTAGTCGCCGCACAGTTGGACACGGGCAGCGTCACGATCAACGGGTACACCACGAATCTGCTTGCACCGCGAGATCCACACAAGGATTCCGGAATCGGTTCGGTGACCGGGGCAGCGGGATATCAGAACTTCCGGACCAGCCGGCTGGTCAACCTCCGTGCCGGCGGCCGCGCGTGGCGGCCGACAGAGCTGTTCGCCGACGCGGAGTAATGCACACCGGCCCGCAGCACACCCGAGCCACAGCGGCACGAGTGGTCACTGTGGGCCGGCGCCGTACTGCAACACCGCTCGATCGAACCCACCAATCAGGCTCGACGAGAATCCGTCGAGGACAACAAAGGAGAAACGTTCGTGTACATCACACTGTCGCGCTTTCGCGTCGAAGGAGACGGGCAGGCGTTCGATAATTGGCTACTGCCCTTGGCTGACAAGCAGCGCGCATTACCCGGAAATGTCATGTACCAGGTACTGCATGACCCGCGTGACCCGCAGGCACGCGTGCTCACCGAGGTTTGGGAGACCGAGGACGACCACATCGCCCACCTGACCGACCCCGATCACGTCGAGATCATTGCTCTGGGGTCAGAGCATGGAATGCGCGATGTTTACGTCCATCACTGGAGCCGTGCTGAGGGGCACATCGAGCGCGGTCGCAACCGCACCGAGCACCGGCTTGCCGATCGCGACGAACGGTCCGACATGTACCACTTGATCGACGAGCTCCGCACCGCGCGAGGGCTTCCCACTAGCTGATTCACGATCACCGGCATCGAGCACCGTATGTTCGCTGCCGAGGTGGATGGACGGGCGGGATAAGACTGTGGTGTCACATCGCCATTGGGCACCAGCGCCAGGGACATACTGGCCCCGTCCGCCTTCATCTCGTGGCGGCTCGGGCTCTCGTCCTTGATGGGAGGACGTCGGCTGAACGCATACGCGCAGTGTCCGTTGCCGCGCGATTCGCCGGGAGTACCCGGCTGGCGGTTGGTGATCGTCACTGTTGGATGCGCGCGGGCGCCTGCCACCCGCGTCCGGATCTGGTCCTCGAATCGCAACTGTTGATCTCCAGCGGCACCGTGCCCGTTCGGACAGATCGTGCCGCGTCGCCGCGGTCACCGCCCCGATCAGCCATCGTCCAGCGCCTCGATTCCCGTCGGTGTGCTGCAGACCCGCGGCCTGCGCGGCCTCGACATGCCAGGCGCGGTCTTACGGTCCGCCTAGCACTGCGCCGCAATCGTGCCCAACCGCTGGTGGGCTGGATCCGGGCATCCGATCCAGACCCTGGAGCACATCTTTGACGTGCCGATCATTGGCCTCTCGAAACGCGATGCCCGTCCCTCCGTTGCCGGGAATACCGACGCGACGATCAAACGACCCATCCGAAGGGACTCCGACGGGCCGCGCCGAGTGGTCCCATGACATGCAATCCGAATGGTCCCATGACAATGGCCGAAATCAGGTCAGCACGGTCCCATGCTCAGGTCGGGCTGCACCATAGAATGCCCAAGGAAGGTTCATGACGACCAGGAAGACAGGGCTGGATCCGCGGTCTACCGCGCTACTTGTCCTCGACATCCAGGACGGTATCGTCGAGTCATTGCCCGATCCGCAGCCGTTGCTCGACTCCGTTTTCCGGGCGATCACTTGCGCGCGGTCCGCAGGCGCCACGGTAGGTTATGTGCGGGTGGCGCTGACCGAACGGGACCGCACCGCCGTTCCACCAACGAACATCACATTCACCGCCATTGCCGGGACGAAGCTGCTGGTCGAGGGCGACCCGTCTACGGGGATCCACAGCCGCGTGACCCCTGCGCCGGGTGATCTGGTCGTCCGCAAAACACGGATCGGGGCGCTGTCCACCACCGACCTCGATGACCAACTCACGCGTCGGGGCATCACTACCGTCGTACTTGCCGGGATCAGCACGGGCGGTGTCGTACTCAGCACAGTCGCAGACATGGCGGACCGCGATTATGGCGTGTACGTCCTCAGCGACGCCGTCGCCGACATGGACCCCGAAGTCCATCGGGTTCTCGTTGAGAAGGTCTTCCCTACCCGCGCGCGTGTAATCAACGTCGACAGGCTACGCATCTTATTCACCGGACTCTGAACCCTACTTGGATCCGACCTGTTCTTTTAACGCGCTCGCCGATCGATGTGTTCTCACCATCCGCGCGGCGCGCAGGACGCCCACCGTGGAGTCGGTGCATCTCCGCAACGTACCGATATGTGTATTGCCTTGTTCTAGAGGGCTTCTGGTGCTGTTCAGGATGCCGTCATCATGTCGGACGGCGTAGTGCAACCCCAAGTAGCTGAGAAACTCAGCTATAGCGGGAATCGGCGTAGCCAGATTCTGGGTCAAGTTTTCGGTGTTCGGGTCGTGTTTGGCTGCTTGATGTGTTTCAGGCTTCGAATTGTGCTGCGGCGACGAAGAGATCGACCCGTCCCGAGGCCGGGGGCGTCGAACATCTGCATCAGGGAGAACTCCGCCTGCAGGATGGACAGGTCGTAGCGGTAGCCGACATCCCGATCGGCATCGGTGCAATGACCCAGCGGAGAATCGCCAGCCACTTGCACAGCAGCGCGTCGATCCGGCTGTCGCCCTTCCCGTCAACGCCAAACTGTGCATCGCCGGCCACCACCGAGCTCGGCGTCAGACGGCGAAGGGCGGTGCTAGTGTTCACCGTACTCGACAGCGCATTCGCGGAATTACGCCCCGATCTACAGCACAATCTGTGACCGGTTGACCGATTCGACGCCAAGGACGAACGGGTCGAAGTCGGCGTCGATGCAGTCAATCCGGCTGCCATCCGGTGGCAGGTTGCTCGACCACCCGAAAGGCACACCCGAGTCGAGAGCCTCCTCGATCATCGACTGTGCCCGTCTGGGTTTCGTGCCGAACGCGGCCTCATCACCGATTTCGGCCGCCGGGCTGCGGTCTCCGGCAGATCAGTGCTTGCCGATTACGACTGGGTCGTCGAGCGATGCGGTGCCCTCCCCGGCGCGGATGTTCGATGCCACCAGATACTTTCCTGTCTCGACGATCTCGATATTCTTGCCATCGGGGTCCTTGAGGATCATGAATTTCGATCCCGCAACAGGTCCGTGTTCGGTCACCTGAGGCTTTGCGTGGATCGTGTATCCCTTTGCCGTCCACTCGTGGTATGCCGCATCGATGTCTTCGACCGACAGGCACGGGTACGCATAGCCGATGTCGTCCTGACGTCCGTCGAATGCGGCACGACGGACAGGGTGGAACTCGATCAGCTCGAAGATCACATCCCCGATGGCTAGGAGCGCAACTCGCTGCTCGTGTTCGGGCAGGCCGAGGGCCTGAGCCGTGTCTGCTCCCGACTTCACGTGCAGAGCCATCCCGGGGACCACGCCGAACGCATCCTCGAAGAACGCGAGAGTGCGCTCGAGACTTGTAACGGTGATGCCGATGTGATGGAACTTGACTTTTACTGCCATCTTTCACTCCAGTCTTCGGTGATATCTTCTTTTGACAGACGATCGGGCATATGGGCTGTGAACTCCCGAACGTTGCGAATTCCGTTGTCACAAATCCAGTACGAGGCGTGGGGTCTTCGACCGTCCCACGCAAATCATCATGGTGGCGCCCTCTGCTCGTTCTTCCGGGGACAGCAATTCGTCGTGATGTTCGGGTCGCCCCGCGAGTACCTTCGTTTCACATGCCCCGCAGATGCCTTGTTCACAGGAGAATTCAACATCGCCGATTGCGTCGATCACGACATCAAGTATCGATCGGTCTGCGGGCACAGTGACCGTTACTCCGGACCGACGAAGTTCCAGCTCGAACGCTTGCCGCTCCCCCTGCGGCTCGTCGGGCGCTACGAACCGCTCGATGCGTAGCTCGATGTCGTCGCGGGTCGCGGACACTTCATGCTCGATCGCCGCCAGCATTGGTGCTGGTCCGCAGCAGTACACTGCTGCCCCTGTTGGGGCGTCTCGCACGACCGCTCGCAGATCTGGGAATCCTGCGTCGTCCTGCGGGACGAGCTCGACGCGGTCGCTACCCAACGCAGTGAGGTCATCGGTGAATGCCATTCGGTCGAGGGAGCGCCCCCCGTAGACAAGACGCCACGGCAAACCACGTGCTTCGATCTCTCTTACCATTGCAGAAATTGGGGTGATTCCGATTCCGCCGGCAACGAACACGTATTTCTCTGCGTTGACCAGGGGGAACCGGTTTCGTGGCGGCCGGATCCCCACAAGCGCGCCGGGCAGTAGGTGCTCGTGAACCTCCATCGATCCGCCACGGCCGTTGGCGACCCGGTGTACCGCGATGTGATACGTGTCAAGACGGCTTGGATTGCCGCACAATGAGTACTGGCGGGTTAGCCCGGAGGGAAGTACGAGGTCCACGTGTGCGCCCGGGGACCATGGGGGTAGCTGTGAACCGTCTGTGGGGCACAGTTCCAGCGCGACGACATCCACTGCCACGTGTTCTCGACCGACGACTTGCACCGGAACCACCGCATTGGCATTGGTCGGGTTCTCGGTAGATTCTTTGTCGATCACGCTCACACCACCACAATCTTCTTCGAGAAGTCGCGAATCACCACAATCTCCTTAGGGCTTCCCGTCCGCATCGCAGGGCGAACAGTGCGCCCGGCCCAGCGGCTAGCCGCGGAGTCGGCGCGGGAGTTCCGGATCGCCCCCAATTCAGATTGGTTAGTACTTACTACAGTAAGTGGCCGATACCACACCGTCAAGGTCGACACCGCCATGCTGACGCCTTTCAGGAAAGCAGTTGATCGCGGCGAATCTTGCCCAGATCGTTGCGTGGCAGCGAGTCGACGAAACGAACCTCGGTTGGCCGCTTGTACGGTGCTAAGCGCTCTGCCGCCCAGTGGATCACCTCGTCAGAGGACAGCCCGTCAGCAACGACAAATGCAACGACCGACTCACCCCACTCCTCGGACGGGCGGCCAGCGACTGCCGCCTCGACCACGGCTGGATGACGACCAATCACCTCCTCGACCTCGCGGGGATAGACGTTGTAGCCTCCCGAGATGATGAGCTCCTTCGACCGCCCCACGATGGCGAGGTAGCCGTCGGCGTCGAACTCCCCCAGGTCACCGGTCCGGAACCAGCCGTCGTCCGTAAAGGACTCCGCCGTAGCAGTCGGGTTGTTCAGGTATCCACCGAACACACTCGGTCCGCGCAGCTCGATCTCACCGGCACCGCCCAGGCCATCGGTTGCGAGGCGCACCTCGACACCGGGGAGTGGGATCCCGACTGTTCCCGGCTTACGCTCGCCGTCATACGGATTCGATATCGTGATGACCGTCTCCGTCATTCCGTACCGTTCGAGGACGCGCTGGCCGCAGCCGCTCTCGATTTGGGCATGAAGCTGCGCAGCGAGTGGAGCGGATCCAGATACGCACAGCCTCAATCGACGCAGCGCGGGGAGTTGGGGTCCATTCGCGAGCCTGTGGTACATGGTGGGTACGCCAAAGAACATCGTGCCGCCCGCCTGGGCCGCGTCCGCGACAGCTCCCGGGGAGAACCTGGGAATCAACTCTATTGACGCTCCTGACACCAACGAGCCATTGATACCCATCCCGAGCCCGTGCAGATGGAACAGGGGCAGCGCGAGAATGAGTCGGTCTTCTGGGCTCCACCGCCAGGCCTGCCGCACCGACTCAGCCGACGCTAGCAGGTTTCCGCTGGTCAGGACGGCACCCTTGGGTGCGCCGGTCGTCCCTGAGGTGTGACAGATCAACGCCGGCGTGTCGCGATCAGCGGCGTCGAGTGTGGGTACCCCACCGCTGACCGGCAGGCGAACATCACATCCGGTGATGACAATCGGCTCGGTCGACGCTTCGGATACCAGTTGTCCCCGTCGCTTGTCGTCGACGATGGCGGCGCGTGGAGTCGTGTTTTGGACGACGTGTCGGATCTCAGTCGGCCCGTACGCCGTGTTGACTGGCACAACCACCAAGGACATTCGGTGCGCGGCAACGTACGCCACGAGCATGTCGATCGAAGGGCCGGACGAGAGGATGAGCCGGTCACCTGCGACCAGACCGGCAGCTGCCAGTCGGGCCGCGACGGCGGCGGATCGTTCCTCGAGTTCCTCGGCGCGAATCTGCGAGCCGTCCTCCGCTCGGGCGACCACCGCATCGGGATTCTCCAACCATCGCGCGCGCCACGCGCGCGGCAGCGATTCTTCGCTGAGCACGTCAGTTGCCAACACGTCGAGCGGTAGGTGTCGGGCCGTGGCCGTAGTGGCCGGCCAGGCATGTGTCACGGTTTCCATCGGTGTGCATCCTCCACGCAATTTGTTTAGCACTCACTATCGGAGATGTCCATTGAACGGCGCGAATTGGTTCGATAGAACTTGTCGGTACCACATCGGACGACCCGAAAGGCTGGACTATCGCTCAGCTAAGTATGTATAGTACAAACTCCAGCAAAGGAGGTTGGGGTGTTCAAATTCGTCGCCTTCGATCAGGCCGGCTACGTCCGGGAAGATGCCCATGGTTTCGACAGCCACGTCTTCTTCGGGGACCGCAAGGCGGAGGGGCCCGGTCCGCAGATCTACATCAACGCAGTCGACCCAGGTGTCAAACTAGCCGCACATTTCCATCGCATCGATCAGTTCCAGGTCTTCTTCGGCACCGAAGGGGCGGTGTTCCAGCGCAAGCCCATTCCGTCGGTGTTTGTGCACTACACAGACGCATACTCGTCCTACGGTCCGTTTTCCGCCGCACCGGACGCGCCGTTGCTATATGCAACGATCAGGGCGAAGTCCAGCAACTATGGCGGTGTCATGCCGGGCGCGCGCACCGAGCGACCGCACGTCGGCCGGCGCCAGCTATCGAAGTCTGTGGATGGTTGGCAACCGAGCGACTTCCCCGGAACTGGTACCTACGAGACGGTGGAGATTTTCCCTCGCGACCAGGACGGTCTTGCGGCAACACTCGTGCGGCTCGGTGCTGGGGCGACGTACGCTACCCCGCCGACGTCCGCAACGGCTGGCCGCGCGTGGTGCGTACTCGCGGGTGACATCCTTACGTCCGACCAATCCAGAGGCCCCCGGTCGATCGGCTGGCAGGACCACTCTGACGATGACGATGACGATGTCGCGACGCTCACCGCAGGCGCGGACGGCGCAAGCTTGATCGCGCTCGACTTTCCATGGCCCGCCACCGACACCGTGACGGTGGATCCGACCTAAGCAGATCCGTTTGTGACGCCGTCCGCCCGATCAGTCCGGTCGGACGGCGTCACAGTCGCGTGTGCACAACCGGAGGGCGTACCCCGCCAATCCCCCTGCCACGACCGAGAGGACCCCCGATGAGTTTGCCCGTCTCCCTGAGCAGAGGCCTACGCCTGCCCGTAATCGCCTCACCGATGTTCATCGTGTCAGGCCCCGAACTGGTGGTCGCGCAATCGACTTCCGGTGTCGTCGGCTCCATCCCGTCACTCAACGCGCGCCCGCAAGCCGTCCTTGCAGACTGGCTCGCCCGAATCGGGGACGAACTGGCGGCACACGACGCCGCTCACCCCGACCGCCCATCCGCGCCCTACGCAGTCAACCTGGTCGTGCATCGCAGCAACGACCGCCTCGACTCCGACCTGGACACCATCGTCCGTCACCGAGTCCCGATCGTCATAACCTCACTCGGCGCCCGTCCGGAGGTCAACGATGCAATCCATTCGTATGGCGGGGTCGTCTTGCACGATGTCATCAACAATGCATTCGCACATAAGGCCGTCGAGAAGAATGCCGATGGCCTGATTGCCGTCGCAACAGGAGCGGGCGGACACGCAGGCACGCAATCGCCGTTCGCACTGCTTCAGGAGATCCGCGAATGGTTTGACGGGCCACTCGTGCTTTCTGGTGCGATCTCGCACGGGCGCGCGATACTCGCAGCCCAAGCCGCCGGCGCGGACCTTGCTTACATCGGCTCGACCTTCATAGCGACCGACGAGGCCAACGCCGATATCGCGTATAAGCAGATGATCGTGGACTCCACCGCTTCCGACATCGTGTATTCGAATCTGTTTACCGGCATCCATGGGAACTATCTGCGACCGAGCATCGTCGCCGCCGGTCTCGATCCCGACAACCTGCCCTCCTCCGACCCGACCGCAATGAACTTTGCGGAGAAGTCGCAGGTGAGTATCGTCAGTGAATCGAAACCGTGGCGCGATATCTGGGGTGCCGGGCAGGGTATCGGCGCGGTCAATTCAATTCAGCCAACCGCCGCTGTCGTGGACAGGCTAGTCGACGAGTACGCCGAGGCGCGGCGCCGATTGGTCGGCAGCAGCGAGTACGGGCGCCTGACGCAACCGTCCTGACCGAGCATTGCAGCGGAACTGGCGGCACCGACTCCGTATGGGGACGGTGCCGCCAGTCGTTGGGGCATCCGGCGAAACCGCGCGACAGGGAGCAACCGAAACGACGCCTCATCCCTGCCGGTGAGGGATGAGGCGTCGTTGGGTGTGGCTGCCGAGGTCCTCAGTGACGTCGGCTCGGTGCTACTACCTGCGTGAGGCGATGCATCCAGCTTCCGGACGTGGGCATCCCCGACCGCGCCACGCGCACGGATTGGAACCCGACCGCGATCAAGAGCGCAACTCCGTTCGCTACCTCGGTCACCCAGAACGGCGCGCCACCGAGTTCGAGCCCTTTGACGACGATCGCGAGGGTGTAGACGGCGAGCAGTGTGCCCCACACGTTGTAAGTGCCCGGTTTGACCTGGGTGGAGCCGAAGAACATCGCGGCCGCCGCCGGGAAGAGATAGTGCGGGCCGATTGCGAAGTCTCCGGTACCCACTCGTGAGGACACCAGGACGCCTGCAATTCCTGCGAGCAACGCGCTGGCGACGAATGTCAGGAAGATCAGGCGCCGTACCTGCAACCCGGCCAACCGCGCCGCCTCGGTGTTGCCGCCAATGGCGTAGAGGTAGCGGCCGAGTGGGGTGTGACGGAGCACGTACCACAGCACGACGGCGATGATGATCAGATAGTAGAAGACTACCGAGACACCGAAGATCTCATTTTGCGAGAGGGCGAGGAAGCTCTGGGGCAATCCGAAGATCTGCTGACCGTTGAACGCGGCTGACCCGACTGCCTCAATCATCGACATCGTCGCAATGGTTGCGATCACCGATTCGATGCGGATGACGGTGATCAGGAATGCGTTCAGCACACCGATCAGTGAGCAGAAGGCGAGCGCGATCACGATCGCCGCCGGCCAGGGCACGCTCCCGCTGGTCATCAGCCACGCGCACACGAGAGAGCTGACGCCGACGGTCGCGCCGACGGTCAGGTCGAAGTTGTGCGTCGTGTAGGGGATGAGGAAGGCCAGCGCGACGAGTGCTGTGATCGCCTGCTGGTACAGGAGCGATTTGAAGGTCGTCTCGGTGTAGAAGAGGTCGGGAATCCAGACCGCGAACACGATCATCGCGAAACCTGCGACATATAGGGCGCTGACCTTACTCGGCGAGAGTACGGACAGGACGTGCGAGAGTGTCTTCCGCGGTGGCGATGGCGTTTTCACGCCGTGATCGGGCAAGGGATCAGTGGTGGGCGTCGTTGTGGAGTCGTTGACGAGGTGTTCGCTCATGATGACCTATCGGAGAGTGCCGGGCCGGCTCGATGTGTTCAGGAAGCGCAGGAGGCAAGCAATTCGTGCTGGGTAAGACGATCGCCGGACAGCTCGTCGACGACCTTTCCTCGGCGCATGACGACAACGCGATGGCATACGTCCGGCAAGTCTTCCGGCTCTGCAGTACACAACAGGACCGCTGTGCCGTTGGCGGCCGATTCGCGCAACAGTTCGTAGATGGCGCTCTTCGCGCCCACGTCGATCCCTTGGGTCGGCTCGTCGAGGACGAGCACCTTCGGGTCGAGGCGTAGGGCGCGTGCGAGCAGGGCTTTCTGCTGGTTGCCGCCGCTGAGGGTCGAGATAACTCGCTCTGGGTCGGACGGTCGCAGGCCGACTGCGTCGATCCACTTTTGGGCTTCATTCGTCTCGGTCGCCCGACTGAGTGTCGCGTGGCGCCATAGCGGTCTCAGTTGGGCAAGTGTGATGTTCTCGCGAACAGTGAGATTCGGTATCACGCCGCGGCGCAGCCGGTCGCTCGGGACGACGGCGATGCCCTGATGTATCGATCGCCGAGGTGAATCCGCTGTGACCGGATGCCCGGCGATCTCTACTACTCCACTTGTTCGTGGATTGGCGCCGAAGACTGCGTCGGCGAGGAGCTCGCGGCCAGACCCCAACATTCCTGCCACACCGACGATTTCACCGAATCTTACGTCGATGTCGATGTCTTCGAGCCCGGGAGTGCGTAGTCCGCGGCATTGCAGTGCAATGCCGGAGCGCGGCGTGGCCAGGGAGCGCGGCGTGGACAGTCGGTCCCCGATCATCATCGTGACGAGTTCCTCGCGGGTGAGCACGTCCGTCTCGCGAGTGCCGACCAGACGTCCGTCCCGTATGACTGACACCCGGTCGGCGAACTCGAAGACCTCGTCGAGACGGTGGGTGATGTAGAGGACACCTGCCCCTCGTGCGACAACCGAGCGGATCGACTTGACCAGGACCTCGACCTCGTCGTGAGGCAGTGCCGCGGTCGTCTCGTCGAGGACCATGAGCCCGTACTCCGTTTTCCATCCCAGCAGACCGCGTGCGATTGCGACGATCGCCCGTTCACTGGCGGTCAGCGTGGTGATCGGCGCTTCGAGGTCGAGGTGGCCCAAGTCGAATCCGTCGAGAACTGACTGGACGCGGGCGCGGGCGTGGCGCCAATCAATCTTGCCGAAACGGTTGGTGCGGTAGCCGTGTGACAACCCTATGTTGTCGAGGATGCTCAGCGACTCCACTAGACCGAGGTCTTGGTGGACGAAGTGTGTCCGTGTGCGTGCCTCGGCGTTGAGTGGGAAGCCCGACTCTTGTCCGAACACCGACGCCGTGGCCCCGGGTTCGGGTGTATGGAATCCGGACAATACTTTGGCGAGTGTGGATTTGCCGGATCCGTTCTGACCCACGATCGCGTGGATCTCTCCGGAGCGGACTTTGAGGTTTACCGCATCGAGAACGGTGTTGCCGCCGAACGCCTTCGAGACGTTTCGGATGTCGAGAGCGAGCGGCACGGATTCAGGCGACTCATTCATTGTGGGGTGCCTTTCCCCCAGATTCGGGCGAAGTGCTCGTCCAGCTCTGGCAGGACGATCGTTCCTTCTTGGTTTACGTTGGCGCTACCGACATTCGCCGGGGTCAGCAACTGGGTGGGCATCAACCACTCGTCTGCCGTCTGCATGGAGCCGCCGAGCATGCCCCGTGCCAGCGCGTCGATCGCGACGTATGCCATGTACGGATGGGTGTAGGCGAGGTCGGCGGCCTCGGTACCCTGATTGAGGTATTGGATGTTGCTGGCTCCGGCGCTTTGGGTGGACAGCTTGACGTCGCTCAGGCCCGCGGCACGCAGTGCGTCGGGCACGCCTGTGACCATGTCTCCGAACGCCAGGAAGACGTACTTGACGTCGGGATGCGACTGCAGGTAGCTGACCACCGTGCCTGGCAGGTCTTTGCCTATCGACGAGAAACCTTTGACGTCGACGACCTCGACTCCGCATCCGGGGCACGTGTCGTTCAGGCGGGCGCGGTAGGTATCGCCGATTGCCGACAGCGTCCGCTGCACGGGGATTGTGAATACGACGCTTGATCCAGTTCCGTTGCTGTCGGCCACCATCCAGTCGGCCGCGTCCTCGGTGATCTGTTTGACTACCCGGCTCGACGACATGACGTTGACCGAGCGTGACGTCCACGCTGGGTCGTCCGTGATCGCGCCGAGCACGATCGGAACGCCGCGGCCGGCGATCTGGTCGAACTGGGCCTGCCACAGGCTGGGATCGCGGCTGTTGACGTAGAGTCCGTCAAGGTTGGGGTCGCGGGCGATCTCATCGAACGTGTCTGTGATCTTCTCCGACGTCGTGTCGACGTTGCGGATCTCCACTTCGATGCCGAGCTGTTCCGCCGCGTGTCGGAACAATGCGTCGTTGGCCGAGCCTTTCGCGGTTGTCGGCAAGACCACGACGATGCGCTTGCCGGCGGGGTTCCCGGGGAGCGGACCCGGGTCGTAGTCGACGGTTGGTGGCTGTTCGAGTTGGGCGACCCGTGCCCTCGCATTGTCGATGTTTTCCTGGGGTGTGGTCCCTCTGTCTGCACTGCTTCCGGAGCTCGAACATGCTGCGCTCGCACTGATCACCAGTGCTGCTCCCGTGATGACTGTGCCGATCCGGCGGCCGATTGTTCGCACTGCCACTCCTCTGAGTCGTTCTCGAGCCCAGCAGGCCGAGTGTGTCGTACGACACACTATGACGCCCGAGATCCACATGTCAAGTAAGTACTATCCTTCATTATCGAAATTGAAGTTTGGTGCTCAGCAGTCGTTTTGAGCGATCACAATCGAATCGAGTGGAGCGATAGTCCCACTTAAGAACTCCGCTCTCACGTCACGTGCAGTCGCCGAGAGAAGGCAGATACCAAAGGACGTCGCCGCGCAGCGCAGACGCCTCCCCGGACGATTCGTCGCGCGCGGGGTCGCGCTGGTTAGGACCATTCACGTTCGCTGGTCATCGGATTCGAGGCACATCCCGCGAGTTCCGCAAGGATGCTCGGACACCGAGAGGGTCGCACGTTGAAACCGCCTCGTCAGATGGCCGACGAGGCGGTTTCAACGTGCGAGAACTTCAGGCGCCCGAGCGTGTACCGATAACTGCGGATCAGATTCCGATACGGCTGGCGAGTTGTTCCCGATGGTAGGTCGGGTCACCGAACAGCAGTTCGCTCGTCTTGGCACGTTTGAAATACAGGTGCGCGGGGTGCTCCCAGGTGAACCCGATACCGCCGTGGATCTGGATGTTCTCGGCGGCCGCATGGAGGTATGCCTCGGAGCAATAGGCCTTGGCGAGGCTCGCGACCGCCGGCAGTTCGTCTTCCCCGCTGGCGGCGATCCATCCGCCGTAGTACGCGGCGGATTTTGCCGACTCGACTTCGAGCAGCATATCGGCGCACTTGTGCTTGATCGCCTGGAATGTACCGATGGGCTTGCCGAACTGCACTCGCGTTTTCGCGTACTCGACGGACATCTCCAATACGAATTGGGCGCCGCCGACCTGCTCTGCGGCGAGGGCCACGGCGGCCAGATCGAGCATGTGCGAGAGTGCGCTCCAGCCGTCTCCGTCCCGACCGATCAGCCGCGCCGGCGTCTGCGTAAACGTGATTCGGGCCTGCTTTCGCGTCTGGTCCATGGTTGTGAGCGGTTCCACCACGAGCCCCGGCGCCCCCGCCGCTGCCGCGAACACCGATACCCCGGCCGCCGTGCGTGCAGCGACGAGGATCAAGTCGGCGACCGCCCCGTCGAGTACATACAACTTCTCGCCCGTCAGTTGCCAGGAATCGTCCGTCTCAATGGCGCTCAGCTGTACACCCTCGGCATCCCAGCGTCCGGAATGTTCGGCGAGAGCGACTGTCGCGATGGTTTCTCCCGAGGCGAGGCCTGGCAGGTAGTCCGCGCGGGCGCTGTCGTCGTCGACGGCCAGCAAGAGGTTCGTGGCGAGCGCGACGGTTGAGAAGAATGGTCCGCAGTACAGCGCCCGTCCCATCTCTTCAAACACGAGGACCAGTTCTGGGTAGCCGAATCCACCGCCTCCGAACTCCTCGGGGATTGCAAGCCCTTGCAAGCCCATCTGTTCGGCTGCCTGTCGCCATACGGCGGGGTCGTAGCCCTCAACCGTCTCCATCAGCCGGCGGACCTCCGACTCCGGCGACTTCGCCTGCAGGAATCTGCGGACGGTTGCGCGCAGTTCCTCCTGGTCGGCATCGAAGGTGAAGTTCATTGCTGTCTCCGCTTCCTACGGTCGAATGTCGGGGACCGCCCGCGGCTGGTCCACCTCTCCCCCGTCGTACGGGGTTCACAAAGCCTGTCCGGATTCGCTGGACGGTGATCGAGCGGTCACGCGGCCAGCGGCTGCCCCGGGCCCCGTCGAATTCGCTGGCAGGGCCCGGGTGCGTACTACTGCTTGGGCAACCGCGCGTACCCTCGCGGTCCCTCGTACACGTTGGACCCGACGTCCTTGAACAGTCCGCCGTGCTCGGCAACCAGTTCGTCGATTGTCCACTGACCGTCCTTGACGATCAGGTCGGCCACATGGGGCAACCTGACGTGTGCAACGATCCCGCCGTACACGATGAAGGTCTGGCCAGTGATTTCGGCGGCAGCATCGGTACCGAGGAACGCGACGAACGGTGCGATGTTCGACGGATCCATCGCGTCGAAGACACCGTCGACGACCTTGAATTCGCCCGCACGGTTCGATCCGTCGAAGGTCGTGGTGGTCAGTCTCGTTCGCGCGCGCGGTGCGATCGCGTTGACCGTGACCCCGTACTTGGCCGTTTCCTTTGCCACCGCGATGGTGAACGACACGATGCCCAACTTTGCCGCGTCGTAGTTCGACTGGCCGGCGTTACCGAACAACCCCGACTCGCTCGTGGTGTTCACGATCGCGCGGTGCTTGGTTGTACCCGCTTTCGACTGCTCGCGCCAATGCGCGGTTACCGCGCGCGTCGGCAGGTAGTGGCCGAGGATGTGCACATCGATCACCGACGCCCACTGCTTTGGTTCGGAGCTGAATACCATGCTGTCGCGGAGGATTCCGGCGTTGTTGACGAGGATGTCGACGTCGCCATAGGTTTCGAGCGTCTGCTTGACCAGTCGCTCGGCCCCGGCCGGATCGGCGACGTTGTCGAAGTTCGGTGTGGCCTCGCCACCGAGCGCGCGAATCTCGTCGCACACGGTCGCAGCGGGCCTTTCGTCGCTGCCTTCGCCGTTCCAGTCGCCGCCCATGTCGTTGACGACGACCTTCGCGCCTGCCGCGGCCAATGCGAGGGCTTCCTCACGTCCGATGCCACGTCCAGCACCGGTGACGATTGCTACCTTGCCGTCGAGCTGTCCCATGTTCTGTGTCTCCGTTCTCGGTTCGGGTGAAAATTGAATTACGCTGCGCGTTCGAGGATGTGGATGCCGCATGCGGAACCCAGCCCGATGACATGGGCGAGGCCGACCCGTGCACCGTCGATCTGACGTTCGCCTGCCTCGCCGCGCAGGTGGGTGGCGACCTCGTAGAGGCCGGCCACGCCGGTGGCTCCGATCGGGTGGCCCTTCGAGATCAGGCCGCCGGAGACGTTGACCGGGGTCGATCCGTCACGGCGCGGTGCACCCGAGTCGATGAACTCGCCGGCGCCGCCGGGCTCGCACAGGCGCAGGTTGTCGTAGTGCACCAGCTCCGCGGTCGCGAAGCAGTCGTGCAACTCCACCAGGTCCAGCTCGGCTGGTCCGACACCGGCCACCTCGTAGGCCTTGTCGGCTGCCTGGCGGGTGAGTGTGTTGATGTCGGGCATCGCGTGACCGGTTGGGGTGTAGGGGTCGGTCGTGAGGATCGAGGCACTGATCTTGACACTTCGGTCGCGTTGCGCGGCGTCGAGGGACCGACGCTTCTCGTCCGAGACGAGCACCAGGGAGGCCGCTCCGTCCCCGGTGGGGCAACACATGAGGACGCTGTTGGGATAGGCGATCATCTCGGCGGCCATGATCGCTTCGACGTCATAGACATCGCGGTACTGGGCGAGCGGGTTGAGCGAGGAGTGGTAGTGATTCTTCTCGGCGACCTTGGCGAACTGCCGGAATGTGACGTCGTGCTGGCGGGCATAGTCCATGCCGGCCTGGGCAAACACCCCCGGCATGAGGCCGGTCCCGAGGATCCCTTCGGTTCCCATTACCGCGTCAAATCGGCCACCCGGGGTATACACTTTGCGGTCGGAACGAGCCTTTGCGCCCGCCCCGAGCATCCCCATCTTGCCCATCTTCTCAACGCCGACGACGAGCGCGACATCGGCCTCGCCCGCCTGGATCGCCAGGTGGGCGGCTCGCACGGCCGTCGCGCCCGTCGCGCAGGCGTTGAAGACGTTGTACGTCTCGATTCCCGTTTGACCGATCTGCTTTTGGATTCTCTGGGCGACCATCCCGCTCGACTCGTAGGCGTTACCCACGGCGAAGACCTGAACGTCGCCCATCGTCATGCCGGCGTCCGCGAGCGCGGCCTGTGCTGCGGTGGCACCGAGATCGATCAGGTCCATGTCCGGGAGACGGCCGAACCGTGTCATTGCTGCACCGACGATCCAGGTGGATTGCTTACTCATCAGTCGAACTCCCTCACTGTTCCTGGATGTATCCGAATGCGACGGCCTCCGTGCCGTCGTCGTCCACGCCGGCCACGAATGTTGTGAGCCGGACACGCCCGCCGATGTTCACGGCGTCAGGGTCCGGCTGGACGTCGACGAGGTTGGCCTTGATCACTCCGCCGCCGTCGAGTTCGACCACCGCCGAGACGTACGGCGCGGGCACCTTCGGCGCCGCGCGGTGCACGATCGTGTAGCTGCGGATGTAGCCGGTGTTCGCGACCGGGTGCCGCTCGAATTCGGTTGCACTGCAGCGTGCACAACCATTCCTGCGATCGAAGAACAACGCGCCGCACGCGACGCAGCGCTGCGCGACCAGGTGCGGTTCATCGTCGAGCACCAGATAGCCGACCATGGGGATCTTGGCAGTTGTTACGGTCATGACCTCATCCTAGGTAGTAAAGTAAGTACTCCACAACTATAAGTTTCACGCAGCTGCGGACCCAGACCTTCGGCGGTGGCAATTCTCACTTCGGGACGTGGTGCACAGACGTGCGGAAACACCGACTCGAGGGTGCACGATCGGGCGACTCAGCAGATTCCGACACGTTCGATGATTGAGACAGAGAAGCGCACTGCTGTAGTGTCTACTTTCATTCGTCGACGGGACGATCGAACTCCGGAAAACTTGGGAGCGACGCGGTGACCCTCGAAATTGAGCTCGGCCCCGAGGCCGACATTTTTCGCGCAGAAGTGCGGAACTGGCTAGAGACCAACAGACCTGCCGAACTGATCGGCGTGGACCCCGACCATGCCACGACCGCCCAGAATGCGGCATTGGCCGACTGGGCCGAAACTGTCCACCGGGCCGGTCTGATGTGCATTTCATGGTCGGTTGAACATGGCGGGCGAGGCCTCTCCTCTATCGAGATGTCGGTATTGGACGAGGAATTCGCACGGGCTGATGTCCCACGACCGACCCGCGGCGTCGGCGAATGGCTGGTCGCGCCTGCGATCATGGCCTGGGGTACGGACGAGCAGAAGAAGTACTTTCTTCCGCGGATTCTCGATGGCACCGACGTTTATTGCCAGGGGTTCTCCGAGCCGGAAGCCGGCTCAGACCTTGCCTCACTCCGTACGGCGGGGCGCATAGACGGTGATGAGATCGTCGTGAGCGGACAGAAGGTGTGGACGTCCGGCGCCACTCGCGCGAACATGCTGTTCTGTCTGTGTCGCACCGACCCTGATGCTCCGCGGCATCGCGGGATCTCCTACGTACTGATCCCGATGCGGCACCCGGATGGCTCGGCGAACGGTATCGAGCTACGCCCGATCCGACAGATGACCGGCGACTCCGATTTCACGGAGACGTTTCTCGATGAAGCGCGTGCGCCCGTCGACAACATCATCGGAGGCGTGAACAACGGGTGGAACGTCACGATGACGACGTTAGGGAGCGAGCGTGCGGGTAGCACAACAACGCAGCACCTTCCCTTTGCACGCCAGTTGCGGATGGCGATTGAGCTCGCACAATCCAATGGGACCAACACCGATCCGGTAGTACGCCAGCAGCTTGCGTGGGCTCATACGCATGTCGAAATCATGCGATATCAGGGCCTAGCGTCCCTCAGCGACGCGATCGCAGGTCGTACGGCCGGTGCACGAGCATCGATCATCAAGATGTTCTGGTCGGAGTATTCACGCGTATTCCTCGATCGGATGGCGAATGTGCGGGGGGCGGAGGCGATGATCCTCCCGATGCAGTCGGCCGGTCGGTACGAACCGGACTATTGGACGGCGAGCATGCTTCAGAGCCGTTCGAGCACGATCTGGGGTGGCACGGCTGAAGTCCAGCGCAACATCGTCGCGGAACGCGTACTGGGACTTCCACGCGGAAACTGACGCCTGTCCGGCGTCGGGGATGGCGGCTTCCGAAACCTTCGAATTGCCGCCGTCCCCTACGTCGGTCGCCTTGTTACGATCGCCCCGGCCAGGCGCCGGTGAACCGTGGGGCGCGCTTCTCGACGAACGCCGCCCGTGCCTCAGTTGAGTCACTCGACCCGAGATTGTCGATCTGCGCCATCGATTCACGGTCGAGACTCTCGTCGAGCGATGACGACCCGCCTGCAGTCAACAGGCGCTTGGTGACCAGCTGGGCGATCGGCGCGCCGAGCAGAAGTCGCTCGACGAGTAGGTCCATCGCCTCGTCCAACGCCCCGTCCGGTACCACCCGATTCAGCAGACCCAGTTCTCTGGCTTCCGCGGCCGACACGATGTCACCGGTCAGGCACAGCTCCTTCGCACGGTGCAATCCGATCAGCCGCGGAAGGATCCACGATCCACCGCAGTCGATCGACAATCCGCGGCGTACGAAGATTTCGGAGAATCGACTCTTTTCCGTCGCTACGGTGAGATCGCACGCCAGAGCGAGGTTCATACCCGCCCCCACCGCGTCGCCGTCAACCCTCGCAATGGTGACTTTCGGCAGACGATGCAGCGCAAGCACAACGGAGTTGATCACCTCCATCTGGCCCAGCGGGTGCATCCGCGGCGACGGGGCAGCGAGATCCGCACCCGAGCAGAACGAGCCCCCCGCACCGGTGAGGATCACGATACGGATCGCCGGATCGAGAGCGATCTCGTCGAGGACGGCTCGGAGCTCCTGCCACATCGCCCAACTCATCGCATTCTTACGGTTCGGCTTGTTCAACGTCACGGTGACGACTTCGGCGTTTCGGTTGTCCCTGGCGAGGAGGATCCCCGTCTCGGTGGGGGTCGCGGTTTCGGTTGTTGTGCTCACGGCATCTCTTTCTTCACAGATTGGTCGCTCACCGACGCCTACGGCCGCGGGCGTCGAAGCGATTGGCATCAAACCGATGTTATCGAAGTAACTACTATCCGTACTAGACTGAGCGGGTACTAGCCCCCGCAATAGAGGTGGAACCGTGAAGTTCGTCGTCATCGCGACTCCCGTGCCGTCTGTCGACCGCACTCCCCTACAGGCAGAGGAGACTCGCGCCGTGCAGAGCCTGCACAGCCGAGGTGTCATCGAACGCGTGTACTCGCGAGTCGATGGCGCGCAGTCGTACACGTTTGTCGAGGCAGAGTCCGCCGCGGCGGCGCGAGCCGAGATCGAACACCTGCCCTTCTATATCGCCGGCGCGATGACCGTCGAAATCCACGAGGTCAGGCACGTTCTGTAACTCGACACATCACACGATCGGGCGCAGCCCTCACTCCCCCGTGACGAGGCGGGCCAGGTCGAGACCATGCCCGAACAGCGGTCGACAGGTGATCACCTCGAAAGGCACCGAGATCAAGGGCGCAAGGCGCCCCCGGAGTTCGGCACCGTTGTCGCGGTGGAGATCCCGATCATGCGGGCTCGCCCACAGTTCGTAGAGCCACACGTGTTGATCGTTCTCTTCGTCCACCTGGACGGTCTGGACCAGCGTACCGGGCTCAGTCGCGTCGAGCGCGACAATCTCCCGCAGTATCTCGAGCACCGCGTCGCGGTTCGCGTCGTCAACCGTGACGCGGGTGAGTGTCACGAATGCGTCGGGATGGTGAACCATCAATGCCTCCATTGCCGCCGCGCCGTGCGCGGTGTCGCCAAGTTCCATGGACCACACTAAGTATAGTGCCTACTTGACTTGTCTGCGACGGCGTCATTAGGCTCGGTTTTCCAGCGGCGTGGGTACAGAGCGGGACGACTATGGCCGGCACACCGGCGAGTCGATCATCGCACCGGAGTCGCCTCGCCATGCTCCGGTCCGCCGCGAAGCCACTACCGTTGCGACAGAACAGGAGATATCCCAATGGGGAGGCTCGAAGGTAAGGTCGCCTTCATTTCCGGCGCCACCCGCGGTCCAGGACGCCGCCACGCTGTCCGACTGGCTTCCGCCGGCGCCGACATCGTCGCTGTCGACGCGAGCGGTCGGATCGACACCGTCGACCATCCACTTGCAACTGTGGACGAGTTCGAGCGGACGATCGCACAGGTGGAGGAACGGGGGCGCACAATTGTGGCGTCGTTTGTCGATGTTCGCGACCGTCAGGGCCTGCGCGCAGCGGTCGACGATGGGGTCCGAAGACTCGGACGCCTCGATCTCGTCGTCGCCGTCACCGGCAACCTGCCAGTTGCCGGCGCCGATAGCCGGGCAAGATTCGTCGACGCCGTGGACGCAGACCTCATCGGGGTGATGAATACCGTGGCGGTGTGTCTGCCGCACCTGAAGCCGGGTTCGTCGATCGTCGTTGTCATCACGTCGGCGGCGCCGGGCACCGCGAGGGGCACGCCAGCACCTGAACCTACGGGTCGGACATGGGCGCGACGGGCGGTCATGCGTTATGTCGACGCCCTCGCCCGACAGCTGGTTCCGCACGGAATCCGAGTCCACACTGTGCACGAGACCGTGGGGGAATGCGGGCGCGACAGCGACAATACGTTCAGCGAGGTGGCATCTACCCGAGCGGAGCACGAGGTGGGAATCGTCCGTCGAGCAGCGGACAATTGCGATCCGATCGGCGGCAGGCCAGGTGAAGCCGATCTCGATGTCCTTCCATGACGAACGTCGCCCGGCCTGATCGAGGCGATGGCGTTTGATGAGTCACGCGCTGCGCCCATTGGTGGTCGATCCTGCCCAGGCTCACGTTGCGCTCCACCGTAGCGCGGTCGTTGGTCGCCATCGAGGTTGCTCGGCTCGCTTTCACCCGGGGTCCTCGCAGACCACACCGTAGCCGAGGCATTGGCTGCAGTTGTCGACTGCTTTTGTCTGCCTGCCGGACAAGGTCGGGCGCACGACCAGCGGTGAGTCTGAGTTTGCCAGGCTCCCGCTCCCGTCCCCCTCGGCCAGGGCGCGGAGGATTCGGGTGGCGGTGATGTTCTAGCCGGTCGCTGGTGGGCCTCAGTTTCGGAGATCGGTTTGACCAGGGCATCCACTCGGCCTGGAAGTGCTCCGGCCGAGCTCTAGGGCAGTCACACAGGTCATCCATTCGCTGCTCTGAGTCATCGACCTGATCGGACCCTCGGGCTGACGGAAGTTCGCCGACGACGGTGGCGGCGGCGCCGGATTGCCTCGGCGCTGCCGCAACCGTCGACGTATGAGAGTCGGCGAAACCTGCACGTCGCAGAACGGGCGGATTGGACCGTGCTTGATGCTCAGCTCCAGAGGGGCCGACGCGCGCTTTCCTCCCATTTGTGCGACCAGCCTTGAACACAATCGGTAGAGCACTCACCGGCGGGGTCGCGTAGACCGATCGGCCGCGCCGAACACACGTTTACGCTGGAGTCCTTCTCGCTAGGGTTTAGCCAGTGCGGTTGGCCCGTGCGCTACGGCGTCGCGACAGCTCAGGAGGGCGTCGAGGCGCCGCTGCGTGCGACCGATGTCGTCGGCAGGTGGGTGGGACGTGTTGCGTAGGTCATCGAGTCGTTGCCGACATGCGGCTATCTCGGCGTCGAGGCGGGTCGCTGCCTCATCCAAAGTGAGCAGGTCCTGATCGTCCCAATCAGATTCACCGAGCATCTCTTCGGCCGGGATCACCGTTTCCTCACTCATGCGCGCGGGAATCGGAAGAGTTCGCGGGCATTGGTCTCGACGATCTGGTGCACTTCGTCGGATGGCACGGCGTGGCACATCTCCTCGACGATCTTGCGGCTGTTCGGCCAGAACGAGTCCGAGTGCGGATAGTCGCACTCCCACATCAGGCGATCGACGCCGATCGCGTGGCGGTTGTCGATGCCGTACTGGTCGACGATGAAGCAGCCCCAGATGTTCCGCCGGAACAGTTCGGAGGGACGCACACTCTGGTTGATGTTCTGATAGAACCGATGCCGCTCCCAGATCAGGTCCGCGCGCTCCAGTAGCCACGGGATCCAGCCTGTCCCCCCTTCCGAGAGAGCGACCTTTAGATTCGGAAACGTGTGAAACACCGGAGAGAAGAGCAGATCCGAAGTCGCGGCCATCGAATTAGTCCCCATCAGATTCATCATGACGGCCATGGGTGCGTCGTCGGACGTTCGCTGCACCTGACCCGATGTCCCGAAGTGAAGATTGATCACGATGCCGCGTTCCTCCAGGACCGCAAAGAGCGGGTTCCAGTGCGTGGAGTGGAACGAGGGATAGCCCAGCTTGGCTGGATTCTCCGGAAGCGAGATCGAGCGGATGTCGTGGTCGGCGATTCGATCGAGTTCAGCGATCGACTCATCGAGGTCCCAGAATGGCAGAATCGCCATCGGGATGAATCGGTCCGGATAGGGGGTGAACCACTCCTCGATCACGAAGTCGTTCCAGGCCCTGATGCAGAGTCGGGCGAGTTCGCGATCGGCGAGGGTGCTGAAGAGGGTGCCCGCAAAACGCGGAAACGATGGGAACAGCAGAGCCGCCTGCACACCGTCGACATCCATATCGTTGACCCTCGCCGCCGGGTCGTAGCAGCCTGGCAGCATCTCGTCGAACCGGACCGGGTCGGTGCCGAGTTGATCGCGCGGCTTTCCGGCCACGGCGTTGAGTCCGAGCTCGGGATAGATCTGTCCGTCGAGCTGCCACACCTGACGGCCCTTCGAGACCTTCTGCCCGAATCCGTAGGAGTCGATCTCGTCGCCGGTCGTCTCCACGATCATCGGTCCAATGTCACGGTATTTCTGCGGCAGGCGGTCTCGCCAGACATTGGGGTGCTCGATGAGATGGTCATCGACTGAGACCAGGTGCATGTGTGATTCGAGTGGCATGAAGTCTCCTTTTGCCAAGCAGAATTGTGTGGGGGTCTGTTCGACTCGAAATATGGTGCCGATCACACATGTTAGACGTTTGTGGTCTATATCATCAAGGGCTGCTGACGCTTTCATGTTCGCAAGCACAATCGAAAAGCACGGTGTCAGCTTTCAGGACGGGCGGGTGAATGATGTCTTCGTTTGATGCTGGCGGAGTTGACCGCGCTGCGAGCAGTTGAACCTTCCTGATATCCACTGCGGGGAGTTGTCCGGTGGGTGCGCTCGCGGTCGATCGGATCCGATTTTGATGCTTGCGTTCATGCCCGGACATTCCGTTGAGGTCTGCTGTTGTCGCACGCGGGAATCGTTCGGCAACTAGGTGTTTCACTCCAGATGCCAATTTGGTGGCGAGCACGGCATGAGCTGGCCGTGTTTTCGTGGGATATGCCGGCGACAAGTCCGGCATCCGCGGATCGCGACCAGATCATCACCGCCACGTCTGTCACACCACTGAAATGAAGCACAGTTTGCGTCAAAGGCGTTCGCGTCTGCTGGCGCTCCCCCTCCGGATCAACCGCGGCACCCTACCGAGGGTTTCGCGCGTACGGGTGCAGCCGCCACCAAGCCCGTATCACTCTCATTCAACCCGGAGCCGCCGTTGGTGGTGAACCTCGTCGGAGCTGCGGCTCGGCGTCAGCAAGCGCAAAGCCATCCCACGCGGCACCGTCGGGTCCGCCCCGCGGAGGGACCCGACGGGATGAGCGCGTTCGTCAAGGAACGACCAGTGGCGCACTACTTCGCGCGACCCAGAAGGTCGCCTCCGCGATCAGGAAGGTATGTCGTCCAACATCTTCAACGTCATGCCACTAGAAGAATCCGGCCACTCGGTGTGCTCTAGCGGTAGGCCTCGATCGAGCGCGGCCATCACGGAGAGCCCATAGATGTGCTCGGAGGAGGTGACACCTTGTTGAAGTCGAGCCAACTGGAGCCTCGCAGCTGCTCGGAGCCGACGGTTGTACTCGCTGATATCGATCGCGAAGGCGGCTGCAACGTTTTCCGGAGTGGGCCCTCCGAGCGGTTCCCAGAGAAGCGCAAAGTCGAGAATGTCGTTGTCGCGATCGCTGTGCCACATTTGAATTCGGCCTCGTTGCCTACTCTATTTTGCGGTTGTTCGTGGGATCTGTCGGACCGCTCGGTGCCCTGGTCGATCCAAATCGAACATTGAGGGTCCTAAGGAACGGGCTGAGCGCCGCTCGTTCGGCCGTAGTGCGGATATGCGCTTGCCAAGCTGCGTAGTTCTTCTCGAGTACAGTCGGATTCAGGAACTACCTGCCACAAACGGTCGATGAACCGGTGCGATGTCATTCCGAAGTGGACGAATATTTCCGCCTCGGTTGCGCCACCGTATGGTGCCCACTTGCTGGCGAACGCGATGAGGAGCTCTGCCTCAGGACTTCTGTGTTTGCGGTCGACGTCGATCGAAGCGGCACGGCGCCTCTGACGCCGTCGGCGATACTCGTGACAGTTCATGGTTTCGTACCTTGCTCAGGAATAGATGTGCCGTGTGAATTGCGCGCGCACGGTGGATTTCGTCCGCACGTGGTCAGCCTCGCTCGTTTCGCGCCAGACGGGTGATCAGTGCGACGAAGGGGTACTGACCGAGGACATCTCGGCGATCCACTCGTCGCGCACGGTGCGTTTGACGACCTTTCCGGTGGCGTTCTGAGGTAGTGGTTTCAGACTGATTCGCCACCGGGTAGGTACCTCGAAATACGCGAGTTGCTCGCGTGCGAACGCGGCCAGTTCCTCCTCGGTTACGGTCGAGTCGTCACGGAGAACGACGATCGCACCGACCTCTTCTCCGAGGTTCGGGTGGGGTAGCCCGACCACGGCCACCTCCCGGACGCCGGGGTGCTCGAGCAAACGGTTCTCCACGTGGGGTGTGGCTATGTTTTCACCACCGCGGATCACGATGTCTTTGCGGCGGTCGGTGACATAGAGGAACCCATCGTTGTCGAGCCGGCCGATGTCGCCGGTCCGTAGCCACCGGTCCGGTGTGATCGGATCGTCGACGGGCTCGAGTGAGCGCTCCTCCGCGGTCCAGTACTGCAACATTACCGATGGGCTGCGGACGAGGATCTCGCCTTCGCCGTTCTCGTCCGGGTTTTCGATCCGGATGGTGACGACGGGTAGTGGGCGTCCCACAGAACCGGGCCTGTTGACGAGGTCGGCGCCGATCCCGGTGGCCAGGACACCACCGCCCTCGCTGAGCCCGTAGGTGACCGCAACGCCCCGGGAGGCGTTGGGAAACCATCGCGGAACCTTGTTCCGCAGCTGGGCCCCGACCGGGGAACCGCCCAGACCGACCGTTCGCACTGATGAGGCACCTTCGTGCCCCACTGCCTCCATGTGGTCCATGACGCGGCTGACCAGCGTTGGAACCGTCGACCACACTGATACCTGTTCCTCGTCGAGCAATCGTAGAACCTTCTGCGGATCGAACCGTCCCTCTGTGAAGACGAGGGATCCGCCCGCGAGCATCGGGGTGATGATCTGCTGCAGTCCACCGACGTGGAAGAGAGGGATACTCAGCAGCGCAGTGCTCGGTGCGGGCAACTTGCTGCTGGCCCCTGGGAGGCGGCGGGTCAGCAGCGCGAGGCTCTGCAGGGTCGCCAGGACGCCTCGGTGTGAGAGGACTGCCCCCTTGGGCAGGCCTGTTGTTCCGGAGGTGAACAGGACGATCGCGGCGTCGTCCTCGGTTGCGGTAGGACGGGTGATCGCGGGGGCGGCGTCGCCTTCGAGTGTGCTTGTGATGTCGGCGAAATCGATCCGCTCTTGGGTGTCCGGCAGGAGGGGCGCCCGCACGTCGTCGGCGACGACGTAGCGGGGCGTCACTGTGCGTAGCGCGTGGTCTACTTCGGTCCGGCTCCACCAGGCGTTCGCCAGCACGACCACAGCACCCGATCTGATCGCCGCCCAGAACGCGACGACCCACTCGATTGAGTTCGCCCCGAACAGCATGACGCGATCCCCGGGGCGCACGCCGCGTTCATCGAGTAGCGCGGTGATCCGGTCGACGGCGACTTCGTGTTCCGCGAACGACATGCGTCGTGATCCCTGTACAAGGTAATTTCGATCGGTGAAGCGTCGCCCGTCGGCGAGTAGGTCCGCGATGTGATGCCGGCGCTTGACGAAGCTGAGGCACGGGTGGCCGAGGACCTCGATCTCCGCTACGTCGCTACCCCATGAATCGCCGGATTCGATGATGTCCGTCATAGTGCTCGATATTAGTATAGTGGGTATTTACTTTTCAAGAGTGCTGCACTGGACGCGTCAGCGGGGCAGCCCGAGAACGCGCTCGGCGAGAATGTTCCGCTGGACCTCGTCCGTCCCACCGCCGATGCGCAGACCGGGTTGTCCCAGGACGAGTTCTGACCACATGTAGGTTGCGGGCTCCCCGGTGTTCGCGACGATTCGGGGCCCCAAGGCATGCGATACCAACCGGCTCAGAGATGCCAGGTTGTTCGTCAATGCGAGCTTGCCGATGGACATCTCGGGACCCGGACGCTGCCCCGCCCGCAACCGTGCCTGACTCCGCAACCGGGTCCACTTCGCCACCGCAAGTTCGCTATGCAGGCGCATGAACTCCTGCCGCATCACCGGATCGTCAGCTCGCCCGAATCGGCGCAGAAGCGACGCGAGTCGTTCGGTACTGAAGATCCCGCTGCCGCCGGCGGCCGGACCACCCACCGCGGCGCGTTCGTTCATCAAGGTAGCGATCACGACCTCCCATCCCCGGTCGACCTCACCCAAGCGCAGCTCGTCCGGGATCCACACATCGGTAAGAAACACCTCGTTAAACGATGATCCGCCCGTCATCTGTCGGATCGGTTTTACCGCGACTCCCTCGCTGTCAATCGGCAACGCAAACGCAGTGAGGTTCGCGTGCCTCTTGTCAGGGTCGCCGGTGCGGCACACCAGCAAACCGAGAGCACTCAGATGTGCGCCCGAACTCCAGATCTTCTGCCCGTTGATGCGCCATCCCTCGCCCTCGCGGACCGCGCGGGTCGCGATTCCGGCCAGGTCTGAACCGGCCCCCGGCTCGCTGAACAGCTGGCACGCGACGATATCGCCGCGGTGCAGCGCAGTCAGGTAGCGGGACTTGGCGGTGTCGGACCCGTATGCGAGCAGCGTCGGGGCGACCATACCGATTCCGATGTCGTAGATGCGTTGCGCAGGAAACGTGTAATTGCGCTCGAGGCTCTGATACGCGCGTTCGTGGGCGGAGGTCATCCCGGCGCCGCCGTGCTGGGTCGGGCCGGTGATCCACCCGAATCCGGCGTCGAACCGCTGTTGCCGCCACGACCGTGCCGCGGACATTTCCGCGGCTTCCTCGTCGGGGGTCAGATCAGGGAACAGTGCGACGCGTTCAGGCGTGGACGCGTCAGCCTCGGTAGCTCCGTCACCCCTCCACTGATCGGCTGCCGATTCGAGGAATTGCCTTGCTGTGTCGATAAATTCGGAGGACACATCGACGAGGTTCGTCATGACGATTTGCTCGCTTTCCATAAGTTAGTAAGTGATATACCATCTTGCTGAGTGAGGAGCCCCTCGGTCAAGGTCCGCGGGGACTCGAGACGGGCAGCGCACCGCGCGCCCCTATCAGCAGAGGTGACAAATCGTGACGTCAGCACTAGACGGGATTCGGGTGGTCGACCTCACTGTGGCGCGGGCAGGCCCGGCGGCAGTCCGCCTCCTCGCCGAGTGGGGCGCCGAGGTCATCCGTATCGAGATCCCTGGAGAGACCGGCGGAATTGCGGCCGACCACAACAGCTCGGATTACATCAACCTGCACGGCAACAAGCGACTTGTGACCGTCGACCTCAAGGATGTCCGCGGACGGCACATCCTCGATCAACTGCTCGAGTCCGCTGACGTGCTGGTCGAGAACTTTCGGCCCCCGGTCAAGAACCGCCTCGGCATCGACTACCCGACTCTCGCACAGCGGTTCCCGCGTCTCGTGTACGCGAGTATCTCCGGATTCGGGCAGGACGGCCCACTCGGCGACAAAGGTGCGGTCGACCAAATCATCCAGGGGATGGCCGGGTTGATGAGCCTTACCGGGACCGCTGAGGCCCCGCCCACCCGGACGGGTATCGCGGTCGCTGACATGGCTGCGGGATACCTGCTCGCCAATGGCACGCTCTTGGCCCTGCTCGAGCGCCATGACAGCGGACGGGGGCAGTGGGTCCGGGTGTCCCTGATCGAGGCGTTGCTGTCGATGCTGGACTTCCAGGCCGCCCGGTGGACCGTCGACCAGGAAGTCCCGGAGCGGGTCGGCAACGACCACCCCACGATCGCGCCGATGGGAACGTTCGGCACCGCCGACGGATATCTCAACGTCGCAGCACCCAACGACCGCCTGTGGTCGCGACTGTGCGAGGCACTCGGCACTCCGGCGGAGTTGTCTGATCCGGCCTTCGCCACCGTCGCGAGCCGTTTCCATAACAGGGAGCGGCTGAAGCAATTATTGGAGAAGTTCTTCTCGTCGCAGACGCGTGCCGAGCTGACTTCGCGTCTTGACGAGTTCGGCGTCCCGTGCGGGCCGGTGAACACCGTTGAAGAGGCGTTCGATGATCCACAGGTACGCCACCTCGGCGTCGTGGAACAGATCGTCCATCCGGTCCGTGGCGACGTCGGCGTCCTTCGCAGCCCGATCACGATGAGCCGCACCTCTGCGGTATCGAAGCGTCCGGCCCCGGGTCCCAGCGCGGACACCGGGGAGGTTCTCCGCGAGCTCGGTTACACACCCGAGGCTATCGCTGAGCTTCGCAGCGACGGCGTCGTATAGCGCGTAGCGATCCCCCACGAATCGGGTCGTGCCGAGCGTGGGGGATCATCGCGGATCGGCTACTTGGAGGTCTTTTTCCGCTGCTTCTCTCGGACACCGCTGGTGAACAGCGTCGTCAGCCGTTCGGAGGCCTCTGGCAGGTCGAGCTTGCGGTAGCGCAATATCAGGTCTAGTCCGATCGCCCATTGCGATCCGAGGATCGCCCGCCTGACCAGGTCCGGTTCCAGGCCGCGGTCCGCCCACCCCATCCGATCCGCGAGGAGCACACCGATCCGGTCCAGAATCGGCTTCAACGATTCCTGATAGAGCCGTCGACCACTGCCCAGTTCGGAGTACAGGGCGACAGCCTGGATCGCCGCTGACTCCGTGTAGAAGCGCAGGCACCGCTCGTTCACGGCGTTCATGAACTCGATTCGGTCGTCGTACCGGTCGTAGAAGACCTGGATGTCGTAGGCAAGAGCGGCGAGACCGCTGCGGAGCGGCTCGACGATCGCAACCTCGTACATTTCCTCTTTGGAGGCGAGATGACGGTACAAGAACGCCTCGGTCACGCCTGCACGCTCGGCGATCTCCTTTGTCCGCGCGCCGCTGTAGCCCTGTTCGATGAACACCTCGCTGGCCGCGGCGATGATCTTCTTGCGCCGTTCGGCTGCCGATAGGCGCACCTGTTTGGGGCGCTCGACCGCTGTTCTCGAGTCAGCAGACGCGTCCTCGTCCGCGTGGGAATCCTTCGCTGTTCTGCCGGTCTGTCGTGCCATTTCTCACCGTCCCTGGAACTGTGGGCTGCGCTTGTCGAGGAAGGCTCGGCGGCCCTCCGCGAAATCCTCTGACTGTCGGCATTGTGCAGCGAGTGCTGCGAGGGCTTCCGCATCGCGGTCGCCGGCGCATTTGCGACTTTCACCCAGGGCGCGCTTTGTCGCGACGATCGCGAGCGGCGCGTTCCGGGCGATCGAACCGGCGACATCCTGCACGGTGGTCAGCAGTTCGCCGGGCGCCACGACTGCATTCACCAGCCCGGCCGCATATGCCTGCTCGCCGGACCACTTGCGCGCCGTGAAGAGCAGTTCAGCCGCGCGCGGGTATCCCACGGCGGCGACGAGTGGATCGACGTCGACATAGGCCATTCCCAGCCGCGCAGCGGGGACCCCCACTAGCGCGTCCCGCGTCGAGTACCGCAGGTCAGTCGCCAATGCCAATGCTAATCCGCCTCCGAGGCATGCTCCCTCGATCATGGCGATCGACGGGACGGGGAGCGTCCGAACTCGCGCGAGCATGGCTTCGTAGTGCGTATCCAGCGACGATGCGTCCCCTGATTGCGGAGTGTCCGCGACGGCGCTGAGGTCTGCCCCCGCGCAGAAAGCACGACCGCCAGCGCCTCGAAACACAATTACACGGGCTCCGGCGCTGCCGATCAGGTCGTCGAGGACCTGCGGGATCGCCCGCATCATCTCGGGTGTGAGTGCGTTGCGTCGTTCGGGAGTGTTCAGCACAACCCAGCCGACGCGTTCGGTCACCTCGACGAGGATCTGATCGGTCGGTGAATTGACCGTCACTACTGCACCACCTTCTGGTTTCCCGCCTGGAAGATTGTATATCGATTACTTCGATGACACGAACGGCTGTTCTGCGGGTCGATCACGACATCCAAGCATGGGCCGATGTTTTTCGCGTGCATCGCGGCGGCCTGCGCCTACCGCGGTCGTCTCCCCACACCGACCGCGAACATCGTGGTCACCTGTTCCGCCACGACAGGCACGTCCACCGGCTTGTCCTCGAGCAGGTGTTCAAGCGCGATGGTGAGATGAATGCCGATCATTGCATCGACGAAGAGATCGAGCTCGATTGCCTTCGTTGGATAGCCGGTGATGTCGGGGATGACAAGCGCGAGCACGTCGCGCAGTCGGGGGAACAGGTAGTCGGCGTAGAACTGGTTTTTTCCGGTTCCTCCCGATAGCAGCGCCGCGGCCACGAGGGGGGCGATCTCGACCATGCAGCCGAGGAGGAGTTCGTGTGTACGCCGCACCACTTCGACCCGATCGACGTCGTTGCGGGCGGCCAGCTCGCGGGTGTCGTTACTGAGAACGGTGATCATTCGATCGAGAGGTTCGTCGATCGCGAGCTGGAAAAGCTCGTCCTTCGAATGGAAGTGGCGGTACAGATACGCCTCGGTGATGCCGGCGCGGTCCGCGATGTCGCGCGACCGTGCACCGTTGACGCCTTCTTCGACGAAGACTTCGCGGGCCATGGCGATGATCTGGGTCCGGCGTTCAGCGGCGGTGAGACGCTTGCGCGCTTCCGGCCGATCGCCCGGCGCAATTGATCGGGTCATCCCCCGAACTCTAGCAGTGCCTCCCGCTGAAGCTTCGGAAATATGCACGATTGTAGTAAATGACACACCATAAAGCTGGCTAATCCCAGGCAGACCGCGTATTTAGGGCTCAGTCACATCAACTTTGATAGTAAGTACTTGACAATATTACGAGGTGGAGGCATGCTCGAATCCGAGACCGGCTCCCATCCGGGACGTTGAGGCCCAGCATGGGCACTCCGACGCCGGTCGCCCTGCGCGCGATCTCGACACGGCCCGACCGTTCGACGCGACGCCGACACGCATGACTCCCCGACCGAGCACACCGAATGGAGCTCCAGATGTCGCAATCCGTGGTCGACCACGTCACCGGTAGTGGCGAGGACAAGTACGCCAAAATCACCGACCGAGCGCTCGACGACCTACGCAGCCTGATCGGGGTTCCGATCACCGACACCGTCGAACCGTGGTGCTACGAGGCCACCCGGGACAACATCCGCCACTACGCCCACGGCATCGGCGATGACAACCCCCTGTGGTCGGATCCCGATTACGCTGCCACGACACACCATGGCACTCTCGTCGCGCCGCCCAGCTTCGCGTTCGCCCTGAGCCGGATCCTGTCCGGGTACGTCGGCGGACTGCCCGGCGTGCACGCTATGTGGGCCGGCGCGGACCTCACCTGGCACCGGCCGATCCTGCGCGACACCCGTGTCCGTACGTCGGCGTACCTGAAGGACCTCGTCGAGCACGACACACGCTTCGCGGGCCGGGCCTTTCAGCAGATCTACCACGTCGAGATCACGTCCGAGGGCGGCGAGCCGCTGGTCTCCGGCGACTCCTGGTGCTTCCGCACCGAACGTGACGCAGCGCGCGAGCGGGGTTCGAAGTACAGCGAGCAGAAGGCTCTCGGGAAGACTCGTTACACCCAGGACGATCTCGACCGCATTTACGCGCTGTACGAGCAGGAGTCGATCCAGGGCGCGAAGCCGCGATACTTCGAGGACGTGGAAGTCGGGCAGGAGCTTGCCCCGATGGGCAAGGGCCCGATGACGGTGACGGGCTTCATCGCGTTCGCACAGGGTTGGGGTGGTCTTTACATCCGCGCCAACAAGATCGCGTATCAGCAGATCAAGAAGCACCCCGGTCTCGGCATCCCCAACGCGCTCGGCATCCCCGACGTCCCCGAGCGCGTGCATTGGGAGGAGGAGCTCGCCGCCGATGTCGGCACACCCGGTGCCTACGACTACGGCCCGGAGCGTTGCTCCTGGCTGACCCACCAGCTCACGAACTGGATGGGCGACACCGGTTTTCTCGCACGGCACACGGCGCAGATCCGTCACCACAACATCGTTGGTGACGCGGTGACCATTACCGGTCGAGTAACCGACAAGAGCATTGACGAGCAGGGGCGCTCATGCGTCACGATCGAGCAGCAGGCGCATAACCAGCACGGCAACGTGTCCGCCATCGGAACCGGAGTCGTCGTGCTTCCCAATCGCGCCGTCTGAGGATCGCACGATCGCATACGGCGGATCCGCCCCCGTGTCCGCATGGGGGCGGATCCGCCGTATGCCCGCGTCAATTTCCAGCGCTCGCCCGATGTAGATCCGATCGAACGAGACACTGGTACAACTTCGGACCTACTCATGAAGTCAAACGGTCGATCAGGACGTGGCGATACTCTTCCCGGACAACTGGTCTCGAACCAGCCCGGTCGATCGCGCGTATGTGCGCTCCCGCGTGGCACTGACACCGGATTCTTCAGGCAGCCGGCGCCCCGGCCGCTTCACCTGGCCGTCGCTCATCGTGTGACATCGGGCCCTGGACGGACACGCGCCCGCCCCGACCCGTCATCACAGGAACCATTCGGTCCCCACCTATGCAGGTCGGGGCGGGCATCAGCCGTGTCATCCGCCCGTCAGGTCGGCATGCCGCACGACCGCGGGCCGGGCCACAGCTCGGCCATGAACTGTGCGATCGCCGCATTTACTTCGGAAGCGTGGGTGCGGTGTGGGTCATGGCCTGCACCTGCGACGTCGCACAGACGCGCCCGCGTCATTCGGGTCGCGATGTAGGCGCCACCGTCGAGGTAAACCTGTCGGTCCTCTACGCCGCGTACGACAAGTGTCGGCAGGTCAGACCTGGACAGGCGCTCGGCCACAATGAAATCCGTCATCCGGACGACCTGCGCCGTTTCGGCAGGCAACGACAACGCGGATGTCATACGATCAATCATCTGATTCCAGCGCGTGATCCCGGTGGGGCTACGGAATCCGGGACCGGTACTGATCAGCACGACTCCAACGACGGGTGCGGTCGTTGTCAAGGCGCATCGGAGCGCGACGTAGCCCCCCACCGAGTGCCCTACTAACACAACCGGCCGACTCGCCTGAGTTACCAGAGCCTCGAGTTCGGCGGTCGTCCTGCCGATATCGGTGTCGGTTTCGACCGAACCGTGGCGGTCGCCGTGTCCGGGGAGGTCCCAGGTGCGGACATCAATCCGAGGTGTGAACGCACGGACCTGGGCCTCCCACACAGCCCGTGAATCGCCGTAGCCGTGTGTGAGGATCATGGTCAGGCGTGGGCTCACCCCCGGTTCGGCGTCCATGTTCAACGGAATCGGAGTACCCCGTGGCTCAGGGCTGTCACGTCCCGTTCCTTTACGTCGACACGAACGAGTATCCGGTCCGATCCGGACTTCCAGGCCGAGACCACGAGGGTCTCGCCCGGGTAGACCGAGCCGGCGAATCGTCCCGACCACCCCCGTACCGCCGTCGGGTCTCCGTCGAGGAGATGGTCGACGACGGCCTTGCAGACGATGCCGTATGTGCAGAGGCCGTGCAGAATCGGACGGTCGAATCCGGCGCGGGCGGCGAACTTCGGATCGATATGCAGCGGATTGCGGTCGCCGGAGAGCCGGTAGATCGCGGCCTGCTGGGGCAGCGTCGGCACTTCCACACGCAGGTCGGGTTCGCCGTTCACTTCCCACGGTGCTGGCTGCGGGCCCGGATCTCCACCGAAACCGCCCTCACCGCGGATGAAAAGGCTGAAGCGGTTTGTGCACAGCTCGGTCCCGTCGATCGTGCGGGTGTCTGCACGAAGGACCAGCAGCGCGGCCTTTCCCTTGTCATAGACTGCCTCGACCGCCGGGGTCGTCACGATGTCCGCCTCGGGAGGCAGCGGGTTGTGGACCACGAGTTCCTGCTCGCCGTGCAGCATGGTCGACAGGTGGTAGTCCAGACCTGGGCCTTGCATGGCGGGTCGGACGGCCTCGAAGCCGGGGATGACGCTGAACGTCGGCAGCACCTTGAGCACCCGTTCATTGACGTATCCGAGTTCGTCGGCATGAACCGGATTTGCTCCGGCTCCTAGACCGAGATGATAGAGCAACACCCGGTCGGCGTCCCAGCTGTCGTGATGATCCTTCTGCGGCGTGGACACGGCGAGATCGGGATCGAGAGGCATGTATCACTCCTTGTGAGTCGGGGGGCATTACGTCTGTGCCACGGGTCGGGTACGAAGTCGGGGCCGGACTACGCGTGTTGCCGGAATCGGTGGCCGGGGAATAGCTGTGCGGCGATGGCGTTACGCAACACCGGCGGCGATCCACCGGCGACCATCGCAGCGATCGCGTCGCGGTGCAGACGTTGTATCGGGAAGTCCAGCGTCGCACCGTCGCCGCCGTGGAGGAGAACCCCTTGCTGTGTCAGGTTCGGGAGCATTGTGGCGCCGGACAGCTTGGAAACCGTGGAGTCGAGCGGTCGCGGGAATCGCGAATCGATCGCGGTGACCGCGGCCTTGTAGGTGAGCAGCCGGTGCGCCTCGATCGCGACGTGCATGTCGACGAGTGAGTGGTATGTGGCCTGGAACTCGATGATGGGACGTCCGAAGGACTTACGTTCCTCGCAGTATCGGACGGTCTCGTCGTATGCGGCCTCCGCAAAGGCGAGGCTGTAGATCGAATTATGCAACCGCTCCATGTTGAAAGCGGTCATCAGGTCGGAGAATCCTCCTGCGCCACGGATGAGGTTGATCCTGGGCACGCGGCATTCGTGCATGTGGACCTCGCCGTGAGGCAGCCCCCGCGATCCTACGAACTGCGCACCGGGCTCCAGATCGAGCCCGGGGGTCCCCTTCTCCACGAGGATGCACCCCACGCCTTTCGCGCCGGGGATATCGTCGAAACGGGCAAATACGGCGTAGATCTCGTTCTCGGGAGACCCGGTAATGAACCGCTTCGAACCGGTGACGATGTAGTCGTCACCGTCGAGCACCGCAGTTGTCTCGAGGTCCGTCAAATCAGACCCGTGATCGGGTTCGGTCAGTGCGATCGCACAGCCCTTCAACCCGTTGACGATGTCGGGGAGAAATTTACGCCGGGTCTCCTCCTGTTCGGCGAGCAGGACCATGGAGGGTCCCGGACCTGTAGTGCAGAACGGGGGTTCCCCGAGAATCCAACTCTGCGACGAGCGGAACAGTTCCTCGACCACGATGACGTAATCCAGGGCTGTGCCACCCTTGCCGCCGTATTCGGTGGGGATGGTCAGCCCGAGCAGTCCTGCCTCGCGCATCGACTCGGTGACCTCACGGTAGGGGCTGGCATCGTCGCGATCCCAACTCGTGTGCCGTCCGCGCCAGGCCATTCCCGCCTTGTGGGCGCGCTCCTTGAGTTCGAGCTGCTCGGGCGTGAAGTCGAAGTCCATTGTGCCTCCGATTGACCGGATAATATTAGTAGGTACTATACATAGTTAGCAGAAGCTGTCCAGCACGACGCAACCACCATCGCTGAGGTGCACTCCTTTCGGATTGCACTCACCGAATCGAACGACGAGGACACACGATGGTCGACGACGTGGTGAGCGCCCACTCCACAAGGGGTGGAATCCGGCATGGGTAGGAGGAGGGTGCGATGAGCACGACACCAAAGAGTTTCTACGAGATCGCACAGCGATACCCGGACCGACCGGCCGTCGTCGACGCCGACGGAACCGAACATCGCACGTACGGAGACCTGCTAGCACGAGTGAACGCCATCTCCAACGGGCTTCGTCGCGAAGGCCTCGATGCCGGGGATGTTGTCGCGCTGCTTACCCACAATTCGCCCGCGTTCTGGGAGATGGAACTCGCCACTGGACAGGTCGGCATGTACATCGTCCCAATCAACACGCATCTGACGCCAGAGGAGATCGCATACATACTGCGAGACAGCGGATCCTTGACACTGGTGGCACACAGTGATCTCGCCGAACAACTCACGTCGATCCACGTCGACCTGCCCGAGAGTCGGTATGCGATCGGCAGCCCGGTCGAGGGATGGCGTCCATACGAAGACCTGTGTGCTGGCGAAACGGACACTCCAACCGACCGAAGATACGGCCCGGTCATGGGATACACGTCCGGGACCACCGGGCGACCCCGCGGTGTCCGCCGACGCGTTGCCGGGATCGGCCCCGAGCGGCATGCACAAGGTCTCGTCCGCTCGATTCGGTGGGGGCTGGGCGGCCCCGGCGGTGTGCACCTGGTGTGCTCACCGCTGTACCACTCGGCACCCGGGATGTTCTCCACCGCAGCGCTTCACGACGGTCACACAATCGTGTGCCGACGGCGATTTGATCCCGAGGTCACCCTCCGTGACATCGAGCATTTCCGGGTCACCAATAGTCACATGGTCCCGACGCACTTCCGCCGCCTACTCCAGCTACCAACCGAGACCCGACGCACGTTCGATCCGAGAAGCCTGCAGGCCCTCGTGCATGCCGGTGCACCGTGCCCGGCCGAGACCAAACGGGACATCCTCGCCTGGATCGGCCCGATCGTCTGGGAATACTACGGCGCAACGGACGGCGGTCTGGTAAGCATCGTGGGCCCCGACGAATGGCTCACCCGGCCCGGCACCGTCGGTCGCCCCGCTCCCGGAGTGTCAGTGGCGATCATCGACGAAACTGGTGCCACGCAACCACCCAATACACCCGGGCCGGTGTATCTGCGGGGATCATTCGAGTTCGAATACCACGGCGACCCCGACAAGACGGCTGCGAGCCGCCAGGGACCATGGACGACCGCTGGAGACATCGGCTACCTGGATAGCGATGGATACCTTTTCCTGCTGGATCGACGTGACGACCTCATCATCTCGGGCGGCGTCAACATCTACCCCCGCGAAATCGAAGAGCGTCTCCTGACGCACCCGGAGGTCGACGACGTCGCCGTTATCGGGGTACCCGACCCCGACTGGGGACAGAGCATAGTCGCGTTCGTCCAACCGTCGGCCGACGTCACCGACGACGACAAACTTGCCGGGGAACTCCTCGCCCACTGCCGCCAGGGACTCGCCCCTTACAAGCACCCCCGACATTTCAAGTTCCGCTCGCGCCTACCCCGTACCGAAGCCGGCAAGTTGCAACGCCGATTGCTTCGGTCAGACGACGCGCCACAATCGGAACCAGCGCTCGCAGACAATCCGAAAGTTCACAGCGAGGCCACACCGTCCGCCGCCACTGGTTCGAAGAACGTTCCACCTGAGACAAGCCTCAACAGGCTACGCCGCGCAACACAAACAATCCGGACGTGAACACAATGCGAGATCCCCCGGTATCGAAGCTCCCGAGAATTATTGCGGCCATGCAGAGGTGATGGTTGAGTGTGAATCGTCGCGACGGTTCACGTGGGGCACAAGAGTCATTAATTATTCTGCATACCAACATTATTCGTACTTGTGACGACCACCGCACAGCGTGCACGAGGAAGCGACCGCGTAATTACTGCCAGGGACAACGGCGCGGTGCGCCCTAGGTTTCCCTTTCCGGAGTGCACATCCCGGAAAGGGTGCAGAACCGCCGGCCGGCGGGCATCATGGCGGCCCGGCCGGCGGCTCGAGCACCAGCAAGGTATCGACCACCGTTGCGCTCCAACCCAGTAGACGCAGTCCAAATAGCCCCGGCGCGCGCCAGTGGAGGAATGCCTAACCCACGGCGGCGTATTCTGACACGGCGCACGTTGTCGTCAACCGCGCTACCGACCTCCGCGCGCACGCTTGGTACCCGTGCGGGCGCGCCGAACCCATCCCACACCGCGAACGAGGGGCGCCCGTGACGGCATCCATCCTTCGTACCAGAAGCGGGACCTACGAATCAGTTCTAGGGGAAGGGGACATGCCATCTTCACAGTCAGCGGCCTGCATCCGTGGCTCGTACGTGAGGCCGCCAATCCCGGAACCCACCCAACCGGGTGTTCACACCTGTTACCGTTTTCGAGTGTGAGGACCACCTTCCACGGGCCGAGTCCGTGGCCATACATCACCCGCGCCATCCGCACGCACGGAACCCGTCATGCGGCGATCGCCCACCTCGGCCAGGACCCGCCCGCCCTGCCGCCACTGCGTGCCGGGGACGTCCTCGACGTGAATGCCGCCGAGTCATCGCATCGAGGTTACCGACGCGGTCGACGATCGACCGGAATTCCGGCGACCCGAGCTCGGATACCGATTTTGACGAGCTGGTCTATCGCAGATGGGTACACGTTTGCCGCCCGCACCGTGATCATGTCGTCGCTGATCGCCGATCCCGACTGGCCCGCCCACGCTCTCGAAATCGAAACCAGTGCCACCGAGTGGTGGCTCCAGGCATCCTTCTGATGTGAAATCCCACCACCAGGATTTCCCAAGAGCCGGCATGTTCATCGCCTGTGGATGATCGACCTCGCGAATGCCCACGTTGAGATCTGCGCACTACTGCGCATAGGTACGGGCCGAGTTCTTGCCGAGGCACTCCCCCTGCAGGCTGAGCCCGTTCCTCCTCACCGGGGTACCGGAAGCAGGAATTGTCCTCCGTACCCACAGGTCTGGCCGACGGACTCGAGCACAAAGCACGACGCACCTTTGTGATTACCTAGCGATCAATCCGCACGGGTCGAGTCCGACCGCCGTTGAGACGTCACCACGTGCTGGTCTCGAATCACTTTGTGCGCGAAAGCAGTCCTGACGCGAATGTACGTGCCTGCCCTCTTACGCTCGAGCATGCATGAAAATGTGCGCGCAGACATCGGCGGGGCTTCTTGCAGAACCGCACAACGGATTCCTCCACGGCTGTCACACCGTCTGTTGCCTGCATCCACCGGACGGGTAGAGGAGTATGGGCTCACATCGCTGCCTTACAGTGTTCCCGGTGGGAATCGAACGAGTGTTACTGGAACTGCCGGCAAACTCGACTCCAGCAGACGTGGAGGCGCAGACCGTCGCTCAGTTGCGGTCCAAGGCATCCGGACCTGGTCCCATCTGCCCCTTCAGACGATCCTGACCACCAATGAGCGCGGCGTCAGCCGGTACACCTTCACCCACTGGATCGACAACGACCACCGCCTAACCAGCCAGAGCGACACCACTACTCGCGCACGATCGATTCACGGCACACCTGAACCCGGGTAAGGCGATCCGGCGAAACAGCCCCCACGCCGTACACGACATTTCCAAAAAGAGTCGCGGAAACCTCACAGCGCCACCACCAGCGCAGATGCTCTCTATCGACCCGGAAAATGCCTACAAACTCCGCTCCAGGCTGACTACGCGTCCTCGGTCATGCGCACGAAGCGTGGATGATCGCCGAGTCGGGCACCCGGCTCGAGACCGAGGTCGTCGGTGTCGGCGAACCGCGCTCCCGTATACCGCACGTCGCCGGGAAAACAGCCCATCGCCCACGCCCATCGAGGCTCCTCGGTGAGATTGGGCGTCGCGCTGTGCACCATCATGCCATGGTGGACGGTGGCGTCTCCTGCCCGAAAGTGCAACGGCGGACTCACGTCGAACTCCTCCGTGAGAGAAGGATACTGGCTGACCAGATCGATGTCGGATCGCAACGAGCGCCCAAGAGGCCCTTCCAAGTGCGATCCGGTCAGGAACCGAAGCGCACCTCGTTCGGGTGGCACATCCTGCAGCGCCACCCAGAACGTGATGAATCCGATCCGATCGCGCGAGAGATTCGGCCAATCCTGATGCCAGTCCGTCGCCGTGCTGCGCTGCTCCCCTTGCTCGGGCAGTTTCACCAACGCTCCGTCCAGACCCAGGTGGATTCCGATCTCGCGGCCCAGCAGTCGTTGCGCATTGCGACCCATCGACCTCGACATGGACACCCTGTGGAAGGGCTCCACATTTCCGTCGCGGGCCAGGAACCGCCAGTCTCGCCATGCACCCGCATCGAAGTACCGAGTATTCTGCGCCGCCGCCGCATCGGGTACCTGGGCACCGTCTGTCCCCATGTGCTCAACCAAGAAATCCGCCATCGCCCTCACAGCATCGGTATCGACGTATCGCGGAAGGAGGACCCAGCCGTCTCGCCGAAACGCTGCCGCCTCCTCGTCTGTGATCTCCCGTACCGGGTCAACGCAGGTCTTCATCGCATCTCCTTCGCGTCCAGTGGCAGTACCTCATGGCGATGGTCGCCGCAATCGCACTGCCGGTGCTGACGATCTTGCGACCTGCGATACCTGACAGGAAGAACCGAAGCGGGAGTAGTACCGGCACTGTCACCCTCGCGTCGCGAGCCGACACAGATCCTGCTCCGCGTCGCTGCCGGGGACGGCATGAAACACGACGATCGTCTGACGATCCGCTCCCACGACCGCCAGCTTGTTGTAATGCAGCGATACCTCACCGATCTGCGAATGCCGGAAACGTACGACGTCGCTCGGACGCAGGCCCGCGTCATGCCGGTCCCACAACTGTCGGAACCGTGAACTGTGGGTAGCCAGGTCGGCAATGAACTCCCCGACCGCGGGGTCTTCGAGATCGTTGTTCGTCGCGATCCGGAGGCTGGCGACCGCATCCTCGGTCAGTATGTTCCAGTCCACCAGCAGCTCTCGCGCGTCCGGATCCAGGAAGAGTCTACGCAGTTGGTTGCTGCCCCGATGAAACATCGGCGACAGTGCTTCGGCCGAGGGGTTCGAGCACAGCACGTCGCGCATTCTCCCCAGCACGTATGCAGGAGCTGAGATCCGCCGAACTACCTGCTCGATCCCCGGGGCCACAAGCTCACGTAGGCGAATCCGGTGCGAGGGTTCGTCGGATCGGCCGAGCTTGAGCAAGTACTGGGCCGCTTCGTCGTCCAACTGGAGTGCATGGGCGAGTCCGCGTAGCACGTCCGGTGACGGATGCCGGTCACGCCCCTGTTCCAGCCGGACGTAGTACACCACGCTGATGCCCGCCAGTTGTGCCAACTCTTCGCGGCGCAAACCCGGTACCCTACGGCGTCCGCTATCGGTAATTCCCGCAGCATCTGGGCTGACCAATGCACGTCGAGCGCGCAGGTACTCACCCAGCCTGCTCCCGTTCTCCACCACAGGCCGGACCTCCTCGGCGTCCCAAACGGAACCTGTCGGCAAGCATGCACACCGCTGAAACGCTTGAAGCGCGGACGATCTGGTACTCAGTGCAACGCTCGATCGTCAGTCGCGGGCTCGTCTCGAATCTCGGCGAACAGCGCGACACCGCAGCCGGATCCGTCTCGGCGAAGGACGAGCGAGGTTGAGTCGTTTGAGCTGCACCGGCGTAGCCGTCGAACTCACGCGAGCAATTTCTAGCCGCAATCAGTAAATATGTCAAGTACTCACTATATAGCTGCCTGCGAGTGCATTCATCACCGCCGTCGCAGGCGCGGGACACGATCCGACGCGGTGACGGACGGTCGACCAGATCCACCATCTGGTGTACACCCGGTTGGCGACGGCGCCGACCGTTTCGCTGCTGATTGAGCTGAACAAACGCACCGGCTACCTGGACTGTTTCGCCCACGCCGGCGGCAAAGCAGGCCCGCGTCTCCGAGTTGAAACGCAACCTGATCGCGGTGCTGCTCGCCTCCCCAATCTGGGTCTGACCCGGATGGTGGAGGCGTCGGGGATCTCCGACGACATCCTGGTCTAAGGCCAGGTCAGTGGCGGCGTGGCCGGTTCTTGAGGTCAAGTTTGTGGTGTATTTGGGTCACGTTCGACTGCTTGATGTTTCATGTCGCGAGTTGCGCTGTGGCGGTGAGGTTGTCGACGGCGGTGCGGTACGCGGTGGCAGCCGATCGGAGGTGACCGGGAGTGGTTGTCGGGGTGGCGAGTTCGGCCAGGCCGGTGGGCAGGATCCGGTCATGGACTCAGGTAAGGAACTTCACGGTGTCGAGTCCGTGGTTGGTGACCAGGTAGCAGTGGGTGCCGGCGATCCGGGTCATTAGGCTGCGGGTCGTGAGCCGACATGCGCCCGACTCGCTGTGATCGGGTCGACGCCCTCCCGTTCGCACATCTCCAGGGACTCGGCAAGCCCCCGGGCGTAGGCGTCGATCGTCCGAGGCGCCCGCCCGAGATCGGTCCACACCCGCAGCCACGCGGCCGCCTGCACATGCCTGCCCAGCACCGGCCACTTCTCTTTCACCACCAGCATGCCGCTCAAGCCATCTCCTCAGTTCCGTGGTCAACACCGAGGAGGCATGATCACCCGCAGGGCCAGATTCCACGTAACTTTAATGCTCGAGCTGCAGATGTATGGACGCGCCAACCTCGACCTGCTCCGCAAACGTGTCCTACACGACGGATAGTCAAGCGCCCCATAGGAATCATGACGACTGCGTTGGATCCAGTTTCAGCGAGCGGCGTCAGTGTGGAGAACAGTTCGCTCAGTGCCTGCGCAGTGCGCTGTTTCGAGGGGTACTGGCACATGTAGAGATACACGATAACCGCGAGGATTCGCGGACTGTACTGGACTGGGGGCGTTCACCCAGGTCGGGGCATCGGCGCTGTTATCGGTGCCGCACGCACGGTGCCGGGCCACCAGTTGGTACTCGGTGACACGGATGGTGGTCGGGGGCAGGTCGAACACCTGCCGGCCGGCGGGCCACTCCCGCATCGGGTGCCCCGGCAAGTCCAGTGCCGCAACTTCTTGTCCACGTAGATGTTCGCCTGGTCGATCCCCGCCTTCGTGAGCGCGTCGATCTGCCGCGCGAGGTGCTGCCTGCTCGTCGACACCCCTGAGTTCCCCAATTCCTGTGGATCTGGCGTGATTCTGTGTACTGCAAATGGCTTGGTTGTCGTGGTATTCGATAGCGCCGAGGCGAGTGAAGTAGCCCCAGGGACGACCGCAGGAGGTGCGGGGCCGATCTCCTCGCCGCTAGGACCTATTCACTGTCGTGGATGGTTGTCGATACTGACAAAGCCCTGGAGCCTTCCGCACCGAGTGAGTGGTTATGTCCAATCGCTGGGCGGGCGGATCAGGGGATCGGCACCGGCACTTCATATCTCAGGCATCGAGACGCAAGTTCAAGCCTGGAAGGCAGTGGTTAGTAAATGCTTGACATCATAGTGCAGCCGTCGTTAATGTGACCGAAACCACACCGGGCGATGCTCAGAGCAGCCTCAAAGGAGCCCTCAGTGAATACTCGATTCCGACGGTCGCTGCTTGCAGCCACCGCACTCCTCCTGGTCGGCACGGCCGCCTGCGGCGGCAAAGGTGACAGCTCGCGCAGCGATCCCACTCCGCAGATGAACGATGCCACTTCGCAGATAAACGTCGACGAGGCCGAACACGCCGTCGCGGCGCTGTCCATGCCACCGGACATCGGCTACAACCCTGGTCCGCTAAAGAGCAGGCCGGTCGGGAAGAAGATCGCCGTCATCCTTCCCACGACTGCTCGATCCGCCGCCAACGAGCCCGTGTGGGAGAGGCTCGGCAAGGAGCTCGGATTCAATCTGTGGATCCGCCAGGTCGGCACCTCCGCCGAGGACATGGCCGACGTGATGAATGAGGTTGCAGACGACTCTTCGATCGTCGGTGTCTATGTCAACAGTCGCGATCCCAGCCTGTGGCAGTCGCAGTTCGACAAGATCTCGGCTCGCGGAACCCCGATCGTCTTGAGCTCGATCACCGATGACCCCAAGTGGACCAGCAAGTCCGTCAACATCCAGTCGGCTGACCGTGTGGTCAAGAACATCTCCGGCTACGCGGCTGACTGGATGGTGGCGGACAGCGGCGGCAAGGGCTCGTCGGTGGTCTTCACCATTCCCGTCCAGCCGGCGTTGGACAAGGTCGCGGACGCCTACTCCAGTCGGATCGAAGAATCGTGTCCGGGCTGCTCGGTCGACCGCGTGAACATCAAGGGCTTCGACTCGATCGGCAAGGACCTTCCCGGATCGGTCGTCAGCTATCTCCAGGCCCATCCCAACGTGAAGTATGTCTTCATGGCCTTCGGGGACATGACGATCGGCGTCCCCGATGCTCTCCGCGCGATCGGCATGAGCGACGTCAAGCTCTACTCCCAGTCGGCTGGGCGCACGAACATCCAATACCTCAGGGATGGCCTTCAGGCCGCCGACTTCGCCTACAGCAACCAGCTGCTGATCTATGTGGGCCTCGACGCGCTGGCACGCGGCACGCAGGGCGAGTCCATGGAGGTGGCGGACAAGTGGATGATGCCGGCACAACTGCTGACTCCGGAGAACGTCAGCTCGGCGAAGGTGAACCAGGACGGATCTCTCGATGTCGCTGATACCGAAGCCTTCTTCATAAAGTTGTGGGGAATCGAGTAGCACCGAAGGCGAGCCCGTATGGCGAGAACGACAACGCCGGCAACCGAGAGGGCATCACCGATGTCCAGTTGCGCCCGCCGCGGACCGAACCTCTCGGACCCGATCCAGAACCCTCCTCACCCATCCGCAAGAACGCGTTGAACTCGACACAGAAGCAGGAGATGACATGTCTGACTTCACCATCTGTATTGGCTCGACCGGGGGCGGCCTATGGGCCAGCCACGATTCGGGCCGGAACTGGAACCTCAGCACCTGCGACGATCCCGCGCAGCCGTACGAGCTCGACTGCCGAGCAATGGTCGTCGCCCCGGACGATCCGCGCGTCGTGTGGGCCGCGATCGAGGGCGAAGAACATGAAGACGTGATCGCTCGCAGCACGGACCTCGGCGACACCTACCAGCGCGTCAAGGTGCCCGTCAACGGCCGACAGGTCTGGTCCCTTGCCATCAGTCCCCATGATCCAAAGCTGATCTTCGCGGGAACCAGGCCTGCCGGGCTGATCCGGAGCACCGACGGCGGGGAGACCTGGTCGGAGATGCCTATCGGTGCCGCGAAGGTCTGCAGCGCCGGGAAGACCCGACTGCTGAGCCTGACGTTCACTGACGTACCCGGCGAGCTCTATGCCGGTATCGAGATCGACGGCATCTACTTCACGAAGGACAACGGCGAGACCTGGACTCGCTTCGAGACCACCGGTGGGCGTGCCCTGCTCGGCGACGACGAGGTCTGGAAGGAGGACCGCCCCGCGGACATCCACGCCGTAACCCACTCGACCACCACGCAGGGGCATCCCGCACTGTCCGTCGCCATGCCTATCGGCTACTTCCGGACCGAGGACCTCGGGAAGAGCTGGTACCAAACACGGTTCCCCGAGAAGGACCGCTTCGACAAGGGCATGTTCTACGCGCGGTCGATCGCGACCAAGGTGGACGACCCTACGGTCGTATTCGTCGGCGTGGGACGCCGGCCTCCGGAGCACGTGGTGCGCGGCGGAATCCTACGCAGCGACGACGGCGGCGACACCTGGGTGCCGGTCAGCCCGGTCCTTCGCTCGGAGGTATGGGCCATGGCGAGTCACCCGGACATGCCCGACACGATGGTCGCGATCACCCTCAACGGACAGGTTCTGGTGACGACGGACGGCGGCCTGGTGTGGGAGCTGATCGATCACGAGTTCGGAGAGACCCGGGCGCTCGCCATCACGCCCTTGGTGTCGTGAAGGCCACCCCTGGTACGAGTCCGATGAAATTCCGAGCAACCCCCGAGAACAAGACCTGTGGAGAGATGAAATGACTGCCAGCACCGAATGCACCGTGTTCAAGTACACCCAGAAGGAGACCGGACGGAGGAAGGCCGCTCACGTCCTGTGCCGCTCCGACATCGTCTTCGCCGCGGTCCAGGTCGTCCGGTCCGGCGGCGAGACGAACCTCCACTCGCACGGAAAGCTGGACGGCTTCTGGTTTGTGCTGCGCGGAGCGGCCCGCTTCTACACCACCGACGACGAGGTGCTCGCGGAGCTCAGCGCCGAGGAGGGGATCCTCATTCCTCGGGGATACCCATACTGGTTCGAGAGCGTGGGCAGTGAGGTCCTCGAGCTGCTGCAGGTCGAGGCGTCCGTGACCCAGTACGACACGGTCAGGGGATTCGGCGAGGACCGGACCGACTACACGCCTCGAACAACCCGTGACAGCGACGTCATGGTGCTGAAGGACGAGGCGTAGACGAATGCCGGGCCAGAGCGAGGGGAACTGACGATGGCTGCAATGTTCATGGTGGTCTCCACCTGGGGTGAGCTAAGCCGCAAGGACGAGCTTCAGGCCGCGGAAACGGCGACAATCGCCCGCCTGCAGCGGGAGGGATTCATCGTCCAAGGGTTCCAGAGGAGCGACGGTGGCGGTGGTTTCACAGTGGTCGTGGAGCAGAGTCTCGAGGCGGCGCAGGCGCGGCTCCGCGAGCTTCCCTTCGTCCAGAACGGTGTGCTTCGTCTCGATCTTTTCGCGGTGACTCCGCGCGCCCAGCCCACGGCTGGATGAAGCCACCTGGCCTCGTGGAGCGAATTCGCCCGCGAGGTCATCTCGCAGACTCCTTCGACAACCCCATTGACCTTGAGCAGGAGGCGCAGTGCAGTTTCGTTTCAATCACATCGGCATCACTGTGAGTGATCTCGACAAGTCGGTCGAGTTCTACCGCACGCTGTTCGGCCTACCGCCAGGACTCTATGTCGACATCCTCGCCGAGGACGCGTCCGCGGACGGGCAGGGCCGCCTTCAGCGGGTGGCCTTCGTTCCGATCGGGGAGACCGGCCTGATCGAGCTGCACGAGTTCACCCCGACGCGAGAGGCGCTAGGCGGTGGTCTCGAGAACACCGGGTATGCGTACCTGTCCTTCGACGTCGACGATCTCGAAGCCGAGTACGACCGGCTGGTGAAGCTCGGAGTCGACATCATGGCGTCACTCAGGGAGATCTACGTCGAGGCTCCCGACGGGAGTGAGACACCACGCTGGCAGAAGGTCTGCGACGTGCGCGACCCAGACGGAAAGCGCGTCGAGCTGGTCGAGAACGACACACGCCTCCAGACCCCGGCCATCAACCATGCTGCTCGGCAGGGACTGGCCCGGCCCGATCATCCCTACGTCGTCCGCGTCTGAGCCCGGGTGGTGGCGTGCTGGTGCACGCGGTTGAACGGCGAGTCCACGCTGACCATCCAGTCGATGTCGCCAGCGGCATCGGCGGCAGGCAGGAAAAGATCGGGCTCGCCCGGTGGGTGGTGATCAACGGGTACCGGTGCCTGGCCGCCGCCGAAAACTTCGGCCGCCCAACCTCGATATCGTCGTCAAGGACGAGGTCGCCATGGACCGGGTGACCCTGCTCGCGGCGGCGGTCATCGGAAACGTCGGCCGCCGCGACTTCGACGTCATCGCAGAGGCCAAGGCCCGTCGAACTCCTGATCGGTGAATGCGACCGTCGAGAAGGCCGCCATGACACTCGCAAAGTCCAAGGGATGGATCTCTCAACGCCGAGGCCAACGTTGCCTGGTACACGACGTTCTTCGGCCGCCCTGCCGACCGTCGCCTACCCGACCTCTCCGAATGGCAGCTCACCGGTGACGCGGCGCTGCAACTGGTACTCGACCCGTACGGCGCCGGCAGCTCGACGGTGGCGCTCGCCGTAGACGGCATGGACGGCGTCCTCGCCGACCTCGAGCACCACGACATCATCCCGGAGATGATCATCGACGGGACAGCGACGATCACCGACCCCGCCGGCAACCGGATCAGAATTACGGCGCATCACCCGTAGTCCCTCGAACAGCTGACCACCGGCCGGAAAGACACCAGTCCCCCGCCGTGGACGTCGAGGACACCGACACCGCCGAATCCTTCGAACTTCCCGGCGCCGACCTGTCCGGTGAAGAACTCACCGTCCGCGTCATCCCCAAGCACGCCGACGAATTCACCTGTTATCTGGGGCTTTCTGGGGGCGTCTGCGACGCGGCATGAATGAGTCGGTGGAGCGTCGGCGTGTCGTCTGTGGACGGGTTATCCGCGGTCCTTACGCTAGTGTCTGTGACGAACGCAACAGCGGGGCCCTGCAGGTCACAACGATTGGTGCTGGCCGACGGGGAGCGGACGTGGACCGTGGTGGGTCGGGACTATCTTCCGGTCGCGCCAGCCGAGAAGTATTTGGAATACCTTCGGGTGCAGAGGAACTCACCTAGCACGGTGAAGTCCTACGCGCGGGCGTTGGCGCTGTGGTGGGAGTACCTGTCGGAGTTCGATCGGGACTGGCGCGCTGTGACTTTGGAGGATTTCGGCGGGTTCTTGTGCTGGTTGCGCACCGAGGACGGACCCGACGTGGTGTCGATCGCGCCGGGGCGGGCCCGGTTTGCCGAGTCGACCATCGCGGTGCGGCTGCGGGCTGTGCTCGCGTTCTACTCCTACCAGCAACATCGATGTCGGCCGCGAGTTGTATCGGATCGTCCACGGCCGCAACGGCAGATACAAACCTTTGCTCGAGCGCATCGCCCGGCGTCGGGGTCGCCGCCGGGCGGTGATCCGGGTTAGACAACCGCAGCGGGCGGCGCCGTCGACGCTGACGCCCGTGCAGATCGATCGGATCTGCACGGCGTGCGCGCAGTGGGATCCGACCACGCGGGAGTGGCGGGGCTCGGTGCGCAACCGGCTGTTGTGGGCTCTTCTTGCCGAGACGGGGCTGCGTCTGGGTGAGGCGCTGGGGCTGCAGCACCGCGACTGGCATACCGGTCCGGGGGATACGCCGTTCATCGAGGTCGTCGCCCGCGAGCATCCGCGCGGTGTGCGCGCCAAGAGTGGCTACCGGCGCCTCTACGTTTCCGATGACCTCGACCGCCTCTACGGCGAGTACCTCTGGCAGTTATGGCGTTCGCGGCCCGCACCGGGCAGGAGATGAGCCCGGACAACGTGTGGCTGGCTGGGCGCACGCAAGAACACGACGCCCTCGGCCGCATCATCGACACGCTCGAACAAACCGGCCACCGAACCGACAGCGACGGCCGGGCCGTTCGCGGCGCCGGCGTCGCCGCCCGCACCGACGCCCTGGCCGCCGAACACGAACAGGAGAGGCGACCGTGAGCCGAGGCAACCCCGACAATCTGCGCCGCGCCGCCGCCGCCAAGAGCGCCGCCGCTCACTCCCGCGCCGACCACGGCATCCGGGAAATGATTCGCCGCGACGTCCCCGTCACCTTCCGCGGCCTGGCTCAAACCGCGGGCGTCTCACTGGACTTCCTCTACCGCAATCCCGAGATCCGTTGCCGCGTCGAGCAGTTGCGGACCCAGCAGCGCGGCGCCACGCCGGCCCCATCGACGCCCGCCGATCCCGACCACCCGAGCAGCGTGGTACGCACCCTGACCGTCCAGATCACCGAACTCAAACGCCGGCACCGCGAGGAAGTGCAGACGCTGAAGGCGGCGCTGGAGGCCGTACACGGAGAGAACCTCGAGCTCCGCCGCCGCCTCGGCGGAAACGGCCCTCACCCGGCGGAACTCTGACCCTCGGGGAACTGCTGATCGCTTACAGACCCGACTGCAAGCGGTCTAGCAGCGCAGACAACACGATCGGCGACGCCAACTACAGATACCAGGTGCACCAGTTGCTTCCTCGTCCATCACCGCAGCCGCCTCGCCGACCCCGCGCAGCGGATGTGCCGCGACTGCGCCTGAAACGTCGGAATATCCGCGGACCCGCACGTGTCCACGAGAAACGGTGCAATCCTCCGGGTGCGCTGATCTGCGCGGAGACCGCCACCGCCATGTATCACCTCATCGCACACACTCGACCCGCGCGATGCCTTCGTCTCACGGGCCCCGGCGGCCCGTAATGGAGGTGGTGGGGCGGGCGGGGCTACCGCCCCACCACCCGCACAACCCCACCATCACGGGGCATGACGATGCCACCGGCCACCCCGCTGGCCGTCGCCCCGGCTCGTAGCGAGGACAGTCTCATGCGCGGCAGAAGAGCTGCCGCACGCCGCCGTCCTCATCGACCGCATACGGCGCCATCCCCTACAGACCCAGAATCCGCTGAGGTGCCCGCACCGCAGCCTCCACCGAAAGAGGGTGGTCCCGAACGACCAATGCAAACGACACCGACTGATCCGGTTCGCTCGGCATCCGCCGCACGAGCTGCCCGATCGCGGTATCGACGTCTAACCCCGGCGCCTTGGACGCAGCCTTGACCTCGACGTAGAGCCGGCGGCCGTCCTTCTCGGCAACAATGTCCACAAAATCCACCTCGGTACGGACAGTCCATCCCTGAGACGACAACCACCCCGCGAAGTCCTCGACCACGCGGGCCTCATCACCTCTCATGCCGGACACGGTAAGCCTGAAACATCAATTCCGAACAACACAACAACGCAAGACACGACGAACATATCGTCCGCCAAAAGCGGTCATCCATGGCTGGACGACGCGTGCGGTACACCAGCGGTGCAGACGCCGTCTCGATCGCCAGGTGAGCGTGCGTCGGCGTGCCCAACTGGGGCGGCCATCGCGTGATTCCTCAAGGGCTACCGCGTTGACCGCGACATCCTCATACACGTCGAAAACGATGTCAGCGATATCCTTGAGAGCACGCCATAGAGGCAAATCCACGGTTGCATTTGCGCTGGTCGTGCCGTCGGGACCAGTGTGGGGAACCACGAGCCGACGGAGTGAGTAGACCGTCCGATGGGTGAAGGTGATCCGCTCGACACGCAGCGGTACCCGTCCTCCCCTGCCGCGGAGCTGGCAGGCACGGGCTTCGACGATGCCGAGGAGATCGGCCGCGGCGGTTTCGGCGTCGTCTACCGCTGCACCCAGGAGGACCTAGATCGCACGGTGGCGGTGAAGGTGCTCACCGTCGAACTCGACGAGGAGAACCGCGCTCGATTCTTCCGAGAACAGAGGGCGATGGGCCGGCTGACCGGGCACCCGAACATCGTCAACATTCTGCAGGTCGGTGCCACCGACAGCGGCCGTCCCTACATCGTGATGCCGTATCACCCGCAGGATTCGCTCGACGTGTGGATCCGCCGTCACGGTCCGTTGCCGGTGGACGAGGCGCTGCGACTCGGTGTGAAGATGGCGGGCGCGGTGGAGACGGCGCACCGGCTCGGCATCCTGCATCGCGACGTCAAACCCGCGAACATCCTGCTCACCGATTACGGCGAACCGGAATTGACCGACTTCGGCATCGCCCACATCACCGGCGGCTTCGAGACCGCCACCGGCGCCGTCACCGGGTCCCCGGCCTACACCGCGCCCGAGGTCCTCGGCGGTGAACCACCGACACCGGCCGCCGACGTCTATGCCCTCGGCGCCACCCTGTTCAGTGCCCTCACCGGTCATGCCGCATTCGAGCGCCGCAGCGGTGAACAGGTCGTCGCCCAGTTCCTGCGGGTCACCACACAGGAGGTACCCGACCTGCGCGAGCACGGAATCCCGGACGACGTGTCCGAGGCGATCGCCCGCGCGATGTCCCGGACCCCCGATCAGCGCCCGGCTACCGCGGACTTCGGGAAACAGCTGCGCGGGCTGCAACGCGCCCACGGCTTCCCGGTCGACGAGATGGCCCTGCGCGCAGAACCCACCGCAGAGGTGGATGCGGAGATCACTGCTCGGGGACCTGTGTCGCGTGGCCTCCGACGGTCCACTACCCCCTCCACGCTGGGCGCGACGGGAAGTCTCCCCCTGGAATTGACCAGCTTCGTCGGCCGCCGACACGAACTCACCGAGGCGAAGAACCTGCTGACCGGGTCGCGACTAGTGACGCTGACCGGGATCGGGGGTGTTGGGAAGACCCGGCTGGCGATGCGGGTCACGTCCGCTGTGCAGCGCGACTACGCCGACGGTGTGCGCCTGGTCGAGTTGGGTGACCTGCGCGACGAGACATCGCTGGTCGACGCCATCGCCGGCGGGGTGGGGGTGCGGGACCATTCGGCGAGGCCGCTGCGCGAGGTCCTCGTGGAGCATCTGGCGGCACGGGAACTGCTGCTGGTGCTCGACAACTGTGAACACGTGGTGGACGCGGTCGCTGAACTCGTCGGCCTCCTGCTGCGGGTGTGTCCGCGGTTGCGGATTCTGGCTACCAGTCGCGAACCCCTGGTCATCGGCGGCGAGGCGGTGCTGCGGGTTCCCCCGCTGGCCGTCCCCGATCCCGAACGGAAGCCCTCCCTGCGCGGGTTGCCCAAATACGATGCGGCGACCCTGTTCGCCGAACGCGCCGCTGCTGCCGTTCCGGGGTTCGCGCTCACCGAGGACAATGCGGCGGCGGTGGCGGGAATCTGCCACCGCCTCGACGGGTTACCGCTGCCGATCGAACTGGCGGCGGCCCGGTTGCGGGCGATGTCACCCGAGCAGATCCTGGGGCGCCTCACCGACCGCTACACCCTGCTGACCCGCGGCAACCGGGGCGCGCCGACACGGCAACAGACCCTGCGGTTGTGCATCGACTGGAGTTTCGAATTGTGCACCGCCGGCGAGCAACTGGTGTGGGGTCGGCTGGCGGTGTTCGCGGGAAGCTTCGAACTCGATGCCGCGGAGCTGGTCTGCGGCGAGGGCCTCGACCCGGACGAGTTACTCGACACGGTGACGTCGTTGGTGGAGAAGTCGATCCTGATCCGGGAGGAGCACGGGTCGGTGGTGCGGTTCCGGATGCTCGAGACGCTCCGCGAATACGGCTACGAGAAACTCGAGCAGACCGGTGAGGCTGTGGCTGTGCGCCGCCGCCATCGGGACTGGTACGAGGCGTTGGCGCTCGATGCGGAGGCCGAGTGGATCAGCGCCCGCCAACTCGACTGGATCACCCGCCTGAAACGGGAACAACCGAACCTGCGGGAGGCCCTCGAATTCAGCGTCGACGACGATCCCGCCGCCGGACTGCGCACCGCCGCCGCACTCCGCTGGTTCTGGAGCTCCCAAGGCCTCCACAACGAGGGCCGGCGCTGGCTCGACCAACTGCTCGCCCGCCAGAGCGGCCCACCCACTCGCGATTGGGTCAAGGCACTCTACTTCGACAGCGTCATGGCGAATGTGCAGGGCGATCTCGAGGCCGGGACCGCGCTCGTCGAGGAGGCACGCACGCTCACCGCGCAGACCAGTGATCCGATGATGCGCGCGCTCGTTGCCGACGCGGAGGGCATGCTGGCCCTCTACAGGGGTGACCTCCCCCGCGCATGCTCTCACCTGGAAACCGCGCTCACGGCGTTCAGCGAACGCGGAGATCGCACGCTCGAAGTGGCAGCTCTGTACCCGTTGGGGTTGGCCTATGAACTGTCCGGCCTGACCGACCAGGCAATCGAATGCCACGAACGTGTTCTCGCGATCACGCAGATGCACGGCGAGAAGGTGTATCGATCGCATTCGCTGTGGGCCCTGGGAATTGCCGTGTGGCGACAGGGCGATACCGATCGCGCGGTCCGGCTTCTCGAACAATCGCTGGAGCTGACCGGGCAAGTGCACAGCCCCCGCTTTGCCGCAGCCTGCCTCGAGGCGCTGGCCTGGATCTCATGCCAGCGGCACGACCCGGCTCGGGCCGCAGTGCTGATGGGAGCTGCGGACGGGCTGGCGAAGTCGGTGGGCAGTGCCGCCGTCATCCACTCCACACTTCTTGTCTACCGAGAGGAATACGCTCGGTCGGCCCGACAGACGCTCGGGGACAAAGCATTCGCAGCGGCCCACCGCAAGGGTGAACAGCTCGGCTTCGACGCGGCCATCGCCTACGCACGCCACGAACATCCGCCCCGCATCTCCGCACCCGACACCGGCGGGTCGACGCGGCTGACCAAGAGGGAACGCCAGGTCGCCGACCTGATCGCCGAAGGCCTGACCAATCAGGCCATCGCCGACCGCCTGGTGATCGCACCGCGCACCGCGCAAGGACATGTGGAGCACATCCTTGCCAAACTGGGCTTCACCTCCCGAACACGAGTCGCGGCCTGGGTCGTGGAGCAGGCACACGACGATGTGTAGGTGGCTAGGGATAGGATTCGCGGCACCAAAGTGGTGTGATGGCCAGTGGTACGTTCCCAAAATGCCGTGCGATTTAACGTTCCACTACCGCAATTCGATACGGACCGGCGCCATCGATGACCGTCCGGAACGCTCGGTCTGACACTGGTTCACTTGCTGCCTTTCCCTGACATGGTTTCCCGTGCTGCACTGGGCCGTGATGCGTAGGCCAACGTCACTGGGTTGAGGATGGCTGCCAATTCTTCCGGGCTGAGCAGGCCTTGTGACACCGCTAGGTCGGCCACCGCCTGCCCGCTCGACAGCGCATCAGCGGCGAGACGCGTGGCAGCCTCGTATCCGATGTGGGGGTTGAGAGCGGTCACCAGGCCGATGGAGCGCTGAACGTTGGAGCGCAAATACTCGACGTTGGCTGCGATTCCGGGCACGCAGAGTCTTGTGAGAGCGTCGCAACCCGCTGTCAGATGGTTAAGTGATTTGAACAGGCTATGGGCGATGATCGGCTCGAAGGCGTTGAGTTGCAACTGCCCGGCTTCGGCGGCCATGGTGATCGTGATGTCGTTGCCGATCACCTCGAACGCGATCTGGCTCACCACTTCGGGGATGACCGGATTGACTTTCCCAGGCATGATGCTTGAACCGGCCTGCACTGTCGGCAAAGTGATCTCACCCAAACCGATCCGAGGACCGGACGACAAGAGTCGCAGATCATTGCAGATCTTCGATAGCTTCACAGCGGTCCTCTTGAGGACACCCGACAACTGCACCAATGCGCCGACATCCTGGGTGGCTTCGACAAGGTCCGTCGCGGTCGACAACTCGAGCCCCGTTATCCGCCGCAGCTCGGCGCACACCTTAGCGGCGTAGTCGGGATGGGCGTTAAGTCCCGTGCCGATCGCTGTGCCCCCTAGGTTGATTTCGGAGATGAGGACCAGCGCTTCACTTAGCCGGGCGCTGTCTTCGTTGATCATCACAGCGAAGGTGCCGAACTCTTGTCCCAGTGTCATCGGGACGGCGTCTTGCAGCTGTGTCCGGCCCATCTTCAGGACGTCGGCGAATTCGGCTGCTTTGGAGCTGAATTCGACGGACAGCGCATCCATACCTCTGCGGAGTCGGGCTACGGCGAAGTGCAGTGCAACTTTCAGTGCCGATGGATACACGTCATTGGTGCTCTGCGACAGATTGACGTGTTCGAGCGGATGCAGGTATTCGTACTGGCCGCGTCGGTGCCCCAGGATCTCCAGTGCCCGGTTGGCGATCACTTCGTTGGCGTTCATGTTCGTCGATGTACCGGCGCCCCCCTGGATGGCGTCGACGACGAACTGCTCGTGATGGCGGCCGTGCTGGATCTCTTCGCACGCCTGCACGATGGCGACGCAGCATTGGTTATCGAGGAGGCCCAGTTCGTGGTTGGCCACCGCGGCTGCTTGCTTGACATAGGCGAGCGCTGACACGAGCTCGGTGTATCGGCTGATCGGGGTGCCGCTGATCGTGAAGTTTTCCAGCGCCCGCAGCGTGTGCACCCCATACAGTGCCTCGTCTGGTACCTCACGATCCCCGAGGAGATCGTGCTCGATACGAGTTCGGTCCGTAGCAGTGCTCACCGTGTATCCCTTCATCGTGTTTGTCGGCCCGGTCAGGCCTGGCCTCATCTGCACCGCTTCGGCGGAATGGCGACTTCGATTGCAAACCTGAAGTCCGTCGCTGCGCGGTCCGCAAGCAACTCGATCACCTGCGCCACTGTCCGCCATCCTAGCGACTAACTAGACAGCTAGACAACCAGGTTGGATGGTTCTATAGTTGTCGCTGTGAGTAGGAGCACGCGAGAGCTGCGTTGTCATCCTCGCGACGGACCGCGAAGGCTGGAGGAAAACACCCGCCCGACCAACGTCGACGCATGGGCGATTCGCGAACTCGCGTTCTCCGTAGCCGATGCTCATCCGAGCAGCCAATCAATCGAGGTAAGGCATGACTGTCAGTCCGCTGCGGAGTCCGGTGACCTCACTAGCACTGCAGCACTCGCCTACCGGGCCGCGGTAACGTGACGCCAGCCGCATCCACGAAGTCAGGATTCTCATCGTTGAACGCGCGGTCAGAACAAACCAGCGAGAACTCAGTGACTAGTTGCTCGGGCAGACCCCGTCCACCTACGCCCCGCACGTATTTCTCGACACCGAAGGCAGGGCAATGAACACATACAGACGGCAGGATTCTAGGATCGGTCATTGATGCAACCGGCAACGAAATTAGAGCGGACGAGCCTCGTAGACCAGGCCGTCGAACAACTGCGTAGTCAGATCATTGATGGGTCGCTGCCCCCGGGCACCCCATTGCCCGAGGGGCAGATCAGCGATTCGCTAGGAATCGCCCGACCTACCGTCCGCGAAGTGCTGCTGCGGCTGCAGAACGACGGCCTGGTCCAAAAGCAGGGCCGAGGGTTGCCACATGCTGTTACCCGCATCAGCCGTGAAGACCTCATCGATATCTTCACCGCACGGTTTCATCTCGAAGCGGCCGGCGCCCGATCATTCGACACCGCGACCGAGAACGCTCGCGAGGCGGTGGATCGAAGCCTCGAGGAGCTCGAGGCCGCGGTCGCCTCGTCCGACCGGCTCGCACAGGTTCGGCTCGACTCTCAATGCCATACCGCAGTTGTCGGCCTGACCGGTTCTCGACGATTGGTCGCCGCGCATACCCAGCTGTTGGTGGAGGCTCGACTGGCTGCGGTCACATCGCGCGGCGCCGATCGCGTCGTGGCCGTGGCCAACCACCGTGAGTTTGTCGACCTGCTTCGGGCAGGACAGACAGAAGCCGCCTGCAAGCAGCTCGAAGGGCGAATGAACGTTGCACGCGAGCGGGTCTTACAGAACCTCCCCGGCTGATCAACCGGGAGCAACAGTTCCGATACCTCATTCAACTCTGAGGACGACAACTGGCGATGGCGCATCTGCGCAGCTGGTAGCGCCCCTGTATCCACTCACGCACCCCTTCCTGACTGGGGTGAGCAACAGCCAACAATCCGTCGACTGCGAGTGCTTCACACGAAACACCTGATCGGACAAAGAAATGCCGACAACAGGGATACGACGTAGCGGCACCGCCACCAAGAGCAGGGTGGACATCCCGCTCCACGGGATCAGCGCGATCGAGGACCAAGAAACCACGTTCGCCCATCCTGCTTACATCTCGGAGGCGAGGCCGACGTGGTGAAGAAGCTCGCCCGCGTGGCACTCGCGCTCGGCGTCCTAACGACGCTAGTCGCGTGCGTATCGACGAGTACCAGCGACGGTGCAAATGGAGTGGATGTGGTACTCGTCGAGGGATTCGGCGCCGAGTACCAGGACCTTTTCGAGGAGCAGATCGCCAAGCCGTTCACAGAGGCAACCGGTATCCAGGTCAAGTATTCGGCAGGCGGGTCTGGCGCGGAACAGTACGCGGCCATCCGGGCCGCCAATGGCGACCCCGGTTTCGATCTCGCTGTGATGACCAGTCTCGAGCTATATCAGGGTAGCCGGGACGAGATGCTCACCCCGGTGACGCCGCAGCAGGTGCCGAATATGGCCCGCCTGCCGCAAAAACTGCTGAACAACACCTACGGCGTCGGCGCGATCCAGGACATCCAGCAGGTCGTGCTGATGTACAACCGCACGGCATTTCCACAGCCACCCACGAGCTGGGAGGTGCAATGGGATCCGCAATACCGCTCGGGTGCGCTGATCTTCAACCCAGCCAACATTCTCGGTGTCTACGCGCTGCTCACCGCCGCCGAGCTGGATGGCGGAGGAATCGACGACATAGATCCTGGGTTCGCCCGGACAGCGGAGCTGGCCCAGTATGCCCTCGCCACACCGACAAGGTCGGCCGAGGCGGTGCCGTTCATGGCGAAGGAAACCGCCACAGCCTTCCCATACCTGGATGGACGCGCCGCGATCTACTCCCACACCAACAACTACGACTTCACGGTTCCGCGTGAAGGAACGTATGCGTCACTGGGCTCCCTCGGTATCCCGGTCGGTGCCGCGCACAAGGATTCGGCCTACAAACTCATCGACTACTGGCTTTCCGACGAGGTGCAGCAGCGTTGGGCGCTTGCGTACAACGTCGGGCCCGCGATCACCGGTCTGCAGTTCTCCCCGGACTTCGCAGCCAAACACATCACGACTCCTGAGGCGCTGGAGGAGATCAAGATCGCCGATGCGGCAACTGTGGTGAAGAACCGCACCGAGTGGTCACAGCGGTGGGCGGAGGCCGTCCGGTGACAGCGATTGTGTCGTCCACCCCCACTCCTACGTCCAGGCGGTCGCCGACGCGTAGGCGTTCGGGGCTGCCGTGGTTGACGTTGCCCGCCACGGTTTGGGTCCTGGCAGTCTTCGCTATCCCGACCGCAATGCTGCTAGCCAGCAGCGTGCTGACCTTCGACGGCGCGAAGGTCACGGGACCGCTCACCACCGCGAACTATACGAACCTGTTCGGCGATAACTACTTCTGGTCCGTGCTGTGGGACACCGTCTCGATCTCGGTCGTGGTGGGAGCAGTGTGCACGGCCGCAGGACTGCTGGTGGCGCATTTCATCGTCCGATCCGGGTCACGGTTCCGCACGCTCGTCCTGCTCGTCGTTGTCTCTCCCCTGGTGGCCAGCGTCGTGGTCCGTACCTATGGCTGGCTGGTGCTGTTGCAGGACGACGGGCTGGTCAACCAGATCCTGCTCTGGACCGGGCTTGCCGACTCACCGGTGGCGTTCATCGGGTCGAAGTTCGCGGTGATCGTCGGGCTCGTGCACGTGCTCCTGCCATTCGCGGTGTTCACCGCAATGGCGAGTGTGCAGAGCGTCGATCCTGTCCTCGAGCGCGCGTCCCGCGATCTCGGTGCCGGACCGGTCACCACGTTCTACCGGATCACACTGCCGCTGATCCGGCCCGGCCTGATCGCCGGTTTCATGCTCACGTTCGCGATCAGTCTCGGTGCGTATGCCGCGGCCGCAATCCTCGGCGGAGGACGAGTGCAAACGCTCGCAACCCTGGTTCGCGACCGCATGGTGGTCAGCCTCGAATGGGGGCAGGCCGCGGCGATCGCCGCGGTCATCCTCCTGATCAGTGCAATCACGGTCTCCGCGCTGGCGTGGGCCGGCCGCCGTTCATCGAAGGGGGCATGACGATGCGTTTCCATCCGTGGCTGATGCTGCGCACCGCGCTACTCGTGCTCGTACTCGCCTTCGTGACCGTGCCGATGCTCGTCGTGGTCTGGACCTCCATCCAGCCCGACATCTACCCCGCGTTTCCGCCCAGCGGGCTTTCCCTGCGCTGGTGGAGTTCCGCGCTCACCCCCGAGTGGCTCCTGCCCATGGCGCTGTCCGCCCAAATCGCGCTCGGTTCCGCGGCGTGCGCGGTCGTGGTGGGCTCAGCCGCAGCCTATGCCCTCGCCCGCGGACCGGCCCGCGGGCGCTCCCTCCTGGAAGGGTTCCTCGCCAGCCCACTACTGCTACCCGAAATTGTGATCAGCCTGTCCGTCGTTCAGCTGGTCTCACTCCTCAGCGCAAGAGAATTGATCGGTCCCACCCTGCTGGTCATAACCCACGTCACGATCGGTATCCCCTTCGTTCTGCGCACCGTGGGAGTCAGTCTGCTCGGTGTCAACCCGCTGTGGGAACGCGCGGCCCGTGACCTCGGTGCCTCGGCGTGGCGCACGTTCGCCACGATCACGCTCCCGATGATGAAGTCGGGGATGTTCGCGGGCGCACTGTTCGCCTTCATCGTGTCGTTCAACAACGTCGAGCTCTCCCTGTTCCTCACCACGCGCAATTCGAACACGCTGCCCATCCGACTACTGCAGTACATGGAGTACGAGTACTCGCCGACCCTCGCCTGTGTCGCGGTCACCAGCGTCGTCGGTATCTGTCTCATCACGGGCGTGGCATCTCGGTTCGTCCACTTGACCGAGTTCATCCACGGAGGTACCACGTGACCGCACACGTACGCGCCATCACGGAGGCAGCCACGCGAGCGAGCACCGGCGGCTCCGCCGTCGCGTTGCGTGGTATCCGTAAGGAATTCGGTTCGTCGGCGGCCGTCGACAACCTCGATCTCGACGTGCATCCCGGCGAATTCCTCACTCTGCTCGGCCCCTCGGGCTGCGGCAAGACGACAACCCTGAACATGGTGGCAGGCTTCCTGACGCCCGACGCCGGACGCATCCTTCTCGACGGCCAGGATGTCCACCACCTGCCACCGGATCGGCGCGACACCGCGATGGTCTTCCAGCAGTACGCCCTCTTCCCGCACCTGACCGTCGGCCAGAACGTCGGATACGGGCTGCGGATGCGTAAACGCCCGAAAGTGGAGATCCGCGAGCGCGTCTCGGACGCGCTCGATCGTGTCGGCCTCGCCGGGGCCCAGGATCGTCTGACCACTCAGCTGTCCGGCGGGCAGCAACAGCGCGTCGCCCTCGCCAGGGCGATCGTAGTGCGCCCGAAGGTACTACTGTTCGACGAGCCACTATCGAACTTGGATCTCAAGTTGCGCGAGCAACTCCGACTGGAAATCAAGCACCTGCAACGCGAACTCGGGATCACCTCGATTTTCGTCACCCATGATCAAACCGAGGCACTGGTGATGAGCGATCGGATAGCGGTGATGCGAGCCGGCCGGATCGAGCAACTCGGTATGCCCGAGACGATCTACCAGGAACCGGCGAACGCGTTCGTGGCCGGGTTCGTCGGACAGTCCAACCTGATCCCCGGCGTGTGTGTGGAGGTCGGGTCGGGTGAATGCCTCGTCCGACTGTCCACTACCGACACAGTGCATGCGCGACACTCCGGAGCGGTCGCAGCGGGTGACCCGGTCCACATCCTGCTCAGGCCGGAGGCGCTCCGCCTGGGCGGTACGGATGCCGCGACGTCGATCGCGGGGCGGGTGGTCGAGGTCGTCAACGAAGGCAGTCTCGCCACCGTTGTCCTCGAGATCACCCCAGACATTCGGCTCCGGGTATCCGTGCCCGATCCAGGCGCGCTCAGCCTGCCCGCGCTCGGCAACGAGATCGACGTCACCGTTCCCCGGGGCGCCGCCCGCGCCCTACCCGCCGGCAACTAACAACCCCGCGTCTCGGCCGGAAATTGCAGAAAACCGCAACTTCAGCGACTGGTGAAGAACATCGAATCACCTATTCTGGGAACACTTTTCGAAAGGTCCCGAGGTTCAGTTCAGAATGAGAATGCCTGTCCTCGATCCACGCACATATCGGGACTAGAGCTGACCAATAACACCTCGGAGCCTGCGAACCCGCCAACCCCACCCGCACTCGGGAATCGAGTTGAGTGCGCACACAGTCGGTAGCTCGACAGTGAACCCATCTCACGCGGTTGGCCGTGCCGTATTCGGCGATATGCTCTTCTCCACGCCATCACCGAGCACGCTCGGATCGGCGGACCGCTCGGCGAGTAAGAGGGCCGAACCGGCGAACGGTCCGCACCGACGCCGCGATCGCGCACTGGGCGAGGGACTGCGTGAGCACTCGATCATCGCCATTGACGAGCTTGTGGTCCTGGCGATGGACGGCGGCAGTTTCCGACCATCCCACCTCTGGCTTCGGATGGCGGTGGTGCCCGTGGTGCCGGCAGGCACCGCGATGCTCGCGCCGACCGCATCTCCGTGGAGCTCCCCCACCCTGGTGACCGCCACCGCTCACGGGTTCACGAACCGTGCGCGCAGAATGCGAACTCGACGTAATCCGATCGCAGGTGCATGGGCCGCCGCGGTCGGCCCTACGTGGTGTCGAGAACCAATCCCGATTACGGGATCCGGTCCATCGGAGCGGGCTCGATCGTCACCCAATTTTGTGGCGATCGACGCAAATTCGGTCGCGGCGAGCGGACAGGACGGATTGTGGACGGGGGTTGCAGGAGTACTCAACCGGACCGCGTGCCAGCTGGTCCGCCGGCTCGACGCTCGTTCACGCCTCCATCTGACGCGACCGGCGTCCTAGCGCCGTAGCCGGCGTTCCTCCCGACAACTCCCACCGGCGACTGATCTGCCTGAGACGTGCCCTCCGAATTGGTAGCCGACCTTGCACGCTCAGTTCTCGACCGGCGAGCCCGGCAGAATCACCCGCACCTTCGGCTCTCATTCGACGGCTTTACCTGCGAAGACACGGTCGGTGGGAGGCGGACTAAGCCGAGCCGAACCACAATGACAACCTAGTAACTAGACAACCTAGTTGCACCGTTCTATGATTTCCCTTACACGAGCAGGACGGCTAGGGCATGGCTCACGGCAGAACACCTGAGCATCACCGCCCTCCGCGCCGCTATCCCCAAGGCTCGACTCCTCCCAACACCGAAAGGCACAAAGTGCGAGAATCGACCGACCTCACCAACGCCCAGCTGTGGGGCAAGGTGACATCGCTAGCACTCCAGAACTCGCCGGATTTCGGACTCCGCCTGCACCAACTGCCCGAGTTTGTCCGTGCGTTCGCCGAAATCAAACTGGCTGCGGTCCGCACGAACCGAGACCTGGGACTGCTGGACAAGACCCGCGCGAACGCCATCGAGGAGGCAGCGGTCGAAGTCGCGCGCGGTGAGCTGCTGGATCAGTTTCCGCTGCGAGTCGTTGCTGTTGGCGGCGGAACGTCCACGAACATGAATGTCAACGAAGTGCTGGCCTCCCGGGCAACCCAGCTTCTTCCGAGTGAATCAGAGCTGACGATTCACCCAAACGACCATGTGAATCGGTCCCAGTCCTCCAACGATGCCTATCCGACAGCCGCACGGCTGCTCCTTGCCCGCCAGGCGCTAGGCGTGGCTTCCGCCTTGCGAAACCTTGCGCGCAGCTTCATTCGACAGGCCGAGCGACACTCTGGTGTGGAGAGGATGGGGCGCACCGGCTGGCAGGACGCCGTCATGGTTCCGGTGTCCGAGATCCACATGGCGCAGGCGGCCGCTGCAGAGCGCTTCGCCGATCAGTTCGAGGTCGCAGCGCAGGCACTCTACGCCGTTCCGCTCGGCGGGACGGTTCTCGGGACCGGAGTCGGGGCGCCAGACGGATTCGCGGCCGCAGTCGTACAGCAACTGGCAGACATTACGGGCCTGCCCCTGCGTCCAAGCGCTAACCCGATCGACGCCTTCGCGCATGCCGACGGATACTCGGCGCTCGCCGACACCGCCGCCCGGTGTGGCAGCATCTTGTACAAGCTGAGCCACGACCTCCGGGTCTTGAGCTCTGGCCCGAACGGTGGGTTGTCGGAGGTAATTCTGCCGAAACTTCAGCCTGGGTCGTCGATCATGCCGGGCAAGGTCAATCCGGTCGTGCCCAGCATGGTGGGACAGGCCAGCTTCTCAATTCGCGCAGCAGCTACGGCGGTAAGTTTGGCTGTCGCCGGAGGCGAGCCCGACTTCAACTCGAACAGCCCCTCGGTCGTCGCCTCCTTGTCGCCGGCGCTAACCGAGCTGGCCGCTGTGATTCCGGTCTTTGCCGAGAAGTGCATCGACGGGTTGGAATGGAACAGGGACCGACTTGCCGTCCTCGCTTCTCGCCCGTTTGACTCGCTCATTACCCAGGCGGAAGAAGACGGCTATGACGCCGTCGCCAGCCACGCGGTTTAAGGCGCTTCCCGCGATCAGGACCTGGTCGACTACTGCGTATCGCCACGCGAATATGAGAGCGGCTCAGGCTTGTTCGCCTCACTCTCACAATACCCGGCGTCTCGAAGTCGGGGAACTGAAGAAGATCGAATCGCTGTCACAGTCCAGAGCTTCGTTCGCCTGACAGCGCATCGTCCCTACAGGAAACCGGATTGGACCAGAAAGATGCAAAGCACCACCGCCCCTGTCGTCGACAGCAGCAGCAGTAGGACGATGAAGATCCTCTTCCGGGCGATCAGCGCGATCGAACGTGCCGGAAACAAGCTTCCCAACCCATTCTGGTTGTTCTGGATCATGGCCGGAATCGTGGGCGGTCTCAGCTTCGTCCTCTCCCTGGCCGGAGTATCGGTGACCTTGCCGAACTCCGGTGAAGTCGTGGAGGTCAAGAACCTGCTTTCCCTCGAGGGGATCGGTTATGCCGCGGAATCCGCTCTCGACAACTATTCGGAGTTTCCGGCTGTTTCCCTTGTAATCGCAATGATTCTCGGCGTGAGTATCGCTGAGGCGAGTGGGCTCATGACTACTCTCCTCCGAGCCACCGTGATCCGCATGCCGGCTCGCTGGGTGACGTTCGCGGTCGCTTTCGGCTCGATGATCTCGCACGTATTGGGTGATTCGGCATACATGGTGATGATTCCGCTCGGAGCATTGGCCTTCCGTGCTGTGGGGCGGAGCCCTGTTCTCGGTGTCCTCGTTGCATTTGTGTCGGTCTCGGCGGGCTTCAACGCGAGTCCACTTGTCACGCCGTCCGCAGCGATTCGGGCCTCACTGACAACGGCGGCCGCGCAGACGGTCGATCCCGACTATGTGGTTACCCCCGTTGCGACGTACTTCTATGCCGCAGTCGCGTCTGTGTACTTGTCGATCGTCATCACGCTGGTGGTCGAGTTTGTCCTGGCGAAACGCCCTGAGTTCAGTCAGTGGCCTGCGGCGGATGATGATTCGCCTGCCGACGGTGCGGCCGCGGGTGACGTGACTGACTTGGATGTTCAGCTCACCTCGTTGGAACGCCGGGGGCTGAAGCGGGCCGGCGTCGCGCTCGTCGTCTATGTCGCGGCTGTGATAGCGCTTATGCTGGTTCCGGGCTCCCCTCTGCTCGGCGAGAACGGCAGTATTGTGCAGTCGGTGGTGGTGCTGAACATCACCGTGTTCATCGGCCTGCTGTTTGCGGTACTGGGATTTGTGTATGGGCGGGCGACAGGGAGCGTGACGTCGCTGTCAGCGCTTCCGAAGATCATGGCGGACGGCATCATTCCGGTCGCGCCGGTGCTCGTGTTGTTCTTCGCCGCGTCACAGTTCTTGGGCTACTTCGAATGGACCGGGCTGGGCTCCGTTATCACGGTCGAGGGCGCTGACCTCCTGCACAAATTGAACGCCCCTCATCTGGTCGTTCTGGTCATTGTGATCTTCGCGATCGCGGTACTGAATCTGGTTATCTCGAGCGGAACCGCGATGTGGTCCATCCTCGCGCCGATTCTGGTGCCGATGATGATGTACGTCGGCATGCGGCCGGAGGCGACGCTGGCGGCCTTCATGATCGGAGATTCGGCTACCGGACCGGTCACGCCTATGAACGCCTTCTTTATTCTTGCGCTCGGATACGTGCAGCAATACAAGAAGAACGCAGGAATCGGAACGGTCATTTCCTTCGCGATACCTCTATCCATCGCAGTCCTCATCTCCTGGTCTGGACTCTTCGTCGTCTGGTACCTGCTCGGGGTCCCACTGGGCCCCGGCGGCTACCTCTATTGACTCTCCCCGCGTACATCGCCATATCCACGTGACTGCCCGACGCTGTTGCACACCTGAGCAATTCGACAAGATCCCTGACGACGACGAATAGTCCGAGGTCGGCGGTTGGGGGTGGTCGGGCACGTCCCAACCGCCGATCCAGAAAGAGGCCACCCCGTGAGGGACATCCTGATTCCTGCCGCGATAACCCCATCGTCCGCGGGTTCGCAGGCGCTGGCTGCCGCACAATCTCAGCTAACCGAGGCCGTTGCTCGACTCGGCTACGACGCCGGCATGCATGCCATGCTTGCCAACGCCCGCCGCGAGACCCGGATCAGCATCCCGGTGCGCCGCGACTCCGGTGACATCGAGGTACTCACCGGCTACCGTGTCCAGCACAACGTCTCACGCGGCCCGGCAATCGGCGGCGTCCGGTTCCATCTGGACGTCGATTTCAACGCAGCACGTGCCCTCGCCATGCGGACGACGTGGCAGTGCGCGCTCATTGACCTCCCCTACGGTGGGGCGACGGGAGGGATTGCACTGGACCCGGATGACTACTCGCAGCGTGAGCTCGAGCGGGTCACTCGCCGGTACACGAGCGAGTTGATGTCGCTCCTCGGCCCGAAGAGCGACATTTCCTCCCCGGACATCGGAACCGACGAACAGACCATGGCCTGGATGATGGACACCTACTCGGCCGCCCGCGGGTACACGGTGCCCGGGGTCGTCACCGGCAAGCCTCTGTTCATCGGCGGTTCACGTGGCCGGACGGACGCGACCTCGCGCGGTGTCGTGCACGTCGCGCAGGCGGCGCTCGAGCGGGCCGGAGTGACTGTGAACGGGGCGAGGGCCACAGTCCAGGGCTATGGCAAGGTCGGCCGCGGCGTGGTGCGGTTCCTGCATGAGCACGGCGTGCGGGTTGTCGCGGTCTCCGACCGGTTCGGCGCGGTGCACGACCGCCGCGGACTGGATCCGGACCGGCTCGACGAGCACCTGGCCAGCACCGGCTCGGTCGCCGGACTATCCGACGCCGACACCATCTCCGGCGACGAGTTGTTGGAGCTCGAAGTCGAATTACTGGTCCCGGCGGCTGTCGAGGGTGTGCTGCACGAGGGTAACGCCCGCCGGGTCCAGGCTCGGGTGATCGTCGAGGGTGCCAACGGCCCGACCAGCACCGCCGCCGATTCGATCCTCGCCGAACGCGGCATCGAGGTGGTCCCAGACATCCTGGCCAACGCCGGCGGTGTGATCGTCTCGCATTTCGAGTCGGCGCAGGCCGACCGGGCGAACTGGTGGAGTCGGGACGAATTGCAAGCCCGCCTCGCTGACCGAATCCTCACAGCGTGGCGGCACGTGGCAGACGTGGCGACGCAAGAACTGGTGTCACTGCGCTCGGCCGCGACACTGGTTGCCGTCGAACGAGTGGCCCACGCGGACCGCATCCGCGGCCTCCACCCGTGAGAATCGGACACTGATCTCCGCCGGGCTGAGTGCGCACCTGCAGATACCAGCCAGAAGGAGTAGAAACGCACCGGAACGCCTTGAGAACAAGGTCTGTCTCATTTAGCCGACTGTCTACCAGAGCTTCGCCCCTCTCCCACGCCACCACACTGCAGGCACAGGACTGCATTGAAAGGCACACAACATGTCGCTTTCAGCCCCAGCTACATCCCGCCAAGTCTCGTCCGAGTTCGCTCGGTCCTGGCTGCTTGTCAATACCACTCGCCTCGACCGACTCGAGGACGCGCAACGTTCCGCTGCCGACCAAATCGTGCTTGATATCGAAGATGCTGTTGCTCCCCAGCATAAGCCGGAAGCACGCGAGACAGTCGTCCGCTGGCTCGAACGCGAAGTGGCGTGGGTGCGGATCAACGATCACTCCACATCATTCTGGTCCGACGATGTCGACCAACTCAAAGGCCTACCTGGGCTGACCGGTGTCATGCTCGCAAAGACAGAATCTGCCGAGTAGGTCACCGAGACCTTCGATCGACTCGGCGGTACAACACCCGTTATCGGCTGATCGAATCAGCATTAGGGATCGAAGAATCATCACGCATCGCCTCGACTCGCGGAACATTCCGGCTCGCCTTCGGCAGCGGAGACTACCGCCGCGACAGCGGCACGAACGACAACGACCTCGCAATGGCCTACCCGCGTTCTCGACTCGTCGTCGCCAGCCGTCTCGGGCACCTACCCGGACCGATTGATGGCCCGACACTCGGCAGCAGTCGTCGTCTACTCCACAAACGAACAACGACCGCAGTGGGACTCGGGCTCACAGGCAAACTTTGCCTTGACCCCGAACAAGCACCAACGATCAACGAAATAGTCAGCCCAAGCCCCTCGGAAACCGCTTGGGCGACAAATTTCCTAGACGATTTCGAAGCCCGGGGAGGCACAATACGCGACGGAAGTGACCTCCCCCTCTTGAAGCGTGCCCAGAAAGTCAGCCGACTGTCAGCAGTGTTCCGTACCGGTCCGAACGATCACTCATCAGAACTTCGATGATGGTGGCGAATTCAGCTGCAACGGACCTTGTCCGGCCTGGCGACGAAATACCGCCTCAAGTGGCTTCGCCTCGACACTCAGCGGCCGCGGCCGGCCCGCGCTGGACGGATCAGCAGGCGGCGTCGATCAAGTCGTGGTATCGAGCCGACGAACTCTCCGATCATGGCCTGGGTATGTCCCGTGCCCTATCCGGTGTACGCCCGGAAGTTGCCCTCCAGCATGGCGTGTCCGCGGTTGGCCAGCACCTGCACGCCCAGGCTATCTCTGGTGTCCCGTCATCAAGGGTCGCGGTGCACCATCAGCATCGTCGGCAGATCTGCGTTCGGTTCCGACTGGAAGCATCAGATACGAGGAAGCTCAAGCCTGTCGCGTGCCAGCACATTGGGCAGCTCAGCGGGGTCCAGGCACGAGAGAGGCCGGAACCGCAGCCGACCCTTCCGGTGGCGTTGGTAGCGGTAGGGCCTCTGGGGCGCGGGTCGTCGACGAAGCTGACCGCCAGTTCTGCCTGCTTGTGTCCGATGACAAGTCGCCGATGTCGCCGTCGGAGAGCTTGGCGAGATCTGTCAGGATGTCGGCGACCCGGAACGGAGTGAGATCAACTGGAGAACGGGATGAGGTCGTCCGCGGCCGCGTCTGGATCGTACAGTCAACGCGCTCCACAGGTGCCGTTCTCGCCACCTATGGAGCCCTGGGTGCAGAGCAGCAGCGCGAGTCGTCTCTCGGCGGGTAGTGAGGCCACGATGCGGGTTTCATCCGCAGTCACGCACCGGAATAGGCGCCGGAGTCGAGCCCCTAGTTTCACACGTTGGGCGGTTCTTCAACGGGGCCAGAACGACGATGGCCGTTCCGTCCGGCAAGATCGACGCCCCCGCAAGCTCTGGCGGGCAGGAGAGATCCTGGACCGTGGCACAGATCGGATAGACACATATTGTGCGAGGGTCGTCGTCGCTCCTCCCAGCCGGAGCGGTGTTGCTCAAAATCATGGCAGCGGTAGCTTGAGATTAAAGGGGGCCACCGATCAGGTGCCCGATTGCATATGCGGCCATCATCGCGATCGCACCGCCCGCCACGATGCGCAGGACCGCCCGACTGCGTGCGGCACGGCCCAGTTGGGCGCTTATCGTGCCAGCGAGCGCAAGTGCGATCAAGACTGCCCCGAAAGTGATCGGGATGCGCGCGGGCACAGGGCTTATGAGAATAGCGATGAGTGGCAACAATGCGCCGACTGTGAACGAGACTGCGGAAGAAAAGGCTGCATGCCACGGATTGGTCAGGTTGTCAGGATTGATGCCCAGTTCGATATCTACGTGGGCAGCGAACGCATCGCGCTCGGTAAGTTCGTGAGCGACCGTAAGTGCTGTGCCGGCGCTTAGGCCCTTCGCTTGATACAGCGCGGCAAGCTCCGCGAACTCCTGCTCAGGGTCCTCTTCGAGTTCTCGTTTCTCCTCGGCAAGCATTACTCGTTCAGTGTCACGCTGGGTACTCACCGAGACGTATTCACCGAGTGCCATCGACACTGCACCGGCCGCCACCCCGGCGATTCCTGCCGTGAAGATTGGCGAGCGTTCGGGGCTCGCGGCAGCGACCCCGACCACAAGACCGGCGATGGACACGATTCCGTCGTTGGCGCCCATCACCCCGGCGCGAAGCCAGTTCAATCGCGAAGCAATTGCATCGGTATGTGGTTCCGTCTTGTGCAGTCCGATTGTGACGTTCGATGTGAGGGAGTTGGGAGCGTCCATGGTCCAGCAGCATAATGCGCTGCGATTCGACGTTCCAGCCTCCAGAGGCTTACCAAAGTTAGTTTACCATAATAGAATTCGGCGATTTCCGTGGGTGGCGCACTTCCAAAACCGAGACCTGAAATCTACTTTCACAAGTCCTGGCAAGTTGACAGCAGACTGCCCGCAGCCCTATCCGTCCGGAAATTTTCCTCCCCTGAAGATCGGCCAGCGATCTCTCCGACGCTTTCGAGTCCAGGTCGCCGCCACACCGCACTCGGAGGCCCCGTCACCACCGCCGCCGGCACCCGCGTCCCGGGCTTGCGGTTCGCCGATCAGCGCAGCCACGCCCTGCTCTCCGCACTGCTGGTCTTCCGGCTGCACCCGAACGGCTTCACCAACAAGGACCTGCGCACCCTCACCGGCGAGCTGCGCGGACTCGACCCGGACACGGTGTCCACCGGGCAGATGACCTACGACCTGCGCCGGCTGAAAACCCGCAACCTCATCGTCCGGATCGAGGGCAGCCACCGGTACCAGGTCACCGACCTCGGACTCGACACCGCGAAGTTCCTCACCTGTGTCCACGATCGGGTCCTGCGCACCGGCCTGGCCGAACTCGCCACCCCGACAACCACTCCCGGCCGCCTCCGAGCGATTGCGACCGCGTACCGCACCGCTGTCGATATCCTCACCGCCACAGCGCAACTCGCAGCCTGAATATCAAGCAGTCGAACGTGACCCGAACACCGCCGAACGTGACCCGAACACCGCAAACTTGACTCAACAATCCGGCTACGCCATCTCTAGCTACCTAGGGTGTCACCGGCCCGGCCGGGCCGACAGACCGGACACATGAGCTGGGCGATTACTGCCAATCCCAGACGTCTGCACGGCAATCGGGCGGGTCCCTCATGTAGGGAACGGGACAACCCACGGGGCCGTCACCGCGGTGGACCGCAGCCGCGAAACGGTGACGCACGGAGCGAACTGAGTTGGGCGTGCGAATAGTAGGGACCCAGAAAACGGACGCTTCGCTCCCTCTGACGGGTTGCGTCTCACCGTGCGATATTGGCATGGCCGTATGGGCTGCGGATGGTCACGGCCGAGGTGGTCGCGGGCGTGGGGCCGTGTCCGGAGTGCGGGCGACCATGGTGGTCCAGGTGGTCTGCATGAGCGTGCCGTGCACGTCGGTGATGACGTTCTTGATCACGATGACGTCTTGCCCGTGGCTGCGACGGAACGAATCGACGTAGATGTCGCAGATCAAGCGGTCCCCCACCGTGAAGGGCCGGTGGAAGTGCAGGCGCTGCTCGGTGTGAAGGACCTGGCTCAGGTCGTAGCCGGTGACCAGGTCGGCGAACACGCGCTGCTGGGCGACGCCACCGAGCAGTGAGGCGAAGGTCAGCGGCGCGATCAGCCCGGCGTAGCCGAGGTCGGCGGCGGCGGCCTCGTTCCGGTGTGCCGGGTGCGGGTCGAAAACCGCCCGCGCGTACTCGCGTACCTTCTCCCGCCCGACCTCGTAGTAGTCGGGAAGACGGAAGTGCCGGCCGACCATGTCGGCAGGATCGGCCGTCCCCGGTGTCGCGTCGTCATCGCTCACCCGGGCACACCGCCGGTGCCGTGGTAGACGCGGGTCACCGGCATCACGTCGATGCGTCCGCTGCCGAAGTGAGCGGCGGAACCGGTGAGATACTCGATGTGGCGCTGATGCACCTCCTCGGCGGCGATCTGCACCGCCTCGTCATGATGTGCTTGGAGCACCCGCCCCCGGTCGTCGAGGGTGCGGGCGTTGTGCGGCTGCAGCGCCTGGATTTGGTCGACGTGGAATCCGGCGGCTTCGCCGTCGCCGGTGACCCCGACAGAGTCCCGGGCAGGCGTTCCCTCATTCACTCGGTCGAAGATCGTGTGCATGGGCGGCATGATCACGTCATCCATCGCCGACCGCACCGATCCCCACACAGGGAGCATCTTGTCCACGTTGTCGACCGACGCCAAAGCATCCCCCACCCCGATAGAAATCCTCGCCGTCCACCGCGACGAACACCAGCTGCGCCCCATCGAGTGGAACCTCGATGATTCGCATACTCATGCGTTGTCCCCCAAGGACGGACGGGACCCACCACCAAGACCGCGCCGCGACATCGCCGTTGCCGTTGCCGTTGCCGTTGCCGTTGCGGCGATGATCGTTCCCCCAATGAGACCACTCGAACGACGGTGCCTGCCGTGTTAGCGGCAATACGACGACCAGCCGGGCGAGGGACAGGGCTCAGGAACTGGTGCTCGGTCGATATCGTGGGCAGTGGTCCTCGCGCGCTCCTTCATCGAGTGACTTTCGTCGATCCCTCGAAGAGTCACGCGATGGCCGCCGTCTTTGGCTACGACACGCCGGTCAGATGCAGAACCGGTTCATACACATAGATGATGGATACGGCCGCGGGGTGACGTGACTCGGTCGTACACCGACGCCCCGATCTGGGATTGTCTTCCGATGGATCTGTCCGTCACCTCGCGGCCGCGCGCACCGACCGGGCAGGCATGACTTGATAGGAGCTTGACCTCGGCAGTCTCGTCTATGTGCTGTCTGCCCGCCCGGTTGGTGCGTGTCCAACACCGATCGAGGGAAGGGCATCATCGATGGGCACCGACTACGACAACGAGATCAGCGTCTACGGAGGAATCGACACCCACAAAGACACCCATCACGTCGCGGTCATCGACGAACACGGACGGCCACTCGGTGACCGCGAGTTCAGAGCGACTGGCGCCGGCTATCGGAAGATCATCGATTATCTCCGCGGTTTCGGCCTCGTCGTCGCGGTCGCAGTGGAGGGCACCGGCAGCTACGGCGCCGAACTGGCGCGCGTACTGCGCCGTGCCGGGATGACCGTTCTCGAGGTCGTCCGGCCCGACCGCCGTGCACGCCGTCTGCACGGCAAGTCCGACCCGCTCGACGCGCTCCAGGCGGCCGTCACCGCACTGTCCGGGCGCGGGTTGGCGACCCCGAAAGATCGCGACGGGCTTGTCGAATCGATGCGGATCCTCTCACCGAACGGTCCTCGGCACGCAAGGCACGAGTCGCGGCGATGAACCAGATTCATGCGCTGCTGGTGACCGCGCCCGACCAGATCCGCGCCACCTACCGCAACCTCGGCAGTGTGAAACTTGTTGCCGCACTGGCTCGATCACGGCCGACTCCCGGCCATGGGCCGGAGCAGACCCTCCGTGGCTCTTTGAGGCGATTGGCCGTGCGCCATCAGCAGCACACGTCCGACATCGATGTTATCGACACCCGGCTCGGTGAGCTGGCCGCCCAGATCAACCCGGCCCTGCTGCAACTGTCCGGCGTCGGCCCCCTCGTCGCCGGCCAGCTTCTGGTCGCCTGTGGTGACAACCCCGAACGACTGAGCAGCGAGCAGCAGTTCGCCACACTGTGCGGAACTGCACCCATCCCCGCCTCGTCGGGCAAGCATCAGCGGCACCGGCTCTCCCGGGGCGGAGACCGCACCGCCAACTCCGCGATCCATCGCATCGTGCTCGTGCGGATGTCCGCCGGTGACACGCGCACCGCCGACTACATCGCGCGACGCACAGCGGAGGGCAAGTCCGAGCGCGAGATCATGCGCTGCCTCAAACGCTTCGTCGCGCGCGAGGTTTTCAAGATCATCCGGAATCCGCAGCCGGTGAACAGCGCCACGGGCCGACTTCGCCAACGTCGCCGAACTCTGGCCATCCCGATCACCACGGTGGCAACCGCACTTGCGGTTCCCTACCAGCGCCTACGACGTCTGGAGATCGGGCAACGCCTCGACCCCGATCTCGCCGCCGCCTACTCGCGGTGGCTCACCGACCGCGAGCAGCAGTCCATCTCCCTATCCCTGGCCGATACGGCTTGAAGCGATCTTGACAGCAATAGGAGCATCCATCTTCATGGACGCAACCGGACCGGCGCGTCGGGGCCTCGATCACAGAGGCGCCTTCGGCCCGCGCGTGGGTCCGTGGCTTTCGGTGCACACCATCGGCGCGGCGGGCCCGCGCGGAGCGGGCCAGCAAGTAAGGGGCCACCGGTTGGCGCAGCCCCGACGCGTGGCACCGGTCCCTGCGGTGGCTACCCTGACACCGCACGTGCCGACAAGTAATGGGAGGACCCGTGAGACGCCCAACCGGTCGATGGCGAATCGTGGAGATGGACATGTGGGACCGCGACGCCATCGACCTCGTCGAACCTGGTTTCATCGAGTTCGCCGACGACGGGACCGGCGAGTTCGGCTTCATCGCTGTCCGGGGCTGGATGGACTGCCGCACCACCGAACGCGACGACCACACCGTAGTGGAGTTCAGCTGGGACGGTGACGACGAAGGTGACCAGGTCAGCGGACGCGGTTGGGCCGCTCTGCTGGATGACGCAACCCTCCAAGGGCACCTGTTCATCCATCTCGGAGACGACTCGGGCTTCCGGGCGGAGCCCTTTGTTAGTGCCGATCGGCAGGATCGGCGATGAGTGAGTACCAGTATTACGAGTTCCTCGCCGTCGACCGGCCGCTGGACGATCGCCAACTGGCCGAGGTCCGTTCACTGTCCACTCGCGCGCGGATCACGGCCACCAGCTTCGTCAACGAGTACCACTGGGGCAACTTTCGGGGCGATCCGAACCGGATGATGGAGCGCTTCTACGACGCGCACCTGTATCTGGCGAACTGGGGAACACACCGGATCATGCTCCGCCTACCCCGCGGCCTGCTCGACATCGACGTCGCCCGGGACTATAGCGTCGGCGACCAGGTAATAGCCTGGACCACAGGCGAATACCTTGTACTCGACCTGACCAGCGAGGACGAGGCCAGCGACTTCGATCCTGACGCCGTCGCACCGATGTCCGCCATCGTCGGAGTCCGCACCGAACTCGCCGCGGGCGATCTCCGGCCGCTCCATCTCGCCTGGCTGGCCGGCTACAGCGACCGGGAGGCCAGCGAATCCTCCGTCGACCACGACGCTGATGAACTCGAGCCACCTGTGCCACCCGGATTGGCCACGCTCACCGCGGCGCAGCGCGCCCTGGCCGACTTCCTCCGCGTCGACGACGACCTGCTCTCCATCGCGGCCCACACCAGCGCACCACTCGCCGAGACCACCGACGTCCCCGGCGAACTCGCCGCCTGGGTGCAGGACCTGCCCGTTGCCGAGAAGGACCGGCTCCTGCTGCGGATCGCCGAAGACCACGCCGCCCTGACCGTCCGGGCGGAGATGCTGCGCCGCTTCCATGGCGAGCACCGCACACCCACCCCAGCGTCGCCTCGCCGAACCGTGGCCGACCTTCTCGACGCCGCAGCGCGTCGCCGGGCCGACCGCGAGCGCCAGGAGGCCGCCCGGCGGGCCGAGCAGCAAGCCCGCCGGGCCAAGGAGCGCTCCCTCGCCCGCGAGAAACGAATAGACGAGTTGGCCCACGACGAGGAGGCTGTGTGGTCGCGGATCGACGCGATGATCGCCACCCGGAAGCCCAGCGAGTACGACGCCGCCGCCGCGCTGCTCACCGATCTGCAGGCGCTCGCGGACCGCGACGGCCGACGTGACACCTTCACCCAGCGCAGCCAGGCGTTACGTCACACACACGCGCGCAAACCACGCCTCATCGAACGCCTCGACCGGGCCGGCGTGTGAACTGGCAGAAGCAGTGATGGGTGCCGTAACGGATTGCCCGGTCACCAGCGAACTGCGGTAGTGCCACCGAAAAGCCGGAGCTGCACACACCGCCGCGGGATCGTGACTCGCGCTCGACGCCGCTGACTTTCGCCAGGGTCCGGGTCGATCCTTGCGGTCAGGACGAGGACCGATAAGCATCCGCGCGGTGGCAGATCGTGGTGACCTCCACCGTGCGATGCGCGTCGTCGATCGGATTCAGCACCGGCCGACGGGGTCGAGGCCGCCCAAGACCGGGAGCGAGCGGCGCCGACCAAACTACCGCGGCAGGCCTGTCCCCCGCTCGCACCGACACTCGCGTCGACGCGCCGAGCGCAGCGGACACGTACTACCCCGGCGGCGAGACGTGGCGCGTTCCCATCGGGCGCCGGTGGTGGTGTCGGATCGGGAACGCAACGCCGCGATATTCGCTGAGGCCACGGCGAAGTTCACGGTGAACCTCGAAGAAACCCCTGGTCGGCCTACCGGGTCACGAAATCGCCGTGGCCGCGAGGGCGGCCGGAGACCGCTCTGGTTCTTCTTCCGTGCGTCGGCCGGGCAGCCGGGACACCGCTGCCAACTTGTCCGCGCTCGCCCGCGCCCGCGCGTGTACGGCTCGTGGTGCCGGTGAGTTCGCGCCGGGAACGCGGTCGCGGCCGACGAGCTCGTTTTCGATGTCGGCGAGCCGGTCGAGGGCGAGGTCGCGGTCGGGTGCACCGGCGGGGGGTGTCGCCCGTGGCGATCGAGGTGAGCCAGTCGCCGTCGAGGGTGAGCGGGTAGACCGGCCGGTGTGCGGCAGCGGACTCGATGATGGAGGCTCTGGCGTCGATGAGTTCGGTTGCTGCAGTGCGGAGGTCGAGGGCGGCACCGGTCTGGGTGATCGTGCCGTCTTCGGCGGCGATGGTGAGGGTCCAACTGATCATGGCGATGCTTCTCTCGGTATTTGGTTGGGGTTGCTGTGGTGTGAGTATGCCGAGGGCCTCGGACGTGTTGCCGAGACCGAGCTGGCGGGCCTGATCCTGTGGAGGATCCGGGCCGCGGATTGTCAGCGGCAGGGCACCCAGCCGTGCTCGGGGGTTCATGCGGGCGTTGCCGGCCGCCAGTTCTCGCAACTCCGAGAGCGCGTGGGCGTGGGCGTCGCGAGCGGTGCGATGGATCGCCGAGACATCGATCAGCGACGGCTGGCCCAGTTTGCGGGACCCACCCCCATCCTCGATGTCCCAGTCGACGCTCCCGTTCGACGATTTGTCTCTCACCGGGGCGGATCGTTCCCCCTGGTCACGTATCTGTCGCACGGACCCCCGCAAGCGCCCACAGCTGCCCTCCAACGCCAATCTACGGTAGACTTCTATATAGAAGAGGGTTGAGGGTACCTGCCCGGGCACCGAGGAGGGGACATGGAGCACAAGACCGCGGGCCCCAGCCACGAGTCCGATTCGCAACAGCAGCGCAGCCTGAGCGACCACGAGTTCATCGCCCGGATGCGAGCCGAGCTGTACAAGAGGCCGAGCATGCGGCTGGTCGCCGACAGGGTCACCCACATCATGCTGGCCGGACGGATCGATCGGGACGACCCGATCCTCGAGCTCATCGAATCGGACGACATCCTCGACGAGAAGACGGTGCTCAGCGACGCCGTCGAACGCATCCTGTCGTTCCCGCATCTCTCCGCCAAAGAGGTCGCCGACAACTACGACAAGAACTGGGCCAATCCCAGCGATGCGCTCCGCAAGCTCAGCGCCAAAGGCGAGGTCATCGGACTCAAGCGGGCCGGGAAGTTCCGGTATCCGGAGTTTCAGTTCTCCCTGCCGGGCGAGGCGAATCAGGTAGTGCGGGAAGGCAACGTGGCTCTCGGTGCCCGGGACGATCCGTGGGGAGTCGCGTCGTGGTGGCTCTCGCCGAACCCGTCGGCCGAAGACCGCAAATCCCCGGTCCAACTGCTCGGCGAGGGATCGTTCACCGCCGTGCGCGCGTTGCTGCGAGCCGAGATCGCCGACGACCTTGCCTAACCGCCCACCGCCGGCCTCGGTGACCGCGCACGTCGGGTCGCTCACCGCGGGAACCAAGCTCTGGCGCATCCACTCCGGCGACCCGAGCCGGGGTGTCCTGACCCTGAATCCGACCCCGGCGGGAGCGGGAGGCGGACGGTTCGACTCCTCCGACGGGTCGTACCACTACAGCTATTTCGGGGAGGACGTCTCCACCTGCATCGCGGAGACCTACTGTCGGTCGTTGCCGTTGGATGATCACGTTCCGAGGATCCTGCGGAAGGCCAAGCTGGCCGGTCGGGTCCTGTCCCAGGTCACCGTCACCGACGATGTCCCGGTCGCACTGGTGCACGGCTCACATCTGGCGGCGATCGGTCAGGACAGCTGGCTGACGAAGTGCGATCCCGTCGACTACCGGACCACCCGGGACTGGGCGGCAGCCATCCTGCACGGGACCGACGGGGTTCTCGGGATCAAGTACCGGGCACGCAATGACGAGGACAGGTTCTCCGTCGTGATGGCAATCAAGCCCAATGCCGGTGTGGGGCTGCCTGATCTGATGACGGTGTCCCGGGGCCCGATCGCGCTCGATGACCGAGCCGGGTTGGAGCTGGTCAGATCCCATCTCGCAAAGTACAACGCAACACTCATCTAAGCGTCTACGTAGATCTCATGCAGAGATTGCCATGGTTTCGTGTGGCGGTGGGCGGTGCGAGACCAACTAGAAACGGCTGATCGCCGTCGTCCGGCCGAGCGCTGCGGCCGGTCCTCCCCCACAGGACGGAAGTCGCACGGCGATACGGTATTTGTCGCGCTGCCGCCCTTCCTACCCAGGCCTTCCTGGGGTCGGTGAATGACACTTTCGCGGCGTGTCGGCGAGGGGAAGGATTCGGCCGTCATTCCCTCCCAAACCGTGCCCCACTCCGCAGTGGTTTCGCGGGCTCGCCGCGGGACGCCACCCGGCTGACCGGTTTGTCCGACTCCAGTTCTATAGTTCGACATCCCGGCATATAGGACCGGTCGGTTTCCGTGGAGGGGTACGTGACGCGAGCATGCCAACCGCTGCGTGAGGCACTTCCCGCCCTGTCTTTCGAGCGACCGGTGACCCGCCGCTATGTGCACCGCCAGGCGGTCGCCGAGGTCTTCCTCACCGATTGCGTCGAGCTCGCTGAGCCGAACGGGTTCGCCGTCGCAGCGCAGTGGCCGCGACTGCACGGCTTCTACCGCGCACGGGACGGCCTGTACGACCCGATGCTGCTGGGGGAAACACTGAGGCAAGCGGCGATCTACCTCGCCCACTCGCGATACCGGGTGCCGCTGAACCGGCGATTCATCATGCAAGACCTGCACGTCCGCGCGCACCTCGACGCCTTGGAGGTCGGGGCGGCGGCCGCGGACGTGACGGCGACCGCCACACTGTCCGATCTGGTGTACCGCGGTGAGGTGCTGTCGAGTTTCCGGGTTGAGCTGCGGTTCTGGCTGGCGGGCCGGGAGATCGGATCGGCATCCGGTGTCGCCGCTGCCCTCCCGCCGTCCGCCTACACGAGGGCACGGTGGGGCACCGCCGGCCCGCGGACCCCCGGCCCGGCGCGGTGCGGCACCGCCACACCGCCCGCGATGGTGGGGCACGTCGACGACCAGCACGTGGTTCTCGGCCGGCAGTGCGCGCCGGGCGAGTGGGAGTTGCGGGTCGACGTGACCCACCCGGTGTTGTTCGACCATCCGCTCGATCATCTGCCCGGGATGCTGCTCCTGGAGGCGCTGCGCCAGGGCGCGGTCGCGGCCCTCCAGGTTCCGGACGCTCACCTGGAGTCGTTCGACGCGGTGTTCCACCGCTTCGCCGAACTCGACCAGCGCGCCACCGTCCGTGTCCGGGCCCTCGACGGGGATCCGCTGTCGGTGCGGGCGGTGATCCGGCAGGCCGGCGTCGACGTCACCACGGGATGCGTACGGCTGGCCCGCCGCTGAGCTGCTCAGCGCCGTGCCGCCACCTGCCCGGCACCGACACCGGGTGCGCCGACGCTGCGGGCCTTGCGGATCCGCTCGATGTCCGGATGCCGGCCTGTAGGCATGATCCCGGGCAGCAGGAACATCCACATGTCGTCGACCCGCTGTTCCAGGTCGGTGCGGTGCGCGAGCACCTGCGAGACCGTTTGGACACCGGTGAAGGCACCGATCACGAACCGGGCGAACCTCGGCGGATCGATGTCGGACTTGAGGTCGCCCTGAGCGATGGCGCGCCGCGCCAACTGCTCGCACGTATTGATCCAGTCCAGGTACGGATCGGTGGGGCCCTGCTCGTCGGCACTGAGTTCGAGGGTGATCCGGATACCGGCGCGGACGATCGGGTCGTGCACGATCTGCCGGGCCATCTCATGGCAGAGCATCACAATCTGCTCGATCGCCGAAGCTTGTTCGCGGCCGATCGCCTCGACCGAGGCGATGGAGATGGCATGCTGCTCGGCGACGATGTGCCGCGCCAACTCGTCCTTCGACCGGAAATGAAAATACAGAGCGCCCTTGGTGAGGCCGGCGTTCTCGATGATCGTTCCGACGCTGGCTCCGACGTAACCCTGCTTCTCGAACGTCTCCGCCGCTCCGAGCACGATTTGCGCTCTCGTCGCCACAGCCCTGGCCTGTTGAGACACTGAAACACCTTCCCTGCCCCCGTGAGCGAGAAAACGACCAACGAATCTACCCACCCCGATTAGCTGGACGAACGCTACCAGTGCTCAGCGAGAGTCGCGGACCGGACGACCGCGACCATCGTGGTAGTCCGCACGCGTTCTCGCTTTTGCGGGCATCGTTTCCACGGAACGACTTCGAGGCGTGCGGCCATCCCAAAGAAAAAGACCATTCGGCTGTACTGATGCTTGTCCTCCTCTCGAGGGTTGGTCACGTGACACGGGAAATCAGGGAGCCCAGCGGGCTGGGTGCAACAGCACTCCCGCACGGGACGGGTGGAGCCAGAGCGCAGCGACCGGTGATGCGGTGGTGAAAGCCGATCGCCTCCACCCGCCGGGCCAGAGCGACCGGGGCGTAGGCCCGCTCCCCGCCCATGTCGTAGGTGGCGACGTCGACCAGATACGCGGCGGCGGTCACCGGGTGCGATGGCAACGCCTTGCACTGGGCGCCGTGCGCCACCGTTCGAACCGCCGCCACGCCGACGTGTCCGTCCGCCGGACGCCTCGGAACGGGACGCGGTTTACCGCCCCGGCGATACGGGCGGCCGCCTCTCCTCCGACAATGCCGGTGGCAGTTCGCACCCTTTCTGCCGGAACGACCTCCGGTGCGGCGGTGCGCGCCGGAGGTCTGCTCGATGGTCGAAACGGAAGCGTGGGACTACGGCGTGCACCGACAGTGCAGCTGCGCGGAAGCCAGTTCTTGAAGCGGGGATTCGAGCTTGATGGTGCGAAAGGCCTGGGCGCCTGCAGGTCCCGGACGCAACGTCGCCTGCTGCGTCCGCACTCTCGGGGTAGCCGGCAAATCGTGAATGTGCTTGCATGACTTGGCCTGCGGAAACGGGACGTTTCTTGTGATCAGATCCAGTCGATGTGGACCGAATCGATGTGGTCGAAGTGGAACCCGAACTGGTCGCTGTACCTGTCGAAACCCTTGTTCTCCGGGTAGTCGAGGGTGGCGTGCCGCTCCAGCAACGCCACGACCCGGGCGTGATCATCATTGGCCAACGCGGCCGCGAGTTCACGGGACTCATCGCTGCTGAACGGGGTGTCCGAGTTCGCGAAATCCAGGGTCCGGACCCGGTAGTCGTACCCCTCGTCGGCCCCGTTACGCACCATCACACCACCCCTGACCCGGATCACCGCCCGTTTCGGGGTGCCGTCCGGCCGCAACACCCCCGCCCGCTTCATGATGTCCTGTGCCCTCACGGTTTTCAGTTTCTTGCTCGCATCCGCACGCAACTCGTTCGTCTCCCCCGACCGGTACCGCGACACCGCGGAGCGGGACCGCCCGATCATCGCCGCCACCGCATCGACGCCACCGAGGCGTTCGATCGCCGCACGCCGCTGCGCACGCTCGAGCACATCCGCGTGCGGGATCCGCCCCTGCTGCGCCCACCGGCGCAGTGTGCGAGCGGATGGGGGTGTGCGGCCGGCATCGATCGCCGCCTGCCGCAAACCCTCATTCCCGAGCTCCTTCCGCAGCTGCGTGACCGACACCTTACTGGTCAGCCCGGCCAGACCCCCGGACTTGACCTGCTTCGACTTCTCGACACCGCTGGTCGCGGCGTTGGCGACCGACACCTTGAGGCCATCGAGGCCGACCGCCTGCTGCGCCGGCTTCGTGGTGCGCGGCTTCGGCAAGTGCAGGGCCATCAGAGCACCCCCTCCCCTTCCTCGGCGGCGAACTCGTCGTCGGCGAAGGCCGCCCGGATCGCCAGATTCACCTCGTGCACATCCTGAGCCGACGCCAACGCGGCCAGCAGTGTGCCGGTGAGGGGGGTGTCCTTCTCCACCGACATCTTCCCCAACGCCGCACTCGGATCCGCGATATCCTCCCCCTCGGCGAGCAGATACACCCAGGAGTCGGTGACCGTCCGGATCGGCCACCGCCCGCGCTCGCGGCCGATCCGCATCGCCACCCGCCGGCCCCGCCACCGGCAGTGCGCAATGATCGCCGCCCGCCACAAAGGTTGGTGATGGTGGGCCATCCGGGTCGCGGTCCACATGTCCGGGTTCACCATCCGCCCGATATAGCCCTTGTAGCAGGACCCGAGGAACCGTTTCGTCGCCGCATCCTCGGTGTCCACCGACACCTTCCGCGCCTCCCGCAAAATCTTCGCCCACTTGTCCAGCACCCGGCCCTGCTGCGGGTACACCCAGGCCTCGGTGACATCCAGATCATCGATGTCGGCGCCGATCCCCCCATCCGCCACCGGCTCCCGAAGAGCGTCGAGGCTGACCGTAGTGACCCAGGTCTGCACCGGCTGATCGGCGAGCATGTGCGGGTGCGGGGGCGGCAGCCTCTCCGGCAGCGACAACGTCTGCGCCGCCGGGAGGGTGACCCGCCACAGCCCGAACGGGGCCCCCTTCTCCCCCACCGCCGCAGCGGCCGCCGCCCCGCCGGTCACATGGGCGGGCTGCCCGTACCCGAATTCCAGCATCCCCGCCGACGCCAGATACGCGGCCCGCTGGTCGATGGACACCAACCGGTGGACGTTGTCGAGTTCATCGGCCTCCGGGACGCGTGTCCACCCCACCGCGGGTTCGAGGTCCCCGCGCGGGGCGCCGTCCAGCGGCGGCACCGGCCCCGCCGTCGCCACCACCAGGCCCTTGCCCGACCGGGTGCGTTCCCGCTTGATCTTGTCGACGATCGCCGCACCGGTCCGCGCCGGTGTCGGCCCCGGAAGCACGCCGAGGTGTTTCGCGGACCACGCCAACCGGCGACCCAACTCCCGCGCCGCCGGCAGGTCCTCGTCGGGGAGATACGTTCCCGCCGTGGGTGAGCCGAGGATCCCCATCTCCCCGACCCGGTTGTTCCAGCCGAAGTCCTTGTTCCAGTACGTCCACACGTACGGCTCGATCACCACATCGACCATCGAGGTGAACTTGCCGATGCTGCGGGACAGGTGCACCACGTGCCCCGGATCTCCCCGTAACTCCCAGCCCGCGCTCAGCATCGGCGTCAACGTCGCCTGCAGCACCGCGGTCAGGTCGGCGGCGGCGCGGGTGCGCAGTGCCTCCATGTCGTCGAAGTCGTCCTCGCTGCCCGGGTCGATCACCCACCCCAAGGATTCACATGCGCCTTGGCCCACGATCCACACCTGCGGAGGCGAACCCAACGGCTTCAAAGCAGCCCAGCGCACGAGTTTGTCGAGCTTGTCCACCGAATCGACCGGACCCGTCAACTCCCGCCCCGACGGCGTGTACGTTCCCGCGGCGGTCACGATCAACGCATGCTCATCGGCCTCGGCACCCACCGGCAGCGACTCCCACACCGGCCGACTCGGTGGTGCCGTCGGCTCGGGCTCGGGTGCCGGTGCAGTCGGCGGTTCCACGGCAACGGTCGGTGCCGGCGGTTCCGCCACAGCGGCCTCCTCCGCGTCGCTCTCGGTGGCCTCGACGGCGGCAGGATCCGGGGTCGAGGGCTCGTGCAGGTCGAACAGGGCAATCTGCTCCCACGGACGGCTCATCGCTCTACCGCTCCCCGATCCGGCCATCAGGATCCGCCGGTGGTACGTCGTAGCGGTCGAGCAACTCCTGCAGGGCCACATCCACAATGCTGGTGACCGTGAACTGCCGGTTCGCCACCAGCCACTTCAACCGGGCCTCCGTCGACGCCAACACCCAGGTGTTCAGCTGCACCTTCACCGGACCCCTGCGGGACTCGAGCTTCGACGTCAAACCTGCAATGGACGGCTCCACCTCGGGGCTACCTCCCGACACACGGGCATCGTTGTGCAGCTTCGAGGTTCGGCCTCTCTCACTCGGTCGCGACGAGTGGCCTCCACGTTTTCCGGCCTGCGCCATGCCCACTCCTTTGCCCCACTGGCCTTGGCCGCCGCGCGTGTTGCCGGCCGCCACTGCAACCCATCCTAGTCGATACACGCAAGTTCGCACGCTCTATTACGCGCAGATGTGCACGCATGTTTGGATGCAGAAAACTGCCCGACTCCACACGTTGTGAGACACGCCCATTCTCAGAATCCGGTCAATGGAGCGGCAATGATCGCCGCGGATGCCTGGTCCAGATCGCTCGAGCAGCGGATCCAGGTTAAGGAACTGGCCAAACGCCGGCGCCCGGTAGCAGCGTGGTGGGCGTGCCCAGGTAACCGGGCATGCCGCCCGCTGTGAAGGCAGCAACCACCGTCCCGGATCCAGTCTGGGCGACCCCCCGAGAAGGTCCGTACAAGAGGTCCGCAGCGCCACTCGCGCCGGTCGATAGGTTCCGCCAGTGGACGACTAGATCGCAGTAGGGGTATGCGCCGCAGCGGAATCGAGTGATTCCCGGCTCGTCTGGGTCAGTTAGGACAGAGATGAACGTACTGGACGGCGGGTTGGTGAATCCAGTCGGTCCATTGGTCAGTCCCGCGAAGGGGATCGGCAGGACCGTGTCGGTCGGGGCTGCGCTCGCCGGCGGAGCCGCGAGCAGCAGTGCCGCGAGTGCGATCCCGGCGAGAGTAGTCATGCTGCGGGGCATCGAAGCGGTTCGAAACATGGTCCACCCCCTGTCAGGCGTCGAGCTGCGCGTAGCCGGACGGATCCGTTGCTGGTCGCGCGTCTGGCAGAGGCTGCCGAAGCCCCCGCGATGCTAGTGAGAGCAGTCCTATTTGCTTTGCCGATCGGTCTACGGCGCAGGGCTTGTCGCACCCAACCGCGACGCCGCGCTTGGATCTGCTGAACCGAGGCGACCGGATCAATGCCAAGAGTTCCACCATAGAACTATGGGCACCAGCCAGGGTGTCCACACCATCCAGCTGGTTCCCAACCCATACGGCGGGATCGGAATCACCGTCGTCACCTCCGGTTAGTGAAAGAAGGGCGTTTCACCACGCCAGGAAATTGGGCACCGCAGGCCAGAACGGAGACCAGAACAAAAGATCCACGGGAACCACCTCCTGCGCTGTGTATCGCCCGCCGGAGGCGGATCGGTACAGCTACGCATCGGGACGCTCCACACAAGCGGGATCACGCTGAATCGGGTCGAGTCCCGGGGTGTGGTGTACGAGTTCATCGCGTGACTCCCCTTGGGGGGTATGCGGTTAGCTCCGCGAGTGTCACCTCCTGGTCAGGTTCGGTCGTGGTGTTGTCGCAACGAGAACGGGCGAGCACGTCGAGACCGAGATAGCGGAGCCCCTCGATCCACTCATCGTGTTGCTCGGCGAGGACGGCTCCGACGAGGCGGGTCAACGCGGTGCGGTCGGGGAAGATCCCGACCACATCGGTTCTCCGGCGGGTTTCTTATCGAGACGCTCCTGCGGATTGTTGCTCCAGATCTGTTTCCAGATCTGCTTGGGAAATGCGGTGAACGCCAACAGGTCGGACCGTGCGGCATCGAGGTGGTCTGCAACCTTCGGCAGCTTCTCGGAGAGTGCGTTGATGATCCGATCATATTGAGCATGAACGGAATCGGCGTCGGGTTGGTCGTAGACCGAGTGCAGCAGTGCCTTCACCCTCCCCCGCAAGCGGGCGGTACCCCCAAGGCCACGACGCCTTCTCCGGTCACCGCCATGAGGATCGTCGAATAATGCGTTCGGCACCTCTGCCACGAGGCGCCCGGCAGGGTCGCGCCGATCGCCGCCACCAGCCCGGCGTGGGCGTCGGAGGTCACCAACCCGACCCCGGACAGGCCGCGTGCCACGAGCGGGCGGAAGAACGCCAGCCAGCCGGCGCCGTCCTCGGACAAGGTCACATCCACACCGAGTATCTCCCGGAGCGCTCGGCCTTGACGCCAACCGCGACCAGGGATGCACGTTGACCACCCGCCCGTTCTCGCGAACCTCGAGGACGAGGGCGTCGGCGGCGACGAACGTGTATGGGCCGGCGTCGAGCGGCCGGCTACGGAACGCCTCGACTTGTGCATCGAGGCGCTGGGGACATGCAGAGGCGCGACGGGCGACACCCTGGTGATCACGTCGAACGTGTAGGAGCTCGAACGTCGGCATCATCTACAGCCCAGTCCCACACGCTCGATGCCACTCCTCGGACGAATTCCGAAATCCCGACCCGCGCCTCGCCCCGTCTCCGCCGAACAACCACGGGAGCCTCGGACCTTGTGAGGGAGGAAAGCCGCCGACACTGCTGCAAAGAAGCTAACCGTGATCATCCCGCTACTCTTTCCGGGTATGGGGACCACCTTCCACGGGCCGAGCCCTTGGCCGCACATCACCCGCGCCATCCGCACGCGCGGACCTCGGCACGCCGCGATCGCCTACCTCGGCCAGGACGCCCCTGACCTGCTGCCGCTGCGCGCCGGAGACGTCCTCGTCGTGAACGCCTCGCGAGCCGCGGTGCGCGCGCACGCCACCTCCCCCGCCGCGCTCGCGCACTACGTGGCCGCCGGGGTGCGGGTCTTGTCGTCGCCGAACCTGCACACAGGCGTGATCGCCACCGGTAGGTGGGCGGTCATCGGCTCCGCAGGCGCCTCCCACAGCTCCACCATCTCGGATGAGGCCGTGGTCATCACCGATGATCCCGAGGTCGTGGCCGCCGTCCGGACATTCATCGACGGCATCGACGAGATCACCGAGGTCGACCAGGTGTTCCTCGACAACGCCACCGCCATCTGGCAGATCGGCCGGGCCGTACCCCTGCCCGGGATCGGCGGCCGCAACCGCGCCGAACCCGACTTCCTCCCCACCCCGGTAACCCGGATGTTCCTGTGGCACATCACCCACTACCAGCCCGGCGCCGCGGAACAACACGAGCGCGCAGCCCACACCAGCCGCCACCGTAAGTCCGCGGGTCCGGCGGCGAAATACCAGCTCGAATGGTTCCGCATCGACACCCCCGCCGGCCGCGGCCGCGGCCGGCTCCAGCGTGGCGACGTCCTGCTCCAGGTCACCGCCGACAACGAATGGCTCTACCCGCCCGCGGTCGTGGACTCCGACCCGATCGCGATCCCCCACACACGCACAGCGGTGGCACACCACCTGCGTACCCGGATCGACCTGGAGCCGATCGCGGTGACCGACGCGGAAGTACTGCTCGCCGACCTCGGGCACCCGGGCCCCCGGCTGCGCACCGACCACCGCATCGTCTCCGCCAGCCTGCGGGCCGCGCTGCTTCGACTCTGGAACCTGTGAGCCGATCCGCACGATTCCCGGCTCGACCCCGTGCGTACGACATGACCGGCGACGCGGTGTGTGCGGCCGCCGACCCGGGTGGAGTGGGCGACGTCGTCGGTCCAGGTGCAGTCCCTGTGAACCGAGTCAGACCGCCCGAATCACGCCGCCGCCGGTCGTTCCTTCGGCACCAGTAACGCCACCAGCGCGACGATCAGGCCACCACCGGCGAGATACAACCCCCAGCGATCGGTGAACACGGTGTCGGAGTTGTCCCGGAGGTAGTCGCCGACACGGTCATTGAGCCGCCACCCGAACACCGCGAGGGTGCCGATCCCTACGATCACCCCCACCCACTCGGCCGCACATGAACCCACCCACGCGGCGACCAGCAGCAAGGCCGCAGCCCCCAACAGCAACACCGTCATCGACCGGTAGAAGGTCACGGCCTGATTCTCGATCTGCTCGACGGTGATTCCGGCAGGGAAGCCGTCGCGCAGATCGATCACCGCGACGTCGCCCGGGGAAATGCCGCCGACCACGGGAAGAAAGGCACCGATCGCGACCGCAATGGCGCACGCGAACAGGACCACATGGACGAAGCTGCGCATCGGCATTCTCCTGGATATCGGGCGGATGATATGGCGTCGGTTCGATTACTCGTCCGGCACCGGGGGCGGGGAAGCTGACCGAGCGACAACGACAGCGTGGTCGCGCGGACCGCACCGAGCCGGGACCGTGCCACCCCACACGCCTCGAAGGCAGTCGACATCCCCAGGCGCCCACGGCGCAGACTCGACCGGTGTCAACCCACACCGCCCACAGCGGTCCGACAGCCGTCCGATGACACCGTCGAGCGCGGCACTCTGCGCACACTCCGCATCAGGACCCGCGGCGACACCAACTCAACGGTGCCCCGGCCCTGCTCCTCGCCCAGGTCCGCCAACACGGCCAGCGACAGTGACACCGCAAAGTCCTCCTCGAAGTGGGCGGCCCGAGTCCGAACCCCTGCCACTATCGCGCATCACCGTGCCTCACGCCGAACACCCCGGACCGACGGAGCGTCACATCGATCTCGCTGCCCGCACAACATGGATGGACCGGGCGTTGAATCGACGGTCGATCGATCACTACTCAGGTCCACTGGAGAAAATGACCATCAAGCCCAGCCACGTCAGCGCAGTAGCCTCTGTCGTCGACGTCGAGGCCGCCGTTACCTGGTACACGAGTTTCTTCGACCGACCTGCCGACCGTCACACCGGACTCGCCGAATGGCAGCTCACCGGTGACGCGGCCCCGCCGGCCGGTACTCGATCCGTACGGCGCCGGCCACCAGGCGGTCACTCCCCACGCAAACGGCATGCACGACGTCCCCGCCGAACCCGAGCACCACGACATCATCCCGCAGCCGGAAGATCGAACAAAGCACCAAATACGCTGTTGGGTATGACTTTTCGATTACAGAATCCACCGATTCCGAGACAACGACAGTCGGGGCGGCGGAGAGTACCTGAAACAGTGAGGCCCACGCTCGACGGTGACGTGCTCGCTGCACTGGGCGCCGCATCCGAGGCGAGGTTCACGACCGGCCAGTTGCACCGGGTGCTGCACCGCCAGTCGAAAGAGGGGATACGGAAGGTGCTGCAACGATTGAGCAAGCAGGGCACGGTATGCCGCCGTGTTCGGGTCGGCGGCAAACGGAACGATGACGATCGACAGTGACATCGACCTCTTCCTGGTCCGGCCGGATCACGCCTCGGATGAGCAGTGGGATGAGCAGGTGGCGGAACTGATGGCCGAGGTCACCAGATGGACCGAGCCGAACAGCTCTTCCACCTGGCCGAGACCGGTCGCGACGTCGCCGACGAACCTGGACGGTGTCGATGATGCGGTCACGACATTCTGGGTGCACGCGGGCATCGCAACATCGGATGTCATCCACTGCGCCCGACCGCCGAACCGTCACCGTGACAGATGATCGAACTTGCGTTCGACTGAAATCGCTTGTCGGCGTGGTCCCCTAATGTCGTGTCTATCCTGAGTCCGCTATTCCGACGCGAAGAAGGAGTCGACGCGATGACGAAGTACCTGATCTCGTTCCCGAGTGGTGCCATGGTCATTCCCGACGGGGATCTGCAGGCAGTGTCCGATGCGTCGCACGCGGTGGTTCAAGAGGCGAAGGACGCCGGCGTCTGGGTGTTCGGCGGTGGCATCGACGAAAGTGTTCCACCGGTCATGGTCGACGGGGACGGAACGGTGACCGCGGGCACGTACCCGCAGACGACTCAGCTCGAAGGCGGCTACGCGGTACTGGAACTGCCGTCCCGTGAGGCGGCACTGGAATGGGCCGCGAAGCTCGCAGTTGCCTGCCGGTGCGCGCAGGAGGTGCGAGCGTTCGGGTACGACCCCGCCAGCTGACGGGTCTCGACCTCGCTGGGAATCGCCCACGAGGCTCCGCCATCGCCGCTCGCCGGGCGAACCGGGACCGGAACGCATATGCTTCCGGTCCCCCGCCGGCACACACCAGACAGAGCGGAGCGCACGATGACCATCACGATCTACGCCAAACCGGCCTGCGTGCAATGCACCGCCACTTACCGCGCCCTGGACAAGGAAGGCCTCGACTACACGGTCGTCGACATCACCCGCGACCTCGACGCCCACGACTATGTGCGGGCTCTCGGCTACCTGCAGGCGCCCGTCGTCGTGGCCGGTGACGACCATTGGGCCGGTTTCCGGCCCGACCGCATCAAGGCCCTCACCGCGGCCTGACCGGGACGCAGGCCCCTCAGCGGCCCGAAGATTGCTCGACCTGAGGCGCCCGGAGCCGCGGGCGCACATGTTCGAAGATCAGGATGGTCTCGGTCGAGGCGACCGCAGGGTGCGCGCTGAGGTGGTCGAGGACGAAACGCCTCAACTCCTCACTGCTGCCGGTGGCGACGTGGATGAGGTAGTCGTCGGCGCCGGCGATGAAGTACACGTTCAGCACGTCGTCGAGGGTGGCGAGTTGCTCGGCGAGCTGCCCGAGGTGCTGTCTTGCATTGGCCTGCACGCGAACTGCGATCATCGCCTGCAGATCCCTGCCGAGGGTGGCGGGATCGATGTCGGCATGGAAGCCGCGGATCACTCCACGGTCGATCAGGGAGCGCACCCGACCCAGGCAGGTCGACGGGGCGATGCCCGCGAGCGCGGCGAGGGCGTTGTTGGGAGTACGGGCGTCCCGCGAGAGTTGATCGAGGAGGATCCGGTCGATGTCGTCGATCGGCGCCCCTGCTCGAACATCATTCGACCGCGGGCCTTCGGCATACGGTGCGCCCGGAACATTCTTCTTCATCAGCTCAGTCTAGAGAATTTTCTTCTTCCGCCTTGGATTCGGTGCGCTGATTGTTCACCATTGGTGCCTGTCGGCCGAATTCGCCGACTGGCCCTTCACGAACCATGAGCACCGCCCGACTCCCCTGGTCCACGGCTGCAAGATGCCCCGATACCGAGATCGTCGCTTCCCAGCGTGATCGGAAAGGCTCACTATGAGCAACCCCCAGTCCCCGCCCGCACGCCACCGCGTCGTGGTGATCGGATCCGGCTTCGGTGGGTTGTTCGCGACCAAGGCCCTCCGCGGCGCGGACGTGGACGTCACGGTGATCGACCGCACCACCCACCATCTGTTCCAGCCTCTCCTGTATCAGGTGGCCACCGGCATTCTCTCCGAGGGCGAGATCGCCCCGTCGACGCGGATGATCCTCAAGGACCAAGCGAACGCCGCCGTCCGTCTCGGTGAGGTCACCGGCATCGACCTGACCGAACGCACGGTGACGTCCGAACACCTCGGGCAGTCCACCGTCACCGGGTACGACAGCCTCATCGTCTCCGCCGGGGCGCAGCAGTCGTACTTCGGCAACGACCACTTCGCCGAGCACGCCCCGGGGATGAAGTCCATCGACGACGCCCTCGAACTCCGCGGCCGCATCCTCGGCGCGTTCGAGCAGGCGGAAGTGACCGCCGACCCGCAGGAGCGGGCACGCCTGCTCACGTTCGTGGTGGTCGGTGCCGGGCCCACCGGCGTCGAGATGGCCGGTCAGATCGCCGAACTCGCCCACCGAACCCTCGTCGGGGCCTACACCAACTTCGACCCCCGCGACGCGCGGATCATCCTGCTCGACGCAGCCTCCGCGGTACTGCCGCCGTTCGGTGACAACCTGGGTTCGGAGGCGGCGGAAACCCTCGAAAAGCTCGGTGTCGAGGTGCGACTGGGTGCGTCGGTGACCGACGTCGATGCCGGCGGACTGACCGTCCGGGATGCGGAGGGCACCGAGCACCGCATCGCGTCCGTCTGCAAGGTCTGGTCCGCGGGGGTGGCGGCGAGCCCACTCGGCGCGCAGCTCGCCGCCCAGTCGGGTGCGGCCCTCGACCGCGCCGGCCGCGTCGCCGTCGACGAAGACCTCACCCTGCCGGGCCATCCCGACGTGTTCGTCGTCGGCGACATGATGTCGCGTGATCGCCTGCCCGGCGTCGCCCAGGTCGCGATTCAAGGGGGCCGCTACGCCGCGAAGCGGATCGCCGCCGAGGTCGCCCCGGCTGCCAAGGGACGCCCGGCGCCGGAACGGCCACCGTTTCGATACCGCGACAAGGGCTCGATGGCCACCATTTCCCGGTTCAACGCGGTCGCCAAGATCGGCGGCGTCGAGCTGACCGGCTTCCTTGCGTGGATCATGTGGCTGGCCGTGCACGTGGTCTACGTCGTCGGGTTCCGGAGCCGTGTCGCCACCCTGTTGTCGTGGGCCTGGACCTTCCTCGGCACCTGGCGCGGGCAACTGACCAACACGCATCAGCAGATCACCGCCCGCAATGCGATCGCGCAGCTGCACAGCCTCGAGCGTCGTATTGAGGATGCGGACACCCCTGTCGCGCAGGCGAGCTGACGGTCGCATCCGCCGTGGGCGCGCAGTCGTGAACGACGCGATCTCGCCCCGCTCGGCACGCAGCTCGAAGATCCGCACTTGTGGTTTCGGCGAGCCGAACATTATGATTCGCTACGTGAAAATAACGTCCTTCAAGGTGGGTGCGCGACGACGGCCGGCGACCGCTGCCGCGGTACTGACAGCGCTGGCCGCGACGCTGATGCTGTCCGGGTGCGGCAAGGGCGACGGGCCCGCCGACGACAAACCGGTGGTGCTGACCACGTTCACCGTGCTCGCCGACATCGCCGCGAATGTCGGCGGCGAGCACCTGACCGTCGAGTCGATCACCAAGGCGGGCGCGGAAATTCACGGATACGAGCCCACCCCGGGCGATATCAAGAAGGCCGCGCAGGCCGACCTGATCCTCGACAACGGCATGAACCTGGAGGCCTGGTTCGGCCAGTTCGTCGACGGGGTGGACGTCGAGCACGTGGTCGTCAGTGAGGGCGTCGAACCGATCGCCATCGGCGAAGATGCGTATGCGGGCAAACCGAATCCGCATGCCTGGATGTCACCGCTGAACGTGCAGATCTACGTCGACAACATGGTCGCCGCGTTCAGCGAACTCGATTCCGCTCATGCCGCCGACTACCGCTCCAACGGCGACGCGTACAAGGCGCAGTTGCAGGCCGTGCAGGACGAGTTGGTCGCCGAACTGGGCGCACTGCCGGTCAACGAACGGGCGCTGGTCACGTGCGAGGGAGCGTTCTCGTACCTGGCCCGCGACGCGGGGCTGACGGAGAAGTACATCTGGCCGGTCAATGCCGAGCAGCAGGCCACTCCCCAGCAGATCGCGTCGACGATCGAGTTCGTGAAGCAGAACCGGGTTCCGGCGGTGTTCTGCGAGTCCACGGTGTCGGATGCGCCGATGCAACGGGTCGTCGAAGCGTCCGGCGCCGCGTTCGGTGGCACCCTGTACGTCGACTCGCTGTCCGAGGCGGACGGGCCCGTGCCGACGTATCTCGATCTGATCCGGCACGACGCCGACACCCTCACCTCCGCACTGAACGGGCAGCGGTCGTGACCGCGCAGCCGGCCGTCGAGGTCGAGGACGTCACCGTCCACTACGGCGACGTCCTCGCGCTCGACCGGGTCTCCCTCGCCCTTCGCCCCGGACGCGTCTGCGGACTCGTCGGCATGAACGGCTCAGGAAAGTCCACCCTGTTCAAGACGATCATGGGCACGGTCAAACCCGATACCGGCGCGGTCCGCATCACCGGCGCGGCGCCGGCCGCGGCGCGCAAGGCCGGGGTGCTGGGGTACGTCCCGCAGAGCGAGGACGTCGACTGGACGTTCCCGCTCTCGGTGCGGGACGTGGTGATGACCGGCCGGTACGGGCGCATGGGACCGACCCGGAGGCCCGGAAAGGCCGACCGCGAGGCCGTCGATCACGCTCTCGAACGCGTCGAACTCACGGACCTGGCGGACCGGCAAATCGGGCAACTGTCCGGCGGCCAGAAGAAGCGCACGTTCGTCGCCCGGGGAATCGCGCAGGGCGCCACCATCCTTCTCCTCGACGAACCGTTCGCCGGGGTCGACAAACGCTCCGAGGCCACCATCACCGCGCTGCTGCGTGAACTCGCCGACGCGGGCGCGGCGATCCTGGTCTCCACCCACGACCTGCATGCGCTACCCGATCTGGCCGACGAGGCGATCCTGCTGCTGCGCACGGTGCTGATGCACGGCGACCCGGCGGTCGTGCTGCAACCGGAGAATCTGGCGGCCGCGTTCGGCCTCGACGTGATGACAAGGACCTGAGAATCAATGGACGTCATCGATTTCTTCGTCGACCCCCTGCGCTACGACTTCATGGTCCGCGCGCTGATCACCACCCTGATCGCGGCGGTGGTGTGTGCGGTGCTGTCGTGCTGGCTGGTGCTGATCGGCTGGTCGCTGATGGGTGATGCGGTCTCGCACGCCGTCCTGCCCGGCGTGGTCCTGGCGTACATCGTCGGCGCCCCGTTCGCGATCGGCGCGGTGATCTTCGGATTCCTGGCCGTGGCACTGATCGGATTGGTCCGCGACACCAGCCGGGTGAAGGAGGACGCCGCGATCGGCATCGTGTTCTCCACACTGTTCGCCCTCGGACTGGTGTTGGTCTCGGTCACCCCCAGCCAGACCGATCTGAACCACATCATCTTCGGCAACCTGCTGGGCGTCAGCCGGTCCGACCTGGTCCAGATCGCGATCCTCGGGGCGTTCGTGTTCATCGCACTGATCGTCAAGCGCCGCGACTTCACGCTGTACGCCTTCGATCCCACCCATGCGCACGCCATCGGCCTGAACCCGCGGCTGCTCGGGGCGGCGCTGCTGGGGCTGCTGGCCTTGACGGCGGTGGTGGCTCTGCAGGCCGTCGGCGTCATCCTGGTCGTGGCCATGCTGATCATTCCCGGGGCGACGGCGTACCTGCTGACCGACAGTTTCCATCGGATGCTGATCATCGCCCCGGCGGTCTCGGCATCCTGCGCCGTCATCGGCCTGTACCTGAGCTATCACCTCGACACCGCCAGCGGCGGCATGGTGGTGCTGTCCCAGGGCGCGGCCTTCGCGCTGGTCTATCTGTTCGCGCCGCGGCAGGGCGTGATCGGTCGCCGGATCACCGCGTCCCGGCGTCGCCGGGCATCCACGTCCGCGGCGGTGGTGGCCGAGCGCTGACGGTTATGCCGCCGGTGCGTGTCTCGGCACGATCATCACGGGCACGGGAGCGTGCCGCAGAATTTTCGAGGCGGCCGAGCCGAGGAACACGTGCGCGGCGGGTCCGGCGGCTCCCGACCCCAGCACCAGCATGTCGTCGGGTTCCCAGGACACGGCCTCGACCGCCGCGCGCCAGTCGGTGCCGCTGCCGATCTCCACGTCCACGTCGGGAACCGGGATGCGGGCGCGAACCGCGTCGAGTTGCCGGGCGATGTCGTCGGTTGTCCGGCGCGTCCACTGCCGGACGACGAGATCCTCGGTCGATTGCTCGATCGCGCCACCGAACCTGGACACCGGCCGCACCGTGAACGACACGATCCGCAATGTCGCCGGCCACCGTGCGGCCATCTCGGCGGTGGCGGCGATGAGGCCGTTGACGTCGGCTTCGCCGCCGTAGGCGGCGGTGAGCCTGCGGATCGGTCCGGGCGCCGGTGGGTAGCCGCGCGGCGCGATCGCGACGGGCACTGCCGCGGTGTGCACGAGCCGTTCGGTGACGCTGCCCAGCGCCACCCGGCCCAGCAGACCGGACGACGACGACCCGACGACGACGAGGGTGGCGTCGTGGGTGGCGACGAGTTCGATCAGCCCGGTGGGAATCGAGGTCGATCGGTGGACGACGGTGGGGATGTCCAGGTCGCCCGGCAGACCGCCGACCACCCCGTCGAGTGCCCGTGACGCCTCCGCGGTGACGTAGCGCAGGTATTCGCGGTCGATGGGGTCGTCCTTCCCCGGCCACGGCTGTTCCACGATCGCCGCGGCGACGACCGTCTCCCCGGTCCAGCGCGCTATCCGTGCCGCCAGGTGCAGCGGCGCGGTCCCCTGACGGCTCGAGCTGAATCCGGCGATGATCGTCATCGAGCGGATTTCCCTGCGCCGATCGGATTGACCACCACGTGTGTCACCGGCACATCGTGCTCGGCGCGGGCGCGGTCCACGACGTCGAACCGGTGCCACACCGACTCTTCGGGTGGCAGCGTGGAGATGACGATCTGATCCGGATGGAACGACTCGACGCCGGCGGCCAGTGCGCGCAGCGGCCGGTAGTCCCCCACCTCGCCGTCCGCGTCGAGGTCCTCCGAGCGCAGCGTCGTCAGCGTGTCGTCGAGTCGCTGCCGGGCGACTTCCCGGGTCGCTTCCGCGACGTCGAGCGGGCCGTGGGTGGCGGCGGTTCCGGTTTCGATCGGGCTGGCAGGCACGACCACGAAGTAGGTGGCATCCCGATCCGCGTCGATGCGACGGAGCTCGTCGAGCATTTCCTTGGACTGGACGGTCTGGTTGGCCAGCACCAGCACGCGGTGAGGCCGGGTGGTCGCGGCGGCCCCCTCGACGGCGGGCCGCCGGCGCACGAACCAGGTGTTCGCGAGGAACAGCACGATGACGACCGCCCACGACACCAGGCTCAGCACGAGTTGCGACCGCACGTCCTCCTGCAGATACATCTGGACCAGGATCGCCACGATCGCGGCGGCGGTGATGATCGACAACACCGGGAACAGCCACATCTTGACCCGCAGTTCCGAGGCCGGGGTGCGGTACCGCAGCACGATCTGGGAGACGGCGATGAGCAGGTAGACGAACAGGATGATCGCGCCGCTGGAGTTCAGCAGGAACGCGAAGATGGTGTCCGGCGAGACGGCCGCGGCGATCACGCACAGGAAACCGACGACAGAGGAGGCGAGGATCGCGGTGGCAGGCACCCCGCGACGGGTCACCCTGACCAGCTGCGCGGGTGCTTCCCGGCGTGCGGCGAGGACGAACAGCATGCGGGAGGCGGTGTACATGCCGGAGTTGAGGCAGCTCAGCACCGCCGTCAGCACGACGGCGTTCATGATGTCGTCGGCGTACGGGATCCCCATCTCGGTGAACGCGGCGACGAACGGGGACGCGGCCATCTGATCGTCGTCCCACGGCAGGATGGTGGCCAGCAGGAACGTCGAGCCGACGAAGAACACGGCGATCCGCACGATCACCGAGTTGGCGGCCTTGGTCACCGCCCGCTCCGGATCCGCCGACTCCGCGGCGGCGATCGTCGCGATTTCGGCGCCGACCATGGAGAAGATCACCGTGACCACGCCGACGGTGACGGCCATGGCACCGAACGGGAGGAACCCGCCGTGGCTCCACAGGTTGGAGAAGTCGAGTGCCTTGTTCGGCCACACGCCGAGCACGAACAGTGCGCCCAGCGCGATGAACACCACGATCGCGGCGACCTTGATGCCGGCGAACCAGAATTCGAACTCGCCGAACGACGACACGGAGAACAAGTTCGTCGCCGTCATCAGGATCATCAGAACCAGCGCGGACAGCCACAGCGGGATATCGATCCAATACTGGATGATCGTCGCGCCGGCGATGGCCTCGAAGCCGACGACGATCACCCAGAAGTACCAGTACAACCAGCCGACGGAGAAGCCGGCCCAATTGCCCAGCGCCCGGCGGGCATAGTCGGCGAACGATCCGGTCGACGGGTTGGCCACGGCCATCTCGGCCAGCATGCGCATGACCATGATGATCAGGATTCCGGCGAGGGCGTAGGTGATGAATGCCCCCGGACCGGTGTCGCCGATGACGACGCCGGAGCCGACGAACAGGCCCGCGCCGATCACGCCGCCGATGGCGATCATCGTCAGCTGCCGCTGGCTCAGCGCCTTCTTCAGTGCGGGTGTTCCGCTCATGTCATCCCTCCGATGCTTCACGCGCCGGCGTGCTCGCTCCTGGCGAGACCGACTGTCGGAGTCCGAAGGGTGTGTTCGGCTGGGCGACGTCGAGGGGGGCTTCGGCCGCAGGGCCTCGAAATTCAATCGTAGGCCGCGGCACTGGTCCGGCGAGCGGGATTCGATGTCCGTCCCTTCGCGCCGTTTACCGGCCTCCGCGGCGGGTATCAATACGATGACGTCCGGAGTGAGACCGCCGAGAACGAAGGTTCCGCTGATGACACTCGTGCCCCGGGTCGCGGTCGCGCTGATCGCCGCAGGCCCCCTCGCCCTGTTCCTGGCCGCGCCCGCCGCCGCGGACCCGCCGGACGTGACCCTGGCCGCCGCGGTGGCCGGGAGCACCGTCACGACGACGCTCACCAACGACACCGGTGCGGACATCGTGTGCGGACTCGGCGGACTGCGGGCGGCGGACGACATCGTGAACCCCGAGTCCGTGGCGGTGTTTCACCGATCGAACGTGGTGATCGGGCCGGGACCGCGGGAGTTCGTGTTCGAGGCGGTACCCGACGGCGACTATCTGATCCACTGGATCTGCAGCGAGAACGCCGGTCCCGGTGACGAGGTGTGGGGTTCGGCGCCGCTTCCGGAGGCCGCGTACGCGAAGCCTGCGACGGCCGAACCGCTCCCCGTCACCGTGCGAACGCAGACGTGTTTTGGATCGTTGTGCCTGCCGCCGGGGCTTGGTCTCTGAGCGCGCACGTCATCCGATCGAATCGCGCTGTGTCCGAAGGAATTCCCGCTCGGCCGCGTTCTCGGTGCGGTCGTGTGCCGCGTCGTAGGCGCGGGCGGCCTCGACGGGGCGCCCGAGGCGGCGGAGAAGGTCGGCCCGCACCGCGTGGTACAGGTGATAGTCGTCGAGGTCGAGCTGGTCGACGAGCGCCAGCCCCTCCGCCGGACCCCGTACCTCCGCCACGGCGACGGCCCGGTTCAACGCCACCACCGGGCTCGGCGCCAGCGACATCAGCTGGTCGTACAGCTGCAGGATCTGCCACCAGTCGGTGTCGGCGGCCGTCTCGGCGTCGCTGTGGACGGCGTTGATCGCGGCCTGGATCTGATACGGGCCCGGTTTGTTGCGTCGCAGGCAGTCCCGCACCAGAGATTGTCCCTCGGTGACGAGGTCGCGATCCCACCGACTGCGGTCCTGGTCGGGCAGGAGCACGAGTCGTCCGTCGGCGTCGGTGCGGGCGGCGCGCCGCGATTCGATCAGCAGCATCAACGCGAGCAGCCCGGTGACCTCCGGTTCGCCGGGCATCAGGGCAGCCAGGACCCGGCCGAGACGGAGGGCCTCGGCGCACAGATCCGCCCGTGTCAGCCGGTCCCCCGAACTCGCCGTGTACCCCTCGTTGAAGATCAGGTAGACGACGGCCAGGACGGTGCGGAGACGGTCCGGGAGATCGGTCTCGTCCGGCACCCGGTACGGGATCCGGGCGTCCCGGATCTTCCCCTTGGCCCGGACGAGGCGCTGCGCCATGGTCGGCTCGGGCACCAGGAAGGCGCGGGCGATCTCCGCGGTGCCGAGTCCGCCGAGGAGGCGCAGGGTCAGTGCGACCTGGGCGGTGGGTGCCAGCGCCGGGTGGCAGCAGGTGAAGATCAGGCGTAGCCGGTCGTCGTGCACGGCGCCCTCCTCCGTCGGTTCGTCGCGGGCGAGCAGCAGCGCGGCCTGCGCGTGCCGGTCGTGCCGGGACGCCTCGCGCCGGAGTCGGTCGATCGTGCGGTGCCGGGCGGTGGTGATGATCCACCCGGCGGGGCTCGGTGGCAGCCCGGCCGACGGCCAGCGCTGCACCGCCTCGGCGAAGGCGTCCTGGACGGCATCTTCGGCGAGGTCGATGTCGCCGAACACGCCGACCAGGACGGCGACCGCGCGACCGTGTTCGGTGCGGAACACGTGTTCGATGTCGGCGGTGCCGATCACGTCAGTGGCTTCCGGCCCCGGCGTGGTGGGCGAACGGCCGGACCTCGATGGGCAGCGTCGTCGCCCGGGTGAGCTTGCGACCCCACCCGAGCGCGGCGTCCAGGTCGGGGGCCTCGACGATGGTGAATCCGCCGAGATGCTCCTTGCCTTCGGTGTAGGGGCCGTCGGTGACAAGCACGTCGCCGCCGCGGGCCCGCAGCACGGTCGCGGTCGTCGGGGCGCACAGTCCCCCGCTGAACACCCACGCGCCTGCGGACACCATCTCCTCATTGAGGGCGTCGAGGTCGTCGGCGATCTTCGCGAGGACATCGGGTTCGGGAGCGGGACCGTCGGGCTGGTACACGCTCAACAGGTACTGGGTCATGTCGGGTTCCTCCTCGGATCGGACGGTCGGCTCCTCGGGATGTGCTGTGGCCGGCCGCCACCTCCTATACGAACGCCGGCCCCCCGAATCGACACTGTGCACGAAAAACACTGTGCACGAGGAAACACCGTGCACGACGAAGTTGCCCCGGGTGCCGTCAGTTGTGCTCGGACACCAGCACGGCGCGGGTCCCCGGCTCCAGCGCCTCGAACACGTGTGCAACATCGCCCGGGTAGGCGATGTAGTCACCGGGCCCGAGCTCGACGGGGGCGCTCGCGAGGCCGACGAGTGCGCGCCCGGCGCTGAGGATGACGTGCTCGACCACGCCGGGCATGTGCGGTTCGGATTCGCGGGCCGGTCCCGGTTCGACGGCGAGGCGGTAGAGGTCCCGGCGCGCGGACGGCGGGCAGGACGCGACGAGGGTGGCGCGGTAGTCGGCCCGGTCGGAGGTCAGTTCCGGTCCCTCGTCGGCCCGGATGACCTGGACGCGCGGGCGGGGCGGATCGAGGAGTTGCGACATCGGCACATCCAGCGCCACACACAGGGCCCACAGGGTTTCGACGCTCGGGTTCCCGCCTCCCGATTCCAGTTGGGACAGAGTGGATTTCGCAACCCCGGCACGGCGAGCGACCTCGGTCAGGGACATGCCCGACCGTTCGCGCTCGCGGCGCAGCGAGGGGCCGATGTATCCCAGCGGGGATTTCCCGTCCATGGTTCCCTTCCCGAGGCTGTTCATTATTTCGGTCGGCTCGTTCGACTTGACGAACAATACGCCACCTGTTCAGTATATAAGTCATGCGTTCGATGAAGCGAACACTCGGCTCGCGGGACCTCCGGAACATCGCGCTCGTGTGCCTGGCCGACGGACTGGTCGGCATATCGTACGGCGCGATCGCGGTCGGCTCGGGGCTCGGCGCATGGCTGCCCGTCGCATTGTCGGTGCTGGTCCTCGCCGGTTCCGCGGAGTTCCTGTTCGTCGGCATCGTCGCGGCCGGCGGCAGCCCGATCGCGGCGACAATCGCCGGACTGCTGGTGAACGCGCGGCACCTGCCGTTCGGTCTGGCGGTCGGTGACGTGCTCGGGCGGGGGCTCCGGCGCGTCGCGGGCAGTCACCTGATGAACGACGAGTCGGTGGTGTTCGCGCTCGGGGAGACGGACCCGGACCGCAGGCGCGCCGCGTACTGGGCGTGCGGTGTGGGGATCGCGGTGTGCTGGCCGCTCGGGGCGCTGCTCGGCGCGCTGGCGGGCAACGCGATCGGCGACCCCGCCGCGCTCGGTCTGGACGCGATGTTCCCGGCGGTGCTGCTGGCCCTGGTGCTGCCGGCGCTGCGTGATCGGGACGTGCGGGTGCCTGCGCTGATCGGTTCCGTCGTCGCCCTGGCGGCCACGCCGGTCCTGCCCGCCGGGCTTCCGGTGCTCGCAGCGCTGGTGGGCCTGCTCGCGGGTGTGCGGCGGACGGTGCTGCGGTGACCGGGCACCTCGTGTTGATCGGGTCGGTCGGGGTGCTCGCGGCGGGCACGTTCGCGTTCCGATTCGCCGGGCCGGTGCTGCGGCCGCGGATCGCGACCCGGCCCTGGGTGGAGCGGACCATGGCGTCGGCCGCCGTCGTCCTGCTCACCGCCCTGGTGGGCACGGCGGCGCTCACCGAGGGCCACGACCTCGCCGGAGTGGCGCGTCCCACCGGGGTCGTCGTCGCGGGCCTACTCGCCTGGCGGAAGGCGCCTTTCGTCGTCATCGTCCTGTCCGCTGCCGCCGCGGCCGCCGGATTGCGGCTCCTCGGCGTGCCGTGAGGATGCATCATCGAGGGGTGTTATTTCATCTCTGTGCCACGTGCGGCGTCGAACAGGACCCGAACACCCCGCTCCCCGACGAGTGCGCGATCTGCGCCGACGAACGCCAGTACATTCCGCTCGGCGGGCAGGAGTGGACCACCGTCGAGGCGCTGGCAGGCGCGGGGTACCGCGCCGTCCAACACGAAGTCGAGCCGGGACTGCACGGCCTGTACGTGGACCCGAAGACCGCGATCGGTCAGCAGTCCCTGGTGATCAGCACCCCCGCCGGGTCGCTGCTGTGGGATCCGATCGGATTCGTCGACGCCGCGGCCGTCGACGCCGTCGCCGCGCACGGCCCGGTCATCGCCGTCGCGGGCAGTCACCCGCACATGTTCGGTGTCCAGACGCAGTGGTCGACGGCGCTCGGTGAGGTGCCCATTCTGGTGGCGGAGGCGGACCGCTCCTGGCTGGCGCGTTCCGACGGGCCGATCGTGTTCTGGTCCGGCACCCACGAGGTGGCGCCGGGGCTGACCCTGCACCAGATCGGCGGGCACTTCCCGGGCAGCGCCGTCGCGCACTGGCGCGGCGGCGGCGACGGCCGGGGTGTGCTGCTCACCGGCGACGGCGTGTTCCCCAACCCGGACCGCCGCACCGTGTCGTTCCTGCGGTCGTACCCCAACCGGCTGCCGCTGTCCGCGGCGGTGGTGCGGCGCATCGCGGACCAGTTGTCGCACCTGGAGTTCGACCGCATCATCGGCAACTTCGACAACGTCATCGACCACGACGGCCGGGAGGCGCTCGAGTATTCGGCGACCCGGCACTGCGCCTGGGTGACCGGGGAGTTCGATCACCTCACGTGACGGTCGCGGAACCGGCCACGGCGCCGGGCGGCGCCTTCGAGGGGGCACTGTAATCGTTCTTCCCCGCCGACGCGGCGATAGCGGCTACCCTCCGCAGTAGCGTGAGCAGCGACTGAGGAGGTAGGTCTGATGGACTTGACAGCAATTGGTGTCGGTTTCGGCTACGTGGTCGTAGTCCTCACCATTCTTGTCGTCGTGGTCGGGGTGACGGCCCTGTTCGTGTTCTCGATCAAATCGGATTTCATCCCCCCGGACTCCACCGGAACTCCCTCGGGCAGGAAGCGGATCGGCCGGGCGGAATAGCCGCGTTGAGCACCGGAAGGCGGGCAGTCCCTCACGGAGGGGCTGCCCGCCTTCGTACGTGGCGGGGGCGGCGGGTCTTCTGGATCGATTCCGGCCGCGGGCGCAGGGAAGCACGCCTTACTGAGACGCTCGAGGACAAGGCGACTACCGTGACAGGAGTCGCCTATTTTTCGAGGAGCACGGAATGAGTATCCAGTCGGTTGAGTCACGCCGCCATCGCGTCGTGGTCATTGGATCCGGCTTCGGTGGGTTGTTCGGCACACAGGCGCTGAAGAATGCCGATGTCGACATCACCATGATCGCGCGCACCACTCACCACCTGTTCCAGCCGTTGCTGTACCAGGTGGCGACCGGCATTCTCTCCGTCGGCGACATCGCCCCCGCCACCCGGCTCGTGCTGCGGAAGCAGAAGAATACGCAGGTGCTGCTCGGCGATGTCGAGAAGATCGATCTCGAGGCGAAGACGATCACCTCCCGGTTCCTGGACCGGACCACCGTCACCCCGTACGACAGCCTGATCGTCGCCGCCGGCGCGGGACAGTCGTATTTCGGCAACGATCACTTCTCCGAGTTCGCGCCCGGCATGAAAACGATCGACGACGCACTGGAGTTGCGCGGCCGGATTCTCGGCGCGTTCGAGCAGGCCGAGTTGTCGAGCGATCCCGCCGAGCGGGCCCGGCTGCTGACGTTCGTCGTCGTCGGCGCAGGCCCGACCGGTGTCGAGCTCGCCGGCCAGATCGCGGAACTGTCGCGGCGCACCCTGTCGGGGGCGTTCCGCAACATCGACCCCCGCGAGGCCCGGGTGATCCTGCTGGACGGCGCGGACGACGTCCTGCCCGTCTACGGCGGCAAGCTGAGCCGCAAGGCCCGCCAGCAGCTGGAGAAGCTCGGAATCGAGATCCAGCTCGGCGCGATGGTCGTCGACGTCGACGTGGACGGCCTCGTCGTCAAGGACAAGGACGGCACGCAGCGCCGGATCGAGTCGCAGTGCAAGGTGTGGTCGGCCGGTGTGCAGGCGAGCCCGCTGGGCAAGCAGATCGCGGACCAGTCCGACGCCGAGATCGACCGCGCCGGACGCGTCCTGGTCAACCCGGACCTGTCGGTGCCGGGGCACCCGGACGTGTTCGTGATCGGCGACATGATGTCGCTGGACAAGCTGCCGGGTCTGGCGCAGGTCGCGATGCAGGGCGGCAAGTACGCGGCCAAGCAAATCAAGGCCGGGCTGAGCGGGCAGACGCCGGCGGACCGGCCGCCGTTCAAGTACTTCGACAAGGGCAGCATGGCCACCATCTCGCGGTTCAGCGCGGTGGCGAAGGTCGGCAAGCTCGAGATCAGCGGATTCATCGGCTGGGTGGCGTGGCTGGCGATCCACCTGATGTACCTGGTCGGGTTCCGCAGCCGGCTGTCGACGGTGCTGTCGTGGACGGTGACGTTCCTCGGTCGCGGACGCGCGCAGATGGCGTCCACCGAGCAGTGGGTGTTCGCCCGCAACGCGATGGAGCAGTTGGAGCGGCACGAACGGGAGAAGGAGACCGCTGAGAAGTCGTCCGGCGGCGAGCAGCGCAAGGCCGCCGGGTGACACGGTCATCCACCTGAGCTGACCACGGCGGAGGGGACGGACCATCGGGTCCGTCCCCTCCGCCGTGTCCGGGGTGTGTCAGTTGCCGAGGCGTCCGGTGTCAGTGATGTTCGCGAGCCGGACCTGCCCCTTGGAGACCAGCCGATCCTGTTCGTCGGTGATCCGGACCTCCCACAACTGCTGGGTGCGGCCGCGGTGGACGGGGCTGGCCTCGGCGGTCAGCGTTCCCTCCCGCGTCGCGCGGAGGAAGTCGGTGTTGTTGTTGACGCCGACGACGTGGCCGCGGCCGCCGAGCCAGACCGTGCCCGCCGTGCTGGCGACCGATTCGATGACAGAGCAGTACACGCCGCCGTGCTGAATTCCGGCTGGTTGCTGCAGGTCGGGGGTGACCGTCCACTGCGCGCGCACGCGGTCGGGACCGAGTTCGAGGTATTCGAGTCCGATGAGGGCGTCGAATCCCTTGCCCAGTTGATCGGCCAGCGCGGCGGTGTCGCCGTGCCCGTCGCCGTTCGATGCCTGCTGCTGCCCGGAATCCACCATCGCACTCTCCATCGGATCGCTGTGCGCTCTCGCGGCGCACCCGCACTCCTGCCTACACGACGGGACGGGCGGCGGGGGAAGCAGGTGGGGCAAACGGATCGGCGGGCCTCACGCTTGTTCAGCGTGAGGCCCGCCGTGGGATGGACCTGGGAGTCACTGCAGCCCTCAGGACTCCTGCGCGGTCCGGTAGTTCGGTTCTCGGCGTCGGCGTTTCTGCTCGACGTCTGCCATGAGTATAGGCAAGGCTTCCCTAATTAAGCAAGCGCTTCCGCGCCTGACCCAGCCGACCGCAGTGCGGGCGCGTGATCCGGCCCTTCGAGCGGACCGGTACGCCGGCCGCCACGAAGGCGTCCAGGATGCCCTGACCGCGGCGCTGCGCGGCGGCCTCACCGCCACCAGCGAGGATCGGCACGTACGTCGCGGCGCCGAGCACCGACTCCCCCACGAGCCCCCAGAATCGGGACGCATCGGTCGGCGTCAGCCGGGCGATCGCGTCGAACACCGGGTGCAGCGACGTGAGACTGCGATGCACCGTCCAGAGCAGGAGTGCCCGCTCGCACGGCACGGTGACTGTCCGGGGCGCGCCGGCGTAGGGGTCGTCCGGCAGCACGCGCATGGTGTCGTCGGCGACGCCCGCCCAGTCGATCCCCTCGTCACTGTCCATGTGGATCCACAGGTTCTCGAGCCCCGGGTCCCAGGCCCGCCCCTCCAGCACGACGAGGGCGGTGACACGCCCGACCACCGCGTGAATGAGTGCGGTGGCCACCTGCATGGCGGCGACGTCCGGATCGGGGACGTCCTCGAGCGAACGCGCCCACATCCGGGGCACCCGGTCGCCGTCGAGGTCGTCGGCGAGCGACCACCACCTGCGTTTACCCTCGTCTGCCATCGTCGCGACCGCGTACATGCGCGGATACTCGGCGTTCAGCGCGCGAAGTCGTGTGCAGGACACGTCCAGTGCGGTCGCGGGGGCGGACAGGGTCGAAGTCACCGTGCACTCCAATCGGTCGGGATGGAACACCACCAAACATAGGTGAGCCTAACCAAATATCAAGACTTGACATCATGTGATGTGGGGCACCCCCGCGAACCGTGGCACCCGGGACGCCCCGCCGGATGTGGCAACGGGGATAGGGTTCCGTAACCTAAGTATTTGAATCAGTGCAGATCCCGTGCACAGGCACACACGTCAGGAGCTTCCCCCGCCAGTGACGACGACGAGACAGTTCGGCAGCGACATCCCGCACCTGCCGACCGACGAGCCCTACGGAAAGCGCGACGTTCCGCGCGGTCCCGCCCCGCTGTACCTCCGGGCACTCGCGGGACTGCTCGACATCGGGATAGTGGCCATCCCGCTCGTTCTCGGGTGGTACATCGTCGACTCCCTCCGCGACGACAACGGCGGCGGGGAGGCCGACCGGGTCGTGTTCGGCGGCGCCGCCGTCGCGATCGCGCTGGGACTCGCCCTGTGGAACCGCGGATTTCGCGAAGGCAACACCGGGCAGAGTTCGGGCAAGGGCTGGGTCGGCCTCGTCACCCGCGACACCCACACCGGCGACGCGATCGGCCCGAAACGGTCGCTGCAACGGGCGTTCCGGCGCACCGGCACCGAGGTCGTCCGGGAAAGCACCGCCACCGACGAGGGATTCGCCGTCCGCGAGAGGGACGTCAGCGTCGCCGCGATCCGCCGGCGCCGGCTGATCGGTCTGGGCGTCCTCGTGATCCTGCTCGGACTGGTCCTGCTCGCCAGCGTCGCGGTCGGGGCGCGGCCGCTGTCGTTCGCGGAGATCTTCCACGCACTGTTCGATCCGGACGGCTCGCAAACCGACATCATCGTGCGCACGCTCCGCGGCCCGCGCACCGTGCTCGGCCTCGTCGTCGGAATGGCGCTCGGTGTCGCGGGCGCCCTCATCCAGGGGCACACCCGAAACCCGCTCGCCGACGCCGGACTCCTCGGCCTCAACGCCGGCGCCGCGTTCCTCGTCGTGCTGTCGATGTACCTGTTCGGGTTCAGCGCCCCCAGCGAATACCTGTGGTTCGCGTTCGCCGGATCCTTCGCGGCGAGCGTGATCGTGTTCGGGCTCTCGTCGATCGGCAACGGGGCGGCGAGCCCGCTGAGTCTGGCGCTGGCCGGCGCCGCCGTCGCGTTCTTCCTGCAGGCGATGACCAACGCGATCATCATCGTCGACCAGTCCAGCCTCGACTCCTACCGGTTCTGGGTGGTCGGGTCGGTGGCCGGCCGCGGCTTCGACGTGCTGTGGCAGGTGCTGCCGTTCCTGGTCCTCGGGCTGATCCTCGCCCTCGTCAGCACGCCGGGCCTGAACGTCCTCAGCCTCGGCGAGGACGTGGCCCGGTCGCTGGGCACCAACATCGCGGCCAGCCGTGCGCTCGGCATCGTCGCGATCACCCTCCTCACCGGTGCGGCCACCGCGGCATGCGGTCCGATCGCGTTCATCGGCCTCGTCGTCCCCCACGTCGCGCGGGCCATCACCGGCCCCGACTACCGGTGGCTGGTCCCCTACGCCGGGCTCCTCGGCGGCGTGATGCTCGTGACCGCCGACGTCATCGGACGGGTCGTGGTCCGGCCCGGTGAGTTGCAGGTGGGAATCGTGCTCGCCGTGTTCGGGGCACCGTTCTTCATCGCGTTGGTTCGGCGCAGAAAGTTGGCAAGCCTGTGAGCACTCGAGACGACGTGCGCCCCGACCTCGGCGCCCTGCCCGCGGCCCGGGTGCCGGCCCGCCCCGCGTTCCGCCTCGGACCGATCTCCCTGGTCCTGCGCCCCCTCGGCATCGCCGTCAACGTCGCGCTGCTGGCGGCCCTGTTCCTGGTGCTGTGCCTCAACATCGGCCGCGGCGACTACCCGCTGTCGATCCCCGAGGTCACGCGGGTGCTGTTCGGCGGCGGCACGAAGGCCCAGAACTTCATCGTCATGGACCTCCGCCTGCCGCGGTCGCTGACCGGGGTGTTCATCGGCATGGCCCTCGGCCTGGCAGGCGCCATCACCCAGTCGATCGCCCGCAACGCCCTCGCCAGCCCCGACATCCTCGGCATCACGTCCGGTGCCAGCGCCGCCGCGGTCGCGCTGATCGTCCTCGGCGGCGGCGGCAGCTTCGTCGGCATCCTCGCCACCCTGGGGATCCCGCTGGCCGCTTTGGTCGGCGGACTCCTCACCGCCCTGGTCATCTATCTGCTCGCGTGGCGCGGCGGGGTGGAGGGGTACCGGCTGATCCTGATCGGCATCGGTGTCAACGCCATGCTCATCGCGGTCACCGGGTGGCTGCTGATCTCGGCGGACATCAACGACGCCTCGCGGGCCCAGGTGTGGCTCAACGGGTCCCTCAACGGCGCCTCCTGGAGTCAGGTGTGGCCCGTCACGATCGCCGTCGTCCTCGTCGGCGGCTACGCGGTGATCTCCTCGTTCACGATGGGCGCGCTGCGTCTCGGCGACGACAACGCCGTGTCGCTGGGGGTGCGGCTGCAGTGGTCGCAGGCCCGGCTGCTGCTCATGTCCGTCGCCCTCGCCGGCATCGCCACCGCCGCGGCAGGCCCGGTCGGATTCGTCGCGCTCGCCGCGCCGCAGGTGGCGCTGCGACTGGTGCAGTCCGCCGGTCCGCCACTCATCGCGTCGGCGCTGACCGGCGCCGTGCTCGTGGTGGGCAGCGACGTCGTCGCCCGCACCATCCTGCCCGTCGAACTGCCCGTGGGTATCGTCACCTCGGCACTCGGTGGCCCATTCCTGCTCTATCTGCTGGTTCGCAACAATCGGAAGGTCTCGGCATGACCGTGCAGACTGACTCTCGACTGATCGCCGACAACCTGAGCCTCGGGTACGGCGACCGGGTCATCGTCGACCACCTGAACCTCGAGGTGCGGACCGGGGTGATCACCACCGTGATCGGGCCGAACGGCTGCGGCAAGTCCACGCTGTTGCGCGCGCTGGGGCGACTCTTGAAGCCGCGCAACGGTTCGGTGCTGCTGGACGGCAAGGCCATCGGGTCGATGCGCACCAAGGACGTCGCCCGCACCCTCGGCATGCTCCCGCAGGCGCCGGTGGCCCCCGAGGGCCTCACCGTCGCCGACCTGGTGGCCCGCGGCAGGCACCCGCACCAGTCGTGGCTGCGGCAGTGGTCCTCCGACGACGAGTGCGAGGTCGCCGAGGCGCTCGCCCTGACCGGGGTGTCCGACCTCGCGGACCGCCCCGTCGACCAGCTGTCCGGTGGTCAGCGTCAGCGGGCGTGGATCTCGATGGCCCTCGCGCAGGGAACCGACATCCTGCTGCTCGACGAGCCCACCACCTACCTGGACCTGGCGCATTCCGTCGAGGTCCTCGACCTGGTCGACCGGATGCACGAGGAACTGGGCCGCACGGTGGTGATGGTGCTGCACGACCTCAACCTCGCGATCCGCTACAGCGACCAGCTGATCGTCATGCGGGACGGCACCATCGTCGCGTCCGGCGCGCCGAAGGACATCATCTCCGCCGAACTGCTGCTCGAGGTGTTCGGCCTAGAGGCCGCGGTCATCGCCGACCCGGTGTCCGACCGCCCGCTGGTGGTGCCGATCGGCACCCGCCACGTGTACGGCGCGATCGGCGGACCGAACGCGAAGTAGCGGCCGTCAGCGCCGCCCGCCGATCATCGTCCGCACCAGCCGGTAACTCTGCCCCAGCGACACCGTCGGCAGGTACGCCCTGCCGACGGCGTTGCCGATGCTCGGAAGGGCGGCCGGGTCGGCGAACGTCATGTGCATGGCCACGTACCGGGGCTGGAACTTCGACTTGAACGCCAGCAGCGAACGGAACCCGTACACCGGTTCCAGGGTGCGGCCGAGCAGATCGAGCACGCTGTCCATCACCGCCGACAGGCTCGACGACTCCGACCGTTCCCGCTCGTCGGCGTCGCCGTCCGGTTGCTCGACCTTCGCGAGCGGGGCGCCGGACAGGCTCAGGAACTGGGCCCCTTCCTCCTCCAGTTTCAGTGCCGCGGACGCGATGAGGAACTCCATCGCCGGCCGGAACCCTTCGGCCCGCCGCCGCATGAAGTCGAGGGTCCAGCCGACCACCCGCCCGTCCTGGTACACCGGCAGCCAGGACGTGATGCCGTGGACGGTGCGGTCCTCGTCGACGGCGATGAGGCAGCGGACCTCCGGGTCGTCGACCTCGTCGAGTCCGCCGAGTGTGAAACCCATTTCGGGCATGCCCTTGTCGGCCACCCATTCCTCGGAGATCGCGGTGATCTGATCGGTGATCGCCCGGGGGGCGCTGGGGAAGCTGACCCATTCGGCGGTGATCCCCGATTTCTTCGCCTTGTTCAGGGCGGTGCGGACGTCCTGGAACCGTTTGCCGGTGAACGCGATCTGCCCCAGATCCAGTACCGTCTCCTCCGCGACCTGGATGCCGCTCCAGCCGAGGGCGTCGGTGATGCCGCGGACCTCACCGGTCACCGAGTAGAAGCACGGAATCCAGCCGTTGGCGGCGGCGAACTCGGCGAAGTGTTCGACGGTGTCCCGCAACCGGTCCGGTGGGCCGACCGGGTCGCCGGTGGTCAGGGCGACACCGGCGATGACCCGGTACGCGACGTAGCTGGTGCCGTCGGCGGAGAACCAGTAGTTGTTGCCGCGCCACGTCGTCATCCAGGACAGCGGGCTCCCGCTCCCCGACTTCAGGAGGGCCCGGGCGCGTTCGGTGGACTTCGAGTCCGAGCCGATGGCGGGGCTGAGGAATGTCGCGGCGACCAGCGCGCAGAGGGCGACCCAGAACACCACCCCGGTCCACTCGTACAGCAGCGTCGCGGGGATGCTCTCCGGCAGCAGCCGCGGGTCGAGCCATTGCAGGTACACGGGCGGGATCAGCCGCTCCGGGAAGTCGGCCAGCAGCGTCGTCGTTCCCGGCCGGGGGTCGAACCCGTGCCGCGCCCACAATCCGCCCAGGACGTAGAGGACGGCGAGACCGGCGACCAGCGCCACCAGGACGCCCGCCAGCCGCCGGTACGTCCCGGCCGGGGCGGAGACGTCGAAGAACCGCCGGGTCGCGAGCAGCGCGACCAGGATCGCCAGCGGGGTCAGGAACGGCACCAGCGTCCGGTACAGGTTCGGGTCGGCGAGACCGTAGAACAGGGAGTCCTCGTCGAGGGAGTCGACGAACCGGACCGCGAAGTTCAGCAGCGACAGCACCAGCAGGACGACCTGGGCGATCACCGACGCCACCCACGCGAAGCGACGGCCCCGTCGGAGGCCGTCGCTGAGGGTGAGCAGGAACAGGGACGGCATCAGACTCAGCAGGGTCGGCCCGACCCCGGACAGGCGCAGTTCGAGCAGCCCGCGCCGGCATTCGGGGTCCGCCGCCGACACCTCGCACAGGTCGCGGACCTCGCCGGCCGTGTACGGCACGCCGCGGAACAGGTCGCGCAGCACGGCGAGCGGCCCGACCGCCTCCGCGGACAGCGCGGCGATCATCGGACCGATCGCGCTGGCCGCCACCACGATCGCGACGAGCACCCGGCCCTCCCGCTGGGTGCCCGCGATCCGTTCGCCGCGGGCGGAGCGGCCGACGATCCAGCGGCCGATCACCAGTCCCACCACGGCCGCGGCCAGCCGGACCACGTCCTGCAGCGACCCGCTGAACAGCGCCAGGGTGATCGTGAACGCGAGGACTCCGACGCGGATCCGCCGCCGCCACAGCGTGCCCATGTTGGAACTGGCCACCATCGCGGCGCCGACGATCCAGGTGCTCGGGCCGACGGCCATCCCCACGTGCAGCCGGAAACCCCAGTTCGCGTCGACGACCTTCGCGACCGCGGCCACCGACAGCGCCAGCAACCCGCCGAGCACCTGGGTGGCGACCGCGGCCAGGGTGAACCGCGCCGACCCCATCCGGCGTTCCAGCGGCGCGGCCACCACCAGGAGCAGCACGGTCGTCGACAGGTACGCCAGGACGTCGTCGCCCCACAGCCCGGCGGTGAGCAGCGTCCACACCCAGCCGTTCTGGAACGCCCGGATCCCGATCGCGACGTGCTGGGACAGGTCGTGGGAGGGCCCGCTGATCACGCTGGACGTGGCGATCGCCAGGATCCAGATCGCAACCAGCAGCGAGATGCTGACCGGTGCGCCCCGCACCCCGCCCCAGACCCGTTCCGCGGCCCGCCCCGTCCGACCCTTGACCCTCGCTGCCGTACCGTGTCCGGTTGCCGCGCTGTCGTCGGTCTTCATCCGCCAGGTCCCCACTCTCTCCGCGATGTCGAGAACGAAAGCTTGCCCGGCGGGTCGGCCGCTAGCCAACCCGACCGTAATCCACCCGTTCGGACTATGGCCAATACCACACGCCGTGACGCAGTTTTACTACTACCAGTAGTACGTATCTGCGTCGTCGTATCCGTAGAATCGGTTTATGGCTGGACTCGGCGAACTCGAACGCGCAGTGATGGATCACCTGTGGTCCACTTCGGAACCGCAGACGGTACGGCAGGTGCACGAGGCACTGGCGGCACGCCGTGAACTCGCGTACACCACTGTCATGACAGTGCTTCAGCGGCTGGCGAAGAAGCACCTCGTCATCCAGCAGCGCGACGACCGCGCCCACCGGTACCTGCCGGTGCACCAGCGTGAGGAACTCGTCGCGAGCCTCATGGTGGACGCCCTGCAGCAGGCCGACAAGTCCGGCAGCCGCGCGGCCGCACTCGTGCACTTCGTCGGCCAGGTCGGCGCCGACGAGGCCGACGCGCTCCGCGAGGCCCTCGCCGCGCTCGAGGCCAAGGAACGGACCACCGGAGACAATCAGTCGGGAACCGTTCGCGCCGGCTGACGTTCGTCATGCATGATGAGTAGGACATGGACGCCACCACCGCGCTGGTATTCGGAGTACTCGCACTTCTTCTCGCAGGGCCTGTCCCTGCGCTGCTGAGTCGAGCCCGATGGCCGCATCACGCCCCCCGAGCAGCACTCGTGCTGTGGCAGGCAATCGCCCTCGCCGCGGTCCTGTCCGCGTTCAGTTCGGGACTCGCGATCGCCAGCCAGCTCCTCGTCCCCGGACCGGACGGCCGCCCCACCACCGCACCGGTCGCCGAGATCGACGCCCTCGGCCTGCCGCTGTGGCTGCTGTACGTGGTGGTGTTCGCGCTGACCCTCCTCGTCGGGGCCAAACTGATCTTCGCGATCGTGCAGGTCGGTGTCCGCACCCGGCGTCGGCGCGCCCGGCACCGCATGCTCGTCGACCTCCTCGACCGCTGCGACTCGTCGTCCCCGCTCGCCCGCACCCCCGACCTGCGGGTCCTCGACGTCACCGAGCCCATCGCCTACTGCCTGCCCGGGCTGCGGCAAAGGGTGGTCCTGAGCCAGGGCACGTTCACCAACCTCGACGACGCGGAGATCACCGCGATCCTCACCCACGAGCGGTCCCACCTGCGGGCCCGGCACGACCTCGTCCTCGAGGCCTTCACCGCCGTCAACGCCGCCTTCCCCACCGTGGTGCGCAGCAAGTCCGCGCTGGGATCGGTGCAGCTGCTGGTGGAGATGCTCGCCGACGACTCCGCCGTCCGCGCCACCGGGCCGACCGCACTGGCTCGCGCACTCGTCGCCTGCTCGGGGTCGGTCGCCCCGAAGGGTGCCATGGCCGCCGGCGGTCCCAGCACCCTGCTGCGGGTGCAGCGCCTGGCGTCCACGGAACAGGGCACCCGGGTCGCGCTCGCCGCCTACGCGGCGTCCGTGGCCATCCTCGTGGTGCCGACCATCGCCGTCGCCGTCCCCTGGCTCACCGAGCTGAGCCGATTGTTCAGCGCCGTATAGTCGCCCACCTCACATCCCGCCGGGTTCGATAACCGGGTCCCCCGTCGCGTACACTGGTCGGCGGTCGCCACTGCGGCCCATCAACACTGAAACGGCACACAGCCCAATTCCCCGCACTTCCGCGAATGGATTGACCAGGTGACATGTGCCCTGGCTCGTCCCTTTGTGCGTGCTGCATGACAGCCCCCGCTCCGCGACGCGCCCTATGCCCGGAGAGGTATTTGCGTGACCAACGCTGTCCAGACGACGTCTGCCCCACTAGAGCAGACCGAGACCGAAACCCCTGATCAGAACGCCACCGTGACGTTCGCGGAGATCGGCCTGCCCGCACCCCTGGTGCAGGCCCTCGCCCGCAACTCCATCACGGTCCCGTCGCCGATCCAGGCGCTGGCCGTCCCCGATGCGCTGGCCGGCACCAACGTGCTCGGCCGCGCACAGACCGGATCGGGCAAGACCCTCGCATTCGGCCTGCCGATGCTCACCCGCCTGTCCCGGCACGAGGACCGGCCCGCACCCAAGCGTCCCCGCGCGCTGGTGCTCGTCCCCACCCGTGAACTCGCGTTCCAGGTGGTCGACTCCCTCAACTCGTACGCCGGGGCCATGGGACTGACCGTCCGCCCCGCCGTCGGCGGCACCCCGTTCACCAAGCAGGTCGACCAGCTGCGCCGCGGCGTCGACATCCTCGTCGCCACCCCCGGCCGGCTGAACGACCACCTGCGTCAGGGCACCTGCATCCTCGACTCCATCGAGATCACCGCGCTCGACGAGGCCGACCAGATGGCCGACATGGGCTTCCTGCCCGAGGTCCGGGCCATCCTCGGCGAGACCCCGGCCGACGGCCAGCGTCTCCTGTTCTCCGCCACCCTCGACCGTGAGGTGCAGTCGCTGGTCCGCCAGTTCCTGCCCGACCACGTGCAGCACTCCACCGAGGACGGTCGCGCCAGCGTCGACACGATGGAGCACTACGTGCTGCTCGTCGATCGCGGCCAGAAGGACAACGTTCTCGCCGAAATCGGTGCCCGCGACGGCCGCACGATCATGTTCGCCCGCACCAAGCTCGGCTGCGAGGGCATCACCGACCGCCTCCGCGCGGTGGGCATCGCCGCCGAGGCCCTGCACGGCGGCAAGGCGCAGAACCAGCGCACCCGGGTCCTCGAACGCTTCAAGAACGGCCGCACCCCGGTGCTCGTCGCCACCGACGTCGCCGCCCGCGGCATCCACGTCGACGGCATCGACCTGGTCGTGCACGTCGATCCGCCCGCCGACCACAAGGACTACCTGCACCGCGCAGGCCGGACGGCCCGCGCAGGCGAGAAGGGCACCGTCGTCGCGATCGTGCTCCCCAACCAGAAGCGCACGTTCCGCCGCCTGACCGGCATGGCGGGTGTCGACGCCACCGCCGTGCCCGTCACCCCCGGCTCGGAGAAGCTGGCCAGCATCACCGGCGCCAAGGCGCCCAGCGGAGAACCGGTGCGTGACACCTACTCCCGCGGCGAGCGCGGCGGCGACCGCAAGTTCGGTGACCGCGGGCCCCGCCGCGAAGGCGGGTACGCCGGCCGCGACGGCGGCGGGTACCGCGGCAACCGCGGCTTCGACGGTCGCGGCTCCTCCGACCGGGGCGGCCCCCGCCGCGACGCCGGTGAGCGCAGCTACGGTGACCGCCCGTCGGGTGGTCGCAGCTTCGAGGGCCGCGGCAACGAGGGCCGGAGTTACGAGGGGCGGGGTTACGAAGGGCGCGGCCCGCGCCGCGACCAGACCGACAACCGGTCCGGCGGCTACCGGGGCGACCGCCCCCAGCGTGACGGCGACAACCGCGGTGGGTACCGCGGTGACCGCGACAACCGGACGTTCTCCGATCGGGCTCCGCGCCGCGACTTCGGGGACAGCGCACCCCGGCGCGACTACGGGGACCGCGGCGACAGCCACCGCGGTTCCGGCGAGCGCAGCTTCGACCGCAGCGCACCGCGCCGCGACTTCGGCGACAACCGCGGCGCCGCAGGCGGGTTCCGCCGGGACGATCGGCGGGACGATCGGCGCCCCGCAGCCACGTCGGAGCGGCGTCCCGCGTCGACCGGCGGCGGGTTCCGCAGCCGTACCGACCGTCGCTCCTACGACGGCTTCGACGGCCCGCGCCGTGAGCGCCGCAGCTGATCGAACGATGCCGTGACACGAAGGCCGGCCGTCGCATGTGCGACGGCCGGCCTTCGTGTGTTTGGCTTAGCCGGTCGAGCTTTTCGTAGCCGCCGATTTCACTACCGCCGAGCGAGAGGGAATGCTGTATCCATGACTATCGACAACACTGAGGGTGCCCGCGCGCAGATCGGCGTCACGGGACTGGCCGTCATGGGCTCGAACATCGCCCGCAACTTCGCCCGGCACGGTCACACGGTCGCGCTGCACAACCGCAGCATCGCCAAGACCGACGCCCTCATCGAGGAGCACGGCAGCGAAGGTGACTTCGTCCGCACGGAGACGATCGAGGAGTTCGTGGCAGCGCTGCAGAAGCCGCGCCGCGTGCTGATCATGGTCAAGGCCGGCGACCCCACCGACGCCGTCATCGAGGAACTCGCCTCGGCGATGGAGCCCGGTGACATCATCATCGACGGCGGCAACGCCCTCTACACGGACACGATCCGGCGCGAGGCTTCCCTCCGGGACCGTGGCCTGCACTTCGTCGGTGCCGGCATCTCCGGCGGCGAGGAGGGCGCGCTGAACGGCCCGTCGATCATGCCGGGCGGACCGAAGGAGTCCTACCAGGCCCTGGGCCCGCTGCTCGAGTCGATCGCCGCGCAGGTCGACGGCACCCCCTGCTGCACGCACATCGGCCCCGACGGGTCCGGGCACTTCGTGAAGATGGTCCACAACGGCATCGAGTACGCCGACATGCAGCTGATCGGCGAGGCGTACAACCTGTTCCGCGACGCCCTCGGCTACGACGCCGACCAGGTCGCCGACGTGTTCACCGAGTGGAACGCGGGCGACCTCGAAAGCTACCTCGTCGAGATCACCGCCGAGGTGCTGCGGCAGAAGGACGCGAAGACCGGCAAGGCCCTCGTCGACGTGATCGTCGACGCCGCGGAGCAGAAGGGCACCGGCCGCTGGACCGTCAAGTCCGCCCTCGACCTCGGTGTCCCCGTCACCGGCATCGCCGAGGCCGTGTTCGCCCGTGCCCTGTCCGGTGCCCGCGAGCAGCGCAAGGCCGCGGTCGGTCTCGCGTCCGGTCAGCTTGCCGACAAGCCCGCCGACGCCGCCCAGTTCACCGAGGACATCCGGCAGGCCCTGTACGCGTCGAAGGTCGTGGCCTACGCGCAGGGATTCGACCAGATCGCGGCAGGCAGCGCCGAATACGACTGGAACCTGCACCCCGCCGACCTCGCGACGATCTGGCGTGGCGGCTGCATCATCCGCGCCCGGTTCCTCAATCGCATCAAGGACGCGTACGACGAGAACCCGAAGCTGCCGAGCCTGATCCTGGCCCCGTACTTCCGGGACGCCATCGAGACGGCCATCGACAGCTGGCGCCGCGTGGTGTCCACCGCCACCCTGCTGGGGATCCCGGTGCCGGCGTTCGCGTCCTCGCTGTCCTACTACGACGCCCTGCGCGCCGAGCGGCTGCCCGCCGCCCTGACGCAGGGGCAGCGGGACTTCTTCGGCGCCCACACCTACGAGCGGGTCGACGCCGAGGGCAAGTTCCACACCCTCTGGAGCGGTGACCGCAGCGAAGTGCAGGCCTGACCCTCCCCGATCGACCGTCCCCGGCCGTGACGTACCCCGTGTACGTCACGGCCGAGGCGTCGGAGGCCCCGCGCTCGAGGCGGTAGCCTTCTCGATATGCCCGACGACGAGTTCTCCTCGCCCGCACCGGTGGGTGAGACGTTCCTCGCGCTCGGTCTCCCCGCGGTGATGACCCACGCCCTCGACCGCGGCGGCATCGCCGCGCCGTTCCCGATCCAGGCGGCCACCATTCCCGACGTCCTCACGGGCCGGGACGTGCTGGGCCGGGCGCCGACCGGGTCGGGGAAGACCCTCGCGTTCGGGTTGCCGATGCTCGTGCGGCTCAAGGGCGCCGCCAGCAGGCGCGGGTACCCGCGCGGCGTCGTGCTGGTGCCCACCCGCGAACTGGCTGTGCAGATCGAACGCGCACTGGACGAGCCGGCCCTGTCGGTGGGGTTGCGGGTGGCGAACGTCGTCGGCGGGGTTCCGATCAAACGGCAGGTCGAGACGCTGTCGCGGGGTGTCGACCTGCTGATCGCGACGCCGGGGCGCCTCGCCGACCACCTGTCGCAGGGCTCGGTGTCCCTCGACGACGTGACGGTGCTGGCCCTCGACGAGGCCGACCACATGGCGGACCTGGGGTTCCTGCCGCAGGTCACGGCAATCCTCGACAAGACGCCGGCCGGGGGGCAGCGGCTGCTGTTCTCGGCGACCCTCGACGGGGAGGTCGACACCCTCGTGCGCCGGTACCTGCACGACCCGGTGACGCATTCGACGGCGCCGGTCGCGGCGGCGGTGCCGACGATGCGGCACCACCTGCTGTACGTCGACCGGCAGGACAAGTATTCCGTTGTGGCACATATCGGTTCACGGTCGGGGCGGACGTTGATGTTCGTGCGCACCAAGTACGGTGTGGACCGGGTGGCGCAGGAACTGCACGCCGCCGGCATCGCGGCCGGGGCCCTGCACGGCGGCAAGGCGCAGAACAACCGCACCCGCACCCTGGAGTCGTTCGCCGACGGCACCACCCCGGTCCTGGTGGCCACCGACGTGGCGGCCCGCGGCATCCACGTGGACGGCATCACGCTCGTCGTGCACGTCGATCCGCCCACCGAGGCCAAGGACTACCTGCACCGGGCGGGGCGCACCGCCCGCGCGGGCGAGTCCGGGGTGGTGGTCACCCTTGTCACCGAGGACGAGCGGGCCGCGGTCGAGAAGCTGACCCGCAAGGCCGGTCTCGACGTCACCGGCACCCCGGTGCGGCCGGGTGACCGGGTGCTGGCCGAGCTCACCGGGGCCCGCCGTCCCACCGGGAAGGCCGTCCCCGCACCGGACACCCGGGCGCAGGCGCAGGACACCCCGAAGAAGGGCAGGCAGGCGCACGACCCCGCGGGTCGCGCCGCCCGCCGCGGCAGGCCCGGCGACGGCGGAGCGGCCCGGTCGGGTGCGCGCCGCGGCCGGAAACCCGGACCTGCGTCAACTCCCCACGGACACCGCAACCGCGGGGCACACTGAGAGGCATGTCCCTGCCGTTCGCGTCGGTCGTGTGCGCGCTGATCGCGGCGCTGCTGTTCGCGTGCGCGTCGGTCGCGCAGCAGAGTGCCGCGTCCGAGGTCCCCGAGGACGCCGCGTTCCTGGCCACCCTGCTGCGCAGTCCCCGCTGGTGGGCCGGCATCGTCGGGGACGGCGGCGGCTACGTGATGCAGGCGGTGGCGCTGGCGCTGGGGTCGGTGCTCGTGGTGCAGCCGCTGCTGGTGACGGCGCTGCTGTTCGCGTTGCCGCTGTCGGCGAAGTTCTCCGGGTACCGGCTCAGCCGCACCACGTGGGCCCTCGCCGTCGCGCTGGCCGTGGCGCTCGCGATCTTCCTGGTGATCGGCGACCCCACCGAGGGGAACATCGACGCCCCGTTCCGGGAATGGGTGGTGCCCCTCGGCATCCTGCTCGCCGTGGTGGCGGCCGCGGCCGCGGCGGGGATGACGAAGATCGACCCCGGGTGGCGGGCCCTGCTGCTCGGCGGGGCGGGCGGCATCCTGTACGGGGTGGCGGTCGCGTTCACCAAGTACGTCGTCGAACTCGTCCCCCGCGGGTTGTGGGCGGTGCTGAGCAGCTGGCAGGCGTGGGCGCTGGTCGGCGCCGGGCTGGCCGGGGTGTATCTGCAGCAACGCGGCTTCCAGGTGGGTCCGCTGTCCGCGTCGCTGCCCGCGCTGACCATCGCCGAACCGCTCGCCGCCGTGTTCCTCGGCATGACCGTCCTCGACGAACGCCTGCGGGTCGCAGGACCCGGACTGGTGGTGGTCGGCTGCTCGGTCGCGGTGATGCTGGTGGCCACGATCGGACTGTCCAGGTCGCAGGCTCAGCGGACATCCGGCATCGCCGCAATTTCCCCGGTATCGTCCTGAAATGTGCAGTTCCTCGACGGGCATCGCCCTCCCTATGACCTGACGTACGACGACGTGTTCCTGGTGCCCAACCGCACCGAGGTCACGTCGCGATTCGACGTCGACCTGGCCACCGCCGACGGTTCGGGCACCACCATCCCGATCGTCGTCGCGAACATGACGGCGGTGTCCGGGCGCCGCATGGCCGAAACCGTCGCCCGCCGTGGTGGTCTGGTGGTCCTCCCGCAGGACCTTCCCGCCCGTGCCGTCGCGGAGACCGTGGCCTTCGTCAAGAGCAGGCACCTGGTCGCCGACACCCCGGTCACCCTCGGCCCCGACGCGGCCGTGTCCGACGCGCTGGCGCTGCTGCCGAAGCGGGCGCACGGCGCCGTCGTCGTCGTCGAGGACGACCGCCCCGTCGGTGTCGTCACCGAGGCCTCCTGCGCGGACGTCGACCGGTTCGCGCGGCTCCGCGCGGTGGCGCTGACCGACTTCGTCACCGCCCCCGACTCCGCGTCGCCGCGGGAGGTGTTCGAACTCCTCGACGGCACGCACGACTCCCTCGCCGTGATCGTGCACCCGGACGGCACCCTCGCCGGTGTCCTCACCCGCACCGGCGCCATCCGGGACGGCATCTACCAGCCCGCCGTCGACGGCAACGGGAAGCTGCGGGTGGCCGCGGCCGTCGGCGTCAACGGCGACGTCGCCGCGAAGGCGCGCGCCCTCGTCGATGCCGGAGCCGACCTGCTGGTCGTCGACACCGCGCACGGCCACCAGCAGAAGATGATCGACGTCCTCGGCGCACTGAAGAAGGCCGATCTCGGGGTGCCGCTGGTCGCAGGCAACGTCGTGTCCGCCGCCGGCACCCGGGACCTCATCGACGCGGGCGCCGACATCGTGAAGGTCGGGGTCGGGCCGGGCGCGATGTGCACCACCCGGATGATGACGGGGGTGGGCAGGCCGCAGTTCTCCGCCGTCGAGGAATGCGCCGCGCAGGCCCGCGCGATGGGTGCGCACGTGTGGGCGGACGGAGGCGTCCGTCACCCCCGCGACGTGTCGCTCGCCCTGGCCGCGGGCGCGTCGAACGTGATGATCGGATCGTGGTTCGCCGGCACCTACGAGTCGCCCGGCGACCTGCGCGTGGACCAGTCCGGCAACGCGTACAAGGAGAGCTTCGGGATGGCCTCCAAGCGCGCGGTCGCGGCACGCACCGCCACCGACACCGCCTTCGACCGGGCCCGGAAAGGGCTGTTCGAGGAGGGTATTTCGAGTTCCCGGATGCGCCTGGACCCGGAGCGTCCCGGCGTCGAGGACCTGATCGACCACATCTGTTCCGGGGTGCGCAGCACCTGCACGTACGCGGGCGCGCGGACGCTGGCGGAACTGCACGAGCGGGCCGTTCTCGGTGTGCAGTCGGCCGCCGGGTTCGCGGAGGGTCGCCCGCTGCCGGCCGGCTGGTGAGGACTGCATCCTGAAGTGCCGGAGGGTGTCCTGTTCCACGGAACCGGACATCCCCCGGTATCATGGGTCGCTCAACCACACCAGTTCTCGGCGCCGGACCCGTCCGGGCCGTCGAGGCCGAACGAGAGGACTCCGGTGCCCGCGGCACCCACATACGCAGCAAGCGCTCCACCCGCCGTCTCCGGGAGTGTCGTCCCCTCCTGCTCCGTGGAATCGGACTCCGATTCCGCCGGTTCGGAGGGCTCCTCTATCGAGCCGGGTGACAAACCCGGCGACCCCCGTTCCTCCGCTCGGCGGCGATGACCGATGGACATCGCGCTCAGCATTCTCGCCCTGCTCGGCTTTCTCGCCCTGACCGCGGGTACCGCGTTGTTCGTGGCGGCCGAGTTCTCCCTCACCGCCCTCGAACGCAGCACCGTCGACGCGCACGCCCGCACCGGTGACCGGCGGGCCCGGCAGGTGCAGCACGCGCACCGCACCCTGTCGTTCCAGCTGTCGGGGGCCCAGCTCGGCATCACCATCACCACGCTGATCACCGGCTACCTGTCCGAACCGGTCCTGGCACGCTTCATCACCCCGGTGCTGTCCGCGATCGGATTCAGTGAATCTGCCGCTGCGGCAACGTCTTTGGTGATCGCCCTGATTCTCGCGACCTCGTTCTCGATGGTGTTCGGCGAACTCGTGCCGAAGAACCTCGCCATCGCGCACCCCCTGCCCACGGCGCGGGCGACGGCCGGGATGCAGGCCGCGTTCTCGCTGATCTTCAAATGGGCCATCAACGGGCTCAACGGAAGCGCGAACTGGCTGGTGCGACGCCTCGGCATCGAACCGGCCGAGGAGTTGCGGTCCGCGCGGTCCCCGCAGGAACTCGGTTCGCTCGTGCGGACGTCCGCGCAGCGCGGCGCCATCGACAAGGGCACGGCGCTGCTGGTCAACCGCTCGCTGCGCTTCGGCGAACGCACCGCGGAGGAACTGATGACCCCGCGCGTGAAGATCGAGACCCTGTCCACCACGGACACGGTGGCCGATCTGATCGACACCGCCGCCCGCACCGGGTTCTCCCGCTTCCCCGTCGTCGACGGCGACCTGGACGACGCCGTCGGCATCGTCCACATCAAGCACGCGTTCGCGGTGACCGCGCAACGCCGCCGCACCACCCGCCTCAACACGCTGGCCCAGAAGGTGCCGGTGGTGCCGTCCAGCCTCGACGGCGACACGCTGATGGAACGGATCCGGTCCGACGGCATGCAGGTCGCGTTCGTCGTCGACGAATACGGCGGCACCGCCGGAATGGTCACCATGGAGGACCTGATCGAGGAAATCGTCGGCGACGTCCGCGACGAGCACGACGAACCGGAGATCGACGTCCAGCGGATCGGCGACAGCTGGTCCTGCTCCGGGCTGCTGCGCGTCGACGAGGTGTCCGAGACCACCGGCTACACCGCCCCCGAGGGGGAATACGAAACCCTCGGCGGTCTCGTGCTCACCGAACTCGGGCGGATCCCCGACGAGGGCGACGAGGTGCAACTCCCGCTGGCCGAGGGCGCGCACGACCCCGGCGGCCGGTGGGTGGCCACCGTGACCCACATGGACGGCCGGCGCATCGACCGGGTGCTGCTCACCCCGAAACCCGATCGGACCACCGGCACCGGCAGCGAGGAGGACGACGATGAGTGACCTCTTCGGTGTGCTGCTCACGTTCGTGCTGCTCGCGGGCAACGCCTTCTTCGTCGGCGCCGAGTTCGCGCTGATCTCGGCGCGCCGCGACCGGCTCGAGGCCCTCGAATCGCAGGGCAAGAAACGCGCCCGCACCGTGATCCTCGCGGGCGAGAACCTGTCGCTGATGCTGGCCGCCGCGCAGCTCGGCATCACCATCTGCTCGATCCTGCTCGGCAAGGTCGCCGAACCGGCGATCGCGCATCTCCTCGAGGTCCCGCTGCACGCGGTCGGGCTGCCCGCCGGGCTGCTGCACCCGATCGCGTTCACGATCGCGCTGGCGCTCGTCGTGGTGCTGCACATCCTGCTCGGTGAGATGGTGCCGAAGAACATCGCCCTGGCGGGCCCGGAGCGGACGGCGATGCTGCTGGTCCCGGTGCACCTGGTGTTCATCAAGCTGGCCCGGCCGCTGATCTCGTTCTACAACCTGTGCGCCAACCTGACGCTGCGGTTGCTGCGGGTGGAGCCGAAGGACGAACTCGACGTCACCGTGTCGGCGGTGGAACTGTCCGAGATGATCGGCGAATCCCGGTCCGAGGGGCTGATCGACGCGGAGGAGCATCGCCGGCTCACCCAGGCGCTGGAGACCACGGACCGCACGGTCACCGAGGTGATGATCCCGCTGAGCGAGGCACGGACCATCCCGCTGACGGAGGGTGGTACCCGGCTCGGCGCCATCGAGCAGGCCGTCGTCGAGACCGGCTACTCCCGGTACCCGGTGCGCGCCGAGGACGGGTCGCTGGTCGGGTATCTGCACCTGAAGGACGTGCTCGACGACATCCTCGACGAGGAGGCCGGACCCGACACCCTGATTCCGCGGTCGGACATCCGCCCGCTGCCGCGGATGTCGACCACCACCCCGCTCGCGGAGGCACTGGCGAGTCTGCGCCGCGCCAGCTCCCACCTGGGGGCGGCGGCGGACCCGTCGGGGCAGATCGTCGGCATCGTCGCCCTCGAGGACCTCGTCGAGGAATACGTGGGCACCGTCCGCGACGGCACCCACCGGAACAACGGCGTCAATCCGGGACAGCGAACGAGCTGATCGGATGAACGTTCTGGACGCGTCGGAATGGATCCCTCGCCGCGACCGGCACCGGGCGAGGGTGTCCGCGCTGATCGGGCCGCACCTCGAGCGGCGGGACCGCGGGGCGACCCACCCGGTGAACGACTTCCTGTTCACCTATTACAGCTACCGGCCGAACCAGCTGCTCCGCTGGCACGCCGGGTGGGGCACCGTCCTCGCCGGCGCGGACGAGTACGCCGACCTCCGCGGCTATCACCGCGCCGACGGCGGTGTCACCGTCGACCCGGAGTTCCTGCGGCGCCGTGCGGACACGGTCGCGTTCACTGCCCGACTGTTGGAGGCGACCGGTGGGCGGCCCACGCACCTGTCCTGCTTCGGCCTGCACGAGTGGGCGATGGTGTACCGGTCCGAGGAGGTGCGGCACGGCGGCGTGCCGCTGCGGCTCGGGGCGGGCGGCACCGACTCCGTGGTGGAGTCGCTGCAACTGCGCTGCACCCATTACGACGCGTACCGCTTCTTCACCCCGGCCGCCGAACCCCGGAACAGCGTGCCGCTGACCCGGGCCGACCAGCTCGGCCGGGAGCAGCCCGGGTGCCTGCATGCGTCGATGGATCTGTACAAGTACTGCTACAAGCTCGCGCCGATGATCGACTCGGACCTGACCGTCGACTGCTTCGAACTGGCGCTTGCCGCACGGGAACTCGACATGCGGGCCAGCCCGTACGACCTGAGCGGATACGGCTACACCCCGATCCCGATCGAGACTCCGCACGGCCGCGCCGAATACGTCCGGGAGCAGGCGGCGCTGGCCGCCCGCGCCGCACCGCTGCGTGCCGCGTTGCACGACCGGTGCCGCCGGTTGCTCGCCGCCGTGGGGCCGTGACTCCCCCGGTGCCCGACCACGCCGGGGACTACCTGGCGGCCCGCCTCCCCGTGTACGCGGTGGCGGCGGGCTCGCTGACCGCCCTCACCGGCGCCGTCGACCGGTTCGACCGCGCGCACGGCCGCGGCCCGCGGCAGTGGCGGCTCGACCCCGAGCGGATCGCCGCGTCGTTCGCGAGTGACCGTCTGCTGCGGTTGTCGGGCGCCCCGGTGTCCGGTTTCGCGGAGCTGTCGGGGTTCTTTCCGGCGTCGGACGGCTGGGTGCGGACCCACGCCAACTACCCGCACCACCGCACCCGGCTGCTGTCGGCGCTCGACCTGTCCGCCGACGCCGGCCGGGACGCGGTGGCCGCCCGGATCGGGACCCTCACCGCCGCCGAGATCGAGGATCGGGCCGCCGCCGCGCAGGCCGTCGCGGTGCGGGTGCGGACGGCCGCGGAGTGGGCGGCGAGCCCGCAGGGGGCGGCCGCCGCGACCGGCGACCTCGTGTCCACCGTGGTGCACGCCGCCGGGCAGCGCTCCCGCATCGTTCCCGGCCCGGGACCGTTGGCGGGGGTGCGGGTTCTGGATCTGACCCGGGTGATCGCGGGCCCCGTCGCCACCCGCACGCTGGCGCTCCTAGGCGCCGAGGTGCTGCGGATCGATCCCCCGTCGCTCCCCGAGATCGTCGTGCAGCACCGCGACACCGGGCAGGGCAAGCGGTCCGCGCTGCTCGACGTGCGGTCCGCGGACGGCCGAGCGGTGTGGGACCGCCTGCTCGCCGAGGCGGACGTGGTCGTCACCGGCTACCGTCCGGGCGCGCTGGACGGGCTGTTCGACCACGCCCCACCGCATCTGGTGCGGGGACGGGTGTGCGCGTGGGGCGGCTCCGGTCCCTGGGCGGACCGGCGGGGATTCGACAGCATCGTCCAGGCGGCGTCGGGGATCGCGACGATCGAGGGCGGCGGCGACATTCCGGGCGCGCTGCCCGCGCAGGCACTCGATCACGCCACCGGGTATTTGCTCGCCGCCGGCATCGTCGACGCCCTCGCCGCCGGGTACACCGACGGGCGCGGCCGGTCCGTCGACGTGTCCCTGGCCCGCACCGCGGCGTGGCTGCTGACCGCGGACGGCCGATCCGAGGATCCGCCGCCGCCGGCGGTGCCCGGACCCCGCTGCCTCACCGCGCACGGCGACCTGGTGACGGCCCGCCCCGCCCTGGCCGAATTCGACGACTACCCGTTCCCGGCCCGGCCCTGGGGCGGCGACGTCCCCGCCTGGCCCGGGCTCACCCCGTCGCCGTGAACCGTGCGCTCGGTTCCCCGCTCAGATGTCCCGGCGGCAACCGGCGACCGCACAGCACGAGGAGCAGGTCCTGGGCGGAACCGCGCAGCGGCGCACCCACACCGAAGGTCCAGGTTCGATCGTCCGCCGTCAACTGCACGCCCGTCAGGTCGACGCCGAAGTACTTCACGTGCTTCGGGCCGACGCCGCCGAGGACCCGGTCGAGGCGGTCGTCCGGGACCCGCCTGCCCAGGCCGAGCGCCACCGACACGTCGAGACCGTGGATCACGTCGTGGGACAGTGCCCCCTCGAAGCCGCCTCCCGGCGGCGTCCACGGGTGCGCGACGTTCTCCTCCAGTGTGCGCAGCAGCGCGTCGGCGGTCAGGGTCCGCGCGTCCTCGCGGGCCTGCGCGTCCGACATCCGGTTGAATTTGCCGCGCGCCTTCACCATCTTCAGCAGGATCCGCGGCGTCGACAGGCGATACGGCATGGTGATGTGCGCGATCACCTCCCGGGTGCGCCACCCCGCGCACAGCGACGGCGCGTCCCATTGCTCCGGCGTCAGTCCCGCCAGCATCGACGCCAGGTCGCGCCGCTCCCCCGCGACCCAGTCCGGGGCCGTGTCCCGTGCCATGTCCGTCTCCTCCGGTCGCCGTGTCGTGCTCTACGTGAACAGACCGTGCCCGCCCGCGAAACTCATCGCGCGGCCGTGAAGAATGATCGCGTGAGCACACACGACTACACGCTGACGGTCACCTGGACCGGCAATCGCGGCGCGGGGACGTCGGGCCCGGACACCTACGACCGGGACCACGTGATCGCGGCGGCCGGGAAACCCGATCTGCCGGGCAGCGCGGACCCGTCGTTCCGCGGCGACGCTGCCCGCTGGAATCCGGAGGAACTGCTCGTTGCGTCGCTGTCGCAGTGTCACATGCTCTGGTATCTGGGTCTGGCCGCCGCGGCCGGTGTGGTCGTCGTCGACTACCGGGACGACGCGACGGGCACGATGGTCGAACACCCGGACGGGGCAGGCGAATTCACCGAGGTGGTGCTGCATCCCACGGTCACCGTCGCGGAGGCGGCGATGGCCGCGCGCGCCGAGTCGCTGCATGCGCGGGCGCACGCGAAGTGCTTCATCGCCCGGTCGGTCGCGTTCCCCGTGCACCACCGGCCGACGGTGGTGACGGCGTGAGCAGGCAGCGGCTGATCGTCGACGTCGACACCGGCATCGACGACTCCCTCGCCCTGCTGTACCTGCTGGCCAGCCCGGAGGCCCAGATCGCGGGCATCGCCAGCACCGCGGGCAACGTGCCCGTCGAGCAGGTCGCGGCGAACAACCTGAACTGGCTCGAACTGTGCGGGGCACCCGACGTCGAAGTGGCGCTCGGCGCCCGGGTGCCGCTGGACTGCCCGCTGCGCACCACCGAGGACACGCACGGCCCGCAGGGCATCGGGTACGCCGTCCTCCCCCCGTCCGGCCGGTCGCTGTCCGAGCGGGACGCGACCAGCCTGTGGGTGGACCTGGTCCGGGACGCTCCCGGGGAGCTGACCGGGCTGGTGACCGGGCCGCTGACGAACCTGGCCCTCGCGATCCGCGAGGAACCGGAACTGCCCCGGATGCTGCGGCGCCTGGTCGTGATGGGCGGGGCGTTCAACCACCCCGGCAACACGACCCCCACCAGTGAATGGAACGTGTCGGTGGATCCGGAGGCGGCCAAGGAGGTGTTCGACGCCTTCTCCGGTCTGCCCGAGGGCAGGCGGCCCATCCTGTGCGGGCTGGACGTCACCGAGACGATCGAGATGACACCGGACCACGTGCGGCGGCTCGCGGAGGCGGCCGGCAGCACCCCCGCCGAGATCATCTCCCCCGACGACGGCCCGCAGGTGCGCTCGACCGCCAGCAACGCGGTGATCCGGCACCTGTCCGACGCCATCCGGTTCTACATGGACTTCCACCGCACCCACGACCAGGGTTTCCTGGCGCACATGCACGACCCGTTCGCGGCGGCCGTGGCACTGAACCCGGCGATCGCACGGACCCGGCCTGCGACCGTCGACGTCGAACTGCACGGCCGGCTCACCCGGGGCACCACGGTCGCCGACTGGGTGGGCCACTGGAACCGGGAACCCAACGTCGACGTCGCGGTGAGCACCGACCCGGCCGCGTTCTTCGACGATCTCGTCGACCGGGTCGGGCGCTTCGCGAAATCAGTCGGCTGACGCGTCCGCACCGTCGAACGCGTCGAGGATCTCGGCGGCGGCCAGCGCCGCCGTCAGGGATCCGTCCCGCACCCGCTGTTCGACGTCGCCGCGGATCGCCTTGACCCTCGTGTTCGACGCGAGGCGGCGCAGCAGCTGGTCGTTGACCATCGTCCACGTCCAGTCCACCTGCTGGCGGCGCCGGTTCTCCTCGAACTGCCCAGCCGCGGTCAGCACGTCCCGATGCTTGCAGACGGTGTTCCAGAAGTCCTCGAGACCGACACCCTCGAGACCGCTCATCGTGATCACCGGCGGCGTCCAGACGGCGTCGTGCGGGTAGATCAGGCGCAGCGCACCGGCGAGTTCCCGGGCGGCGCCCTTCGCCTCCCGCTCGTGCTTGCCGTCCGCCTTGTTCACGGCGACGAGGTCGGCGAGTTCGAGGACCCCCTTCTTGATGCCCTGCAACTGGTCGCCGGTGCGGGCCAGGGTGAGGAAGCAGAAGCAGTCCACCATGTTCGCGACCGTCACCTCGGACTGCCCGACACCGACCGTCTCGACGAGGATCACGTCGAAGCCGGCCGCCTCGAGCAGCACGATCGTCTCGCGGGTCGCCTTCGCGACCCCGCCGAGGGTCCCCGACGTCGGGGACGGCCGGATATAGGCGTCCTTCTCGACGGTCAGCCGCGCCATCCGTGTCTTGTCGCCCAGGATCGACCCGCCCGTGCGTGTCGACGACGGGTCGACGGCCAGGACCGCCACCCGGTGCCCCTGCCCGATCAGGTGCATCCCGAGCGCGTCGATGAACGTGGACTTCCCGACGCCGGGCACACCGGTGATCCCGACCCGGTGCGCCTTCCCCGACTCCGGCAGCAGCTCGAGCAGCAGCCGCTGCGCCGCCTCACGGTGATCGGTGCGGGTGGACTCGACCAGGGTGATGGCCTTCGCCAGGCCGGCGCGCTGATTGGCGCGCACGGCCTGGGCGAGGGCGTCGATGTCGACTGGAGGCCGCCCCATGCTATTCCGGGGTGCCCGTCAGGTCGTGGCCGAGCTGCGCGGCCAGCTTCTCGAGCAGACCACTGGCGGCGTCCGCGATGACCGTCCCCGGCGGGAAGATCGCCGCGGCGCCGGCCTCGTACAGTTCGGCGAAGTCGCCGGGCGGGATGACGCCACCGACCACGATCATGATGTCGGGGCGTCCCACCGCCGCGAGTGCTTCCCGGAGCGCAGGCACCAGCGTGAGGTGACCTGCGGCCAACGACGACACACCGACCACGTGGACGTCGTTGTCGGCCGCCTGGTTGGCGACCTCCTCCGGGGTCTGGAACAGCGGTCCGACGTCCACGTCGAATCCGATGTCCGCGAAGGCCGTGGCGATCACCTTCTGGCCGCGGTCGTGACCGTCCTGCCCCATCTTCGCGATGAGGACACGGGGACGCCGGCCCTCCTCTTCCGCGAACTTCTCGACGAGTTCGGTTGCCTTGTTGATGTTGTCGACCTTCCCGGCCTCGTCCCGGTACACCCCGCTGATGGTGCGGATCTCGGCCTGGTGACGCCCATACACCTTCTCCAGCGCCTCGGAGATCTCCCCGACCGTGGCCTTCGCCCGGGCCGCGTCGATCGCCAGCGCCAGCAGGTTGTTCTCCATGCCGCCCTCGGTGGCCGCGGCGGCGCGGCTCAGTTCCGCGAGCGCCGCCTCGACGGCTCCCGAGTCCCGGTCGGCGCGCAGCCGGTCCAGCTTCTCGAGCTGTTCCTTGCGGACCCGCGAGTTCTCGACCTTGAGGACCTCGATCTCGTCGGCCTCGTCCGGCACGTACTTGTTGACGCCGATCAGCGGCTGCCGGCCGGAGTCGATACGGGCCTGGGTGCGGGCCGCGGCCTCCTCGATGCGCAGCTTCGGGATGCCCTCGCTGATCGCCTGCGCCATGCCGCCGGCCTCTTCGACCTCGGCGATGTGCGCGCGCGCACGGTTCGCCAGCTGGTGGGTGAGCCACTCGACGTAATGCGAACCGCCCCAGGGGTCGATGGGACGGACGGTCCCCGACTCCTGCTGCAGCAGCAGCTGGGTGTTGCGGGCGATGCGGGCGGAGAAGTCCGTCGGCAGGGCGAGGGCCTCGTCGAGTGCGTTGGTGTGCAGCGACTGGGTGTGCCCCTGCGTCGCCGCCATCGCCTCCACACACGTGCGGGCCACGTTGTTGTACACGTCCTGCGCGGTCAGCGACCAGCCCGACGTCTGCGAGTGGGTGCGCAGCGACAACGACTTCGCGGACTTCGGTTCGAACTTCGCGACCAGTTCACTCCACAGCAGGCGGCCGGCGCGGAGCTTCGCGACCTCCATGAAGAAGTTCATGCCGATCGCCCAGAAGAACGACAGCCGCGGCGCGAATTTGTCGATCTCCATGCCCGCGTCGAGGCCGGCGCGGATGTATTCGACACCGTCGGCGAGGGTGTACGCCAGCTCCAGGTCGGCGGTGGCTCCGGCCTCCTGGATGTGGTAGCCGGAGATGGAGATCGAGTTGAACTTCGGCATCTTCGCGCTGGTGTACGCGAAGATGTCGGAGATGATCCGCATCGACGGCTTCGGCGGGTAGATGTAGGTGTTGCGGACCATGAACTCCTTCAGAATGTCGTTCTGAATGGTTCCGGCCAGCTGCTCCGGGGCGACACCCTGCTCCTCGGCGGCCACGACGTACAGCGCGAGGATCGGCAGCACCGCACCGTTCATGGTCATCGACACGCTGACACTGTCGAGGGGGATGTGGTCGAACAGCTGACGCATGTCCAGGATCGAGTCGATCGCCACACCGGCCATGCCGACGTCGCCCTGCACCCGCGGGTGGTCGGAGTCGTAGCCGCGGTGCGTCGCCAGGTCGAACGCCACCGATAGACCCTTCTGCCCGGCCGCGAGGTTGCGGCGGTAGAAGGCGTTGGATTCGGCGGCGGTCGAGAAGCCCGCGTACTGGCGGATCGTCCACGGCTGGTTCACGTACATGGTGGGGTACGGCCCGCGCACGAACGGTGCGGCGCCCGGGAAGCTGCCCACCGGGTAGCCCTCGGCCTCGGCGGCGTCCCGGTCGGCCTTGGTGTAGACCGGTTTGACGTCGATGCCCTCGGGGGTGGACCACACCACCTGTTCCGGGCTGTAGTGGTTCGCCGCCGCGGCGGACGCGATCAGCTCGTCCGTCTGCTCCGGCGTCGGAGCGGACGGCTGAGGAGACTGCGGATCCTCCAGTGGCACTTCGGCGAAGCTGCCGATCGCGTGCTTGACCTCGCGAGTAGTCACTTCTTGCTCCCTGTGTCGCCCGAGGAGTCGCTCGGGCTCTCGATGGTGTCGAGCAGGCCGGACAGGACCGAGACTGCGTCGATGCGGGCGGTGACGAATCCGTCGGGCCGGGCGGCGCCGTCCGCGTCGGCGACGACCTTCTCCGGGCCGGCGAGCAGCACGGTGCCGATTCCGGCGGCGCGCAGTTCCTCCACCGCGGCCGTGGCCTCGGCGGCGTACCGCTTGTCGGTGCCGCAGATCACGGCGATCCCGGCGCCGGAATCCTTCGCGGCGGCGGCGATGCTGCCGTCACCGACCGCGAGGGGGCCGGGGTTGAGTGCCTCGATGCCGCCCGACGCCAGCAGGTTCGCGCTGAACGTGGTCCGCACGTTGTGCTCGGCGACGGGTCCGAGCGGGGCCAGGAACACGGTGGGGCGCGCACCGTTGGCCGCCAGGTAGGCGTCGGAGCGGTCCCGCAGCACCTCGAACGCGGCGGCGTACCGCGCGACGCGGCCGGTGTCCGCGGCGCCCGCGGGCAGCGGTGCCTCGCCGAGGTTCGGGAACTCGTTGACCCCGGTGACGGTGGTCTTGCGGTGCGCGATGTCCGAATCACGTTGCGCGCGGGTGGAAGCGATCCGTTCGCCGATCAGGCCGGCGTCGAGCGCGGCGAGGTAGCCGCCGGCCGCCTCGATCTGCTGGAAGAACTCCCACGCCTTGGCCGCGACCTGCTGGGTGAGGTCCTCGACGTACCAGGACCCGGCCGCGGGGTCGAGCACCCGGCCGAGGTGCGACTCCTCGAGCAGCAGCAGCTGGGTGTTGCGGGCGATGCGCGCGGCGAAGGTCTTCGACACCCCCAGCGCCCCGGCGGGCAGCGCGGAGTCGAACGGCAGCACCGTGACGGCGTCCGCGCCGCCGACGCCGGCACCGAACGCGGCGAGGGTGGTGCGGAGCATGTTCACCCACGGGTCGCGCTGCGCCATCATGGCGGCGGACGTGACGGCATGCTGCGGGGCGCCACCGAAGTCGGAGGCGCCGCACACCTGGGCGATCCGCGCCCACACCAGCCGCGCGGCACGGAACTTGGCGATGGTCTGGAACTGGTCGTCGGTGGCCGAAAACCGGAAGCCGAGCTGCCCGAGGGCCTGCCCGATGGTCAGCCCGCTCGCGGTGAGCACCCGCAGGTACTCGAGCCCCGCCGCGATCGACGCACCGAGTTCCTCGGCGTCGGAGGCGCCTGCGTCGTGAAATACGGTGCCGTCCACGGCGATCGCCCGCACGCTCTCGGACCGGGCCGCGGACTCGGTGGCGAGGGTCACCGCGTCGCCGAGTTCCACGTCGGCGGTACCGGCGAACGCGCTCGTGAGCGGTGCGGCGCCGAGGTCGACACGGACCGCGGTGCGGTCGGTGACCCCGTCGCCGGCGGCGGCACGGGCGTCGAGCAGCGCGAACAGCGCCCGCGCCGCGAGCGGTGCGTCGGTGCCGGCGTCGAGGGTCAGCGGGGCGAGGTCGAGGAGCACACCGTCGAGGGCCGTCTCCAGGGACCGGACGGGGAGGTCGGCGCCGCCGACGGCGAGCCACAGGGCGCTGACCCCGTTCTCCAGGGAGTCCAGGACGGAGCGGTTGACGTCCGCGGCTTCCGCACCCTCACCGAAGCGGGCGCTGACCAGCCAGCCGGCGTTGACGTCGCGGGTGGCGTCGGCGCCGCGCACGTAGGGGAAGGTGCCGGGCAGGGGCTGCTCCGGGCGCTCGTCGCGGGGGCTGTACAGCGGTGCGATGGTGACACCGTCGTAGGTGACGGTCTCGAGGAGCTTCTGGGGTTCCGGACCGAGTTCCGCGGCGTCGATCCGACGCGACTTCGCGAGGACTCCGGCCACGGAGTGCTGCCAGTCGGCGTACGCCCGCGCAGCTTCCTCGGTTTCTGAAGCTAGTGACACGGTGTCGGCTTCCTCTCCCTGATGAGCGATCGATCAATACGTTGTGTGACTGTGATGCTAGCCGCAGTTCGGCGCCCCCTATCGTGAGGATCACCACACGATGAATAACCTCAGGTCATGAGCGTTGCGCACGAACCGGCGGTGACCGGTCGCACGAACACCCAGCGGCTGTTCGGGCTCGGTGCGCCGACCCGGGACGTCGACGACCGCGGCGAACCACTCAATCGTATGAGCATGGACATCGCTGCGCTCGCCGCGAAGACCGCCGACATCTCCTACGGCGGCGTCCTCGCCGTGCTGCTCGACGACCTCCTCGGATTCACGGTGTGGGACCGGCGCGGAACACGCGACGGCCTGGTCACAGCCGAGTTGTCGATGGACGTCGTCACGCCCCGGCGGTGGCGGGGCCCGGCGCTGTGGGCGGAGAGCCGGCTCCTCGCGGTCACCGCCGACGGCGGCATCTCCACCGCCCGCGTCCACGATGCGGCCGGGACCCTGATCGCCACCGGCACCCTGTGGGGCAACTTCGTGGACCTGCCGGCGCCGGCGCCGGCCTGTGGCGCCCTCCCCGAGTTCCCGGAACCGGGGGTCGCGCCGCTCGACTGGATCGGCGGGCGGGTCGAGGACGCCGGTACGCGGGTGGTGGTGCCGGCGAACCCGCTGATCGCGAACAAGCTCGGGTTCGTCCACGGCGGCGTCCAGGCCTGCGCGACGGACCTCGCCGCGAGCGCGGCCCTGAGCGGGCAGGGCGCGGACATGGACACCGCTTCCGTGCGGATCAACTATTTCCGCCCGGTTCCGCTGGGCTGCGACACGACGTTCACCGCGGACGTGGTGCGGGCGGGCCGCGCGGTGGCGACGACCCGGGTGGCCGGGACGTCGGGCGGGCGGGTCTGCGTCGAGGCGACGGTGACCGGGCGCCGCCGGCTGCCCTGACCGGCGCTCGCGGCGCCCCGGACCGGTCTCCCGGGTAGCCTGGTGCCCTGTGAAGAGACGCCTCGGGGACCGCAGGGTGATCGGCGTCGCAGTACTGGCAGTCGCGCTGGTCGTCGTGGCGCTGCTGGCCCCGCATCCGTCCGTGTTGCAGGTGCGGGAATGGGCGCACTCCGTCGGTCCGGCGTTTCCCCTCGTCTTCTTCGCCGTGCACGCGGTGGTGACGGTGTTCCCGTTCCCCCGCACGGTGTTCACGCTCAGCGCCGGATTGCTGTTCGGCGCGTGGCTGGGCATCGCGATCGCGGTGCTGGCGTCGACGGTGAGCGCCGTGCTCGCCCTCTACCTGGTGCGTGCCGTCGGCCGGGACGTGGTGTGGCAGCGCATCTCCAACCCGACGATCCGGCGGGTGGACGAGCGGATCGCCCGGCGCGGCTGGCTCGCGGTGGGGTCGTTGCGGCTGATCGCGTTCGTCCCGTTCTCCGTGGTGAACTACTGCGCAGGCGTGTCCTCGATCCGGCTGATCCCGTACGTGCTGGCCACGGTGATCGGTGTGCTGCCGGGGACCGTCGGCATCGTCGTGCTCGGCGACGCGCTCACCGGGGAGACGAAGCCGGGACTCCTGGTGCTGTCCGCGGTGTGCATCGCCGTCGGCATCGCCGGGCTGGTGGTGGATTCCCGGCGGCCGCTGGACGGTTCCGGTGACGCGGTGCCGGAACCGGTTGTCGACCGCCCCGCCGAGGATGAGTCAATCCCGCAGTCTTGAACCCGCGGAGTCAAGCTTTGAGTATTGACATCGTGGTATCCAGTTTCTAGCCTTGACTCATGTTCGTGTTGACGGTCGACCAGCGCGGCAGCCGCCGCGACATCGACCGTGTCGCCCCACTCCTCGCCGAATTCGCGCACCGCGACCTCGTCCGCCCGTTCCAGCGGACCGCCGGCGACGAGGTCCAGGCCGTCGTCGCGGACCCGGCGACCGTCGTCGACCTCGCCCTCGACCTCGTCGCCCGCGAACACTGGAGCATCGGCATCGGCGCCGGACCCGTCGAGGAACCCCTCCCCAGCGAAACCCGGGCCGGGCGCGGCGCCGCGTTCGAATCCGCGCGGATCGCCGTCGACCGCGCCAAGAGCGCCCCCGGCCGGGTGGCCGTCGAGGGTCCGGACCCGGACGGCGCCGCCGACGCCGACACCGCGCTCGCCCTCGTCGCGGTCCTCGTCGCGCGCCGCACCGAGGAGGGCCGCGAGGCCGTCGAGCAGATGCGGCGCGGCTCCACCCAGACCGAGGCGGCCCGCGCGCTGGGCATCAGCAAGCAGGCCGTCTCCCAACGACTCTCCACCGCGGGCTGGCACGTCGAGACCGCGGGACGACGACTGGCCGAACGACTCCTACGCAAGGCGGACACGTGACGACCCTGGCCCTCATCGCCCTCGGCGTCGCCGCGCTCGCACCCCTGGTGCTCGCGGGGCCCCGCGGCCCCCGCTGGATGTCGCAGTGGGCGGCGCCGATCGTGGTCGTGCTCGCCCTGACCGTCGCGGCGGTCGCCGCATCCACCACCACACCGGTCACCGGGTTCGCCCTCGCCGCGACCCTCGTCCTGTGCGTCGCGGCCGCGACCACCGGCGGGGCGCCGCTCGTGCTGGCCGCGTTCCGCATCGCGCGCCGCCAGCCCGACGCCGGATCCGACCCGCGACCCGACGCCGGGCCGCTGCGCGGCGGACGGATCATCGGCCTCCTCGAGCGTGCCGCCGTCGCCGTCTCGATCCTCGCGGCCTGGCCGGAGGGCATCGCCGTCGTACTGGCGGTCAAGGGACTGGCCCGCTACCCCGAACTGCGCGAGGCGCACGCCTCGGAACAATTCATCATCGGCACGTTCACCAGCGTGCTCTGGGCGATCGCGGTGTGCGGAACGGGCCGCGCCCTCATCACGTAGCAGCCCGTCCCGGTGACCTCCACCGGTGTGGGACATTCACCCCGGGGGTGCGCGAAACCAGCCCTGGGGGTGATGGGTTCCCGCCTCGGCGCGGACGAGAGTCGTACTCGTCCAATCCGAGGGAGAGAGCATCCGTGCCTACCGATTTCGTGTCCCACGTCCGCGCCCAGGTCGCCGTCTACGGCGACGACCGGTCCTACACCTACCACCGCGAGGTCGGCCGCGAACTCGTCGCCGAGGAAGTGACCTACCGCGAACTGGACCGGGACGCCCGCGCACTCGCGGTGTGGCTGTCGACGCGGCCCGAGGCCGAACACCCGGTGATGCTGCTGTACGTCGACGGAATCGACTTCCTCCGCGCGTTTCTCGGCTGCCTCTACGCCGGGGTGGTCGCCGTACCCGCACCGGTCCCGCACGACGAGCGCAGCATGCAGCGCGTCGCCACGATGTTCGCGGACGCCGACGTGCGCCTCGTGCTCACCACGTCCGCGGTCGCCGAACCGCTCGACAGCTGGATCCGCGAGTCCGGGCTCGCCGCCACGGTTTCCGTCGCCGCCACCGACACCGCCGAACTCGGCGACCCCGACCCCGACCCCGACCACTGGCGCCTGCCCGGACTCGACGCCGGCACCCTGGCCTTCCTCCAGTACACGTCCGGTTCCACCAGCGAACCGAAGGGCGTGATGGTGACCCACGGAAACCTGCTGCACAACGCGGCCGCCATGACCGAGGCCAACGGCGCCGACGACACGGTGACCGGGGTCGGCTGGCTCCCGCACTTCCACGACATGGGGCTGATCGGCATGCTGCTGCTGCCGCTCTACTTCGGCGGCAACCTCGCGTTCATGTCGCCGATGGCCTTCCTCAAACGGCCGGTGCGCTGGTTGCAGCTGATCGACAGCTACCGCGCCGACATGACCCTCGGCCCGAACTTCGCGTACGACCTCGTCGCCCGCCGGATCCCCGACGACCAACTGGCCGGGCTGGACTTGTCCTCGGTGCGGGTGGCGCTGAACGGGGCCGAACCCATCCGGCCCCGCACCCTCGACGCCGTGATCGACCGGCTCGGGCCCGTCGGTTTCCGGGCGGGTGCCTTCCTGACCGCGTACGGCATGGCCGAGGCGACCCTGCTCGCCACCGCCAGCGAGGTCGGCTGCGCCCCAAAGTATCTCGACGTCGACGCCGCCGCACTGGAGCGTCACGAACTGACGCCGAAGGCCGGCGGCGCCCGGCTGGTCGGCAGCGGCAGGCCGTTCGGGTGCGACATCCGCATCGTCGACCCGCACACCGGCCGGGAGCAACCGCGCGGGCGGGTCGGGGAGATCTGGATCTCCGGCGGCAGCGTCGCCGCCGGCTACTGGAGACGGCCGGACGAGACCGCGGAGAAGTTCCGCGCCACTCTCGACGGCGACGGACCGTACCTGCGCACCGGCGACCTCGGGGTGTTCGACGACGGGCACCTCTACGTCACCGGCCGCCTGAAGGACCTGCTGATCGTCAACGGCCGCAACCTGTACCCCCAGGACATCGAGGAGGCCGTGCGGGACCTGCATCCGGCGCTCACCGGTTCCGCCGGGGTGGTGTTCTCGCTCGACACCGGGCAGCACGAGCGGCTGCTGGTGATCCACGAGGTCAGGACCGCGCTGATCGACGACTTGACACTGCCCGCACTCGCCCGCCGGATCAGGCTCGGCGTCGCCCGGACCTTCGACGTCCACGCGCCGAGTGTGGTGCTGGTCGACCGCCGCGGCGTGCACCGCACCACCAGCGGGAAGGTCCAGCGCAGATCGATGCGCGCCTCGTTCCTCCGGTCCCGCGTCGACGCCGTCCTGCACGAGGACATCGACCCGGCGGTGCAGCGCCTCCGGACCACCACCGCCGTGCCCGCCTGACCCCGATCACCGACCAGGAGAACCCGATGCCCGTCCCAGAGCAGATCACCCGCCGCGACCTCGCCCCCGTCATCGACTGGCTCGCCTGCCGGGTCGCCGATCACACCGAACGGCCGGTGCACGACGTCGATCCGCACCTCCCCCTCGCCGAGCTGGGAATCGAATCGGTGTCCGCGGTGAGCCTGTGCGGCGAGATCGAGGACCGGTGGGACCTCGAACTCGACCCGACCGCGGTGTTCGACTACCCGACGATCGCCGAGATGGCCGTCTTCGTCGTCGGCGAAACCGCACTGCGGCACCGGAAGGCCTCATGACCGACGTCGCGATCGTCGGCCTCGACTGCCGCTTCCCGCAGGCCCCCGACCCCGCCGCATTGTGGACGCTGTTGATGGAGGGCAGCGACGGCATCACCGACGTCCCCGCCGGACGCTGGAACGCGGACGCCGTGTTCGACGCCGCCGGTGGTCCCGGCACGGTCAACAACCGCAGCGGCGGATTTCTCGCCGACGCGGACGCCTTCGACCACGACTTCTTCGGCATCGCACCCCGCGAGGCCGCGGCGATGGACCCGCAACAGCGGCTGCTGCTGCAGGCGGCGTGGCGGGCGTTCGAGGACGCCGCACTCGATCCGCGGGCCCAGGCCGGTTCGAACACCGGCGTGTACGTCGGCGTCATGGCCAACGAGTGGAGTCTCCAGATGCGCGACCTCCCGCGCATCACCCCGCAACTCGGCAGCGGCAACGGCTATTTCATGACCGCCAACCGGGTCTCTTACCAGCTGAACCTGCAGGGCCCGAGCATGGCGATCGACACCGCCTGCTCGTCGTCACTCGTCGCCGTCCACCTGGCCTGCGCGGCGCTGCGGTCCGGGGACTGCGACCAGGCCCTCGCCGGGGGTGTCAACCTGACCCTGACCCCCACGGTGAACGTCTTCTACACGCAGGCCGGGCTGTCCGCGCCGGATGGCCGGTGCAAACCGTTCAGCGGTGCGGCCGACGGAATCGGCCGCGGCGAGGGGGTCGCGGTACTCGTGTTGCGCCGGCTCGCGGACGCGCAGGCGGAGGGCCTGCCGATCTACGCCGTGATCAAGGGCAGCGCCGTCAACAACGACGGCCGCAGCAACGGGATCACCGCCCCCAATCGCTGGGCCCAGCAGCAGGTCGTCGAGAAGGCGTACCGGCGTGCGGGTGTCACGCCCGCACAGGTCGCGTTCGTCGAGGCGCACGGCACCGGGACGGTGCTCGGCGACATGATCGAGATCAAGGCCCTCGGTCACGTCCACGCGGTGCCCCGCCCGCGGCCGTGCGCGATCGGGTCGATCAAGGGCAATCTCGGTCACACCGAGGGCGCGGCCGGGGTGGCCGGACTGATCAAGGCAGCCCTGGCGCTGCACCACCGGGTGGTGCCGCCCAGCCGCGGCGCGGCGGACGTCAACCCGCGGCTCCGGTTGGCGGACAACGGTCTTCAGATCCTGTCGGAGCCGATGCCGCTGCCCGGCGGCGACGTGCACGGCGCCGTGAGCAGTTTCGGGCTCGGCGGCACCAACGCCCACCTGCTGCTCGCCGCGGCGCCCGCCGGCGAGCAGCACGCGGCGAGCACGGGCGGCGGCGTGCTCACCCTGTCGTCGAACGACCGGGACGGCCTCGCCCGCACCGCCGCCGCCCTGGCCGACGATCTGCTCGCCCACCCCCACGCCGAACTGGGCCGGGTGTGCTGGAGCACGAACACGGTCAAGGCATCCGGGCGCCACCGGCTCGCGCTCCCCGCCCACGACCGGGAGGAGGCCGTCGCGGCGCTGCGCGCGGCGGCCGGTGACGAACACCTGCTCGAGTCGCTGTCCGGGACGGCCCGCCCGGTCAGCGTCGGCTGGTTCTTCACCGGGCAGGGCGCGCAGTACCCGGGAATGTCCCGCGCCCTGCACGAGAAGCACGGCGCGTACCGGCGGGCGCTGTCCGACGTGGACGAGCGGATGACCCCGCACCTGGGCCGCTCGGTCCGGGACGTGCTGTTCGGCACCGGCGAAGACATCCACCGCACCGAGTTCGCGCAACCCGCCCTGTTCGCGGTCGAGTACGCGCTGGCCCGGACGCTCGGTGAACTGGGCATCGAACCGGCGTGGCTGATCGGCCACAGCGTCGGCGAATACGCGGCCGCCGCCCACGCAGGCGTGTTCGGCCTGGACGACGCGTGCCGGCTGATCGTCGCGCGGGGACGGCTCATGCAGCAACTACCCGCCGGCGGCACGATGCTGGCGGTGCGGGCCACCCCGGACGACGTCGCCGCCCTGCTCGCCGGCGAACCCGCGGCCGCACTGGCGGCGGTGAACGGGCCGCGGGACGTGGTGCTGTCGGGGGCGGCAGACGCCGTCGACCGGATCGGCGCCGCGCTGACCGCGGCCGGAGTCCCCGTCCGCAGGCTCACCGTCTCGCACGCCTTCCACTCCCCCGCGATGGCACCGATCCGGGACGCGTTCGCCGAGGTCGCCGCCGACTGCACGTACAGGCCGCCCGAGATCCCGATCTTCTCCACCACCCGGGGGCGGCTCCTCGACGTCGACGAACCGATGGACGCGACCTACTGGACCGACCACATCACGGCCACCGTGCGCTTCGCGGACGCCACCGCGGCCGCCCTGACCTGCGATCCCACCCACCTGATCGAGGTGGGCCCCGCACGAATCCTGTTGCCGCTGACCGCCCGCGCCCATCCCGGCTCGCCGGCGCGGCACCTGGCGCCGTGCCCCGGCCCGGCCGCCACCGGCGACGAACTCCCCGCAACCGTCGCCGCCCTGTACCGGGACGGCCACGACCCGGCGTGGGACGCGCTGTACGAGCCGGGCGCCCGGGTCCGCCGGCGACTGCGCGGGTACCCGTTCGCGACCACCGCCCGCTTCTGGACACCCGAGAACGCACCCACCGCGGCGCAACCCGCCGAACCCGCACCACCCACCGTCGCTGCCGAGCCCGAGGACACCACCATGGACCACCTGATCGCTCTGTTCCGGGAGCAGGCCGCCGTGCTCGCCGCCGCCGGTGTCCCCGGGACGGGACTGTCCGTCCCGGGGGCGACACCGGACACCGCGCCCGGTCCAGCGGCGTCGGCCGGCGACACCGCGACCCGGGTGCGCGCGGAAGTCGCACGGGTCAGCGGATTCCCCGCGGCCGCGCTGACCGCGACGCAGACGATCGCCGGCGACCTCGGATTCGACTCGATCATGATCACCGACCTGTTCGGCGGGTTGCGCCGCGCATTCCCCGGTCTCGTCGTCGAACCGGACTGGTTCACACCGGGCCGCACGCTCGGCGAGGTGATCGACCACGTGACGGCGCACCGCGTCCCCGGGTCGCGGCCCGCCGTGACGCCCGTCCCGGACCCGGAACCGGCGGTGGCACCCGAGTTCCGCATCGCCGACTTCCCGGAGGTGCAGGCGCTCGCCGCACGGCTGACCGCCGCCGAGGGGCTCGGCGTCACCAACCCGTACTTCCTCGTCAACGACGGCGTCACCCGGGACACGTCGACGATCGACGGCGCGGAGGTCCTCAACTTCTCCAGCTACAACTACCTCGGCATGTCCGGGCACCCGGCCGTCGTCTCCGCGGTCCAGGACGCCGTCGCCCGCTACGGCAGCTCCTGCTCGGCCAGCCGCGTGCTGTCCGGGGAGAAACCGGTACACCGCGAACTCGAGGCCGCACTGGCCGGGCTGCTCGGAACCGACGACGCCATCGCCCTCGTCAGCGGGCACGCCACCAACGTCACGGTCATCGGCCACCTCCTCGGGGAGGGTGACCTCGTCGTCCACGACAGCCTCGCGCACGACAGCATCCTGCAGGGTTGCGCACTGTCCGGCGCCACCCGGCGCCCGTTCCCGCACAACGACCACGCGGCGCTCGATGCCCTGCTCACCGCGATCCGCTCGCGGTACCGGCGGGTCCTCATTCTCATCGAGGGCGTGTACAGCCAGGACGGCGACATTCCCGACCTGCCCGCGATGATCGCGGTGAAGAAGAAGCACCAGGCGCTGATGATGATCGACGAGGCGCACAGCATCGGGGTGCTCGGCGCCACCGGCGGCGGCATCGGCGAGCACTTCGGCGTCGACCGCGACGACGTGGAATTGTGGTCGGGCACGATGTCGAAGGCGCTGGCCGGGTGCGGCGGCTATGTCGCGGGCAGCGCCGAACTGATCCGGTTCCTGAAGTACACGACGCCCGGCTTCGTCTACAGCGTCGGGATGACGCCGATGAATGCCGCGGCGTCCCTGGCCGCGATCCGGCAGATGCGCGCCGAACCCGAGGCCCTCGGCAGGTTGCGTCGCAACTCCCGGCTGTTCCTGCAACTCGCCGCGGACGCCGGAATCGACACCGGGGACAGCGGGGACACCCCGGTCATCCCCTGCATCGTCGGGGATTCACTACGCACCCTCGCGCTGTCGGGTGCGCTGCTCCGGCGCGGCATCAACGTCAACCCCATCCTCTACCCGGCGGTGCCGGAGAATCTCGCGCGGTTGCGCTTCTTCGTCACCTCCTGCCACACCGAGGACCAGATCCGGTCCACCGTGGCGGCTCTCGCCGAGGAACTCGGCGCGCTCGCCGCGGCCGCGTAGCGCCGTGCCCCTCCGGCTGTTCTGCTTCCCGCACGCCGGCGGCGGGCCCACGACGTACCGCCACTGGCACCGCGCCCTGGGCCCGCACGTGTCGGTGCGGCCCGTGCACCTGCCCCGGTGCGCGGGCGGGGCCGGGTTCACCGACGTCGATTCCCTCGTCGCCGCACTCGACTCCGAACTCGCCGAACAGCTCACGGCGCCGCACGTGTTCTTCGGCCACAGCATGGGTGCGCTGGTGGCGTACCGGCTCGCGTGCCGTCGGCGCGCGAGCGGTCACCCACTCCCGCGGGCGCTGCTGCTGTCCGGGTACGCGGCGCCGCACCTGCCCGCACCGCTACCGCCGGTCGACGGCCTGGACGACGCGGCCCTGATCGCGGTGCTGCGCGCCGCCGGGGGTGTTCCCGCCGGCCTCCCGGACCTGCCGGACTTCCTGGACCGCTACCTTCCCGCGCTGCGCGACGATCTGCGCCTGTGCACCGCCTTCCGCGACCCCGCAGACCCGCCGCTCAGCTGCCCGGCGCACGTGTTCGGCGGGGACGCCGACCCGCTGGTCGGCGAGCGGGAACTGCACGCCTGGGATCGGCACACCACACGGCTGTCCGGGGTGCGCATGCTGGCGGGCGATCACTTCTACCTCGACCACGCACCCGAACAGCTCTTCCGGGTACTCCGGCCGCTGCTGCGCCGCTACGCCGCGGCCGGGTAGGCGGGGGTCAGCCGTGCGGGGGGACGGGCGGCGGCAACTGCCCGGGCGCTCCCCCCGGGTACAGCGGCGCGTGCTCGTCGGCGCCGCCGGGCTTCGTGAGCGGTCCCGGACCGTCGACGGGCTGCCGCGCCTCGACCTCCGCGGCCCGGACGGCTTGCGCGATGGCCGGGTCGGACTTGGTCTCGAACCAGTCGGCGACCTCTTCCGAATCGTCCTCGGGCTTGGGCAGATCCTCGTCCGTGGTGGACGGCTCGTACCGGAACACCCCGTCCTGCCCCTGCGCGCCGAGGGTCTTCGCGAAACCCTTGAGGGCGTCACCGAAGTCGCTGGGCACCAGCCACACCTTGTTCGCGTCGCCCTGCGCCATCTGCGGCAATGTCTGCAGGTACTGGTACGCGAGGAGTTCGGGGGTGGGTTTGCCGGACTTGATTGCGGCGAACACCTTTTCGATCGCCTTCGCCTGACCCTGCGCCTGCAGGTACTTGGCGGCCCGATCGCCCTGCGCTCGCAGGATCCGGGACTGCCGCTCACCCTCCGCGGTGAGGATCGACGCCTGCTTCGCGCCCTCCGCGGCGAGGATGCGGGACTGCTTGTCGCCCTCCGCCGTCTTGATCGCCGACTCCCGGTGCCCCTCGGCGGTGAGGATGGTGGCCCGCTTCTCGCGGTCCGCCTTCATCTGCTTCTCCATCGACTCCTGGATCGACGGCGGCGGATCGATGCTCTTGAGTTCGACCCGGGCGACGCGCAGACCCCAGCGGCCGGTGGCCTCGTCCAGCACCCCGCGCAGCTGCCCGTTGATGGAGTCACGCGAGGTGAGCGTCTCCTCCAGCGTCATGCCGCCGACGACGTTGCGCAGCGTGGTGGTGGTCAACTGCTCGACACCGACGATGTAGTTGCTGATCTCGTACACCGCGGCCTGCGGGTTGGTGACCTGGAAGTACACCACGGTATCGATGTTCAACGTCAGGTTGTCCTGGGTGATCACCGGCTGCGGCGGGAACGACACCACCCGTTCGCGCAGATCCACCTTGGCCCGGATGCGGTCCGCGAACGGGATCAGGAACGTCAGCTGACCCGACACGGTCCGCGAGTACCGGCCGAGTCGCTCGATCACCGCGGCCTCGGCCTGCGGCACCAGCGCCACCGATTTGGCCACCACCAGCGCAACGAACAACACGAGCACGATCAACACGATGAGTGCTGCCATCTACGGTCCCCTCCATACGACGGCGGTCGCGCCGTCAATTTGCATTACCGTCACGGTCGTTCCCGGTGGATACACTTCCGTGCTGTCGAGCGGGCGGGCCGTCCACACGTCCCCGCCGAGTTTGATCTGCCCGGCGTGCTCGGCGACTTCCTCGAGCACCAGGGCCTGCTTGCCGGTGAGCGCCTCGATCCCCGTCGGGGTCGGCGGCGGTGTCTCGAACTTGCGCAACAACACCGGGCGCACCCCGAGGATCAGCGCGAGGGACAGTATTCCGAAGATCACCGCGTCGACCCAGACCGGGAAGTCGGTGATCGCGGTGACCCCGGCCGTGGCCAGCGCACCGCCCGCCAGCATGAGGAGGAAGAAGTCCCCCGTCAACGCTTCGGCGGCGGCGAGCAGCACCCCCGCTACCAGCCAAATCAATGCAGCCACAACACCATCTAACCAGAATCTCCGGAACCGACGGTGACGAAGTCGACCAGCTGTTCGACCGCCCCGATCAGCGGCGCCTCCAGGTCGCGGAACGTGTCGACGGCCGAGTACACCCGGCGCCACCCGTCGCGCGGTGTCCCCCAGCCCAACTCGCGGCACACCCCGGTCTTCCAGTCCTCACCGCGCGGAATCTTCGGCCAGGCCGCGATACCCACCGCCGACGGCCGGACCGCCTCCCACACGTCGATGAACGGGTGCCCGGTGACGAGCACGTTCGGACCGAGCCCCTGCGTGAGCTGGGTTTCCTTGGACCCGGTGACGAGGTGGTCGACGAGCACGCCGACGCGCCGTCCCGGTCCGGGGCGGAACTCCGCGAGCCGCTCCCCGAGGTTGTCGAGGCCCTCCAGGTGCTCGACGACGACCCCCTCGACGCGCAGGTCGTGCCCCCACACACGTTCCACCAGGGCGGCGTCGTGGACGCCCTCCACCCAGATCCGGCTGGCCAGCGCGGTCCGGGCCCGCAGCCCCTCGACCTTCGTCGACCCCGATGCCGACCGGGTGGCCGGCGGACCGGCGGGCTTGGCCGCGGGGCGCACCAGGGTGACCGGTTTCCCGTCGATCAGGAACGCCGCCTCCCGCATCGCGAACAACCGGGTGCGCCGCGCCCCGTCCTCGAGCCGGACGAAATCGCCGTCGTAGGTGCGTTCGAACCCCACCACCGCCCCGCAGAACCCGGTGCCCGCGTCCTCGACCACGAGGTCCCGTTCGGCCGGGACCGTCGGCGTCACCGGCTTCCTCGCGCGTGGGTGTCCGGAAAAGATGTCGCCGTATCTGTCGCCTCCGCTCACGGGCGCTGACGCTATGCCAGCGGCGCCGTTACACACACGCCGCCACGCCGACATATGCTCGTTTATCGTGACTTCACCCAGCGCCACTCTCACCGTGTGGGCCAGTTCCTGGCTCGCCGGGAACAGTGCACCCGACGACGTCATCGACGCCCTCCACGCGTGGGCGCCGATGCATCTCGCCTGCGCGGAGGATCAGGACACGGCCCGGCGCACCGGACTGCCGTGGCCCGACCCGCAGGACGCCGGGGTGACGGCGTTGCTGCAGACGATGCGCCGTTCCGTGTCGCAACCCGAGACCGAGATCCGGCTGGTCCTGCCCGGGCCGGGGGACGTGCGCGGGTTGCCCGCGGGCACCGAGTTCGCGTCCGCCGCGATCGGCACCGGCGAAGGTGTCCTCGTCGGGCCGCCCGGCCGGTCCGGGACGGGGCTCGTCCCGCACGTCGAGGGTCCCGACGTGCTGCGGTGGACGGTGTCGACGATCGAGCGGCTCCCCCTCGACGCCCACCACACCGGTCTGGGTGAGGCCGAGTTCACGATGCGGGAGGCGGTGCGCGACGCCGCGGCCGCGCTCGAGGCCCTAAACATGCTCGACTCCGGTTTCGGCGCAGATCCGCGCGCCCTGATCGCCGATGCGCTGGCGAAGTCCGCGCTGCACCGGTACCCGACGACGATCGCGCCGCGGGCGCTGCGGATCCTGGACTCGGCCGATCAGGTGGCCGCGATCCTCACCGTCGCCGAGCAGATGGCCCCCGCCCGCACCGTGTCCGCGTCGGGCGCGGCCACCCTCGAGGACCTGCTGCGGCCGCTGCGTTCGGCGGTGCGCTCGGCGCGCACCGCCGCCGTCAATGCGTGTGCGCGGGACGGCCTGACGGCCTGACGACGGCCTTGCAGCAGTCGACCGCGCAGGATTCGCCGTCCAGGGTGGACCCGAGCAGCGGCTCGGATCCGAGCCGCGCGGCGGACGCGCCGGTTAGCTGCTCGGTGACGAGTGCGACCACGAGTTCCGCGAACCGCCGGTCCGTCCCGGGTGTGGCCGCGCGCACGAAGTCGATGCCGAGTTCGGCGGCCTTGTCCCGCGCCTCGGTGTCCAGGTCCCACACCACCTCGAGGTGGTCGGAGACGAATCCGACCGGGCACGCGATCACCGCGCGCACGCCGTCGTCGGCGAGGGTGTCGAGGTGGTCGCAGATGTCCGGTTCGAGCCACGGCACCTGGGGTGGCCCGGACCGGGACTGCCACACCAGATCGAAGTCGTCGAAGCCGGCGGCGCGGGCGGTGAGCCTCGCGGCCTCGGCCACCTGCCGGCTGTAGAGGCGGCCGCCCTCCGCGGGCGGTCCGGCGTTGACGTCCGCGGAGACCGGCACGGAGTGGGCGGTGAACACGAGTCGCGCGTCTGCCCGGTGCTCGGCGGGGAGCTGCGCGGCGGCCGCCCGGACGGCGTCGGCGAACGCCCCGATCAGCAGCGGGTGGTCGTAGTACTGCCGCAGCTTCAGCAGGTGCGGCGCCCCGTCGCCGGCCACGGCCCGCGCCCGGGAGACGTCCTCGTGGTATTGCCGGCACCCCGAGTACCCGCCCCACGCCGACGTCGGGAACACGAGGGCCGAGCGGACACCGTCCGCACCCATCCGGGCGACCGTGTCCTCGACCATCGGATGCCAGTTCCGGTTACCGAAATAGACGGGCAGATCGATTCCGGCGCTTGCCAATTCGGATTCGACGCGGGAGATGATGTCGCGGTTGAGGGCGTTGATCGGCGACACACCCCCGAAATGCAGGTAGTGCTCGGCGACCGCGTCCAGACGTTCGGGCGGCACCCCCCGGCCCCGGGTGACGTTCTCCAGGAACGGGCGCACGTCCTCGGGCTTCTCCGGACCCCCGAACGACAACAGAAGAAGGGCGTCGAACCGGGAACCGGAACCGTCCGTCGAATTCACAGCGATCATGATCCCCATCTTCCGTGCTGCCGTTCGGGGCGCACTCCCCGGGTAGTGCCCTAGCCGGCCATCGCGTGGGCGCCACCGTCGACGTAGATGATCGACGCGGTGGTGCCGGGCAGCCAGTCGGACAGCACGGTGCACACGGTCTTCGCGACCGGCTCCGGGTCGTCGACGTTCCAGCCGATGGGCGCGCGCTCGTCCCACGCCGTGTTCAGCTCGTTCATCTGCTTGGCGTCGTCGGTGGCGGTGCCGGCGATGGCCTTGGCGGCGAGGGTCTTGATCGGGCCCGCCGCGACGAGGTTGGAGCGGATACCGCGTTCGCCGACCTCCTTGGCGACATACCGGTTCACCGACTCGAGGGTGGCCTTGGCGACGCCCATCCAGTTGTAGAACGGCACCGCCCGCGCCGGGTCGAAGTCCATGCCGACGATCGACGCGTTGTCGTTCAGCACCGGCAGCAGCGCCTTCGACAGGGACGCGTACGAGTACGCCGACACCTCGAACGCCACCCCGACGTCGGACCACGGTGCGTCGAAGAACGGGCTGCCCAGGCAGGACCGCGGCGCGAACGCGATGGAGTGCACGACGCCGTCGACACCCTCCGGCGCGATCTCCCGGATCCGGTCGGCGAGGCTCGCGAGGTGCTCGGGGTTCTGCACGTCGAGTTCGAGCGCCGGCGGCACCGGCTGCGGCAGCCGCTGCGCGATGCGGTCGATCAGCCGGAGACGGTCGAATCCGGTGATGATCACCTTGGCGCCCTGTTCCTGGGCGACCTTGGCGACGTGGAACGCGATGGACGCGTCCGTGATGATGCCGGTGACGAGAATGGTCTTACCTTCGAGCAATCCGCCCATGAGGTGTCCTCCTGTGAAGAAAAGTCCGGGAAGTGGTGTGGGAGTTCTAGTGGCCCATGCCGAGGCCGCCGTCGACGGGGATCACCGCGCCGGAGACGTACGCGGAATCGTCGGAGGCCAGGAAGCTCACCACCGCGGCGACCTCCTCGGGCTTGCCCTGCCGCTGCAGCGGGACGGCGCCGGTGATCATGTCCTTGTACTTGTCGTCGAGGACCGCGGTCATGTCGGTGTCGATGAATCCCGGGGCCACCACGTTCGCGGTGATCGACCGGGACCCGAGTTCGCGGGTCAGCGACCGCGCGATGCCGACCACACCGGCCTTCGACGCCGCGTAGTTGACCTGGCCGGGACCGCCGGCGAGCCCGACGACCGACCCGAGGAACACGAACCGGCCGAACCGTGACCGCAGCATCGACCGGGTGGCGCGCTTCGCGACGCGGAACGCGCCGGTCAGGTTGGCGTCGACGACGGAGGTGAACTGTTCCTCGGTCATCCGCATGATCAGCGTGTCGTCGGTGATGCCGGCGTTCGCGACGAGGACCTCGACCGGACCCTGGTGCGCCTCCACTTCCTTGAAGGCACGGTCGATCGACTCGGTGTCCGTGACGTCGCACTGGACGCCGAACAGACCCTCGGGCGCACCCGAACCGCGATGCGTGACCGCGACCTTGTGCCCGTCCGCCGCGAGGCGCTGCGCGACAGCGAGGCCGATCCCGCGGTTGCCGCCGGTGACGAGCACCGACCGGGGAGTGGACACCGTCCTCACCGACGCGTCAGTAGTTTCTGGGGTAGACATGCGGATAAACCTATCTGTTCAGATGTGCAGGAGTGGAAGCGCGGGGCCGCGGTCAGCAGGGCTCTGATGCCGAGAACGCCGGCGGAACGCAGATCACGGCAGCCGTTGACGCAGGACCAGCGCGAGGATCAGCCCCGCCGTGGCGGAGAGGACACCCAGCACGAGCCACGGGCGGCTGGCGTCGCCGCGGGTGGTCTCGAACCCGATCTGCTCCTCGAGGGTGTCGTAGACGTCGCGCAGTTCCTCCAGGCTCGACGCCGTGAAGAAGCTGCCGCCGGAGAGATTCGCGATCTCCCGCAGCGACGGGTCGTCGACGGGCACCGGGATGCGTTCGTCCTCGATCTCGACCTTGCCGTAGCTGGTGCCGAACGAGATCGTCGAGATGGGAACGTCCTTGTCCTTCGCCTGCCGGGCCGCGGTGAACCCGCCGCGCGGATCGTCCGGATTCTCGGGGACCGTCTGCTTGCCGTCCGAGAGCAGCACGATGCGGGCGGGCGGCGCCTGATCACTGCCGCCGAGCACCGCGGCCAGCGTGTCGATCGACTGCAGCGATGTGAAGATCGCCTCACCGGTGGCGGTCCGCTCGCTCAGCTGCAGATTGTCGATCGCGACCTTGGTGGCCTCCCGGTTGGTGGTCGGCGATACCAGCACCGACGCGGTGCCTGCGAACGCGACGAGACCGAGGTTGATGCCGGGGGTGAGCCCGTCGGCGAACGACTTCGCGGCGTCCTGCGCGGCGGCCAGACGGGTCGGTTCCACGTCGGTCGCCTTCATCGACAACGACACGTCGATGACGAGGATCACGGTGGCCCGGTTCCGCGGAACCCGCTTGTCCTCCGTCGGGCCGGCCAGCGCCACACTGAAGAACACCAGCGCCAGCACCATCAGCAGCGCCGGGATGTGCCGGGCCCGGCCCGGCCGCGACGGCGCGACCTTCTCGAGCAACGCGTAGTTGGTGAACCGCAGGGTGTGCTTCTGCCGCTGCCGCTGTACCCACACGTATCCCGCGACCAACGCCACGACCACCAGGAGGAACAGCAACCACCACGGTGAGGTGAACTGCGAAAGACTCACCGGCGGGACCTCTGGTTCGTCGCGGTCCCGTAACTGTGTTTCCGGGCGGACACGAACCGCACCACGTCCGAGATCCAGTCCCGGTCGGTCCGCAGGCTGAGCAGCGGGGCACCGCACCCCCGCAACGACTGCTCCACCTGCAGGCGGTGCTCGTCCGCGGCGCGCGCGAAGTCGGCGCGCAGTTGCGGTGTGGTCGTGAACTCGCGGGTCCGTCCGGACTCCGGATCGTGCAGCACTACATCCCCCAGGTCGGGTAATTCCAGATCTCGCGGGTCGAGCACCTCGACACCGAGTACGTCGTGGCGCCCTGAGATGGCCCGCAGCGACCGCTCCCAGTCGATCGGTCCCAGGAAGTCACTGATGACGACGGCAAGACCGCGGCGGCGCTGCGGCCGGCGCAGCGACTCCACCGCCCCCTGCAGGTCGCCCCGCACCCCGTCCGGGGCGTGCGGGGTGGTCGCGATCTGACGCAACATCGCCTGCGCGTGGATCCGGCCGCCGCGGGCCGGGATCCGGGTGGTCTGGGCGCCGGTGGAGACGATCGCCCCGATCCGGTTGCCGCCGCCGCTGGTCAGATGCGTGACGGCGGCGGCCGCAGCCACCACCAGATCCCGCTTCTCGCACCCGGCGGTACCGAAGTCCAGGCTCGACGACAAGTCGACGACGAGCCACGTCTCCAACTCCCGGTCCGCGACCGACTGCCGGACGTGCGGGTGCGTCGTCCGGGCGGTCACCGACCAGTCCATCTGACGGACGTCGTCACCCGGCTGGTACTCGCGCGCATCACCCGGCTCCGAGCCCGGACCCGGGATCAGGCCCAGGTGGTCGCCGTGCAGCACACCGTCGAGGCGTCGGCGGACGGTCAGTTCCAGCGTCCGCAGCGCAGCGGACAGTTTGGGATCACGGAGTTCGCCGGAGCGAAACGACGGCGGCGGGCCGGAACTCTGCGCACCGGCGGTACGCGCACTCACCGTGGCTGGCTCATCGCCGTCGGTCCGGGCACCGACGTGGACGGGACAGGCGGTCCGTTGTGACCGGCGGGAGCGGCCGGGACCGTCGTCGGCTGTGCGGCGATCTGCGGCAGACCCACCGTCTGCAGCACACGGGAGATCACGTCGTCCGGGCTCACCTCGTCGGCGAGAGCGTCGTAGGACAGCACGAGACGGTGACGCAGAACGTCCGGGATCACCTCGAGCACGTCCTGCGGCACCACGTAGTCACGCCCGCGCAGCAACGCCAGCGCCCGCGCCGAGGAGATGATGCCCAGCGTCGCACGCGGTGACGCGCCGTACGCGATCCAGCCGTCGACGTCGGGGAGACCGAACTCCGCCGGCGTGCGGGTGGCCGCGATGACCCGGACCACGTAGTCGACGAGCGCATGGTGCACGAACACACCGCTCGCGACCTTCTGCAGGCGGACGAGTTCCTCGGGATCGAGAACCTGGTGCGGTTCCGGCGCATCGACACCCATCCGGTAGACGATCTCGCGCTCCTCCTCCACCGTCGGATAGTCGACGAGGATCTTGAACAGGAAGCGGTCGCGCTGCGCCTCCGGCAGCGGGTACACACCCTCGTTCTCGATCGGGTTCTGCGTCGCCATCACCAGGAACGGGTCGGGCATATGGTACCGCTTGCCGCCGATCGAGACGTGCCGCTCGGCCATCACCTCGAGCAGCGCCGACTGCACCTTCGCCGGTGCGCGGTTGATCTCGTCGGCGAGCACGAAGTTCGCGACGACCGGGCCGAGTTCGGTGTCGAACTCCTCCCGCCCCTGCCGGTAGATGCGCGTACCGATCAGGTCGGTGGGCACCAGGTCCGGGGTGAACTGGACGCGCGAGAACGACCCGCCGACCACCTTCGCGAACGTCTCGACGGCCAGGGTCTTCGCCACACCCGGCACACCCTCGAGCAGTACGTGCCCCTTCGCGAGCAGACCGACCAGGATCCGCTCCACCAGCCGGTCCTGCCCGACGATCACGCGTTTGACCTCGTAGATCGCGCGTTCCAGCGTCTGAACGTCGGCGGCGAGATTGGGCGCGACCGACTTCGTCAGCGCGGCCTGCGTGCCCGCATCCTGTGAGGGTGCCGTCGGCGCGGTGGCGTTCTGGGGACCCGATCCGTTGGACGCACCCCCGTTCTTCACACCTTCGGGAGCGGCCTTCGCGGGCGACTCCTTCCGGGCTGCACCCTCCGATACCGCATCATCACGTGAGGTCACCAAGAATCCACCGCTTTCACCTAGATCGTTCCGCCCGTTCACGTACTTGCTCAACTATTCCAGGTGCAAGCAACCCCCGCCGCAACCAAGCACGATCCGCACCGCGGACTACTTCATCGACATCATGGATCACGACACCATACGGACAGCGTAAGGGGTCATGCCGTCCCATCGCACCGGGGAGATCTTGACGACGTCCCCCGACTCGGGCGCCTCGAGCATCTGGTCGTCCCCGAGATACAGGGCGACGTGCTGGCTGGCGTTCGGGCCCCAGAAGATCATGTCGCCGCGCTGCATCTCCTCCGAGGGAACCTGCTCGCCCGCGGTGTACTGGTACCCGGTGTAGTGCGGCAGGGAGATGCCGATCCCGGCGAACGCGTAGATCATCAGACCGGAGCAGTCGAAACCGACCTTGTTGAAGTCGCCGTAACTGTCGGCGACACCGCCGTCGCGAATACCGAGGGTGGGGCCGTTCTCGTCGCCGCCGCCCCACGCGTACTCCACACCGATCTGGGACAGGCCGCGGTCGATGACGGTTTCGATGGCCTCACTACCCGTCAGGTTCTCACCGCTGGTCGACGGTTTCGACTTGGGGGTGGATTTCGGCGTGGTCGTTCCCCCGCCGGTGGCGGAGTCCTCGTCCTCCGAATCGTCCTCGATCGTGGTGTGCGCCCGCTGCCCCGCGGCGAGTTCCGCCGCGCGCTGACGTGCCGCCTCGTTGGCGGCGACCCGCGCGGCAGCCTGCGTCGCGGCCTCCCGGGCCGCGGCGGCGATGGCAGCCTTCTGCGCGTCCTCGGCGCGCTTCTGCTCCTCCCACGTCGCGTACGCCTCACGCTGCCCCTGCAGCCCCGCGACGTTGCCTCGGGCGGCGTCGAGCTGGGCCTGCGCGGCCGCCCGGTTGCTCTCGATCTGCGCCTTCTTGGCCGCCTGGTCCTGCAACGCCGACCGGGCGATCGCGATCGCCTGCTCGGCCAGTGACTTCTTCGACGCGGCCTGGTCGGCGGCCACGTCCGCCTGCTGCTTCGCCTCGCGCGCCGCGGAATCCTTGTTGGCCTGCGCGGTCCGGGCGCGCTGCAGGCCCTCGAGCACCGCGTTCTGGCTGGTGGCGAGGAGTTTCAGAACCTGCGCGCGGTCCAGGACGTCACCGGGCCCCTGGGCGCCCAGGTATGTCGAGATCGCGGAGACGTTGGTGCCCTGCGTGTAGCTCGACCGGGCGTACTTGTCGAAGTCCTTCTGCGCCAGTTCGATCTGTGCGCCGGCGTCGCGCAGCGCCTGCTGGGAGGCGCCGACCACACTGGCGGCCAGATCGGCGGCGCTGCGGGCGTTCTGCAGATCGACCAGCGCCCGGTTCACGTCCTCGCGCTTGATGGCGACCTCGTTGTCGAGCTGGGCGAGTTGCTGATCCGCGGAGGCGACCTGGTTGATCAGTTCGCTGACCTGCCCGAGGCCGGCCGATACCTGGGTCTGGGCCTGCGCGATGTCGGAGTCGGACGGATTCGGCGGCGGGGGCGGCACTGCGGCGGCCAGGCCGGGCGTGCTGCCGACCAGCGCGCCGACGATGCCCAGTCCGATCAGGAGGCGCACGACGCGAGCGCGCCTGCGGGAGAAGCTACGGTGCCCCACTCCAGCTCGTGCTTGTCGCTTCACAACTCTCTCCCTCGGTTCTGCACCGATCGCGCAGGCCGCGCTGTGCTCGTCGTGGGGAGAATTTGCGGCAGTCACACCTTCCGTGTTTCGGCGACACCGACGTACGCCGGAACGCCGTCACTCTGGACGTCAATCACCAGCCTGCGACACTTCTTCCCCAAGAGCGCCAAATGCACCGTACGACACTTCCGGACTCTATGGAAACTTTAGTCACAAATAACACATGAGTAATTTGACCAGCGGAAATGTCGAACTGTGAATCGTCGGCGCCATTTACACGCATCGACGCAGGCAGCGGCCGCACACGGGCGAATCGTGAAAATGCCGCCGAGTTATCCCGGGAATTCGGAAGGTGTCAGGGCTTCTGTCGCTCGTACGTCGTGCCGGCGCCCGCGGCACCGTCGCCCTTTTTCACGGCGTCGCCGTCCTTCGAGCCGGACGCCCGGCGCGACTTCGCGAAGAACGTCGCGGCCGACGCGATGACGACGATCGCCACGATGACGGCGGTGAACAGGGCCCACGGCGGTCCCGGCTCGATCACCTCGTCGACGAAGTGATTCGCGGAGACCACCGCGTCGCCGGTGTACGTGCGGTCCTGACCCGACTCGAGCAGCACCCGGCTGATCGAATCGCTGTACGTGCCGACCCAGCTGGGGCTCAGCACCAGAACGGTGCCGCCCTCCTCTGCGCCGACCTCGGTCGCGAGGTCGCGTAGCTGCGAGTCGCGGCCTGGATCCTCGTCCAGCACCACGATGCTCAGCTTGATGCCGTGCTCGGCCGCGCGGTCGACGACGGCGGCGAGCTCACCGGTCTCGTCGGACGGTGCCGACACCCCGTCGTCGGACACGTCCGCGACCACGTCGGAGACGTCGATCTCTTCCGGAAGGTCCGTCGACAACGGGAGGGCCGAATGGACGGGAACCGTGACACGGGCAGGAAGTGCGGTGGCGATAGGGGCAGGCATCTCTCATCCGGGTGTGCTGTAGGAACGTAAGCCTCGCGTGAACACTACGTGAGGAGTCCCCGAAGTTCCGTTCCGTCCGGCCGCATCCCCGCCGCGGTAGTGGAGAATCGCCGGGAGTACGGGCCCGTTTCCGCCCCGAATCCTCACAGGACAAGCGTACTGTTAGACTACCGGAGGTACCGCGGTAGGGGCCGATTTCGTACATCGCTAGCTCGACAGCGCACACGGATCAGTCGTGCCCGCAGTGCCTGCAGCCGTCGACACAGCCCCGTCGGTGGCGACCCTCACATAGACGAGTGGAGCTGACGTGAGCACCAGTATTGATTCATTCGGAGCAAAGGGAACCCTCGAGGTCGGTGAGAACTCCTATGAGATCTTCCGACTCGCGGCCGTCCCCGGCACCGAGAAATTGCCTTACTCCTTGAAGGTTCTCGCCGAGAACCTTCTCCGCACCGAAGACGGAGCCAACATCACCGCGGATCACATCCGCGCAATTGCAGGCTGGGATCCCTCGGCTCAGCCGAGCATCGAAATCCAGTTCACGCCGGCTCGCGTGATCATGCAGGACTTCACCGGCGTTCCCTGCGTCGTCGACCTCGCCACCATGCGTGAGGCTGTCACCACCCTCGGCGGCGACCCCAACAAGGTCAACCCGCTCTCCCCCGCCGACATGGTCATCGACCACTCGGTCATTCTCGACATCTTCGGCCAGGCCGATGCACTCGAGCGCAACGTCGACCTCGAATACGAGCGCAACGGCGAGCGTTACCAGTTCCTCCGCTGGGGCCAGGGCGCATTCGACGACTTCAAGGTCGTCCCCCCGGGAATGGGCATCGTTCACCAGGTCAACATCGAATACCTGGCACCGACCGTCATGGCCCGTAACGGCCAGGCATACCCCGACACCTGTGTCGGCACCGACTCGCACACCACCATGGTCAACGGCCTGGGCGTGCTGGGCTGGGGCGTCGGCGGCATCGAGGCCGAGGCGGCCATGCTCGGCCAGCCGGTCTCCATGCTCATCCCCCGCGTTGTCGGCTTCAAGCTCTCCGGTGAGATCAAGCCCGGCGTCACCGCGACCGACGTCGTGCTCACCGCCACCGAGATGCTCCGCAAGCACGGCGTGGTCGGTAAGTTCGTCGAGTTCTACGGCAAGGGTGTTGCCGAGGTTCCGCTCGCGAACCGCGCAACCCTGGGCAACATGAGCCCCGAATTCGGTTCCACCGCAGCGATCTTCCCGATCGACAGCGAGACGATCGACTACCTGCGCCTCACCGGCCGCAGCGACGAGCAGCTCGCCCTCGTCGAGGCCTACGCCAAGGAACAGGGCCTGTGGCACGATCCCGACAAGGAGCCCGTCTTCTCCGAGTACATCGAGCTCGATCTGGGAACCGTTGTTCCCTCGATCGCCGGCCCGAAGCGCCCGCAGGACCGAATCCTGTTGTCGGAGTCGAAGACCGCGTTCCGCAAGGACATCCACAACTACGTGGAAGAGAACTATCCGACCGAGCACACTCAGCTCGACGAGGCCGTCGAGGAATCCTTCCCGGCGTCCGATCCGGCAGTTCTGTCGTTTGCCGATGACGGAGCAGTCGACGTTCTCTCCGCCGCCAACGGCGCAGTAGGCCGCCCGAGCAAGCCGGTTGTCGTCAAGTCCGACGCAGGCGAGTTCGTTCTCGATCACGGCGCCGTCGTCGTTGCCGGCATCACGTCCTGCACCAACACGTCCAACCCGTCGGTCATGCTCGGCGCTGCGCTGCTTGCGCGTAATGCCGTCGAGAAGGGCCTCGCCACCAAGCCGTGGGTCAAGACCAACATGGCGCCCGGTTCACAGGTTGTCACCGACTACTACGAGAAGGCCGGCCTCTGGCCGTACCTCGAGAAGCTCGGCTACTACCTCGGCGGCTACGGATGCACCACGTGCATCGGCAACACCGGCCCGCTGCCCGAGGCAGTCTCCAAGGCCATCAACGACAACGACCTGTCGGTGACCGCGGTGCTCTCGGGTAACCGCAACTTCGAGGGACGCATCTCCCCCGACGTCAAGATGAACTACCTGGCCTCCCCGCCGCTCGTCATCGCCTACGGCCTTGCGGGAACCATGGACTTCGACTTCGAAACCGACTCGCTCGGCGACGACAGCGATGGCAACCCCGTGTTCCTGAAGGACATCTGGCCGTCCACGCAGGAGATCGAAGAGACCATCAAGACGGCGATCAGCCAGGACATGTTCCGCAAGTCCTACGCAACGATCTTCGCGGGCGACAGCCGCTGGCAGAACCTCTCGACCCCTGAGGGTGACACCTTCGAGTGGGACGAGAACTCGACCTACGTCCGCAAGGCTCCGTACTTCGACGGCATGCCGAAGGATCCGGCTCCGGTCAAGGACATCAAGGGCGCTCGCGTCCTCGCCCTGCTCGGCGACTCGGTCACCACCGACCACATCAGCCCGGCAGGTCCGATCAAGTCCGGCACCCCCGCCGCGCAGTACCTCGATTCCCATGGCGTCGAGCGCAAGGACTACAACTCGCTCGGCTCGCGTCGCGGCAACCACGAGGTGATGATCCGCGGAACGTTCGCGAACATCCGTCTGCGCAACCAGCTCCTCGACGACGTCTCCGGCGGCTACACCCGCGACTTCACCCAGGACGGCGGCCCGCAGGCCTTCATCTACGACGCGTCGCAGAACTACCAGGCAGCCGGCATCCCGCTGGTCGTCCTGGGCGGCAAGGAGTACGGCTCCGGATCGTCGCGTGACTGGGCCGCCAAGGGCACCAGCCTCCTCGGCGTCAAGGCCGTCATCACCGAGTCGTTCGAGCGCATCCACCGCTCCAACCTCATCGGCATGGGCGTCGTTCCGCTGCAGTTCCCGGCCGGCGAGTCGGCTGCGTCGCTGAAGCTCGACGGCACCGAGACCTTCGACATCGAAGGCGTCGAGAAGCTCAACGAGGGCGTCACCCCGAAGACCATGAAGGTCACGGCAACGCGCGAGAACGGCGAGAAGGTCGTGTTCGACGCAGTCGTACGCATCGATACCCCTGGTGAAGCGGATTACTACCGCAACGGCGGCATCCTGCAGTACGTGCTCCGCAACATGATCAAGGGCTAGGCGCTCTAGGCGCTCCGCGCCTGTGCGTGTTTCCGGCCTGAACAGGCACTGAGCGCGCACGACCACTTCGAGCGGATCTCACCGTCCCGAATGACTGGTCGTGCGCGCTCAGTGCTTGAGGTCACCTTTTCTCGCGAAGGGCCGACAACATTGCACAGGCCGACGAAGGAGGCACTTTGCCCAAGGTCAGTGAAGACCATCTCGCGGCCCGACGCAGTCAGATCCTGGACGGCGCCCGCCGATGCTTTGCAGAATACGGTTACGACGGCGCCACCGTCCGCCGGCTCGAGGAAGAGACCGGACTGTCACGCGGGGCGATCTTCCATCACTTCAAGGACAAGGACGGGTTGTTCCTGGCGCTCGCCCACGAGGACGCGACCAGGATGGCCGACGTGGTCGCCCACGAGGGTCTCGTCCAGGTGATGCGGGACATGCTCGCCCAGCCCGACCAGTTCGACTGGCTGGGAACCCGACTCGAAATCGCCCGGCGGCTGCGGAACGATCCCGACTTCCGCAGAAGCTGGTCGCAACGGTCGGCGGAACTGACCGAGGCGACCATGGCACGCCTCGCGCGGCAGAAGTCGGCCGGCCGCCTCCGCGACGACGTGCCGACCGACGTCCTCATCGGCTACCTGGACCTCGTGCTCGACGGCCTCGTCGCGCGCATCGCCTCCGGGCACGCCGGTGACAACCTGTCGGCCGTGCTCGATCTCGTCGAGGAATCCGTCCGACGCCGCGACTGACACGGCACTCCCTCACCGACGCCGGTCAGGTCCTACGACGGTGAGCTCCGCCTCGTCCGCGGAGCTCCACCTCGGACTCCGCGAGAATGTTGCGGACGAACCCGTACGATCGCCCCATTTCCCGGGCGAGGGAACGAATACTCGCCCCGGCCTGATAGCGCTGTTTCAGCTCCGCCTGCAGATCGGCACGCGACGGTCCCGTGATCCGAGCGCTCTTGGCGAAGACCCCGATGTCAGCCATGAACTCCTCCAGTCGGCGAGCGACGGTGGTTTCCACGGTAGAGCGGAGCGACCGCGATATCTACGCGCCGGCTCAGGCGAGCTGAATCAGTTCCAGGTAGTCCTGCGACCAGTGGTCCTCGGTGCCGTCGGGCAGGAGGATGACCCGCTCCGGGTCGAGCGCCTCGGCGGCACCCGGGTCGTGGGTCACCAGCACGACGGCACCGGTGTAACTGCGGAGCGCGTCGAGCACCTGTTCGCGGGAAACGGGGTCGAGGTTGTTCGTCGGCTCGTCGAGCAGCAGGACGTTCGCCGCCGACGACACGAGCCCCGCGAGCGCGAGGCGGGTCTTCTCTCCGCCGGACAGTGTGCCCGCCGGCTGCTCGAGCTGCGGGCCGGTGAACATGAACGCACCGAGCAGCGAACGCAGCTCCTGCTCCCCCGTGTCCGGCGCCGCGTGGCGAATGTTCTCCCACACCGACGCGTTGTCGTCGAGGGTGTCGTGTTCCTGCGCGAAGTAGCCGATCTTCAGTCCGTGGCCGGGGACGAGTCCACCGGCGTCGGGGGTCTCGACGCCGCCGAGGATGCGCAGCAGCGTCGTCTTACCCGCACCGTTGAGGCCGAGCACGACGACGCGTGACCCACGGTCGATCGCGAGGTCCACTCCGGTGAAGATCTCGAGCGACCCGTAGACCTTGGTCAGGTTCTCCGCCATCAGCGGAGTCTTGCCGCACGCGGCCGGCTCGGGGAACCGGATCCGGGCCACCTTGTCGGACACGCGTTCCGCGTCGAGGTCCGACATCAGCTTGTCGGCGCGCTTCGCCATGTTCTGCGCCGCCACGGCCTTGGTGGCCTTCGCGCCGAGCTTCGCGGCCTGCGCGCGGAGCGCTCCGGCCTTCTTCTCCGCGTTCGCGCGCTCACGCCGGCGACGCTGCTCGTCGGTCGCGCGGGCGTCGAGGTACTTCTTCCAGCTCATGTTGTACACGTCGGCTTCGCCGCGCACGGCGTCGAGGAACCACACCCGGTTCACGACGTCGTTGAGCAGATCGACGTCGTGGCTGATCACGATCAGACCACCCTCGTGGTTCTGCAGGAATCCCCGCAGCCACGTGATCGAGTCGGCGTCGAGGTGGTTGGTGGGCTCGTCGAGCAGCAGGGTCGTGTCCGACCGTCCGCCGCTGCCGTCCGACGCGGCGAACAGGATGCGCGCCAGTTCGACTCGGCGGCGCTGACCACCGGACAGGGTGTGCAGTTGCTGACCGAGGATGCGGTCGGCCAGTCCGAGGCTGTTGCAGATGCGTGCCGCCTCGCTCTCGGCTTCGTACCCGCCGAGGGCGGAGAACCGGTCTTCGAGGTTGCCGTACTTGCGGACCGCCTTGTCGCGTTCGGCGTCGTCCACGACCTCCGACATCAGGATCTGCTGCTTCTCCATGTCCCGCAGCAGCGAGTCGAGACCGCGCGCGGACAACACCCGGTCCTTCGCGAGGACGTCGAGGTCGCCTTCCTTCGGGTCCTGCGGGAGGTACCCGAGGTCGCCGGTGCGTACGACGGCTCCCGCGTACGGCTCCCCCTCCCCCGCGAGGATGCGGAGGGTGGTCGTCTTGCCGGCACCGTTACGGCCGACCAGCCCGATGCGGTCGCCGGGCTGCACCCGCAAAGCCGGCCCGGGAGCAGACAGCAACGTCCGCACTCCAGCTCGAACTTCCAGGTCGGTAGCGGTGATCAACAAGAACTCCTAGGAAAATGACACAGGCGCTGAATGAGAGAAACTGCGCAAAGAACACACGAACCAGCAATTTTACCCGACCGCCGCCCACTCGGAACACGCCCGTCAGTGATTCCGCTAACGTTCGCCGCCGTATCCGATCCCCCGGCGACCTCCGGCCCGGTCTTCGTTGCTGGATGGAAAGTGAAAAATGCTGTCTGGACCAGTGCACGGTGGTGAGTTCGGTTGGTTCGATGGTGAGCTGCCCAATCTAGAACTACAGCGTTCCGTCACGGTCCGACTATGGAATCGGGTCGCATGGCGGCGGAAAACTCGGCAGCCGTGACAGGCTGGCGGCGTGACAGCTACTTCCCGTCCGCCGATCTGGGACGTCGCGATCGTCGGCCTCGGCCCCGCCGGCCGCGCCCTCGCCCACCGGGCCACCGCCCTCGGTTCGGCAGTCGTATCGGTCGATCCCCTCCCCCGCAGGTCGTGGACCGCGACGTACGCCGCCTGGGAAGACGAACTCCCCGACTGGCTCCCGCGGGATGCCGTCGCGACGAGAACCGACCGCCCGGCAGCGTGGACAATGCGCCGCCACACCATCGATCGCACCTACTGTGTTTTGAATACACTTATGCTGCAATCAATACTCGGTGACAATTGCGGAACTGTTATCGCAGGTAGAGCGATGGACATCTCCCCCACCTCTGTCCGACTGGACGACGGTTCGACGCTGAACGCTAACGCCGTCGTCGATGCCCGGGGTACGGGCGACAGCCCCGACCTCGCCCAGCAGACGGCGTACGGCGTCGTAGTGGACCCCGGCACGGCCGCACACGCACTGGGCGGCGAGGCCGCGGTGTTCATGGATTGGCGCCGCGACAACGGCACGTCATCCACGGACGCGCCGTCCTTCCTCTACGGGGTCCCGCTCACCCGGGACCGGTTCCTGCTCGAGGAGACCTGCCTCGTCGGCCGGCCCCCACTCCCGATCTCCGAACTCGCCACCAGACTCCACGACCGGCTCCGGGCGCGCGGCATCACCGTGCCGTCCCATTCGGACGTCGAGCGCGTGAGGTTCGCCGTGGAGCCACCACCCGAGGCCGGTCGTTCCCACAGCTCGGACCAGGTGCGCTTCGGAGCCCGCGCCGGGCTGATGCACCCCGGCACCGGCTACAGCGTCGCCGCGTCACTTCTGTACGCAGATGCCCTGGCCCGGGACCTTCGTGACGGCTCGAACGCGCGACTGTGGCCGTGGAAGGCTCGCGCCGTCGCGTCACTGCGATCGATCGGTTTGCGCGTCCTTTTGGATCTGGGGCCCGAGCACGTCCCCGAATTCTTCGGGCATTTCTTCGATCTGCCGCCGCAACTGCAGGCCGCATATCTGTCCGAACGGTCGAATCCGCGTGGAACACTGTCGGCAATGGGCCGGATGTTTCTCGCATCCTCCGGCGATATCCGTGGTGTGATTCTCCGTTCCACGCTTCGCCGGGAAGTTCGATGAACTGTCGCGCGAACGCGAAAAGGAGACCATCATGGAACGCATGCGGTCGATATGGAAGGGCTCGATAGCGTTCGGACTCGTGAACGTGCCGGTCAAGGTCTATTCGGCAACCGAAGATCACGACATCAGATTTCACCAGGTCCATGCCAAGGACGGCGGCCGGATCAAATACAACCGCGTGTGCTCCGAATGCGGCAACGTCGTCCAATACGCCGATATCGACAAGGCCTACGACTCCGATGACGGCGTCCGAGTGGTGTTGACCGACGACGATTTCGGCAAGTTACCCGCCGCCGAGAAACACGAGATTCCCGTTCTGCAGTTCGTGCCGACCGAACAGATCGACCCCATTCTGTTCGAGAAGAGTTACTTCCTCGAACCGGATTCCAGCTCTCCGAAGGCCTATGTCCTACTCGCCACGGCCCTCGAGAACAGCGACCGCACCGCTCTCGTCCACTTCACGCTCCGCCAGCGCACCCGACTGGCCGCGATGCGCTCGCGAGACGGAGTGCTGGTGATCCAGACTCTGCTGTGGCCGGACGAGGTACGCGCGGCCGAGTTCTCCTCACTCGACGACGTGGACAAGCCGAAGGCGAAGGAACTCGCGATGGCCGAGACCCTCGTCGACAGCATGGCCGACGACTTCGACCCCACCGAATTCACCGACGACTACCAGGTGCAGTTGCGTGAACTGCTCGACGAGATGATCGAATCGGGCGGCAAGAAGGTCATTCCCGTCGCCGAGGTCGAGAAGAGCGGCGAGGACGCCGAAGTGGTGGATCTCGTCGCCGCACTGCAGCGCAGCGTCGATGCCGCGGGGAAGAAGGCCGCACCCGCCAAGAAGACGCCGGCGAAGAAGGCCCCGGCCAAGACCGCGGCGAAGAAGGCCACAGCGAGGTCGTCCACCTCGGAACGCAAACGCGCCTGAATCGACGACAGGGCGCGGCCGGACGGACCCGGAACTCCTCAGATCCGGCGGATCACCGATACCACCTTGCCCAGGACGACTGCGTCGTCGCCGTCAATCGCGGTGTAGGCCGGATTACGGGGCTCGAGGGAGACATGGCCACCGCCTCCGAAAGGTGCACACCTCGCTCACGGCGGCACCCCGATGTTTCCGCACCGCACCCGCCACCCTCGCCCGCGACTTCGGCGCCGCGCTGCCGCGGGCGCTGCGCGGTCTGATCTCGCGCACACCGTTGCGGGCGCTGACCATGCCCACGCCACCGGTGAACCTGATCATCTCCCACGCCGCCGGCCCTGCTCAGCCGCTCGATACCGTGGGCATCGAGGTGACCGGGAACTTTCCCGTCTCCGCCGTCAGCGACGTGGCCGGCGGCATCACCGTCGCCGCCATGTCTACGGCCGGCACCTCGACGTCGGCATCATCGCCTGCCGAAACCTCGTCCCCGATGTGTGGGACGTGACCGAGCAGCTGCACCAGGCCCTCTCCGAACTGACCGCGTGCACCCGCAACGTCGAAAACCTGCGCCCCGGCCGTCCCCCGGTATCGAGGTAACCGCTCTCGTCATCGGCGCCACCATACCGACCCGAACATGTAGAAAGTCACAGCTCTACCCGGACACGATCTCGCGTGGAGGCCGCCCTGTAGAGCGGATCCTCCACCACGACACGTCACCATATGTGTTACTGGGAACCGTTGCCAGCCGGGGAATCCGGCTGCCCCTCATCAGGTGTCGGCGATGGGCGTGATCACGTACGGCGCGCCGACGCCGACTGCTACCGGTAACAGTATGAATCGGACGAGGCATCGCCGCCCTGGAGGCGAACCTGGTGCACCCGCAGACCCCGGAAGTCCTCGTCATGAGGGAAGAAGGCCTCGTCGATGGTCATTCCGCCGCGAGGATCGGCGTGCATCTCGGCCATCCAGGCACCAACCCCGTCCGGGTAGAACTGGTCGTCCCAGGCGCCGTAAAGGGAGTTGGTGACGTAGACCCGCCGACCATCACGGCTGATCTCGACCATCTGTGGGCCACCGGACAGCGACCGGTTCGGTGCCGCCGGATGAGCGCTGTGGCCCACGATCCCTCCGAGCCGGACGGACCCGGTCTCTATGGGGCTGGCTGGGTCGTGCACGTCGAACTGTTTGAGTTCCCCGATACCCCAGCACGAGACGTAGAGGAATTTGTCGTCGACCGACAGGTCGATATCGGTCACCAGCGGTGGCACCGCACCGAACGGTTTCAGCGCAGGCGGCAACAGGTCGGGATCGGCCGGCTCGGCCGGGATAGTGATCACCTTGTCCACCGCCCAGCTGTCCCTGTCGCGGTGCCAACGCCACACCGAGGCCGACAGATCCTCGGTCGAGATCACCACGCCGAGGAATCCCCACGTGGCCTCCGGGTCGTGCGACGGGCGCAGCTCGAGCGGCATCTGGTGCTGCGCGCCGAGGTCCACTCGTTGCTGGTGCTTGCCGGTGCCGAGGTCCCAGAAATGGATCGCGTGGCCGTACTTGTTCTCCAGCAACAGCTCCGGTACCAGCCCGTCCTCGATCATCGACGGCGTGCCCCACTCGCTGCTGATCAGTGTGTTCTGGTTGAGATGCCACCAGGCGTCGTACGCGAGATATTGAGGCCCCCGGTCGGTCTCCCATTGCCGGAGCACACCGAATGTGGAGTGATCGAGCAGTGCGATCCCGCCCGGTCCGTCCGATTCGTCGGCACCGCCGAGGCAGGTCATGAACACGCCGTCCGGCCCGCAGTGCAACGTGTGTGGTCGGGAGTAACCGGCCTTGGCTGCGAGCTCGGCGCTGTCCACGATCTTGGCCAGCGTGGGCTGACGTGGATCGGGCTGAGTATCGAACACATACAGGTGGGACGAGCGCAGACCCGGCACGATCAGGTACCGGCGAGCCAACCCCTCCATGTGGTGACCCTCGTGTTTCAGCGCGCTGCTACAGGCGTTCCAGCCGAAGTGGTGCAACTCGTTGCCCCGATGGGGTACCTCGGTCCAGCCCACCACCCGGCCGTATGTGCCCGAGCCGGGATCCACGTCGATCACGCTCAGCGCATCGGGCTTCTCCGCTGCGCGATCGAACGCGACCACGTAGGCCAGTTGCTCCGGTGCGGCGGCGGCCGCCTCGGCTGCGCTGCGATAGAAGGTCGGGTCCATAGTTGGCTGACTCATCTCAGCCTCCTTCGTATCGATACGACGAGACCCGCTCATACCTCCTGCTACAAGTACCGCAACCCGCGCCCACGGGGTCGCAGCGATGAGAAAGGACGCACGGGCTCTCGGTGTACACCAAACCCGTCTGCGCGCACAAACACCCGCCCGTCTACCGCGTATCGGGACATGGATACCCACTAAGGATAGGAGAAGCGGACGACGGGCGGAACCGGCTCGACCCGGCAACTCCAGCACTTGCGGGAATCCCGCATAGATATGCAGTCATACACGGTCCGGTTCTGAAATCCCAGCATACTGGGATGTGCTCAGCCGGCGCAGTCCAGGTAGATCATCTGCCCACCGGCCGTGCCCGCGAGGCGGCTGCGGTGATGGACGAGAAAACAACTGGTGCAGGTGAATTCGTCTGCCTCCTCGGGAATCTCCCGTACCGGGAATACCTCGCCGAACAAGTCGGCCCCGGGCAGCTCGAAGGACTCCGCGGTGTCCGTCTCCTCGACGTCGACGACGGCCGACTGCGATTCGTTCCTTCTGGCCTCGAGCTGGTCGAGCGAGCGCTCGGATGGCTCGTCGTCGGTGTTGGTAACTCTGGGTGGTCGTAGTCGGTCGGCCGACCCGGGCGTCACACCCGCGAGTGCAGGTCTGCGGCGAGCTGTGTCACGGTCCCCGAGGCGCAGCTGCGGTTGTCGCCGACGCCGCCGGAGGCGCCTCGTTTCGCCCAGCCGACGACATACAGTCCGTCGAGCGGTTCGCCCGTCTCGAGAGAGATCACTCGTCCTCGGCGGTTGGGCACCAGCCCCCGCCCGTCGACGGGGATGCCGTCGATCTGCTTCGTCGTGAATCCGGTCGCGCATATCGCGGAGTCCGCGAGGAAGGTCCGACCGGTCGTCGTGGTGACGGCGACGCCGCCGGCCGCTGTCTTCCCGAGATCGGTCACCTCCTGTCCGAAGGACAACACCACGCGCAGCAGGCCCGCGGCGGTGGCGGTCGGGCCGTCTGCCGCCCAGATATCGGCAGCCGGCAGGGCGGCAAGGTCACGGAGCAACGGGGTGTCCGCAGCGGCGACCGGCCGGCGGCCGGAGCGGTCGATCAGCACCTCGGCATTCTCGAGGTCCAGAAGTTCGTAGAACGCCGACGGCGTGAAGGAGGCGCGATCCGGGGCCGATCGCGACAACACGACCACCTCCGTCACCGCTTCTGCCGCGGCACCTCGGTCGCGTGCCTTGGCCATCCATCGGACGACATCGAAGGCGACGTTTCCCGCCCCGATCACGATGGATCTCGGTCCCAGCGGCCCGCGCGGGCGAAAGCCGGACACCCCACAGTTCTCGGCCACCAGAATGTCGATGGCCTCATAGACACCCTCGCCGCGATCCGCAGTCGTAGGTCCGAGTCTGCGCGGTTGTGAAGCGCCACACGCGAGCACTACGGCGTCGAATCTGGTCCGGAGATCGTCGACCGAGACATCCACACCGACTTCTGTGTTGTGGATGATCGTGACGCGATCGTCGTTGAAGGGCACGTCGAAGAGCCGGATCATGTCGCGAACGCCGATGTGGTCCCGGGAGACACCCCGGCGCAGTAGGCCCCCGATCTCGCCGTGCTGTTCGAAGACGGTGATGCGTACCGAGGTCGATCGCCGGAGGAGTTCGCGAACGGTGTACATCGCCGCCGGCCCGGATCCAACGACGGCGATCCTCAGCCTGTCACTCGGCCTGCCCAGCGGTTGCTCGAAGCGGATCCGTCGCGACAGGGGCCGGGACTCGGGAGCCTGCTCGAAAAACTCTGCGTTGCGGGCCGCGTCGCGTCGTTCGGTGAGGGTCAACGTCCACTCGGGTTTGATGGCAGACGCCGGGCAGGCCTCGACGCAGGCAGTGCAATCGATACACGAGCGCGGGTCGATGAACAACGTCTCGGCCGACTCGAAACCCGCTTCACCCGGGGCGGGATGAATGCAGTTCTGCGGGCACACTCGCACGCACGAGGCATCCTTACAGCAATGCCCCAGGACAACGTGGGTCACAACGACTCCTGCTTGCTCAGAGAAGATTCGATTTTCGGTAGATCCATCGCGCGCCGAAATTCAGCAGCCCTTCTCTGCTCAGGAATTCGATAAACGGTTCTGCGGCCCTGCGGAACATTATCCGGTGGTGTTCGTTTGCGTCGATTTCCGCGCCCACGACCTTCCAATCCAGGCCGAGATCCTCGTACATTCGCCGATTGATCAGGCTCTTCGCGATGAGATGCGTTCCCATCGCGATGACCAAGGTGCTGATAAACCGCCGGACGCGCGAAATCGTGATCAACCGAGTCCGGATTTTCTGACGCGCGTACGCCATGTGCCGGGCTTCCTCGATAACATGGATATAGCAAGCCCTGCGGATGGGCGCGGCAACGTCTTCGCTCGCCATCCAGTCGCGTTGCATGACGTCGAAGATCTCTTCTCCGGCCAGCACGATTCCGTACGCCACCTCGTCCCACGCGATGGTCCGAAACAGCCATCCGAAAAAATCCAGTGAGCGGTCGCGCCTATAGAAATGCGATCCGATGCTGTCGATGACGTTGACGAACATCAACGAGTGCAGATTCTCGTCGGCGCATTCATTGAACAGAAACTTGACGTCCGAGCGGGCGGGGTCCGCGCTGTGGCTCGCCCGCAGCAATGCCACCTGCAATCCCACCTCCAGCCAGATTCCGACGCCCAGGAACTGCGCAACCTCGCTTCTGGTGAGGCGGACGCGCTCCGGCTCGGTCATGGAGTCCCACGTAGCGGTGCCGAACAGAGGCGACCACTCAGGTGTCATCCCGTGAAATTCGACGCCACCTGAATCGGGTTCGCAAACTAGGGGGTCCCGCGGATCGAATGAGAGGCGCTTGGCCGATTCCAAGAGAGTCTCGAATATCGCATCGCTTCCGGATGTCGTCATCCTTTCTTTACTCCTATATTCCGTTCCAATCGAATCTCGAATCGATTAGAGCTAATGTGATTATCTCGGGCGCAAAAACTCACCTTGCGCTCTGTCTCAACTGTGTTCCGCCCGGCATTCGAGTCGGTTACAACAGCCATCGCAGCGTACCCCGCCACCGACTCGACGATCAGGTTGCGGCATCCACTGAATTGATCTCGAATGTTTCGGCGTTTTTCATGAGAATTCAAGTAACACGCAGTTGTTCTGGGAAACCATGGCGCTGACGCTCTTGAACGAGTCGACGCCGACCACCGCGCTCGCCGCAATCGCAATCGTGCTCGACTCCCAGATCATGTCATCGGCACATGGAGCCTGCGCCTGGAATTCGGAGCGATCGCCGCCCTCGGTGCAGCACTGGTCCGCAAGAGATCCGCGCTGCTCGCGTTCGCCACCCCAACCGGCCGATACCGACGCATCAGACCCGGAGTCGCCCGTGCTCACCGCCCCGGCGGTGCACCGGGACCGAGGTCGGCACCGGGTCGCACTGGGCATGGACGATCCGTGTCGGCAGCTCGTCCGTGAATCGCGCTCCGGTTAGAGGGTCGACGACGGCGTCGGGGCGCGGGGTTCGGAAGAACACGAACGATTTACCGCCCACCTGGGAGATGGGGTTGCCGCGAGGCCCGTATTCGACCTTGGCGTGAGGCATTCTCAGGGCGAGTTCGTGGACATCTTCGACCCGCGCGTGCCGCGGTTTCGCCGCCATCACAGCAGTGATGGTGTCATGTCCCGCTCCGAGTAGGCCACGGCATCGATCGTCATACCGTTCGGGCACCGAGAAAAGGGGCTCGGCGAGATGGTTCTCGCCGAGCCCCTCCGTCAACGGTGGTGGGTCGTCAGACCGTGAAACCGAGGGCGCGCAACTGCTCGCGGCCGTCCTCGGTGATCTTGTCGGGGCCCCACGGCGGGAGCCACACCCAGTTGATCTTCAATTCGTTGCACAGCCCGCTGCGCACGAGTGCACCGCGAGACTGGTCCTCTATGACGTCGGTCAGCGGGCACGCCGCCGACGTGAGGGTCATGTCGAGGGTCACGACGTCCTCGTCCTCGGTGATCCCGTACACCAGGCCGAGATCGACGACGTTGATGCCGAGTTCGGGATCGACGACGTCACGCATCGCCTCCTCGAGCTCCTCGAGGCGTTTCGGGTCGGTGATCGCACCCGATGCGGCGGGCGCGGATTCGCCGCCCTGGTCCGCCGGCGCCTGCTCCGGTGCGGCTGCGGCGTCCGCCTGCGGCGTCTGCGTCTCGCTCATGATGCCTGTCCTCCGATTCGAGCTGGTTCGCCGTCTGCTGTCGGAACGGCCGAATCCTGTTCGTCCACGACGCGGTCGTCCACTATCTGAACAACCGCGTCCTTGAATGCCATCCATCCCAGCAACGCGCACTTCACGCGGGCCGGGTACTTCGAGACGCCGACGAAGGCGATGCCGTCCCCGAGGACGTCCTCGTCACCCTCGACGGTACCGCGGCTGCTGACCATTTCGTTGAACGCGGCAACGGTCTGCAGCGCCTTCTCGACGGGCATCCCCACCACCTGATCGGTGAGCACCGACGTCGACGCCTGGCTGATGGAGCAGCCCTGGCCGTCGTACGACACATCCACCACCGTGCCGTCGTCGGCGAGTTGCACGCGCAACGTCACCTCGTCGCCGCACGTCGGGTTGACGTGGTGGACTTCGGCGCCGAACGGTTCACGAAGGCCGCGGCCGTGGGGATGCTTGTAGTGGTCCAGGATCACTTCCTGGTACATCTGTTCCATTCTCATGCAGGAACCTCCCCGAAGAACTCCTGGGCACGCCGCACCGCCGCCGCGAGCGCGGCGACCTCGTCGACCGTGTTGTACAGCGCAAACGACGCCCTCGCCGTGGCCGCGACACCGAAATGCCGGTGCAGGGGCCAGGCGCAGTGATGGCCGACGCGGATGGCGACGCCCTCGTCGTCGAGGATCTGGCCGAGATCATGCGCGTGGATCCCGTCGACCACGAACGACACTGCCCCGCCACGGTTCTCGGCGGTCGTGGGTCCGATGATGCGCACGCCGTCGATGGCACCGAGCGCTGCCAGTGCCGCCTCGACCAGGGTGTGCTCGTGCGCGGCGACTGCGTCCATCCCGATCTCGTCGAGATACCGGACCGCGGCGCCGAGACCGACCACCTGCGAAGTCATCGGAACGCCGGCCTCGAACCGCTGCGGCGGCGGCGCGTAGGTGGTGCGTTCCATCGTGACGGTCTCGATCATCGAGCCGCCGGTGATGAACGGCGGCATCGCGTTCAGCAGTTCGCGGCGCCCGTACAGGACACCCACGCCGGACGGGCCGAGCATCTTGTGCCCGGAGAACGCCGCGTAGTCGACTCCGAGCGCGTGGAAGTCCACCGCCATGTGCGGGACGGACTGGCAGGCGTCGAGCACCACCAGTGCGCCGACCGCGCGGGCGCGGCGGACCAGTTCCTCGACGGGTGCCACCGCCCCGGTCACGTTGGACTGGTGGGTGAACGACACGACCTTGACGGCATCGGTCAGCTCGAGCGAGTCGAGATCGATGCGGCCGTCGTCGGTGACGCCGTACCAGCGCAACGTGGCACCGGTGCTGCGCGCAAGCTCCTGCCACGGCACCAGATTGGCGTGATGCTCGAGCTCGGTGATGACGATCTCGTCGCCGGGACCGAGGTGCCGTTCGAAGCGATCGTCGCCGAGGACGTGGGTGACGAGGTTGAGGGACTCCGTCGCGTTCTTGGTGAACACGAGTTCGTCGCTGTCGGCGCCGACGAACTCGGCGATCGCCGCACGCGCGTTCTCGTACGCGTCCGTGGCCTCTTCGGCGAGCTGGTGAGCGCCTCGGTGCACGGCGGCGTTACAGGTGGTGAGAAAGTCCCTCTCGGCGTCGAGCACCTGATTCGGGCGCTGCGATGTGGCACCCGAATCGAGGTACACCAGCGGTTTTCCGTCGCGGACCGTACGCGCCAGGATCGGGAAGTCCTCCCGGATCCGGGTGACGTCGAATACGCGCACCGAGGTGGTCATCTGCGTTTATGCTCCTTGCGTTGCTGCAGCCTGGGTGAAGCGCTCGTAGCCGTTCGCCTCGAGCTCGTCGGCCAGTTCCGGCCCGCCCGACTCGACGACGCGACCGCCGACGAACACGTGGACGTACTCCGGCTTGATGTACCGGAGGATGCGCGTGTAGTGCGTGATCAGCAGGATTCCGCCGTGCTCGCGCTCCTTGTAGCGGTTCACACCCTCGGAGACGACGCGCAGGGCGTCGACGTCGAGTCCGGAGTCGGTCTCGTCGAGGATCGCGATCTTCGGCTTCAGCAGGCCGAGCTGCAGGATCTCGTGGCGCTTCTTCTCACCGCCGGAGAAACCTTCGTTGACACTGCGCTCGCCGAACGAGGGGTCGATGTCGAGTTCGGTCAGCGCCTCCTTGACCTCCTTCACCCAGTGGCGGAGCTTCGGGGCCTCGCCACGGACGGCGGTGGCCGCGGTGCGCAGGAAGTTCGACATCGAGACGCCGGGAACCTCGACGGGGTACTGCATCGCGAGGAACAGTCCCGCGCGGGCCCGCTCGTCGACGCTCATCTCGAGGACGTCCTCACCGTTGAGGGTGATGGACCCCGAGGTGATCTGGTACTTGGGGTGACCCGCGATGGCGTACGACAGCGTCGACTTGCCGGAACCGTTGGGTCCCATGATCGCGTGCGTCTCGCCGGAGCGAACCGTCAGGTTCACACCCTTGAGGATGTTGATCGGTTCGGCGTTCTCGTCGGTGTTCGCGACGTCGACGTGCAGGTCCTTGATTTCCAGGACCGAGGTTTCGGGGGTGGAAGCGTCAGGGGTAGACATTGTGATCCTTCGAAGAAATGGGAAGTAATGGTCCGGCGGCGCGGCTCAGACGCCGACTGCGGCGAGTTCCGCCTCGACAGCAGCCTCGAGACGCTCGCGGATCTCGGCGACGGCGATCTTGTTGATGATCTCGTGGAAGAACCCGCGCACGACGAGTCGCCGTGCCGCGTCCTCGGGGATTCCGCGGGCGCGCAGGTAGAACAACTGCTCGTCGTCGAATCGACCCGTGGCGCTGGCGTGGCCGGCACCCACGATCTCGCCGGTCTCGATCTCCAGGTTCGGGACCGAGTCCGCGCGGGCACCGTCCGTGAGGACGAGGTTGCGGTTCAGCTCGAACGTGTCGGTGCCTTCGGCCGCCGCACGGATCAGCACGTCGCCGACCCACACGGTGTGGGCGTCGGGCTTCCCCGACTCCGGATCACCCTGCAGGGCGCCCTTGTAGACCACGTTGGACTTGCAGTGCGGCTGCGAGTGATCCACCAGCAGTCGCTGCTCGAAGTGCTGTCCCGCGTCGGCGAAGTACAGACCGAGCAGTTCGGCGTCGCCGCCGGGACCGTCGTATTTGACGGTCGCGGACAGGCGGACGAGGTCGCCGCCGAGGCTCACGGCGTTGTGCCGCAGGACCGCGTCCCGGCCGAGGCGCGCGTGATGCGACGCCACGTGCACGGTGTCGTCCGCCCAGTCCTGGACGGCGACGACGGTGAGGTGGGCGCTGTCGCCGAGCACGAATTCGACGTTCTCGGCGAACGTGCCGCTGCCGCGCTGGTCGATGACGACGGTCGCCTTCGCGAACGCGTCGAGCCGGATCTGCAGGTGCCCGAAGGCGACCTTGCCCTCGCCCGGGCCCGTGATCGTGATGTTGATCGTCTCCGCGACCTCGACCTCGCGGCCGACGGTCACGACGGTCGCCGTCTCGAAACCCGAGTACGCCTGTGCGGCCACACGGTCGGCGGGAACGCCGGCCTTGCCCAGCCGGTCGTCGTCACGTCCGACGGTCTCGACCTTCACGGAGTCCGGGCCTGCGACGTCGACGGTGGCCGTGCCGCTCGCCACCGCCGATCCGTCGTGCAGTCCGCGCAGACGGCGCAGCGGGGTGAACCGCCAGACCTCGTCACGACCACCCGGGATCTCGAACGCGTTGACGTCGAACGACGTGAAGACCTCGCCCTTGTTGGCGATCGGCGAGCCGGTGGACGTCCGCGCTATCCGCGGATTCTCGCCCGCGACGGCTCCCGTGACTCCGAGATTCTGGACACCAGTTTCTGGCGTGGTCACTAACCCACCGCCCCTTCCATCTGCAGTTCGATCAGGCGGTTCAGTTCCAGGGCGTACTCCATCGGGAGTTCCTTGGCGATCGGCTCGACGAAGCCGCGCACGACCGTGGCCATGGCCTCGTCCTCGGTGAGCCCGCGGCTCATCAGGTAGAACAGCTGGTCGTCGCTCACCTTCGACACGGTGGCCTCGTGACCCATGGTCACGTCGTCCTCCCGGATGTCGACGTAGGGGTAGGTGTCCGAGCGGCTGATCTGATCGACCAGCAGCGCGTCACACTTGACCGTCGACTTGGAGCCGTGGGCGCCCTTGTTGACCTGGACGAGTCCGCGGTAGGACGCGCGTCCACCGCCGCGGGCCACCGACTTGCTGATGATGGTCGACGACGTGTGCGGCGCGAGGTGCAGCATCTTCGCACCGGTGTCCTGGTGCTGGCCCTCACCGGCGAATGCCACGGAGAGAACCTCGCCGCGGGCGTGCTCGCCCATCATCCAGACGGCCGGGTACTTCATGGTGACCTTGGAACCGATGTTGCCGTCGATCCACTCCATGGATCCGCCGGCCTCCACCTTGGTGCGCTTGGTGACCAGGTTGTAGACGTTGTTCGACCAGTTCTGGATGGTCGTGTAGCGGCAGTGGCCGCCCTTCTTCACGATGATCTCGACCACCGCGGAGTGCAGTGAGTCGGACTTGTAGATCGGTGCCGTGCAGCCCTCGACGTAGTGCACCGAGGCGCCCTCGTCGACGATGATCAGGGTCCGCTCGAACTGGCCCATGTTCTCCGTGTTGATGCGGAAGTAGGCCTGCAGCGGGATGTCGACGTGCACGCCCGGCGGGACGTAGATGAACGAGCCACCCGACCACACCGCGGTGTTCAGCGCGGAGAACTTGTTGTCGCCGGCCGGGATGACCGTGCCGAAGTACTCCCGGAACAGTTCGGGATGCTGCTTCAGACCCGTGTCGGTGTCGAGGAAGATGACGCCCTGCGACTCGAGGTCCTCACGGATCGAGTGGTAGACGACCTCCGACTCGTACTGCGCCGCGACACCGGCGACGAGGCGCTGCTTCTCGGCCTCGGGGATGCCCAGCTTGTCGTACGTGTTCTTGATGTCCTCGGGCAGGTCTTCCCAGCTCTCGGCCTGCTTCTCACTCGAGCGCACGAAGTACTTGATGTTGTCGAAGTGGATGCCTTCGAGGTCCGATCCCCAGTTCGGCATCGGCTTCTTGTCGAAGGTCTTCAGCGCACGCAGACGGATGTCGAGCATCCAGTCCGGTTCGCTCTTCTTCGCCGAGATGTCGCGCACGACGTCTTCGGACAGACCGCGCTGCGCACTGGCACCGGCCTCGTCGGAATCGGACCAGCCGTACCCGTAATGCCCGAGTGACGCGATGGTCTCTTCCTGCGTGAGCGGCTCGGCGTTGGCCGACGCAGTGGATGTCACCTGGTCTGATGTGACGGTCATGCGAGCTCCTTCCGGAGTCTTGTTACGAGACCGGCGAGGGCTGGTCGCCGGTGGAAAACAGGTTGCTTACTAGGGGATCTATCGGGATAGCGTTGCTATTTGGGGCCGGACGGTGGGACGAGTGGAACGTGGGTGGTGCAGGCGCAGTCGCCGTTCGCGATGGTCGCGAGCCGCTGGACGTGGGTGCCGAGCAGTTGGGCGAACGCGGCCTGCTCGGCTTCGCACAGTTCCGGGAATTCCTCGGCGACGTGCGAGACCGGGCAGTGGTGCTGGCAGATCTGCACGCCGTTGCCGACCGGGCGGGTCGAGGCCGCGAATCCGGCGGTGGTGAACGCGTCGGCGATGGCGTCGGCGGTGGTTTCGAGGCCTTCGGCGCTCTGATCCGCGGCCGGGGTGACGTCGCCGACGATCGCCTGCACTCGGCGGCGAGCGAATTCGGTGATCGCGGCGTCTCCCCCGACCTCCCGCAGTTGGCGCATGGCCGCGCCCGCGAGGTCGTCGTACGCGTGACCGAGTCTGCCGCGGCCCTTCGCGGTGATCTGGAAGTATTTGGCGGGCCGTCCCCGTCCGCGGTGACGCACGGCGACGGAGGACGCCTCGCGCGCCTCGCCGGATTCGAGGAGTGCGTCGAGATGACGACGGACTCCGGCGGCACTCAGGCCCAGGCGGGTTCCGATTTCCGACGCGGTGATGGGCCCCTCCTCGAGGAGGAGCTTCACGACGGCCGCGCGGGTGTGCCCTTCGTGGCCCACGGCGACGGGTGACGCGGTTGCGACAGGCGCCGCCGAAGAAGGCGCGTGAACTGCGCTTTCCTTCGTTGCACGTGGTGTCGTATCCGTTTTCACAACACCAGTGTGACGGAATTCCGATCGCAGGTCTACTAAGGGTGCCCTGCCTTACACCTGTGATTATGTGCCGCCCGGGCGCGGGAATACTGGCCGAACCGGCCGTGTTCGGCGCACCGCTACGCTGCCTGTGTGCCGCAGACCCCCGAGAACCCGGAGCCGACCCGCGCGGAGCCGACCTTGACGGCTCGTGCCGCTCTCCGACATCCGGCCGAGCTCGTCCGGCGGGCGCTGGGCATCGACGGACCCTCCCCCCGCTCGTCGGTGGCGGCCGCGCTGCACGGCGACGAACCGGAGACCGCAGGCCTGAACGGGCAGGAGACCGCGCAGCTCCGCGGCATCCGCCGGTTCGGCGCGACCGGCGCCGTCCTGATGGCGGTGGGCGCACTGGGCGCCGGCGCCCAGCCGGTACTGCAAAACCCCGTCCAAGGGCTGCGCATCATCGGACTTCCCGCCCGGATCCCCAGCGTCGCGCTGACCCTCGCCATGACCGGCACGGTGATGATCGTGCTCGCGTGGCTGCTGCTCGGACGGTTCGCGATCGGCAGTCTGCAGTCGGGGGCCGTGCGCCGCCTCAACCGGTCCCAGCTCGACCGCACCCTGTTGCTGTGGATCATTCCGCTGTCCGTCGCGCCGCCGATGTTCAGCAAGGACGTGTACTCGTACCTCGCGCAGAGCGAGATCGCAGCCCGCGGGCTCGACCCCTACGCCATCGGTCCCGCGGGCGCTCTCGGCGTCGATCACGTCCTGACCCGCACCGTGCCGACGATCTGGCGGGACACACCGGCGCCGTACGGCCCACTGTTCCTCTGGATGGGGCGCGGGATCAGCTGGCTGACCGGCGAGAACATCGTCGCGGGAATCTTCCTGCACCGGCTGCTCGCGCTCGCCGGTGTGGCGATGATCGTGTGGGCGCTCCCCCGCCTGGCGCGCCGCTGCGGCGTCGCCGAGGTCAGCGCCCTCTGGCTGGGCGCCGCCAACCCCCTGTTGCTGTTCCACCTGGTCGCCGGGATCCACAACGAGGCGCTGATGCTCGGCCTCATGCTGGCCGGGATCGAACTGGCGCTGCGGGCCGTCGAACGGGCGGATCCGATCCGCGGGCAGTCCCTTCTCCTACTGCTGTCGGGGGCGGCGCTCATCGCCCTGTCGTCGACGATCAAGATCCCCTCCCTGCTCGCGCTGGGATTCGTCGGGATGGCGCTGGCCAGGCGATGGGGCGGAACCCCGAAAGCGGTGCTCACCGCGGCCGCACTGCTCGGCGGGGTGGCCCTGGTGGTCACCCTCGTCATCAGCACGTCCAGCGGGCTCGGCATCGGCTGGGTGCACACGCTCGGCACGGCGAACGCGGTCCGCAGCTGGATGTCGATTCCCACGCTCCTCGGGCTGGGCACCGGACTGGCCGGGGTTCTGCTGGGCCTCGGCGATCACACGACGGCGGTGCTGAGCCTGACCCGGCCGATCGCCGCCGTCGCTGCGGCGTTCATCACACTCCGGATGCTCGTCGCCACCCTCGTCGGCCGCATCCACGCGGTCGGCGCGCTCGGACTGTCCCTCGGCGCGGTCGTCCTGCTGTTCCCCGTGGTGCAGCCCTGGTATCTGCTGTGGGCGGTCCTGCCGCTCGCCGCCTGGGCCACCGCACCCGCGTTCCGGGTCCCCGCGATCGTCTTCTCGTCCATCGTCAGCGTCATCCTGATGCCGAACGGCGGCGAGTACCAGCCCTTCGTCATCGTCCAGGCCGCCATCGCCACCATCTTCACGGCGGGAACGCTGATCGTGATCACCCGCAACCGCCTGCCGTGGCGGGTCGGTCCGGGGCAGCAACAGGCCGTGCCGGAACCGCAGGATCCGCCCCGGGACGACGCCGGCGCGGAAAGCCGGGGCACCGGCCGGGTCACACCCGGCCAGGGCTTACGCTGATTCCCCGTGACCTCGCGAACGCCCGGATCGGCGCAACCTGCTGTACGCCTGGAAGGCGTGGTGAAGACCTTCGACGGTGTGAGGGCCGTCGACGGGCTCGATCTCACCGTCGAACCGGCACAGGTCGTGGCGTTGCTCGGTCCCAACGGCGCGGGTAAGACCACCACCGTCGAAATGTGTGAGGGTTTCGTCCGCCCCGACAGCGGCACCGTGCGCGTCCTCGGACTCGACCCCATCGCCGATGCCGGCGCCGTCCGGGCCCGGATCGGTGTGATGCTGCAGGGCGGCGGCGCGTACCCCGGTTCCCGCGCCGGCGAGATGCTCGACCTGGTCGCCGCCTACTCCGCCGACCCCCTCGACCCCGACTGGTTGCTGCGCAGCCTCGGCCTCGAGGAGGCGCGTCGCACCCCGTACCGCCGGCTGTCCGGCGGGCAGCAGCAACGCCTTTCCCTGGCCTGCGCGCTGGTCGGCCGCCCCGAACTGGTCTTCCTCGACGAACCCACCGCCGGGCTCGACGCCCAGGCCCGCCTGCTGGTGTGGGAACTGATCGACGCGCTGCGCCGCGACGGCGTCAGCGTGCTGCTGACGACGCATCTGATGGACGAGGCCGAGGAACTCGCGGACCGGCTCGTCATCATCGATCACGGGTCGATCGTCGCTGCCGGAACGCCCGCCGAGGTCACCAGCCGCGGCGCCGAAGGCCAGTTGCGGCTCACCGCGCCCGCCGGTCTCGACACCGGACCGCTCGCACGGACCCTCCCCGACGGCTTCCGGGTGGCCGAGTCCGGACCGGGGACCTACCTCGTCGAGGGGCCGATCGACCCGAAGGTGGTGGCCTCCGTCGCGTCGTGGTGCGCCGATCTGGACGCCCTGATCAGCGACATCCGCGTCGACCAGCGCAGCCTCGAGGACGTCTTCCTCGAACTCACCGGCCGGGAACTGAGGGGATGACGATGAGCACCAGTGACCGTCTGACGGAGAATCGTTTCGCCCCCGGCACGTTCACCCCCGATCCCCGCCCGAGCGGCGCGGCGGTCATGCTGCGGGCGCAGACCGCGCTCGAGCTGAAACTGCTCCTGCGTAACGGCGAACAGCTGCTCCTGACGATGTTCATCCCGATCACGCTGCTGATCGGGCTGTGCCTGCTGCCCATCGGCGACCTCGGAACGTCGCGCGTCGACAAGGTGGTGCCCGCCGTGATGATGGTGGCCGTGATGTCCACCGCGTTCACCGGGCAGGCGATCGCGGTCGGGTTCGACCGCCGGTACGGTGCCCTCAAACGGCTCGGCGCGACTCCCCTGCCCAAGTGGGGAATCATCGCCGGGAAGAGCGCCGCGGTGGTCATCGTCGTCGCCCTGCAATCCGTCCTCCTCGGCGTGATCGGGCTGGCTCTCGGCTGGCGTCCGAGTGCGTGGGGACTCGTCCTCGGCGCCGTGATCATCGCGCTGGGCACCGTGACGTTCGCGGCGATGGGCCTGCTGCTCGGCGGCACCCTCCGCGCCGACATCGTCCTCGCCCTCGCCAACATCCTGTGGTTCGTGATGGTCGGTGTCGGCAGTGTGGTGTTCGCCACCGGCGACCTCCCCTGGCTCCTCCACACCGGGGCCCGGCTGATTCCGTCCGGAGCGCTCGCGCACGCGCTGGACGCCGCACTGTCGGGTTCGGTGGACGTGCTCAGCGTCGTGGTCCTCGCCGTCTGGGGCGCGGCCGCGGGGGCCCTGGCCGCAAGGACGTTCCGATTCACGTGATCCGTCGACTCACGGCCCGCCGCGCGGGCACCGTTCTCGCTGTTCTGCTCGCCGTTCTCTGGGGTGGCGCGCTGCCCGCGGGCGCCGCACCGCAGTGGGGTCCGCCGGCGTCGCCGAATCCGTTCCTCGGACCCGCGGGCACGTCCACGATGCACGGCGACGCGGGGTCCACCGACGTGACGCCGCTGCCCGGTCCTGGCACCGGCCCCGTCACGCTGTCCGCGTACCCGCTCGTGTCCGCGTGCCCGACCCTCCTGCAGGGTTCCGACCGGCTCGTCGTCGCCCTGTGCACGTCGGTGGCCGGCCAGGTTCCCACCGTGCACCTGATCGACCCCGCGGCCCCGGCGGCGCCGTTCGGCGGCTCGCTCGCCACGTTCGCGCTGGCGAAGGGCAGCCTGCTCGGTGGCGTGTACGCGTTCCTCGACAACGACAACCGCCTGGTCGTCGTCGACGGCAACCGTCAGCTGCTGCGCCTCGGACATTCGAAGGACCCCGCAGGCCAGTGGCGGATCACCGTCGACTCGCACGTCGATCTGTCCGGCAGTGTTCCCCAGGGCGACAACGTGACCGGGCTGACTCCGGACTGGCAGGGCAACGTCTGGTTCGCGACGGGCGGCGGTGTCGTCGGAGCCGTGGATCGCGGCGGTGTCGCGCACACCCTGCCGCTGGCCGCGGGCGAGCAGGTGCAGAACAGCATCTCCACCTCGCCGGCAGGCACCGCGGTCGCGACCACGCACGCCCTGTACCAGTTCGCGCTCCGCGACGGCGAGGTCCGTCTGGATTGGCGCCGCGAGTACGACCGCGGACCGGACCGTAAGCCGGGGCAGCTGAGCCACGGCACGGGCTCCACCCCCACCTACTTCGGACCGTCCACCGGCAGCGATTTCGTCGCGATCGTCGACAACGCCGACCCGCAGGTGAATCTCCGGGTCTTCCGCGCCGATTCCGGCGACGAGATCTGCACCCTCCCGGTGCTCGGCAACCCGGGCGGCAGCGAGAACTCGCCGATCGGCATCGGCAACTCGGTGTACGTCGCCGGGACGTACGGCTACCCGTATCCCACCGTGCCGGACGGGGCGGGACCGGCCGTTCCGACGAACGCGCCCTTCACCGGCGGCATGACGCGGGTGGACATCGACCCGATCGGCTGCCACCAGGTGTGGAGCAACGACGTCCGCAGCGCCGCGGTCCCGCACCTGTCGACCGGCGACGGCCTGCTGTACACCGTGATCCGCCAGGGGTTCGACGTCACGACACCCCTGGACGGTTTCGCGTTCGCGGTGATCGACCCGTCCGACGGCTCCGTCGAGCACACCAGCCCACTCCCCGGCACCGCCGTCAACGACACCCTGCAGATGTCCGGACTTGTCACCGATACCGGCGACTTCTGGCAGGGCACGGTGACCGGCATCCTGCGCATTCGCGGCGAGTAGCACGAAGTCGGCTGCGCCGCCACCGGCCCAACGACACGCTGTAGTTGACCGCCCTCTACCATCGATGCCGTGCTGTATCGCGGGTTTCTGAGCCTGGTAGACCGTCTCCCCCTTCCGTCGCTGACCGTGCAGCGTGTCATCGCGTTCGCGGTGATCCTCACGCAGGGCGGCATCGCCGTCACCGGGGCCGTCGTCCGGGTGACGGCCTCCGGCCTCGGCTGCCCCACGTGGCCGCAGTGCTTCCCCGGCAGCTTCGTGCCGGTCGGGCACGGCGAGGTCGCCGTCGTCCACCAGGCGGTCGAATTCGGCAACCGGCTGCTGACGTTCGTCGTCGTCGTGGCCGCGGCCCTGATCGTCCTCGCGGTCACCCGCGCGCGCCGCCGCAAAGAGGTCCTCGTCTACGCGTGGATGATGCCTCTCGGCACCGTCGTGCAGGCCGTCATCGGCGGTATCACGGTGCTCACCGGACTGCTGTGGTGGACGGTCGCGGTGCACCTGCTCGCATCGATGGCGATGGTGTGGCTGGCGACCGTGATGTACGCGAAGATCTGCGAACCGGACGACGCCCCGGCGATCGACGTGATCCCGGCACCGCTGCGCTGGCTCACCGCGCTGTCGGCGGTCGCGCTGGCCGGGGTCCTCGCCGCCGGAACGCTGGTCACGGGTGCGGGACCGCACGCGGGAGACAAGAGTCTCGACCGCGTGGTTCCCCGCCTCGAGGTGGAAATCGTCACGCTCGTGCACCTGCATGCGCAACTGCTCGTGGGTTATCTGGCGTTGCTGGTCGGCCTGTGCTTCGGTCTGTACGCCGTCGGCGCCGGCCGCGCGGTGAAGGTCCGGGTGCAGGTTCTGCTCGCGCTGGTGGTGGCGCAGGCGCTGATCGGGCTGGTCCAGTTCTTCACGGACGTTCCCGCCGCCCTGGTGGCGTTCCACGTCGCGGGGGCCGGGCTGTGCACCGCGGCCACCGCGGCGGTGTGGGCCGCGGGACGCACCCGCGAGTACGTCACGCAGCCCGACACCGCGAGCGTCTAGCGCTCGTTGCGGGCCTTCGGGAACCGGGTCTGCCGCGCGACCCAGCCGGCCATCTTCTGGATGTGACCCTTGCGGGGCGTGACGATGCTGGTGATCGCGCGGTCCCACTCCGAGACGGTGACGGCGTCGAGCGAGGCGACGACGGCGTTCGCGGTGGCGAGATCCTCGACGACCTGGTCACCGAGGATGCCGTCGGCTCCGACGAGGGTGATCCGGACGCCGGCGAGCCCGATGGGCTGGATGACGGCGCTGGCCGAACCGCCGTGCTCGGCGACGAACTTCTTGATCGCGTCGACCGTGTGGGACGGCAGCGAAGGCGCCGGGCTCGAGGGGGCCTGTTCCGCATGGGTGTCGGTACTCATGGTCCGAGAATACTGGGCGGTAGTCGTGCTGTGTCCGCCAGGCTCCGTGCGGCGGGCCGCGCCGTGTAGAACTGAAACCATGCGCGCTATACAGGTTTCCCGTCTCGGTGGTCCCGACGTCCTCGAACCGGTAGAGGTTCCCGAACCCGAGATCGGAGCGACGGATCTGCTCGTTCGCACCGACGCGATCGGCATCAACTTCATCGACACGTACTTCCGGACGGGGCTGTATCCGCGGCCGCTGCCCTACGTTCCCGGCGACGAGGGCTCCGGCGTCGTGGAGGCCGTCGGCGGCGATGTTGCGGATTTCGCGCCCGGCGACCGGGTGGCCTGGTGCGCCGCTCCCGGCAGCTACGCGGAGAAGGTGGCCGTGCCCGCGGCGGCCGCGATCGCCGTCCCCGACTCCGTGCCCGCCCCGCAGGCCGCCTCTGCGCTGCTGCAGGGCATGACCGCCCACTACCTGGCCCACTCCACGTACCCAATACAGTCCGGCGACACCGTCCTCGTCCACGCCGGGGCGGGCGGAGTCGGTCTGATCCTCACCCAGATGGCGACGACGCTGGGCGCCCGGGTGATCACCACGGTGTCCTCCGACGCGAAGGAGCAGCTGTCCCGTGACGCCGGAGCCCACGAGGTGCTGCGCTACGACGACGACATCGCGGCCCGGGTGCGGGAACTGACCGACGGCGAGGGCGTCGCAGCCGCGTACGACGGTGTCGGCGCGTCCACGTTCGAGGCCAGTCTCGCGTCGGTGCGGATCCGGGGAACGGTCGCGCTGTTCGGTGCGGCGAGCGGGCCGGTGCCGCCGTTCGATCCGCAGCGACTGAACCCGGCAGGTTCGCTGTTCCTCACCCGGCCGACGCTCGCGCACCACGTCCGCAACCGGGAGGAACTGACGTGGCGGGCGGGAGACGTGTTCGCCGCCCTCGCCGACGGTGCACTCACGGTCCGGGTGGGAGCGGAGTACCCGCTCGAGCGGGCGGAGGAGGCGCACCGCGACCTCGAGGCGCGGGCGACGACGGGATCGATCGTGCTGGTGCCCTGAGGCGAAGCGGGGGTCAGCTCAGCAGGCTGCCGACGGTCTGCAGTCCCAGCACGGAGTCGACGGCGAGCCCGACGAAGACGATGGCCAGGTAGTTGTTGGACTGCAGGAACAGGCGGAGCGGCTTCACCGCTGCTCCGCCTCGCACGCTGCGGTACAGCTGATGGGCCATGAGCAGGAACCAGGCGCCGGCGACGAGGGTCACGGCCGCGTACACGACTCCGGCGGCGGGGACGAGCACCAGCGACGTGATCACCATCGCCCAGCTGTACAGCAGGATCTGCTTGGTGACGTGCTCCTCCGTGGCGATCACCGGCAGCATCGGGACACCGGCCGCCTTGTAGTCCTCCTTGTAGCGCATCGCGAGCGCCCAGGTGTGCGGCGGCGTCCAGAAGAAGATGACCAGGAACAGCACGATGGGCTGCCAGCTCAGCGATCCGGTGACCGCCGACCAGCCGACCATGACGGGCATGCAGCCCGCGGCGCCGCCCCAGACGACGTTCTGCCAGGTCCGGCGCTTGAGCACCATCGTGTACACGAGCACGTAGAACGCGATTGTCAGGACGACCAGACACCCGGCGAGCAGGTTCGCCCGCCACCACAACCACAGGAACGACGCGACCCCGAGGGTCATGCCGAACACGAACGCGTGCGACGTCGGAACCGCGTCGCGGGCCAGCGGCCGCCGCGCGGTGCGCTTCATGACCTTGTCGATGTCGGCGTCGACGACGCAGTTGAGGGAGTTTGCGCTCGCCGCACCCATCCATCCGCCGAACAGCGTGCTGAGGATCAGCAGGATGTCGACGTTGCCGCGGTCGGCCAGCAGCATCGCCGGGATGGTCGCGACCAGCAGCAGTTCGATCACCCGCGGCTTGGTCAACGCGATGTAGGCCAGGACCTTGCCCGTGACGCGACCCAGCACCGTGTCGGTGCCGGTCGCGCGGGGGGCGGGGCTGGGGCTGCCGAAGCCGTGTCCGCTCGGCTGATGCCCTGTCCGCACGTTCTCTCCTCGCACCACGCGTAATTCCACATCCGAATGCCGGTGCCTGCTCCCGAAGTCCTTCGCGACGGCCGGCCGTTCTACTACAAACGATGGTAGACCGCCGTAATGCGCGAACCGAATCGACCCGGATACGACCGCGCACTAGGCTGGAGTCGCACAAGAGGCCCACGCATCCTCAGGCTCCACGTTCACCCATGTCAGGAGACTTCTGCCCGTGTCGATCACAGACGACATCCACGTCCTCACGCAACCGGTTCATCCCGCCGACTGGACCGAACTGGACACCAAGGCCGTCGACACCATCCGGGTGCTCGCCGCCGATGCAGTGCAGAAGGTGGGCAACGGCCACCCCGGCACGGCCATGAGCCTGGCCCCCCTCGCCTACACCCTGTTCCAGCGCGTCATGCGTCACGACCCCACCGACGCCGACTGGATCGGCCGCGACCGGTTCGTGCTGTCCTGTGGACACTCCAGCCTCACCCTCTACATTCAGCTGTACCTCGCCGGTTACGGGCTGGAACTCGAAGACCTGGAAGCACTGCGCACCTGGGGCTCGAAGACCCCCGGCCACCCCGAGCACGGCCACACCCGCGGCGTCGAGATCACCACCGGGCCGCTGGGTCAGGGTCTGGCCTCCGCCGTCGGCATGGCCATGGCCGCCCGCCGTGAGCGCGGCCTGTTCGATCCCGAGCCCGCGCTCGGCGACAGCCCGTTCGATCACCACATCTACGTGATCGCCTCCGACGGCGACATCGAGGAAGGCGTCACCTCCGAGGCGTCGTCCATCGCCGGTGTGCAGCAGCTCGGCAACCTGACGCTGATCTACGACGACAACAAGATCTCCATCGAGGACGACACCGCCATCGCGCTGTCCGAGGACACCGCCGCCCGCTACGAGGCGTACGGCTGGCACGTGCAGATCGTCGAGGGTGGCGAGAACGTCGTCGCCATCGAGGAGGCCCTGAACAAGGCCCGCGAGGTCACCGACAAGCCGTCGCTGGTCCTGCTCCGGACGATCATCGGCTACCCGGCACCGAACAAGATGAACACGGGCGCAGCGCACGGCGCCGCCCTGGGCGCCGACGAGGTCGCCGCCGTCAAGAAGGCGCTCGGTTTCGATCCGGACAAGACGTTCGAGGTTGCCGACGAGGTCATCGCGCACACCCGCAAGGTCGTCGAGCGCGGTGCGCAGGCGCACAAGGAATGGCAGGCCCAGTACGACGAGTGGGCGCAGCGCGCCCCGGAGGGCAAGAAACTCCTCGACCGCCTGATCGGACGCGACCTGCCCGCCGGCTGGGCCGACGTGCTGCCGACGTGGGAGCCCGACGCGAAGGGTCTCGCCACCCGGAAGGCGTCCGCCGCCGTCCTGAACGCCGTCGGACCGGTGCTGCCCGAGCTGTGGGGCGGCTCCGCCGACCTCGCGGAGAGCAACAACACCACCATCAAGGGCGCCGACTCGTTCGGTCCCAAGTCCATTTCCACCAGCATGTGGAACGCGGAACCCTACGGTCGCACCCTGCACTTCGGTGTCCGCGAGCACGCCATGGGCTCGATCCTCAACGGCATCGCCCTGCACGGTCCGACCCGCCCCTACGGCGGCACGTTCCTCGTCTTCAGCGACTACATGCGTCCCGCCGTCCGGCTGGCCGCGATCATGAAGACCGCGGTCACCTACGTGTGGACGCACGACTCCATCGGACTCGGCGAGGACGGTCCCACCCACCAGCCGATCGAGCACCTCGCGGCGCTGCGCGCCATCCCCGGCCTGTACGTCGTGCGGCCCGGCGACGCCAACGAGACCGCGCACGCGTGGCGCGCCGTTCTCGAGAAGGGCGCCGACGAGGCCACCCGCGCTCCCGCCGGTCTCGCCCTGACCCGCCAGGACCTGCCGGTCCTCGAGGGCACCAGCTACGAGGGTGTCTCCCGCGGCGGTTACGTCCTCGCCGACGCGTCCGCCGGGGCACCAGAGGTCGTGCTCATCGGCACCGGCTCCGAGCTGCAGCTGGCCGTCGCCGCCCGCGAGGCGCTCGAGGCCGAGGGCATCCCCACCCGGGTCGTGTCCATGCCCTGCGTCGAGTGGTTCGACGCCCAGGACCAGGCCTACCGCGACGGCGTGCTGCCCCCGACCGTCAAGGCGCGGGTCGCCGTCGAGGCCGGCATCTCGATGCCGTGGTACCGCTTCGTCGGTGACGCAGGCGAAATCATCTCCATCGAGCATTTCGGCGCCTCCGCCGACCACAAGACCCTGTTCCGCGAGTTCGGCTTCACCGCCGAAGCCGTCACCGCCGCCGCACAGCGCTCGCTCGCACGCGTGAAGGGATAGAACGCCATGACTCAGAACCCCAACCTCCAGAAGCTCTCCGAAGCCGGCGTCTCGGTGTGGCTCGACGACCTCTCCCGTGACCGCATCGAGTCCGGCAACCTCGCCGAGCTCATCGCGACCAAGAGAATCGTCGGTGTCACCACCAACCCGTCGATCTTCCAGGCCGCGCTCAGCAAGGGCCACGTCTACGACGCACAGGTCCGCGAACTCGCCGAGCGCGGCGCCGACGTCGAGGCCACCATCCGCACGGTGACCACCGACGACGTCCGCGCCGCCTGCGACGTCCTCGCCCCGCAGTTCGAGGCGAGCCACGGCGTCGACGGCCGGGTGTCCATCGAGGTCGACCCGCGCCTGGCCCACGACGCCGACAAGACCGTCGCGCAGGCCGTCGAACTGTGGAAGATCGTCGACCGCCCGAACCTGTTCATCAAGATCCCGGCCACCGAGGCGGGGATCCCGGCGATCGCCAAGGTGCTCGGTGAGGGCATCAGCGTCAACGTCACGCTGATCTTCTCGGTGGAACGCTACGAACTCGTCATGGGCGCCTACCTGGACGGCCTCGAGGCCGCGAAGGCCGCCGGCCACGACGTCTCCCGCATCCATTCGGTGGCCTCGTTCTTCGTCTCCCGCGTCGACACAGAGATCGACAAGCGGCTCGACAAGATCGGCACCCCCGACGCCCTCGCGCTGCGTGGCAAGGCCGGCGTCGCGAACGCCCGCCTCGCGTACGCCGCGTACCAGCAGGTCTTCGAGGTGCAGCCGCGGTTCCAGGGTCTGCTCGCGGCCGGTGCCCGCCCGCAGCGCGCATTGTGGGCGTCGACGGGAGTCAAGAACCCCGACTACCCGGACACCCTGTACGTCGCCGACCTGGTCGCCCCGAACACCGTGAACACGATGCCGGAGAAGACCCTCGACGCGTTCGCCGACCACGGCGAGGTCGCGGGCGACACCGTCTCCGGCACCGCGGTCGCCTCGCAGGAGATCTTCGACCAGCTCACCGCCGTCGGCATCGACCTGCCCGACGTGTTCAAGGTGCTCGAGGACGAGGGCGTCGACAAGTTCGAGGTGTCCTGGAACGAACTCCTGGAGGCCACCGCGGAGCAGCTGCGCGCAGCAGGGCAGAAGAGCTGATACGTGAGCGAGCCCGCAGCGTCAGACGATTGGGTCAATCCACTTCGCGACAGTAGGGACAAGCGCCTACCACGCATCGCCGGGCCGTGTGCGCTGGTGATCTTCGGTGTCACCGGCGACCTGGCCCGGCGCAAGTTGATGCCCGCCATCTACGATCTGGCCAATCGTGGTCTTCTGCCGCCCGGGTTCGCTCTCGTCGGGTTCGCCCGCAGGGATTGGTCGGACGAGGATTTCGGCAAGATCGTCCACGATGCCGTGCGCGACCATTCCCGGACCCCGTTCCGGGAGGACGTGTGGGAGCGGCTGTCGGAGGGCCTGCGTTTCGTCAAGGGCAGCTTCGACGACCCGGCGTCCTTCCAGGAACTGGCGAGCACCCTCGCCACGCTCGAACGCGAACGCGGGACCGGCGGCAATCACGGGTTCTATCTCGCGATTCCGCCGGACGCGTTCCCGGTGGTCCTCAAGCAGCTGTCCGAGGCCGGCCTCGCCCGGTCGAACGACAGCCAGTGGCGCCGGGTGGTCATCGAGAAGCCGTTCGGTCACGACCTCGCGAGCGCACGTGAGCTCAACGCGGTCGTCAACGAGGTCTTCCCCGAGGACACCGTCTTCCGGATCGACCACTACCTCGGCAAGGAAACCGTTCAGAACATCCTGGCGCTGCGCTTCGCCAACCAGTTGTTCGATCCGATCTGGAACGCCCACTACGTGGATCACGTGCAGATCACCATGGCCGAGGACATCGGTCTCGGTGGCCGGGCCGGGTACTACGACGGCATCGGGGCGGCGCGCGACGTCATCCAGAATCACCTGCTGCAACTCCTCGCGTTCACCGCGATGGAGGAGCCGATCAGCTTCGAACCGTCGGAGTTGCAGGCGGAGAAGATCAAGGTGCTCTCCGCCACCACACTCGCGCAGCCGCTCGACGAGACCACCGCGCGTGGCCAGTACGCGGGCGGCTGGCAGGGCGGCACCCGGGTGGTCGGTCTGCTGGAGGAGGACGGCTTCTCGCAGGACTCCACCACGGAGACATTCGCCGCCATCACCCTCGAGGTCGACACCCGCCGCTGGGCGGGTGTGCCGTTCTACCTCCGCACCGGGAAGCGGCTCGGCCGCCGGGTCACCGAGATCGCCGTGATCTTCAAGCGCGCGCCGCACCTGCCGTTCGATCGGACGATGACCGAGGAACTCGGGCAGAACGCGCTCGTCATCCGGGTGCAGCCGGACGAGGGTGTGACGATGCGCTTCGGATCCAAGGTCCCGGGATCGAGCATGGAGGTCCGCGACGTCAACATGGACTTCAGCTACGGTCAGGCGTTCACCGAATCGTCCCCCGAGGCGTACGAACGCCTCATCCTCGACATGCTGCTCGGTGAACCTTCCCTGTTCCCCGTCAACGCCGAGGTCGAATTGTCTTGGGAGATCCTCGATCCGGCGCTCGCCGCCTGGGCCGCGGAGGGCAAACCGGAACCGTACGAGGCAGGCACGTGGGGTCCCCCGTCCGCGGACGAAATGATGCACCGCACCGGTCGCGAATGGAGAAGGCCGTAGATGATCATCGACATCCCCTCGACCACCACCGGCCAGGTCAACAAGAAGCTGGTGGAGCTCCGGAAGACCGGCGGGGCGGTGACGCTGGGACGGGTTCTCACCCTGGTGGTGTGCACCCGGGACAGCGAGAACTCCGAGGACATCATCGACGCCGCCAACGAGGCGAGCCGGGAGCATCCCTGCCGTGTCATCGTCGTCGCCCGCGGTTCCCGCGACGCCGAGCCCCGGCTGGACGCCCAGATCAGGGTCGGTGGTGACGCCGGCGCCTCGGAGGTGGTGGTGCTCCGCCTGTTCGGCGAACTCGCCGACCACGAGAGCAGCGTGGTCGTGCCGTTCCTGCTCCCCGACACCCCGGTCGTCGTCTGGTGGCCCGAGACCGCTCCCGCCGTCCCCGCGAAGGATCCGGTCGGGAAGCTCGCGATCCGGCGCATCACCGACGCCACGGACCGTGCGGATCCCGCCGCCGAGATCAAGGGCCGCCTCGCCTCCTACACGTCCGGAGACACGGATCTGGCGTGGAGCCGCATCACGATGTGGAGGGGGCTCATCACCTCGGCCGTCGACCAGCCACCGCACTCGCGCATCGAATCGGCAGTGGTGTCGGGGCTCGTGGACGAGCCCGCCGTCGACATGATCGCCGGATGGCTGGCGGGCCGTCTCGATGCGCCCGTCAGCCGCAGGGTCGGACCGCTGTTCGTGACCCTCGAGTTCGCGGACGGCGGCACGCTGACCATCAGCCGCCCGCAGACCGGCACCACCGCGACGTTGTCGCGGACCGGCAAACCGGATGCGCTGGTGGCGCTGGGCAGGCGGGAGACCCGCGACTGCCTGGCCGAAGAACTCCGCAGACTGGACCCCGACGAGGCCTACGAGGCCGCACTCGCCGGGCTGACGAAGGTGACGTATGAGTGACATCCACGTAGAAGTGCACCCCGACACCGCCACGCTGGTGACGAAGGCCGCGGAGCGGTTCGTCGCCACCGTCGTCGCCGCCCAGAAGGACCGCGGGTCGGCGTCGGTGGTCCTCACCGGCGGCGGCACCGGGATCGGGTTGCTCGAGAAGGTCCGGGAGAACCCGGGCGACATCGACTGGCGCGCGATCGACATCTTCTGGGGTGACGAGCGTTTCCTGCCCGCCGGCGATCCGGAGCGCAACGACGTGCAGGCGCGGGCCGCGCTGCTCGACCACGTCGACGTCGATCCCGACCGCGTGCACACCATGCCCGTCGCGGACGGGATCTACGAGAACGACCCGGAGGCGGCCGCCGTCGCGTACGCACAGGTGCTCGGGGCGCACGCCGACGGCAGGCAGGTCCCGGTCTTCGACGTCCACCTGCTCGGCATGGGCGGTGAGGGACACGTCAATTCGCTGTTCCCCGACACCGACGCGGTCCGCGAGGAGCACCGGTTCGTCGTCGCGGTGACGGACTCCCCCAAGCCGCCGCCGGTGCGGGTCACGCTGACCCTGCCCGCCGTCCGGCACGCCGACGAGGTGTGGCTCGTCGTGTCCGGTGACGCCAAGGCCGAGGCCGTGGCCGCGGCGATCGCGGGCGCACCGCCCGTCGAGATCCCGGCGTCCGGGGCGCGCGGACTCTCGGCCACCCGGTGGCTGCTCGACACGTCGGCCGCGTCCCGGCTGCCGAACTGACCCTCGCCGAACTGACCCTCGCCGAACTGAGGCTCTCATCCGACGGTGTCCTCGTCGTCGTCCGCCGGTAACCCGGCGGGCGACCGGGGGTCCCGTTCGACGGGTGTCCGGGTGACCCGGCATTCGGTGACGATCCGGCCGGCCCGACGCGGGCTCGCCGTCCGCGTCCCCCGCCGCCCGATTCCGCCGCGCCAATAGACCGGGTCACCCGCGCATCGCCTCATCCGTCGCCCCACTTCGTCTCGGAAACGTTGTGCTCTTTCCCGTTTTGACGCAGGGACGGACGGTTCGGTTCCCCCGCCCCGGAAGAAAGTTCATGCACTTTCTCGCGGGGCGCGGGAACCGCCCTCGCTACCCGCTGTTGCGCAGTGCGGTCGCCAGCCCGTTCATCGTGAGCTGGATGCCGCGGCGCGTCTGATCACTGTCGTCCCCGGCCCGGTAGCGGCGCAGCAGTTCCACCTGTAGGTGGTTGAGCGGCTCGAGGTACGGGAACCGGTTGTGCACCGACCGCTCCAGACCGGGATTGTCCGCGAACAGCGTGTCGTTCCCGGTCACGGCCTTGTACATCCGGATGGTCCGCTCGTGCTCCTCGGCGATCTTGCCGAACACCCGTCGCCGCAGTTCCTCGTCGGGGACGAGTTCCGCGTAGCGGGCGGCGAGACCCATGTCGGACTTCGACATCACCATCGCCAGGTTCGACAGTACGGTCCGGAAGAACGGCCACGTCTCGTAGAGGCGGGACAGCATCGCCACCCGTTCGGGGTCGCCCTGCGTCCATTCCTCGAACGCGGCGCCGGTGCCGTACCACCCGGGCAGCATGACCCGGGACTGACTCCACGACAGCACCCACGGGATGGCCCGCAGGTCGGAGATGGACGTGGTCTGCTTGCGGGAGGCCGGACGGCTGCCGATGTTGAGCGCCCCGATCTCCGCGACCGGCGTCGACATCTCGAAGTACTCCACGAATCCGGGTGTCTCGTGCACCAATTCGCCGTAGGCGCGGCGGGCCAGCGCGGCGAGTTCGTCGAGGATGCGGTACGCCGGTTCGGCGTCGTCGCCGAGGCCCTCGACATCGAGCAGGGTGGCCTCGAGGGTAGCGGCGAGCAGCGTTTCGAGATTGCGTTGCGCGAGGCGGGGTTCCGCGTACTTGGCGGCGATCACCTCGCCCTGTTCGGTGATCCGCAGCGATCCGGCCACCGCGCCGGGCGGCTGCGCGAGGATCGCCTCGTAGCTGGGTCCGCCGCCGCGGCCCACGGTGCCGCCGCGACCGTGGAAGAGCCGCAACCGGATTCCCGTCTTGCGGGCCGCATCGACCAGGTCGAGCTCGGCGCGGTACAGCGCCCAGTTGGCCGCCAGGTAGCCGCCGTCCTTGTTGGAGTCGGAGTACCCGAGCATCACTTCCTGGGCGTCGCCGCGCACCGACACCAGGGCCCGGTAGATCGGGACCTCCAGGGTGGCCTCGAGGGTGGCGGCGCCCTGCTGCAGGTCTTCGATCGTCTCGAACAGCGGCACGATGCCCACCGGGCAGGACGGCGCCTCCCCCGACCCGGGATCGAGGATGCCGACCTCCTTCAGCAGGACCGCAGCCTCGAGCATGTCGCTGACGGAGGTGCACATGCTGATGATGTAGTTGGGCACCGCGCCCGCACCGAGGGTCCGCACCGCGTCGGCGCCGGCCTGGAGAATGGCGAGTTCCTTCGCCGTCAGTTCGCTGAACTCGGCATTCGCCGTGGTCAGGGGGCGCCGGGTGGACAGTTCCGCCGACAGCAATTCCACCCGCTCGTCCTCGGACAGCGACGAGTAGTCGGCGTGCACCCCCGCCCACGCCAGCAGTTCGGCGACGACGGTCTCGTGCACGTCCGAGTTCTGCCGCATGTCGAGGCCGGAGAGGTGGAAACCGAACACCTCCACCGAGTCCCGCAACGTCGCCAGTCCGTCGTCGGCGATCGTGCCGTCGCCGCCGCGCCGCAGGGAGTCGTCGACGACGTCGAGTTCGCCGAGCATCTGCCGCGGCGTGTCGTAGGGTGCGAGCCCGAGGTCGAGCCCGTGATCCGGCGCCGCCCCGAGGATGCGGTGCGCCGTGGCCGTGAGCCGCCCCCGGATGCCCCGCACCGCGCGCCGGTACGGCTCGTCGGCGCGGAACGGTGAATCGTCCTGGGACGCCGCGGCCAGGAGGTCGAGGGCGGGCGTCACGGTGACGAGACGGGCCGACATGGACAGTTCCCGCTCGAGTGTCTCGAGTTGCCCGAGATGATGCTCGAGCGCGGTGGCCGCGGCCTGGGTCGTGGCCTGACGGACCACCTCGGCGGTGACGTAGGGATTGCCGTCGCGGTCCCCGCCGATCCACGATCCGGGACGCAGGATCGGTTCCCGGCCCAGATCGGCGTCCGGCCACCGCGACTGCAGGGCACTGCGCAGTTCGGCGTTGATCTTCGGGACGACCTCGAACAGCGCCGCGTCGTAGTACCGCAGCCCGACCTCGATCTCGTCCTGGATCCGCAACCGCGACAACCGAATCAGCGCGGTCTGCCACAGGGTGAGGATCTGCCGCCGCAACCGGACGTCGACGTCCGCCGTCTCGGATTCGGTCAGGGCGGTGCGTTCGCGGTACCGCATCAGTTCGGTGATCCGCGTCTGGGTCTCGAACACCGTGCGGCGACGGGTCTCGGTGGGATGCGCGGTGATGACCGGCGACACGAGCGCCCCGCGCAACGCGTCCGCGACGACGTCGCTGCCCAGATGAGCGGCGTCGAGCTTGGCGAACGTGGCGGTCAGGGTGCTGTCGGGCGCGGGTTCACCGGCGGCGACGTGGACGGCGCGCCGGCGTTCGCGGTGGTTGTCCTCGGCGAGGTTGGCCAGCAGGGCGAAGTGGCTGAAGGCCCGGATGACGGGAATGGCGTCGCTCGTGGACACCTCGGTGAACATGTCGGCCAGATCGGCGCGGTCGATCTCGGAACGACGAACCCGGAACGATTCGACCCTGGCCTTCTCGACGAGGTCGAAGACGCCGTCTCCGGCCTGCTCCCGCACTATCTGACCGAGGATGCCGCCCAGGAGCCGAATGTCTTCGCGGAGTGGTTCAGTGGCCTCACGTGGGGTTTCGATCATGCATCCAGTATCGACCGGTGACGGCCCCTCTGCATGATGAAGCGGATCAGCCGAACTTGATCTCCAGACCGATACCGATGATGGCGATGAACCAGATCAGACCGGTGAAGATGGTGAGCCGGTCGAGGTTCTTCTCGACCACGGTGGAACCGGACAGGCTGGACTGGACGCCGCCGCCGAACAGGCTGGACAGACCGCCGCCCTTACCGCGGTGCAGCAGCACCAGCAGAATCAGCAGCAAGCTGGTGATCACCAGCAAGATATCCAGGAACAGTTCCATGTCTGTCTACGTCCACCCATCCAGTAGGAACAACTACGACCTCGTACACCCTACAGGCGCTCCGCGCCCGTGCGCCTTTCCGGTACCCACCGCTGCCGGAAAGGCGCACGAGCGCCGAAGGCGCCTTACGGCAGAGGTCCGCCCGCGGCGATCGCCGACAGGGTGGCGAACTCGTCGGCCTTCAGTGACGCGCCGCCCACGAGGGCGCCGTCCACATCCGTCTGACCGACGATCTCGCCGACGTTCTTCGCGTTGACGCTGCCGCCGTACAGAACACGGACACCGGACGCGACGTCCGGCGAGGCCAGCTCGCCGAGCGTGGCGCGGATCGCGGCGCAGACTTCCTGCGCGTCCGCGGCACTGGCCACCCGGCCGGTGCCGATGGCCCACACCGGCTCGTACGCGATGACGACCTTGGCGACGTCCTCGGCGGACAGTCCGGCGAGGGAGCCCCGCAACTGCTCGACGTTGTAGGCCACGTGCTCGCCTGCCTCGCGGATATCGAGGCCCTCACCGATGCAGACGATCGGGGTGAGCCCGTTCTTCAGCGCGGCCTTGGTCTTGGCCAGCACGGTGTCGTTGTCCTCACCGTGCAGGGTCCGGCGCTCCGAGTGCCCGACGACGACGAACGTGCAGCCCAGCTTGGCCAGCATGGATCCGCTGATCTCGCCGGTGTACGCGCCCGAATCCTGGGCCGACACGTCCTGCGCACCGTAGGTGAGCAGGAGCTTGTCGCCCTCGACGAGGGTCTGCACGCTGCGGATGTCGGTGAACGGCGGGATCACCGTCACGTCGACCTTGTCGAAGTACTTCGCCGGGAGCGAGAAGGCGATCTTCTGTACCAGCGCGATGGCCTCGAGGTGGTTCAGATTCATCTTCCAGTTGCCGGCGATCAGCGGCTTCCGTGCCATGCCTCAGCCCTCCAGAACTGCGATGCCGGGGAGTTCCTTGCCCTCGAGGTACTCGAGGGAGGCGCCGCCACCGGTGGAGATGTGCGAGAACCCGTCCTCGGGCAGACCGAGCTGGCGCACCGCCGCGGCGGAGTCACCGCCACCGACGACGCTGTACGCGCCCTTGCCGGTGGCCTCGATGATCGCCTCGGCGACACCCTTGGTGCCCGCGGCGAACTTCTCGAACTCGAACACACCCATCGGGCCGTTCCAGAACACGGTCTTCGCGCTGGTCAGGATCGCCGCGAACCGGCGAACCGACTGCGGTCCGATGTCGAGTCCCATCCAGCCGTCCGGGATCTCGAGCACCGAGACGATCTTCGATTCGGCGTCGGCCGAGAACGAATCGGCGATGACCACGTCCTGCGGGATGTGGATTACGTCGGCGTACTGCTCGAGCAGCGCCTTGCACGTGTCGATCATCGATTCCTCGCACAGCGAGTTGCCGACCGAGACGCCCTGCGCCGCGAGGAACGTGTAGTACATGCCGCCGCCGATGACGAGGGTGTCGACCTTGGGGGCCAGCGCCTCGATCACCGCGAGCTTGTCCGACACCTTGGATCCACCGAGCACGACCGCGTACGGCCGCTCGGGCTCCTCGGTGAGCTTGCCGAGCACCTCGATCTCGGCGTCGACGAGCTTGCCCGCGTAGTGCGGGAGCAGCTTCGCGACCTCGTACACCGACGCCTGCGCGCGGTGCACGACACCGAACCCGTCGGACACAAACGCACCGTCGTCGCCGACCAGTTCGACCAGAGCCTTGGCGAGCTTCGTCCGCTCGGCCTCGTCCTTGCTGGTCTCCCGCGGGTCGAAGCGGATGTTCTCCAGCAGGAGGACGTCGCCGTCGGTGAGTCCCTCCGCGCGTGCCAGCGCGTCCTGGCCGACGACGTCGCCGGCGAGCTGGACGTTGCGCCCCAGCACCTCGGCGAGCTTCACCGCCACCGGTGCGAGGGAGTACTGCGGGTCGGGTTCGCCCTTGGGGCGACCCAGATGGGCGGTGACGATGACCTTGGCGCCCGCCTCCGCCAACGCCTTCAGCGTCGGCGCGGAAGCGAGGATGCGCCCGGGATCTGTGATCCGGTCACCGTCGAGCGGAACGTTGAGGTCGGAGCGCACCAGCACGGCACGCCCTTCGACCCCAGCGTTCAGCAGATCGTCGAGAGTCTGAACTGCCACTGTTATACCGGACCTTCGCTCAGAGAGACTTGGCGACGAGACCGATGAGGTCGGCCAGACGGTTGGAGTAACCCCACTCGTTGTCGTACCAGGACACGATCTTGGCCTGATCCTCGATGACCTTGGTGAGGCCGGAGTCGAAGATCGAGCTGTGCGGGTCGGTGACGATGTCGGACGACACGATCGGGGCGTCCGTGTACTTCAGGATGCCCTTGAGCGGTCCCTCGGCGGCAGCCTTCATCGCGGCGTTGATGTCCTCGACGCTGGCCGACTTCCGCAGGTTCGCGGTGAGGTCGGTGACCGAACCCGTGGGGATCGGGACGCGCAGCGCGTAGCCGTCCAGCTTGCCGAGCAGCTGCGGGAGGACCAGGCCGATGGCCTTGGCGGCACCGGTTCCGGTGGGGACCACGTTCAGCGCGGCGGCGCGGGCGCGACGCAGGTCGCTGTGCGGGCCGTCCTGCAGGTTCTGGTCCTGGGTGTACGCGTGGACCGTCGTCATGAGGCCCTTGACGATACCGAACTCGTCGTCGAGCACCTTGGCGATGGGACCGAGGCAGTTCGTGGTGCAGGAGGCGTTGGAGATGATGTTCTGGCTGCCGTCGTACTTGTCGTCGTTGACGCCCATCACGATGGTGATGTCCTCGCCCTTGGCCGGGGCGGAGATGATGACCTTCTTGGCGCCGGCCTCGAGGTGGCCCTTCGCCTTGGCTGCGTCGGTGAAGATGCCGGTGGACTCGACGACGACGTCGACGCCCAGGTCGCCCCAGGGAAGCGCCGCGGGGCCTTCCTTGATGGCGAGCGCCTTGATCTTCTGGCTTCCGACGACGATGGTGTCTTCACCCTCGAGCGAGACGTCGTGCGGGAGACGACCAAGGATGGAGTCGTACTTCAGGAGATGCGCCAGCGAAGCGTTGTCCGTGAGGTCGTTGACCGCCACAATCTCGATGTCGGTGGTTCCGAGCGCCTTCTGCGCATCCACCGCCCTGAAGAAGTTACGCCCGATACGGCCGAAACCGTTTACGCCTACCCGGACAGTCACAATCTGCTCCTTTGCGCATGATTCTGGTTGTGCAGCTCTGCTCCCGCGCCGCTACGACACCACCGACGGGTGGCCGGCGCGGGTTTCATCGGTCGATGTGGTTCTTACCCTAGTGCGCGAGCCACGCGCGCGCGCAGTCACCTCGGGGCGCCCTCCGCCGGGCCGCCCCGACCGGAACGAACGGGACGCTCGTTCGATCTGACGCGACGAGCGTCCCGTTCGTCCGGTCAGGCGTCGTCGAGAAGGTCTGCGGTGACGGCCGACTCGGTGTCCGGGATGCCGGTCTCCTTCGCCTTGCGGTCCGCCATCGACAGCAGTCGCCGGATGCGGCCTGCCACGGCGTCCTTCGTCATCGGCGGGTCAGCGAGTTGGCCGAGTTCCTCGAGGGACGCCTGCCGGTGCTCCACCCGCAGGTGCCCCGCGGCCGCCAGGTGGTCGGGGACCTCGTCACCGAGGATGTCGAGGGCCCGCTCGACGCGTGCCGCGGCCGCGACCGCGGCACGCGCGGAGCGGCGCAGGTTGGCGTCGTCGAAGTTGGCGAGCCGGTTGGCGGTGGCACGGACCTCCCGGCGCATGCGCCGTTCCTCCCACACGAGGCGGGTGTCCTGGGCTCCCATCCGGGTGAGCAGCGCGCCGATGGCCTCGCCGTCGCGGATCACGACGCGGTCGGTGCCGCGGACCTCGCGGGCCTTCGCGGAGATGCCCAGCCTGCGCGCCGCCCCGACGAGGGCGAGCGCCGCTTCCGGGCCGGGGCAGGAAACCTCGAGCGCCGACGAGCGTCCCGGCTCGGTCAGTGAACCGTGCGCCAGGAACGCACCGCGCCACGCGGCTTCCGCGTCGGCGACGCTACCGCCGACGACCTGCGCGGGAAGCCCGCGCACGGGGCGTCCCCGCAGGTCCAGCAGCCCAGTCTGGCGGGCGAGGGCCTCCCCCTCCTTCGCGACCCGCACGATGTACCGGGACGACTTGCGCAGCCCGCCCGCGCTGAGGACGTGGACGTCGGCGCTGTAGGTGAACAGGTCGAAGATCTCGCGCCGCAACCGGCGGGCCGTGGACCCCAGATCCACTTCCGCCTCGACCACGACCCGGCCGCCGACGATGTGCAATCCCCCGGCGAACCGCAGCAGCGACGAGACCTCGGCCTTCCGGCAACTCACGTGAGTGACGACGAGACGACTGAGTTCGTCTTTGACCTCTGCTGTCATTGCCACGAAGCGCTCTCCCTTTCCTCTGGTGTCTCGGCCGCTTCGCTCCCCCGAGACCCCGCATCGGGGTCGCTCCAGAGCTGTTCGAGAACGGACGCAAGTTTTCCTGCATGGTGCGTGTGGGTGCCGTGCTCGGACACGTCGGCGTAGACGACGCGTGCCCGGAACTGTCCGGCGGCGCGGGCGAGGTGCTCGCGCTCGCGCCCCGGTGGAACCGAACCCGAATCGACGACGACGAAGTCGACGGTGAGTTCGGGTGCGTGTTGGGACAGTACGTGCAGATGACGCTCGGTGGAGAATCCCGCGGTCTCGCCGGGTTCCGGAGCCAGGTTGAGTACCAGCACCTTCCGCGCGGGGGTGGCGATCAGCGTGTCGAGGAGTTCGGGCACGAGAACGTGCGGGATGACACTGGAGAACCACGACCCGGGGCCGAGGACGACCATGTCGGCGACGTCGATCGCCCGGACCGCGTCCGGGCAGGCGGGCGGATTCGCCGGCAGCAACCGCACGCGGCGCACCTTGCCGGGGGTGGTCGCGACCGCGACCTGACCGCGGATGCAGCGGCTGACCCGTGGGTCCGCCTCGAGGCCCTGCACGTCGGCCTCGATGTCCAGGGCGATCGGCGACATCGGCAGCACCCGCCCGTCGATCCGCAGCAGCCGGGCGAGTTCGTCGAGCGCGGCGACGGGGTCGCCGAGCACCTCGGTGAGACCGGCGAGGATGAGATTGCCCACCGAGTGTCCGGCGAGGGCGCCGATTCCGCCGAATCGGTGCTGGATGGTGTCGGTCCAGTCCTGCACCTCGGGGTCGTCCGCGGCGAGCGCGGCGAGCGCCATCCGCAGATCCCCGGGCGGGATGACGCCGAGTTCGGCGCGCAGCCGTCCCGAGGATCCGCCGTCGTCCGCGACGGTGACGACGGCGGTCACGTCACGGCTGAGCCTGCGGGCGGCGCTGAGGGTGGCGAACAGCCCGTGGCCCCCGCCGAGCGCGACGATCGCGGGCGCCTGGCGCACCGGCCTCATTCGCGCCCCAGATCACGATGGACGACACGCACGTTCAGCCCGGAGTCCTTTCCGAGCCGGCCCGCGAGGGCCTCCGACATCGCGACACTGCGATGTTTCCCCCCGGTGCATCCCACCGCGATGGTCATGTAGCGCTTCCCCTCCCGACGATATCCGGCGATCGTCAGATCCAGCAGGTGGTGGTACGTGGCGAGATAGTCGTCCGCACCGTCCTGCGACAACACGTAGTCCCGCACGTCCGCGTTCTGCCCGGTGTGCGGACGCAACTCGGGGATCCAGTGCGGGTTGGGCAGGAACCGGACGTCGCAGACGAGATCGGCGTCCATCGGAAGACCGTACTTGAAACCGAACGACTGGACTGTTACCTGCATGGTGCGGTTCTCGGCGTCGCCGAACGCGTCCTCGATCTTCTGCCGCAACTGGTGCGCGGCGAGGGACGACGTGTCGATCACCAGATCCGCGGCGGCCTTCACCTTCGCGAGCTGGTCGCGCTCGGCGGCGATGCCCTCCGACAGGGTGCCCTCGGCGCCCCCGCCGGACAGCGGGTGACTGCGGCGGACCTGTTCGAATCGGCGGACCAGGACCTCGTCCGACGCGTCGAGGTACAGCACCCGCGTGTGCACGGGCTTGCTCTCCAGTTCGGTGAGGACCCAGCCGAGGTCGCCGGTGAACAACCGGCTGCGCACGTCGATGACGACGGCGAGCCGCTCGAGCCGCGAATCGGATTCCAGGCTCAGATCCACCATCCGGGAGATCAGTTCCGGGGGAAGGTTGTCCGCGACGTACCACCCGAGGTCCTCGAGGACCTTCGCCGCCGTCTGCAGACCCGCCCCGGAGAGCCCGGTGACGAGAAGGAAGTCCATCGGCCGAACCGTGGGCGGACGGTCGCTCTGCGCGTGCTGCTCGTTCACTCGACACCTGTCCGTTGCGATGCGCTCTGTGCTGCCGGGCCGTGCTGTCCTACCGGTTCGCGGGGTAGGTCCGCGCCATTGCGTTCTGCCGTGCCCGGCCCGTTCCGATCTGCTTCATCATCCCCCACTCCCACGACGTCCGCAGACGGTTCCTCCGCCCCGAGAGCGGTGAGTACCGCCTTCGCCGTGGCCGTTCCGATGCCGGGCACGGCGGTGATCTCCTCGACGGAGGCCTGTTTGAGTTTGGCGACGGAGCCGAAGTGCGTCACCAGGGCCTTGCGGCGGGTGTCGCCGAGACCGCGGACCGAGTCGAGTGCGGAGGCCGTCATCCGGCGGGACCGTTTGCTGCGGTGGAACGTGATCGCGAAGCGGTGCGCCTCGTCCCGCACCCGCTGCAGCAGGTACAGCGACTCGCTGGTGCGCGGGAGGATCACCGGGTCCTCCTCCCCCGGCACCCACACCTCCTCGAGCCGCTTGGCCAGCCCGATCACGGCGACGTCGGTGATGCCCAGTTCGTCGAGCACCGCCGAGGCCGCGGCCACCTGCGGGGCGCCGCCGTCGACGACGAACAGGTTCGGTGGGTACGCGAACCGCCGCGGCCTGCCGGTCTGCGGGTCGATCGCCGCCTCGGGGGCGAGGTCGCCGCCGTCGCCCCCGGACACCTGCTCGGCGTCCGCCCCGGCCGCTTCCGCGCGCAGCACCCCGACGTCACGGTTGTGCCGGAGGAACCGGCGCCGGGTGACCTCGGCGATGCTGGCGACGTCGTCGGAGCGGCCGTCGCCTGCGGCCTCCTTGATGGCGTAGTGCCGGTAGTCGGACTTGCGCGGCAGCCCGTCCTCGAAGACGACGAGGGAGGCCACCACGTCGGTGCCCTGCACGTGGCTGATGTCGACGCACTCGATGCGCAGCGGCGCCGAGTCCAGGTCGAGGGCCTCCTGAATGCCCTGCAGGGCCGCCGACCGCGACGTGAAGTCTCCGGCGCGGCGCAGCTTGTGCTGTTGCAGCGCCTCCATCGCGTTGCGCTGCACGGTCTCGGCGAGCGCCTTCTTGTCGCCGCGCTGGGGCACCCGGAGACGGACGGCGGAACCGCGGAGACCGCTGAGCCATTCCTGCACCTGCTCGGCGTCCGGCGGCAGCACCGGCACCAGCACCTCCCGCGGCACCCCGCTGCTGCCCGCCTCCTGGTCGGCCGCGCCCGACAGCGCCGCCTGCTCGCCGTAGAACTGGGTGAGGAACTGCTCGACGAGCAACGGCAGGTCCGATCCCGCCTCGGAATCGACGCTGGCCCAGTCGATAACGTCGCCGGCCTTCTCGACCACCCAGCCGCGCTGCCCGCGGACGCGGCCGCCCCGGACGTGGAACACCTGGACCGCGGCCTCGAGTTCGTCGGTCGCGAATGCGGCGACGTCGGCGTCGGTGCCGTCGCCGAGCACGACGGCCTGCTTCTCGAGCGCCCGCCGCAACGCGCCCACGTCGTCGCGCAGTCGCGCCGCCGTCTCGAAGTCGAGTTCCTCGGACGCCTGCTGCATCCGGGCCTCGAGCTGCCGGACCAGCTTGTCGGTGCGCCCCGACAGGAAGTCGCAGAAGTCCTCGACGATCTTGCGGTGTTCGGCCGCGGACACGCGTCCGACGCACGGCGCGGAGCACTTGTCGATGTAGCCGAGCAGGCAGGGCCGGCCGATCTGGTTGTGCCGCTTGAACACCCCTGCCGAGCAGGTGCGGGCGGGGAACACCCGCAGCAGCAGGTCGAGGGTTTCGCGGATGGCCCACGCGTGCGAGTAGGGGCCGAAGTAGCGGACACCCTTGCGCCGCGGGCCGCGGTAGACGAACAGCCGCGGGTACTCCTCGTTCAGGGTGACCGCGAGAACCGGGTACGTCTTGTCGTCGCGGTAGCGGACGTTGAACCGGGGATCGAATTCCTTGATCCAGTTGTATTCGAGCTGAAGCGCCTCGACCTCGGTGCTCACCACGGTCCACTCGACGCTGCCGGCCGTGGTCACCATCTGGCGGGTGCGCGGGTGCAGCGTCGAGACGTCGGCGAAATAGGAATTCAGCCGTGATCGAAGACTCTTCGCCTTCCCGACATAGATGACCCGGCCGTGCGGATCGCGGAACTTGTACACCCCAGGGTCGACCGGAATCGTTCCGGTCGCGGGGCGATATGTCGAAGGATCGGGCACCCCTCCACGTTAGTCGGCGCCACCGACCAACCCCGCATCCGCGGCGTCGCGGAGGGGTGGCCGCCGGTCAGGACGGCGCGTACTCCGACGCGAGCGCGCGGAACCGGTCGACGGCGTCCACGGCGTACTCGCGATCGTTCGACTGGATGGCCATCACGGCCAGGTACTCGTCGTCGGGCAGCTCGATCCGGGCCCACGCCGCGCCGTCCGGGAAGGACAGCCCCTCGTACAGGTCCCAGTCGACGATCCGCTCACCGAGCACGTTGCGCACGCCGATGCCGCGGGGCCCGATGCGCACCCGCGGGCGGGTCAGCAGCAGGACGGCGGCCGCGAAGAGGCAGCCGATGCCCGCGAACGCCAACTGGTCGGCGAGCCGGAAGTACACGCCCGTCGAATCGCCGCGCAACAGGATCGCGAACGTCACGTGCACGACCACGAGCAGGACCGCCACCCCGATCGCGTAGCGGCGGGACTTGCGTGGCTTCGCGACGAGAGTCCACTCGGATTCGGGGGTGGTCACGGGTGGATCCGGATCATGCGAAGGACTCCTCGGCCCGGCGCAGCCGCGCCAACGTGACGGCGGTGTCGAGTGCGGCCGCGCATGCCTGCCCGCCCTTGTCCTCGACGGCTCCGGGCAGGCCGCTGCGGTCGACGGCCTGCTGCTCGGTGTCCGTGGTGAGCACACCGTTCCCGACCGGGGTGCTTTCGTCCAGCGAGACCCGGGTCAGACCGGCCGTGACGGCGTCGCAGACGTATTCGAAGTGCGGGGTCCCGCCGCGGATCACGACACCGAGCGCGACGACGGCGTCGTGGCTGCGGGCGAGCGCCTGCGCGACCACGGGCAGTTCGATGGCGCCCGCGACGCGGACCAGCGTCACGTTCTTCACGTTCGCCTCGGCGGCCACCCGCTGCGCGCCGGCGATCAGCGCCTCCGAGATCTCGGCGTGCCAACTGCCTGCGACGATGGCGAGCCGGAGGTCGCCGGCCTCCCCGAGTTGCAGCTCCGGCAGTCCCTCGCCGCTCACAGCATCTCCCCCGCTTCGAAGTCGTCGAGCCCGATCAGGTCGTGGCCCATGCGGTCGCGCTTGGTGCGCAGGTACGTCAGGTTCTCGGCGTTCGCCCGCAGCGGCATGGACACCCGCTCGGTGATCTGCAGCCCGTAGCCGTCGAGTCCGACGCGCTTGGCCGGGTTGTTGGTGAGCAGCCGCATCGAGGAGATGCCCAGGTCGACCAGGATCTGAGCGCCGATGCCGTAGTCGCGGGCGTCGGCGGGCAGGCCGAGCTCGAGGTTGGCGTCGACGGTGTCCGAGCCGGCGTCCTGCAGCTGGTAGGCCTGCAGCTTGTGCATCAGGCCGATGCCGCGGCCCTCGTGCCCGCGCATGTACAGGACCACCCCGCGGCCCTCCTGCGCGACCATGTCCAGGGCGGCGTCGAGCTGGGGACCGCAGTCGCAGCGCAGCGAACCGAACACGTCGCCGGTGAGGCACTCGGAGTGCACGCGCACCAGCACGTCGCTGCCGTCGCCGTCCGGGCCGGGCAGGTCGCCGCGGACCAGGGCCACGTGCTCGACGTCGTCGTAGATGCTCCGGTACCCGACGGCGGTGAACTCGCCGTGCCGGGTGGGGATGCGCGCGGACGCGACCCGCTCCACGTGCTTCTCGTGCTTGCGGCGCCACGCGATCAGGTCGGCGATGGAGATCAGCGCGAGGTTGTGGTCGTCGGCGAAGACCCGCAGCTCGTCGGTCTGGGCCATGTGGCCCTCGTCCTTCTGGCTGACGATCTCGCAGATCACGCCTGCGGGACGCAGGTCGGCCATCCGGGCGAGGTCGACGGCGGCCTCGGTGTGACCGGGACGGCGCAGCACGCCGCCCTCCTTGGCCCGCAGCGGCACGACGTGGCCGGGGCGGGTGAAGTCCTGGGCGCCGCTGGCCGGGTCGGCCAGCAACCGCATGGTGGCGGCGCGGTCGGACGCGGAGATGCCGGTGCCGATGCCCTCGCGGGCGTCGACGGTGACGGTGTACGCGGTGCCGTGCTTGTCCTGGTTGGTGGCGTACATGGGGGGCAGGCCGAGGCGGTCGCAGTCGGCGCCGTCGAGCGGCACACAGAGGTAGCCGGAGGTGTATCGAACCATGAAGGCAACCAACTCGGGGGTGGCTTTCTCCGCGGCGAAGATGAGGTCTCCCTCGTTCTCGCGGTCTTCGTCGTCGACGACGACGACAGCCTTGCCTGCGGCGATATCCGCAACGGCGCGCTCGATAGTGTCGAACCTGGTCACGTGCTCGGTCTCCAAAGTCTTGACTGACGCATCTTCGAATACAACGGATGCATCCGTGGGATGCTCCTCAACAGTACGACTCAGCGGCCGGCCGCTTGCAGCCGCTCCACATACTTCGCGATCACGTCGACCTCGAGGTTGACGGGCGTCCCGACGGACGCCGCCCCGAGCGTGGTCAGTTGCAGCGTGGTCGGGATGAGCGAGATCTCGAAGTATTCGGCGCCGCGTTCCCCGCCGAGCGCCGACACCGTCAGCGACACACCGTCGACCGTGATCGAACCCTTCTCCACGACGTACCGGGAGATGGCGTCCGGAAGGGCGATGCGCACGACCTCCCAGTTCTCGGACGGGCTGCGGCTGATGATGTGCCCGGTGCCGTCGACGTGGCCCTGGACGAGGTGGCCGCCGAGGCGGCTGTTCAGCGCCGCGGCCCGCTCCAGGTTGACGCGGCTGCCCACGTCGATCTTCTCCAGACTCGACCGGTTCAGCGTCTCCTGCATGACGTCCGCGGTGAAGGAGCCGTCGGCGAGCACCTCGACGACGGTCAGGCACACACCGTTCACCGCGATCGAATCGCCATGCGACGCATCGGAAGTCACGACCGGACCACGCACGGTGAACCGTGCGGCATCGGCCAGTTCCTCCTTGGCGACGATCTCACCCAACTCTTCGACGATCCCGGTGAACACTGCGGCTTCTCCTACGTTCGGTGACTGTCAGGGTTTTCGGACACTGCTGGAACCAGACTCAACAACAGATCGGGGCCGATTGTTTCGACCGACTCGTGCCGGAACCGCAGGGCGCCGTCGATCGTCTGCACACCCGCCTCCGACACCGCGGACGCACCCGCACCGAGGACCAGCGGGGCGAGGTACGCCTGGATGCGGTCGACCCGGCCCGCGGCGAGGAACGCGCCCGCCAGCCGGGGCCCGCCCTCGAGCAGCACGTCGGTGTAGTCGGCGAGCGCGGCGAGGACCTCGTCCACGTCCCGGGTGCGCAGCACCAGCGTGGGCGCCGAGTCGTCGAGGACGCGGGCGCCGGGCGGGATGTCGCCGAGTCCGACGACGACGCGCACCGGCTGGTGCGCCGCGAGCGACCCGTCGGGCGTCCGGGCCGTCAGGCGCGGGTCGTCGGCCAGCACCGTCCCCGTCCCGACCACGATCGCATCGAGTTTCGCGCGGTCGGCGTGCACGCGTTCGCGCGCCTCGGGGCCGGTGATCCACTGACTGGTGCCGTCGGCGGCCGCGCTGCGCCCGTCCAGGGTGGCCGCGTACTTCCAGGTCACGTGCGGTCGTCCGGTGCGCTGCCGGTGCAGCCAGGCCCGGAGCGGGCCGCGTTCGACGTCCTGCGCGCGCAGACCGGACGTCACTTCGACGCCCGCGGAGACGAGGGTCTCGGCGCCGCCCGCGGCCTCCGGGTTCGGGTCGCCCACCGCGTAGTGCACGGCGACCACACCGGCGTCGAGGAGCGCCCGCGAGCACGGCCCGGTGCGGCCGTGGTGGTTGCACGGTTCCAACGTGACGACGGCGGTGCCGCCGCGGGCGGCGTCCCCCGCCTCCCGCAGCGCGACGACCTCCGCGTGGGGGCCGCCCGGCGGCTGCGTCATCCCGACGCCGGCGATGCGCCCGGCGGCGTCGAGGACCACCGCGCCGACCGCCGGGTTCGGGCTGGTGAATCCGCGCGCCGACTCCGCGGCGCCGATCGCGATCTGCATCGCGGCGTCGAGGTCCGCAGCCGAATTCTCGTGCCGCACGTGGGGGTTCACGATGTGCCGGGTGCCGCTACCGCGACAGGCTCAGGTGCGGCGACGCCTTCGCGGCGCTGGCCCGCAGCGCGCGCACGGCCTCCGCGGGATCGCTCGTGCCGTAGACGGCGGAGCCGGCGACGAAGCAGTCGACGCCGGCTTCGGCGGCGGCCTCGACGGTGTCGGCGTTGATGCCGCCGTCGATCTCCACGACCAGCCGCAGCTCACCCGAGTCGACGAGGCGGCGGACGGCCTTCGCCTTCGACAGGACCTCCGGGATGAACGACTGACCACCGAAGCCGGGTTCGACGCTCATGACGAGGAGTGTGTCGAAGTCCTTCAGGATTTCCAGGTACGGCTCGATCGGCGTGCCGGGCTTGACGCTGAGGCCGGCCTTGGCGCCTGCGGCGCGGATGTCCCGGGCGACGGACCGGGGGTCGTCGGTCGCCTCGGCGTGGAACGTGACGTTGTGCGCGCCGGCCTCCGCGTAGGGCGGCGCCCAGCGGCCGGGGTCGTCGATCATGAGGTGGCAGTCGAGCGGGATGTCCGTCGCCGCGAGGAGACTCGTCACGACGGGGAGGCCGAGGGTCAGGTTGGGCACGAAATGCGCGTCCATCACGTCGACGTGCAGCCAGTCGGCACCGGCGACCGCGTCCGCCTCCTCGGCGAGACGCGCGAAATCGGCAGACAGAATGGACGGTGCGATCATCGGGGTTGCCACGCGCCGAAGTTTAGTCGTACGCGTGTGGGGGCCGGGTCACGCGGTCCATACTGGGCGCATGCCGACCTGGACGGACGTCGTGGCGATCGGTGCGTCCCTGCCGGAGGTGCAGGAGAGCACCTCGTACAACACCCCGGCACTGAAGGTGGCGGGCAAGTTGCTCGCCCGGTTGCGGGCCGAGTCGGACGGCGGCCTGGTGGTGATGTGCGACCTCGACGAGAAGGCGGCCCTGCTCGCCGAGGGCGCGCCGTTCTACACCACCGCGCACTACGACGGCCACGGTTCGATCCTCGTGGACCTCGAGAACATCGACGTCCCGCAGCTGACCGAGTTGCTGCGGGACGCCTGGCGGATCAAGGCCCCGGCGAAGCTGCGCAGGCAGTTCGACCAGATCTGACGGGTCGGCGCCCGCACACCGGCCCGGACCCTCATCGGATCGGCGTCAGACGCCGAGCTTGAGGCCCGCCCCCGCATCGACTCGGAGTTGCTGACCGGTGACGAACCGGGACTCGTCGGACGACAGGAACACCACCGCGTGCGAGATGTCCTCGGGTTCGACCCACGGGGTGGGCATCGCCTGCATGAACGGGAACGTGACCTTCGCGTCCTCTGCGGTCGGGTTCTCGAGGTCGGGGCGGAACGTGCGGAACATCGGGGGGCTCTGCAGCATGTCCGTGTTGCAGTTGGTGGGGTGGATCGCATTGACGCGGATGGACTTCGGGCCCAGGGTGAGCGCGAGCGAGTTGGTGTACGTCCACAGCATCTTCTTGGCGAGGCCGTAGCCGTCGCCGCCCGGCCCCTGCAGGGCCTGCTGGCCGTTCAGGCCGGCCTGCGGGACCAGCCCGGCCACCGACCCCGTCGCGATGATCGACGCGCCGGCGTCCAGGTGCGGGAGGGCCGAGTGAATCGTGTTGATCACACCGACGAAGTCGACGTCGAACGCATCGACGAAACCCTCGACGGGCACGTCGTTCCCGAGGGGCGCGATTCCCGCGTTGGCGACCACGACGTCGAGCCGTCCCAGCGTCGCGACCGCGGCGTCGAGTTCGCGGCGCAGCGCCGCCCGGTCGCGCACGTCCACCTTGGCGGTGACGACGCGGCGCCCCGCCTTTTCGACGAGCCGTCCCGTCTCCGCGAGGTCGGCCTCGGTGGCCAGCGGGTACCCGTTGGATGCGATGTCCTCGCAGAGGTCGAAGGCGATGATGTCGGCGCCCTCGTCGGCGAGATGCACCGCATGACTACGACCCTGGCCCCGCGCCGCTCCGGTGATCAGAACGACCTTCCCCGCTACCCGATTCATCTGAAGTCCTCCACTCGCTTCGTGACGTACGTCTCTGTCGCGAGAAGAATTAGAACACGTTTCACAGTAATAAGTGAAACAGGTTCTACCGAGTGTCGGGCGGTGGACCGGGCAGCGGGAAGGCGACCGCCTAGGGCTTGCGCAACGCGGCCATGAACATCGCGTCGGTCCCCTGCCGGTGCGGCCAGAGCTGGACGCTCGGACCGTCCCCCAGACCCGGCACCCCGGGAACGAGCTCACGCGTGTCGAGCGCCGTGAGCCCGTGGCGCCGCACCGCGTCCGCGACCACGGCCACCGTCTCGGACAGGTGCGGCGAACATGTCGCGTACAGGATCACGCCACCCGGGCGAACCAGCTCGGCGGCCGACGCGAGGAGTTCCCGCTGCAGTTTCGCGAGCCCCGCCACGTCCGACGGCTGCCGGCGCCACCGCGCCTCCGGACGTCGGCGCAGCGCACCCAGTCCGGTGCACGGCGCGTCGACCAGGATGCGGTCGAACCCGCCCTCCAGCCCGGGATCGCGGCCGTCGGCGACGTGCACGTCGACCGGAAGTTCCTTCGTCGTCTTGCGGATCAGGTCCGCGCGGTGCGCCACGGGCTCCACGGCGTCGAGACGCCCGCCCTCGATCCCGGCGAGCGCGCCGAGCAGGGCGGCCTTGCCGCCGGGGCCCGCGCACAGGTCGAGCCACCGGCCGGTGTCCGGGCCGTCCAGCGGCGCCAGCGACAGTGCCCGGGCGACGAGCTGGCTGCCCTCGTCCTGCACTCCGGCGAGTCCCTCGCGGACCGCGTCGAGCAGACCCGGGTCGCCGCCGTCCAGGTAGACGGCATACGGCGAGTACCGGCCCACCTCGCCGCCGGTGGCGAGCGCGAGTTCCTCCGACGAGATCTCCCCCGGGCGGGCGACGAGATGCACCGCGGGCCGTGCGTCGTCGGCGACGAGCACGTCCTCGAGTTCCCCGGCGTCGGCGCCGAGCGCGTCCGCGAACACCTGCGCGATCCACGTGGGGTGCGCGTGCTCGAACGCCAGCCGGCCCACCGGGTCGGCCGGGGCGAGACGCTCCACCCACTCCGCCTCCGACCGCTCCGACACCCGGCGCAGCACGGCGTTGACGAACCCCGCCTTCCCCGGACCGGCCTCCGCACGGACCAGGTCGACGGAGGTGGCGACGGCGGCGTGCGGGGCGACGCGGGTGCGCAGCAGCTGGTAGGCGCCCAATTGGAGAACGTCGAGGAGCGGTCCGTCGATCTCGGCGATCGGCCTGCCCGCGCAGTCGGCGATCACGGCGTCGAGGAGCCCGCGGGCACGGGCGGCGCCGTAGGCCAGTTCGGTGGCGAGGGCGGCGTCGCGTCCGTCCAGGCGCCGCTCACGCAACAGCCCGGGCAGGACGAGGTTGGCGTAGGCGTCGCGTTCCCGGACGGCGCGCAGCACGTCCCTCGCGGCGAGCCGTGGCTGGTCGAGTCCGGACTGGGACGCGTCGGGGCGGCGCGCCTGACGGGGGCGGTTGTTGCGGCCCCCCGAGCCGGACTGGCCGCGGCGTGCGGGCCTTCTGGATTCGCTCATTGTGCCCGTACCTCCGCGTCGAGTCGTGCGCCTCGCGCCCAGTCCAGGGCGGCCATCTGTTTCTTGCCCTGCGGCTGGACGCGGTCGAGCCGCACCGCCACCGTGGACGTCCCGATCAGAAATCCGGACTTGGTCACGGAGATCTCCCCCGGCTCCAGTCGCTCGTCCGTCACGGTGACCGGGCCGACCTTGACGCGCAGATCACCGATCGTCGTCCAGGCGCCGGGCGCGGGAGTCACCGACCGGACGTGCCGGTCCACCACCGCAGCCGTTCTGTCCCACCGGATCCGAGCCGCCTCGACCGTCACCTTGGCGGCGTGCGAGACCCCCTCGGCCGGTTGCGGGACCGCGGTGATCGCGCCGTCCTCGATCCCGTCGAGGACCGACTCCAGGAGCACGGCGCCGCTGTCGGCGAGGCGTCCGAGGAGGTCGCCCGCGGTGTCGGTGTCGCGGATCCGCTCGGTGACCACCCCGTAGACCGGGCCGGTGTCCATCCCCGCCTCCAACCGGAACGCGCTCGCACCCGTCATGTCGTCGCCCGCGCCGATCGCGGCCTGCACGGGGGCGGCCCCGCGCCACGCCGGCAACAGCGAGAAGTGCAGGTTCACCCAGCCGTGGGCCGGGATGTCGAGCACCTTCTGCGGCAGCAGCGCCCCGTAGGCGACGACGGGCGCGCAGTCTGGTGCGAGGTCCGTGAGGCGCGCCAGGAACTCCGGTTCCGTGGGCCGCTCCGGGGTGAGCACCTCGATGCCGTGGAAGTCGGCGAGCGCGCCGATCGGTGAGCGGACCACCTTACGTCCACGTCCGGCGACCGCGTCGGGACGCGTGATCACCGCCACGACGTCGTGGCGCGGCGAACGGATCAGTCGCTCGAGTGAGGGAACGGCGGGCTCGGGGGTTCCGGCGAAGACTATGCGCACGCCGGCGACCCACACGACGGACGGTGGACCGCTGCGCGGGCCGAAACGGTACTCACGAAGAAAGCTCCCCTTGGATCGACGATGTGCCGACCAGTCTAGGGAGTCGCACACGGGCCATGACACTCGGCGAAGCGATTCCGCGGAACCGCCCACAGCGACGGCGGACGGGTATTGACTGTTCTGAGGCCGGCGCGAACGGTCGGGCCGGTGTCCCGTTTTCGAACCTCTGGAGGTAACGATGGCAGGAATCGAGAGCAAGTTCGACAAGGCGTACGAGACGAAACCGATCGAAGAACTGGCAGGCGCCCCCGTCGCCGCCCTGCAGGGCGTGAGCGATTCCGACGCCGAACACCTGGCGGCCGCCTTCAACATCAAGACCGTGAAGGACCTCGGCACCAACAAGTACTTCCTGTGGGCGCAGGCCGTCGCGAAACTGGCGGAGTAGCAGCCACACACGAGAGGCGGGGAGCCGTGCACTGCACGGCTCCCCGCCTCTGTCCCTGAGGGCTAGCGGTTGCCGTCGACGACGACCTCCGGGATACCCGCACCGATCGGCACGAACTCGCAGCGAGCGAGCGGAACCGCATCCGGATCGAGTGCCGCACGGACCAGGTCGAGCGCGAACGGATCGTAGGGTGCCCGGAAGTGCCCGGTGCCGTCCTCCGGGCATCGATCCTGGATCAGGATGTTGACCGCCCCGGCGCCGCGGAGCGCCATGTTCGTGTACGGCTGGATCATCTCGTCGTACCGCGACCCGATCGTCGTGTACGAGACGCCGGGCACGGTGTCGCCGCCCGCGTTGAGGGCGTTCATGAACGGCGAGCCCTGCATCTGCTGGCTGACGGCGACCGACGTCACCGTGCGGGCGAAGTCCGGGCCGCCGGGCAGCGCCTGCACGACCGGAACGAGGCCGTACATCACTCCCCCATAGCTGGGCGACGCCAGTCCGACCCAGTGGTCGACGAACGGAACACCGCCGAGCTTGTTGACGTAGTACCTGGTGACGTTCGCGCCCTGCGAATAACCGACGACGTCGACCTTGTCGGCGCCGGTCGCATCGCGGACCCGGTCGACGAACCGGCCGAACTCACCCGCGCTCGCGACGATGTCCTCGGTCCCGAACGAATCGGCACCCGGCGCGCCGCCGTAGTTGAGGGCGAAGACGCAGTATCCGTCCGCGGCGAGGATCGGCGACAGGGCGGCCCAGTCCGCGTACGCGCTGGCGTCGGTGCCGTGTGCGAGCACGACCGGCTCGGGGTGGTCCGCGGAGGGCGTACACGTGAAGTCGTTCGATCCGGCGGGTGCGCTGCCCGGGTGGTCGTGCGCGTACGCAGCGGCGGCACTACGACCGGTCTGGGGAAGCCCGGCGCCTGCGGGCACGACGAGTGAGGGCGGGGAGGCGTCGTCCGCGTGGGCGGTGGACACTGCGCCGGACATCAGCAGGACGACACCCGCGACGACCGCACCGGCACCCCGAAACCTCATGACCTCTCCCGACTTCACTGAGACATTGCTGTGAACCTTCCCAGAATGTGCACGCGCTGTCGCGTCGAGCCGGCGGGTCCGCGGCGGGGTGCGGCGCCCTACGAGTCGGTGGCATCCTTGCCGGCTTCGCTCTGATCGTCTTCTGCGAGAAGGCGATACAACGAACGCCGCGCTTCGGTGAGAATCTCGCCTGCCCGCCGGACCTGTTCGTCGTCACCGACGGCGGCGACCTGCCCCGCAGCGCCCATCAGCAGCCCGATCAGGCCCCGCAAGTCCTCGGCCGGCCTGCCGACACTCTCCCGCACGTCGTCCCACGGGGTGCCGAGTTCGGTCTTGTTCGCTTCGACGAAGGCCTTGCCCTCGTCCGTGAGGCGCGCGGTCTTGCGGCCCGCCACCTTTTCGATGAGCACCAGACCTTCGTCCTCGAGCTGCGACAGCGCAGGATAGATCGAACCGGGACTGGGCTTCCACACCCCGTCGCTGCGTTCGACGATCTGCTGGATCAGCTCGTAGCCGTGCATCGGCTGCTCGGTGAGCAGCAGCAGGATCGCGGAGCGGACATCGCCGCGCCGTCCCCTGCCACCCCGCCCGCGTCCGCGGCCGAAGTGCATTCCGGGCCCGAAGCCCGGACCGCCCTCGGGGCCGAAGCCGCCTCGGCGGTGTCCGTGACGGTGCGGCCCGTCGGGCCGTGCCATCCGTTCGCGTCCGAATCGTTCCCGTCGGGAACCTCTGTGTTCGAAATGGAAGTCTTCCATCATCAGCCTCCTTCTGTATCGCTGATGCATCAACGATATATCGTCAATTGCGACGCGACAAGGCCCCTTTTCTGTGACGGCGGTCAACTACCCGATGCGAATGGGGTCGATCTGTACCCGCGCGGGCTGCGAATCCTTCCGCGCACTGCGCACCGACTGCGCCTCGCCCAGCGCCTTGGCCAGCGGTTTCCCCTCCCCGCGGGGCACCCGGATCAGCATGCGCTCCACCTCCGCCGGCTCCGGCGCGTCACCGGAGAACGGCAGCCGCTCCCCGGCAGGCAGCTCGACCGGGCCGAGCAATTCGGCGTTCGCCGGCAGATCGGCGAGGTCCAGGAGGTCGGCGATCGCCTTCGCGCTGCCGTCGATCGCCGCGAGATGGATAGCGGGCGGAAATCCGACCTCGGCCCGCTCCTCGTACTGCGCACGCGCGTGACCGACCGGATCCCAGCGGACCAGCGCCTGCACCGTCGGAATGCCCGAATCGGCGACCACGACCACCTGACCGCCGTCGGCGAACGAGCGCACGAGCGACGACGCCGTCATCCACCGCCGCATCGTCTCCTCGGCGGCACGCAGATCGGGGCGGCCCAGGAGCGCCCAGCCGTCGAGCAGCAATGCCGCGCCGTAACCGCCCGGCATCACCGGTTCCGCCCCGACCGTCGACACCACGAGGGTCGGGCCCTGCTTCACTTCGTCGACGACGTCCGACCCTCCGGACATCCGCACGGCGACCCCGGGGAAGGCACGACCGAGTTCCTCGGCGGTGCGTCCCGCGCCGACCACGACGGCCCGCAGCGCCCGCGTTCCGCACGCGTGGCAGCGATGTGCGGCGTCGGCGACGCCGCACCACCGGCACGCGGGTGTTCCCGCCCCGTCCGGACCGGCCGCGGACGGCAACGCGAGCGGTCCGTTGCATCGCCGGCACCGCGCGGGCGCCCGGCACTTGCCGCACGCGAGGCTGGGGACGTAGCCGCGCCGGGGGACCTGGACCAGCACTCCCCGGCCGGCGCCGAGAGCCTCCCGGGCGGCGGCGAAGGCGATGGCGGGCAACCGGGCGGCCCGCGCTCCGGGGTCGCGGGCCAGGGCGTGGTCGCTGTCCGCGAGTGCGGTGATCTTCGGGGCGGCCGCCCGCACGGAGTCCCGGGAGGCCACGAGGTCGTGCGCCCAGCCCGAGTCGACCAGGGCCTGGGCCTCCGCGGTGCGCGCGTGCCCGGCCAGCACCACCGCACACCCACTGGCGTACGCGCGGAGCAGCGCCACCTCGCGGGCGTGCGGGTACGGTGCGCGCGGTTCGGAATGGTTGTCGTCCCCGTCGTCCCACACCACGATCAGTCCGGTGCGCGGCGTCGGCGCGAACACCGAACTCCGGGTCCCGACGACGACCCTGGCGGTTCCGCGGAGCGCCGCCAGCCAACGCCGGTACCGCAGGGCGGGCCCGAGACCGGCGGCGAGTCCGACGACGGCGTCCTTGCCCAGCAGCGTCTCCACGGCAGCGACCACCCGGTCGAGGTCGCGCTGGTCGGGGACCACGACGACGGTGCTCGCCCCGGTGGCGGCGACGAGCCCGGACAGTTCGGCGAGACGCGCCGGCCAGTCCTCGCCGGGGAGTGCCTGCCACACCGCGCGGGGGGCGCGCCCCTCGGACAGCGCCGTCAGGAAAGCGGCGCCGTGGACGTACCGGTCCCACGCGTCGGTGGCGATCGCGGTGCCGGACGCCTCGGGCGGTTCGGACGCGGCCTCGGACTCCGCCCGCGCGTGCCTCGGCGGAATCGCGAGCCGCAGGACGTCGGCACGGGTTCCGGCGTAGCGGCCGGCGACGAGGTCGACGACCCGGGTGATCTCCTCGGTCAGCACCCGCTCCGGTGAGATCACCCGTTCGAGCCAGCCGAACCGGCCCTGATGGTCGCTCGTCGCGGTGCGGGCCACGACGAATCCGTCGACGAGGCGCCCGGCGAACCGGATGCGGACCCGGACCCCGGGCTGCGCCTGCTCGTCGAGGTCCTTCGGCACGAGGTAGTCGAACTCGCGGTCGAGGTGCGCGAGCGGAAGCAGCGGCAGCACCCGGGCAACCGGGTCGACTTCCGCCGCGACCTTGTCCGCGCTCACGCGGCGGCCCCTACCGCAGCGGCGCCCGCCGCGCCGTGACTACCGATCAGAGGCCTGCGGCTGCCCGCAGCTTCTCCGCCCGGTCGATGCTCTCCCACGGGAGGTCGATGTCGGTGCGACCGAAGTGACCGTACGCCGCGGTCTGCGCGTAGATCGGGCGCAGCAGGTCGAGGTCGCGGATGATGGCGCCCGGACGCAGATCGAACGTCTCGGTGATGGCCTGCTGGATCCGAACCGGATCCGTCTTCTCGGTTCCGAACGTCTCGACGAACAGGCCGACGGGCGCCGCCTTGCCGATCGCGTACGCCACCTGGACCTCGATCCGGTCCGCGAGACCCGCCGCGACCGCGTTCTTGGCCACCCAGCGCATGGCGTAGGCCGCCGACCGGTCGACCTTCGACGGGTCCTTGCCGGAGAACGCGCCGCCGCCGTGGCGGGCCATGCCGCCGTAGGTGTCGACGATGATCTTGCGGCCGGTCAACCCGGCGTCGCCCATCGGGCCGCCGAGCACGAACTTGCCGGTCGGGTTGACGAGCAGGCGGATGTCCGAGACGTCGAGTTCGGGCATGTCGATCTCCGCGAGAACCGAACCGAGCACCTTCTCCCGCAAATCCGGGGTGAGCAGGTTGTCGAGGTCGATGTCGGCGGCGTGCTGCGTCGAGATGACCACGGTGTCGAGGCGCACCGCCTTGTCACCGTCGTATTCGATGGTGACCTGGGTCTTGCCGTCCGGGCGCAGGTACGGCAGGACCCCCGACTTGCGGACCTCGGTGAGTCGACGCGACAGCCGGTGCGCCAGCGCGATCGGCAGCGGCATCAGTTCCGGGGTGTCGGTGGTGGCGAACCCGAACATCAGTCCCTGGTCGCCCGCGCCCTGACGGTCGATCTCGTCGTCACTCAGTTCTCCGGTGCGGACCTCGTGCGAGTGGTCGACGCCCTGGGCGATCTCCGGGGACTGCGCCCCGATCGCCACATTGACGCCGCAGGAGTTGCCGTCGAAGCCCTTGGCCGAGGAGTCGTACCCGATCTCGAGCACGGTGTCGCGCACAATCTTGGGGATGTCGGCGTAGGCGGTGGTCGTCACCTCACCGGCGACGTGGACCTGTCCGGTGGTCACCAGCGTCTCGACGGCGACGCGGGCACGCGGGTCGTCGGTGAGGAGCGCGTCGAGGATGGAGTCGCTGATCGCATCACAAATCTTGTCCGGGTGCCCCTCGGTCACAGACTCACTGGTGAATAGCCGACTACCGGACTGGCTCACAGAATTCCCTCTCGACAGTTGTCCTGAACAGCACGTGAAAACAGCTTAGCTGCGTAATACAACGAACGACCCTAGCGCCACCCCGGCGGGAGTGACCACCCTTCGAATCACCGAAACTCTGCCGGATATTCCGTCAGAGTGTCCGGCAAAGCTGGCCGACGGCGTCGAGCACCCGGCTCGCCATCAACGCCTTCGATCCGTGCTCGAGCGCGGACTCGGAGCCGTCGGCTCCGAGCAGCCAGCCGTCGTTGTGGTCGACCTCGAACGCCTTGCCCTCACCGACCGCGTTGACGACGAGGAGGTCGCAGCCCTTCCGGGCGAGCTTGGCCCGTGCATACGTGAGGACGTCGCCGTCGGCGTCGCCGGTCTCGGCCGCGAATCCGACGATCACGGTCTTCGCCGGGATCTCGCCGTCCCTCCGGGACTGCACCAGGCCGGCGAGGATGTCCTCGTTCTTGGTGAGTGCGATCGAGTCGGGCTCACCCGCGCCCTTCTTGATCTTGCTCGCCACCGTCGTCGTCGGCCGGAAGTCGGCGACGGCCGCGGCCATGATCACCGCGTCGAACCCGGGCGCGTGCTTGGCGACGGCGACCCGCATGTCTTCCGCGGTGCGCACGTGCACCATGTCGACGGCGGCCGGGTCGGCGAGGCCAGCGGTGTACCCGGAGACGAGGGTGACCTCGGCCCCGCGCTGCACGGCGAGCCGCGCGATGGCGTACCCCTGCTTGCCCGAACTGCGGTTCCCGAGGAACCGCACCGGGTCGAGCGGTTCCCGGGTGCCGCCCGCGGACACGAGGACCCGCCGGCCCTCGAGGTCACGGGGCAGCGCGTCGGGACGCTCGACCAGCAAGGACGCCAATCCGACGATCTCGTCGGGTTCGGGCAGCCTGCCTGCGCCGGTGTCCTTGCCGGTGAGGCGGCCGGATGCGGGTTCGATGACGGTCACGCCGCGGTCGCGCAGCGTGGCGACGTTGGCGACGGTGGCCGGGTGCTCCCACATCTCCGTGTGCATCGCCGGTGCGAACACGACGGGACATCGCGCGGTGAGCAGCGTCGCGGTGAGCAGGTCGTCCGCGCGTCCCGCCACGGCCCGCGCCATGAGGTCGGCGGTGGCGGGCGCGATGACGACGAGGTCCGCTTCCTGCCCGAGACGCACATGCGGGACCTGCGGAACGTCGGTGAACACACCCGTGTGCACGGGGTTGCTCGACAGCGCCTCGAACGTCGCCTTGCCGACGAACTCGAGCGCGGACTCCGTCGGGATGACCCGCACGTGGTGTCCGGCCTCGGTGAAGGCGCGGATGACGGCGCAGCTCTTGTACGCGGCGATGCCGCCGCCGACACCGACGACGATCCGCTTGCGCGCCCCCGAGGGCCCCGGTTCCGGTGAATCCGTCACGCGCCCGGAGTCCGGGCCCGCTGCCTGGTCAGGCACTGCAGGTCCTCCGCTCACTCGCCTTCGGTGTGCTCGAGAAGATCGGAGTGGATCTCACGCAGCGCGATCGACAGCGGCTTCTCCTGCAGGCCCGGCTCCACGAGGGGGCCGACGTACTCGAGGATGCCGTCGCCGAGCTGGTTGTAGTAGTCGTTGATCTGACGCGCACGCTTGGCCGCGTAGATCACCAGCGCGTACTTCGACGACGTGCGAGCGAGAAGCTCGTCGATCGGAGGGTTGGTGATGCCGAGCGGGGTGTCGTAAGCCGGCAGGGCGCCGTGGCTGGGTGTTGCGGACGCTGCTGCGGGGGTGCTGCTCACTCGGTATCTCCTGAAATTGTTCTGGCTAGTTGATGTGAGATCTAGTGGGTCGACTCGGACTGTTCCGGTCGTCCAACCAACAAGGATACCAACTCGTCGCACGTTTGGCTGACATCCTCGTTCACGACGACCACGTCGAACTCGTCCTGCGCCTCCAGCTCGACCCGGGCGGTCGCGAGACGCCGCTCCACGACCTCCGCGGATTCGGTGCCCCGGCCGGTCAATCTCTCGACCAGCACGTCCCAGCTCGGGGGCGCCATGAAGACGAGCAACGCCTCCGGCATCGCGGCACGGACGGCCCGCGCACCGGCGAGATCGACCTCGACCAGCACCGGTCTGCCCTGTTCGATCGCCGCGCGGACGGGTGCGGCCGGGGTTCCCGACAGCTGGAGTCCGCCGTGGATCTCGGCCCATTCGAGCAGCTCACCGGAATCGATCATCCGCTGGAACTCGCCACGAGAGGTGAACCGGTAGTCCTTGCCGTCCACCTCGCCCGGGCGTGGATCACGCGTCGTCGCGGACACGCTGAAGACGAGCTCCGGCATCCGCTCACGCAGGAGTCGCACCACGCTGGACTTACCGACGGCCGAGGGGCCGGCCAGTACTACCAGCCGACCCCTCCGCACTGCGGTCTTGCTCTCTGACACTTGTGCGTCAGCTACCACTGTCGTGCTCAGGCCTCGAAGTCGAACTTCGCGAGCAGGGCCTTCCGCTGCCGATCGCCGAGGCCACGGAGGCGACGGGTCGGAGCGATCTCCAGCTCGGTCATGATCTCCTGCGCCTTGACCTTGCCCACCTTGGGCAGCGCCTCGAGCAGTGCCGACACCTTCATCTTGCCCAGGATCTCGTCGTCCTCGGCGTCCTTGAGAACCTGCTTGAGGTCGGTGCCACCACGCTTCAGGCGCTCCTTGAGCTCAGCCCTGGCCTTGCGGGCAGCAGCTGCCTTCTCCAAAGCAGCAGCGCGCTGCTCATCAGTCAACTGGGGAAGGGCCACGGTTCCTCCGTCTCGTCGTTGGCAAATAGTCCAAACCACTGGATAACCAGCAGCGATAGCGACCGTACTCACGCCAGGCGCCGATTGCGAACCCACCCCCCGAGGTCAGAGCCGGATTCAGGTGGGCTATGAGAGTGCGGACTCGATCTCGTCACGCACCTTCACGGCCGCCTCACGCAGTGCCGCCGCCGACGGTCCCGCCCGAAGAACACCACGAGAACTGTTCGGCAACAACAGTTTACGGGAATCGGGAAAAATGTCGGCGAGATCACCGGGAGTCGCCCCCTGGGCGCCGAGACCGGGCGCGAGAATCGGCCCGGAAAAATTCGACAAATCCAGGCCGTGTCCGCGTGTCGCGCCCACCACCAGACCCACGAGACCCGGTTGCGCGTCGTTGTGCCGGACTGCCGCGTCCACCACGGACTGGGCCACGGACACCCCTGCGGCCGTCCCTGCCGCCTGCAGATCGCCGCCCTCGGGATTGGACGTCCGCGCCAGCACGAAGAGCCCGCGGCCCTGCTCCGCCGCCAGCGACAGCGCCGGATCCAGGGCACCGAATCCCAGGTACGGCGACACCGTCACGGCATCGGACGACAGAGGGGACTCCGCGCCCAGCCAGGACTGCGCGTACGCCGCCATCGTCGACCCGATGTCCCCACGCTTGGCGTCGGCGACGACGAGCGTCCCTGCCTCTCTGAGGACCGAAATGGTGCGTTCGAGCACCGCGTACCCGGCGGAGCCGTACGCTTCGAAGAACGCCACCTGAGGCTTCACGACGGCCACCTCACCGACGAAGGCCTCCACGCAGATCTCCGCGAACGTCTCCAGCCCCTCGGCGGAGACGGGAAGGCCCCACGCCTCGAGCAGCCCGGGATGCGGGTCGATGCCGACACACAACCGCCCCCGGTGCTCGACCGCCGACGTCAGCCGATGCACCCAGGAGTGGTGGTGGTGATGGTGTCCGCTCACGACGAGACGGCCCCGCTCGCGGGGGCCACGACGACGGCGGGCGAGCGCAGCCGCGCGTGCAGCGCCTGGAGCGACTGAACGCCGATGTCGCCGCGGATCGCGGCCTCGATGCCCTGCACCGCGGCGGACGCGCCCTGCACGGTGGTGACGCACGGGATGTTCGTGGCGACGGCCGCGCTGCGGATCTCGTAGCCGTCGACACGCGGTCCGGAGTTGCCGTACGGCGTGTTGATCACCATGTCGACCTCGCCGTCGCGGATCGTCTCGACGATGGTGCGCTCCCCCGCCTCCAGCTTCTCGCCGGAGTGCTTGTGCACCTCCTGGCAGGTGATCCCGTTGCGGCGGAGGACCGCCGCGGTGCCCTCGGTGGCCAGAATCCGGAAGCCGAGGTCGGCGAGCCGCTTGACCGGGAAGATCAGCGACCGCTTGTCCTTGTTGGCGACCGAGACGAACACCGAGCCCGAGGTGGGCAGCGAACCGTACGCGGCCGTCTGGCTCTTGGCGAACGCGGTGCCGAAGTCGGCGTCGATGCCCATGACCTCGCCGGTCGACTTCATCTCCGGGCTCAGCAGGGTGTCGACCCCGGTGCCGTCGGCGCGGCGGAACCGGTTGAACGGCAGCACCGCCTCCTTGACGGCGACGGGCGCGTCCGCCGGGGTCCAGCCGCCGTCGCCGGTGGCCGGGAGCACGCCGCTCGCGCGCAGATCGGCGATGGACTCGCCGAGCATGACGCGGGCGCACGCCTTGGCAAGCTGCACGGCCGTCGCCTTCGACACGAACGGCACGGTGCGGCTGGCGCGGGGGTTGGCCTCGAGGACGTACAGGATGTCGTCCTTGAGTGCGTACTGGACGTTGAGCAGGCCCTTCACGCCGATGCCCTTCGCGAGCGCCTCCGTCGAGCGGCGGACGTTCTCGAGGTCGGCGCGGCCGAGGGTGATCGGCGGCAGCGCACAGGCCGAGTCGCCCGAGTGGATACCGGCCTCCTCGATGTGCTCCATCACGCCGCCGAGGTACACCTCGGTGCCGTCGCAGAGTGCGTCGACGTCGATCTCGATGGCGTCTTCCAGGAAGCGGTCGACCAGCACCGGCCGGTCGTCGGAGATCTCGGTGGCGCGGGAGATGTAGCTTTCGAGGGACGCCTCGTCGTACACGATCTCCATGCCGCGGCCACCGAGGACGTACGACGGCCGCACCAGCACCGGGTATCCGATGCCGGCCGCGATGTCGCGGGCCCCGGCGAACGTGGTGGCGGTGCCGAACTTGGGGGCGGGCAGGCCGGCGTCGACCAGCACCTTCCCGAACTCGCCGCGGTCCTCCGCGAGGTCGATCGCCTCGGGGCTGGTGCCGACGATCGGCACCCCCGCCGCCTTCAGCCGCTTCGCCAGACCCAGCGGGGTCTGACCGCCGAGCTGCACGATCACACCGGCGACGGTGCCCGAGATCGACTCCGCCCGGTACACCTCGAGCACGTCCTCGAACGTGAGCGGTTCGAAGTACAGCCGGTCGGCCGTGTCGTAGTCGGTAGAGACGGTCTCCGGGTTGCAGTTGACCATCACGGTCTCGTAGCCGGCCTCCGACAGCGTCAGGGCGGCGTGGACGCAGGAGTAGTCGAACTCGATGCCCTGACCGATGCGGTTCGGTCCGGAACCGAGGATCAGGACCTTCGGACGCTCGGTCTGCGGGGCCACCTCGGACTCGGCCGCCGGGTCCAGTTCGTACGTGGAGTAGTGGTACGGCGTCTTCGCCTCGAACTCGGCGGCGCAGGTGTCGACCGTCTTGTAAACGGGGTGGACGTCCCACTGCTCACGCAGCGCGCGGACCGCGTCCTCGCCGCCGATCTCGGGGCGCAGGGCCGCGATCTGCCGGTCCGACAGGCCATGGTGCTTGGCGCGGCGCAGGACCCGCTCGGTCACCTCGGGCGCCTCGCGCAGCGCGTCCCCGAGTTCGTGGATCTGCAGGATCTGGTCGAGGAACCAGGGGTCGATCTTCGTGGCGTCGAACAGCTGCTCGACGGTGGCGCCGAGCGCGAACGCCTTCTCCAGGCCGTACACGCGTCCGTCGCGGGGGATGCTCAGTTCCGCGAGGAGGCTGTCGAGGTCGTCGGCCTCCACGTCGGGACCCGTCCAGTACCCGGCCCGCTTGGTCTCGAGGGAGCGCAGCACCTTGCCGAACGCCTCGGTGAAGTTGCGGCCGATCGACATGGCCTCACCGACCGACTTCATCGTGGTGGTGAGGGTGTCGTCGGCGCCGGGGAACTTCTCGAACGCGAACCGGGGCGCCTTGACCACGACATAGTCGAGGGTCGGCTCGAAGCACGCCGGGGTTTCCTTGGTGATGTCGTTGACGATCTCGTCCAGCGTGTAGCCGATGGCGAGCTTCGCGGCGATCTTCGCGATCGGGAAGCCGGTCGCCTTGGACGCGAGCGCGCTGGACCGGGACACGCGCGGGTTCATCTCGATGACGACGAGACGCCCGTCGGCAGGGTCCATCGCGAACTGGATGTTGCAGCCGCCGGTGTCGACGCCGACCTCGCGGAGGATGTCGATCGAGAGATCGCGCATCGCCTGGTACTCGCGGTCGGTGAGGGTCATGGCGGGGGCGACGGTGATCGAGTCACCGGTGTGCACACCGACCGGGTCGACGTTCTCGATCGAGCACACGATCACCACGTTGTCGCGGCCGTCGCGCATCAGCTCGAGCTCGTATTCCTTCCACCCGAGGATCGACTCCTCGATCAGCACGTTGGCGGTGGGGGACGCCGCGAGGCCGCCGCCGGCGATCCGCGTGAGGTCCTCGTCGTCGTAGGCCATGCCGGAGCCGAGTCCGCCCATCGTGAACGACGGCCGCACGACGACGGGGAAGCCCAGTTCGGCGACCGTGTCGCGGACCTCGTCCATCGTGTAGCAGACGCGGGAGCGCGCCGATTCGCCGCCGACCTTGGCGACGATGTCTTTGAACTTCTGCCGGTCCTCGCCGCGCTGGATGGCGTCGAAGTCGGCGCCGATCAGCTCGACGTCGTACTTCTCGAGGATGCCCTGCTCGTGCAGCGCCACCGCGGTGTTCAGGGCCGTCTGGCCGCCGAGCGTCGCGAGGACGGCGTCGATCGGGTGCCCCTTCTCGGCCTCGAGGGCGATCACCTTCTCGACGAACTCGGCGGTGATCGGCTCCACATACGTAGCGTCCGCGAATTCGGGGTCGGTCATGATCGTGGCCGGGTTGGAGTTGACGAGGCTGACCCGCAGGCCCTCCTCGCGCAGCACCCGGCAGGCCTGGGTTCCGGAGTAATCGAACTCACAGGCCTGGCCGATGACGATCGGCCCGGAGCCGATCACCAGGATGTGGGAGAGATCTGTACGGCGTGGCATTAGTTCTTGACTCCCTCGAGCAGGCTGGTGAAGCGGTCGAACAGGTACGCGGCGTCGTGCGGGCCCGCCGCGGCCTCGGGGTGGTACTGCACCGAGAAGGCCGATCCGTCGAGCAGGCGGACTCCCTCGACGGCGCCGTCGTTGGCGCAGGTGTGGCTGACGACGGCCTTGCCGAACGGGGTGTCGAACTCCTGTCCGGCCTCCCCCTCCAGCGCGAACCCGTGGTTCTGTGCGGTGATCGCGATGCGTCCCGTCTCGTGTTCGACGACCGGGATGTTGATGCCCCGGTGACCGAACTTCATCTTGTACGTGCCGAGACCGAGTGCGCGCCCGAGAATCTGGTTGCCGAAACAGATGCCGAACAGGGGCAGACCCTGCCCGATGACTTCCTTCGTCAGGTGCACGGCGCCGTCGGCGGTCGCCGGGTCGCCGGGACCGTTGGAGAGGAAGACGCCGTCGGCCTTCAGGTCCAGGATCTGCGCGAGCGTGGCGTCGGACGGGAGCACGTGCACCCGGATGCCGCGCTCGGCGAACATGCGCGGGGTGTTGGTCTTGATGCCGAGGTCGATGGCCGCGACCGTGAAGCGCGCGTCTCCCCCGGTCGGCTCGACGACGTACCCGCTGGTGGTGCTGACCTCGCCGGCCAGGTCCGCGCCGAGCATCGACGGCTGGCCCTTCACCCGCTCGAGCAGCACGTCGGTGTCGGCGAGGGCGTCGCCGGAGAACACGCCGGCGCGCATGGAGCCCCGGGTGCGCAGGTGGCGGACCAGGGCCCGGGTGTCGATGCCGGCGATCCCGACGACTCCCTGCTTGACGAGCTCGTCCTGCAGGGATCCGGTGGCGCGCCAGCTGGAGGTGCGGCGGGCGGGGTCGCGGACGACGTACCCGGCGACCCAGATCTTCGCCTCGGCGCTGCTGCCGGTCGGCCCGACGGACTCGTCGTCCTCGTCGTTCCACCCGGTGTTGCCGATCTGCGGCGCGGTGGCCACGACGATCTGGCGGTGGTAGCTGGGGTCGGTGAGCGTCTCCTGGTACCCGGTCATGCCGGTGCTGAAGACGGCCTCACCGAGCGTCTGACCGACGGCACCGAAAGTGGTGCCCCGGAATACCCGTCCGTCCTCGAGGACCAGTACTGCAGAGTCGGTGTCGTAGCCGCTCATGCGTTCTCTCCGTTCTGCTCGACCTCACCAGAGCTCGCCGCATTCGCTGAATCTTCACTGTCTGTCTTGCCGTCCGGCTTCCCTGCGCCCACCCAGGCGGGGTACACGGACTTGTCGTCGCTGCGGAATCCGGTGTCGATCTCGGTGCCGGTCGGCAGCTCCCACCGGATCACCAGGACGCCGTCCTTGCTCATGACCTTGCCCGCGAGGCCGCGTTCGGTGCGCACGGCGCGGACCGCGTCCTGCGGTATCCAGATCGCCGACGCCCCGTCCCGTTCGAGCAGGATCCCGGTTTCGTAGCGGGAGATCTCACCCGTCGCCCGGAAGCCGAGGTCACCGACCGCGATCCGGTCCTGCCAGCTGGGGGCGAGGGTGCTGCCCACGTACAGTCCGGTGGCCGGGGCGATCGTCTGCGCGCCGAGGTGCGCGGGCACGCCGGGAAGCTGCCCGACCCGGTCGGCCTGCCGCCGGGCGCGACCGCGCCAGCCGACGTACATGAGGAAGATGGCCAGCGCCCAGAACGCGACGAGGCCGACTACCCACAGAATTCTCTCCACCGTCATCCCCTGCCGTTTCGCACCCGGACGCGGGCCTGGCCGTCGCTCGCGGTGATCCGGCCGCGCAGGATCGTCGTCGTCACCCGGGCCGGAAGGGTCATCGACTCGTAGGGCGTGTTGTGGGCGACGCTGGCGAGATCGGGGCCGTGGACCGTCCATTCGGCGTCCGGATCGATCAGCACGAGGTTGGCGGGCTCGCCCACCTCGAGCGGGCGACCCTGGTCGTCGAGTCCGACGATCTCGGCCGGGCGCTCACTCATCACCTTGGCAACGCCGCGCCAGTCGAGCAGCCCCGTGCGGACCATCGTCTGCACGACGATCGACAGCGCGGTCTCGAGCCCCAGCATTCCGGGGCGGGCGGCCGCGAACTCGCAGCACTTGTCCTGCTCGGCGTGCGGCGCGTGGTCGGTCGCGACGCAGTCGATGGTCCCCTCGGCCAGTCCGGCCCGGAGCGCGGCGACGTCGCTCGCCTCCCGCAGGGGCGGGTTCACCTTGTTGACGGCGTCGTACGTCTCGAGCCGCGAGTCGTCGAGCAGCAGGTGATGCGGGGTGACCTCGGCGGTGATCGAAATACCTTGCCCGCGTGCCCACTTCATCAGTTCGACGGTGCCGGCGGTGGAGGCGTGGCAGATGTGCACCCGCGCCCCGGCGTCGCGGGCGAGCAGTGCGTCACGGGCGACGATCGACTCCTCGGCGGCGCGCGGCCACCCCGCCAGCCCGAGCCGGGCGGCGGTGGGTCCTTCGTGCGCGATCGCCCCGACGGTCAGTCGCGGCTCCTCCGCGTGCTGCGCGATGAGCACTCCGAGCGAGCTCGAGTACTCAAGGGCCCGGCGCATGATCAGCGGGTCGTAGACGCAGTGGCCGTCGTCCGAGAACATCCGCACCCGGCCGGCCCCCGACGCCATCGTGGCCATCTCGGCGAGCTGCTTGCCCTCGAGCCCCACGGTGACGGCGCCGACGGGGTGCACGTCGACGAGCCCGACCTCCCGGCCGCGGCGCCACACGTGGTCGGTGACGACCACCGAGTCGGCCACCGGGCTGGTGTTGGCCATCGCGAACACCGCGGTGTACCCGCCGAGCGCGGCGGCGGCCGAACCGGAATCGATGGTCTCGGTGTCCTCGCGGCCGGGTTCCCGCAGGTGCGTGTGCAGATCGACGAAACCGGGGAGCAGGATCTGCCCCGCCGCGTCGATCACCTCGGCGTCGGGCGTGGCGTCCTTGCCCGCGTCCGCTCCGATCGCGGCGATGACGCCGTCACCGAGCAGAACGTCGGTGGGCTCGCCCTCGCCGTACAGCAACACGTTCTTGATGAGCACTGTCTCTCCTGTCACTGCACTGTCACTCATCCCGCAACTTCCTCCGCCCCGACCAGCAGCCGGAACAGCACCGCCATCCGCATGTGCACACCGTTGGTCACCTGCTGCAGCACGGCGGTTCTCGACGAATCAGCCACCGCCGAGGCGATTTCCATGCCGCGCAGCATCGGACCGGGGTGCAGCACCACCGCGTGCTCGGGAAGCAGCGCGAGCCGCTTCTCCGACAGGCCGTAATTGATCGAGTACTCCCGCTGGGACGGGAAGAACCCGCCGTTCATCCGTTCCGCCTGCACCCGCAGCATGAGGACGGCGTCGAGACCGGGCAGCTCCGCGTCGAGGGAATGCGCCACCGACACCGGCCACGACGACACACCGACCGGGAGCAGCGTGGGCGGCGCGACGAGGACGACCTCGGCGCCGAGCATCGACAGCAGCAGCGCGTTCGACCGCGCGACCCGGCTGTGGAGGATGTCGCCGACGATGGCGATGCGCTTGCCCTCGATGTCGCCGAGGCGCTGACGCAGTGTGAGCGCGTCGAGAAGCGCCTGGGTGGGGTGTTCGTGCGTGCCGTCGCCCGCATTGATCACCGCGGGTCCGCCGTCGTCCTGACGTCCGGTCCAGCTCGCGATCTGGTGGGCCGCACCCGACGCGGGGTGCCGCACGATCAGGGCGTCGGCGCCGGCGGCGCGCAACGTCATCGCCGTGTCCCGGAGCGATTCACCCTTCGACACCGACGAACTGGACGCGCTGACGTTGATGACGTCTGCGCTCATCCACTTGCCTGCGACCTCGAACGACACCCGGGTGCGGGTCGAGTTCTCGAAGAACACGGTCATCACGGTCCGGCCGCGCAGCGTCGGGAGCTTCCGCACCTCACGCCCGAGGAGGGCCTGTTCGAAGCGTTCGGCCTCGTCGAGAAGTTCGACGGCCGATTCCCGTGTCAGGTCCGCGATCGACAACAGGTGCTTCACTTAGCTCTTCCCCCCGGAGATCATGACCGCGTCGCGGCCGTCGTGTTCGCTCAGGAGCACCTTGACGTCCTCGGTGCGGGCGGTGGGCACGTTCTTGCCCACGTAGTCGGCGCGCAGCGGCAGTTCACGGTGCCCGCGGTCGACGAGGACGGCCAGCTGGACGGCACGGGGCCGACCGAGGTCGCGGAGGGCGTCGAGCGCCGAGCGGACGGTGCGGCCGGAGAACAGCACGTCGTCGACGAGGACGACCAGGGTGTTGTCGACGCCGCCCTCGGGCACCGAGGTGCGTTCGAGGGGCCGGTGCGGTTTGGTCCGCAGATCGTCGCGGTACAGGGTGATGTCGAGGGAGCCGACCGGTGGGCGCACCCCGGAGAATTCTTCGACCTTCCCGGCGAGCCGCGCGGCGAGCGTCGTGCCCCGGGTCGGGATGCCGATCAGAACGACACGCGGCGCTTCACCGTCCGCGGCGTCGATCGCGGTCTTCTCGATGATCTGGTGCGCGATTCGCGCAATGGTCCGTCCCACATCGGCTGCGGACAGCAGCTCTCGTGCGGGTTCGACGGACGGGGACTCTTCTGGTGTTGAATCCGCCGGTTCCCCGGCGGGGCGAGACCCTTCGGGCACGCGCATACAACGACCTCCTTCTCCGCCTCACTGGACGGATCGTTAAAGGATGCCTGACGCGGACAGCTTATCAGCGCGTCGACTGCGCCAGGCCCGGACCCCTGACCTGCGGACCCGCCGACGCGGGCCCGCAGCGGGACACGAACTTACGAGCGGGCGTCGTTCGACTCGCCGTCGGCGGTCTCGGCGCGGCGCGACGTCGCGGCCGCAGCCGACCGCACCTGCGGGGCCACCAGCACGACCTGACCGAGGATGCCGTTGACGAAACCCGGCGACTCGTCGGTGGAGAGCTGCTTGGCGAGCTCCACCGCCTCGTCCACGGCCACGACCGGAGGCACGTCGGTGGCGTGGAACAGCTCCCACACGGCGATCCGCAGGATGGCGCGGTCGACGGCGGGAAGCCGCTCCAGCGTCCAGTCCTGCAGGTGGGACGAGATCACCTCGTCGAGACGGTCCAGGTTCTCCGCGACACCCGTCACCACGGTGACGGTGTACGGGGCGACCGGTGCCACCGCATCGTCCTTGCCGGACAATTCCGCGCGCTCGGTCGCGAGATCGACCGGATCGAGATCTCGCGCCTCGGCCTCGAAGAGGAAATCGACGGCGCGTTTGCGGGCCTTGTGCCGTGCGCCGAGTTTCTTATGCGTACCGGACACTCAGGAATTCACACGCCCGAGGTAGTTGCCGTCGCGGGAGTCGACCTTCAGCTTGTCACCGGTGTTGATGAACAGCGGAACGTTGATCTCGGCTCCGGTCTCGAGGGTGGCGGGCTTGGTGCCGCCGGTGGAGCGGTCGCCCTGCAGGCCGGGATCGGTGTGCTGGACCACCAGTTCGACGGTGACGGGCAGTTCCACGAACAGCGGAACGTCCTCGTGCGTCGCGACCTGCACGGCCATGTTCTCGAGCATGAAGCGGGCGCCGTCGCCGACGGTGGCCTCGCTGATCGAGATCTGGTCGTAGGTGTCGCCGTCCATGAAGATGTAGTCGGTGCCGTCGTGGTACAGGTACGTCATGTCACGGCGGTCGACCGTGGCCGTGTCCACCTTGACGCCGGCGTTGAACGTCTTGTCGACGACCTTGCCCGAGAGCACGTTCTTCAACTTGGTGCGCACGAACGCGGGACCCTTACCGGGCTTCACGTGCTGGAACTCGGTAATCGTCCACAGCTGGCCTTCGATCTGCAGGACCAGGCCGTTCTTGAAATCACTGGTGGAAGCCACTTGCTTCGCGTCTCCTCGATAAGGTCGAAACCGTCTACACGACAGTCAGGTCTTTGGTGGTGAGTGTGAGCAGTTCCGGTCCCTGCTCACGAACCACGAGCGTGTCCTCGATCCGCACGCCTCCGCGCCCGGAGAAGTACACGCCCGGCTCGACGGTCACCGCCGCACCGTCCAGAAGTGTACCGGTGCCCAGCTTGCCGATTCCCGGAGCTTCGTGGATCTCCAGGCCGACGCCGTGTCCGAGCCCGTGCAGGAACAGCTCCCCGTAGCCGGCGTCGTCGATGACCCGGCGGGCGGCGGCGTCCACCGCGGACACCTCCGCTCCCGGGCGCAGCGCGTCCCGCCCGGCCTCCTGCGACCGCGCGACCAGCGCATACACGTCGCGTTGCCAGTCCGCGGCCTGCCCCAGGACGTACGTTCTGGTCATGTCCGAGTGGTAACCGCCGATCTCCGCCCCGAAGTCCAGCTTGACGAAGTCGCCGCTGCCGAGCACCGCCTCGGTCGGGCGGTGGTGCGGGATCGCCGAGTGGGCGCCGGCCGCGACGATGGTCTCGAACGAGATGCCGTCGGCGCCGTGCGCGAGCATCAGCGCCTCGAGTTCCCGGCCGACCTCCTTCTCGGTGCGCCCTGGGCGGAGACCACCGCGCTCGATCAGCTCGGCGAGCGCGGAGTCGGCGGCCGCGCACGCCGCGCGCAGCAGTCCGACCTCGAAGTCGTCCTTCACCATCCGCAGTTCCTCGACGAGACCCGGAACGGGGTCGAGCCGCGCGTCCGGCGCGAGCACCGACCAGGCGGCGAACTCGTCCACGGTGACGACATGACTCTCGAACGCCAGCGACGAGGGGCTCTGCCGCCTCACCGATTCGATGAGGTGGGCGGCGCTGGCGCGGGCGATCTCGGCCCGCAGATCGGGAACCTGTTCTCCGACCTGCGTGAGGTAGCGGCCGTCGGTGCAGATGACCGTGCGCTCCTCGGCGCCCTCCGCGTCCGACGCGTGCACGAGCAGCGCGGCGTTGGAGCCGGTGAACCCGGTGAGATACCGGATGTTCACCAGATTCGTCACCAGAAGTGCGTCGAGATCCCGGGCGGCGAGGGCCGCGCGCAGCGCCGCGCGCCGCGAACCATGATCAGCAGGCATGTCGTCAAACGTACCGGCAATCCGCCGCCGGGAGGGCGCGGATCGACGGCACCGGTGCAGCGGCGAGAACAGGTTCCAGACAGCCCCCGTGTGGGTTAGGCCACACGGGCGAAAACACGCTCGTTACGCTGTGCCCATGAATGCGTGGGTGGTACGCGGCCTCGGCATGGCCCTGATACATGTTTTCGTTCGTGTGATCCTCGGTGTGTCGATCACACAGTGGCCGCTTCAGGGTTCCGCTCTGAGATGGCTCGCACTGCTGATCGTCGTGTTCGTGGCACTGATCTGGGCCGGCATCGACGGCATCCGGGACCGTCGCCGGAACCCCGATCCGGAGGACGGCGCCGACCTGACGATGCTGTGGCTGAAGGCGGCCCTGCTCGGCGGAGTCGTCGCGGGTGTGGGGAGCTGGCTGGCCAACCTGGTGCCGAACCTCAACGTCACCCAGAACTCGTTCTTCTTCGAGATCACGTCCGGGGCCGCATTCACGGTCCTGCTGATCTTCGTGCCTGCCATGCTCGCCGTGTTCCTCGGCCGGTTCTTCGTCGGCCGGGACTCCAGGAAGACGGTGAAGGACCGCGGCGAACGCCGGCCGGCGGCGCACGGCGCCGGAGTGGCCGCAGGAGCCGCAGCGGGGGGAACCGCAGCCGCAGCCGTCGCCGACGACGACGGGTACGGACAGAACTACCCCGGCCAGGCGTACGAGCAGACCCCGGACACCGGGTACGCCGGTTCCGACGCCGACACCGCGGTGTTCGAACCGGTGCACAACTACCGCGAGGACACATCGGACCTCGATCAGCCGCGGGGCGGGGACACCACCTGGCAGGACCCGGTCGACCTCGGGAAGCGGACCACGGACGACCCGCGCCGCGGCGAGTAGCAGCCGTTCGGCTCTCCGATACCCGACCGACGACACACCGACAGACGGCGCGGCGGTGTGAGCGCACTCGCTCACACCGCCGCGTCCTTGCTTCTTCGCGCTACGTCACAGGAGGTTACGTCACAGGAGAACGGCGCCGCCGGCGCCCGGCGTCGCCTCGCGGGCCACCGCGGAGTACGCGGCGACGAGCAGAGACGGGTCCGGGCCCTCGAGCCGTCCGGGCTTCGCGAGCCCGTCGAGCACGACGAACCGCAGCACGCCGGCCCGGTTCTTCTTGTCCGTCTGCATTCCCTCGACCAGCTGGCCGAATGCGTCCGCGTCGTACGTGGTGGGCAGCCCCACCAGTTCCAGGATGGTGCGGTGCCGGTCCGCCGTCGCATCGTCCAGACGTCCCGCCAGCCGTCCCAGCTCGGCCGCGAAGACGAGCCCGACGGCGACCGCCGCACCGTGACGCCAGCGGTAGCGTTCACGCCGCTCGATCGCGTGCCCGAGCGTGTGCCCGTAGTTGAGGATCTCCCGCAGATCCGACTCGCGCAGGTCCGCGGCCACGACCTTGGCCTTGACCTCCACGGACCGCCGGATCAGTTCGGGCAGAACGGTTCCCGTGGGGTCCAGCGCGGCCTCGGGGTCCTTCTCGATGAGCTCCAGGATCACGGGGTCGGCGATGAATCCGGTCTTCACGACCTCCGCCATGCCCGCGACGATCTCGTTGCGGGGCACCGTCTCGAGCGTCGCCAGGTCGATCAGCACCGCCGACGGCTCGTGGAACGAGCCCACCAGGTTCTTGCCGGCCTCGGTGTTGATGCCGGTCTTTCCGCCGACCGCGGCATCCACCATCGCGAGCAGCGTCGTGGGCACGTGGATCACGCGCACCCCGCGCATCCACGTGGCCGCAACGAACCCGGCCAGGTCGGTGGCCGCGCCGCCGCCCAGACTGACGACCGCGTCGCTGCGGGTCAGGCCGATCCGGCCGAGGACCTCCCAGCAGAACCCGGCGACGGCCAGATCCTTGCCGTCCTCCGCGTCCGGAATCTCGATGCGGTGCGCATCGATCCCCTTCTCGGCGAGCGCCGCGCGCACCGCCTCCGCCGTCTCCGCCAGCGGCGGCTGGTGGAAGATCGCCACCGTCCTCGTGCCGGCGAGTTCGTCCACCAGCTCGCCGAGCAATCCGCGCCCGATGATGACCGGGTAGGGGTTCGCCGTCTGGACCTGTACGCGTACCGGTTCGGTCACTGTCTGCTGCTCCGCTCCGTCTTGTCCGAGGTTCTCGGATGTCTCTGTTCCGCCGGGTCGCCCATCACTCCGCGACTCCGCCGGGGTCGCCGATCACTCGGCGAGTTTCGCCACCAGCTGCTGCACCACGCGGGCGGGACTCCGCCCGTCCGTGCGTATCCGGATGGACGCCACCTCCCGGTACAGCGGTCGGCGCTTGCGCATCAACTCGGTGTACTTCTGGCGGGGGTCGCCACCGGCGAGGAGCGGGCGCGCCGTGTTGGTTCCCGTGCGCTTGAGCCCCTCGGCCACGCTGATCTCGAGGTAGATCACCGTCTGGCCCTTCAACAACTCGCGGGTGCGCTCGGAGAGGATGGACCCACCACCGAGCGAGACGATCCCCTCGTGACTCTCGATGGCCTTCCGCACGATCTCTTCCTCGAGGGCCCGGAAGGCGGGTTCACCCTCCTGGACGAAGATCTCGGCGATCGTGCGTCCCGCCTCTTCCTCGACGGCCACGTCGGTGTCGAACAACGACAGGTCCAGCGCCTGCGCGAGGCGACGCCCGATCGTGGACTTACCTGCTCCCGGCGGACCGACGAGCACGGCTTTCGGTGCCATCACCCGTCACCGCCCCGGCGCGACGGCAGACGGGCTGGTCATCGCGCGAGCCGGGCTGCGACACCCGACGCGTAACGCTCGTAGTTGGCGGCCGTCTCGGCCACCGAGTCGCCGCCGAACTTCTCGAGCGCGGCCTGGGCGACGACCAACGCCACCATCGCCTCGGCCACGACACCGGCGGCAGGCACCGCGCACACGTCGGACCGCTGGTGGATGGCCACGGCTTCCTCACCGGTCGACATGTCGACGGTGGCGAGCGCGCGCGGAACCGTCGAGATCGGCTTCATCGCCGCGCGCACGCGGAGCGCCTCGCCGTTGGTCATGCCACCCTCGAGACCGCCGGCGCGGTTGGTCGAACGCAGAATTCCGTCCGGGCCGGGCCGCATCTCGTCGTGCGCCTGGCTGCCGCGGCGGCGCGCGGTCTCGAAGCCGTCGCCGACCTCGACGCCCTTGATGGCCTGGATTCCCATCAGGGCGGACGCGAGGCGGGCGTCGAGGCGGTCCGCGCCGCTGATGAACGATCCGAGACCCACGGGGAGACCGTGGATGACGACCTCGACGACACCGCCGAGGGTGTCGCCGTCACGCTTGGCGGCCTCGATCTCGGCGATCATCGATTCCTCGGCGGCCTTGTCGAACGCGCGGACCGGGCTGGCGTCGATCGCCGCCAGGTCCGATGCGGTGGGTTCGGGGCCGACGTACGGGTCGGACGCGCCGATCGAGATCACGTGTGACAGCACCTCCACGCCGAACACCTGGCGCAGGAAACCCCGGGCGAACGTCGCGGCCGCGACCCGGGCCGCCGTCTCACGCGCACTCGCGCGTTCGAGAACGGGGCGCGCGTCGTCGAACCCGTACTTGAGCATGCCCGAGTAGTCGGCGTGACCGGGGCGCGGACGGGTGAGCGGCGCGTTCCGCGCCTGGTCGGCGAGCAGGTCTGCGTCCACCGGGTCCGCGGACATGATGGTTTCCCACTTGGGCCACTCGGTGTTGCCCACCTCGACAGCGATCGGGCCGCCGAGCGTCCGGCCGTGTCGGACACCACCGACGATGGTGACCTTGTCGGCCTCGAACTTCATCCGCGCACCGCGGCCGTAGCCGAGGCGGCGTCGCGCGAGTTGGGTCGAAATGTCCTCGGACGTCACTTCGACGCCCGCGACCATCCCCTCGAGCATCGCGACGAGGGCGGGACCATGGGATTCTCCGGCAGTTATCCAGCGCAGCACGCCAATATCCTTCCATGTCGCCGCGTCCGGCAGTGACGGTGGTCCTCTCGGGGCGCGCGCGGGGTGCGGACTCGGTCAGGTGAGGTGCCCGGCGAACAACGCCACCAGCGTCGCGGCACACATGGCGGGTCCGTGTGGGAGCGGCGGCGGCGAGCGCCGGACGGCGAGGACGACGCAGCCCGCCACTGCGGTCAGTGCCGGCGCGAGCGCGGCCGCGAACACCCAGGCCTCTCCCCCGGCCAGCCCGGCGGCCGCGCCGACGCCGAGCGCAAGTTTCACGTCGCCCGCGCCGATCGCACCGGGCGCTCCCAGGTAGAGGGCGAGATAGGCCGCCGCCAGCAGGAGTCCGCCGATCACGGCGGCGGACGCGGCGCCGGTCGCGACACCGATGCCGACGATCACCAGGAACCCAGGCAGCGTCAGCAGGTTCGGCAGCCTCCGGGCGCACAGGTCGGTGGCGGCGAGACTCACACACCACCACCAGAAGGCGAGCGCACCCGGCAGTATCCACACCGGGTTGCGGCCGGCGTCGGCCCAGACCGCGGCGGCGACGCCGACCGCGCACACCGCCTCGCACCAGCCCGGCGGCACCGGACCCACGAACCGGCCCGCGGTGAGGCGCGCACACCGTCCCACAGCCGCACCGGCCACCACACTCGTCACGATCAGCCACCACATGCCGACCAGCGTGCGGGACCGGACACCCGGACCCCTCGCGGCGACCTGCGGGAACGATCGCCCTGTGGATGGCGGCCGGGCCTGTGGACAACTAGCCCAGAGCGGCCGCCATCGCCTCGCGCGGCGCCGGGCGGCCGGTAAACTGCTCGACTTGCCCGAACGCCTGGTGCAGGAGCATCGACAGACCGCCGACGACCGTTCCCCCGGCCACCTCGACCGCGGCCGCCAGTGGGGTCGGCCACGGGTCGTAGATCGCGTCGAGCACGAACGGCGCCCGGCCGAGAACGTCCGCGTAGTCGGTGATCGCGGCGGACGGAACGGTGCTGACGAGTGCGGCGGCCGCGGCGCACCGGGCACCGAGTTCGGGGCTGTCGAAGCCGAGCAACCGGACCTCGAGCCCCACCGATTCCGCGCACCCCAGCGCACCCGCCGCGCGACCCGCGTCGCGGGCCACCACGGTCACCGATTTCACGCCCAGGTCGGCGAGCGCGACGAGCGCAGGCCTGGCCGTTCCCCCGGCGCCGACGACGACCGCCTCGGCGCCCGCGACGGCACCGACGCCGCCCGCGGTGAGCGCGCCGCTGACCCCGTCCACGTCGGTGCAGTCGGCACGCCAGCCGCCCTCGATGCGCACGAGGGTGTTCGCGGAGCCGATCGCCACGGCCCGGTCGGTGCGCTCGGACGCGAACTCGAGCGCGGCGATCTTGCCCGGCATCGTGACGGACAGACCGACCCATTCCGGGCCGAGCCCGGACACCAGCCCGGGGAGTCGCTCCCCGTCGCACTCGATGCGGTCGTACGTCCACCCGGTGAGACCGAGCGCCCGGTACGCCGCGAGGTGCAGTTGCGGTGATCGCGAATGCGCGATCGGGCTGCCCAGCACCGCAGCTTTGCGTGCGGTCACCAACTCATCGTCCACTGTTGAGAATCCCGTTGTTCAGAGCCTGGTCGATGTTGGCCAGGTGTTCGTCGTAGCTCTTCGTGAAGAGTGTCGTGCCCTTCGAATCGACCGTCACGAAGTAGATCCAGTCGCCGGGCGCCGGTTGTTCGACCGCCTGGAGCGCCCCGATGCTCGGCGACGAGATCGGCGTCGCGGGCAGGCCGGGGCTGGCGTACGTGTTCCAGGGGGTCACCTGCGCGCGGTCGGCGTCGGTGGTGGCCAGTTCGGTGGTGTCCAGCGCGTAGTTGACCGTGGAATCGAATTGCAGCGCCTGGTTGACGGCGAGCCGGTTCAGGATGACGCGCGCGACCTTCGAGAAGTCGTCGGGCATCGCCTCGCGTTCCACCAGCGACGCCGCGACCAGCATCTTGTACGGGGTGAGACCGACCTGGTTGCCCGCGGTGAGGATCCCGGTCTTCTCGTAGCTCGCGGAACTCTCGGACACGAGCTTCTGCAGAATGGCGGCGGGACCCGCCGTCGGATCGAAATCCCAACTGCCCGCGGCGATCAGTCCCTCGAGCTGGCGATCCCGGTCCGGGACACCCGCGACCGAGTCCTTCGCCCAGTCGGGCACACCCAGCGCGGACAGGTCGCCCGCGCCGGCGGCGTTGAGGTCGTCGTAGCTGATGCACTTCTGCTGACCGGCGTCACCCAGGCAGCTGGCCTCGGAGATCAGCGTGTAGATCCCCTTCTTCTTGGCGCCGGTCTGCACGTCGGTCGTGTCGTGGAGTTGCCTGCCCTCGGAGATGATCATCTGCCCGACGCGGGAGGCCGGGTCGACCAGTTCCTGCACGGCGTCGTCCGCCGGAATCTGGGTGGAGAGGCTGTAGAAACCGGGTTGCACCGAGTTCATGGCGTTGCTCTGGACTGCGGCGTTGAAGAACGCCGATCCGCTGGCGACGACGTCGCGGTCCGCCAGGGTGGTGGCGATCTCCTCCGCGGTATCGCCCGGATGGACCTGCACGACCACTTCGGGACCGCCGGGGCCTGCGTAGTCCGCGGGCGCGTCGGACCCGCCGAAGAACAACTTGCCGCCGACGAACACGACACCGACCAGCACGATGAGGACCGCCGCGGCGGCGAGGACGCCGAACACCTTGCCCCGGCGTGCGCGTCCCCTGGCTTGTTTGCGGCTGCGGGCCTGCGTGCGAGCAGCGGCGCGGGTCGGTGGGAACTCCTCCGGAGTCGCCGAGGGTGGGATCTCCTCGGAAATCGCCGAGATGATCTGCGTCTCGGCCTCCGCGAACGCGACGTCGGGTTCGTCGTGCGGGCGGTCGTAGCCGTCGTCGGGGTACGTGTGGGCCTCGTCCGGCTCGTCGACGTGGTCGTCCACATACGGGTGGTCGTCGGCCGGCGTCTCCCGGTAGGAGAGGGCGTCGCCGTAGGAGCGGGGACCGTATCCGTCCTCGTACACGGACTCGGGGTCGTAGGGCTGCTCGTACCGCTGCTCATATCGCGGCTCCACGTGCTCGCGGTGCGGGCGGTGCGGTTCGTGGCGCTGCGGTTCCTCGAGGTGCGGTTCCTCGTAGTGCGGCTCGTCGAAGTGTGGCTCGTCGTACACGACGGCGTGGCGGCCGGTGGTGACGAGGTCGTCGTCGGGGGGTGGCGTGTAGTCGACCTCGTCGTCGTCCCCGTCGAGGTAGCGGTGCCGTCGGGGTTCGCGGGGGATGTACTGGAAGTCGGGTCGCTCACCTGCGGGGCGGCGGTGATTGCTCACTGGCCTGCCTCCGGTAGCTGCACGTCCCCACCTGAATCCCCTGCATTCACCGACCTGCTCCGCTCGTCCAACCATCCCTGCAAGATCGCCACCGCCGCAGCCTGGTCGATCACAGGACGCTGGCCCCTCGCACTGACACCGCTCTCGCGAAGCGCCCGCGCGGCAGTGACCGTCGTCAGACGTTCGTCCGCCATCCGCACCGGTATCGGGTCGACCTTCCTTCGTAATCGCTTCGCGAACACAGTAGCGATCGAGGCGGCTTTTCCCCGTTCACCCCGCAGGGTCTGCGGCAGACCGACGATAACCTCCACCGCCTCGTATTCCTCGACAATGTCGGCAATGCGCCGGATATCCGGCGCGTCGGGCCCGCGTTCCTTGGACCGGGGCACCGTCTCCACCGGGGTGGCGAGGATCCCGTCGGGGTCGCTCGACGCGACACCGATGCGGACGCTGCCCACATCGATGCCGATACGCCGACCACGCCCAGGGTCGTCGACTCCCGGTCGATCCGGACCCTGTTCCGCGTGATCCACCGCTACTGGCTCCCCACCTTGTCCGCGACTTGTCCCCGGACCGCGTCGAGAGCGGCCGCGATTCCGCTGGTGTCCGAACCGGAACCCTGTGCCATGTCGGCCTTTCCGCCGCCGCGGCCGCCGATCTTCGGACCGAATTCCTTCACGAGGTCGCCGGCCGACAGGCCGAGTTCCTGCGCGGCCTTGCTCACGGCCACCACGAACGGCACCTTGCCGTCGACGTCACCGAGCAGCACGACGACGGCGGGCTGGGTGCCGAATCGGCCGCGGATATCCGTGACGAGCCCGCGCAGGTCGTTGCCGCCGACACCGGCCGGGGCGGAATCCGCGACCAGCAGCACCGGCCCGACCCGCTGGGCCTTGTCGACGAAGGTGCCCGCCGAGGCGAGAACCGCCTGCGCGCGGGTCTGTTCGAGTTCCTTCTCCGCCACCCGAAGTCGCTCCACCAGTGCCTCGACGCGGGCGGGCACCTCTTCCGAGGGCACCTTCAGCGACGACGACAGCCCGGCGAGCAGGGCCCGTTCCTTGGCCAGGTAGCGGTACGAGTCGAGCCCGACGTAGGCCTCGACGCGACGCACGCCGGAGCCGACTGACTGCTCACCGAGCAGCGTGACGTTGCCGATCTGCGAGGAGCTGCCCACGTGAGTTCCACCACACAGCTCCATCGAGAACGGTCCGCCGATCTCGACGACCCGCACCTCGTCGCCGTAGTTCTCGCCGAACAACGCCATCGCGCCCATCGACTTCGCCTTGTCGAGGTCGGTGACGAACGTGTTCACGGAGTAGTCGGCGGCCACCGCCTCGTTCGCGACGACCTCGATGTCCTGCTTCTGCGCTTCAGTCAGCGCACCCTGCCAGGAGAAGTCGAACCGCAGGTAGCCCGGCTTGTTCAGCGAGCCGGCCTGAACGGCGTTGGGGCCGAGCACCTGTCGCAGCGCGGCGTGCACCATGTGCGTGCCGGAGTGCCCCTGCGTGGCGCCCTTGCGCCACGCGGCGTCGACCTGCGCGAGCACGACGTCACCCTCGGTGATCTGCCCCTCCTGCACGGTCACCTTGTGGACCCACAGCTTCTTGGCGATCTTCTGGACGTCGTTGACCTTCACCCGCAGCCCCGGACCGGTCAGGGTGCCGAGGTCGGCGATCTGGCCGCCCGCCTCCGCGTACAGGGGGCTGCGGTCGAGGATGACCTCGACGTCCTGGCCGACCGTCGCGACGGGGACGCGCTGCCCCTGCGAGATCAGCGCGAGAACGTGTGCCTCGGAAACCAATTCGTGGAATCCGGTGAACTCGGTGGGTCCGCGGTCGAGGAGTTCCTTGTAGACGGTGAGGTCGGCGTGCGCGTGCTTGCGCGCCTGGGCGTCGTCCTTCGCGCGCTGCCGCTGTTCGGCCATCAGCGCGCGGAAACCCTCCTCGTCGACGGTCAGACCGGCCTCGGCCGCCATCTCCAGGGTCAGGTCGATCGGGAAGCCGTACGTGTCGTGCAGCGCGAACGCCTGTTCGCCGCCGATCGTCGACTTGCCGGACGCCTTCACCGATTCGGCGGCGCCTTCGAACAGCTTGGAACCGGACGTGAGGGTCTTCAGGAACGCGGTCTCCTCCCCCACTGCGACCGTTTCGATGCGGCCGAAGTCGGTGTCGAGGACCGGGTACGACGGCGCCATCGTGTCGCGGACGACGGTGATGAACTCCCGCATGCTGGGCTTGTCGGCGCCGAGCAGCTTCGCTGAGCGGACGATGCGCCGCAGCAGGCGGCGCAGGACGTAGCCGCGGCCGTCGTTGCCGGGGTTCACGCCGTCGGCGATGAGCATCGCGGCGGTGCGCGCGTGGTCGGCGATCACCCGGAACCGCACGTCGTCGTCGTGGTCGGCGCCGTACTTGCGGCCCGACAGTTCCTCGGCCTTCGCGATGACCGGGCGCACGAGATCCGTCTCGTACACGTTGTCGACGCCCTGGAGCAGGAATGCGACGCGCTCGACGCCCATGCCGGTGTCGATGTTCTGCTTCGGCAGCGGCCCGAGGATCTCGAAGTTGTCCTTGCTGATGCCGAGACCGCGCTCGTTCTGCATGAACACGAGATTCCAGATCTCGATGTAGCGGTCCTCGTCGGCCTCGGGGCCGCCTTCCGCACCGAATTCGGGGCCGCGGTCGAAGTAGATCTCCGAGCACGGGCCGCAGGGCCCGGGGATGCCCATGGACCAGTAGTTGTCGGCCATGCCGCGGCGCTGGATCCGGCTCTCGGGAACGCCGACCTCGTCGCGCCAGATGTCGCGGGCCTCGTCGTCGTCGAGGTAGACCGTCACCCAGATCCGCTCCGGGTCGAACCCGTAGCCGCCGTCGTCGACGCCGGAGGTCAGCAGCGACCACGCGTGCTTGATCGCGTCGCGCTTGAAGTAGTCGCCGAAGGAGAAGTTGCCGGCCATCTGGAAGAACGTGTTGTGCCGTGTGGTGATGCCCACATTCTCGATATCGAGGGTGCGCACACACTTCTGGACACTGGTCGCCCTCGGGTACGGCGGCGTCTGCTGGCCGAGGAAGAACGGCACGAACTGCACCATTCCGGCGTTGACGAACAGCAGGTTCGGATCGTCGAGAATCAGCGAGGCGCTGGGTACCTCGGTGTGGGCCGCCTTGACGAAATGGTCGAGGAAGCGCCGGCGAATCTCGTGGGTCTGCACGTCAGTGATCCTTATTGTCTGTCTCGAGGGCAACTACGGTCGCCGGGTGGCTGGGCACACCCGGCGGTTCGGCAACATTCAGCTTAACCGGCCACCCTGACGGTTCGTGCCGCGGACGATGGCCCGCAGTTTGTCCACGCGCCCCGCGATGTCACGCTCGCCGCCGTGGGTGGTGGGCTGGTAGTAGTCGACGCCGACGAGCTCGTCGGGCGGATACTGCTGCGCCAGTACCCCGTCCGGGTGGTCGTGGGGATATCGGTAGCCGACGGCGTTGCCGAGCTTGGCCGCCCCCGCGTAGTGGCCGTCGCGCAGGTGCGGTGGAACGAGCCCGGCGTTTCCCGCCGCGACGTCCGCCATCGCGGCGCCGAGCGCGGCGATGACGGCCCCCGACTTCGGCGCGGTCGCGAGGTGGATGGTGGCCTGGGCGAGGGCGAGGCGGGCCTCCGGCATCCCGATCAGCTGCACCGCCTGCGCGGCGGCGGTCGCGGTCTGCAACGCGGTGGGGTCGGCCATCCCGATGTCCTCGCTGGCATGGACGACCAGCCGCCGCGCGATGAAGCGGGGGTCCTCGCCCGCGGTCAGCATCCGCGCCAGATAGTGCAGGGCGGCGTCGACGTCCGAACCGCGGATCGACTTGATGAACGCACTGATCACGTCGTAGTGCTGGTCGCCGTCGCGGTCGTAGCGGACGGCGGCCTTGTCGACGCTGGCCTCCACCGTCGCGAGGTTCAGCAGCACCGGACGGTCCGCGTCACCGGCCTGGTCGAGCGCCGCGCCCGCCGCCGCCTCGAGCGCGGTGAGCGCCCGCCGGGCGTCACCGGCCGCGAGGCGCACCAGATGGTCCATCGCGTCGCCGGCGATCTCGATGTCCCCGCCGAGACCCCGCTCGTCGGTGCGCGCCCGCTCGAGGAGGTTCTCGATGTCGTCCGCCGTCAGCGACTGCAGTTGCAGGACCAGCGAGCGGGACAGCAGCGGGGACACCACGGAGAACGACGGATTCTCGGTGGTGGCGGCCACGAGCAGCACGATCCGGTTCTCCACCGCCGCCAGCAGTGCGTCCTGCTGGGTCTTGGAGAAGCGGTGCACCTCGTCGATGAACAGCACCGTCTGCTCGCCCGCGAGGAGCCGTCGGCGAGCGAGTTCGATGACGCCACGCACTTCCTTGACACCGGCGGACAGCGCGGACAGCGCCTCGAAGCGGCGCCCGGTGGCACCGGAGATCAGCGACGCCAGCGTGGTCTTGCCGGTGCCGGGCGGACCGTACAGCAGCACGGACGCCGCCCCCGACCCCTCCACGAGCCGCCGCAGCGGCGCACCGGGGCCGAGGAGATGCTGCTGCCCGACCACCTCGCCGAGCGTGCGGGGACGCATGCGCACCGCCAGCGGTGCGCGGTGGTCGACCGGCACCGGACCGGGAACCGAGCGCGGAGCCGCCGCCTCGTCCGGCTGCGCCGTCTCGAACAGGCCCGCCGACTCGTCCTCGCCGACATCCGAACCGAAAAGATCGCTCACAAGTTCGACGCTACTGGAACCCGCACCGTCCGACCCAGTCCGGCCGGACCTCGCGTCAGCCGACGGACAGTCCCCGGATCTTGTCGGCGATGACGCGGGCGTCGTGGGCGACCACCGTGTTCCCCGCGTGATCCGCCGAACGGGCCAGCTTGTCCCAGCGCTGGGTCAGCGCCTCGGACCGCGGCACCGACAGGTGATGCTCGCGGACGGCGGCGATCCGGGTGTGGTTGTCCGGCAGGAACAGGTAGGTGCTGAGCCACACCCAGATCAGTTGCGCCTCGACCATGCGGGCGGCGAGCACGTTGTCGTCGGCGAGCGCGGGCCACATCCCCACGACCTCCGCCCGCCAGGCCTCGATCATCGCCTGGGTGCGGTCCTCGGACAGTTCGATGCTGCACAGGCAACCCGGGAACGAGACCAGCGCGTACGCGATGTCGAGCATCGCGTCGCGGAACCCGCCCCACTCGTAGTCGAGGAACCGGACGCCCTCGTCGTTGACGATGATGTTGTCCGGGCACAGGTCCGACGGGCTGAACGCCCGGAACCGCCCGCTCTCGAACAGCTTCGCGGCCCGCGCCACCTGCTCGGTCAGCTCCGGCGAGACGTCGACACGGAGAATGTCGGACAGCAGACCGGGCACGGCGGGCACCGCACGCTCGACCTGCTCGGCCACGGTGTCGTCGCAGTGCGCCACCTCGGCGCGGCGCAGCAGCGCGGTGAAGTCTTCTTCGCGGCCCACGGTGGCCGCGTGCATGCGGCCGAGCGCCTGGGCCATGGCCATCAGGGTGTTGGTGACGGTGTCGGAATCGGAGTGCTCGAGCAGCGCGCTGATCGGGGTGGCGTCCCCGAGGTCGCTGAGCACGAGGAGCCGGGCTTCGAGGTCGGATGCGAGCAGTTCGGCTCCGGGGCGGCTGTCCGTCGCCAGCGCCGTGGCGAACTGGTACGAGACGGCCTCGCGGAGGAAGGCGCTGCGGCTGTCGCCGGACAGGTCGTCGGGATCGACGGCCCGCGCGCCGGACACACCGGACTCCTCGCGGACCTGCTTGATCACCAACGTCCGGGGGAGGGAGAACGGATTCTCCGCCACCCGCACACGGAGCACGATGGTGCGGCCACTACCGCCGAGATCCACGGGATCCACCAGTGTCACGGGTGCCCCTGTGCGACGGGTGAGCAGCTTCTCGGCTGCGGCAACTACCTCTGAAACGGGGTCTGCCAGTATTGCAGTCATCGCGGACCAACTTACCTGCTAGTGACACGGATCATCGAGTCCTCCTCCGGAAGCCCCGATGAATTTCAGCATTTCGGCTGATCCGGTGCGAGTACTTCCATCGGCGCCACGTCAACCGACACCGCAATGGTGCTGTTTCGTGCCTCTGTGTATATGACACCGCGCAGCGGCGGCACGTCGGCGTAGTCCCGGCCCCACGCGACCACCGTGTACCGCTCGTCGACGAGCTGGTCGTTGGTGGGGTCGAAGGCCAGCCACCGGTCCCCCGGCATCCACACCGCGGCCCAGGCGTGCGTCGCGTCGACTCCGATCATCCGTTCCTTGCCGGACGGCGGCTGCGTCGCCAGGTACCCGGACACGTACCGGGCCGCGAGTCCGCGTGAGCGCAGGCAGGCGATGGCGAGCCGGGCGAAGTCCTGGCAGACGCCCGACCGCTTCTCCAGCACCTCCGCGACCCGCGTCGAGACCGACGTCGACCCCGACTTGTACTCGAAGTCGCGGTGGATGCGGGTCGTGAGATCGACCACCGCGTCGACGAGGGGCCGTTCCGGCGGGAAACTCGGTGCCGCGTACTCGCGGACCGCGTCGCCGATCTCGGGGGGATCGAGGTCGAGCACGAACTCCTGCGCCATCGCGCCCTCGGTGCCCACGGGCCGGGACAGCTCCCACGGCGCGTTCGCCGGTGCGGCGGCGAGCCTCGCCTTGTCCGGTCCGTAGACCTCGATCTCGGATTCGGCCGCCACCACCAGTTCCTCGTGCGGCGTGCTCACCTGGAAGTACAGGTCCCGGTTGCCGTACACGTCCGACCCGGTGGAGCGGTCTGCGGGCGGCGGTGTGATGTCGACGACGGAAGCGACGCACCGCTGTTCCTCGGTGTCGCGCGGCAGGAGGTAACCCCGGCCGTACGACGAGGTCACCGGCCCCGAGTACGTGTACGTCGTGCGGTGGGTGATCTTGTATCTGCGCAGAACCGGACGTTCCGCTGCCGGGTCCGTGCGGGGCGTCGTGCCGGTCATGCGGAGACTCCGCCCGGGGAGGTGCTCCACGAGGTGCCGCTGCCCCACAGCGGCTGGGTGCCGCCGGGCAGCGACAGCTGACCCTTCAGCATCACGTCGGACAGTTCGCTCAGCAGTGCGCGCATCGTGGTCGTCAGCTCACCCAGCTCCTTCCGGGACCCGCCCGCGTCGACCGATTCGAGTCGGACGGGGTCGACGCGCCGCACGGTGTTGACCATGTCCTCGGCGAGCCGCTCCGCACGGGACGCACCCGAGGCGTCCGGCAGTGCGGCCAGATTCGTGCGCAGCGCCTCCAGTTGGAACGCCAGCGACCGCGGGTTCTTCACGTCGAACAGCAGCAACTCGGCGACGGCCGCCGGGCGGATACTGCGGTTGCGGCGGCGGTAGACCACGGAACTCTCGGTGGCGACGAGAAGCGATTCGATCACCGCCCGTTCGGTCGCGGGATCCGTCCTCCGCCCGAGGGTGGAGTCCACCAGCGCGATCAAGGTGGATGCCCTCTCGATCCGTTTGCCGATGTCCATGACGTGCCAACCGGTGTCGCGAACCAGCGACTCCGCGGCGACCCCGGACAGCGCGAGCATGCCGCCGAGCACCGCGGACTGCGCCTCGAACAGCGCGGACCCGTCGTCGACGGTGTCGGCCGCGACCTGTCCGAGCGCGCGTTCGACGGAGCTGAGGACGGCCCAGATGTCGTTCGACAGTTGCCCGCGCACGGCCCGCGCGGCCTGCTCGACGCCGCGCACCGCGTGGGCGAGCGACCCGTCCCGGTCCGGGTCCGCCGTCAGCGAGCGGAACTCGGAGCGCACCCGCCGCTGGTCGGTGACCGCATCGGAACCCGAGTCGGCCACGGCGCGGTTCCCGGCGTCGGCGACCCGCAGGACCGTGTTCAGCAGGATCGGGAGGCTTCCGCCGCCCGCCAGCCACGGTCGCAGGCGGTAGTCGCGGTACTTCTCCCCCACGGCGATCATCAGCCGGGCCGCACCCTCGGCGCGCTCGGCGAACCGGCCCATCCAGAACAGTTCGGTCAGCGCGCGCGGCGACGTCATCAGGTCGGACGTCGTCGCCGCATACGTGGGCAGGGTCTCCCCGTCCCGCTCGGCGCCGTCGCCCGGGTCGGTGGACGCCGTGCGCTGCGCCAGCCGGATCCACACGTCCTTCGCCCCGGCGTGGCGGCGGTCCCCGCGCTCGGCCCCGGGAACGAGGGACGTGCCGAGACCGCCGGCCATCGGCGTGAATCCCACCTGCTGCGCAACGCTGAACAGCCGCATCCCGACCGGTGCGAGCACGACGTCCCCTGATCCACCGGCGGCGGGTGCGTACGAGGGGTCCGGGACGATCTGCCCGACCCACCGCCCGGGTTCGGCCCGCACCCGGTCCAGCAGGGTGTCCCGGTCGGCGGCATCGAGGTCGGCGGGCACGATCGGCGCACCCCCGTGCACCGCGCGCAGCACCATCGACGAGGCGTTCGCGAGGATGTGCGACAGCTCCGACCGGTCGCCGCCCCAGAAGCTCGGAACCGACGGCAGCAGCAGGTCCTCGTCGAGCAGCCGTCGGCACAGGTCCGGAAGCAGCCGGGTGAGGGCGGGGTTCTCGAGGATTCCGCTGCCGAGGGTGTTGACGACGGTCACCGCGCCCCGCCGCAGCACCTCGACGAGGCCGACCACCCCGGACCGGGAGCCGGGGCGCAGGTCGAGGGGGTCGGCGAGGTCGGCGTCCACCCGCCGGACGATGACGTCGACGCGTTCCAGACTGCCGAGGGACCGCATCCACACGTGGCCGTCGCGGACCACCAGGTCGGCACTCTCCACGAGCGGGAAGCCGAGGACCGTCGCCAGATACGCCTGATCGAATGCGGCCTCGGACCGGGTGCGGGGGCTGAGGACGACGACGAGCGGGTCCTCGGTGCCCGCGGGAGCGGCGTCGATCGCCGCGAGCCGCATCGACTGGGCGAACGAGGACAGCGGGCGCGGTCCGACCGTCTCGTAGATACCGGGCATCGCCCGTGCGATGACGCGGCGGTCCGCCATCGCGTAGCCGGCGCCCGCCGGGGACTGCGTGTGGTCGCGCAGCGCGTGGAACGTGCCGTCCGCCCCGCGGCCGACGTCGAGTCCGTGCAGGAACAGCTGGTGGCGGCCCGGCACCGTGATGCCGTGCGCCGCACGGACGTAGCCGGGGTGCCCGAACACCGTGCGGGCCGGGACGGCGCCGCTCCGGACGAGGGTCATCGGTCCGTACAGGTCCGCGAGTACCGCGTCGAGAAGCCGGGAGCGCTGCACGAAGCCCGCCGCCAGCTGCTCCCACTCCTCGGCCGCGACGATCAGCGGGACGGCGTCGATCTCCCATCGTGGCGGTGCGATCGGCGCGTCCGAACCGTCGAGGGGGTTGTAGGTGATCCCGTGGTTGTCGACGAGCAACCGGATGCGGGACTGCAGGCGGCGGACGGAGTCCGGCCCGCCGTCCGTGAAGTCCTGGGCCAACTCCGCCCACGGTTCCCGGAGGCCGCCGTCGTGGTCGAACAGTTCGTCGTAGCCCGCGCCGTCGTGCGGCGAGACGCTCATCAGGCCCTCCGCCGCTGCGCCACGGAGCGTTCTTTCCGCGCCTGCTCGAGCAGCCGGCGGGGATCGCCGCCGCTGCGGAGTCGCAGCGCCAGGACCAGGACGCCGGCGACGACGATGCCCACCATGTTGACCCCGAGTTGCAGCGCCGCCAGTGCCGCGACGCGCCATTCGCCCACGGTGACCGCGACGACGGCGAATCCGGCGGCCGGAACGGTGGTGACGGAGATGAAGACGCCGACGAGCGCCGCCGACTTCGAGGACACGAGCGCGAGCATGCCCGCCGCGCCGGCGAGGAGCGCGACGATCAGCGACAGCGGTCCGACCCGGTAGATGAAGTCGACCTGGTCGAGGGACTCGATGCTCTCGAACTCCATCCAGCCGACCTGCTCCATCAGCAGGGTCGCGACCAGCGTCGCCGCCATCGCGAACGGGAAACCGAACAGCAGGGCGATCAGCGACCGCCGCGCCAGCCCCAGCTTGCGCCGCATCAGGGCGACGGCGAGCGCGGCGAGCGGTCCGAACTCCGGTCCCACCACCATGGCCCCGACGACGGTGATCGGCGAGTCGGTCACCACACCCACCGCGGCCAGCAGGCACGCGATGGTGAGGAACGCGAGGAAGGTGCCGTTGAGCGTCGACTCCTCGCGCGTCCGGCTGACCAGTTCCTCCCACACGACGCTGTCCGCGGGATCGCCCGGGGCCGCCTTCTCCGCCTCGTGTGCGGACTTCGAGAGCACCGTGTCGACGGGCTCCACCGTGATCGCGCCGGTGCGATCGATTCCCAGGGCCTCGAGCGCGTCGATCACGTCATTCGCGGACTCGCGGGCCACATCGGTCTGGATCGCGTCACCGGCGGGGTCGATCGCGGCGTCGCGCAACACCACCACATGGGTCGCGCCGGGTTCCGCGGCGAGCACACCGAGGACGTCCTCGGTGCGCTCGGCCGGACAGATCACTCGCAGGTGCAACATCGTGTCCCCCGGCTGTTCCGCGTCGTCCGGTCAATCGAGTCCACCGGCAGTTCGTGCCGGAGGACCCGCCTACTTGTCGGCGTGTGCGTCGGGCTTGGCCGCCGCGGCGTCGCCCTTCGGCTCCGGCTTGGCCGCCGCGGCGTCGCCCTTCGGCTCCGGCTTGGCGTCCACCCCGGACTCCTTGCGCTGCTGCGCGGTGATCGGAGCCGGAGCACTCGTCAGCGGATCGACGCCGCCACCCGACTTCGGGAACGCGATGACCTCACGGATCGAATCGACACCGGCGAGCAGGGCGGTGATGCGGTCCCAGCCGAACGCGATGCCGCCGTGCGGCGGGGCGCCGAACGCGAACGCGTCGAGCAGGAAGCCGAACTTCTCCTCGGCCTCCTCGTGGGAGATGCCCATCACCTTGAACACTCGCTCCTGAATGTCCTTGCGGTGGATACGAATACTGCCGCCGCCGATCTCGTTGCCGTTGCAGACGATGTCGTAGGCGTACGCGAGCGCGGACCCCGGGTCGGTGTCGAACGTGTCGATCGACTCCGGCTTGGGCGAGGTGAACGCGTGGTGCACCGCCGTCCAGGCGCTGTAGCCGAGTGCGACGTCGCCGCTCGCGGTGGCATCCGCCGTCGGCTCGAACAGCGGTGCGTCGACGACCCACACGAAAGCCCAGGCGTCCGGGTCGATGAGGTTCTGCTTGCGGGCGATCTCGCCGCGCGCGGCACCGAGCAGCGCCCGGGACGACTTGGTGGTGCCGGCGGCGAAGAAGATGCAGTCGCCCGGCTTCGCGCCGACGTGCGCGGCGAGGCCCTCACGTTCGGCGTCGGTGAGGTTTTTGGCCACCGGTCCACCGAGGGTGCCGTCCTCGCCGACGAGCACGTAGGCCAGGCCCTTCGCCCCGCGCTGCTTCGCCCACTCCTGCCAGGCGTCGAGCTGCTTCCGCGGCTGGCTCGCACCGCCGGGCATGACCACCGCCCCGACGTATTCCTGCTGGAAGACCCGGAACGTGGTGTCGGTGAAGAATTCGGCGCACTCGACCAGTTCGACACCGAAGCGCAGGTCCGGCTTGTCGGAACCGTAGCGGCGCATCGCCTCGGCGTACGTCATCCGCGCGATCGGCGTCTTGATCTCGTGCCCGACCAGCTTCCACAGCGAGGCCAGCACCTCCTCGGCGAGGAGGATGACGTCGTCCTGGTTGACGAAGCTCATCTCGATGTCGAGCTGAGTGAACTCGGGCTGGCGGTCCGCGCGGAAGTCCTCGTCGCGGTAGCAGCGCGCGATCTGGTAGTAGCGTTCGATGCCACCGACCATGAGCAGCTGCTTGAACAGCTGCGGGCTCTGCGGCAACGCGTAGAAGCTGCCCGGCTGCAGACGCGCGGGAACCAGGAAGTCGCGGGCGCCCTCCGGCGTCGACCGCGTCAACGTGGGCGTCTCGACCTCGACGAACTCGTGGTGTGCGAGCACGGCGCGGGCCGCGGCGTTGACCTTGGACCGCAACCGGATGGCATGGCCGGGGCCCTCACGGCGCAGGTCCAGGTAGCGGTACTTCAGGCGCGCTTCCTCACCGGCCTGGTCGTCCAGCTGGAACGGCAGCGGCGCGCTCTCGTTGAGGACCTCGAGGTCGGTGACGTTGACCTCGATGGCCCCGGTCGGGATCTCGAAGTTCTGGTTGCCCTCGGGACGCACCTCGACCACACCGGTGACCTTGACGCAGTACTCCGCGCGCAGACGGTGAGCCTGCTCGGCGGCGGCACCCTCCCGGAACACCACCTGGGACACGCCCGACGCGTCACGTAGATCGATGAAGATCACCCCGCCGTGATCACGACGCCTGGCAACCCAACCGGTGAGGGTTACGGTCTGCTGGGCCTGCTCGGCTCGCAATGAACCGGCGAGATGTGTGCGCAGCACGGGATTCCTTTCGAAACATGGGGCAAGCTACTTCGTTGGCTGAGATCCTACGGAGACACCGTGCGTGAGCGGAAACGCATACCCGCTTCACGTGCGAGGCTCGATCGGCACGCACCGGAAAACTGACGAGAAAGCGAAGACACATGACCTTCAACGAGGGCGCCCGAATGGACTCCGGCCGGGTGTCGACCGGAGGTGGGGGCGGCGGTGGCCTCGGCGGCAAGTTCGCGTTGGGCGGCGGCGCCGGCGGGCTGATCGTGCTGGTTCTGGCGCTGCTCCTCGGTGGCGATCCCGGTTCGCTGCTCGGCGGTCTCAGCGGTGCCACCGAGTCCGGCCAGAATTCCGGCGCGGGCCTCGAAGGGTGCGAGACCGGCGCGGACGCCAACCGCGACGTGAACTGCCGGGTGGTGTTCACCGCGGGCAGTCTCGACTCGGTGTGGGGACAGGAACTCGCGCAACAGACCGGCACCGCGTACGTGCCGCCGGAAGTCGTGCTGTTCTCCGGTTCCGTCAGCACCGGCTGTGGCAACGCCACCAGCGAGGTCGGGCCGTTCTACTGCCCGGCCGACTCGACGGCGTACTTCGACACCAGCTTCTTCCAGCTCCTCGTCGACCGCTTCGGGTCCAGCGGCGGCCCGCTCGCGCAGGAGTACGTCGTGGCCCACGAGTTCGGCCACCACATCCAGAACCAGCTCGGCGACATCGGACGGGCACAGGCCGACCCGCGGGGCGCCGACTCGGCCGCGGTGCGAACCGAACTGCAGGCCGACTGCTACGCGGGCGTGTGGGCCCACTACGCCGACACCCTCCCCGGCCCCGACGGCGGACCACCGTTCCTGAACACCCTCACCAACACCGACATCGACGACGCCCTCTCCGCCGCATCCTCGGTCGGCGACGACCGGATCCAGCAGTCCGCGGGCGCCCGGGTGAATCCGGAGGGCTGGACACACGGCTCCTCGCAGCAGCGCCAGAAATGGTTCGCCACCGGATACCGGACCGGCCAGGTACAGGCCTGCGACACCTACTCGGCACGCGATCTGAACAACCCGCCCGCGCTCCGCTGACCGGAATCCACCGACAAATTTTTTTGTCTTGACAGAATTTACTGTCGGTGCGACAGTGGACGCATGTTGGACCTAGCAGTGATCGATCAAGCGGCCGCCGCCGAGATCTCCCTGGACCCGGTCCGGGCGCGGTTGCTGGCGGCGCTCGCCGAACCCGGTTCGGCGAGTTCCGTCGCCGTGCAGGTGGGATTGACACGGCAGAAGGCCAACTACCACCTCCGGGCGCTCGAGGAGCACGGCCTCGTCGAACTCGTCGAGGAACGCAAGAAGGGCAACGTCACCGAGCGGCTGTTCCAGGCCACCGCGGCGTCGTACGTCATCTCCCCCGCCGCGTTCGCCGCCCTCGCGCCCGATCCCGACCGGGCACCGGACCAACTGTCGGCCCGCTGGCTGGTGGCACTGGCCGCGCGACTGGTGCGTGAGGTCGGCGAGTTGATCGCCGGCGCCACCGCGGCGCGTCAGCCGCTGGCCACCTTTGCGATCGACAGCGAGATCCGGTTCTCGTCGGCGGCCGACCGGGCCGCGTTCGCCGACGAACTCGGCGAGTCCGTGAAGAACCTGGTGTCCCGTTACCACGACGAGAACGCCCCGAACGGGCGCAGGCACCGCCTCGTCGTCGCACTGCATCCGAGCCTGAAAACACCGCCCGCGCAAGCGAAGTCATCCGACAACCGCCACGAGGAGAGCTAGCCATGTCGAAGAATTTCGAGATCCGTCGCGAAGTCGTCCTGAACGCCACCCCCGAGGACGTGTTCGCCGCCGTCACCACCGGCACCGGCGGCTGGATGTTCCCCACCGAACTCGATCCCGGGGTCGGCAGCGAGGGACCGGACGACCCCGCCGTCATCGCCTGGGAGCCGCCGCAGAAGTTCGCGGTCCGCCAGGAGGGCCCTGACGGCTGGTTCAACGCTCTCGAGTACCTCATCGAGGCGCGGGACGGCGGCACCGCGGTGCTGCGCTACGTGCACAGCGGCATCTTCACCGACGACTGGGACGCCCAGTACGACGGCGCCGACAAGCACACCACGTTCTACCTGCACAGCCTCGGCCAGTACGTCCGGTACTTCGCGGGCCGCGCAGCCACCTACATCGCGACCGGGGGCCCGGCGGCCTCCGCCGATCCCGGCGCGATGATCACGCTCCGCGGCGCGCTCGGCTTGTCCGACACGTCGACCGCCGGCGACACCGTCACCGTCGACGTCCCCGGATTCGGCACGGTGGACGGCGTCGTCGACTACCTGACGCCGCACTTCATCGGCATCCGGACCGCCGACGCGCTGTACCGGTTCTACGGTCGCAACGCATTCGGCGGAACGGTCGACGCGGCGCACCACCTGTTCGCCGCGGGCGCCGACCAGGAGAAGTCGCAGGACGCGTGGACGTCGTGGCTGGACGACGTCTTCGCGTGACTCTCCGTGGTGCCCGAGTTCAGGAGGCCGTGAATTCGCCTGTCCCCGGAATGTTCGGCGTGCTCGGGGTGATCTCGACACGGACGCGACCCGCCCCCGGATCGAAGTAGACGGCTGTCGGAGCCTCCAGACCGTCCCATCCGCTCAACGCCCATTGCTTCGTTCCGGAGGCGCCGGTGTCGAGGTTGCGCCAACGCAACGTTCCGTCGACCATGCAGACCCGGGAACTGCCCACGAAATGCGTCCTCAGCATGACGTAGTTCGGCCCGTACGGTCCCGGGTAGCCGGACGACGCCTGGGCGTCGATTCGGCCACCGCACACGCTGATGTCGCCGGGGTTCAGACCGTGCCCGATCGTGAACGTGGGTGTCAGCGTCGCCGTATCCGCAACGGCAGCAGTGGGTGCGCCGATCAGCGCGGCAGCGGCGAGCGACGCCACCACCGCCGAACGGCCTACCAGATTTCCCAAGGTCATGGCGCTCCTCGGTCGTGTGCGGCGGGCGAACCCCTCCCCCGTGTGTCTCCCGGGAATGCGGGGCGCGTTACGCGTCCGCACCGCCGGGGTCGACGTATCGTTCGTCGCGCGATCCATCCGGGCCTACGGCGCGGCCGATCAGCCGGTGGAACGGGCCTCAGAAGAGGGTGAGCGCCGGTCCGGGACGACCCGCCCCGACCAGTTCACGGCGATCCGGTTCGGGTTGTCCGGCCTCCCGGTGTTTCGCACCGCCGCCGAGACCGTATCGGTCGACGAGTGGGTCGACTCGCTGCCTCAGCCACGACTTGTATTCGGGCGGAACGTAGGCCGCCCGCCCGTACAACTGCCGGTACTGACGGACCAGCGCGGGATGCTCCGTCGACAGCCAGTTCATGAACCAGCCCTTCGTGCTGCCGCGTAGATGCATCGGAAAGACGGTCACGCCCGAGGCGCCGGCATCGGCGATCGATTCGAGCAGGCCGTCCAGGTGCCGCACCGAATCGGTGAGGAACGGAATGACGGGGGCCACCATCACATTGCACGGCAGCCCGGCGTCGGTGATCGCCCGGATCAGATCGAGGCGCGCCTTCGGGGTGGGTGTTCCCGGCTCGATCGACTTCTGGAGGTCGGGATCGTGGATCGCCAGCGAGACGCCGATGCTCACCGGGACCTGCCGGGCGGCGAGAGTCAGTAGCGGGAGGTCGCGCCGCAGCAGCGTCCCCTTGGTCAGAATCGAGAACGGGGTCGCGGATTCGGCAAGCGCGCGAATGATGCCGGGCATCAGACGGTACCGGCCCTCGGCGCGCTGATACGGATCGGTGTTGGTGCCGAGCGCCACGTGTTCACGCTTCCACGACCTGCGCCCCAACTCCTTGCGCAGCACCGCCGCGACGTTGGTCTTCACGACGATCTGGCTGTCGAAGTCGCGGCCCGCGTCGAGGTCGAGGTATTCGTGGGTGGGCCGGGCGAAACAGTAGCGGCACGAGTGCGAGCACCCGCGAAAGGCATTGACGGTGAACCGGAATGGTAGTTGCGACTCCTCGGGCATCTTGTTCAGCGCGCTCTTGCAGAGCACTTCGTGAAAGGTGATGCCGTCGAACTCGGGTGTCTGCACGCTGCGCACGAGTCCGGCGCGTTCCAGCCCCGGCAATGCACCGTCGTCGGCGTCGACCGCTTGCCCATCCCACCTCATGAGTACATGCGAACATTTGTTCTAACCGGTGTCAAGACTTCGCACCGGGTGGACACGAGATCGTCACCGTCGACCGCGCTGGTGAGCGCCGGATCGGGGCTTGCGACAATGTCGCTCATGTCGAACAGAAACAACGTCTCGTCCGGTTCCGAGTGGGAAGGCAAGATCGGCTATTCCCGTGCCGTGCGTATCGGGCAGCTCGTGTCCGTGTCGGGCACCACCGCGTCGGGTCCCGACGGCCCCGTCGGCGGAGATGATCTCGCAGAGCAGACCCGCGAGGCGCTGCGCCGAATCGAGGCGGCGCTCGCGGAGGCCGGCGCGAGCACGACCGACGTGATCCGCACCCGCATGTACCTCACCGACATGAGCCGGTGGGAAGAAGCGGGCATCGCACACGGCGAGGTCTTCGGCGAGATCCGTCCCGCCACGACAATCCTCGAGGTCAGCGCGCTGATCGCCCCCGGCCTGCTCATCGAGATCGAGGCCGACGCCGTCATCGGCGACTGACCGTCCGGGGAGGCGGCACCACGCCGACGAGCCCACGTCCGCCTCCCCGCCTACCGGTGGTCCACCGGAAGTACCCACTCTTCGACGACATTGGGTGAACAATTGTCGCGGTGAGCCCCCTGGGACGAATCGGTCGAGCGCTCCTCGCGTTCGCGCTGGTCGTTGTCATCGGCACGGTCGGATACATCGTCCTCGGCTTCGGGCTCCTGGACGCGCTCTACCAGACCGTCACCACGATCACGACCGTCGGATTCCGCGAAGTACATCCGCTCAGCCGCGTCGGAGAAATATTCACGATCATACTCATCCTTGCGGGGGTGGGCACCGCGCTGTACATGTTCGGCGTCCTCCTCGAGGCGCTCATCGAGGGCCACCTACGCCACCACATGGAGAGACGGCGAATGGATCGACGCATCAGCCGGATGACCGGCCACATCATCATCTGCGGATGGGGCCGGGTGGGTACTGCGAGCGCGCAATACCTCACCTCACTCGGCCGCGAGATCGTCGTCATCGACCGCGAACCGGACAGACTCCGGGATATCGAGCATCCCACCGTCATCGGCGACGTCACCGACGACCGGACCCTCGAAGCAGCCGGGATCGCGCATGCACACGCCTTGATCTCCGCGCTCGACACCGACGCCGACAACGTGTACGTCACGCTGTCGAGCCGGGCATTGCGCCCGGATCTCATCATCATCGCCCGCGCCCGGAACGAGGGGTCGATGTCCAAACTGGTACGCGCCGGCGCCAACCGGGTTGTAAACCCGCAACTGATCGGCGGCCGCCGAATGGGTTCCTTTGCACTGCAACCCCACGTGGCCGAATTCTTCGATGTGGTGATGCACGACGAAACCCTCGACTACCGAATGGAAGAGATCACCGTCGGTTCCGCTTCACCCTGGGTGGGATACACGCTCGCGCAGATGGGACTTCACGTAAGCGGCGCACTGCTGCTTGCGATTCGCACCGTCTCCGGTCAGTTCGTCGCCAATCCGGCGCCCACTATCCAACTCGAACCCGAAACGATCCTCATCGCTCTCGGAACCCCCGACGAACTCGATGCGGCACGCCACCACGTCAACCCGTAACTCCCTGCGCGGGTTGATCACCGGCCTACCCGAGGGCTCACACCGAACCGATGTGGGCGGCTCTCGAGGGGTCACCTCCCTGTGTTCTCTGCCGAAACAACCTCGGCTTCATCAGGTTTCCCAACGATCCGGACTCGACGAACTCGGTCGCGGCCGCGGATCGACAGATTCCGATCGAGGTCGACGGCCTCCGCCCCGCCCTTCTCCGGCGTCACCGTCCTGACCATCCGGGTTGGCCGGAGGAGGACACACATGCGATGAATGCGCGGGGTGAGGCATCGCCCATGAGAGGCCGCGCGGCCGGTTGGTCACCCGTCACGTTGTGGCGGATGCGTGTCATTCGCGCCCCAACCGCGCCGAGTGGCCCGATAATCGGGCGAGCACCGGTTGCGTCGTTGCCGGTGCATCGTCGCAGGAGGTGCCGAATTGCAATCCAGGACCGTTCTCAAACTCACCGGCGCCACGGTGGCCGCGGGAGTGCTGCTGGCCGGGGTGATGTTCCCGATCGCCGCCGGGCTGGGGTACGCATCCAACCGCGCCGCCGACAGCGTCGGTAACTCCTCGGCCGAACTGGCCGACGGGGTGGTGCCTGCGGTGACGACCATGACCGACGTCACCGGCAACCCGATCGCCTGGCTGTACGACCAGCGCCGATTCGAGGTCCCGAGCGACCAGATCTCCAACGACATGAAACTGGCGATTCTCTCCATCGAGGACCGACGGTTCGGCGAACACCAGGGGGTGGACTGGCAGGGCACGATGCGGGCGTTCTTCACCAACACCACCAGCGGTCAGATCGAACAGGGTGCCTCGACGATCAATCAGCAGTACGTGAAGAACTACCTGCTCCACGTGGTCGCCAAGACCGACGGCGAACGCCGGGCCGCGATCGAGACCACGCCGGTCCGCAAGATCCGCGAGATCCGGATGGCGATGACCCTCGACCAGGAACTCTCCAAAGAGGAAATTCTCACCCGGTATCTGAATCTGGTGCCGTTCGGCAACGGTTCCTTCGGTGTGCAGGACGCCGCCCGCACGTACTTCGGCATCGACGCCAAGGACCTGAACCTGGAGCAGTCGGCGATGCTCGCGGGCATGGTGCAGTCCAGCTCCGCACTCAACCCCTACACCAACCCGGAGGGGGTGTTCGAGCGCCGCAACGTCGTCCTGGACACCCTGGTCGTGAATGTTCCGGACCGGGCCGCCGAGATCCGCGCCCTGAAGGAGACGCCGCTCGGGGTGCTCCCGAAACCGAACAACCTGCCCCGCGGATGCATCGCCGCCGGCGACCGCGGGTTCTTCTGCGACTACGCGTTGCAGTACCTCCAGAACGCCGGACTGTCGCAAGAGCAACTCGAAAGGGGCGGCTACCTGATCCGCACCACCCTCGATCCGGCCGTACAGGGATCGGTGAAGTCGGCGGTGTCCACCTACGCCGACCCGAAACTCCCGGACATCGCGAGCGTGATGAACGTCGTGCAACCCGGGCAGGACCAACACCGGGTCCTGGCGATGGCGGGCAGCCGCAACTACGGCCTGGACGCAGCCGCCGCCGAGACGGTGCAGGAGCTGCCCTATTCCCTGTCCGGGCACGGCGCCGGATCGGTGTTCAAGATCTTCACCACGGCAGCGGCCATGGAGAAGGGGCTGCGTCTGAACGCGATCCTCGACGTACCGGGCCGGTTCGATGCCTACGGCATGGGCGACGGCGGCGCGCCCGGGTGTCCCGGCGGCGCCTACTGCGTGCAGAACGCCGCCCCGTATCCGCGGGCACTGTCGCTCACCGACGCCCTCGCCCAGTCACCGAACACCGCGTTCGTGAAACTTCTCCAGGCCACCGGGGTCGATGCGACGGTGGACATGGCGGTACGCCTCGGCATGCGGTCCTACAACGAACCGGGCACGTCCGGGTTCGGGGACCAGAGCCTGGCCGACATGCAGAAAGACCAGAATCTGGGGTCGTTCACCCTCGGCCCGGTGTGGATCAATCCGCTGGAGCTGTCGAATGTCGCCGCGACCCTGGCCTCACACGGCAAGTGGTGCCCGCCGAGCCCGATCGACTCCATCGTCGACCGGCAGGGCCGGCCGGTCCCGCTCACCCAGCAGGCGTGTGAGCAGGTCATCGATCCCGGCCTGGCCGACACCCTGTCCAACGCGCTCAGCAAGGACGACCTGCCCGGTGGCACGGCGTCGGCCGCGGCCGGCGCCGCCGGGTGGAAACTGCCGATGTCCGGCAAGACCGGGACCACCGAATCGCACATGTCGTCGGCTTTCGTCGGGTACACGAACAACCTGGCCGGCAGCGTCTACGTGTTCGGGGACACTCCGACCCCCGGCCAGATCTGTACCAGCCCGCTGCGCGCGTGCGGGGACGGAAACCTGTTCGGCGGCACCGAGCCGGCCCGCACCTGGTTCACGGCGATGATGCCGATCGCGAACAACTTCGGCCCCACCGCCCTGCCTCCGATCGACCCGCGCTACGCCCGCTGACCGGGTGGTGTGGAGGCCCGCGACGACCTGAGCGGGCCTCCACCCCTGTGCGGTTCAGCGCCACCCGGGTTCGGCACGCCGCCCCTCAGGTGTGCGCCCGCAACAGTTCGTCGCGGGTGCCGGGCATGCCGCTGCTGCCCCGATCGGTGCTTTTGACTGCCAGAATCTGGTTGATCCCGAGCCGGTTCGCCGAGAAGGCCAAGGCCGCTCCGGCCATGTACAGCCGCCACACCCGTGCCCGCCCGGCGCTGCTGGAGGCCACCGCCTCGTCCCAGTTCGCCTCCAGGTTCGCCACCCAGGCCCGCAGGGTCAGCGCGTAGTGCTCGCGCAGCGACTCGACGTCGCGCACCTCGAAGCCGGCACCTTCGAGCGCGTCGATCATCGGTGCCATCGGTTCGATTTCACCGTCGGGGAACACATAGCGATCGATGAACGACGTCGTGGAGAAACTGTCCGCGGTCTTGCGTGGTCGCCGCGAGATCGCGTGGTTGAGCAACCGGCCCTCCGGACGTAACAGTGCGAACAGGTCCGCAGCGTAGGTCGCCAGCATCGTTTCGCCGACGTGTTCGGCCATGCCGATGCTCGAGATCGCGTCGTAGGGGCCGTCCGCGACGTCGCGGTAGTCCTGGACCCTGATCTGCACCAACTCCCCCACCCCGGCGTCGACCATCCGTTTGGCGGCGTAGTCCGCCTGCTCGTGGGACAGGGTGACACCGACGACGTGCACACCGTAATGACGTGCCGCGTGCAGCGCGAAAGTCCCCCACCCGCAGCCGACGTCGAGTACCCGCATCCCCGCGGTCAGTCCGAGCTTGCGGGCCACCAGATCGCATTTGGCGTACTGGGCCGCGTCCAGATCCCCGCCCGGCTCCGCCCAGTACGCACACGAGTAGGTCATCGACTCACCGAGCACGAGTCGATAGAAATCGTTGCCGACGTCGTAGTGGTGGCTGATCGCGGCGGCGTCCCGGGCCTTGTCGTGCCGGCGCCCGCGCGCCAATTTCATCTCCTCCGCCGGCGGCTTCGGTGGCAGCCCGACGATCCCCAGGCGCAGCGCCGCCGTCACCAGTGCCTTCTTCGTCTGCCCGTCGATCCGCACACCGGGGCCCCGGCTCGGGTCCGCCACCTCCTCCAGCGCGTCCAGTCCGGCGAGCAGGTCACCCTCGATGTCGATGTCGCCGGACACGTAGGCCCGGGCGAAACCGAGATCGTTCGGCGCCCACAGCAACCGCCGCAGACCCCGCCGATTGACGAGGTGCACCTGCCACGGCGCGTCCGGAGGCCCACTGCGACTACCGTCCCAGCACCTGATCCCCACCGGGACCTGTGTACCGAGCACCGCGCGAACCAGCGGAGCCACCGTGTCAGCGACCGTCATACCCACCTCCGTCGAAGTGTGGGTCCGGCGTGCGCACTTCATGCCGCTCGCCGTGACCCACAGGCCTGTCAACCCACAAACGTCCCACAATCCACCTCGTCGACCATATCGATGGAACGTCCGTCGCCGCAGACCATCACACCAACTACTGCTACCGATTCGGGCGTCGCGATTCTCGAATCTCGCCGCCCGCACGCCTGGGAACGACTAGGTGAATGTCGGTGTTCTCTGCTCGTCTCGCCGACGACCCTGAAGTGGTCGCCCAGGTCGCCTGGACCGCCGACACAGCGAAAGGACTCTCCGTGCCACCTGACACCTCCGCTGCAGCCGGACGGAACCCTCCGGAGGAAGCACGTGCACAGCTACTGTCCACCGCGGACCCCTTCACGCCCAGCGGCAACGTCACACACGATCCCGGTGACTGGCAGGCGCGTGCCGCGTGCCGCGGTAACGATCTGGCAGTGTTCTTCGCCCCCGATGCCGAACGCGGAAACGCCCGCGCCCGGCGCGAAGCGCAGGCCCGGCAGATTTGCCTGCCCTGCCCCGTGCTCGAACAGTGCCGCGATCACGCGCTCACGGTGGGTGAACCCTATGGCGTGTGGGGTGGTATGACGGAAACGGACCGGCGAAGGCACACCAAGCGACTCCGCGGCGGTGAGCGCCGTCCACTCGGTTCCCAGCACCCGCGCCCCGGACGGACCTCGCGATTTGAGGCAAACGCCTCATGCGACGACGGAACCGGCGGACCGATGATCAGGGCATGACAAAGCGAGTTCAGGAATCACGGAAATCACCGGTCACGACCGAATCGGCATTCGAACCACCGACCGTCGGGCGGGTCGGTATTTGCCTGTCGGATCACGCACCTGAAGCGGCGGACGGGCGGGTCGATGCGGTCGACGTGAGCAGGAGTGTCGGGGGGCGGCAGATCCTCCAGGAGCTGTCGCTATCGGTCGAACCGGGCGAGTTGGTCGCCATTGCCGGCGGCAGTGGAGCAGGAAAGAGCACGTTGCTGGAGATCCTCGCCGGACTGCAACCACCGTCGGCCGGGGAGGTTCGGCACGACGGCGTCGTTCGCGGGGCCCGGGTCGTCGCCGATTCGCGTATCGGCTACGTACCCCAGGACGACATCATCCACCTCGAGATGCCCCTGCGCCGCACGCTGCGGTACGCGGCGCGGCTCCGGCTGCCCGCGGGCACGTCGGCGGCCGAAGCGGACCGGATCGTCGACGAGACCATGCAGGACCTCGACCTGGCCGATCGGGCCGAGGTGCCGGTCCGTGCGCTGTCCGGCGGCCAACGCAAGCGGGCCAGTATCGCCGTGGAGCTACTCACCCGGCCACGCCTCTTCTTCCTCGACGAACCCACCTCCGGGCTCGATCCGTCGACCGCAGCCGACGTGATGCGCCTGCTGCACCGACTCAGCCGGCGCGGGGTCACAGTCGTCCTCACGACACATGAGCCGGCCGGCATCGACCGGTGCGACCGGGTGGTGTTCCTGGCTCGCGACGGCCACCTGGCCTTCACCGGCAGCCCGACCGAGGCTCGACGCTACTTCGGTGTGGAGGATCTGGCCGAGGTGTACGACCGGCTGGCACGCGAGCACACCCCTCAGATCTGGGCGGAGCGATTCGCGGACAGCAGTGAGAATTCGGACGCCCGGCCCGGCTCGGCACCACCGCCCCTCCCGGCCACCCGTTCGGACGTAAAACGCACGGGCATGGTGCAGCAATGGTGGCTCCTCACACGACGCAATGTCGACGTTCTCCTTCGCAACCGGCTGACCCTGGCGGTCTTGCTCGGCTCACCGGTGCTGGTCACGGCGATGATGGCGACGCTGTTCCAGCGCGGCGCGTTCGATCCGCGCAGTGCGGCCGACCTCGGCCCCGCCCAGATCGTGTTCTGGATCGCCTTCGCGGGCTTCTTCTTCGGCCTCACGTACGGACTGCTCCAGATCGTCGGGGAGATGGCCGTCTTCCGGCAGGAGCGCCTGGCCGGGCTCAGCGTGAGCGCCTACGTGGCATCCAAGGTGACAGCGCTGCTTCCGGTGCTGGCGGGAGTGAGCGGGCTGCTGCTCGGTGTTCTGCGGGCGCTCGGTCGGCTCCCCGCGGTCGGATGGCACGTGTACGCCTTCCTGTTCGTGACGATTGTGATCGAAGCGACGTCCGCGCTGGTCCTCGGTTTGCTCGCCTCGGCCGCGGTCTCGAACGCCGCGCAGGCCGCCCTCGCCCTGCCGATGCTCTGCTTCCCTCAGGTTCTGTTCGGTGGCGCCATAGTTCCCGTTGACGAGATGGCCGTCCCGGGACGCCTGATGAGCCTCGGCCTGTCCAACCGCCACGCATTCGAAGCATTGGGTCGCGACCTGGATCTCGACCGGTACAGCGCCACGGTGCCGGCCATGTCCGCCTACGGCGACACCTTCCGGGGTGGCACCGGCGGCAGTCTCCTCGCGCTCGCCTCGTTTGCCGTGGGCCTCACACTCGCCACGGTGTGGGTACTGGACCGGCGGTCCCGGCCCGGCGCATCCCGGCGATGACGGCCCGGCACGGTCGGTCCCGCCGGACGGCGGACGCGTCACTTCCCCACGACTGCATTGACCGGGAATCCCACCAGACCCCGGTCGATCGCGGCGAGACTGGCCTGCGTGCGGTTGTTGACACCGAGCTTGGCGTAGACACGTTCGACGTGGTTGCGTGCCGTCTTCTCTGCAATGAACAGTTCGGCGGCGATTTCCCGGTTGGACCGGCCCTGCGCGACGAGTCGCAGGATCTCGACTTCGCGGTCGGTCAGCCCGGCCGGCCAGGGCGTGCGCCTCGACAGCCGTTGCCCGGCCGCCGCCAGCACGGCCGCCACCGACTCGGCGTCGAGGCGTCCGGCACGCGCCTCCTCGCGCAGCCGATCCGCAGCGCCGCGAGGATCGAGCGCCGGCCGGTGTGGACGCGGTTCGAGCAGTCGCTGATATGCGTCCGCCGTGGCAAGCAGCCGGTCCTGCGCGGTCAACTCCGCGCCGGCGATCCCCCGGGGAAAGCCGGACCCGTCGATCCGTTCCCGGTGCTTCATCGCGACGGACACCACCGATTCCAAGCCATTGACGCGGCTCAGTATCCGGCCGGTCAGATCCGGATACATCCGTACCCGTTCCCATTCGGCCGTGGTGAGAGGCCTCTTCTTCTCCCAGATCTGGTTGGACACCCCCATTTTGCCGAGACTGTGCACGAGACCGGCACGGTAGAGATTCGTGACGTCCGGTGGTGACATGCCCAGGTGTCGGGCCGCCCCGGCGACCAGATTCGCGACGCCACGCGAATGCCCCAGGGTGAACGGCGATTTGAGATCGACGAAATCAGCCATGGCCCTGAGCAACTCGTCGCTCTCGTCGGCCGTCAGGGTTCGGTCACGATCCGGCGCTTGGGCCAACGCCGCGATCCACACGTCTGTTTCCAGCACCCCGTCGACGATCGCCGCCGCGTCACGTTCGAACACCTCCGCCACGGCCGGGCTGAACTGGCTGCCGCGCCGGGAACGCAGAACGTCCTTCGCGTGCGCGAGCCCACCCGTCCGCAGGTGCACCTCGACGACGTCTGCTACGTGAGCGATGTGGATCTCGACCGGGATACCCTCCCCGCGAAAACCGTTCGGCAATCCGCGGCCGTCCCAGCGTTCGAAGGCGTAGGCCAGCGCCTTTCCGACCTGCCCGTCCAAACCCATCCGATCGGAAAGAACCCCGGCGGAACTGCAATGCGAATGGATCAGCGTCGCGACCTGACCGCGCGCGGCGACCAGGAATGCTGCCGCACGGATACCGCGCTCCCAGCCCGGCAATCCGCGTCCCACATGACTCATCGTCAGCCGCAGAAACGGCAGGCCTGTCATGTCCACCGCGTAGGTGTCGGCGCGGAAGGCGATGTCGTCGCCGAAGAGCGCCGAGAGTTCGTGGGAGTCGGCGTGACAACCGATCCACCCGATCAGATTGGCGTAGTAGACGGTCTCTCGCTGCCGGGGGTCGAGCCCCATCCGCTCGGCGATCCGTGTCGCGATCAACGACGATCGAAGCATGTGTTCCATCGGTTGACCCAGACCGAGGTCGATCGCCAGCGATACCGAGGCCAGCAGTTCGGCTCTGCTCAGTCCCTTTTCCGAGCCGGGCAGCGTCCCGTGCGGGTGCATCTACCCATTGTCCACCTGAACACGGTCCACCTGAACACGGTCCACCTGGACACGGTCTAGCGCTGCCGGGAACAGTCGACGAATGGGACCGGTGTTGCCCGATTCGGGCTATGACCGGCCCGCAAACTGGGTAGGGTCCGATTCCATGGCTGACCAGGGGAAGATCCGGACCGTGGTATGGGGAACCGGGAATGTGGGGCGGGCCGCGATCCGCGCCGTCGACGCCCACCCCGGACTCGAGCTGTCCGCGGTGCTCGTGGCGAACCCGGAGAAGGTCGGACGCGACGCCGGCAACCTCGCGCGCCTCGGCCGCTCGCTCGGGGTGGCGGCAACCGACGATGCCGACGCAGTGCTCGCGAACTCTCCCGGCGCCGTCGTCTACGCCGCGTCGGGTGACATCCGCCCGGACGATGCCGCGGCCGACATCACCCGCGCGTTGAATGCCGGGGCGGTCGTCGTGACCCCGTCGATCTATGCGCTCTACGACCACCGTAATGCGCCGGCCGAATTGCGCGACCCGATCGAGGCGGCCGCGAAGTCCGGTGGCGGCGCGCTGTTCGTGTCGGGTGTCGATCCGGGATGGGGCAACGACATCCTGCCGATCCTGATGACGGGCCTGGCGGGCACGATCGACCGGATCCGGTGCCAGGAGATCTTCGACTACACCACGTACGACCAACACGATTCGGTGCGGTACCTCGTCGGCATGGGCCAGCCGATGGACTACGAACCGCCGATGGTCGCGGCGACGGTGCCGACGATGGTGTGGGGCGGCCAGATCCGGCTCATCGCCCGCGCTCTCGGGGTGGAACTCGACGAGATCCGGGAGACGCTGCTACGCCGGCCGCTCGAGGAGACGATCGCCACCGAACTCATGGGCGAGTTCGAGGCGGGAACCCAGGGGGCACTGCGTTTCGAAGTTCAGGGCATCGTGGGCGGCGAACCCCGCATCGTCATCGAGCACGTCACGCGGATCCACCCGTCGTGCGCCCCGGACTGGCCCGTGCCACCGGACGGCGGGGACGGCGCCCACAAGGTGATCATCGAGGGCCGTCCGCGGATCGAGGTCAATGTGGAGGCCACCGACGAGGGCGGCAATCGAGCGGCCGGTGGCAATGCCACCGCGGTGGGGCGCCTGGTCAACGCGATTCCGTGGCTGCGGACGGCCGCGCCGGGGCTCTACGACGCCCTGGATGTCCCGCTCGTCCCCGGTCACGGCAAGCTCGGCTGACACCAGCCAAACAGTTAGCCCTTGCGCTAACCATCGTTGCGGTAAATACTTTGCCTTGTGGCTCAGTATCCGGAGCAGCTCAACGGTATCTTCCAAGCGCTCGCCGACCCCACCCGGCGGGCCGTGCTGGGCCGCCTGAGCCGCGGCCCGGCGACGGTCAGCGAACTGGCGAAACCGTTCGACATGGCCCTGCCCTCCTTCATGAAGCACATCCACTTCCTGGAGGACAGCGGGTGGATCCGGACACGCAAGGAAGGCCGGGTACGGACGTGCGCGATCGAGAAGGCGCCGTTCACGGCGGTCGGAGTTTGGCTCGCGGAGCAACAGGAACTCTGGGAGGGCCGCACCGACAGGCTCGAACAATTCGTCACCGAACACACAGTCACCACTCACGCGAAGGACACACCGCAATGACCGACACTGCGAGACCCGATCTCGACCTCACGATTTCGCGCATCATCCGGGCGCCCCGGGCCGTCGTGTGGCGCGCCTGGACCGACCCTGCCAGCTTCGAACAATGGTGGGTTCCCGCGCCTTCCCGGTGCCGGGTCGTCGACATGGAATTACGCCCGGGCGGCGCGCTCACCACCCAGATCAGCGAAGACGGCGGCGAATTCGTGCCCCACATGAATGGCTGCTTCCTCGCCGTCGACGAACTCGAACGCATCGTGTTCACCAACTCCCTCGTCGGTGGCTGGCGACCCGCCGAACAGCCGTTCATGACCGCGATCATCACGTTGACCGACCATCCGACGGGCACCGAATACGTCGCCCACGTGATGCACAAGAACAACGCCGACCGGAATACCCACGAAGAAATGGGCTTCTACGACGGCTGGGGCACCGTCACGGAGCAACTCGCCGAACTCGCCGAGCGACAGGCGTAACCGAGGAGGGCCGGACATGCGCAAGATCGTCCTGCAGATGATGACGACCCTCAACGGCCGCCTCGACGACCCCGCAGCGTGGGTCCACGACGTCGTCGACGACCAGTACCGCGAGATCGATCGAATCTACTCGACCTACGACACGGTGCTGGTCGGGCGCACCACCTACGAGGAGATGGCCGCGTACTGGCCCCGCGCACTGGCCGAACACGAAGGGACCGAGACCAATCAGGTCATGGCCGAGCGAATGAACACCTACCGGAAACTGGTGTTCTCGCGTTCCGGCAACACTCCGCTGACCGAATGGGCCAACACCGAACAGGTCGTCGTGGCCGCGGACAGCGACCTGGTGACCTACCTCGAGAAGCTGAAGGCGGAGCCGGGCAAAGACATTCATCTGTCCGGCGGATCTTCCCTGGCACGCTCGGTCGTGGCGGCGGGTCTCGTCGACGAGTTCTATTTCTTCGTCTACCCGGTGGTCTCGCCCGGCGCGCCCTGGTTCTCGGAGATCCCCGATCAGCGGCGCCTGCGGTTGGTCGGTTCCGAGTCGTTCGGCAACGGGGTGGTCGAAGTCCACTACGTGCCCCGCGAACACGACGACGCACCGCGGCCGGAGAGCTTCACCGACCTGCTCGCGTGACGAGCGATCAGTTCACCGTCGCGAATTCCCCTGCTGCGGACCATCGTTGCCGCTCAGCGGCGAACGCGACGGCCTGTTCGGCTCGGAATCTGCCGATCGATTCGGCATTGGCCGCGAGGAACTGCTGGTGCTCGGCGAGCGAGAACGTGCCCTCCGTGATCTCGATTCCGCCGCCGCGGCCGGCGGCGACGTCGGATCGCAGGTCCACCAGCTCGTCCGGTTCCACGGGGTACCAGGAGATCCGGTCGAAGAAGCGCAGCAGCCAGGGGGTGCCGTCCTCGAACGGTCCGGACTTCTCGGGGTGCCGATGGTTCCACACCTGGGTGGTGCGGCCGACGAACTGGTAGCCGCCGGGGCCCTCCATCCCGTAGATGCAGAGGTACGCCCCACCGATGCCGACCGCGTTCTCCGGCGTCCACGTGCGGGCGGGGTTATATTTCGTGGTGACCAGCCGATGCCGCGGGTCCAGGGGTGTCGCGACGGGCGCGCCGAGGTAGACGTCGCCGAGTCCGAGCACCATGTACTCCGCCCCGAAGACGGTGTCGAAGACGTCGTCGACACTGCCGAGGCCGTTCATACGACGAATGAACTCGATGTTCCACGGGCACCACGGCGCGTCGGCGCGGACACCGTGCATGTACCGCTGGATCGCCTCACGCGTCGAGGGGTCGTCCCACGACAGCGGCATCCGCACGGACCGGCTCGGCACCACGAGTTCGTTCGCCGCGGGCAGCGCGTCCTCCGCCTCGGCGAGCAGCCCCATCAGCTTCGGGATCGGCAGCACGTCGGGGTCGACCCGCACCTGCAGCGACCGGATGCCCGGTGTCAGGTCGAGGAGCCCGGCCGGTTTCTCGACCTCGAGCCGCTGGTGCAGCGCGTGTGCGCGGGCCCGCAGTGCGAGGTCGAGGCTCATGTCGCCGTATTCGACCAGCACATTGTCGTCGCCGGACCGCCGGTACGTCACGGCGGTCTCACCGTCGCGCCGGGCGATCACGCCGTCGTCCCGGTCACCGGTGGTGGAGAAGACCGTCGAGAACGCCGCCCGCCGGGCAGGCCCCAGCGCACGCGTGGACGCGGCCCGGTCGGCCCGGATCGGCACGAAACGCACCGTGTCGCCGGGGGCCAGTTGTCCGAGCTTCCAGCGTTCCGCGGAGACGACCGTGACGGGGCACACGAACCCGCCGAGGCTCGGCCCGTCCGGGCCCAGGAGGATCGGAGTGTCTCCCGTGAAGTCCAGGGCGCCGACCGAATACGCGTTGTCGTGGATGTTGGACGGATGCAGGCCTGCCTCGCCGCCGTCCGTGCGAGCCCAGTCGGGTTTGGGCCCGATCAGCCGCACCCCGGTACGGTCCGAGTTGAAATGCACCTCGTAGTCGGTCCGGTACAGCGTGTCGATGTCGGCGCGGGTGAAGAATTCGGGTGCGCCGTGCGGGCCCTCGGTGACCGCGATCTCCCAGCGACGGCACAGGGCCGGGACGTATTCGGCGGGAACGGCGGCCGCGCGGGCGCCGGTGTGCTCACCGACCGCGAGAACATCGCCCTGCCGCAGCGTGCGGCCCTGATGACCGCCGAACTTGCCCAGTGTGAAAGTCGAGGCGCTGCCGAGGAAGTCGTCGACGTCGAGCCCGCCCTGGACGAGGAGGTAGATGCGCAGCCCTGGTCCGGCGACCGCGCCGACATCCAGGGTCCCGCCCGCCGGAACCCGTACCGGTCGCCACTGCGCGTGCAGCACGCCGTCGACGGTGACCGGGGCGGGCGCACCGGTCACGCAGACCACCGTCTCCTCGTCGAACTGCAACGCGGGGCCGGACATGGCGCATTCGATTCCGGCGGCGCCCTCGTCGTTGCCGAGCGCGGTGTTCCCGAGCCGGAACGACAGGTCGTCCATCGGACCTGACGGCGGCACCCCGACGTGCCAGTACCCGGTCCGGCCCGGGAAGTCCTGGACCGTGGTGAGCATGCCGGGCCGCTGAACCGTGATCTTGGCGCTCATGCGGGTGCTCCCGCCGGCCGGGTCACGATCATCCGCACCGGCGTCGGGTCGAACCCGTTGCAGGGGTTGTTGATCTGCGGGCAATTGGACACCAGTACCAGAACGTCGCGGTCCGCGCGGAGTGCGAGCCGGCGGCCGGGTGCGGACAGGCCGTCGACGATGCCGAGTGTGCCGTCGGCGTCGACGGGGACGTTCATGAAGAAGTTGATGTTCGACACCAGATCCCGCTTGCCGATTCCCCACCGCGACCCTTCCGCGAGAAAGTTCTCGACGCAGGCGTGCTGATGCTTGGTGTGGTGGCCGTACCGCAGGGTGTTCGACTCCTGGGAGCAGGCGCCGCCCACCGTGTCGTGGGAGCCGACCTCGTCGGCGACGAGTGTCATCAGCGCGTCGTGATCGTCGGTGCGGAGCACACTTCCCGTGGTCAGGAACAGATTTCGCCGCGCCGACACCGTCGCGGCGGCCGAGTAGCGCTGCCGGTGGTCGCCGGCCGCGTAGATCAGGGTGTCGACGGCCTGGTTGCCGTACAGATCCACGACGGTCAGGACGTCGCCGGCCGCGACGACGGCGGACCAGGGTCCGCGGGCGCCGACCTCCTCGTCCAGGATCACCGTTCCCGGTACCAGCGGCGCGGTCTCGATGGTGGTGGTCATGCCTGCTCCCGTCCCTGGCGCTGCGCTGCAGCCCAGACGTCTTCGGTGTTGAGGAAGGCGCGCCGGTACTCCGGGTCGGCGTCGACGGGCTCGGCCACGTCGGCGCCGGTCCAGGCGAGCACCTCGAGCGCGGTCGTGTCGTACGTCGGCGACGGATCCAGGGGGTGCGCCGTGTTGGCGATCAGGACGATCACCGGGAGGTGACTCACGAGTTCGACGGCGGTGTCCGCGCCGGCGGATCCGATGCTGCTCAGCGATCCGTCCGCGCCCACCCGCACCCCGTGGAAGAACGACAGCGAGGGCGGGAGGTCGCGACGCTCGAGCCCGTGCTTCGCGGCCGCCACGGTGAAGAGCTCACGGCCGGCCGGAGACCCCGAATGCAGGCTGCCGTCACCGTATTTCGCAGTGTTCGTGGCGACCGAGGTGGTGCCGCAGAGGGCGTCGTGCCGGCCGGACCCGTCCGACACCACGGTCGCGAGGACGCGCCCCTGATCGGAGAGCAGCGGATGCCCGGTCCCCGTGTACGCCTGCCACGGCACCTTCACCGTGTCGGCGACGTTGAGCCGCTCCCACGGCGCGTCCGCCCGGTACAGCAGCAGGTGGGCGCAGGCCCGGCCGTCGAGGTCCCGCAGTCGCAGTCGGGTGCCGCGGCCCAGCACTTTCGTGGTGTACCGGCCGCCGGGAACGGTCTCCGCCCACGTGAGCAGCGCCGGATCGACACCGGACGGAGGGGTGGGCCAGGACGACGCGGGGACCACCGGCATCGAGTCGGTGACCACGCCCGACTGGGCACGCGCGTGTTCCTTCGCGGCACTGGTGGTCGAGGTGTCCACTGAGGTCATGTCAGGCTCCGATCGTGACGGGGTTGGGGGTCGTGCGGCCGCGCGGGAAGCACGCGATCCCGAGCGCGACCACGGCGGCGACGGTGACCGGGGCGGCCCACCGCAGGAGGGGGTAGTCGCCGCTGGGGTCGAAGATCTCGGCGCGCGGCCAGGACAGGTTGACAACCATCAGCGCGCCGTAGCCGACGGCCAGGATGTTCACGGGCAGTCCGAACCGTCCGAGCGAGAACAGCGTCCGACCGTCCACGTCGACCTGCGGTCCCCCGTGCGGCCAGCCCTTCAGCCTGCGCAGCAGGAGCGGCACCGTGACCATCAGGTAGGCGAGGTAGATCAGGATGATGCAGACGCTCGAGAGGGTCGCGAAGATCGCGGAGTTCCCGACGTTGACGGCGAGGATGCCGATGCACACGAGGCCGATCAGCACGGACGGCGCGATGGGTGTTCCGGTGCGGGGGTTCACCGTCGACAGAATCCGCGAGGCCGGCAGCCGGCCGTCCCGGGCCATCGAGAACACCAGCCGTGATGCCGCCGTCTGGATGGCGAGCGTGCAGACGAAGACGGCGATCGCGACGTCGACGAGGAGCAGGGTTCCCCACGGGGAGCTGAGGATCGACGAGAGCACGTACGGCAGTCCCTCGGCGGCGAGACGGCCGTCCGTCAGGCTCGGCGCGGCCATCAGGGCGCCGATGATCATCAGCCCGCCGCCGAGCGCCGACACGGACAGCGCGAGGCGGATCGTGCGCGGTGCGACCCGGCGCGGGTTCCTCGTCTCCTCGGCGAGTTCGCCCGCCGAACCGAACCCGACCATCACGTATGCCGCCATCAGCCCCGACACGATCCACGCCCATCCGTAGCCGGGCGACGCGCCCGCCGTGCCGGTGTCGAACACGACGTCCGGTCCGCGCCGGGCGTGAGTGAGGAACATCCCGACCACCGCGATGACCCCGACGATCTCGCAGGTCACACCGATGTTGTTGATCCGGGACATCCAGTTGACGCCGATGCAGTTGATGAACGTGGTCAGCACGAGCAGGACGGAGCCGAGGAGCACCGCGTTGGCGGCACCGCTCGCGGACGTCAGTGTGCTGTCCTCCCCGATGATCTGGAATCCGCTCCACACGTTGGGGAGAACGACCTGCAGGGCGATGGCCGCGGCGGACGCCGTCACCATCTGCGCGAGGATCATGAACCATCCGGCGAACCAGCCGACCACCTCGCCGCCCATCCGGCGTGACCACTGGTAGATCGCCCCCGAGATGGGGTACCGGGCGGCGAGTTCGGCGAAGTTGAGCGCCACCATGAACTGGCCGGCGAACACCACCGGCCACGTCCAGAAGAAGGCAGGCCCGGCAAACCCGAATCCGAGCCCGAAGAGCTGGAAGATGGTGGTGAGGATGGAGACGAACGAGAAGCCGGCGGCGAACGACGCGAACTTGCCCAGGGAGCGGTGGAGTTGCTGCTCGTAGCCGAATTCGCCGAGGTCGCCCGTGTCGTCGACGCCGGACGGGCGGAGAGGTGCGGGAGCCGGCGCGGTCGGCACCTGCGCAGTCCTTGTGGGTGTACTCAAGGGCGTACTCCTTCGGCGAGGGCAATATCTGTCGGTCGATAGTTTTCTCGCGGAGAGGCCTCGATGGGTGACGCCCGCGTATCCAGATCGCGGTCGGCCGTAACAGCATCGTTGCCTACGTTTCGGTCGCGTGACGAAACCCTCACGGAGGGTGGTCGGGGTCGGCTCCGGACACGACCTGACATCATGGAGCGGTGACCACAGGGCCGGGACGACCCCGACTGACCAGTCAGCGCAGACCAGGGCAGACCACTCCCGAGGAGATCCTCGACGCCGCCGGAGAGTTGTTCACCACCAAGGGTTTCGCCGCCACCTCGACCCGGCGGATCGCGGAGATGGTCGGCATCCGGCAGGCGTCGCTCTACCACCACTTTCCCAACAAGGAGGAGATCCTGGCGGCGCTGCTCGAGGAAACGGTCTCCCCCGCGCTCGCCGCCGCCGAGCGGCTCACCGGCGCCGACGCCCCCGCCACGGTGCGCCTGCACGCGCTGGCCACCTACGACGTCACACAACTCACGGCCACCAGATGGAATCTCGGTGCGCTGTACCTTCTCCCGGAACTGCTGACCGATCGATTCGAGCCGTTCCGCACCCAGCGCACCCTGCTCCGCGGGCACTACCGGCTGCTGGCGGACCGGGCGCTCACGGAAATCACCGGCGATTCCGGCAGCACCTCCCCCGCCCTGGCCGACCTGCCGTTCCGAATCGTCGAGAGCGCCATCGCAACCCGCGCCGACATCGAACGCGGACTGCTGCCCGGGCCCGAGAACGAGGGCGCTGCCGGACTCCTCGCCGACGCCTGCCTCCGCACCCTCGGATGGACGGAACCGCTGGACGAAATCCGGGCGAAGTCGCGCGCACTGCTCGCCGAGACCGAGCGCGGAACACCCCTTCACCTCTAGCCGGGCATGTCGTTCCCGTGCGATAAAGTCTGGCGAACGCTTAACACTGGGGGGCAATCTTGAGCGAAGTCTTCGTCGTCACGGACGGCATCAGGAAATACGGCGCCACCGCTGCGCAGGCCGCCGAACAGATCAGCAGCGCCGCCGCACTCGATCTCGGCGCAAATCTCGCGGCCCTCGCGCCCGTGTTCGGCCCGATCGGAGCCGACTTTCTCGCGTCCTTCGCTGCCGCGCAGGCACGTCACGCCACATCGGTCGCCGAACTCGCAACGCACTACGCGCAGACCGCGATCGCGGCCGACGCCACCGCCCGGTCCTACGACTCCGTCGACGGCGCCAACGGCGCAGCGCTCGGCGCCGTCGGCGACGGACTCGGGGGCCTCGCATGACCTCCCCCGAAGCCGCCGGTCATCCCGCCGAGCCCGGATCTGTTCTCGACCTGATCCAGGGCTCGCCCGTCGGCGACGCCCTCGCCACACCACTGCCGAGCACCCCGCTCGAGGCCCTGCAGAATTCCCCGCTCGGCCCGTTGCTGGATGCGCCGCTCGGTGAGCTGCCACCGTTGCCGGCCCTGCCGTTGTTGCCGCCCCTGCCGCCGAACCCGGTCGAGGCACTGCTGCAGGGGCACGCTCTGCCCGCACTGCCGGGTGTGGACGAATTGTTCAAGCCGCTCACCGATCTCGCCGGGAGCTTCGGCACCGGCACGTTCGGCTCGTTCGACCCGACGTCCGTCCTCGACATGTCCTCGGGCCTGATCGACCAGGCCATGTCGATGAGCCTGTCGGGTCTGAAGGTCCTCGACCAGATCTGGCAGAGCCAGGCGGCGCAGGCGGCGCAGTCCCAGGGTGTGCAGGCCCAGGCGAGCGGCACCGAACTGAGCGAACGTGGCACGGAGATCGCGACCACCACCCAGACCGCCGCCGCGTCCGTGGCGCGGGGCAACGCGAACCTGATGACGATCTCGGAGTCGTTCGCGGCCACCGCGGTCGCCGCCGCGCCGATGGTGATGACTCCGCCCGGGCAGGCGATGCTTCTCGCGTCCGCGGCCGAGCACATCAAGGCGGCCATCGGAGTGGTGACGCAGACCCGCACCGAACTGAACGAGCAGACCCTCACGATGAACGGTCTCGCCGCGCCGGTCCCGGTACCGCCGCCCCCGGCACCCGGAGCCGTGGCGGGAGCGGCACCGACGTCACCGTTCGCTTTCGCGTCCACCGTCATCGAGGGCGTGGGCAAGCCGATGATCTCCACCGTTACCGACGGCGTCGGAGACCTGGTGTCGGCGAGTACCCAGGCGGCCAGTGTCTCCTCGTCCGATCTGCCCGCCGACACCGTCGCGGCGAAATCCGCCGTCACCCCGGCACACGGTGCCGTCGGCGGAGTACCCGGCGCGGTGGGCACGGCCGGCGGCGCGGGCATCGGCATGCACGGCGGCGGCGCGGGCGGAAACGCCTCGGCGGGAAGCAGTTCGGTACCCCGAGGAGCGGTTTCCGGGGCGGTCGTGCCCCCGGCGACTGCGACCCCGACTACACCGGGCACCGCTCCGGCACCCGGCGCCACTCCGGCCGCCTCGTCCCCTCTCGCACCGGGCGGGGCAATGGGCGGCGCCGGCATGGCGGGCGCGGGGCGCGGCGGCGACGAACAGCTGAGCGGCCGGTCCACACCGAGCTACCTCGTCAACGCCGGCGAGAACAACGCGTTCGTCGGCGACCTGCCGATGGTCGCGCCCGCCGTGATCGGCGGCGAGGATCTCGACGACGCCGCGTTCGGCGATCGGGGCTGATCGCTCAGTCGAGCAGTGCCGCCACCTCGTGATCGGTGAGCGTGGTGGTGGGCACGCGGCCCTCCGAACGCACCAGCTCCACGGCCCGGAACAACGCGCGTTCGGGGAGGGCCGCGCCGCGCGCTTCCGCACGGAGTTGCTCGATGAGGACCGACGCGATCGCCGCAGCCGGTACCAGCTCACTGGTCGTCAGGGCGTCCGCCAGCCTGCGGAGCCCGAGGATCTCGAGTTCCCGGCCGCCGTCCGTCGTGTAGAGGGCGAGCGGAATCGCGAGGCTCCCGTCGGGATCCGTGATCCGGACACTCACCTCGCTGACCCGAGCCGAACGGACCACCAGTTCCGCGGCCACCGCGCGGGTGACGTCGACGTGCCGGCTGCGCAGTCCCCCCGTCGACCGGATCCGCCCGGCCTGCAGCGTGATGCGACGCCGCAACGTGAGGAGCGCGGACGCGGCGGTCGGGACTGCGATCACGGCCCCGACCGTCACGCCGACCCACACCGGGCCGAAGAACCCGGCGACGACGCCGACCACGACACCGATCAGCACGGCGATCGCCGCGACCTTCTTGAGCCGCGGCGCGATCAACGCGATCGGGACGAGGTCGAGCGACACCGGCGCGGTGTCGTCAGGCGCCAAGGATGGCTCCGACGCGCGCGAAAACATCCGCCGACGACACCGATTCCTGATCGCCGGTGGCGAGATTCTTGATTCCCACCGTGTCCTCGGCGATGTCGCGGTCGCCGAGCACCAGCGCCAGCGCGGCGCCGGACCGGTCTGCAGCCTTCATCGCGCTCTTCACGCCGCGGTTGCCGTACGCGAGATCGACTCGAATTCCCTGGGCGCGCAACTGCTGCGCGATCACCACCAGCTTCGCCTTCGCCTCCTCGCCCAGCGGGACGCCGAAGACCTCGCAGCGGGCCGTCGAGCCCGCGGTCTTGCCCTCGGCGGCGAGCGCCAGGACGGTGCGGTCGACGCCGAGCCCGAAACCGATTCCGGACAACGGCTGACCACCCAGCTGGGCCATCAGACCGTCGTAACGTCCGCCGCCGCCGATTCCCGACTGCGCGCCGAGACCGTCGTGGACGAACTCGAACGTCGTCTTCGTGTAGTAGTCGAGGCCGCGGACCATCCGCGGGTTGACCACGTACGGCACCCCCAGCGCGTCGAGGTGCGCGAGCACCTCGTCGAAGTGCGCCTTCGCCGTGTCCGAGAGGTGATCGAGCATGAGCGGGGCGTCCGCCGTCATCTCGCGCACCTCCTTGCGCTTGTCGTCGAGCACCCGCAGCGGGTTGATCTCCGCCCGCCGACGGGTCTCCTCGTCGAGGGGAAGCGCGAACAGGAACTCCTGCAACCGTTCCCGGTACTGCGGACGGCACGTGTCGTCGCCGAGGGACGTGACCTCCAACCGGAAACCCTCGAGACCGAGGCCGCGGAAACCCGCGTCGGCGACGGCGATGACCTCGGCGTCAAGTGCCGGGTCGTCGACGCCGATGGCCTCGACCCCGACCTGCTGCAACTGGCGGTACCGGCCGGCCTGCGGTCGCTCGTAACGGAAGAACGGGCCGGCGTAGCTCAGCTTGACCGGCAACTGGCCGCGGTCCAGGCCGTGCTCGATCACGGCCCGCATGACACCCGCGGTGCCCTCGGGCCGCAGTGTCACCGAACGGTCACCGCGGTCGGCGAACGTGTACATCTCCTTGCTGACGACGTCGGTGGACTCGCCGACACCGCGGGCGAACAGCCCGGTGTCCTCGAAGATGGGAAGTTCGATGTGGCCGTATCCGGCCAGACGCGCAGCGCGCGTGAGTCCGTCACGGACCGCGACGAACTCGGACGACTGCGGCGGGACGTAATCGGGGACGCCCTTGGGGGCGGAGAAGGTGCTGGCTTTGCTCACTGTCGTTACTTTTCCTTATTTCGATCCCGGGAGTCCAACGAGAAACGGGTTCGACCCACGTTCGGCGCCGACGGTGCTCGAACCGCCGTGCCCTGGGAGGACCGCCGTGTCGTCGGCCAGGACCAGAAGCTTGTCGGCGATGGACTGCAGCAACTGTTCGTGGTTGCCGCCGGGCAGGTCGCTCCGGCCGATCGATCCCTGGAACAGTGTGTCACCGGTGAGGGCGATCTCGACGGGGCCGTTCTCGGTGACGACCCGGGTGCGGAACACCACGGACCCCTGCGTGTGCCCGGGGGTGTGGTCGACGGCGAACGACATCCCGGCCTGCTCGATCACGTCGCCGTCGGCCAGTTCGATCACCTCACCGGGCTCGACGAACGTCATGCCCTCGATGAACGGCTTCATCGTCGGGCCGATGCCGCGGCCGGGGTCCGACAGCATGTAGCGGTCCTCGGGGTGGATGTACGCGGGGATCCCGAACTTCTCGCAGACGTCGTAGGCGTTCCAGACGTGGTCGAGGTGTCCGTGGGTCAGCAGCACCGCCGTCGCGGTCAGATTCGACTGGTCCAGGAACTCGAACAACGGTTCGGCGGCATCCTGCCCTGGGTCGACGACGACGCACTCCGGGGCATCGTCCTGCGCGAGGATGTAGCAGTTGGTCTGAAACATCCCGGCCGGGAATCCTGTGACGAGCACGCGCGACGCTCCTGTTCGAGTGGTCATTGCAGTCGCTACAGCCTAAGCCGCCGCCCCGCCAGGATGTTCTCAGGTTCGGATGGCAGACTCTGGAGGTCGTGTGCCGGGGGCAGTTCGCACCGGCCAACGGCCCTATCGACCGACTTCCAGCCAGACCGACACGGGAGGACCACCGCAGTGCCGAGCAACGAGCAGCGCCGGGAAGCAGCGAAACGAAAGCTCGAGCGTCAGCTCGAACGCCGCGCCGACAGAGCACGCAAGCGTAAGCAGCTGACCATCGCCGGTTCGGTGCTCGGTGTCGTGCTCGTGGTGGCCGCCGGCGCCGTCGTCTTCTCCCTCACCCGCGGCGACGACGAGGCGACGGAGGCATCGGCGGCGGAGTCGGTGTCGGCGTCACCGCAGTCGCCCGGTGTGATGCCCGCAGGCCGGTCCGAACCGCTGCCCGAGAAGGTGTCCTGCACGTACACCCCCGACAGTCAGCCGCCGGCGAAGCAGGTTAACCCGCCGCGCACCGACGAGATCGACACCACGCTCCGGGAAGTCAGCGTCAGCATGCAGACGACGCAGGGAAACATCGGTCTGGTCCTGGACAACGCCGACTCCCCGTGCACGGTCAACAACTTCCTGAGCCTGGCGAGCCAGAACTACTTCGACAACACCCCTTGCCACCGGCTCGTCACGTCCGAGGGACTGAAGGTCCTGCAGTGCGGTGATCCCACCGGCGCGGGCACCGGCGGTCCGGGCTACGGGTTCGCCAACGAATTCCCCACCGACCAGTACGAGGCGTCGGATCCGGCGCTGCAGGTTCCGGTGACCTACCCGCGCGGCACGATCGCGATGGCCAACAGCGGTCAGCCCGACAGCAACGGCAGCCAGTTCTTCCTCGTCTACGCGGATTCGCAGCTCCCCCCGCAGTACACCGCGTTCGGGAAGGTCGACGAGACCGGTCTCGCGACCATCGAGAAGGTGGCGGCGGCCGGTGACGACGGATCGATGCAGGCCGGCGGCGGCAAGCCGAACCTGCCCATCGACATCACGTCCGTCCGGATGGACTGACGTCACGTGTGAGGATGGACCGATGAAACGCACCTCGATTCTCGTCGCAGGCGTGAGCCTCGCGGTCCTCCTCGCCGGCTGTTCGGATTCGTCCGACTCCGGCGGCTCGTCGACCAGCACCTCGTCGAAGGCGGCCGCCACGAGCGCGGCGGAGCAGTCGCTCGACCTGTCCAAGTTCGGCACGCTCCCCGCGGTCCCGGCTCCCGCCGGGGCCACCGTGGACTGCACGTACCCGGCGGGGCGGCCCGCCGTCAAGGACGTCACCCCGCCGCCCACGTCCGGTGTGTCCACCGTGGGCACGGTTCCCGTCGATCTCCAGACCAGCGCCGGACCGATCGGCCTGGTCCTGGACCGCGCCGAGGCCCCGTGCACGGTGAACAGCTTCACGAGCCTGGCCCAGCAGGGGTACTTCGACGACACCCCCTGCCACCGGCTGACGACCGAAGTGGGTCTGCAGGTGCTGCAGTGCGGCGACCCGAGCGGGGCGGGCACCGGCGGCCCGGGCTACGGATTCGACACGGAGTACCCCGAGACCGCGTTCGCGCCGAACGATCCGGCACTCGCGAATCCGGTGGTCTACCCCCGCGGCACCGTCGCGATGGCCAACAGCGGGCAGCCCGGCAGCAACGGCAGCCAGTTCTTCCTCGTCTACGCCGACTCGGTGCTCCCGCCCAACTACACCGTCTTCGGTTCGATCTCCGAGGAGGGCCTCGCGACCGTCGAGAAGATCGCGGCCGACGGCGACGACGGATCCATGTCCGCAGGCGGCGGCAAGCCCAACACCCCGGTACAGATCGAGACCGCGAAGGTCGGCTGACCCCGCACCCGACCGCACGAACGGGACGGTCGTTCGATCTGCTCGAACGACCGTCCCGTTCGTCGCCGGGAACAAGCGCTAGGCGGCGGACGTCACCCGGTACACGTCGTACACGCCCTCGACGTTGCGGACCACGTTCAGCACGTGCCCGAGGTGCTTCGGGTCGCCCATCTCGAACGTGAACTTACTGATCGCCACCCGGTCGCCGGACGTCGTCACCGACGCCGACAGGATGTTGACCTTCTCGTCCGCGAGCGCCTTCGTCACGTCCGACAGCAACCGGTGCCGATCGAGCGCCTCGATCTGAATGGCCACCAGGAACACCGACGACGGGGACGGCGCCCACTTGACCTCGATGATCCGCTCCGACTGCTCCTGCAGGGAGCCGGCGTTGGTGCAGTCGGTCCGGTGGACGCTGACCGCGCCGCCCCGGGTCACGAAGCCCATGATCTCGTCGCCGGGAACGGGTGTGCAGCACTTGGCGAGTTTGGCGACCGTGCCCTCCGCGCCGGGAACCAGCACACCCGCGTCGCCGGTGCTCCGCGGACGCATCGGCATGGTCGACGGGGTGGACCGCTCGGCCAGCTCCTCCTCGACGTCGCCGACCCCGCCCAGATGGGCCACCAGACGCTGGACGACGTGCTGCGCCGACACGTGACTCTCGCCGACCGCCGTATACAGCATCGACACGTCGGTGTAGTGCAGTTCGTGTGCGATGGACGCCATCGACTCGGCGTTCATCAGGCGCTGCAGCGGCAGGCCGACCCGCCGCACCTCCTTCGCGATAGCGTCCTTGCCCGCCTCGAGCGCCTCTTCGCGGCGTTCCTTGGCGAACCACTGCCGGATCTTCGTCTTGGCGCGCGGCGACACGGCGAACGTCTGCCAGTCGCGGCTCGGACCGGCGTTGACGGCCTTGGAGGTGAAGACCTCCACCACCTCGCCGTTCTCGAGCTTGCGTTCGAGCGCCACCAGCCTGCCGTTGACCCGGGCGCCGATACAGCGGTGCCCGACCTCCGTGTGCACCGCATACGCGAAGTCGACGGGCGTCGACCCGGCGGGCAGGGTCACCACGTCGCCCTTGGGGGTGAAGACGAAGATCTCCTTGACCGCGAGGTCGTAGCGCAGCGACTCCAGGAACTCACCCGGGTCGGCGGCCTCACGCTGCCAGTCGAGGAGCTGACGCATCCACGCCATGTCGTCGACCTCGGCGACGTCACCGGAGTGCCTGCCCTTGGTCTCCTTGTACCGCCAGTGCGCAGCGATGCCGAACTCCGCGGTCCGGTGCATGTCGTGGGTGCGGATCTGCACCTCGAGGGGTTTGCCCTCGGGTCCGACGACGGTGGTGTGCAGCGACTGGTAGACGCCGTAGCGCGGCTGCGCGATGTAGTCCTTGAACCGGCCGGCCATCGGCTGCCACAGCGAGTGGACGACACCGACGGCCGCGTAACAGTCGCGGACCTCATCGCACAGGATCCGCACCCCGACCAGGTCGTGGATGTCGTCGAAGTCGCGGCCTTTGACGATCATCTTCTGGTAGATCGACCAGTAGTGCTTGGGCCTGCCCTCGACGACCGCGTTGATCCGCGACGCGGTCAGGGTCGCGTTGATCTCCGCGCGCACCTTCGCCAAGTAGGTGTCGCGGGACGGCGCCCGGTCGGCGACGAGCCGCACGATCTCGTCGTACTTCTTGGGATGGAGGATCGCGAAGGACAGGTCCTCGAGTTCCCATTTCACGGTGGCCATGCCGAGCCGGTGGGCCAGCGGCGCGATCACCTCGAGCGTTTCGCGGGCCTTGCGGGCCTGCTTCTCGGGTGGCAGGAACCGCATGGTCCGCATGTTGTGGAGCCGGTCGGCCACCTTGATCACCAGCACGCGCGGATCGCGGGCCATCGCGATGATCATCTTGCGGATGGTCTCGCCCTCGGCGGCGTTGCCGAGCACCACCTTGTCGAGTTTGGTGACGCCGTCGACGAGGTGCGCGACTTCTTCGCCGAACTCGTCGGTCAGCTGGTCGAGGGAGTAGCCGGTGTCTTCGACGGTGTCGTGGAGCAGGGCCGCGACCAGGGTGGTCGTGTCCATCCCCAGTTCGGCGAGGATGCTGGCGACGGCGAGCGGATGCGTGATGTACGGGTCGCCCGACTTGCGGCGCTGGCTGGCGTGCCGTTCCTCGGCCACGTCGTAGGCGCGCTGCAGGAGCGCCAGGTCCGCCTTGGGGTAGAGCTCGCGATGCAGACTGACGAGGGGTTCGAGAACCGGCCGGATGGTCGTGTTCCGCTGACCTGTGATGCGCCTGGCGAGTCGCGCTCGTACCCGGCGCGATGCGGACGCCGGAACGGCGAATCCCTGTGCTCCACGGTTGTTACCGGAAGCCGGGTTCGCTGCAGGTGACTCGGCATCGGATTGCGCAGACGCGGGTGTTCCCGTGTTCTGCGACCGATCAAGATTCGAAGTCATGCCGTCACCTCCTACCACTGAAATGGCTCGGGCTCTGGGGCCCTGGCTGGTCTCGGGCATGCGCCCCGGTGGCCGTGACGACCACCAGGCCCAACTTTAGTACTCAGACCGTGACGAGGGACGTGAGCGGGTACTTTCCGAGGCGCTCCCGGCCGCCCAGCGCGGCGATCTCCAGGACCACGGCGATGCCGATCACGCGGGCACCTGCGGATTCCACGAGCCGCGCCGTCGCGTCGAGGGTGCCGCCGGTGGCGAGGACGTCGTCGACGACGAGAACCGAACACCCCTCCAGGCCGATCGATCCGTCCGGGATCTCCAGCGTGGCCGTTCCGTACTCGAGGGTGTACGACTGCGACAGCACGGGCGGCGGCAGTTTGCCCGACTTCCGCACGGCCACCACACCGGATCCCAGCTCCCGGGCCACGCCGCCGCCGAGGAGGAACCCCCGCGCGTCGACGGCGGCGATCACCTCCGCCGCCGGCGCGCACGCGGCCAGGGCGTCGACGACGACACGGAAACCGTCGGCGTCGGAGAAGACGGGCGTCAGATCGGCGAACCGCACGCCGGGTTGCGGGAAGTCGTCGGCCCACCGGGTGAGCCGGGTGACGGCGTCACGGGCCGCGGAATGATCGATCACCGGCGCAGAACCCACCTGTCCATGTTCCACCCGGCGCCCGAAACAGTCGGATTGACCGTTCCCGCCTGCAGACCCGACGCGAACGCGACGGTTCGCGGCTGGTCGAACAGCGGCACCGTCGGCACGTCCGACCACAGGATGTTCTCCGCCTCCGTCGACAGCGACAGCTGGGTGGCGGTCGAGTCGTCGACGGCGAGCTGATCGACGATCCGGTCGACGCGACTGTTGCTGTAGTCGCCGAAGTTCGATCCGTTTCCACTGCGGAGGGCGTACATCGCGGTGGTGGCCGCGGCGGTGCCTGCCGCACCGGGGGCGGACGCCGTCCCCGCGAGCACCACGTCCACCTGCCCGCCGCGCAGCATCGACGGTGTGAACTCCGGCGAGGCGACGTCCTGCACGGTGATCCCGGCCGGGGCGCATGCCGCCGCGACCGCGGACACGATGTCGGCGCGCCGCGGGTTCGGGCCCAGGTATCCGATCCGGACGGTCGCCGACGTGTTGTCGGTGTCGGCGAGCGCGGCGGTGGCCGCCGCCGTGTCCGCCGTCTCGTACCGGCCGCCGACAGCGCCGGCCACCGACTGGTGGACGAGACTGTCGGGTGCGGTGACCCGCGTGCCGACCGGACCGCCGGAGCCGGCGCCGTCCGCGTCCGGTTCCGCGGCGAGCCCGAATTTCGTCGCCAGCTCGTCGCGGGGCAGGCAGGCCGCGAACGCCCGCCGTCCCGCCGCGTTCTCGAACAGCCCCGAGGTGGACAGGACGAACTGCTCGACGCTGCGGGAGGCCACCTCGGTCACCTCGAACCCGCCGAGGTCCAGGTCCGGCGTCGATCCCGCGGCGACGTCGACGACCTCGACCGCACCGTCACCGATCCGCGCGCTGATGTCGGAAGACTTGGGCCACACCACGATCCGGGACGTGGCGGGACGGTTCCCCCACCAGCGGTCGTTGGCCACCAGCACCAGACCCTCGTCCGCGGAGAACGATTCGACCTTGTAGGGGCCGGATGCCGGGAACAGCGTGAGATCGAGGTCGCCCGGTGTCATCGTCCATCCGGAGTTCCAGAAGTCCGCGACGCGCGTGAGGGCCGCGGTGTCCGAATTCTGCACGGCGGACACGATGTCGGGGACGCCGGTGGCAGTGGCGACGACGTGCGCCGGCATCATCGACGTCGCACCGAACAGCGACTTCCAGTCGGTGACGTTCCGTCCCGCCTTGAACGTGACGACGGCATCCTTCGCACCGGTCTGGCAGTCGATCCGGTCGATGTCCGTGTAGCCGGCGGTACTCGCCGCATCGAACATCGGGACGGTCGCGCCCTGGTCGTTCCGGCGGGTGAAGCGGCCGCTGTTCGCCGCCCAGGTGAGCACCAGGTCGTCGCAGGACATCGGGACGCCGTCGGAGTAGACGGAGTTGGGGTTCAGCTTGTACTGGATGGTGAGGGCGTCCCCGGGCATCGCGTTGGCGGTGCCGATGTCCGTGTCGGCCACCGGTCCGCCTTCGGGCCCGGTGTAGTTGAACCCGGGCAGGACCCGCGCGAACGCCTGACGCGCCCCCGACACCGCACCCGCGACGCTGTTCGCGTTGTAGGTGGTGACGGTGTTGTCGATGGCGTAGCCGATCGACGGGATCTGCTCGCCCTCCTCGGCGCATCCGACGAGGGTGCCTGCGAGGAGCACGGCCGTGAGGAGACCGGCACCCGACACGGCCGCCGTCCGGCCGCGTCGGGTGGGCGCACCGCGCCGGGTGCTGTGCGATGCGGGCATGTCAGTGCCTCTTCTTGTTGCGCTTCCCGGTGGGACGTGAGCCCGGAGCAGGTGCGGTCGACGCGGTTCGGGAACGCGGCACGGCCGCCTCCGGGGTGGATGCGGTCGCCGGCGCGCCGGCCTTCTGCGCTCCGCCTTCGGCCAGGGTCGCCCGTCGGGCGAGGACCTTCCGCGTGTGCGCGGCCACCGGACCCCACCGCTCCTTCAGGGTGACCAGCAACGGTGTCGCGAAGAAGATCGACGAGTACGCACCGACGATGATGCCGACGAGCTGCACCAGCGCCAGGTCCTTCAGCGTTCCGACACCGAGCATCCACACCGCGACCACCATCAGCGCGAGCACCGGCAGCACGCTGATCAGGGTGGTGTTGATGGAGCGCATTAACGTCTGGTTGACCGCGAGGTTCGCCTGCTCGGCGTACGTGCGTCGGGTCAGATGCAGAATTCCCCGGGTGTTCTCCTCGACCTTGTCGAACACCACCACCGAGTCGTAGAGCGAGAATCCGAGAATCGTCAACAGGCCGATGACGGTCGCCGGGGTCACCTCGAAGCCGACGAGCGAATACACACCGGCGGTGACGGCGATGTCGAAGAACAATGCGACGATCGCGGCGATCGCCATGTCGCGCTCGAACCGGACGGCGATGTACACGCTGACGATCACGAGGAACACAAGCAGCGCGATCAGCGCCTTCTGGGTGATCTGCCCGCCCCACGTCTCGCTGACGTCGGCGACGCTGATCACGTTCTCGTTGACGGTGCCGTCACTGTCCTTCGGCTGGAACTCGTCGTACAGCGCGTTCTGCAGCTTCACCACCTGGGCCGCGTCGAGCGCCTCCGAGCGGATCTGCACGGTCGCACTCGAACCCGAGCCGACGGTCTGCACCGAGACGGGGTCCATTCCCAGCGCGTCGGAGTAGACGTTCTCCACCTGTGTGGTGTCGACCCCGTCGCCCGCGGGGAACTGGATCCGCGATCCACCCTCGAAGTCGATACCGAGGGTGAATCCACGGACGAGGATGCTCAGCAGCGAGATCAGCACGATCGTGCCGGTCAGGATGTAGTAGAAGCGGCGGCGGCCGACCACCTCGAAGGCGCCGGTTCCGGTGTACAGCCGGGACAGCCAGCTGTGCCGGGGCATCGATGTCTGGTTGACGCCCGAATCGGACAGCGAAGACTCGGGGTCCGTCTGCGACGCAGACTTGGACGACGTGGTCGATTCGCTCATACTCGTGACTCCTTCGCCGACGCTGCGGCAGCCTTGCGTTCCTTGGCGATCTGCTGCACGGCACCCAGTCCGTTGACGCCCGGCCTCGACCAGAACGGCGACTTCGAGGCCAGGTGGACCAGCGGCCACGTCACCAGGAACACGACGACGACGTCGAGAATGGTGGTCAGGCCGAGGGTGAACGCGAACCCGCGCACCTGGCCGATCGCGAGGATGTACAGCACCGCGGCGGCGATGAAGCTGACCGCGTTACCGGACAGGATGGTCCGGCGCGCACGCGCCCAGCCGCGCGGAACCGCGGACCGGAAACTGCGTCCCTCTCTCATCTCGTCCTTGATTCTCTCGAAGAACACCACGAACGAGTCGGCCGTCATGCCGATGCCGATGATCAGACCGGCGATGCCGGCGAGATCGAGGGTGAAGTTGATGTACCGGCCGAGCAGCACCATGATCGCGTAGACCATCACACCGGACAGGACCAGGGACAGCGCCGTGAGCACTCCGAGCATGCGGTAGTAGAGCAGGCAGTAGAGCAGCACCAGGACCAGACCCACCAGACCGGCGATGAGACCGGCCTGCAGCGAGGCGAGACCCAGGGTCGCGGACACCGTCTCGGCCTCCGACGCCGCGAACGACAGCGGCAGCGAACCGTACTTCAGGGTGTTCGCGAGTTCCTTCGCGCTGTCCGCGGTGAACGAACCGGTGATCGACGTCGAACTGCCTGCGGGTGTCGCGCCCTGGACGACCGGCGCGCTCACCACCTTGGAGTCGAGTGTGAACGCGGCCTGCTTGCCGATGTTCTGCGACGTGAACGTGGCCCAGGTGTTGCTGCCCTCGGACTTGAACGTCAGGCTCACCTCGTGCCGCGACTGCTGGGAGTTGTACCCGGACGTCGCGTCGGCGATCTCCTGGCCGTCGATGATCGCCGGTTCGAGCAGATACACGGCCTGACCGTCGGTGGAGCACGCAACCAGCGGCAGAGCCGGGTCGTCGTTGCCGCGCAACGGGTCGGGCACGCTGCAGTCGAGGGTCGCCATGGCCTGCTGCTGTACGGCGGGGTCGGTGCTCTGGCGCGTGGCCCGGGCGGCCGCGATCTCGTCAGCCGCCTCGGCGGTTTCGGTCCCGGACTCGTCGGTGGGCGCCGGTTCCGCCGTGGGGGCGGGCGCGGGTGACGTGGACGGGTCCTGTGCCGGGAACGGCCGGTTCTGCGGCGCGGGAGTCTCGGTTCCTGCGGGCGCCTGGGCCGGCGTCTCACCGGCGGCGGGCGCCTGCGTGCCTGGAGCGGCCGCGGCCTGCGACGTCTGGACGGGGCGGACGTACAACCGCGCCGTCTGGCCGAGCGACCGGGCCTGGGCGCTGTCATCGCCGGGGACGGTGATGACCAGGTTGTCGCCGTCGATGACCACCTCGGAGCCGGACACGCCGAGTCCGTTCACACGGGTCTCGATGATCTCCTGCGCCTGCCGCAGGCTGTCCGGCGTCGGCTTGCTGCCGTCCGGGGTGCGTGCGGTGAGGGTGACTCGGGTCCCACCTTGCAGGTCGATGCCCAGCTTGGGTGTCGCGGACTTGTCGCCGGTGAAGAACACCAGGGCATACAGAACCGCCACGAGCACCGCGAAAACGGTGAGGTAGCGGACGGGATGCACCGATCCTGTGGAAGGTGCCACGATCTCTATGTCTCCTCAGTACGTGCAGTTCGGGTGGGAACGCTCACAGCGCACGGGACCGGCGGACGCAGGGCTGTGCCCCGGTCACCGCGCCCGGGGCGCCTGCGACACGACGGTTGCGCGGGTGCCGCGCGGAAGCGCCGGTCAATCCTTGTTCAGCCGCGGCGTGGTGTCGCCGCCGTTCTCACGATCCTCGCGCACGATGTCGGTGGCGGGGGCCTCGGTGCTGATCGACTCGTGGTCGATGGCACCGTCACCCTGCAGCGGGGCGTCGACGATCTGCTCGCGGACGACGAGACGCGACCACGTGGTGACCACGCCGGGAGCGATCTCGAGGTCGATCGTGTCGTCGCCGAGCGCGACGACGGTGCCGTGCAGACCGGCGGTCGTGAGGATGCGGTCGCCCACCGAGAGCGAGTCCTGCAGAACAGTCACCTTGGCCGCCTCCTTCTTCTGCCGGCGGATCCCCAGGAACATCGGGACGAGCAGCGCCAGAATCAGGAGCGGGAAGAGAAAATCCATCTGTAAGTCAACCTCGAGGTATGTCGCACGGTCCGAAGCACTGGTCCCGGTTGGACCGATGCAATACACCAGTGTGCCATCACCGGCCCGGACACCGGTTCGGTCGGCACGAGGCGGGCGTTTCTCCGGGAGTCGATCAGGGGTCTTCCGGATCGAACAGGGAGGCCTGCGGTTCGTTGACGCGAACCTCGATTCCGCCGGTCACGGCGTCCGGCGGCGGGGTCAGGCCCAGTTGTATCCACGCGGCCGCGGTGGCGACACGGCCGCGGGGTGTGCGCGCGATCATTCCGGCGCGGACGAGGAACGGCTCACACACCTCCTCGACGGTGGCGGGCTCCTCACCCACCGCGACCGCCAGGGTGGACACCCCGACCGGGCCGCCGCCGAAGCTGCGCACCAGGGCGCTGAGGACGGAACGGTCGAGGCGGTCGAGTCCCAGCTGGTCGACGTCGTACACGGCGAGGGCGGCGTGCGCGATCTCGCGGGTGACGACGCCGTCCGCGCGGACCTCGGCGTAGTCGCGGACGCGGCGGAGCAGGCGGTTCGCGATGCGGGGTGTGCCCCGGGACCGGCTCGCGATCTCGGCGCCGGCCTCCTCGCCGAGTTGCACCCCGAGGATGCCCGCCGATCGCATGAGGATCTGCTGCAGCTCCGCCGGTTCGTAGAAGTCCATGTGGGCGGTGAACCCGAACCGGTCGCGCAGCGGCCCGGTGAGCGCCCCCGAGCGGGTGGTGGCCCCGACCAGGGTGAACGGCGCGACCTCCAGGGGTATGGAGGTGGCGCCGGGACCCTTGCCGACCACGACGTCGACCCGGAAGTCCTCCATCGCGAGGTAGAGCATCTCCTCCGCCGGACGGGCGATGCGGTGGATCTCGTCGATGAACAGCACGTCGCCCTCGACGAGATTGCTCAGCATGGCTGCCAGGTCGCCGGCGCGCTCGAGCGCCGGACCCGACGTCAGTCTCAGCGAGGAACCCAGTTCGGCGGCGATGATCATCGCCATGCTGGTCTTTCCCAGCCCGGGAGGTCCGGAGAGCAGGATGTGGTCGGGGGTGCCGCCGCGCATCTTGGCGCCGGTCAGGACGAGTTGCAACTGCTCCCGGACCCGCGGCTGCCCGATGAAATCGTGCAGGTTCTTCGGCCGCAGGCTGGCCTCGATGTCGCCGTCGCCGGCGACGAGATCGGCCGAAACCGGGGACTCGTCGTCGTAGTCGCCGCCGGGTTCCGGATTCATCTGGTCTTCCCGAGCAGGGACAGGGCGGAGCGCAGCGCGGACGAGGTGGTCGACTCGGGGGCCTCGGCGAGGACGGAGTCGGTGGCCTGTTCGGCCTGCTTGGCCGGGAAGCCGAGCCCGACGAGCGCCTCGACGATCTGATCGCGGATCGATCCGCCGCCGCCCGCGCCGAGCGGCACCGCCCCGGACGTGGACGCGACCGCGTCGACCTTGTCGCGCAGTTCGACGACCATCCGCTCGGCCCCGCGCTTGCCGATGCCGGGCACCCGGGTGAGTGCCGTGACGTTGCCCTCGGCGAGCGCGGCCCGCAACGCCTCGGGTTCGAGGACGGCGAGTGTCGCCATCGCCAGGCGTGGACCGACACCCGACACCGTCTGGAGCAGCCCGAACAACTCCTTGGACTCAGAGTCGGGGAACCCGTACAGCGTCATCGAGTCCTCGCGGACGATCATCGCCGTGACCAACCGGGCCTCGGTTCCCCGCTGCAGCCCGCCGAGGGTGGCCGGGGTCGCGTTCACGCGATATCCCACTCCCGCGGATTCGATCACCGCATGGTCGAGGGCGATCTCGAGCACCTCGCCGCGGACGGACGCGATCATCGTGTACCTGCCTTCTTCACTTCGGCCAGCCGGGCCTGGTAGCGACGTTTCTGTTCAGCGGCCGCGGCCTCGGCGCGGGCCATGCGTTCGATCATCGGCGCCCGCCAGCAATGGCAGATCGCCAGGGCCAGCGCGTCCGCGGCGTCGGCCGGTTTGGGCGCGGCCGCCAGCTTGAGGATGCGTGTCACCATCGCCGTCACCTGAGCTTTGTCGGCCGATCCGCTTCCGGTGACGGCCGCCTTGACCTCACTGGGGGTATGGAAACACACGCCGATGCCGCGGCGCGCGGCGGCGAGGGCGACGACGCCGCCCGCCTGCGCGGTACCCATCGCGGTGCGCACGTTGTGCTGGGAGAACACCCGCTCGATCGCCACGACCTCCGGCCGGTGCAGATCGATCCACGATTCGGCGGCCTCGGAGATCCGCAGCAGTCGTGACGACAATTCGAGGTCTGCCGGGGTTCGGACCACGCCGACGGCCACCGGGGTGACGGTGCGGCCGTTGCCGCCGTCCACCACTCCGAATCCGCACCGGGTCAGACCGGGATCCACACCCAGCACACGCACGCAAAGCCACCTCTCCCACGCCGAACAGCTGTTCGATAGCTTAGCCGTGGGGTCGGACGTGGCGGCGCACCAACACGCAGGACGGCGCGGGGCGGGCGAGCACCGCTCCCCCGCCCCGCGCCGTGCGATCAGTCGTCGAGTTCGGCGAGCACCTCGTCGGAGAGGTCGACGTTGGTGTAGACGTTCTGCACGTCGTCGGACTCCTCGAGTGCGTCGACGAGCTTGAACACCTTGCGGGCCCCGTCCGCGTCGACCGGGACCTCGACGGATGCGCGGAAGTCGGCCTCGGCGGAGTCGTAGTCGATGCCCGCCTCCTGCAGAGCGCTGCGCACGGCCACGAGGTCGGTGGGCTCGCTCACGATCTCGAACGTCTCGCCCAGGTCGGTGACCTCTTCGGCGCCCGCGTCGAGGACCGCCATGAGCACGTCGTCCTCGGTCTGGTCGCCCTTCTCCAGGGTGACGACGCCCTTGCGGGCGAACAGGTAGGACACCGAACCCGGGTCGGCCATGTTTCCGCCGTTGCGGGTCATCGCGGTCCGCACCTCGCCGGCCGCACGGTTGCGGTTGTCGGTCAGACACTCGATGAGGACGGCGACGCCGTTGGGTCCGTAGCCCTCGTACATGATGGTCTGCCAGTCGGCGCCGCCCGCTTCTTCACCGGCGCCGCGCTTGCGGGCGCGCTCGATGTTGTCGTTGGGGACCGACGTCTTCTTGGCCTTCTGGATAGCGTCGTACAGGGTGGGGTTTCCCGCAGGGTCGCCACCGCCGGTACGGGCCGCCACCTCGATGTTCTTGATCAGCTTCGCGAAGGCTTTGCCACGCTTGGCATCGATCACAGCCTTCTTGTGCTTGGTGGTGGCCCATTTGGAGTGGCCGCTCATGCGATTCAAGCCCCTTTCCTGCTGCTTTTGGCACGCCGACTGCGCGGTTTCAGCTTTGACGATGTTACCCGCAGCCCGGCCACCCCTGCGCTATCCCGGGGTAACAACTCGCAAAAGTCACCATTGTTTGCATAGAATGCAAATATGTTGATGCGAGTCGACCACAGCTCCGGCACCCCACTGGGCGAACAGATCGCCGCCAATGTGCGCGGCGCGTTCCTGCGCGGCGAGATCGGCGCGGGCGACCGGCTGCCCTCCGCCCGGGCACTGGCCGAGTCCATCGACGTCAACCTCCACACGGTGCTGCGCGCCTACGCCACCCTCCGCGACGAGGGGCTGATCGACCTCCGCCGGGGCCGGGGCGCGGTCGTCCGCGCCGACACGGACCCGATTCGTACCGGATTGACCGAAGCCGCACGCACTTTCGTCGCCGAGGCACGGCGCCTCGGACTCGACACCGAACAGATGCTCGACGTGATCAAGGAGACCTCCGAACAATGACGACCTCCCGCACGCGCCTCCTCGCCGCGACCTCGACGGTACCCCTCCTCGCCCTCGTGATCGCGAGACTCGCGTGGGGCGGCGATCTGCCGCCGGTGGTGGCCAGCCACTGGTCCGGCACCCGACCCGACGGTTTCAGCGACACGACCACCTACTTCTGGATCGCCCTCGCCGTCTGCGCGATCGCCGCGGGCACCGCCGGCGTCGCCGCGGCCCGGATCCGCACCGACGCCGCGCTCTGGCTCCCCGCCACCGTGTTCACCGGGTGGACGGTGGCCACGACGTGGATCGTCAGCGTCGCCGCCACCGTCCGTGCGGGCTCGCCCGGCGCGGCGACGCTGGGCTGGTGGATCGTGATCCCCCTGCTGGGAATCCTGTGGGCGGTCGCCACGTTCGTCCTGCTCCCCCGGCCGTCGCACGCCACGGAGAACGGCCCCGCGCCGACACTGCCCGTCCCCCTGGCGCCCGGCGAACGCGCGTCCTGGACCGGATACGCGCGCGGGCGCTGGGCGGGCGTGCTCGCTCTCGCCATGGCCGTCGCCGCGCTCGTGTCCGCGCTGGTGGGCGCACTCTGGCTCGCGGCGCTGTTCCTCGTCCTGGTGGTCGCCGGCGGCGCCTTCGCTTCCGTGACCGTGCAGGTCGACCGCACCGGGCTGAGCCTCGCGTCGTGGAACGTGCGCTGGCGGCACATCCCACTCGACGCGGTCGACGAGGCACAGGTGACCGAGATCCGCCCCGCGGACTGGGGCGGCTGGGGATACCGCTTCTCACCGCGCGGAACCGCGGTGGTGATCCGCGGCGGCGAGGGCATCGTGGTGACCCGCGCCGGCGGCCGCCCGTTCGCCGTCACCGTCGACGGCGCCGCTCAGGGTGCGGCGCTCCTCAACTCGCTCGCCGCACCCCGTCCGGCGGGTTAGGGCGTGTCTCCCGATCCCTCTCGGGAGCGCCGAAACGGGGATCGGGGAAGATGCCCTAGACCCCGCGGACGATGTCGACGAACAACTCGTGCACTCGCCGATCCCCCGTGACCTCCGGGTGGAACGACGTCGCCACCACGGAACCCTGCCGCACGGCCACGATGCGTCCGGCGGCCGCGCCACCCGACTCGGGCACCCGGGCGAGGACCTGGACGTCGTCGCCGACGCGCTCCACCCACGGGGCCCGGATGAACACGGCCCGCATCGGATCGCCGACGATGCCCTCGAATTCGAGGTCGGACTCGAAGGAATCGACCTGACGGCCGAATGCGTTGCGGCGCACGGTCATGTCGATGGCGCCGAGGTGCTGGGCGTCGGGCCGGGTGTCGAGGATCTCGCTCGCGAGGAGGATCATCCCGGCGCACGACCCGTAGGCGGGCAACCCGTCGCGCAGGCGGGCCTTCAGCGGCTCGAGCAGTTCGAAGATCTGCAGCAGCTTGCTCATCGTCGTCGACTCACCGCCCGGGATCACCAGGCCGTCGATCTTCTCGAGCTCCTCCGGGCGACGGATGCCCACGGCGTCGGCGCCCGAATCATTCAGTGCAGCAAGGTGTTCACGGACGTCGCCCTGCAGGGCGAGCACTCCGACGAGGGGACGGGTCATGCCATGTTTCCTGTCTCGATGTCGCGCAGGTCCTGATCGCGCTGGATGCGGGTCAACCCCTCCTGCACCACGGCGGCGACCATGGTGCCGTTCCGGTCGAACATGCGGCCCTGAGTGAGGGCGCGGCCGAAGCCGGCGGAGGGTGAGGTCTGGTCGTAGAGCAGCCACTCGTCGGCGCGGAACGGGCGCAGGAACCACATGGCGTGGTCGAGCGACGCAGTCTGGGTGACCACTCCGGGGTGCGGGACCTTCGACGCGCCGAGGAGCGTCATGTCACTGAGGTAGGCGAGGGTGCAGATGTGGAAGACCCGATCGTCGGGCAGTGTGTTGCGGTAACGCATCCACACGCGTTGCTGCGCGGCGATTCCGGGAGTCTTCCTGGTGCAGTCGGCCGGAACGATACGGACGTCCCATTCCTTCCACTCCCGGTAGAGATCGGTGGCGGCCATCTCCTCGACGGTCTGTGCGTCGACGAGCTCTTCGGGCTCGGGGACCGACGGCATCGTGTCCTGGTGCTCGATGCCCTCGTCCTGCGAGTGGAACGACGCCGACATGGTGAAGATCGCCTTGCCGTCCTGGATGCCCGTGACGCGCCGGGTGCAGAAGGACCGGCCGTCCCGGATCCGGTCGACCAGGTAGACGGTGGGTTCCGCCGGATTTCCGGGGCGCAGAAAGTACCCGTGCAGGGAGTGCACCTCGAATCTCTCGTCGACGGTGCGGACGGCGGAGACGAGCGACTGACCGGCGACCTGCCCGCCGAACGTCCTCTTCAGCACGGACGGATGAACCGACCCGCGGAAGATGTCCTTCTCCAGCGCTTCGAGTTCGAGAATGTCCTCGATGCTCGCCATCCGCCCTCCTTCTGTGCCTGGTCAAGGTTATCCGCCCGGTTCGGGCTCGAGGCACCATGGGTGCCATGACGATGTTCACACCGACGAGCCCGGACGGTCTCGTCGCACTCGTCACCGAGCGTTGTCTCGCGGTGGACGGCACCGCCGTCGTCGCGATCGATGCCCCCGACGCCGCGCAGCCGCTCCCCCTCTCGGACGCGATCTGCGCGTCGCTGCGCGAACAGGGCCGGCCCTGCGACGTCGTGTCCGTCCACGACTACGTCCGGCCCGCCTCCCTGCGGTTCGAGCACGGACGCGACGACGAACTCAGCTACCGCACGCTCTGGTTCGACTACGACGCACTGAACCGGGAGGTGGTGCGGTCGGTCCGCGCCGACCGCCGGTGGTTGCCGCGGCTGTGGGACGAGGCCGAGGATCGCTCCGCCCGCTGCGCCCGCGTGCCCGCCGCCGACGGGCAGGTGCTTCTCGTGACAGGCCCGATGCTGCTCGGCCGGGACCTCGACTTCGACGTCACCGTGCAACTCCACCTGAGTGAAGGGGCCCTGCGGCGCCGTACTCCGGACGATCAACGATGGACCGTGCCCGCACTGCTGCGCCGCGCCGCCGACGTCACCGACGAACCCGACCTGCTGGTGCGGTACGACCATCCGCCGAAACCCGCGGTCCGAGCAGGCCGCTGAGCCGCTCACGTCGTGCGCAGGAACCGGGTCAGCCCTTCCTGCACCACGGCGGCGACCAGGTTCCCCTTCCGGTCGAAGATCCGTCCCTGCGCGAGAGCCCGGCCGAAGCCGGCGGCGGGCGACGTCTGGTCGTACAGCAGCCATTCGTCGGCCCGGAACGGGCGCAGGAACCACAGCGCGTGATCGAGTGAGGCACTGTCGATCTCGACACCGGGATGCGGGGTCATCGCGGAACCGATGAGCGTCATGTCGCTCATGTACGCCAGCGCGCAGACATGGAAGACGGGGTCGTCGGGCAGCGTCCTGCGGGACCGGAACCACGCCTGCTGCTGCGCGGCCGCACCGCGGATGCGGTCGACCTCGCCGTGTCCGACGATCCGGATGTCCCAGTCGGACCACTCCCGGGCCAGCCAGGCGATCTCCGGGTCGTCGGATTCGCCGGCGAACGGCAGATTGTCGGGCGGCGGGACCACGGGCATCTCGTCCTGGTGCTCGATGCCCACGTCGTCGACCTGGAAGGACGCCGACATCGTGAAGATGGCCTGGCCGTCCTGAACGGCGCTGACCCGCCGGGTGACGAACGAGCGGCCGTCCCGGATGCGGTCCACGAGGTACACGATCGGCATCGTGGGATTTCCGGGGCGGAGGAAGTATCCGTGCAGCGAATGCACCGCGAAGCGGGGGTCGACGGTGCGGACCGCCGCCACCAGCGCCTGACCGGCCACCTGCCCGCCGAAGGTGCGGGGAAGCATGGTCTCGGTCGCTATGCCCCGGAAGATGTTCTCCTCGAGGCGTTCCACTTCCAGGATCTCTTCGATCGTCGCCATCCACGGCCCCTTCCGATGCTCGTCCGCTGACACTCTCCCACGGCCCCGGGCACCGGTGCACCGCACCGCACGAGGTCCTGGTCGGGGCCTCGTGCGGTGCGGGCGAACTCAGTGCAGAGGGAGAGCGATCGATCACAGATCGATCGCGGAGGTCACCAGCCGCGCTCGGCGAGCCGGTGCGGGACGGGGATGTCGTCGACGTTGATGCCGACCATCGCCTCGCCCAGCCCGCGGGAAACCTTCGCGAGAACGTCCGGGTCGTCGAAGAACGTGGTCGCCTTGACGATCGCCGCGGCGCGCTCGGCCGGGTTGCCCGACTTGAAGATGCCGGAACCGACGAACACACCCTCCGCGCCGAGCTGCATCATCATCGCCGCGTCCGCCGGGGTGGCGATGCCGCCGGCGGTGAACATGGTGACCGGCAGCTTACCGGCCTTGGCGACCTCGACGACCAGGTCGTACGGGGCCTGCAGCTCCTTGGCCGCCACGTACAGCTCGTCCTCGCTCAGCGACGTCAGCCTGCGGATCTCCCCGCCGATGGTGCGCATGTGGGTGGTCGCGTTGGACACGTCCCCGGTGCCGGCCTCACCCTTCGAGCGGATCATCGCCGCACCCTCGGTGATCCGGCGAAGCGCCTCACCCAGGTTCGTGGCACCACAGACGAACGGAACGGTGAACTTCCACTTGTCGATGTGGTTGGCGTAGTCGGCCGGCGTCAGGACCTCGGACTCGTCGATGTAGTCGACACCGAGCGACTGCAGGATCTGCGCCTCGACGAAGTGCCCGATCCGGGCCTTGGCCATCACCGGGATCGACACCGCGGAGATGATGCCGTCGATCATGTCCGGGTCGCTCATCCGGGACACGCCGCCCTGGGCGCGGATGTCCGCGGGCACCCGCTCGAGTGCCATCACCGCGACGGCACCGGCGTCCTCGGCGATCTTCGCCTGGTCGGGGGTGACGACGTCCATGATGACCCCGCCCTTCAACATCTCGGCCATGCCGCGCTTGACGCGCGCCGTACCGGTGGTGGGGGTGGTGTCGGGGGTGCTCACAGCGAACTCCTGAGGTGTGGCGTGGATTGATTGCGATAGCGGCATGCGTGAGCGACGACGTTCACGCTGCAGTACCCGATTCTAGGACGAACGCCAGTCCACTTCCGTAGCCAGTCCGCGATTGCTGGCTTTCTCCGGACCTGCGGGCGGCTCAGGTGATCGCGCGCACCTCGGGGTCGTCGGCGGCAACGGCGACCGCTTCGGCCTCGTCGAGGAGATCCGCGAGGTCGTGCGGGTACACGGCTTCGCCCGCCGCCGCCAGTTCCCGTACCGTGTCCGCGGTGCACCACCGGTGACCGGTGATGGTGCGGCTCTCGAGTTCGGTGAAGCCGCCGTGATGCGGCTCGAACCCGTCGGTGCGCAACGCGAAGAACAGCTCCTCGGACCGGATGAGCTGCCCGTTCCAGGAGAAGATCGCCACCCGACGCCACATCGGTCCGCGCAGCGACTCGGGTGATGCGGTGTGCCCGGTTTCCTCGGCGATCTCCCGGACGGCGGCCGCCCGCAGGTTCTCGCCCTTCTCGACGGCGCCGCCGATCGTGAACCAGTAGTAGATGTCGGGGACGGTGGGGTCGTGTCCACGCAGCAGCAGCACCCGGCCGTCACCGTCGAGCAGCACCACCCGGGCGGACGTCCGGACCGAGTCGAGGGACAGTCCCTCGGTGACCGCGGCGGCGGACGAACGTTCGGTGATCTCGAAGTACGTCGGCAGCGGGGCCGTGCCCCCGAGGTGCAGCCATCGGACGGGCCGCCGGGTGCGCAGGGCGAGCGTGTCGCGGACGGCGTCGTTGTGGAATCGGCGGGCGATCAGCACCCGCGCCTCGGCGTCGGCGAGTTCCGCCACCAACTGGGGGCGCAGGGTGTCCGGGTCGAGCGACGAGAGTGCGCTGGACAACGCGTTCTCGGCGATCTCCCGGTCGGCCCGGTCCGCTCGTTCGGCCCTGGCCGCCAGCGCGGCCAGCGACCTGCCCTCGGGTGGGTCCATCGCCGCGGCCGCCGCACGGACGACCACCGCCCGGCGGGCGAGGGCAGCGTCGAGGGCCTGCCAGGACAGGTCGGAGCGGACGTGCAGGCGGTCGAGGCGGTTGGCCGTGCCGTACGCCCACAGGCCGATCGCGAGGACGACGGCCGCGACCAGCGCGAGAACCAGGATCGTGAGGGCGGAGAGCGTCACGAGCCGACCTCCCGCACGCCGTCGCGGCCGACGGTGACCGTCTCGTAGACACGCAGGATCTGCTCGGCCACCACCGGCCAGTCGTATTCGGTGACCACCGTGCGGCCGACGTCGGTGAGCGCGGCGCTGCGCTCGGGGTCGCCGAGCACCGAGTCGATCCCGGCGGCGAGCGCCGCCGCATCCCCCACCGGCACCAGCACGCCCGCCTGCCCGTCCCGCAGGACCCGGCGGAATGCGTCCAGTTCGCTCGCCACGACGGCGGCCCCGGCGGCCATCGCCTCCACCAGCACGATGCCGAAGCTCTCACCGCCGAGGTTGGGGGCGCAGTACACGTCGGCGCTCCGCAGCGCCGACGCCTTCTCGGCGTCGTCGACCTGGCCGAGCAGACGTAGATGCCCGAACACCGGGCCCGCCTCGCGGCGCAACTTGTCCTCGTCGCCGCGGCCGACCACCAGCACCTCGAGATCGGGATACTTCTCCACCAGCGCGGGCAGCGCCTTCAGGAGCACGGCCATGCCCTTGCGGGGCTCGTCGTAGCGGCCGAGGAAGAGGATGGTCTTGCCGGGGCGCGGATAGCCGGGCAGCGGTTCGGCGTGCGCGAACGCCGGGACGTCGACGCCGTTGGGGATTTCGACGGCGTCGGAGCCGAGCGATTCCACCTGCCAGCGCCGCGCGAGTTCCGATACCGCGATGCGCCCGCTGATCTTCTCCAGGTACGGCTGGAGCACACCCTGAAACGTGCTCAGCACCAACGACTTCGTGGTCGAGGTGTGGAACGTCGCCACGATGGGCCCCTCCGCCACCCGCATGGCGAGCATCGACAGGCTCGGCGCGTTGGGCTCGTGGATGTGCAGGACGTCGAAGTCGTTGTCCGAGATCCAGCGCCGGACCCGGGCACTCGCGGCGGGGCCGAAACTCAGCCGGGCCACCGAACCGTTGTAGGGAATCGCGAGGGCGCGTCCCGCCGACACGACGAAACCGGGCAGGTCGACGTCGTCGGACGCCGGCGCCAGGACGCTCACCTTGTGCCCGCGCTCGATCAGGACCTCCGCGAGGTCGACGACGTGGGCCTGCACTCCGCCCGGGACGTCGAACGAGTACGGGCAGACCATGCCGATCTTCACGAGTTCTCCATACGGGAGAGCCTCGCCTGCGACAGGTCGGACAGCCACAGCGGCTGAAGCATGTGCCAGTCCTCGGGATGTGCGGCGATGTTGGCCTCGAACCGGTCCGCCAGGACCTGGGTCGCCGCGGCCACGCCCGCGGTCGTGTCGATCGGCGGGTCGATGCGGAAACCCCACCCGCTGTCGGTGAACCAGCAGTGCACCGGCAGCAGCGGCGCACCGGTGTCGATCGCCAGCTTGGCGGGACCGGCGGGCATGCGGGTCGGTTCCCCGAAGAACGTCACCGGGACCCCCTTCTTCGCCAGGTCGCGTTCACCGAGGAGACACACGATGCCGTTGTCCCGCAGCCGCTCCGACAGTTCCACGAACGGGGGGTGCTCACCGCCGCTGAGCGGGAAGATCTCGAAGCCGAGGCCTTCGCGGTAGTCGACGAACCGCTGGTACAGCGATTCGGGTTTCAGCCGTTCGGCGACCGTGGACAGGCCACCCCAGTGCTGGGCGCACCACACACCGGCCATGTCCCAGTTGCCGCTGTGCGGAAGTGCGAGAATCGCGCCCCGGCCGGCTTCCTTCGCGGCGTCGAGGTGCTTCTGTCCCTCGATCAGCTCGTCGAGGGCGGCGCCGGTCTTCACCAGGTCCATCGACGGCAGCCGGAACGCCTCCCGCCAGTACCGTGCGTAGGACCGCATCGACGCCCGCATCAGCGCATCGGGCACCTCGGCGGGGGTCACCCCCAGCACCCGGGCGAGGTTGCGGCGCAACTGGTCCGGGCCGCCGTTCCGGACGGCGAAGTCGGCTCCCCTGTCGAACAGGGTGACCGCGGCCTTCTCGGGCAGGGCACGCACCAGCCGCCAGCCTGCCGCGTACCCCAGGTCGCTGAGGCGTTCGGACACGCCGCTCACTGCGCGGTCGCCTGTCCGTCTTCCGGCGTCGGATCTGCGGGCGGCAGGGGCAGCACGTCCCGCGCCCCCGGCGACCGGCGGACCGCCAGAACCCGCTGGAACACGGTGATCACGCTGCCCGCCGACAGCAACCACATCGCGACGTGCACGGCCCACGGCACTCCGAGCCCGGTGACGCCGGCGCCGACGAGCACGATGATCAGCCGATCGGGCCGTTCGATGAGGCCGCCGTCGGCGGACAGTCCGCTCGCCTCGGCGCGCGCCTTGGCGTACGAGATCACCTGCGACGTGACGAGGCACAGCAGCGTCGCGATCAGCAGCGGCTTGCTGTTCTCGTGGTAGACGGCCCACCAGGCGAGGCCGGCGAAGATCGCGCCGTCGGCCACCCGGTCGCAGGTGGCGTCGAGCACGGCGCCGTACCTGGTCCCGCCGCCCCGCGCGCGTGCCATCGCGCCGTCCAGCATGTCGAACATCACGAACAGCCAGATGAACATCGCTCCCCAGAACAGATGTCCGCTGGGAAACAGTGTGACCGCACCCGCCACGGTCGCGACGGTGCCGATGACGGTGACGGAATCGGGGGTGAGCCCGGTCTTGACCAGGGCCTTCCCCAGCGGCGCCGTCACCTTGGACACCGATGCCCGCCCGAAGAAGCTCAGCACCTCTCCACCCCGTTCTTCACTTCCCGACAGGAACCCCGAACGCGTGAGTCAACGACTCGCGCGTCATTCATCTATCGCGTCATTCATTCCAGGCCTTCGCCAGCAGCCCCCGGGTCTCGCGCAGCAATTGCGGCATGACCTTGACCCCGGCGAGGACCGTGATGAAGTTCGCGTCTCCGCCCCAGCGCGGAACGATGTGCTGATGCAGGTGCTCGGCGAGCGAACCACCCGCCGCCGCACCGAGATTGAGGCCGACGTTGAAACCGTCCGGCCGCGACACCCGCTTGATCACGCGCAGCGCCTGCTGTGTGAACGACATCAGCTCGGCGCTTTCCTCTTCCGTCAGGTCCTCGAGCGCCGCGACCTTGCGGTAGGGCACCACCATCAGGTGCCCCGGGTTGTACGGGTACAGGTTGAGCACCGCGTACACGTGCTCCCCGCGGGCGACGATCAGCCCGTCCTCGTCGTCCATCTTCGGGATGTCGATGAACGGCTCGTTCGGGGTGTCCCGCGACTTCGGCGTCTCGGCGATGTACGACATGCGGTGCGGCGACCAGATCCGCTGAAGGTGATCGGGCTCGCCGGGGCCGCGGTCGACCAGGCGGCCGGGGCCGCCGAGCATCTCGTCGGCCGTCAGGTCGTCACCTCCGGTCATGTGCGTCACCCTTCCTGACCGGATTGCAGCAGTTCCGCGGTCGGCGAGGCGTTCTCGCGGCGGCCGATCCACTCGGTGACGATGCGCACGGCGTCGTCCACGGACACCCCGTTGACCTGGGTGCCGTCGCGGAATCGGAAGCTTACGGCGCCGGCTTCGACGTCGCGCGCACCCGCCAGCAGCATGAACGGCACCTTCTGCGCCGTGTGGTTGAAGATCTTCTTCTGCATGCGGTCGTCGCTCGCGTCGACCTCGGCGCGGACACCGGCGGCCTTCAGCCGCTTCACCACGTCGAAGAGGTGATCGGCGAACGTCTCGGCCACCGGGATGCCGACCACCTGGACGGGCGCCAGCCAGGCGGGGAACGCACCCGCGTAGTGCTCGGTGAGCACACCGAAGAACCGTTCGATGGAGCCGAACAGGGCCCGGTGGATCATCACCGGCCGCTGCTTGGTGCCGTCGTTGGCGGTGTATTCGAGGTCGAACCGCTCGGGCAGGTTGAAGTCGAGCTGAATGGTCGACATCTGCCAGGTGCGCCCCAGGGCGTCCTGCACCTGCACCGAGATCTTCGGGCCGTAGAACGCGGCGCCACCCGGATCGGGAACGAGGTTCAGCCCCGACGACTCCGCGACCTCGGCCAGCGTCGCCGTCGCTTCCTCCCACACGGCGTCGTCGCCGACGAACTTGTCCGGGTTCTTGGTGGACAGCTCGAGGTAGAAGTCGTCCAGTCCGTAGTCCTTCAGCAGGCCGAGGACGAACTGCAGGGTGGTCGCCAGTTCGTCGCGCATCTGCTCGCGGGTGCAGTAGATGTGCGCGTCGTCCTGCGTCATGCCCCGCACGCGGGTCAGTCCGTGGACGACACCCGACTTCTCGTACCGGTACACCGAACCGAACTCGAAGAGCCGCAACGGCAGTTCGCGGTACGACCGTCCGCGGGACCGGAAGATGAGGTTGTGCATCGGGCAGTTCATCGGCTTGAGGTAGTAGTCCTGGCCCGGCTTGCGCACGGTGCCGTCCTCGTTCAGTTCCTCGTCGATGTGCATCGCGGGGAACATGCCGTCGCGGTACCAGTCCAGGTGACCCGACACCTCGTAGAGGTGGCCCTTGGTGATGTGGGGGGTGTTGACGAACTCGTACCCCTCCTCGACGTGGCGCTTGCGGGAGTAGTCCTCCATCTCGGTGCGGATGATCCCGCCCCGGGGATGGAACACGGGCAGTCCCGAGCCGAGCTCGTCGGGGAAGCTGAACAGGTCGAGTTCCGACCCCAGTTTGCGGTGGTCGCGGCGCTCGGCCTCGGCGAGCAGTTCCAGGTGCTGCTCCTGCGCCTCCGCCGACTCCCACGCGGTGCCGTAGATGCGCTGGAGGTCGGCGTTGTCCTGGTTGCCGCGCCAGTACGCCGCCGAGCTGCGGGTGAGCTTGAACGCGGGGATGTGCTTGGTGGTGGGAATGTGCGGGCCGCGGCACAGGTCACCCCACACCTTCTCGCCGGTCCGCGGGTCCAGGTTGTCGTAGATGGTGAGCTCGTTGCCGCCCACCTCCATGATCTCCGGATCGTCGATTCCCGACTTGTCGTCGATGAGTTCGAGCTTGAAGGGCTCGTTCGCCAGTTCGGCGCGGGCCTCCTCCAGCGAATCGACGACGCGGCGCGAGAACCGCTGTGATCCCTTGACGATCTTCTTCATCCGCTTCTCGAGGTTCGCGAGGTCCTCGGGAGTGAAGGGGCGTTCGACGGCGAAGTCGTAGTAGAAGCCGTCCTTGATCGGCGGGCCGATGCCGAGTTTGGCCTCGGGGAATTCCTGCTGGACAGCCTGCGCGAGCACGTGCGCCGCCGAGTGGCGGATGACGCTGCGGCCGTCGTCGGTGTTCGCCGCGACCGGTTCGACCTCGACGTCGGCGTCGGGCACCCAGGACAGGTCCTTGAGCTGGCCCTCGGCGTCACGGACCACGACGACGACGTCCGGGCCCTTGCTGGGGTAGCCGGCCTCCCGAACCGCTGTACCGGCCGTCGTCCCCGCGGGCACCCGGACGAGGGTGGCTGGGGCGGCGGATGCGGGGGTGCTCACGGCGATGTTCTCCTAGGTGAGGTGTGCGGTGCAGACATGGTGAATGTGCCAGCCCATGTTATCGGCCCAGCAGTGACACCCAATCATGCGTCCGGCTAGAGCGGGCTCTCCAGCCACGGGTAGTCGAGGCCGATCCACGTCCCGACGAGCCCGAACGTCCCGAGCAACCACAGCGTGGCGAGGACGACGGCACACGTCAGCAGCGCGCCCGCCCCCTTGACCACCAGCGACTGCCGCGAGAACCAGTCCATGAACTTGTCGTAGCGCTGCCGCGCGTAGTGCAGCAACCGGTGCGCCCACGCGAACTCGGACGCGAGGATTCCGAGCCCCGCGAATACGATCAGCCACCCGGGGCCGGGGTACGGGATCGCGACGATCCCGGCGGCGAGCACGAGAACGCCGATCACCCCCACCACGATGCGGTACGCCAGGTTGAGGCTCGGGCGCGCGGCGACGTGTGCCCGCCACCGGCGCCAGCGGCTCTCCGCTTCCTGGAACGGGGACAGATCCGAGTCGTCCACATCCCCGTTCTCGGGCGCGGGTCCCGGTCGAGCTTCTCTGCTGGTCACCAGTCCACCCTACCGACCGCGACCTGCGGTCACCCCTTCACACAGACGACCTGCCGCAGGTGTGCCACGACCTCGACGAGATCGGCCTGCGCTTCGATCACCTGCTCGATGTCCTTGTAGGCGCCGGGGATCTCGTCGATCACGCCGGCGTCCTTGCGCGACTCGACGCCGGACGTCTGCCGCACCAGGTCGTCGACGGTGAACCTCTTCTTCGCCTTGGTGCGGCTCATCGTCCGTCCCGCCCCGTGCGACGCCGAATTGAACGACAACTCGGAGCCCAGGCCCCGCACCACGTAGGAACCGGTGCCCATCGACCCGGGGATGAGTCCGAGATCACCCCGGCCCGCCCGGATCGCGCCCTTACGCGTGACGAGCATCGGCTCGCCGTCGACGATCTCCTCCGACACATAGTTGTGGTGACAGGAGATCGGCTCGTCGAAGCGCACCGTCCTGCCGGGCAGGGACTGCCGGAAGGCCTGCATCACCAACGTGAGCATGACGGCACGGTTCCGGGCCGCGTATTCCTGCGCCCACGTCAGGTCGTGGCGGTACGCGTCCATCTCCTTGCTGCCTGCGAGGAACACCGCGAGATCGCGATCGACCAGCCGCTGGTTGTGCGGCAGGGCCCGCGCCACCGCGATGTGCCGCTCCGCCAGCTCCTTACCGATGTTGCGTGACCCGGAGTGCAGCATCAGCCAGACCTCGTCGGCGTCCGACAGGCACACCTCGATGAAGTGGTTGCCGCCGCCGAGGGTGCCGATCTGCTTCATCGCCCGCGACTCCCGGGACTGCACGCCGGAATGCAGGTCGCCGAACTCCTGCCAGAAGCGGTGCCACCCCTTCTTCACTCCCCCGGCATCCGTACCCAGCGCGCCGACGTTCACCGAGTGCTCGTGCATGGCGAAACCGACGGGCACCGCCCGCTCGATGTGCGACCTCATCGACCGCAGGCTGTCGGGCAGGTCGCCCGCGGTCACATCGGTCCGGACCGCCGTCATTCCGCAGCCGATGTCGACGCCGACCGCCGCGGGGGCGACCGCCGCCCGCATCGCGATGACGGAACCGACCGTCGCGCCCTTGCCCACGTGGACGTCGGGCATGACGCGGACCCCGTGCACCCACGGCAGGTCCGCCATGTTCCGCAGCTGCTGCAACGCCGCCTGCTCGATGGTCTGCTCCTCCGCCCACATCAATGTCGGCGCGGTGGTGCCTTCCAGCCTCACGGGGAACATGGGACTTCAATCCTTCGGTAGCGGATCACCCGGGAAATTTCGGCCGGCTCAGTTCATTGTCCGTCGCGCCGGAGAGTGGCAACAACCGATTTTCCGAGTGCGCACACGAAAAAGAAGAGGCCGTTTCCGATTTCGGAAACGACCTCTTCTCTCGGTGGTCCCGGCTGGGATCGAACCAGCGACCTTCCCGGTGTGAACGGGACGCTCTTCCACTGAGCCACGGGACCGAGGCGCGCCAGACACTCGCGCTCGAACGAGTTGGAACATTAACAGACCCGGCGGCCGAACGAAAATCACCCCGATGGGATTCGTGTGGGATTCGTGCCGGACCCCGCATGCGGCGCGCCCGCGACCCGGTCCCGTTCACACGCAGTTCACCGTCTGATGCCTTGACCTGCAGATTTGTAACTATCGCGGATGGTCGGCTAATGTTCTCAACCGCACCACGGAGAACATTCTCCGCGAGTTACACGGTGCATGCGGACGTGGCGCAGCTGGTAGCGCACAACCTTGCCAAGGTTGGGGTCGCGGGTTCGAATCCCGTCGTCCGCTCGAGAGGTTGGACTCAACCTTTACGGTGGAGTGGCCGAGTGGTGAGGCAACGGCCTGCAAAGCCGTGCACACGGGTTCGATTCCCGTCTCCACCTCGCGCGATTAGCTCAGCGGGAGAGCGCTTCCCTGACACGGAAGAGGTCACTGGTTCAATCCCAGTATCGCGCACCGAGATAGATGCTAGATGCTCGACTGTTAGATGTTTGACTTGCTCGACAGTGACGGCCCCGCAAGGGGCCTTCACGAATGCGGACGTGGCGCAGCTGGTAGCGCACAACCTTGCCAAGGTTGGGGTCGCGGGTTCGAATCCCGTCGTCCGCTCTCTTTTTTCCGTCCCGCGCGATTAGCTCAGCGGGAGAGCGCTTCCCTGACACGGAAGAGGTCACTGGTTCAATCCCAGTATCGCGCACCATTTCGCGTTCAACAGAACAGTTCACGACGTGCGGCCCCGGTCACAGACCGGGGCCGCACGTCGTTGTGCGTCAGGCGGGCCGGAGCCGGTTGGCGCCGGAGATCATCGCCCGCAGAGTCGATTCCGTGCCGGACTCCCCGATTCCCATCGCCCAGAGCCGGATGCCGGCACTCTCACACAGCAGGAAGGTCGCTGTGCGGTGCCCGATCTCGTGCTGATGGAAAGACAGGATCTCCATCGCACACCCCGCGTCGTACAGCATCGAGGTCATGGCGGCGACGGGGCCGGGCGCGCTCGCACCGGTCTTGCAGATCGATTCGCCGATGCCGAGGGTAGCTTCGAAATCCCACATTCCGGGTCCGGTCTTCGTTTCCGACCAGCTACCCAGGCGGAACGGGCCGTTGGACGGCGCGTAGACGGTGTCGAACGCCTTCCAGGCCATTCCGGCGGCCTCGGTGCGGAGTTCCGACGGCAGCGACTTGCCGTGGCGGGCGGCGAACGGGTCGGCGGCCGGTGCCGACGAGGGAAAGGTCGAAGCGAAAGAAGTGTTGGCGCTCATTCTCGTGGTCTTCCTGAAAGGAGGGAGGACCAACGCGTAGCTCAACGACCCGCAGCGAGGGGTCGGTCCGTATCAGACCCCGCTACGGCGGAGAACTACGAGGATGCGCTGCATGGAGGACACTGTAAGCGACAACCGTCCGCCGAGACAACCCCGGTGCGTGCGGTAGTGCCGGCGACGGTCGGGTGACGAAATCGTTACCCCTGCTTCTGGAACGTGAGGAATTCCTCATGTATCGTCGAACTTGCCATCCACCCCCCCGATGGCAATGAGCCCCAGCCATGACCCCCCATCCAAGGCTGGGGCTCAGTCTTGTTCCGGGCACCTCACCGACCGTCGCTTTCGGACATATCGCCCGCCGATCCGGAGAACGCTGCGCATCCCCGCAAAGTATTGGACACTCGTCCAATCATCGGATGTCCACGATCGAAGGCCGGCCCCATGACGGATCCACCACGCGCGGAAGTGTCCACCGACCACCGATCGGCACGGATCGCCGCCGCGGCCGCCTTCGGACTGCAGGGTTTTCTCCTCGCAGCCGTCCTCACCCAGCTGCCGCAGTACCAGGACCGATTCGGGTTCGACGACACGGTCATCGTGGTCGCCGTCGTGACCGTGTCCCTCATCGCCGGGGCGGGCAGCATCCTCGCCGAGCACCTGGCCCGCCGATTCTCCAGCAGGACGGCACTGCAACTCGGGCTCGCGACGATCGCGGCCGCAGGCGGGGTGCTCGGTTTCAGCCCGAACACCGCCGCCTTCTTCGTCTGCCTGTCCGCGTACGGGGCCGGACTCGGCATCGTCGACGCCGCCGCCAACATGCAGGCGGTGACGATCCAGCACGCCTACGGCCGCTTCATCCTGTCGTCGTTCCACGCGGTGTGGAGTGTCGGCGCCATTGCGGGCGCGCTCTTCGTCGCCGCGACGTCGGCACTCGGCGTGGGTGTCGCCGCCGCCCAGCTGACGGCGGCGTTCGTCGTGACCGCCGGTCTGGCCGGTTGCGGGCCCCGGCTCCTCCGCCGCCGGGAACCGGCGGGCACCGCCGCACCGGCGACCGGCCCTGTGGCCGTTCCGGTTCCGATCCGCGCCCTGCTCGCACTCGGTACCGCGATGGCGTTGTTCTATGCCATCGATTTCGGTGTCGCGAACTGGTCCGCGCTGTACGTCAGGAATGTGCTGCTCGCGGATGCGGGCACCGCTGCGCTGGCCCTGGCCGCGTACCAGTGCGCGGCCCTGGTGTCGCGGCTCAGCGGCGACTTCTGGGTCTCGAAGTACGGCGAGATCGCCGTCGTCCGTGCAGGTTCGGCGGTCGGTGTCGCCGGAATGGCGGTCGTCGTGTTCGCCGGGTCCCCGGCCGTCGCCATCGGAGGATTCCTCGTCGTGGGCCTCGGTGTCCCGGTCGTCGCTCCCCTGTGCTTCAGCGCCGCCGGACGACTGGCGCCCGCCGGACAGGTCGACGACGTCGTGGCGCGGATCAACCTGTTCAACTACGCGGGAACCCTCGTGGGCGGAGCGATCATCGGCGGCGTCGCCGCCGCGACCAGCCTGCGGATCGGGTTCGTGGTCCCGCTCCTGTTCGCGGTCGGGCTCCTGCTCCTCGCGCCCGCGTTCGCCCCGGACCGGGACCGCGACGAGCAATCCGAGTGGGCCCCCGATCGCGACTGACAGCAGATGTTCTACTTAGGTCATGCCGACTTGGGGATGGTTCGTGATCGCGGTGGGAAACGTCTACATCGCGGTTCTGGTCTCGTCGCGGTCCTGTCGTGGCGGCTCGCACACCCCACCCGACCTGCACCCCGCATCGACGTGGCGGCAACTCGACGACGCCACCCGGGACGAGGTGACGTGCCTCCTGGACCGGGGCCGGACCACCGAGGCGATCAAGCTTCTCGTCGCACGGGACGGAATCGGCGTGCGGCACGCGAAGGCCACGGTCGAGTACGGCCGGACCGTTGCGGCGGCCGGCCTGCTGCGGGACAGTACGGGGATGACACTTCGGGAAGCGAAGGACGCGGTGGATCAGCTGTGACTGTCGAAATCGACCCGGCGGGAATCTGGGATTCCGAAGCGATCGCCGACGTCGCCGCGGCGACGTTCCCCCTCGCGTGCCCGCCCGGGGCGACGCAGGACGACATCGCCACGTTCATCGACGACGTGCTGTCCGCCGAGCGGTTCTCCGAGTACCTCACCGACCCCGACCGCACCGTCCTCAAGGTCACGCACGGCGGGGCGATCGTCGGCTACGCGATGCTGATCGACGGGGAACCCGCCGACCCGGACGTCGGCAGGGTCGTGACCCTGCGGCCGACCACCGAGATCAGCAAGCTGTATGTGCTGCCCGGCAATCACGGGACCGGTGTCGCGTCCGCGCTGATGGATGCGATCGTCGAACGCGCGGTCGCGGCGGGGTGCGCCGGGCTGTGGCTGGGCGTGAACCAGGAGAACGTGCGAGCCCAGCGCTTCTACGCGAAGCACGGATTCGCGCAGGTCGGAACGAAGACGTTCGTCGTCGGCACCCAGCTGCACCACGATTTCGTGATGCAGCGGGCGCTGTAGCGGCCGGGTCAGCTCGCCGCGACCTCGAAACGCGAGAGCGCCAGCAGGCGCGACGTGGCACGCAGATACTTCTTCCGGTACCCGCCGGCCAGCATCTCGGGGGTGAAGATCGCGTCGAGCTTGGCCCCGGCCACGGTGACCGGGATGCTCGCGTCGTAGAGGCGGTCGGCGAGGACCACCAGCCGCAGCGCGACCGACTGGTCCTCGGCGGGGTGGACGCCGTCCAGGAACACGGCCGGAATACCCGCGACCAGCTTGTTGTAGCGGGACGGGTGCAGCGTGCTGAGGTGCTTGCACAGCGCGTCGAAGTCGTCGAGCGTGGCGCCGGGGATGCTCTCGGCGCGCTCGGCGAGCTCCTCCGAGGAGATCGGGTCCGGGGCCGGCGGCAGGTCGCGGTGGCGGTAGTCGGGTCCGTCGACGCGGATCGTCTCGAAGATGGAGCCGAGCTTCTTGATCTCCCGCAGGAAGTCCTGTGCAGCGAATCGGCCCTCACCGAGCTGGCCGGGCAGCGTGTTCGATGTCGCCACGATGGACACGCCGCGAGCCGACAACTCCGACAGCAGGCGGGAGACCAGCATGGTGTCGCCCGGGTCGTCGAGTTCGAATTCGTCGATGCACAGGACGCTGTGGTCGGACAGCTGCTCGACGGCCTTGTTGAAGCCGAGGGCGCCGACGACGTGCGTCAACTCCACGAACGTGCCGAACGCCTTGGGCGACGGGACGCTGTGGAAGATCGAGGCCAGGAGGTGGGTCTTGCCGACGCCGAAGCCGCCGTCGAGGTAGAGACCGGCACCGGTGGCCGGCGTCTTCTTCCCGAACAGGCCGCGTCGACCGCCGCTGCGGATCTTCACGACCTTCTTCGCGAACTCCTCCGCCTTCTGGACCGCGGCGGCCTGGCTGGGTTCTGCGGGATCGGGAATGTACGACGCGAAGCTCACCTCGCCGAACATGGCCGGGGGCACCATCTGAGCTACCAACTGATCAGCGGGGACCACGGGGCTGCGATCGACAAGACGTGCATGCATACAAGCAGGGTATCCACGTGTTGTGATCACCAACATGCACCGTGTACATATTGCGACATTTTTCACACCGGACCGCCCGCCCGTCCGGGAGGAGTCCAGCGAATCGGCCGCGAACACGCTGCGCGAACTGTATGCCTACCCGGCGGAGACCCCTCGACCGTGGATCCGCGTCAACTTCGTGAGCAGCATCGACGGCGCCGTCTCGGTCGACGGGGTCAGCGGGGCGCTCGGCACCCCCGCGGACGCACTGGTCTTCGCAACCCTGCGGGAGTTGGCCGACGTCGTCCTGGTCGGGGCCGGAACCGTCCGGGCGGAGAACTACGGCGGGGCGCGCGTGGGCGCCGAGGGCAGGCGTCGCCGGGTGGCCTCGGGGATGCCGGAGGTCCCGCCGATCGCCGTCCTGTCCGCCCGCGCCCACCTCGACCCGCAGGCCCGCCTGTTCACGGACACCGAGGTGGCCCCGATCGTCGTCACGTGCGCGGACGCGGACCCGGCGCGGATCCGCGCCCTCACCGACGCGGGCGCCCGGATCGTCACCGCCGGCGACGGGCAGATCACCAGTGAAGGACTGCTCGCGGCGCTGGACGACCTCGGACTCCGGCGGGTGCTCTGTGAGGGCGGCCCGAGCCTGTTCGGGCAGCTGATCGCGGACGACGCCGTCGACGAGGTCTGCCTGACCACGGCGCCGGTGCTCGCCGGGGGAACCGCCGGTCGCGTCGCGACCGCACCGAATGCCCGGATCACCTCGATGACTCCCGCGCACATCCTCACCGACACCGATGGCACCGTCCTCACCCGATGGGTGCGGATGCCCCGCCCGTAGGGGAACCTGGCAGGGTGGTCGCCATGCGCAGATCGGTGTTGCTCGCAATGGTTCTCGTGGTGTGCACCGCGTGCGGAGCCGGACCGTCCAACCGTCCGCACGTGGCAGTCGAGCGCGAGGGCGGCGGCAGCGAACCCACCGCGACCGAGAGCGAGAACCCCGACGCTGCCCCGCCCGTGCTGCAGACCCCGAAGAACGACGTGGCGTGGACGGACTGCACGCAGAGCACGCTCGGCGCCCTGGGCCCGGGCACGACACCCCCTGCCGGGCTCATCTTCGAATGCGGCTCCTACGAGGCGGCCGTCGACGAGAGCGGCACCCTGCCCGGGACCTTCACGATGGGCGCGATGCGGGCGCGGCTCGCGGACACCCCCGAGAACGCGGCCCCGCTCGTGCTCACGTCGGGATCGGACCGGTCGTCGACCGCGACGCTCGCGGCGCTGAGCACCGGTGGTCTGACGTCGCTGCTGTCGACGCGTCCGGTGGTCGCGGTGGACCGCCGCGGGATCGCCGCCTCGCAGGAGATCGAGTGCCTCACCCCGGAACTCCGCAGCAGCCTGGCGAATCTCGGGCAGTTCGACCCGGGGACGGGTGACCAGGTCGACAAGGTGACCGCGCTGGGCCGCGACGCCACCATCGCGTGCACCGACTACCTGCAGCCGCAGGAACTCGCGTTCGACAGCACCCACGCCGCCGACGACATCGAGGAACTGCGCCGCACCTGGGACGTCGACGCGCTCGGGATCCTCGCCACCGGCAACGGCAGCGCCGTCGCGCTCAGCTACGCCGCCAAGTACCCCGGCCGGGTCGGCCGGCTCGTCCTCGACTCCCCCGCCGTCACCACGGTGGACGCCGCGACCGTCACGGAGCAGCAGGTGGCGGGTCAGGAGGCGGCGTTCGACGCGTTCGCCCGCCAGTGCACCGCCCTGAACTGCTCTCTCGGCGCCGATCCCCGCGCCGCGGTGACAGACGCCGTCACCCGCGCCGCGAACGGCCAGATCCCGCGGGTCTCCGCGAACGCCCTCCTCACCGCGGTGTCCGGGTCGCTCGCCGCGGCAGGCGGCGACCAGCAGGGCCGTGTCCGCGCCCTGTCGGATGCGGTGTCCGCCGCCCTCGCCGGGAACACGGCGCCGATCCTCGCGGCGATCGCGCAGGCCGAGGCCGCCTACGAGAGCGACGGCCAGTTCATCACCCGCTGCACGGACGGCCAGCAGTGGCCCGCACCCGACCGGGTCCGGGAACTGCAGAAGCTGTGGGGCGAACGGTTCCCGCTGTTCGGCCCGAACGCCGCCGTCGGCCTGCTCACGTGCACGTCCTGGCCCGCGACCGCGCCCCCCGCCCTGCCCGGCGAGCTGACACTGCCGGTCCTGGTGCTCAGCGGCACCGCCGACCCGGTCGTCGGGAACGCCGGGGTGGGGACGGTGACGGGGGCCGTGTCGAGTGCCGGCGCCGCGACGGCGACGCTGACGTGGCACGGCAGCGGCCACCCCGCCACCCATTCGGACTGCGCGCAGAAGTCGATCGTCACCTACGTCACGGACGGGAAGCTGCCGCCGGACGGCAGCGCCTGCCCCGCTTAGCGGAGGTGTTCCGCCCGACACCCACAGGGGGTGCGTGACCGCACGTCAGGGCATCTCGGTGTACCGTGCCGTGGTGTTCCTTCGACAACTCGAACCGCGCACCGGGCGGACTGCCAACGAGGTAATCAACTTCGCGCTGTGGCCGATCGCCGTCATGACCGTGCTGCATCGAGTGGTCGTCAAGGCGGTCAACGGGTACATCACCGACGACTTCCGGCCGGTCTACAACGCAGCGCTGGCCTTCCTCAACGGGCGTCCCGTCTACACCGCCAACTTCAACTGGGTCGATCCGCACTACCTGTATCCGCCGTCCGGGACGCTGCTGATGGCGCCGATCGCGGTGATCGACCCCGAGAAGTCCCGCTGGTTGTTCATCATCGCGAACGCGATCGCCATCGTGATCGCGCTGTACCTGCTGCTGCGGCTGTTCGGCCTGGGATTGAACTCCATCGCGGCCCCGATCCTGCTGCTCGCCACGTTCTCGTCCGAGACCGTCACCAATACCCTGGTCTTCACCAACATCAACGGTCTCGTCCTGCTGGGCGAGATCGCGTTCCTGGTGTTGCTCATGAAGCGCAAGGACATGTGGTCCGGCGTCGCCATCGGGTTGACGTTCGCGGTCAAACCGATCCTCGCCCCACTTCTGCTGCTGCCTCTGGTGCGCGGACAGTGGAAGGTGTTCGTCACCGCGATCGGCATCCCCCTGATCCTCACCGCCGTCGCGTGGCCGCTGTCCGCGGACCCGATGGACTTCGTGCACCACACGGTGCCGTACCTGATGGAGTCGCGCGACTACTTCAACAGCGCGATCGTCGGCAACGGCAAGTATTACGGTCTGCCCACCGGCATGATCTGGGCGCTGCGCGGCGTCTTCGCCGCCATCGTGCTCTCGTCGCTGTGGCTGCTCCACCGCTTCTACCGCCACGACGAACTGTTCTTCGTGGTCACCACGTCCGGGGTTCTGCTGACCGCGTCGTGGCTGCTCGGCTCGCTGGGCCAGATGTACTACTCGATGATGCTGTTCCCGCTCCTGATGTCCGTGGTGCTGAAGAATTCGGTGATGCGGAACTGGCCGGCGTGGCTGGCCGTGTACGGCTTCATGAGCTACGACAGCTGGCTGTCGAGCCGGTTCATCGAGGCCGGCCGGACCGCCGAGTACATGAAGACCACGCTGGGGTGGAGTCTGATGCTCCTCGTGATCTTCGGTGTGCTCACCGTCCGCTACGTCACGGCGCGACGCGAAGGCCGCCTCGACCGGGGCATCGATCCGGCGTTCCTCCTCGAACCGGGCGAGAAGGCCCCCGAGACTCCGCGGGAGCCGGAACCGGACCGGCAGCCGCACATCGAGTCGGCCGCCGCCAAGACGTAGCTCTGTCACACGCCGGGGCCTCACGGCCGGAACCGGCGAAACGTATTAGCGTGGAGCCATGAGTTCGCAGCAGCAGGATCCCACGCAGTCCGCCCCGAAGGTTGCTCTCTCCGACAGCGAGTGGCGCGAGAAACTGACTCCCGAGGAGTACGCGGTGCTGCGCCAGGCCGGCACCGAGCGCCCCTTCGTCGGCGAATACACCGACACCAAGACGGAAGGCGTCTACCACTGCCGGGCCTGTGGCGCCGAACTGTTCCGCAGCACCGAGAAGTTCGAATCGCACTGCGGGTGGCCGTCGTTCTTCGACCCGTCCGACTCGGACGCCGTCATCCTCCGCGAGGACACCTCGCTGGGCATGCGCCGCGTCGAGGTGGTCTGCGCGACGTGCCACAGCCACCTCGGCCACGTCTTCGAGGGCGAGGGCTACCCCACCCCCACCGATCAGCGGTACTGCATCAATTCGATCTCGCTGGTTCTGGAACCGGCCGGCGAATGATCGCGGGCGGATCGAACGCCCGGATCGGCGGCAGCTCGCCGTCGTAGCGTTCGATCTGCACGAGCACGTGCTGGCCCGTGCAGCCGTGGGCGAGTGACGACGTCCCCACGTCCGGGGTCAGCACGTTCGGGTTCCCGTGCACGCAGAGCGAATCCGGGTCGGTCGCGTCCAGCGGGTCGTACCAGGCCCCCGTCGACAGCTGCACCACCGCGCGGCGGACACCCTCGTCCACCACCACACCGGCGAGGCACGCGCCCCGGTCGTTGAACACGCGGACGACGTCGCCGCCGGTCAGTCCGCGGTCGGCGGCGTCGTCCGGATGGATGCGCAGCGGTTCGCGGCCCCGGATCTTCGACTTCTGGCTGGTGCCGCCGTGATCGAGTTGGCTGTGCAGGCGGGTGCGTGGCTGGTTGGCGATCAGATGCAGCGGGAACTGCCGGGCCCGCGGGCCGCCGAGCCACTCCTCCGGCTCGTACCAGCGGGGGTGGCCGGCGCAGTCGTCGTAGCCGAATCCGTCGATGTCCTCGGAGAAGATCTCGATCCGCCCGCTCGGGGTGCCGAGCGGGAACTTCACCGGATCCGCCCGGAAGTCGCCGAACAGAATCAGGTCGTCCTCGGTCCGCATCCGCACGTGGCCCTGCGTCCAGAAGTCGTCGAAACTCGGCGCCGGTCCGCCGTCCGCCCGGACGAAGTCCCGCCACTGCCCGTACAAGTGCTCGAGCCACTGCCCGGACGTGCGGCCCTCGGTGAACTTCTCGCCGACACCCAGTTTCCGGGCGACGGCGGCGAACGTGTCGTAGTCGTCCTGCGCGTCGGCGTACGGCGTCACCGCGGCGTGCATGGCGACGAGCAGCGGATCGTTGCGGGTGCAGCTGATGTCGGCCCGCTCGAGCGACGTGGTGGACGGGACGACGATGTCCGCGTGCCGGGCCATCGGCGTCCAGTAGGGGTCGTGGACGACGATCGTGTCGGGCCGGGCCAGTGCGCGGCGCAGACGCGGAATGTCCTGATGGTGGTGGAACGGGTTGCCGCCCGCCCAGTACAGCATCTTGATGTCCGGGTACGTCAGACGCTGACCGTCGTAGTCGAACGGGGCGCCCGGGTTCAGGAGCATGTCCGAGACCGCGGCCACGGGGATGAAGTCGCGGACCGGGTTCAGACCCTGAGGAAGCGTGGGCAGCGGGTACGGGACCGGGGCGAGCCCGGGCTCGTTCATGGAACCGTAGCCGTGACCGAAACCTCCACCGGGAAGGCCGATCTGGCCCAGCATCGCCGCGAGGGTGACCCCCATCCACGGGGCCTGCTCGCCGTGCCGGACCCGCTGCAGCGACCAGGTGACGGTCACCATCGTCCGGCCCGCCGCCATCCGCCGGGCGAGGGCCACCAGGTCCGGGGCGGCGATGCCGGAGATCTGCTCCGCCCAGGCCGGCGACTTCGGGACACCGTCGGAGCGTCCGAGCAGGTAGTCCTCGAAGCGGTCGTAGCCGACGCAGTGGCTGGCGAGGAACGCCGTGTCGTGCAGGCCTTCCGACGCGAGAACATATGCGAGGGCCAGCATGATCGCGACATCGGTGCCGGGCACCGGCGCATGCCGTTCGGCGACGCCGTGCACGTCGTCGCTCAACGGACTGAACGACACGACGGATCCGCCGCGCCGCCGCAGGGCATCGAGGGCGTCACGGGTGGGGTGGTCGCTGGTGCCGCCGTGATTGACGCCGGTGTTCTTGAGGGGGACGCCGCCGAAGCACACCATGACGTCGGTGTGCTCGGCGATGAGCCTCCAGGACGTGGAGCGGGCGAACATCTTCCAGTGCGTGCCCACCACCCGGGGCATGACGACGCCCGTCGCGCCCAGCGAGTAGCTGTGCACCGAACGGGTGTAGCCGCCGAGGGTGTTCAGGAACCGGTGCACCTGGCTCTGCGCGTGGTGGAACCGGCCCGCGCTGGCCCACCCGTACGAACCGCCGTAGATCGCGCTGTTGCCGTGGGTGTCGACCACCCTGCGCAGTTCGTTCGCCAGCCGCTGGGTCAGCTCCTCCCAGTCGACCGGCACGAACTCGTCGGAGCCGCGGGAGGTGCTCGGTCCCGGGCCGTTCTCGAGCCACCCCCGGCGCACGACCGGACCGGTGATCCGCGCCTTGGTTCGGACCGACCCGGCGAGGTTGCCCAGCACCGGTGACGGGTCGGCGTCACCGGTGTACGGGTGCGCGGCCACGACGTCGCCGTCGGCGACCTCGGCCTCGAACATGCCCCAGTGCGACATGTGCTGGTAGCGGGGCGCCCTGTGGGCCCCGTCGGCGTCACTCATTTCTCGTGCGTCAGATCACGGCAGAGCCGCGACGAGCTTCTCCACATCCACCCGCGGGCCGGTGAAGAACGGCACCTCCTCGCGGACGTGCAGCCGGGCCTCGGTGGCGCGCAGGTCGCGCATGAGGTCCACGATGCGGTACAGCTCGGGCGCCTCGAACGCGAGAATCCACTCGTAGTCGCCGAGCGCGAACGCCGGCACGGTGTTGGCGCGCACGTCCTTGTAGGTGCGGGCCGCCATGCCGTGGTCGGCGAGCATCTTCCGGCGCTCGTCGTCGGGCAGCAGGTACCACTCGTAGGAGCGGACGAACGGGTACACGCAGATGTAGTTGCCCGGATCCTCGCCTGCCAGGAACGCCGGGATGTGGCTCTTGTTGAATTCGGCCGGACGGTGGCACGCGACGTTGCTCCACACGGGCTTGCTCACGCGGCCCAGGGCGGTGGTGCGGCGGAAGTCGGCGTACGTCGCCTGCAGGGCCTCGATACTCGCCGAGTGCGTCCAGATCATGAAGTCGGCGTCGGCGCGCAGTCCCGCCACGTCGTAGAGCCCGCGCACCACGACACCCTTCTCGGCCTGAGCTTCGAAGAAGATCCGTGCCTCCTTGATCACAGCTTCCCGGTCGTCCCCGAGTACACCGGGTTCCACCTGGAACACCGAGAACATGAGGTAGCGGATTTCAGAATTCAATGCGTCGAAGTCGAGGCGTGCCATGGGTCTATCGTGCCACTCGCCCGGAGAGCCGTGCAGCCGCCGTCGTCGCAGCGGCCACGCACGCGGGTACACCCACCCCCCGCAGGAGCGCCCCGGACACCTCGACACCGTCCAGACCTGCGATTTCCTGCTCGATCACCGCCACCCGCTCGAGGTGGCCGGGACCGTACTGCGGCAGTCCGCCGTGCCAGCGCTGGACGTGCGCGGCGACGGGCTCCGCGGACACCCCGGTGACGGTCGCGAGGTCGCGCCGGGCCGCGGCGATCAGCTCGTCGTCGGGTGCGTCGACGACGGCGGCGTCGCCGAACCGTCCGAACGATGCCCGCACGAGGGTGACCTCCCGCTCGGCGAGGTGCGGCCACTTGCGGCTCGACAGCGTGAACGCCTTCGCGCCGAGCGACGTGTCGGTGGCGACCAGGATCCCGGAGTTCTGCGGGATGTCGGTGCCGGCAGGCAGGGCCAGCGCGACGACGGCCGAGGAGGCCAGCGGGATGTCGGCGGCGGCCGCCGACGCGCGGGGGGCGACGCCGGCGAGCAGTTCGGCGAGCTGCGGAGCGGGCACGGCGAGCACGACACCGTCCACCCGGCCCACCGGGTCCGCCGACCAGCCGTCGCCGTCGCGGTCGAGCGCTTCTATTCGCTCGTGCACGATCTCTGCGCCCGCGGCGTCCGTCAGGGCGCGCAGCAGGACGCCGTAGCCGTCGCGCAGCGCCCCGAACACCGGTCCTGCAGCGCGAGGGGGAAGTGCCTCCGCCACGGCCGCGGACAGGCTCGTGGCACCGCGGTCGAGGGCGGCCGCGAGGGTGGGGAGGGCGGCGCGGACACCGATGGTGTCCGCCAGCCCCGAATAGACCCCTCCGAGAAGCGGATCCACCGACCGCCGGACCACCTGCGCACCGAACCGGTCGCCGACCAGCGCACCGACGGAGACGTCGTCACCCGGCGTCCAGTCGAGGGGCACCGTCCGCTCCCCCGCCACCCGCGCGAGGGTCCGTTCGTCGACGAGGCCCCGGAGGCTGTTCTCGTCCGCGGGGATCCCCATGAGGGTGTCGGCGGGCAGCGGGTGCAGAGCGTTCTCGGACCAGATGAGCGGACGCAGCCCCGCCGGATACACGAGCTGGTCGGCGAGACCGAGTTCGCCGAGCAGGGCAGGCAGTTCCGGGCGCCGCGCGATGAAGGCTTCCGCCCCGACGTCGACGGGTTCCCCGGCCAGATCCACCGTGCGCAGCTTGCCCCCGAGCCGCTGCGCGCCGTCGGCGACGACGATCCGGGCACCGGCGCCGAGCCGTTGCCGCAGGCGGTACGCGGCAACGAGCCCGGAGATGCCGCCGCCGACGACGAGTACGTTCGGCGACGACCCGGTCACAGGGAATGCACCAACTCGACCAGCGCGGTCAGCGCGCCCGGGTCGGTATCGGGCAGGACGCCGTGCCCGAGGTTGAAGATGTGTCCCGTCGCGCCTGCGGCGAGGGCGGCGTCGGCCTCCGCGGTGATGCGGCGGACCTGCTTCTCGACGGCCGCCGGTCCCGCGAACAGCACCGCGGGGTCGAGGTTGCCCTGCAGCGCCTTGCCCGGGCCGACCCGGCGCGCCGCGACGTCCAGGGGGATGCGCCAGTCGACGCCGACCACGTCGGCGCCCGCCTCGCCCATCGCGCCGAGCAGTTCACCGGTTCCGACACCGAAGTGGATCCGCGGCACCTTCGCGCTCGCCACCTCGGCGAACACCCGCTCGGAGTGCGGCAGCACGAATTCGCGGTACTCGGCCAGCGACAGCGCACCCGCCCACGAGTCGAACAGCTGGATCGCGTCGACGCCGGCGCGCAGCTGGGTCTGCAGGAACGTGATGGTGGTGTCGGCGAGCGTGCCGAGCAGCGCGTGCCACGTCTTCGGGTCGGAGTGCATCAGCGCCTTCGTGCGCTCGTGATTGCGGCTCGGTCCGCCCTCGACCAGGTACGACGCGAGGGTGAACGGGGCGCCGGCGAAGCCGATCAGCGGCGTCGACCCGAGTTCCGCGGTGAGCAGCTGCACGGCCTGCGCGACGGCACCGACCTCCTCGGGCACGAGCCGGGGCAGGGCTGCGACGTCCGCGATCGACCGGACCGGATTCGCGACGACGGGACCGGTGCCGGCCACGATGTCGAGATCGATGCCGGCCGCCTTCAGCGGCACCACGATGTCGGAGAACAGGATCGCGGCGTCGACCCCGTGCCTGCGCACGGGCTGCATGGTGATCTCGCAGACCAGTGCCGGATCGAAGCACGACTCGAGCATGCCGATCCCCGACCGGATCTCGCGGTACTCGGGAAGCGAGCGGCCCGCCTGCCGCATGAACCACACCGGGCGTCGGCCGGGAGCGCGGCCTCCCGCGGCCGCCAGGAGGGGTGCGTCGGGGAGCACCCGCCTCGCGGCGTACGTCGCCCGTTCGCTCATGCCTGCATTGGTGCTTTCCAACCCGCTCATCGGTCCTCGCGCTCTCTGCCTGCTCGAATTTCGGCAGCTCTCATGCTGCCATGCCGCGGCTCCGCCGCCGATCGGCCCTGCTCGGCGCGCCTCCGACGAGATGCGTGGGTCCGGGTCTAACGTCCCGGGCTGTGACGACTTCGGGATCGCCCGCCGAACCGGCCGAGTTCCGCGCCGCCGTCGAAGCGATGAATTCCGCGCAGGTCCGCGCGGACATCGAGCTGGGTCCCATCCGGCCCCCGCAACGACTCGCGCCGTTCAGCTACGCCGTCGGCGCCGAGGTCGTGCACGAGGACACCGGGGTCGTCGCCGAGCAGAGCGAGGGTGACGCGTTCGGCAGATTGATCCTCCTGTTCGACCCCGAGGGCGACGAGGCCTGGAACGGCACGATGCGGCTGGTCGCCTACATTCAGGCCGACCTGGACGCCGCCGTGGCGTCCGACCCCCTGCTTCCCGAGGTGGCGTGGAGCTGGCTCGTCGACGCGCTGGAGTCGCGCCACGAACCCCTCAACGCGCTCGGCGGGACCGTGACCGCGACGACGTCGGTGCGGTACGGCGACATCGCCGGTCCCCCGCATGCGCATCAGCTGGAGCTGCGCGCGTCGTGGACGGCGACGTCGGTCGAACTGGCCGCGCACGTCGAGGCGTTCTGCGAGGTGCTGGCGTACGCGGCCGGTCTGCCGCCCGCCGGGGTGGCGCAGCTGAAGACGCTCGGCGGCAAGTAGTCATGCCGATTCCGTGCCCGCCGCGGGGACGTCGGTGGTGGCGCTGCGCGACCATTCCAGGAACCGCCCGACCGCCTGCGTGACCGAGATGCTGCGGATCGAGGGGAACACGTCGAACGCGTGCTGCGCGCCCTTCAGTTCCGCGTAGACGACGGGGTTGCCGGACACCTGCCGGAGTTCGTCGACGAAGATCCGCGCCTCGGCGACGGGAATGAGCGAATCACTCGTCCCGTGGATCACGAAGAACGGCGGTGCGTCCGCCCGGAGGTGCGCGAGCGGCGACGCGGCCCGGTAGTCGTCGGGGAACGCGGCGTTCTTGCCGAGCACCATCGGCATCAGTCCGGAGTGCACGCGCTGGAGGACGGCCTTGATTCCGGTGTCGCCGGCGAAGTCGTAGACGCCGTAGTAGGGCACACACGCCTGGACCGACGTGTCGACGTCCTCGAATCCGGGCTGCAGCCGGCTGTCGTTCGCGGTGAGGCCGACCATGGCGGCGAGGTGGCCGCCCGCGGAACCGCCGGTGACGGCGATGAAGTCGGGGTTGCCGCCGTACTCCTCGACGTGCTCCCGGAGCCAGGCCAGGGCCTGCTTGATCGCGATCAGGTGTTCCGGCCATTTCGCCTTCGGCGACAGCGGGTAGTTGACGGCCGCGCACACCCACCCCCGCGAGGCCATCTCGAGCATCAGCGGCAGACCCTGCTGGTCCTTGTTCCCGATCACCCAGCCTCCGCCGTGGATCTGGAGGAGGACCGGGCTCTTCGACGGCAGGTCCTGCCGGTGGTAGATGTCGAGGCGGGCCCGGCGCCCGCCCGGCCCGTACGCGAGGTTGCGGACCCGGGTGACGGCCTTGTTCCGCATCCAGAACGGGTTGAGGAGTTGCCGCCACACGGGTCGCCCGGGATGGTCGATGGCGTGGTCGCGGTCGGTGTAGTTCTCGCCGAGCGTCTCGACGAGCGCGGATTCGGCTTCGGCTCCGGCGCCCCGGCCGGTCGCGATGACGGCGGCGAGCCCGGCGGCGGAGGCGGCGGCCAGTGCGAGACCGACACGGTCGCTGCGGGTCCGCGTTCCGTGACGGGCCGCGTGCTGGGCGGCGTCGGCGGCGGTCACGGCGAGGAGGTGGGGTGCGAGTTCGGTGGTCAGCCACCCCGAGAAGAACGCGACCACCGAGGTGGGCGCACCGGGCAGGGGACGCAGGGCGTTGGCGGCGAGTGCGGCGCCGACGGCCTGCCGGAGAACGAAGCCTCGGGTCATACCTCCCACCGTAGAACATGTTCTAATCGGGCGGTTGCGCGCCCCACACCCCTGCGCGGGCGGATCGAGAACGGCACCGAGCGCCGCCTCGTCGGCCCACCGTCGCGCGGACCTCGCGGTTCCGCGATTCGTTGGACCAGATTCTAGAACGTGTTCTAGTATCGGTTCATGCAGCGACTCAGCGGTCTCGACGCGTCCTTCCTCTATCTCGAAACGTCGACGCAACTCCTCCACGTCTGCGGAGTCATCGTTCTCGACGTCTCGACGATTCCCGGCGGCTACACGTTCGCCGGACTCAAGGCCGAACTCGGCGCCCGCACCGAGGCGATTCCCGCGTTCCGGCGCAAGCTGCAGGACTCCAGGTTCAACCTCGACCACCCGGTGTGGGTCGAGGACACCGACTTCGACATCGACCGGCACTGCCACCGCGTCGCCCTTCCCGCCCCCGGCGGCCGCGACGAGCTGGCCGAACTGTGCGGCAACATCGCGGGCATCCCCCTCGACCGCGCCCGGCCGCTGTGGGAGATGTGGGTGATCGAGGGCCTCGAGGACGGTTCCGTCGCCGTGATGTCGAAGATGCACCACGCCGGCGTCGACGGGATCACCGGCGCCAACATGATGGCCCAGCTGTGCGGCCTCGAACCGGACGCCCCGCGGCCCGACCGCGACGACTCCGCCGAGAGCGCGGGGCAGGCGAGCACGCTCGACATCGCCGTGGGCGGGCTGCTCGCCGTCGCGTCCCGGCCCGCGAAACTGCTGCGGATCGTCCCGCAGAGCCTGACGCTGCTGCCCCGCTGGATCGGCCGGGCCCGGCGCGGCGAGGCGATGCCTGCGCCGTTCACCGCACCGCGCACGTCCCTCAACGGCACGCTGACCAGCCACCGCAATCTCGCGTTCACCCAGCTCGACCTCGACAAGGTCAAGACGGTCAAGAACGCGTTCGACGTCAAGGTCAACGACGTCGTTCTCGCCCTGTGCTCGGGCGCACTGCGGAAGTACCTGCACAGCCGCAGGGAACTGCCCGACAAGTCGCTGGTCGCGATCGTCCCGGTGTCGGTCCACGGAAAATCGGACCGGCCCGGCACCAACCAGGTGTCCGGGATGTTCACCCAACTCGGCACGCAGATCGAGGATCCCGCCGAACGCCTGCTGGCGATCGGCGAGCACAACTCGACGTCCAAGGAACATAACGAGACGCTCGGCCCGAGCCTGCTGCAGGACTGGTCGCAGTTCGCCGGCCAGGCCGTGTTCGGCACGGCGATGCGCCTCTATTCGACCCTCGGCCTGGCGGAACGGCATCCGGTGGTCCACAACCTGGTGATCTCGAATGTGCCGGGGCCTGCGGTCCCGCTGTACTTCCTGGGCGCCCTGATCCGGGCGATGTATCCGCTGGGCCCAATCTTCCACGGCGCGGGGCTCAACGTGACGGTGATGTCGCTGAACGGTCAACTCGACGTCGGCCTGATGAGCTGCCCCGAACTCGCGCCCCACCTCTGGGACCTCGTCGACGCGTTTCCGGCGGCCTTGGACGAGCTCGTCGAAGCAGCGGGGAACCGGCCGTGAACCCGCCGGTGCGCTGCGGGAATCCCGAAGCGACGTAGAGTCAGCTGTCATGTCCGAAGTCACCGACGACGCCTCGTCACCCGTCCCCGCCGAAGAACCCGGCAGGCAGGTAGTACCCCTGCTCGCACCCCGGGACGGCGTACCCGACGTGGTGACCACCGCGGAGGGTGTCGCGAAGGCCGCGGCCGCGCTGAGCGAGGGCACCGGGCCGCTGGCGGTCGACGCCGAGCGGGCGTCCGGCTTCCGCTATTCGGCGCGGGCGTATCTCGTGCAGCTGCGCCGGGAGGGCGCGGGGACGGTGCTCCTCGACCCGATCCCCACCGCCGCCGATCTCGCCCCGCTGGCGGACGTGATCAACCCGCTGGAGTGGATCCTGCACTCCGCCGACCAGGATCTGCCGGGGCTGGCGGAGATCGGCCTGGCGCCGGCGACGCTGTTCGACACCGAACTCGCGGGGCGCCTCGCCGGGTTCGAACGGGTCGGCCTCGCCGCCATCGTCGAGCGGACGCTGGGCCTCGAACTCCGGAAGGGGCACGGCGCCGCCGACTGGTCGAAGCGGCCGCTGCCCGACACCTGGCTGAACTACGCGGCCCTCGACGTCGAGGTCCTGGTCGAGTTGCGGAACGTGATGGCCGCGGAACTCGACGAGCAGGGCAAGAGCGAGTGGGCGGCACAGGAATTCGAGCACATCCGGCTCGCGGGACCACCGAAGCCCAAGGCCGACCGCTGGCGGCGGACGTCGCACATCACGTCGCTGAAGACGCAGCGGCAACTCGCCGCCGCACGGTCGCTGTGGCAGGCCCGGGAGGACCTGGCCCGCAAACGCGACGTCTCCCCCAGCCGGGTGCTTCCGGATTCGGCGATCATCGACGCCGCGACCAAGGACCCCCACAGCATCGAGGCGCTGCGGGCGCTGCCCGTGTTCGGCGGTCCCCGACAGCGGCGGCATTCCAGGATCTGGCTGCAGGCGCTCGAGGATGCCGGGGCGCTGCCGGACTCCGAACTTCCACCGAAGACCCCGCCGTTCACGGGCCCCCCGCCCGCGAGCCGGTGGGCGCGGCACGACCCCGACGCCGCGGAACGGCTGACGGCGGCCCGCGCCGCGCTGGCCGCTCTCGGGGCGGAGGTGTCGGTGCCGGTGGAGAACCTGGTGACCCCGGAACTCGTCCGGAGGCTGTGCTGGGACTGGGCGGCTCCCGAGGACGGCGCCGAGGCGGCGATCGACGGGGTGCTCGACGCCGGCGGGGCGCGACCCTGGCAGCGGATGCTGACCGTGCCCCGGCTGGCGACCGCGCTGCGCGCCGCGGCCGAGCAGAAGGGCTCCGGCGACGACTGATCGCGAGCATCGACACGCGGGGTGAGCGCGTGAATTCCCGATGAGGTACCCATTAAGTTACCCGCGAGTAACGGTAGGGGTACGCTGGTCTGGAGGCCGGACGCCTGGCCGTGATCCGGAACCAAACTGCTCCATCAGGAGGAATTCGCGTGGCTCCATCCACCACAACTCAACGCAACGTCGTCTTCGTCGACGGCATCCGCACTCCGTTCGGCAAGGCCGGCCCCAAGGGCATGTACGCGGAGACCCGCGCGGACGACCTCGTCGTCAAGACCATCCGTGAGCTGCTTCGCCGCAATCCGCAACTCGACCCCGCGCGCATCGACGAGGTCGCCATCGCCGCGACCACGCAGACCGGCGACCAGGGCCTCACCATCGGCCGCACGTCCGCGATCCTGGCCGGGCTCCCCGAGACGGTCCCCGGTTTCGCCATCGACCGCATGTGCGCCGGCGCCATGACGTCCGTCACCACCACCGCCTCGGGCATCGGCTTCGGCCAGTACGACGTGGTGATCGCCGGCGGCGTCGAGCACATGGGCCACCACCCGATGGGTGAGGGCGCCGACCCGAACCCCCGGTTCCTGGCCGACCGCCTCGTCGACCCCAGCGCACTCGTCATGGGCAACACGGCCGAGAACCTCCACGACCGGTTCCCGAGCATCACCAAGGACCGCACCGACGCGTACGCCGTCGCCAGCCAGAACAAGTACGAGGCCGCCCGCAAGGCCGGCTTCATCGCCGACACCCTCGTGCCCGTCGCCACCCGCTCCGCCGCGGGCTGGGGGCTGGCCACCGAGGACGAGCCGCCGCGTCCGGGCACCACCCTCGAGGACCTCGCGAAGCTGAAGACGCCGTTCCGTCCCGCGGGCCGTATCACCGCGGGCAACGCGGCCGGCCTGAACGACGGCGCCACCGCCGCTCTCCTCGCCGGTGAGGACACCGCGCTCGAACTCGGGCTGCCGATCGGCATGCGCATGGTCGGATTCGCGTTCCAGGGCGTCGACCCCGCGGTGATGGGCATCGGACCGGTGCCCGCCACCGAGAAACTGCTGGGCCGCACCGGTCTGAAGATCGAGGACATCGGCCTGTTCGAGATCAACGAGGCGTTCGCCGTCCAGGTTCTCGCGTTCCTCGAGCACTACGGCATCGCCGACGACGATCCGCGAGTCAACCAGTGGGGCGGCGCCATCGCGTGCGGCCACCCCCTCGCGTCCTCCGGCGTCCGCCTGATGACCCAACTGTCCCGCCAGTTCGCCCAGCGCCCCGACGTCCGCTACGGCCTGACCACGATGTGCATCGGTCTGGGCATGGGCGGAACCGTGATCTGGGAGAACCCGAACTTCGATGGAGCCAAGTAGATGACCGACATTGCAACGGCATTCGCCGACGAGGTCGTGACCAACGCGTACACCAAGATCGTCGCGGTACCGGGCATCGAGGGCCCGGTCGCGCTGATCACCCTCGACAACGGTTTCGACCACACCAAGCCGTCGTCGTTCGGGCCGGGTGGCCTGGCGGCCCTCGACGCGGCCCTGGACGAGGCGTTCGCCGCCCACCCCGTCGCGATCGCGATCACCGGCAAACCCTTCATCTTCGCCGCCGGCGCGGATCTCAAGGGTGTTCCGAGCATCACGAACCGGGACCAGGCGCTCGAACTGGGCCGACTCGGGCACAAGGTGTTCCGCAGGCTGCGCGAATCGTCCGTGCCGACATTCGCGTTCGTCAACGGCGTCGCGCTCGGCGGCGGCCTCGAGGTCGCGCTGCACAGCCACTACCGCACCGCCTCCGAGAACGCCGGCGCGCTGGGTCTGCCCGAGACATTCCTCGGGCTGGTGCCGGGCTGGGGCGGAACGCAGTTGCTGCCCAACCTCATCGGTCCCTCGAACGCGGTCACCGTCGTCCTCGAGAACGCGCTGAACCAGAACCGGACGCTCACCCCGAAGAAGGCCCTCGAACTCGGCGTCGTCGACGCGGTGTTCGGTTCGGCCGACTTCCTCGAGCAGTCGTTCGCCTGGGCGGCGCAGGTCCTGGCCGGCGAGATCACCCCCGCGCGTCCCGAGATCGACCGGGGCAAGGGCTGGGACGACGCGATCGCCCGCGCGAAGGCAATCGTCGAGGGCAAGACCAAGAACAACGCACCCGGACCGGTCAAGGCCGTCGAACTCCTCGAGCTGGCTCGGACCACCGATCTCACCGACCCGGCGTCGCTCGACAAGGGCTTCGCCGCCGAGGACGAGGCGCTCGCCGACCTGCTGCTCGCCGACGAACTCCGCGCTGGGCTGTACGCGTTCGACCTGGTGAACAAGCGGGCCAAGCGGCCCGCGGGCGCACCGGACAAGTCGCTCGCGCGCAAGGTCACCGGTGTCGGCATCGTCGGGGCCGGTCTGATGGCCAGCCAGCTCGCGATGCTGTTCGTCCGCCAGCTGAAGGTGCCGGTCGTCCTCACCGACATCGACCAGGAGCGCATCGACAAGGGTGTCGGCTACGTCCACGGCGAGATCGACAAGCTGCAGGGCAAGGGCCGGCTGTCCCCGGACGCCGCCAACCGGCTGAAGGCACTCGTGTCCGGGTCGCTCGACAAGGCGGCGTTCGCGAACACCGACTTCGTGATCGAGGCGGTGTTCGAGAACCTCGACCTGAAGAAGAAGATCTTCGCGGAACTCGAGGAGCACATCGCCCCCGAGACGATCCTCGCCACCAACACGTCCTCGCTGCCGATCACCGAGATGGCCGCGGACCTGAAGCACCCCGAGCGGGTGGTGGGCTTCCACTTCTTCAACCCGGTCGCCGTGCTGCCGCTGCTCGAGGTCATCAAGGGCCAGAAGACCGACGACGCCACCCTGGCAACGGCATTCGCCACCGCCAGGGCGCTGAAGAAGTCGGCCGTCGGCTCCGCCGACCTGCCCGGGTTCGTCTTCAACCGGCTCCTGATCCGCACCCTCGGTGAGGTCATGAACGCGGTCGACGAGGGAACCCCGTTCGAGGTGGCCGACAACGCCATCGCCGAACTCGGGATGCCGATGACCCCGTTCACGTTGCTGGCGCTCGTCGGTCCGGCGGTCGCATTGCACACCGGAGAGACCCTCGCCGCGGCGTACCCGGAGCGGTTCCACAACTCCCCCGGGCTCGAGGCGCTCGTCGAGGCGAAGAAGCCGGCGGTGTGGAGTTACGGCGCCGACGGCACGCAGGTCGTCGACCCCGAGGTCGCGGCGCTGTGGAAGCAGGGCGACACGGCGTCCACGTCCGCGGAGGTCCTCGATCGCACGCGGCGCGCGTTCGCCGAGGAGATCCAGATCATGCTCGACGAGGGCGTCGTCGCGGCGGCCGAGGACATCGATCTCTGCCTGATCCTCGGCGGCGGGTTCGGCTTCTGGAACGGCGGCATCACGCCGTACCTGGACCGCACCGGCACGTCCGAGGCCGTCAACGGCAAGCGGTTCCTGGCGCCGGGCGTCGCGAGCGTCTGACCCCCACGTGAGTGGCGATGTGTGCCCCGGCACACATCGCCACTCACGTGCTCAGGGGACGGGGACGTGGTCTGCGGCGACGAGGGCCTGGCGGGCGTAGGCCCGCACGTCGGCGTCCGTGTCCTCGAGTGCGGCGGTGAGGGCATCGACTGCGCCGCGGTCGCCGGTCCACCGGCCGAGTGCGAGGACCGCGGCCTTGCGCACGTCGAGGTGCGCGTCCGTCAGGGCGTCCGCCAGCACGGGCACCGCGACATCGGGTTCCGCACCGGCGAGTGCCCGGGCGGCGCCCTGCCGGATCTGCCAGGCCGACTCCCGCAGCGCCGCTGTCGCGAGCGCGACGTCGTCACCGCGGCAGCCGAGGCTCGCGAACGCCGTCAGCGCGGCGGCGCGCACCAGCGGATCCCGGTCTCCGGCCAGCGTGCGCACCGTCTCGGCACCGCCGAGCCCGACGGTGGCCAGGCCGTGTGCGACGGTGATCCGCACTTCGCGGTTCTCGTCGTGTGCCCCCTCGGCCACCGACTCCCACCGGTCCAGCGACACCAGTGCCCGCACCGCCTCGATCCGGACGTGGTGATCGGCGTCGGACAGCGCGGTCAGGAACTGCTCCGCCGCACCGGCGTGCAGGGCGCGCAGGACGTCGACCACGGCGGCCCGGACCACGGCGTCGGACGACCCCAGGTGCTCGGCCAGTCCGCCGGCCGACGGCAGCACCTCGACGAGTTCGCGCAGTCCGTCGGCGGCGGCGCGGCGCACCGTCACCGCGCCGTCGCCGAGCGCGTCGACGAGGGCGGCGCCGAATCCGTCGGGTGTCCCTTCGGTCAGCACGGACAGTGCCGTGACGCGGACCTGCGGATCGGCGTCCTGCAGGTACGGTGCGAGTTCGGCGACGCTCGGGGCGTCGAGTCCGAGGACCGCGACGATGGCCGGTGAGGACGGCTCCTGCCGGGTCGGCGCCGCGATGCGGGAGCGTTCCTCCACCGGCGCGCGGCCCCCGACCAGCGGCGGCTGAGCGACGGGGACGACGGTGCGGTCCACCGGCGGAAGGGAATCGAGTCCGGGCACCGGCACGAAGTACGGTTCGACGGGGCGCTTGAAGAACTCCATGTCGCCGTTCTCGCCGCGCCGCAGATTCAGGTGGTAACCCCATTCGTCGTCCCGCTGGTCCGGGAGGTCCGCGCGTTCGTGGTACAGCCCCCACCGGCTCTCGGTCCTGGTGAGGGAACTGCGGGACGCCATTTCCGCGCAGTCGCGGATGAACGTGACCTCCGCGCAGCGCATCAGCTCGTGCGGGGTGGTCGCGCCCATCCCGGCGATCTCTCCCGCCATCCGTTCGAACGTCTCGACGGCGATCGACAACTTCGTCGCCGTCTTCGGCGGTGCCACATAGTCGTTGACGAAGCGGCGCAGCTTGTACTCGACCTGCGGCTGGGGCGGGCCGTCCGGGTTGCGCAGCGGCCGATAGATCAGCTCGTGCGCGGCGGCCAGTTGTTCCGCGGGCAGCGCGTCCGGCGCGTCGACGTCGGGCAGGGTGCCGGTGGCGTGGGATCCGGCGAGGTCGCCGTAGACGAACGCGCCGATCATGTAGTTGTGGGGGACGCAGGCCAGGTCGCCGGCGGCGTACAACCCCGGGACGGTGGTCGCGCCGTGCTCGTCCACCCACACGCCGGACGCGGAATGCCCACTGCACAGGCCGATCTCGGAGATGTGCATCTCGATGTCGTGGCTGCGGTAGTCGTGACCGCGGTTCGCGTGGAACGTGCCGCGGGTGGGGCGTTCGGTGGTGTGCAGGATCGACTCGAGCGTGTCGAGGGTTTCCTCCGGCAGGTGGCTGACTTTGAGATAGATGGGGCCGCGGGCGGATTCGATCTCGCTCTTGACCTCGCTCATCATCTGCCCGGACCAGTAGTCGGAGTCGACGAACCGCTCCCCCTCGGCGTTGACCTGGTAGCCGCCGAACGGGTTCGCGACGTACGCGCAGGCCGGGCCGTTGTAGTCCTTGATCAGGGGGTTGATCTGGAAGCATTCGATGCCGCTGAGTTCGGCGCCCGCGTGGTAGGCCATCGAGTAGCCGTCGCCGGCGTTCGTGGGGTTCTCGTAGGTGCCGTAGAGGTACCCCGACGCCGGTAGCCCCAGCCGGCCGCACGGGCCGGTCGCGAGGATGACCGCCTTCGCGCCGACAGCGACGAACTCGCCGGTGCGGGTGTTCAGCGCCGCGGCGCCGACGGCGCGGCCGTTCTCCGTCAGGACCCGGACCGGCATCAGCCGGTTCTCGATGCGGATCTTCTCGCGCATCTTCCGCTGCCGCAGCACCCGGTACAGCGCCTTCTTCACGTCCTTGCCCTCGGGCATCGGCAGCACGTACGAACCGGAGCGGTGCACCCGGCGGACCGCGTATTCGCCGTACTCGTCCTTCTCGAACTTGACGCCGTACTTCTCGAGGCGCTGCACCATCGCGAAACCGCGGGTCGCCGTCTGGTATACGGTGCGCTGGTTGACGATTCCGTCGTTGGCGCGCGTGATCTCGGCGACGTAGTCCTCGGGTTCGGCCTTGCCGGGGATGACGGCGTTGTTGACACCGTCCATTCCCATGGCGAGCGCACCGGAATGGCGCACGTGCGCCTTCTCGAGCAGCAGCACGTTCGCGCCGTTCTCGGCGGCGGTCAGCGCCGCCATCGTGCCTGCCGTGCCGCCGCCGATGACGAGGACGTCGCAGTCGAGGCGGACGGTGTCGGCGAGGTCGGGGATGTCCATCAGGTCTCCGGAGTGTGGTTCAGCGCGCCGAGAACGTCGGCGCGGGCGGCACGGGTGCCGGGATGGTCGAGGTGGTCGCGGTCGCGGGGGTGCGGGATGTCGACGAGCGCCCGCAGCGGCTCACCTGCCCGGCCCAGCACCGCCACCCGGTCGCCGAGCAGCACCGCCTCGTCCACGTCGTGGGTCACGAACACCACCGTCGTCGGGTGCGTGCTCCACGTGTCGACGAGCAGTCGCTGCATGACGCCGCGGGTCTGGGTGTCGAGGGCGCCGAACGGTTCGTCCATCATCACGGCCCGCGGCGCCCCGGCGAGGCCGCGCGCCAACTGGACCCGCTGGCGCATGCCGCCGGACAGGTTCTTCGGCAGGAAGTCGCCGAACCCGGTCAGACCCACCTCGGCGATCCAGCGGTCGGCGGTCTCACGGCGCCCCTTGCGGGGTTCGCCGCGCAGCGCGAGGGCCAGTTCGATGTTCGAGCGCACGGTGCGCCACGGGAGGAGCGCGTTGTCCTGGAAGACGACCGCCCGGTCCCGGGAGGTCGACTCCACCGCGGCGCCGTCGGCGACGACCCGCCCCGAATCGGGCGGCAGCAGCCCCGCCAATGCGCGGAGCACGGTGGACTTGCCGCACCCCGAAGGTCCGGTGAGCACCAGGATCTCGCCGGGCACCACGGTCAGCGACAGCGAACGGATGACGGGTTTCCCGGTGTAGGACAGGGTGACGTCATCGAGGACCAGCGACATGCCCGCGGCCACGGACGTTCCGGCGGTGGCGGTCATGCGCGCTCCCCTCGTGGCAGCCAGCGGGTGACCCGCCTGCCGAGCAGTTCGACCGCCCCGGACGTGAGAAATCCGAGGATGCCGATCGTGATCATGCCGACGAAGACGCCGGGGTAGTCGACGATCGTGTACGCCTGCCAGGTGCGGTACCCGACACCGAGCCTGCCGGAGATCATTTCGGCGGAGATCACACAGATCCAGGCGACCCCGATCCCGACGGACAGTCCACCGAACACGCCGGGCAGGATCCCGGGCAGCACGACCCTGGCCAGCACGTCCCAGCGTCCGCCGCCGAGGGTGCGCACCGAGTCCTCCCACAGCGTGGGCAGTGCCCGGACGGCGTGCCGGGTGCTCACCATGATCGGGAAGAATGCGGCGACGAACGTGATGAACACGATGCCCGCCTCGTCGCTGGGGAACAGCAGGATCGCGACGGGTACGACCGCGATGGCGGGGATCGGCCGGGCGAGTTCGGTCAGCGGGCCGAGGACGTCGGCGAACAGTTCCGATCTGCCGAGGGCGATTCCGGTGGCCACCCCGATAACCGTGGCGAGTCCGAATCCGCTGAGAATGCGGATCAGCGACTGTCCGAGGTCGAGGTAGAACAGATCGGTCTGCAGCTGGGTGCCGAACGCGGACACCACGTCGGTGACGGTGGGGAGCGTGTCGAACCGCAGCCACAACCGGACGTCGTAAGCGGTGAGCAGCTGCCACGCGAGGATCGCAGCCAGCACCGAGGCGACCCGCACGAGCCGGGACCGCCACGGCGACGATCGTCGGCGGGTCTCCGGATCATGTTCTTCCACAACGCCTTCGGCGTCGGACAGGACTTCCGGTTGTTCCAGTGTGGTCACGGCCGGACCTCCTCGACGGCGCGGTCGTAGGTGACCACGGCCCCCGACGGGTGCGCCCTCAGGTAGCGGTCGGCCGCGGCGCCGGTGGTGAACGGCAGGAAGGTGTCGCCGTCGCGCACCCACACGGCCTTGTCCGCGAACCATCGGGTGCCCAGTTCGGCGTCGGGAACGTAGCCGGCGCGCACGGTGCGGCCCTCGGCGCGGGCCTGCTTCACCGCCCGGAGCAGGCAGGTCGGGTTCGCGGCCGGCTGGGTCTCGCCGGTGCCGTCGAACCACACCTCCCCGGCCAATGCCGGGTCGCTCGCGGGCGCGGCGCACACGGGGTCGGTACCGGTGACGGCGGCGGGGTTGGCGGTGGACGCGAGCGTGGTGTCGTAGTCCTGCCCGTCCGCCGCGAATGCCGACCGCAGCGGTGCGTCGTTCACGAAACCGTCGACGTCGAGGTCGGCGAAGTCGCCGATCGACTTCAGATACGGCACATCGTTCTTCAGTGCACCGATCAGACCGGGCTTGAGCGTGGTGTCGAACGAGGTGCCGCCCGGGCCGTTGTACAGGTACACGACCTCCTGCGGCAGCCCGCTGGCGTCGGCGACGATCCGCGATGCCTCGAGGGGTTCAGTCTGCACGAACCGGGTGGCGTCGAGTTGTGCCCGGAGGAACGCGTCGAGTACCTCGGGGTGCTCGTCCGCGTACGCCTCCCGGGCCACCACACCGTGCAGGGTCGGGGTGTGCAGTTCGGCGCCGTCGTACAGCAGCTTCGCCTTGTCCTGGAAGACGAGAAGTCCCGGCCACGCGACGAACTGCGACAACGCGGCCACCTGACCGGATTCCAGTGCCGAGGATCCGACCTGCGGCTGCTGGTTCAGGACCTCGACGCCGGTGGCCGGGTCGATCCCGGCGCGGTCGAGTGCCTGGACGAGGGTGCCGTGGCCCGCGGAGCCGACGCTCGCGGACACCTTCTGTCCGGCCAGGTCGCCGAGCGTGGTCGCCGGTGAGTTCGGCGGCACCACCACCATGTTCAGCGCGCCCTCGGGGTTGTATCCGGTCACCGAGACGATCTCCGTCTTCGAGCGCGGGTTCGCCTGGGTGCGGGAGCCGTTGATCAGCATCGGGTAGTCGCCCATCGATCCGATGTCGATCTTCTCTGCCACCATCTGGGCGGTGATCGGCGCACCGGTGTCGTAGTCCTGCCATTCGACGGAGTACTTCGTCCCGGTCCGTTCCGTGACGTCCTGCAGACGCTGTTCGAGGTAGCCCTGCGCCCGCAGCAGGGTTCCGGCGGTGACGGTGTTGATCGTCTTGGACTGGTACCCGATCACCACGGTGACCGCGTCGCCGTTTCCGGCCGACGGTTCGAGGGAGCAACTCGTCGCCACGAGTGTCAGTGCCGCGGCGGCGATCGCGAAGGTGGGGAAACGTCGCTTCATCTGTGTGGTCTTTCGCTCAGCGGAGGAGGTACGGCATGTTCACGGTGACCGCGCCGGTCGGGCAGCGCGCCGCGCAGGGGCCGCAGTACCAGCATTCGTCGACGTGCATGAACGCCTTGCCGTTCTCCGGGTTGATGGCGAGGGAATCGAGTGGGCAGATCTCGACGCACAGGGTGCAGCCCTCGATGCACAGCGACTCGTCGATGGTGACGGGTACGTCGGCGCGTTGGTTGACCAAGGTCATGAGGTGAGCTCCCATTTCGTGATGTCGGGTCTGCGGACGAGGTTGCTGCGCATGGTGATCCGGTCACCGCGCATGCGGATGTATTCGAGGTCGACCGGCCGTCCGTCGACGAGCCGGGTGAGGCGCTCGAGCAGCAGGAGCGCCGCGCCCTCGGGGGTCTGGAGGTTCGCGGCGGAGTGCGCGTCGGCATTGACGGATTCGATCGCCAGATCGGCGGAACCCAGAGGCTGACCGCAGACCTCCTCGATCAGCGCGAACACGTCGTTGGTTTCGAGGTCGCGGCCGAGGATCTCGGCGCCGATGTCGGGGACGAGGTAGGTGAGGTCCAGGCTGAGCGGGAGGTCTCCGAGGTAGCGCACCCGCTCGATGTACACGGCGGGTTCGCCCGGCTCCAGCTGCAGCCGGCGGGCGACGGCGGGCGGCGGGCTGATCTCCACGGCGGCGCGGACGTCGTTGCGGACCTCGCCGTGCCCCTTCAGCGTCTCCTTCAGCCCCAGCAGGGCGTCGAGGCCGTGGTCGTACTTGCGCTGCGCCACGTGGGTTCCCACGCGGGGGGCGCGGTCGATGAGCCCCTCCTGCTTCAGCAGCGCCAGTCCGTCGCGCACCGCGTTGCGCGACACGCCGAACTCGGCGGCCAACTCCGATTCCGACGGCAATCCGCGCTCGGCGAAGGACTCCGCGTGGATCTGCTGCCGCAGCAGGTCGGCGAATCTGCGCGCATGGTCCGCACGGGAACTGCGTGACGCCGTCGGGAGGGGAGTCGGATTCACCACCATGGTTCCTTCGTCGATTGTGCGTGTGAGCTGGACGAAGACACACGCTAACGCCAGTCCGCGGGACCCGGAGTCGCGGCGAACACGCCCCCCGGACGCCTCGGTGAATCGGCCGGGTCCGCGCCGGCGGCGACTCTTGTCACCAGCGCGAACACGGCAGTGCCCGGGTAATGCGCCAGGCGGCGGCGGGCCCGGGAATTCCAATCACGGTGATTCGAAGTGGCGGCGTCCACCGAACGAGCGCACAACTCTAGGTTAGGCTTACCTTCCATATTTTGTCCCGAAGGAGTCGTTGCCGTGTTCGCACCCACCGCCAGGCGTCAGCTCGCCGTCGCACTCGCCGTGGCCAGTTCGTCCCTCTTCCTCGCCGCCTGCTCGTCCGGCGACGGCGGCGGCAGCACCGAGGCGTCCGGTGAGGGATTCCCGGTCACCATCGCGAACACGTTCGGATCGACCACGCTCGACGCGGCACCCGAACGCATCGTCACCCTCGGATGGAACGCCCAGGACGTCGTCTACGCCCTCGGCCAGACACCGGTCGGCATGCCGAAATACACGTACGGCGCCGAGGCGAACGGCGTGATGCCCTGGCTGCAGGACCGTTTCGACCCGTCCGCGACCACGCTGCTCGACGCGGCCACGTCCACCCCCATCGAGGGCGTCGCCGCGCTGGCGCCCGATGTGGTCCTCGCACCGTACGAGGGATTCGACGAGGCGACGTACGAGAAACTGTCGGGAATCGCCCCCACCGTGGCGTACCCGGACAAGGCGTGGCAGACCACGTGGCAGGACCAGACCGCACTGGTCGGTCAGGCACTCGGCAAGAGTGCCGAGGCCGAGCAGCTGGTCGCCGGTCTCGACGACACCCTCGCCCAGACCGCCGCCGCGCATCCCGAGTTCGCAGGCAAGACGATCTCGGTCGTCAACTTCGACACCGACGCCGCGACCGTCAACGTCTACATGCCCTCCGATCCCCGCGTCCAGGTGCTGACCGAGCTCGGCTTCACCGTGTCGCCCGGCGTGCAGAAGCTGGCCGCGGCGAACGATCCTGACAAGTTCTTTGCCGACATCTCCGTGGAGAACATCTCCGACGTGGACGCCGACGTCGTGGTCGCGTTCGTCCCGGAGAACACCACCGTCGCCGCGAACCCGGCCTACGCGAATCTCGGTGCCATCGGGCGCGGAACCGCGGTCGCGCTGTCGGACACGAAGATCATCTCGGGGCTCAGCCAGACCAGCGTTCTCGCGACACCGTGGGTTCTGGACAAGCTGACACCTCAGCTGAGCGAGGCCGCGAAGAAAGCGGGTGCCTGAACTCCCGCCTGACAGGCGGTGTCGGGCGTAGCGTAATCCGAGACACAAATTTCCGCTGTGCCCGCATCAGGAACGCTCGCCGAAAGCAGGTATGCGATGACGCAGATGTCCGAAAGACACACCGCGAAGGTCATCGGCGTCACCGTCGCCGCCGCGGTGGGTGGATTTCTCTTCGGTTTCGACAGCTCGGTCATCAACGGCGCCGTCGACTCCATCCAGGGCCACTTCGAGCTGGGGTCGTTCTTCACGGGCTTCGCCGTGGCGATCGCGCTGCTCGGATGTGCTGTGGGCGCGTGGTTTGCGGGCCGCCTCGCCGACCGCTGGGGCCGCAAGAAAGTGATGCTGCTCGGCTCGGTGCTGTTCGTCGTCTCCTCGCTCGGGTCCGGTCTCGCGTTCAGCGTCCCCGACCTGATGCTGTGGCGCGTCCTCGGCGGTCTCGGCATCGGTATCGCGTCGGTCATTGCGCCCACGTACATCTCGGAGATCGCGCCGGCCCGCTACCGCGGCGCGTTGGCGTCGCTGCAACAGTTGGCCATCACTCTCGGCATCTTCGCCGCGCTGCTGTCGGACGCGGTGCTGCAGAACGCCGCGGGCGGCGCGTCGGAAGAGCTGTGGCTCAACCTCGAGGCCTGGCGCTGGATGTTCATCGTCGGTGTGGTCCCCGCGGTCGTGTACGGCATTCTCGCCCTGCTCATTCCCGAGTCGCCGCGGTACCTCGTGGGCAAGCACCTCGACCAGGAAGCGGCCGACATCCTCGCGAACATCACCGGCGAAGTCGACCCGCAGGAGCGCGTCTCCGAGATCCGGCTGACCCTGCGCCACGAATCGACGGCGTCGTTCGACGACATTCGCGGCCCGAAGTTCGGGCTGCAGCCGATCGTCTGGGTCGGCATCTTCATGGCCATCTTCCAGCAGTTCGTGGGCATCAACGCGATCTTCTACTACTCCACCACGCTCTGGAAGTCGGTGGGCTTCACCGAGAACGAGTCGTTCACCACGTCGGTGATCACCGCGATCATCAACGTCGGTATGACATTCGTCGCCATCCTCTTCGTCGACCGGATCGGCCGGAAGATCCTCCTCGAGGTCGGCTCGCTGGGGATGTTCGCGAGCCTGCTCATGGCCGCAATCGCCTTCTCCCAGGCCACGGGCAGTGGCGACGACGTCACACTCCCCAGCCCGTGGGGGGCGGTCGCGCTGATCGGCGCCAACCTGTTCGTGATCTTCTTCGCCGCCACCTGGGGCCCGGTCATGTGGGTGATGCTGGGCGAGATGTTCCCCAACAACATGCGCGCCTACGCACTCGGCATCAGCACGGCGGCGAACTGGATCGCGAACTTTACGGTCACACTGGCGTTCCCGCCGCTCACCCGGTCGGTGGGGCTGTGGTTCCTGTACGGACTGTTCGCGTTCTTCGCGCTGCTGTCCTACTTCTTCGTCCGGTCGAAGGTCCGGGAGACGAAAGGGATGGAGCTCGAGGAGATGCACACCTGACCCCGGTACCGAGAAATCCGGCCGAATCACAGTGTGATTCGGCCGGATTTCTCGTGTGGGACGGGGTCGGTCCTACTGGCCGCTGTTCTCCGCGCGCTGCGCATCGAGGCCGGCGACGACACCGTTCTGCTGCCCGGGGCGCACGTTACCGAGGCCGGCGAACCACCCGGTGATCTGCCGGGCGACGTCCTGCGCGGTGAGTCCCAACTCGGTGTGGATCTGCGCGCGGGACGCGTGGTCGAGGAACCGTTGCGGAACACCGAGATCGCGGCAGGGCACATCGACCCCGGCCGACCGCAGCGCGGCGGACACGGTGGACCCGACACCGCCGTGCAGGCCGCTGTCCTCGACGGTGACCACCATCGTGTAGTCCTCGGCGAGCTTCAGCAGCGACTCCGGGACCGGCAGCACCCACCGCGGGTCGACGACGGTCGCCGAGATGCCCTGTTGTTCCAGACGTTCCGCCGCGGCGAGCGCGAGACCGGCGAACGCGCCGACCGACACGATGAGCACGTCGTTGCGACCGGAGGGGGCGCGCAGGATGTCGACGACGCCGTCGAGCCGGCTCACGGCGGGCACGTCGTCACCGACCGTGCCCTTCGGGAAGCGCAGTGCGGTCGGCCCGTCGTCGACGGCCAGCGCCTCGCTCAGTTCCTCCCGCAGGGTGGCCGTGTCGCGGGGAGCCGCGACCCGCATCCCGGGCACGATGCCCAGCAGCGACATGTCCCACATGCCGTTGTGGCTGGCGCCGTCGCTGCCGGTGATGCCCGCGCGGTCGAGGACGAGGGTGACGGGCAGCTTCAGCAGGGCCACGTCCATCAGCAACTGGTCGAAGGCACGGTTGAGGAACGTCGAATAGACGGCGACCACCGGGTGCAGGCCGCCGAGCGCCAGGCCAGCGGCCGACGTGACGGCGTGCTGCTCGGCGATCCCGACGTCGAACATGCGGTCGGGGTACTTCTCGCCGAACGCGGCGAGACCGGTCGGGCCCGCCATGGCGGCGGTGATCGCCACGATGTCCTGACGGTGGCCAGCCTGGTCGATCAGCTCGGCCGAGAACACCGACGTCCAGTCGGCGGACGCCGATCCGGCCGATTTACCGGTGACCGGATCGATCACGCCGGTCGAGTGCATCTGATCGGCCACATGGTTCTCGGCGGGCGCGTAACCCATGCCCTTGCGGGTGACGGCGTGCACGATGACCGGACCGCCGAACGCCTTCGCGCGGCGCAGCGCGGATTCGAGCGCGGCCTCGTCGTGGCCGTCGACCGGTCCGAGGTACTTGATGCCCAGGTCCGTGAACATCACCTGCGGGGCGACGGCGTCCTTGAGTCCCGCCTTCATCCCGTGCAGCACCGAGTAGGCAGTGCGTCCCACCCACGGAAGTTTCTTCACCATCCGCCGGCCGCTGTCGAGGATCCGCTCGTAGCCCGGCTGGAGCCGGAGGGCGGCGAGGTGGTCGGCGAGACCACCGATGGTCGGGGCGTACGAGCGGCCGTTGTCGTTGACGACGATGACCACCGAGCGATCCTTGCCCGCGGCGATGTTGTTCAACGCCTCCCAGCACATGCCACCGGTGAGGGCGCCGTCACCGACGACGGCGACGACGTGCCGGGCCTGGCCGGTCAGTTCGAAGGCCTTCGCGAGGCCGTCGGCGTACGACAGCGCCGCCGACGCGTGGGACGACTCGACCCAGTCGTGATCGCTCTCCGCCCGGCACGGGTACCCCGACAGGCCGCCCTGCTTGCGGAGCGAGTCGAAATCGTCCTTGCGGCCGGTGAGGATCTTGTGGACGTACGCCTGGTGGCCCGTGTCGAAGATGATCGGGTCGGCCGGCGACTCGAAGATGCGGTGCAGCGCGAGGGTCAGCTCCACGACGCCCAGGTTGGGGCCGAGGTGCCCGCCGGTCGCCGCGACCTTCTGCACGAGGAACTCACGAATCTCCGCGGCGAGCTGCTTCATCTCCGCCGGATTCAGCTGACGAAGATCGTCAGGCGTCTGGATACGGGCAAGAACACCCAACGAGATCGCTCCCTCCGTGATGCACGCTGCCTTGCGTGCCTCTGCCACGTGGCTTCGTGTCACGTCACAGTGGAACCAGTCTACGGAGCCGCGGAAGGGCGGAACACACGGTACCGGTCGCGGCGGCGGCGTGGTGCGGCTTCGTCCTCGGGCATTCCGGCCACAGCCGTGACCGGCTTCACACAATTGTGTCGCCGGGCGGACCCGGCGGAACAGCCGATTTCGTCGTGAGCAGCCTCTAGGGTCTTCTCATGAGCACCGTCGTGGACGCGCTGATCGGAAAAGTCTTCACCGAGACCCGGGAGAACCGCGGCGGACAGCTCGCCGACTACATTCCCGAGCTCGCCGCGGTCGCCCCCGACTCGTTCGGCATCTGCGTCGCGACCGTGGACGGCTATGTGTACGAGGTCGGCGACACCCGTCTGCCGTTCACGATCCAGTCCATCTCGAAACCGTTCACGTACGCCCTGGCGCTCGCCGATCGCGGGTCCGCCGCCGTCGCCGAGAAGATCGACGTCGAACCGTCCGGGGAACCGTTCAACGAGATCAGCCTCGACCCACGGACGGAACGGCCCCGCAATCCCATGATCAATGCCGGGGCGATCACTGCGACGTCGCTGGTGGCCGGACCGGACCTGGACACGCGATTCGAGCGGATCCGGTCCACGTACTCCCGGTACGCAGGGCGGGACCTGACGTTCAACCGGGCGGTCTACGAGTCCGAGTCGCGGAGCGGGCACCGCAACCGGGCGATCGGCCACATGCTGCGCTCGTTCGACATCATCACCGGCGACCCCGACGAGGCGGTCGATCTCTACTTCCGTCAGTGCTCCCTCGACGTGACGTGCCGCGACCTGAGCCTGATGGCGGCGACGATGGCGAACAACGGCGTCAATCCCGTCACCGGGGAGACCGTCCTCGAGCCGGCCCTGGTCGAGCGGGTCCTGAGTGTGATGTCGACGTGCGGCATGTACGACGCCGCGGGCAAATGGGTCTACGAGGTCGGGCTGCCCGCCAAGAGCGGCGTCGGGGGCGGCGTGCTCGCCGTCCTGCCCGGGCAGATCGGGATCGCGATCTACTCGCCGCGCCTCGACTCCCACGGCAACAGCGTCCGCGGAGTCGAGTCGTGCCGCGCCCTGTCGAACGAGTTGGAACTGCACTTCCTGCACGTCACCCGCGCCGCCCGTTCCGCGGTCCGCGCCCGGTACTCCGTGTCGGACGCCCCGTCCCGGATGCGGCGGTCCCCCGCCGAGCGCGCCGCCCTCGACGACGTCGGCAAGCGCAGCCGGATCTACGAACTGCACGGGGATCTGCTGTTCGCCGGCGCGGAGAGCGCCGTCCGCGAGATCGGCGGCGTCGAGGAGAACCTCGAAGCGGTGGTGATCGACGTCCGGCGCGTCGACGACGTCAGCGGGGTCGCACGCCGGATGTTCGAGACCCTGCGGGCCGACCTCGGACAGAGCGGGTGCGCGCTGGCGTTCGTCGACCCAGCCGGTCTGCTCGGCAACACCCGCTCCGACCTGTCGGGACGGGCGGGCCGGGTGTTCGCCGACCTGGATGCCGCCGTGCAGTGGTGTGAGGACATCCTCCTCGACCGGCACTGCAGCACGGCACGTCAGCCGTCGTCCGTCACGATCGCCGAGCACCCCATGCTGTCCACCCTCAGCGCGAAGCAACTCGAACGGTTCACCCGCGATCTGGTCACCCAGTCGTATGCGCGCGGCGACCTCGTCATCCACCGGGGCGACCGGGCCGCCGGGCTGTTCCTCATCCTGTCCGGCAGCGTCAGTTCCACGGTCACCGACCAGTCGGGTGCGGTGCACCGGATCATGACGTTGTCGGCCGGCATGAGCTTCGGGGAGATGACGATGATGATCGACTCCCGGTTCCTCAACGACGTCCGCGCCGACACCGAGGTGACGGTCGCGGTGCTGACCACCGAGCGTTACACCGAAATGGCTTCGGAGGAACCGAAACTGAAGCTGGCGCTGCTCGAACGTCTCGCGTCGGGCGCGTACGAGCAACTCGACGTGATGCTGCGGGCGCTGCTGCGCCAGGGCGGCGGACTCTGACCGGCTCACGGGAAAACCCGTTGCCCGAACCGGAAAAATCGGACAGGCTTGGGGCTCGGAACCGACGACGCTCGAATCGAAAGCAGGGTGCAATGCTCACAGCGACCAAGCTGGCCATCGAGACGACGGGACTCGTCAAGACATTCGGATCCACCCACGCGGTCGACGGCCTGGATCTGGCCGTTCCCCTCGGGGGCGTCTACGGCGTCCTCGGACCGAACGGCGCGGGCAAGACCACCGCGATCCGCATGCTGGCCACGCTGCTGCCCCTCGACGGTGGAACCGCCACCGTGCTGGGACACGACGTCGCGACCGAGCCGGACGCCGTGCGCAGCAAGGTCTCCCTCACCGGGCAGTTCGCCTCGCTCGACGAGGATCTGACGGGCAGCGAGAATCTGCTGCTGCTCGGCCGGCTGTACGGGTACTCCCGCGCGGCGGCCCGCACCCGGTCCGAGCAGTTGCTGTCCGCGTTCGGTCTGGAGGAGGCGGGCAACCGGCAGGTGAAGAACTACTCCGGCGGCATGCGCCGGCGGCTCGACATCGCGGCGAGCATCATCGTCACCCCGGAGATGATCTTCCTCGACGAACCCACCACCGGTCTCGACCCACGCAGCCGCAATCAGGTGTGGGAGATCGTCCGCGCACTGGTGGCCGGCGGAACGACGGTGCTGTTGACCACGCAGTACCTCGACGAGGCCGACCAACTCGCCGACCGGGTGGCCGTCATCGACCACGGCAAGGTGATCGCCGAGGGCACCACCGGCGAACTCAAGGCCTCCGTCGGATCGGGTGCGCTGCACGTGCGGGTCACCGACATCGCCACCCGTCCCGCGGCGGCGGCGCTGCTGCGGGACGTGCTCGAGGTGCCGGTCACCGAGGAAGCCGATCCCGCCGCACTCACCGCCCGCATCGACGACCCGGCCCGGGTCTCGCGGGCGCTGCCCGCACTCGACGACGCCGGAATCGCAGTCAGCACATTCGCATTGGGGCAGCCGAGCCTCGACGAAGTCTTTCTCTCCCTCACCGGCCGACCCACCGAGGAGCACGCATGACCTCCACCACCGACCGGACCGCCGACACCGCAGCGGCTGTCGCCGACGTCCTGAAGATGCCCGGCCCGAGGCCCGCGCGACCCACCGCATTGTCGACGTCGCTGTCGTTCGGCTGGCGGGCCCTGCTCAAGATCAAGCACGTTCCCGAGCAACTGTTCGACGTGACGATGTTCCCGATCATGTTCACGTTGATGTTCACGTATCTGTTCGGGGGTGCGCTGGCCGGATCGACCAGCGCCTACGTGCAGTTCCTGCTGCCGGGCATCCTCGTGCAGACGGTCGTCATGATCACCATGTACACCGGCCTGACGCTCAACAAGGACATCGAGAAGGGCGTCTTCGACCGGTTCCGGTCGCTCCCGATCTGGCGTCCGTCGCCTCTCGTGGGCGCGCTGCTCGGCGACGTCGTCCGCTACACGATCGCCTCGATCATCGTCCTGATCCTTGGGCTCGTCCTGGGATTCCGCCCGGATGGCGGGCTCGTCGGTGTGGTGGCGTCGATCGGACTGCTGCTGTTGTTCTCCTTCAGCCTGTCGTGGATCTGGACGATGTTCGCGATGCTCATGCGCACCGAGCAGGCGGTCATGGGGGTGTCGATGTTCATCCTGTTCCCACTGACGTTCGCCAGCAACATCTTCGTCGACCCCGCGACCATGCCGGGCTGGCTCCAGGCGTTCGTCGGCGTCAACCCGATCAGCAAGCTGGTGACGTCCATTCGCGGGCTCATGGCCGGAACGGTGGAGATGGCGGATCTCGCCGTGGTGTTCGGGTGGTGCGCCGGATTCGTCGTGATCTTCGGACCGCTGACGATGCGCCTGTACAACCGTAAGTCGTGACGGCGTCTGTGTCCGGTCCCGCCGAGCATGCGGTGACGGTGCGCGGATCCGGAATCGTCTCCGCGGTTCCGGATCTCGTCCGCGCCTCCGTCACCGTGACGGCGACGCGTCCCGCGGTGGCCGATGCGTTCGAGGCCGTCGCCCGCTCCACCACTGCCGTCACCGACACCCTGCGCGGGTACGGCGTCTCGGGCCCCGACCTCGCGACCACCGGGCTGTCCGTGCACTCCGAGACCACGTGGGCCGAGGGCCGGGGCAACGAGGTGACGGGCTACACCGCGGCGACGACACTGCAGATCACCGTCCGTGCGGCCGGCGCATCCGCACCGTCACCGGCGCAGGTGGTGGCCGCCTGCGTCGGCGCGGGTGGCGACGACATCCGCCTCGGCGGACTCGAATTCGACTTCTCCGATCCGGCCGCGCTGACGGCGACCGCCCGGGAACGGGCGTGGGCCGATGCCCTCGGCAAAGCGGAGCAGTACGCCTCGCTGTCGGGGAGCGCACTGGGCGAGGTGCTCGACATCGCGGAGGTCGACATCGGTGACGTATCCCCGCGACCGGTCGCGAAGGCGTTCGCGGCGGCCGATTCCGCGATCGCCGTCGAACGCGGTGAGAAGCCGACGCGGGTGGACGTGCGCGTGCGGTGGCGGCTGGTCTAGGCCCGGGGGCCGCGCTGCTGCACCGAGGCCGCGAACGTGTCGGTGAGCTGGGTCAGCGACGTCACTGCCGCCAGTGCCTGTTCCTGTGACCAGTCTTCGAGCATGCCGCGCAACCGTTCGGCCCGGCGCGCGGTGGTCTCGGCCAGAATGTCCATCCCGCTCGGCGACACCCGGATCCGGGAGGCCCGCTTGTCGTCGGGATCGGCGGCGCGGGATACGTATCCCGCGTCGACCAGTTCGGAAATCTGCCTGCTCAGCGAGGACTGACTCACGCACAGGTCGGCGGCCAGTTCGTTCTGGCGGCACTCCCCGCGCGCTGCGAGCACGAAGAGCACGCTCGTCAGTGCGGGCGCGATCGGGGTCTCGCCGCTCGCGGAGACGACCGCCCGCAACGACCGCCCGAGCGCGAACACCGCATCGACGAGCGCCTGCGCAGTATCTGCCTGTACCGACATCCTGTCCCCGTCCCGAACACCCACTACCTGCGGGCTCGACTATACGTATTGTTGCGTTCGGTAACGAACTTCGTCAGCGCGTGAGCAGCGCGATGCACTCCACGTGGTGGGTCAGCGGGAACGCGTCGAACGCGCGCAACTCGTCGACATGATATCCCTGCCCGAGGTACAGACCGATGTCGCGGGCGAATGACGCCGGGTCGCACCCCACGTGCACCACCCGCTCGGCGCCGGCGGCGGCGACCGTCTCGATCACCGCACGCCCGGCACCCGCACGCGGCGGATCGAGTACCACGACCCGGGGTGGGGAGGCCAACCCGGCGATCGCGCGCTCGACCCGGTCGGCGTGGAAGCGCACCTGCGGGAGGTCGGAGAGCGCCGCCTTCCCGTCCGCCACGGCCTGGCGCGCGGACTCCACGGAATCCACGTGTCCCGACGACCCGGCGCTCCCGGCGAGGGCGGCGGCGAACACCCCGACTCCCCCGTACAGGTCCCATGCCGTCTCACCCGCGGACAGCCCGGCCCATTCGGAGACCACCGCGGAATACGCTTCGGCGGCCCCGCGATGCGCCTGCCAGAACCCGGTGGCGGCCAGTTCCCATGAGCGGTCGCGCACCCGCTCCACCGGGCGGCCCGATCCCACGACCACCCGCTCCGCGCGCGGCGCACCACCCGCGGCCCGCCGTGCCATGGCACCACGCCGCCCGGGACTCGTGCGGCCGGTCCGCGACACCTTCGGCGGCGCGATCTCGACCACGTGCCGCTCCCCCGCGCCGTCGAGAACGATCTGCACCTCGCTGCCGGGCTTCCAATCGTGTTCGCCCACACCGTCGTAGGCGGCGGCCTCGATCTGCGGGCACGCGAGGTCCGTGACGATCCCGGAACTGCGGTGCCGGTGGTAGCCGGGACGGCCGTCCGGGTCGACGGCCAGCCGAACCCGGGTGCGCCAGCCGGTGCCGTCCCCCGTGCCGGGCAGTTCCTCGACGTCCACGTCGCGCTGCACCCGCGCGAGCCGCACCAGCTGCTCCGACACGACCTGCGACTTCATGTCCCGCTGCAGGTGCAGGCTCGCGTGCGAGAAGTCGCAGCAGCCCGCGCCGCCAGGACCGGACACCGGGCACACCGGGGCGACCCGCTCCGGGGACGCGTCGAGGATCTCGATCGCATCGGCCCGGCAGTACGACCCGCCGCGGTCCTCGGTGACCCGGGCGACGACCCGCTCGCCAGGCAGCCCGTGCCGGACGAAGACCACCCGGCCCTCGTGGCGGGCGACGACGAAACCGCCGTGCCCGGGATTTCCCAGCCGCAGCTCGAGGTGGCGGTCCGACCAGTTCTCACTCAACGCTTCTCGTCCGTCACTTGTCGTCGGGTTCGTAGCCGCGGCGCGAGGCCCCGGCCGTGTATTCGATGTTCAGTGTCTTCGCCTTCTCGGACGAGTTCAGTTGCCACGGCACGCTGGTGACCATCACGCCCGGCTGGAACAGCAGCCGGCTCTTGAGCCGCAGTGCACTCTGGTTGTGCAGGATCTGCTCCCACCAGTGCCCCACCACGTACTCGGGAATGAACACGGTGACGACGTCCCGCGGCGAGTCCTTCCGGACGCGGCGCACGTAGTCGAGCACGGGTTTGGTGATCTCGCGGTACGGCGACTCGATCACCTTGAGCGGCACCGAGATGTCACTCTTCTCCCACCGCCGCACGAGCGCCCGGGTGTCGGGTTCGTCGACATTGACGGTGATCGCCTCGAGCGTGTCCGGCCGTGTCGCCCTGGCGTAGGCCAGCGCGCGCATGGTCGGCATGTGCAGCTTGGAGACGAGCACGATGGAGTGCGTGCGGCTGGGCAGCACCCCGTCCCATTCCTGTTCCTCGAGTTCCCGCGCGACGCTGTCGTAGTGCTTCCGGATCATCTTCATCACGACGAAGATCGCGACCATGGCCACGATCGCGATCCACGCGCCTGCCGCGAACTTCGTGATGAGCACGATGATCAGGACGGCACCGGTCATGGCGAGGCCGATGGAGTTGATCACCCGGGAGCGCTGCATCCGCCGGCGCGACGCGGGATCGTTCTCGGTCTTCAGATGCCGGGTCCAGTGCCGGATCATGCCCGTCTGGCTGAGCACGAACGAGACGAACACGCCGACGATGTACAGCTGGATCAGCTTGGTCACCTCGGCGCCGAACAGGACGACGAACGCGATCGCCGCCCCGGACAGGAACAGGATGCCGTTGCTGAACGCCAGGCGGTCGCCGCGGGTGTGCAGCTGACGCGGCAGGTAGCGGTCCTGCGCGAGGATCGAGCCGAGCACGGGGAAGCCGTTGAAGGCCGTGTTCGCGGCCAGCACCAGGATCAGGGCCGTCACGATGGCGATGAAGTAGAACCCGATGGGGAAACCGCCGAACACCGTCTCCGCGATCTGCGCGATCAGCGTCTTCTGGTGATAGCCGGCCGGCGCGCCGATCAGCTGCTCGGCCGGGCTGTGCGCGTACACGATCCCGATCTTCTGAGCCAGGATGATGATGCCCATCAGCAACACGATGGCGATCGACCCCAGCAGCAGCAGCGTGGTCGCCGCGTTACGGGACTTCGGCTTCTGGAACGCGGGAACACCGTTGCTGATCGCCTCGACACCGGTCAGCGCCGCACACCCGGACGAGAAGGCCCGCGCGATCAGGAACGCGAACGCGATCCCGTACAGGTGTGAGTCCTCGGCTTCGAGTTCGAACCCGGACGATTCGGCGCGCAGGTCGTCGCCGAACACGTAGATCTGGACGAACCCCCACAGCAGCATCAGCGCCATGCCGGCGATGAACGCGTACGTCGGGATCGCGAAGGCGGCACCGGATTCGCGGATGCCCCGCAGGTTGATGGCGGTCAGCAGGACGATGGCCGCGACCGCGAACAGCACCTTGTGCTGGGCGACGAACGGGACCGCCGAACCGATGTTGGACGCTGCCGACGAAATGGACACGGCCACCGTGAGCACGTAGTCCACCAGCAGGGCGCTGCCGACGGTCAGACCGGCGGTGGGACCGAGATTGACGGTCGCGACCTCGTAGTCGCCGCCGCCCGACGGGTAGGCGTGCACATTCTGCCGGTAGCTGGCGACCACCACCGCCATCACGGCGGCGACGGCGAGCCCGATCCAGGGGGTGTAGGCGTAGGCGGAGATGCCTGCCACCGACAGCACCAGGAAGATTTCCTCGGGGGCGTACGCCACCGACGACATCGCGTCGGACGCGAAGACGGGGAGGGCGATTCTCTTGGGAAGCAGCGTGTGCCCGAGCTTGTCGCTCCGGAAGGGTCTGCCTAGCAGTAGCCGCTTTGTGGCGGTCGAGAGCTTTGACACTGCCAAAGCGTAAGCCGTCCGCAGAAAACCTGGACCCTCACCCACCAATGTGTCCGGATTGCGATCTCTGTCCCGGTTGCTCTTCCGTCCGGGCACTGTACGGTTCGATTCGGTACGCACGTACTCGAGACGTGAAACCAGAGCCCAGAAACGGAGTACAAGGTGTATGTGGTCATCATGGGATGCGGCCGGGTCGGCTCATCCCTCGCCGGCTCGCTGACCCGGATCGGCCACGAGGTCGCGGTCATCGATCGCGACCCCGCCGCATTCCTGCGCCTCGAACCCGACTTCCCCGGACACACCGTCGTCGGCATGGGTTTCGACCGTGACGTGCTGGTCAAGGCCGGTATCGAGCGTGCGGAGGCGTTCGCCGCCGTGTCGTCCGGCGACAACTCCAACATCATTTCCGCGCGGGTCGCCCGCGAGACGTTCGGTGTGGAACGCGTCGTCGCCCGGATCTACGACGCGAAGCGCGCCGCCGTGTACGAGCGGCTCGGGATCCCCACCGTCGCGACCGTCCCGTGGTCGACGGACCGGTTCCTGCACACCCTCACCCGCGACAGCCAGACCACCAAGTGGCGCGACCCGTCCGGAACGGTCGCGGTCACCGAGTTGTCCCTGCACGAGGATTGGATCGGCAGGCCCGTCGCCGAACTGGAGGCGGCGACCCATTCGCGGGTCGCGTTCATCATCCGCTTCGGCACCGGCGTCCTGCCGGACCGCAAGACGGTGTTCCAGGCCGACGACCAGGTGTACATCGCGGCCGTGTCGGGAACGGTGGCCGAGGCCGTGGCACTCGCGGGCAATCCCCCGCCTTCGGACAATTGAGACGGCAGCGAGCTGAGACGGCAGTGAGAATGTTCACGATCGACCACCCGAACGGAAGCAATCGATGAGAGTCGCAATCGCAGGAGCCGGCGCAGTCGGACGCTCGATCGCGCGCGAACTGGTCCGCAGCGAACACGACGTCATGCTGATCGAGCGCAAACTCGAGCACGTCGAGCAGGAGTCGGTGCCCGAGGCGACCTGGGTCCACGCCGACGCGTGCGAGCTGAGCAGCCTCGAGACGGCCTCCCTGGAAACCTACGAGGTCGTGATCGCGGCCACCGGTGACGACAAGGCCAACCTCGTCCTCAGCCTCCTCGCGAAGACCGAGTTCGGGGTCAGCCGCGTGGTCGCCCGCGTCAACGATCCGCGCAACGAGTGGTTGTTCGACGAGTCCTGGGGCGTCGACGTCGCCGTGTCCACACCTCGGATGCTCGCCTCGCTGGTGGAGGAGGCGGTGTCGGTAGGCGATCTCGTGCGGCTGATGACGCTGCGCCAGGGGCAGGCCAACCTCGTCGAGATCACGCTGCCCGACAACACGCCCCTCGCCGGGAAACCCGTCCGCAAGCTGCAATTGCCCCGCGACGCCGCGCTGGTCACCATCCTGCGCGGTGGACGAGTCATCGTGCCGCAGCAGGACGATCCGCTCGAGGGCGGTGACGAGCTGCTGTTCGTCGCCGCGGTGGACGTCGAGGACGACCTGCGCGCGGCGGTCGGGCTCTCGTAGCCGCCCGGCGCGAGCAGCGCCGAATTCTTCTCCGGCACAGTCGGTCAGCGCCCAGGCGGCCCCGGGTAGGGGACCGCACTCAGGGGCGGTCGGTTTCCTCCCGGGGGCCGCCCGCTTCCGTGTCGTCGGTCGGTACGCCCGTGGCCTCGGTCGGACCCGGCTCGACGATCCGGTCGGCCCGGCGCACGGCCCAGATCGTCACCAGGAGAGCCAATCCGGCCAGCGGCCAGCCCATCGCGATGCGGGCGAACGCGAGCCAGCCGGTCTGGTCCGAATCATAGAGTTGCGACTGCACGAGGTATCGGGCCGCGAACACCAGCGCCCAGGCGGCGGTGGCCACGTCGTAGGCGCGCACAGCGCCGCGATGGCGCCGCCAGAGATTGCCGTGGCCGTTGAGGAAGCCCCAGATCAGGCCGACGAGCGGCCGGCGCACCAGAATCGAGACCAGGAAAACCGCCCCGTACGCGAGGCTCGTGTAGATGCCGAACAGGAAGTACCCCTTGGCATCGCCTGTGCGGTAGGCGATGAACGCGGAGATACCGACGCCGAAGAACCCGGACACCGCGGGCTGGATGGGGCTGTGACGGACCAGACGCCAGACGAGAATCGCGACGGCGACGCCGAGGGCCGCCCAGATCGCCGGGCCCAGACCCCATACAGCGTTGACCGGAACGAAGACCAGGATGGGCAGGGTCGAATAGATCAGCCCGCTGATACCACCGAGCTGGTCGAGTATGGATTGCTGCTTCGTTTCGGTCACTCAACGAGAGTGCCACACAAGGCGGACCCTACGAGTCGCCGCGCAGCTCGTAATACGGGTTGAAGATCACCTTCTGGCCGTCGCGTTCACCGACACGTCCACGCACGAGCAGCGTCTTGCCCGGCTCGATACCCGGAATTCGCCGCCGCCCGATCCACACCAACTTGATCTGTTCCGTGCCGTCGAAGAATTCCGCCTCGATGCTGGCGTTTCCGGACTTCGGACAGGCTTCCACACTGCGGAGCCGTCCCAGCATGGTGACCTCTTCGCCGCGGCTGCAGTCGCAGGCACGTTGTGCGCCGGACGCCTGAGACGTCTCGGCCATTTCCTCGGCGTCCAGCTGCTCGAGGTCTTCGGTGAGCCTTCGAGTCAGCCGACGAAAATATCCTGCCGTGGCGGGTGCCATTGCGCGCTCCTGGAGCATGTGCGACGCGAGATCTTCGCGCCGCTCGTAGGGCTGTGTATTCGCCACTGTAGACCCATTGGTTCCCCGCAACCACACCACCGGGAGGCCGCTGTGACGCACCAGGCAGGATCAACTCATGCCCTCTGATGACCGGCCGTCCGTGGCCGTCGTGCTCCCCGGTACGGGGTCCGATGCGGACTTCGTCGCCCGTGCCTTCACCGAGCCGCTGACCAGCCGTGGAGTGCGTACGGTCGCAGTCGAACCCGATCCCCGGAGGGTCGTCGGCAGCTACCTCGACGCGCTCGACGGCGCCGCCGCACAGCACGGAAGAATCCTCGTCGGCGGGGTCTCCATCGGCGCCGCGGTGGCGTTGCAGTGGGCAGGATCACACCCCGATCGTGTCGCGGGGGTACTCGCGGCGCTGCCCGCGTGGACCGGGACCGCCGCGGACGCCCCCGCCGCCGCCAGCGCCCGGTTCACCGCCGCCCGGCTGCGGGCGGACGGCCTCGAACAGGTCACCGCCGAGATGATCGCCTCCAGCCCACCGTGGCTGGGCCGGGAACTGGCGAAATCCTGGCGATCCCAGTGGCCGCACCTCCCCGCGGCACTGGACGAGGCGTCGGAGTATCACGCGCCCGGTCTCGACGACCTCGAGCGCATCACGGCGCCGGTGGGCATCGCCGCCGCGACCGACGACGCCGTGCACCCTCTCGAGGTCGCCCGCACCTGGTCCGAACGACTACCGCACGCGGGCCTCGTCACGGTGACACTGGACGAGATCGGCGCCGATCCGGCGGTTCTCGGCTACACGTGCCTCAGCGCGCTGGACTCGATCCTGCACACGGCCTGAGCGTCGTCATCCCCGCAATCCCCCCGCAATCCCCAGCCGGACGCGGGCTCAGCGACCGAGTTGCTGCATCGCCGAACCCGATTCGCCGCGACGCTGCTGCGGCTGGGCCGGGGCCTGCGGCGGCTGCTGCTCGCCCTGCGAACCCGGGGCCGGTTGCTGCGCCGGTTGCTGCGGAGCCGGTTGCTGCGGGGCGCCTCCCTGCTGCTGCGCCAGCTGCTGCTGGTGGGCGGCGGCCAGCTGCTGAGCGAGGGCGTCGGGCAGCACCACCGGCAGTGGGGTCCGCACCGGGTTCGGCTCGTTTCCCCGCTTCACCACGGTGTCACGCAGGATCGCCCGGGCGGTCGCGACGAGTTCCGAGTCGGTTGTGTTGCCACCGCTCGGTCCCGCGACCACGCAGCGCACCATCCACCGGTAGCCGTCGACGCCGATGAAGCGCAGGTCGGCGTTCGGGGTCACGGCGAACACCTCACGTCCCCACGGTCCGCTCTCGACGCTCACCGTCGCGTTGTCGTTGCGCAACGATTCGGCGAGGTCACCCGCGACCTCGCGCCACTGACCGGGAGACTTCGGGGCCGCATACGCGGCCACCGTGATGCGTCCGTGCTGGGTGACGAGATGCACGGCCTGCGGCGAACCGTCGGGCGCCATCTCGACCTGCAACTGGGCGCCCTGCGGCATCGGCACGAGGACCGAACCGAGGTCGAGGCGGGTCCCGACCTCGCCGACGGTGAGGTCGGCGCCCGACTCGAGGTCGTCGGCGTCGTACGGACCGCCGTCCACCTCGGTCACGGCGTCGTAGTCGTCCTCGTAGTCCGCGGCGTCGGCGTCGTCATCCGCGGCGTCCGTCTCCGCGTCCTCGAAGAAATCGGGCCGGTCGGCCTCGGCTTCCGCCTTCTTACGACGTCCGAACATGATCAGGCTCCTTCACTGGCATTGCCGACGAGGCTGGCGTGGCCTCCACTCGACCCGTGCCCGTCGCTGCCGCGGGTGGTGCCGTCGAGGGACTCGACCTCGACGAACGACACCAGTTCGACCCGCTGCACGAGCAGTTGGGCGATCCGGTCGCCCCGCCGGATCTCGATCGGGGCCTCGAGGTCGTGATTGATCAGGCACACCTTGATCTCGCCCCGGTATCCCGCGTCGATGGTGCCGGGGGTGTTGACCACCGACAATCCCGATTTGGCCGCCAGCCCGGATCGGGGGTGGATCAGCCCGACGGTGCCCAGGGGCAACGCGACCGCGATGCCGGTTCCGACGAGGACCCGGCGCCCCGGCTCGATGGTCACATCGGTGGTGCTGCAGAGGTCGACACCTGCGTCGCCGTCGTGCGCGCGCTGCGGAACCGGAATGCCCGGGTCCAGCCGCTGGAGGGCGACGGGCGGAATGGTGGGGGTCGCGGCGGGAGAATGGCCGGGAGATAGGTCGCTCACGTGCACCGAGCCTACTCTCAGACACCGACTATCCTGGTCGGGTGTCAGAAACGTCCCGGCCCGAAGTCGCGCCCACCGATAACGCCTCGCCCGTGCTGTACTCCGAGCGCCTGTGGGTGCCCGTCTGGTGGTGGGCAGTGGGCCTGTTCGTCGCCGGACTGCTCGCCGCGGAGGTGCACATGGGTGCGCCCGGCCTGCGCGCGTGGCTGCCGTACGTCCTGCTCCTGCCCCTGCCCGTGTGGGGGCTCGTCTGGCTCAGCCGCCTGCGGGTCGAAGTCGTCGAGGAACCGAGCGGCGTCCACCTGCGCGTCGGACAGGCGCATCTGCCGGTGGACGTCATCGCGCGGGTCGCCGAGGTACCGGGTTCGGCGAAGAGTGCGGCGCTCGGCCGTCAGCTCGACCCCGCCGCCTTCGTGCAACACCGGGTCTGGGTCAAGCCGATGGCACTGATCGTGCTCGACGACCCCGAGGACCCGACCCCCTATTGGTTGATCAGCACGCGCCGGCCCGCGGAGTTGCTGGCCGCGCTCGACCGTGCCCGCCCGCAGACGGACGGAGACTGATCGGACGGTGGGCCGCCACCGTCCGCCTCTCGAACTCGCCGCCGGTCAGGCCGCGCAGTCCCTGCACACCAGCACTCCACCCGCGTCACTGGCGAGCCGGCTGCGGTGGTGCACCAGGAAACAGCTCGAACACGTGAACTCGTCGGCCTGCTTCGGCACGACCCGCACCGACAGTTCCTCACCGGACAGATCCGCGCCGGGCAGTTCGAACGACTCCGCGGTGTCGGACTCGTCGACGTCGACAACAGCCGACTGAGCCTCGTTGCGTCGCGCCTTCAGTTCCTCCAGCGAATCCTCCGAAACCTCGTCGGACTCTGTTCGCCGCGGTGCGTCGTAGTCAGTTGCCATGTCGCCTTCCCCTCATCTTCTTCCGTGTATCCCGGCCCGTGCGACGCGTCGAACCGAGTGCCGGTCGACCGTCCACACGAAAACCGCCTCGGCGCAGACCACACCCTGCGGCTGCACAACGCTGCAGCGGATGGATACGTGCCCGGATACCAGGCTCCGGAAACATGATCTACGCCTCTTTTGTCATCTTCTGCCGACCCTCGTTCTGCATGCTTTGAACGACTGGGGCCGCCAGACAGTAGCCGAAGGAAGTACAAAAGACGTAACCGAATCGACCGATCGCGCAAATTGTCTGCTAATCGTCACCAACACCACAGCAAGCTGTGACATTCCACAACGGGGACGGGTTCGGGGTTATGACGCCGCAGGGATCTAAGGTAGGTGCCGAACCTGCGCCACGACGTGTGGCCGGGCCCTGTATCGGTGCGCTGGACGGGCGAAACGTTCGAAGCGCAGTTCGTAGGAGAGGTCGAGGCACACTGTGGTTTCACTGATCACCGAAGGCAGCCCGCTCGACGACAAGGGTCGTCCGTTCCGGCGGCGACGGGCGATGCCGATCCTCGTGGTGTTCGCGGTCCTCGCCCTGCTCGGAGCCGTCGTGTGGATCGGCGTCCTCGGCGACGACGAGGACCTGGCCGCGACGGTCGACTGCAATCTTCCGCAACCGGCCGCGCAGCCGGTCGATCCCGCAGCCCCGCCGCCGCAGGCGCTGGGCGAGAGGGTCGACGGTTCGACGTTGCGGGACGTGGAGCCCGCCGCGCTGTCCGCCACGAAGGTGCGCGTGTTCAACGCCAACGGCGAGCACGGCCAGGCGGCGCAGGTGGCCGCGCAGCTGAGCGACTACGGGTTCGCGAGCGCACCCGATGTCCAGGCGGGCAACGACCCGATCTACGTCGACCAGAACATGCAGTGCCAGGGGCAGCTGCGGTTCGGCCCGAACGGCGCCGCCGCCGCGAGCGCGCTCTGGCTGGTGGCCCCGTGCGCGGAACTCATCCAGGACACCCGCACCGACGACACGGTCGATCTCGCCCTCGGAACCTATTTCCGCAAGATCTCGCCGAACGCCGACGCCGAGGAGGTTCTGCGGTCCCTGAAGGATCCGCCGTTCGGGACCCAGCCCGCACCTCTCGACATCGATCTCCTGAAGGCGGCGCGTACCGCCCGCTGCTGACCGCCGGTCACTCCTCCGGGATCGCCCTGTCCGCCCCGATCTCGGCGAACAGGGCGTCCAGCGCGTCCGCGATGCCGGGGGCCGCGGCCACCACCACCTCACCGTCCGCACTCGACGTGTGCGGCGACGGGATCCGCACGCGGGCGCCCGCCTCGGTCGCGATCAGCGAGCCCGCCGCCCAGTCCCACGGGCTCAGCCCGTGTTCGAAATGGGCGTCGACACGGCCGGCCGCGACCATGCACAGGTCGAGGGCCGCCGAGCCGATCCGGCGGATGTCCCGCACCCTCGGCAGGATGTCGGCAATGAGGGCGCCCTGAACCTTGCGCCGGGCCGCGCCGTATCCGAATCCGGTGGCGAGCAACGCCATCGACACGTCGGTGACGGGGTTGCACCGCAGTGCGCTGACCCGTCCGTCGGCGTCGGTGAGGGTCGCCCCTCCGCCGCGCGCCGCCGCGTACGTCGACCGGGCCGCCACGTCGACCACGACCCCGGCGACGGACACTCCGTCGATCTGGGCGGCCACCGAGACAGCGTACGCGGGCACCCCGTACAGAAAGTTGACGGTGCCGTCGATCGGGTCGACGATCCAGCGCACGCCCGCGACGGAATCGCCCTCTCCCCCACCTTCTTCGCCGAGGATCGCGTCCTCGGGACGAAGCTCCGCGAGGCGGTCGCGGATGACCTGCTCGCTCTCGGTGTCGACGACGGTGACCGGGTCGGTGGGAGTGCTCTTCGACGCCACCGAGTCGCCGGATTCCGCTCGCGTCCCGACGATTCCGAACACCTCGGGCCGCCGTGCCCGGACGTGTGCGGCGGCCTCCTCGGCCACCGTGACGGCGACCTCGAGCAGTCGTCTGGGATCGGTGCCGACGTGGCCGGGCGCGGTGTCTGAACTCTGGGGTGCATGCACACACCCATCGGAACACACTTTCGCTGCCTCACACCACCGCTGACGGTCCGCGCTCCCCTTCCGGCGCCACAGCGTCGTCCGGTGTCATCACCCACCGAACCCGCCTCGACGCACTAGTGTGACGGGCAGCAGAAGCGCGCCCGGAGAACACGTCGTCGTCGACACGGAGGAGCACACGCCATGGCCAAAACGGGGTTCGGTGTCGACGTCGGAGGCAGCGGCGTCAAGGGTGGCGTCGTGGATCTCGAGACCGGAGAACTGATCGGCGACCGCATCAAGCTCCTCACCCCCCATCCGTCCACCCCGGAGGCGGTCGCGAAGACCGTCGCGGAGATCATCCGCCAGGCCGAATGGGACGGACCGGTCGGTATCACTCTGCCGAGCGTCGTCACCGGCGGCGTCGCACGATCCGCCGCGAACATCGACAAGGGGTGGATCGGGACCGACGCGCGCGCGCTGTTCTCGGACGCACTCGGCGGCAGGCGCGTCACCGTCCTCAACGACGCGGACGCGGCAGGGATGGCCGAGGACGCGCTCGGCGCGGGCAAGGACGCGAAGGGGGTCGTCATCCTCCTCACCTTCGGCACGGGCATCGGCTCGGCGATCCTCCACAACGGCGTACTGCTTCCCAACACCGAGTTCGGGCACATGGAGGTCGACGGCAAGGAGGCCGAGCACCGGGCGGCGTCCTCGGTGAAAGAGAAGAAGGATCTGTCGTACAAGGAGTGGGCCTCCGAGGTCAGCCGGGTGCTCACCCGGTTCGAGAACCTCCTGTGGCCGGATTTGTTCATCGCCGGCGGCGGAATCAGCCGCAAACACGAGAAGTGGATCCCCCATCTGACCAACAGGACACCCGTCGTACCTGCTGCGCTGCTCAACACGGCGGGAATCGTCGGTGCAGCGCTCGCGGTCGAAACGGGCATCGCTCCGTAACTATTTCGGATGGGTCGTTACAATGGAAGAGCCCGGCTGCGCGCCGGCGAAACCAGTAGACCTCTCCGCCGGATGACCACTCTGGCGTGACGCCGCACGACACCGTCACGAAAGGGCGTACGTGGCAGCCACCGATACACGTCAGACTGCTGATTCGACTTCAGAGTCAGGACCGGAAGCACCAGTCGCAGCGGCAGCCACCGGCACCGCTCCGGCAGCCGAGGCAGCTCCCGCGAAGAAGGCAGCGGCGAAGAAGGCCCCCGCCAAGAAGGCAGCAGCGAAGAAGGCCCCCGCCAAGAAGGCGGCGGCGAAGAAGGCGGGCGGCAAGAAGGCCACGGCCGGTAAGGGTGCGGACGGCGAGGACCTCGACGAGGATGCCGCCGACATGGAAGACATCGACATCACCGAGGGCGACCTCGCCGAGGTCGAGTCCGATGTCGTGGAGGTCGTCGCAGTCGGCGAGGACGAAGAGACCGAGGAGCCGTCCGAGAAGGACAAGGCGTCCGGCGACTTCGTGTGGGACGAGGAGGAGTCCGAAGCGCTCCGCCAGGCCCGCAAGGACGCCGAGCTGACCGCATCCGCAGACTCCGTCCGCGCCTACCTCAAGCAGATCGGCAAGGTCGCCCTCCTCAACGCCGAAGAGGAGGTCGAGCTCGCCAAGCGGATCGAGGCGGGGCTGTACGCGACCCAGATCATGCAGGAGCTGTCCGACTCCGGCGAGAAGCTCCCCGCCGCCCAGCGCCGGGACATGAGCTGGATCTGCCGCGACGGAAACCGCGCCAAGAACCACCTCCTGGAGGCCAACCTCCGGCTCGTCGTGTCGCTGGCCAAGCGCTACACCGGCCGCGGCATGGCGTTCCTGGACCTGATCCAGGAAGGCAACCTGGGCCTCATCCGTGCCGTCGAGAAGTTCGACTACACCAAGGGCTACAAGTTCTCGACCTACGCCACGTGGTGGATCCGCCAGGCCATCACCCGCGCGATGGCCGACCAGGCCCGCACCATCCGCATCCCGGTGCACATGGTCGAGGTCATCAACAAGCTCGGCCGCATCCAGCGTGAACTCCTGCAGGACCTGGGCCGTGAGCCCACGCCCGAAGAGCTCGCCAAGGAAATGGACATCACGCCCGAGAAGGTGCTGGAAATCCAGCAGTACGCGCGTGAACCCATCTCCCTCGACCAGACCATCGGCGACGAAGGCGACAGTCAGCTCGGCGACTTCATCGAGGACTCCGAGGCCGTCGTGGCCGTCGACGCCGTGTCCTTCACCCTGCTGCAGGACCAGCTCCAGTCGGTGCTCGAGACGCTCTCCGAGCGTGAAGCGGGCGTCGTGCGCCTGCGCTTCGGCCTGACCGACGGGCAGCCCCGCACCCTCGACGAGATCGGACAGGTCTACGGCGTCACGCGTGAGCGCATCCGCCAGATCGAGTCCAAGACCATGTCGAAGCTGCGCCACCCGTCGCGGTCGCAGGTGCTGCGCGACTACCTGGACTGACGCACAGACTGCGATGCCCCCGGACTCCGAGCGAGTCCGGGGGCATCGTCGTTCGTGCGCCGGGGCATCCGGCGGGCACCCGTCACGCGGTGGTGCGAACCCGGATCCAGGCGCCCGCCACCGGTTCGACCACCCGTGCCGCCACCGGGCCGATGACGGCCATCAGGAGCACGTACGCGGTGGCGAGTGCCACGAGTTCGCTCTCCACTGCGCCTGCCGACAACGCCAGCCCGGCGATGACGATCGAGAACTCGCCGCGCGCAATCAACGCGACCCCGGCGCGGGCCCGGCCCAGCCGCCCGACCCCTTGCTGTTTCGCCGCCCACGCACCGGTGACCATCTTCGTCAGCGCGGTGACGACGGCGAGCAGCACGGCCCAGCCGAGGACCGGCGGAATCGCCCGGGGATCGGTGTTGAGCCCGAACACGACGAAGAACATCGCCGCGAACAGATCGCGGAGCGGCTCGAGGACGCGGCTCGCGTTGTGGGCGGTGGTGCCGGAGATCGCGATCCCCAGGAGGAAGGCCCCGACCGCGGCCGAGACCTGCATCGCCGAGCTGATCCCCGCCACCAGAAGCGCGGCACCGAGCAGCTTCAGCAGCAGGGTCTCGCTGTCCGGGCTGTCCAGCAGCGCGGACACGTAGCGGCCGTACCGCAGCGCGATCACGAGGACGACGGAGATCACGACGAGGGAGATGCCCACCGCCTCGAGTCCACCGGCGAAACTGACGCCGGCGAGCAGGGCCGTCAGAATGGGCAGGTACACGGCCATCGCGAGGTCCTCGAACACCAGGATCGACAGCACGACCGGCGTTTCCCGGTTACCGAGCCGTCCCAGGTCGCTCAGCACCTTCGCGATGATGCCCGAGGACGAGATGTAGGTGACACCGGCCATCACGACGGCACCGGTGGTCCCCCACCCCAGCATCAGGGCGACGACCGCTCCGGGCGCGGCGTTCAGGACGGCGTCCACGACACCGGCCATCCACGACCGTCGCAGCCCGGTGACGAGTTCCGATGCGGTGTACTCGAGCCCCAGCAGAAGCAGGAGGAGGACCACCCCGATCTCGCTCGCGAGGTGGCTGAACTCGCTGATGTCGCCGAGGTTGACGAATCCGCCGCTGCCGAAGCAGAGGCCTCCGAGGAGATAGAACGGGATGGGCGACATCCCGAATTGAGCTGCCAGACGGCCCAGCAGGCCGAGCGCGAAGAACACCGCGCCCAGTTCGATGAGCGCGAGCGTGGTGGTGTTCACGGGTCTGTCAGCCGTTGGCCAGGAGCTTGGCTGACGCGTCCAGTCCGTCTGTGGTTCCGACGGCGACCAGCAGGTCGCCGGAGGTGAGCAGGAAGTCGGGCTTCGGTGACGGGTACACCTGGCCCGCCCTCATGACCGCGACGATCGAGACCCCGGTGCGCGTGCGCATCGCGGTGTCGCCGAGCGGGCGGCCGTCGAATCGGGAATCTTCCTTGATGTACAGCTGCTTGGTGCGGATGCCGGGCAGGTCCCGGTGTTCCTCCTCCAGCTGCGCCACCAGTTGCGGCGCTCCGAGCAGATTGCTGAGCACGGCCGCTTCCTCGGTGGTGAGCGGCACGGACGCGGCGCAGGCGTCGGGGTCGTCGGCCTTCGACACGATCAGGTCCGTGCGGCCGTCGCGATGGGTGATGACACCGATGCGGCGACCGGCGGCGAGTTCGAAGTCCTTACGCACCCCGATACCGGGTAGTGGCGTCACTTCAACGTTCATGCCTCCACGGTAGTCCGATGGGGGTGACCAACAGCGGAAGGCTCGCGTCAGCGCCGGGCCGGGAACGTGCCGTCGGCCTCGGGGAGGTACTCCTCGACGGCGGTGACCGCCGTGACGGGCAGCGGCCCGTACAGGTGCGGGAACAGCATCGACGCCGGATCGGCCGGCACGCCCGGCTCCCACTTCACCGGCGCACCGAGCGCGTCGGGGTCGAGTCTCAGGAGGACGAGGTCCGTGCGCCCGGCGAACAACCGGTTGGCGGGCAGATGCACCTGAGCGGGTGTGGAGAGGTGCACGAATCCGTCCGCGGCGTACGCGGCGGGCACGCGAGCGCCTTCGCGTTCCGCGGCGCGCCATTCGTCGCGGCTGCAGATGTGAACGAGTTGGTCTTCGGATTTCACACGGTGAGACTAGCGTCACGGCCGAAATCGAATCAGCTGTCAGCGAACTCGGACCGATCGGTCTGTTCGCATCGGCGCTCGTCACGTCGCTGTCGGCACGTTTCGGGCCGGTTTCGTGTGTGATGCAACACTGAGAAACGCCGTCGGGAACAACGCGTAAACCCCAAACGTCTGACAGAGTAGATCCACCGCGCCACCCCCGACGCGGCGGACCAAGGCCCCAGGCACTCGGCATCAGTCGAAAGCCAGTACGGAGGAGTCATGCCCGGAACACTGACCAGCCCCCCGTTGACCGCAGCCGACCGGTGCGACCGGTGCGGTGCGGGAGCCCGCGTTCGCGCGGTCCTTCCGACCGGAGGAGAGTTGCTCTTCTGCGGTCACCACGCCAACGAGCACGCAGACCGTCTTCGCGAGATGAACGCCACGATCGTGTCCGAAGCCGAAGCTGCAATCTGATACGTCAGCCCGGGTGACCCGTCCCAGGCTCACCTCTTTCAGCAACAAGAGACCGGCGAGTGCAGTGCACTCGCCGGTCTCTTGTGCGTTCGCGTCACGCGGTGACGGGGGTCACCACTGCCGCAGGGTGGAGATCCGCTCGGTGAGCTGCTCGACGGTGGCGATGGCCGTGGGCGGTCCCCCGCAGACCCGGCGGAGTTCGCCGTGGATCGTGCCGTGCGGCTTGCCCGTCCGGTGGTGGTGCATCGCGACGAGACTGTTCAATTCGCGGCGCAGTTGCGCGAGCTGCCCGGCGGCAGCCACCCGGTCCGCGACCTGTGGAACCGGCGTGTGCGCGGGCGCGGGCGCGGCGGGCTCCTGCTTGTCCAGCTGCTCCGACTGACGCTGACGCAGCAGGGCCCGCATCTGATCGGCGTCGAGCAGACCGGGCAGACCCAGGTAGTCGGCCTCCTCGTCGGATCCCGAGAACGTGGCCGTCCCGAAGGACGAGCCGTCGTAGATCACCTGATCGAGCTCGGCATCGGCACCGAGCGAGGTGAACGCCTTCTCCTCCTCGCCGAGTTCGTCCTTCTGCTTGTTCGCGTCGGCGAGCAGGTCGTCGTCGAAGCCGTCCTTCTCCCGGTGCGGCTTGCCGAGCACGTGGTCGCGCTGCGCCTCCAGCTGGCTGGCCAGGTCGAGGAGCACCGGCACCGACGGGAGGAACACGCTCGCGGTCTCACCCTTGCGGCGGGACCGCACGAAACGACCGATCGCCTGCGCGAAATAGAGCGGGGTCGACGCGCTGGTGGCGTACACGCCGACGGCCAGGCGGGGGACGTCGACGCCTTCCGACACCATGCGGACGGCGACCATCCACTTCTGGGTGCTCGCGCCGAACTCGGCGATCCGCTTGGACGCCGTCGGGTCGTCGGAGAGGACCACGACCGGGTCTTCGCCGGTGACCGCCTTCAGGGTCTGCGCGTAGGCACGGGCGACGGTCTGGTCGGTGGCGATCACCAGGCCGCCCGCGTCGGGCATGCCGCCGGTGCGCAACTGTCCGAGGCGGGTGTCGGCGGCGTGCAGGACCGCGGGAATCCAGTCACCCGACGGGTCCAGGGCGGTGCGCCACGCCCGGGCCGTCTGTTCCGCGCTGAGCGGCTCCCCGAGCCGCGCGGAGAACTCCTCGCCCGCATTGTTCCGCCAGCGTGCCTCGCCGGAGTACGCGAGGAACACGACGGGCCGGACGACGCCGTCCGCGAGCGCGTCCGAGTACCCGTAGGAGTGATCCGCCTTCGAGCGCATCAGACCCTCGCGGTCGGGTTCGTACGTCACGAACGGGATCGCGCTGTCGTCGCTGCGGAACGGCGTACCGGTCAGGGCCAGACGGCGGGTGGCGTCACCGAATGCCTCCCGGATGGCGTCACCCCAGCTCTTCGCGTCGCCACCGTGGTGGATCTCGTCGAGGATGACCAGCGTGCGCCGGCTCTCGGTGCGGACCCGGTGCTTGAACGGGTGGGAGGCGACCTGCGCGTACGTCACCACGACACCCTGATAGTCGCTGGACGTCTGCCCGGTCGAGTTCGAGAAGTACGAGTCCAGCGCGATGCCGTTGCGCGCCGCGGACTCCGCCCACTGGTGCTTGAGGTGCTCCGTCGGCGCGACCACCGTCACCTGGTCGACGGTCCGGTCGCGCAGCAACTCCGACGCGACGCGCAGCGCGAAGGTGGTCTTACCGGCGCCCGGCGTCGCGACCGCGAGGAAATCCTGCGGTCCGGTGGACAGGTACTTGGTCAGCGCACGACGCTGCCAGGCGCGCAGCGATCCCGCGGGCCTGGCTGGTTCGGTCTGTGCGAGGTAGGCCTCGGTACCCACGATCTGCGCGGCCTCGGTTTCCACTGTCGGCGCCGACTGGGAGCCCACTGTCTCAGCACTCACGGGCTGCCCTCCGCTGGCATGGCACTGTTTGCTCGCACTCCTCGGTATCGATCGACACATCCGGTCCAGACCCGAAGGCGCTGTCCGTCAAGGAGCCTAGCGCCCGGATCCGACGCGAACCGCATTCGCGAGTTCCGATACTGACAGATTTGTCGCGACACGAGGACAGCAGCGGTGGGCAACCGGGCGTGTCGTCAGGGATGCTGGAAACATCATGACCGAAACACCCTCGACAACACCGCAGAGTGGCGGTGATCCACCCCGGTCCGGGTGGCATCCGCTACGTCGCGCACTGAGCGTGATCGGTCGCACAGCGAGCAAGGCGTGGGACGATTCGATCTTCGGGAAGGCGGCCACGGCGGCCTTCTGGCAGACACTGTCGCTGCCCCCGCTCCTGCTCGGACTCCTCGGCATGCTCGGCTACGTCGGCGGGTGGTTCGGACCCGACACGGTCGACATCATCCAGTCGAAGATCATCAACTTCAGCGGGACCGTGTTCAGCGACAGCGTCGTCGAACAGATCATCCGCCCGACGGTCGGGGACGTCCTCCAACGGGGACGTCCCGAGATCGTGTCCCTGAGTTTCCTGCTGTCCCTCTGGGCGGGCTCGTCGGCCATCTCCACGTTCGTGGACTCGATCGTCGAGGCCCACGGCCAGCAGGAGGCGCGGCACCCCGTGTGGCAGCGCCTGTTCGCGCTGCTGCTCTACGTGATGTTCCTGATCCTCGCCGTGTTCACCCTGCCGCTGGTCGCGCTGGGGCCCACACTCGTCGGGAGGGTGCTTCCGGAGGCGTGGCGCACGATCGGGACGGAGATCGTCGACACGTTCTACTACCCCGGCGTGGGACTGCTGCTCATCGTCGGCCTGACGACGCTGTACAAGGTGGCGCTCCCCCGGTCGCTGCCCTGGCACCGGCTGCTCGGCGGCGCGCTCGTCGCGGGAGTGTTCTTCCTCGGCGCGAGCACCTGCCTGCGCCGCTACCTCTCGTGGGTGGCGGGAACCGGGTACACGTACGGGGCGCTGGCCACGCCGATCGCGTTCCTTCTGTTCACGTTCTTCCTGGGTTTCGCGGTGGTGCTCGGCGCCGAGTTCAACGCCACCGTGCAGGAGTTCTGGCCTGCCAGGGCGACCCGCATCGACCAGATGCGGGACTGGATCGCCGCGCAGGCCGAGAGTTCACCATCGGCGGGTCCGGTGACCAGCCTCACACGTCGCATCGCCACCGGCCCGATCAAGGTCGTCGGCGACCGCACCCGTCCCGATCCGGCCGGGCAAGGGTCCGGGAACGACGAAAAGCCCGACGGCCCGGTACGAGAATCTCCCGAGCCACCGGGTGTGCGACGAGCGCCGGCGAAGCCTCAGTCGCCCTTGCGCAATCCTTCGTAGATCTTCTTGCAGTCGGGGCAGACCGGCGATCCCGGCTTCGCGGATTTCGTCACCGGAAACACCTCGCCGCACAACGCGACGACGTGAGTGCCCATGACGGCGCTCTCCGCGATCTTGTTCTTCTTCACGTAATGGAAGAACTTGGGAGTGTCGTCATCGGTCGACTCGTCGGTGGTGACGTCGGGCCGTTCCTTGGTTTGAGTGCTCACCCCTCAATAATGCCGCAACCGGCCGGTGATCCCACCCCCCGTGTGCATTTGCGACCCGACAGTGGAACAGTGGAGACATGGCACGAAGTGCAGGGTTCGGTGGGTCCCACGACGCCGGCTCACCGAGTAATCCGGTTCTCATCACCGAGGCAGCGCGATCCATCGAGGATCAACACCGTGCCCGTGTCCGCAAGTACCTGCTCATCATGTCGTTCCGGTTCCCGGCGCTGATCTTCGCGGCGGTGGCGTACGGCATCTGGGAGAACCCGTGGATCTCGATGGCGATCATCGGCGTGTCGATCCCGCTGCCGTGGATCGCGGTCCTCATCGCGAACGACCGGCCGCCGCGCACCAAGGACGAGCCCAGCCGGTACGACCACCGCGACTCACCGTCCACGGCCCTGCCCGCGCCGCCGCACCACACGATCGAGGGCTGACGCCGCCGGGCGTCCTGCAACAATGCACGGGTGAACCGTGACGAACTGCTGTCGATCTGCCCATCTCTGCGTGCGGCCCTCCTCCGCAATCGGTACGACACGGACACCCTGCTCGATGCGCTCGGCCCCGAGGTCCACGCGGCGTTGAGCCGCAACGAACCGGTCCCGGTGCGCCGGGCCAGCGCGTCCTGCGGCGAACTCGGCACCCTGATCCGCCTGTTCCTGCTCACCGACGACTGTCCCGCCGGCGAGGTGGCCGAAGCGCTGGCCCCCCTCGCGGTCGACGACGCCCTCGCCGCAGGCCTGCTCGAATCCGAGGGCGACGTCGTCCGGGCCGCCCTCGACCTGCGGCCGCTGGACATCGGCGGCGGCAACCGCTGGGTGCTCTCCGACCTCGACGGCTCCCTCCGCCCCCGCGAGACGCCCGTCGACCACGTCATCGGCGTCGGGCACGCGTCGCTGTCGCTGCTGCAGGCCACCCCGACCGCACCGGTCGGGACGTTGCTCGACATCGGGACCGGGTGCGGCATCCAGGCCCTGCACGGCGCGTCCTACGCCGACGCGATCACGGCGACGGATCTGAACGTCCGGGCGGTGGACCTGGCGGCCGTCACGGCGGCACTCAACGAGCAGGAGGTGGAACTGCTCGCCGGGTCGTGGTTCGAGCCGGTCGAGGGCCGCACGTTCGATCAGGTCGTGGCCAATCCGCCGTTCGTCGTGAGCCGCGCCACGATGGGCCACACCTACCGCGACTCCGGCCTCGACCTCGACGGCGCGAGTGAACTGATGATCTCCCGCGTGGCCGACTACCTCGCGCCCGGCGGCACGGCGGCGCTGCTGGCGTCGTGGATCCACGTCGAGGGCGAGGACTGGCGTGCCCGGGTGGCGTCCTGGCTGCCGGCCCACGGGATCGACGCGTGGGTGGTGCAGCGGGACGTCGCGGACCCGGCCCTGTACGTCGGCACCTGGATGCGGGACGGCGGCCTCGACACCCGCGACCCGGCCACTGCCACGATCGCCGGGGACTGGCTGGACCACCTCGCGAGCGCGGACGTGGAGGGGGTCGGTTTCGGGTTCGTCTACCTGCGCCGGACCGACGCACCCACCGATCTGATGGCGGAAGACCTCACCCACGGCTTCACCGATCCGCTCGGCGCGGAGGCGCTCGCGTACTTCGATCGGGTGGCGTGGCTGCGCGACCACGACGTGCTCACCGCCCGGTTCCGCGTCGAGGAGAGCACCGCCCTGGAGCGGGTGTTCCTGCCCGGCGACGAGGGATGGACGCAGGTGGTCGCCCGGTTGCACCGGGGAAACGGCCCGGCGTGGCAGCACGAGGTCGACGATCTCGTCGCCTCGCTCGTCGCGGGCATGCGCGGCGACGGCCTCGTACTGGGCGAACTGATCGAACTCCTCGCCGCCGCGCACGGGGTCGACGCGGAAGAACTCGCGCAGTCGGCGGTGCCGCTCGTGCACGCCCTCGTCCGGCACGGACTGGTGCTCCCCGCGTAGCCGCCGGGTTCCCGATCCGTCCCCCTTATACGTGTTCTCAGCAACTTCTCAGGACCGAATCGAGGAACCCGCAGGTCACAGCCTCTTCGTAAATTACCGGCCGGGAACTTTCCCGGGCCGTCGGTGCGTTGATCCATATGAGACACCACCGATGAGGAGGCAAGTCATGACAAGCCCCAGCACCACTACTCGCATTCGCCCCAGCGCTGCCGATCTGGACGCCCAGAGCCCCGCTGCCGACCTGGTCCGCGTCTACCTGAACGGCATCGGCCGCACAGCGCTGCTGACGGCCGCAGACGAGGTGGAACTGTCCAAGCGAATCGAGGCTGGGCTGTACGCAGCGCACATCCTGGAGACCGGGAAGCGCCTCTCCCCCGCCAAGAAGCGCGACCTCGCGACGGTCGTCCGGGAAGGACAGTCTGCCCGCGCGCACCTCCTCGAGGCCAACCTGCGGCTCGTCGTGTCGCTCGCGAAGCGGTACACCGGTCGCGGCATGCCCCTGCTGGACCTCATCCAGGAGGGCAACCTCGGCCTGATCCGCGCGATGGAGAAGTTCGACTACGCGAAGGGGTTCAAGTTCTCGACGTACGCCACCTGGTGGATTCGTCAGGCGATCACCCGCGGCATGGCCGACCAGAGCCGCACGATCCGGCTCCCAGTGCACCTCGTGGAGCAGGTCAACAAACTGGCCCGCATCAAGCGTGAACTGCATCAGCAACTCGGGCGTGAGGCGACCGACGACGAACTGGCCGAGGAATCGGGAATCCCGGCGCACAAGATCGCGGATCTCCTCGACCACAGCCGCGACCCGGTGAGCCTCGACATGCCGGTCGGCAACGACGAGGAAGCCCCGCTGGGCGACTTCATCGAGGATTCCGAGGCCACGTCCGCGGAGAACGCCGTGATCGCCGGCCTCCTGCACAGCGATGTGCGCACCGTGCTCGCCACCCTTGACGAACGTGAGCAGCAGGTCATCCGCCTGCGTTACGGACTCGACGACGGTCAGCCGCGCACCCTCGACCAGATCGGCAAGCTCTTCGGGCTCTCCCGCGAGCGTGTCCGTCAGATCGAGCGCGAGGTGATGGGCAAGCTGCGCCAGGGCGACCGCGCCGAGCGGCTGCGCTCCTACGCCAGCTGACCCCCCAGTCCACCACCGATTCAGCGCCGGTGCCGGTCGTACGCGACCGGCACCGGCGCTGTGCCGTGCGGGGACCTTCTGTCTGCGGGACCGTGTGTCGGGTCAGCGCAGCCGGCGGGGTCCGAGGTCGGCGACGCTGGGCTCAGGGCCGATCCGCACGCGCGAATCGGTGACCAGCGCGCCCTCGGCGGACGCGAGCACCGGTTCGCAGGCCAGTTCCCGCACCTCCGGCAGGTCGTCGGCGAGAGCGGAGATCCGCTGTACGAGGTCGACGAGGGCCGATTTGTTCACCGGCACCGCGCTGCGGTAGCCGGACAGCAGCGGCGCGGCCTTCGGTGCGTCGATCAGCTCCGCCGCGGCGTCCTCGGTGAGGGGCAGCACCCGGTAGGCGCGGTCACCGAGCAGGTCGGAGATCACGCCGGCGAGCCCGAACGAGATGAGCGAGCCGAACGACGGGTCGTCCTGCACGCCGACGACGCAGCCGATTCCCTTGGTGGCCATCCGCTGCACGTGGAGCAGGGGTTCACCGGATGCGGCGGCGAGGTCGCGGTAGGCCCAGCGGACCGAGTCCGGTCCGACGAGGTCGAGGCGGACGCCGCCGAGGTCGGGCCGGTGCCGCCACTGTTCCCCCGTCGCCTTCACCGCCACCGGGTATCCCAGTTCCTCGGCGGCCTGCACGGCCTCCTCCTCGGTGGTGGCGGACCGGAATTCCACGACGTCCACGCCGTAGCACGCGAGGAGTTGCGACGCCTCGAAGTCCGACAGCCAGCGTCCGGACGACGCCCCGAGCCAGCCGTCGACCAGCGCTTTCGCCCGCTCCGGATCGATTCCGTTGGGGCGCACGACTTTCGAGGACGGCTTACTCTTCCAGGCCGAGTACCGCCAGGCCCGCGCCAGCGCCAGCGCCGCGCGTTCCGGACCCGGATAGGACGGCACCGAACCGCGCGTCGGATGCCCGTCCTCACCCCGGACCGCCAGGACGTCGGGCACACCCTCCGCCGCGAGGAACGTCGTGAGGACGGGTTTGTCGGCGTCCCGCACCGCTTCCCGCAGCGCCTGGGCATACGGTTCGGCGGGCACGGCGACCGGGGGAACGAACACGGCGATCACCGAATCGACGTCGAAGGACGCGAGCGCCGTCCGCACCGCCGTCGCGAATTCCTCGGGACCGGCCTGCGGGCCGAGGTCGACGGGGTCGCCGACCTGCAGACCCTCGCTGCGGGCCGCGTCGGCCGCCAGGACACCGAGCGCGGTGGAGTTCCCGACCACGGCGAGCCGGGGGCCTGCGGGCAGCGGCTGGTACCCGAACAGCAGCGCACAGTCGAACAGCTGCGAGATCGACCCGACCTGCACCACCCCGGCCTGCTCGAAGAGTGCACGCACGATCGAATCGTCCATCTCGCCGCCGCTGGCCGCCAGCGCGGGCGGGACGGCGTGCCGCCCACTCTTGACCGCGACGATCGGCTTGTTTCTCGCCACCCTCCGCGCGATGCGCGAGAACTTGCGGGGATTGCCGAAGCTCTCCAGATACAGCAGCACGACCTCGGTGGCCGGGTCCGAATCCCAGTACTGCAGCAGGTCGTTGCCGGAGACGTCGGCGCGGTTGCCTGCAGAGACGAACGCGGACAACCCGATTCGGCTCCGCGCGGCCTCGTCGAGGATGGCGATGCCGAGGGCGCCGGATTGGCAGAAGAATCCGACGTTGCCGGGGCTCGGCAGCACCGGCGCGAGGGTGGCGTTCAACGACACCTCTCGGTCGTTGTTGGCCACGCCGAGCGCGTTCGGACCGATCAGCCGCATCCCGTGTGCGCGGGCGGCGTGGACGAGGCGGCGCTCGGACTGCCGTCCGTCCATTCCGGTTTCACTGAATCCCGAGGACACGACGACGAGGGCCTTGACCCCCTTGTCCAGGCAGTCGTCGAGGACGGCGTTGATCGATTCGGCGGGGACGGCGACGACCGCGAGGTCCACCTCGTCGGGGATGTCCCGGACCGTCGGGTACGCCCGCACCCCGTGGACCGAACGGTGCTCGGCGTTGACCGGATACACCGGGCCGGTGAATCCGGCCCGCAGCAGGTTGGTCAGGACGGCGTTGCCGACCTTCGCCCGGTCGGTGGACGCGCCGATCACCGCGACCGAACGCGGACTGAGCACGTTGCGCATACTCCGCGCCTCGGCGGCCCGCTCGCGGGAATTCCGCACGGACACCATCGCTTCCGTGGGGTCGATCGCGAACTCGAGCCTGAGCACGCCGCCCTCGAAGCTGCGACTCACCTGATATCCCGCCTCACGGAAGACGGTCACCATGTTCCGGTTCTCCGCGAGGACCTCGGCGACGAACATCGTCAGACCGCTCTCCGCGGCCGCCGCGGCCAGGTGCTCGAGCAGGATCGGCCCGAGTCCGCGGCCCTGGTGCGCGTCGGCGACGACGAATGCCACCTCCGCGGATTTGCCGTCCCCCTCGCCGGTGAGCCGCTCGTACCGGCCGACGGCGATGATCTCGTCCCCCAGCAGCACCACGAACGCGACCCGGTCGTGGTGGTCGACCGTGGTGAAATGAACGACGTCCCGTTGCGACATGGTCGGGTAGGGACCGAAATACCGTAGATAGCGGGTGCGTTCGGACAGCTTGGAGTGGAACGCAACGAGTTTGTCGGCGTCCTCGGGCACGATCGGCCGCAGCGCGACCGCCCCGCCGTCCGCCGCGAGCACGTCGGCGACCCAGTGCCGCGGGTAGTTGTGCGCGGGGTCGGGTTTCCCCGTCGCCCCGGCACTACCCGACGACTCAGTGCTGCCCGTCTCCGCGCCGCCCGACGACTCCGTGGCGCCGGTCGTTTCGCTGTCGTCCGCCTGCTCAGTCACGGGGATCCTCCGGGTCGAGTCCGAGTAGCGGGAAGCAGGCGCGGCGGGTGGCAATGACGGCGGAGTCGATCCGCGTCAGTGCGCGGTCGACCGACGGAATCCCGGTTTCCGGTGTGCCACCGGGACCGTCCCACGGCAGGTAGTCGACCTCCCCGCCGTCGCCCATGGTGTCCGGCAGGTCGACGCTGGGCGCGAGGGCGTGAGCCCGCTCCTGCCAGGCCTCGGGCACGGCACGGGCCGTGTCGATCTCCCGGTCGAGCGCCGCGGCGATCAGGTGGGTCCACGCACGCGGAACGACCCGGACGAGGCCGTAACCGCCGCCGCCGACGGCGAGCCAGCGCCCCTCGGCGTAGCGGTCGGCGAGGTCGCGCATCGCGAGGAACGCGGCCCGCTGGCCGTCTACGGTCAGCGCGAGGTCGGCCAGCGGGTCCTCCCGGTGGCTGTCGACACCGCACTGACTGATCACGATCTGCGGCCGGAACGCGGCGAGGGCACCCGGCACGACGGCGTGGAAACCACGCAGCCACAACGCGTCGACGGTGCCGGGCAGCACGGGCAGGTTGATCGCCGTGCCCTCCCCCGATCCCTCGCCGACTTCGCTCGACCACCCCGTGTTGGGCCAGAGGGTTGCCGGGTGCTGGTGCAGCGAGATCGTCAGGACCCGCGGGTCGTTCGCGAACGCGTGCTGGACGCCGTCACCGTGGTGTGCGTCGACGTCGATGTAGGCGATCCGGTCGAAACCGTTGTCCAGCAGCCAGGAAACGGCTATGGCGACATCGTTGTACACACAGAAGCCGGAGGCCCAGTCGGGCATGGCGTGATGCATGCCGCCGCCGATGCTGACGGCGCGGCGGGTGCGGCCCGCGGCGATCTCCTGCGCCGCGGCGAGGGATCCGCCGGCGAGGATCGCGCTCGCCTCGTGCATCTGGGGGAAAACGGGATTGTCCTCCGTGCCGAGCCCGTGCGGTGCCTCCGCGCCGAGCACACCGGACGTCGCGGAGTGACCGGCCTGTTTGACCGCTTCGATGTACGCGGGAGTGTGGATCCTCAACAGATCTGCGTCCGAGGCGGCGGCGGGCCGCAACAGTTCGACTCCCTCCAGAGTCCCGAGGCTGCGCGCGAGCGACATGGTCAGCTCGAGCCGCGTGGGATTCATCGGATGGTCCGCACTCCACCGATAACTGAGATAGTCCGGACTCCACACGACTGCACGGTTCGATACCAGTGCAGCCGAATCCTCCCCGGAACTGAACGACGCGGTCATGGACTCACGCTACTGGTCCCCGTGGAGGGTGTCAGCAGACCCCACCGGACCGGCACCGACGCGCGGCGGGGACGGACGGCGCCGGTGCCGGGCAATCACCGGTAGAATCAACCGAGACGAAGGGGTGTGAGTGTGAAGGATCTGGTCGACACCACGGAGATGTACCTCCGGACGATCTATGACTTGGAAGAAGAGGGCGTCGTCCCACTTCGAGCACGTATTGCCGAACGACTCGAGCAGAGCGGTCCGACGGTCAGCCAGACAGTCGCCCGGATGGAACGTGACGGCCTTCTCCTGGTCGCCGGTGACCGCCACCTGGAACTGACGGAGAAGGGCCGCGAGCTCGCGGTGTCCGTGATGCGGAAGCACCGCCTGGCCGAACGACTCCTCGTGGACGTCATCGGTCTCCGGTGGGAAGAGGTTCACGCGGAGGCGTGCCGGTGGGAGCACGTCATGAGCGAGGAAGTGGAGCGGCGCCTGGTGGAGGTGCTCAACAACCCCACCACCTCGCCGTACGGCAACCCGATTCCGGGACTGGCTCTGCTTGGGCTGGACCGCCCGGTCGACCCCCCGGAGACGCTCATCCGCCTCACGGACGTGCCACCCGGCAAGCCGACTGCGGTCGTCGTCCGCCGTCTCGCCGAGCACGTCCAGTCGGATCCGGACGTCATCGGACAGTTGCGTGAGGCGGGCGTCGTTCCGGACGCGCGCGTCACCGTCGAGACCAAGCCCGGGTCGGTCACGATCACGGTGCCCGGCCACAGCGGGTTCGATCTGTCCGAGGAGATGGCGCACGCCGTCCAGGTGAAGCAGGTTCAGGGATAGTCGATGAAACTTCTGGTCACCGGCGGCGCCGGCTATGTCGGCAGCGTCTGCAGCACGGTCCTGCTCGAACGAGGACACGAGGTCGTCGTCATCGACGACCTGTCGACGGGTAATGCCGACGCGGTGCCGCTCGGTGCCGAGTTCATCGAGGGCGACGTCGCGGACGTGGCGGCGGAGGTGCTGGGCACGAGCGGCACTCCCCGGTTCGACGGGGTGCTGCACTTCGCCGCGCAGTCGCTCGTCGGCGAGTCGGTCCAGTACCCGGAAAAGTACTGGCGCGGCAACGTCGTCACCACGCTCGAACTCCTCGAGGCCATGCGGCACTCGGGGACGCAGAAACTCGTGTTCTCGTCGACGGCCGCGACGTACGGCGAACCGGAGCACTCGCCGATCACGGAGGCCGATCCGACGCGTCCCACCAACCCGTACGGGGCGACGAAGCTCGCGATCGACCATGCCATCACCTCGTACTCGGTGGCGCATTCGCTCGCGGCGACCAGCCTGCGGTATTTCAACGTCGCGGGAGCGTACAAGTCGGCCGGCGAGAACCGGGTCGTCGAAACGCATTTGATTCCTCTCGTGCTCCAGGTGGCGCTCGGCCAGCGGGAGAAGATCTCGATCTTCGGAACCGACTGGCCCACCCCGGACGGAACGGCGATCCGCGACTACATCCATGTGCTCGACCTCGCCGAGGCGCACGTGCTGGCCTTGGAGTCGTCGATCGAGGGCAGGCACCGCATCTACAATCTCGGTAGCGGCGCGGGTTTCAGTGTGCGCGAAGTCATCTCGGCGTGCGCGCGGGTCACCGGGCTCCCCATCGCGGTCGAGGACGCGCCGCGCCGGGCAGGCGATCCCGCCGTGCTCGTCGCGTCGAGTGATCGTGCGATCGCGGAACTCGGGTGGCGGCCGGAGCACACGGACCTCGACGAGATCGTCGCCGACGCCTGGACCTACCTGCAGGAGCTGGGCGACCGGTCCCACGCGGCACGTCGTTGACGCGGGCTCAGCCGGCGAGCGGCGGGGGCAGCACGACACCGACCGCGCTCGCGCGTTCGTAACCGACGTCGGCCAGTCCCCGCACCTCGGCCGGCCGCATTCCGCTGTGCAGTGCACCGTCCAGCAGGGTGGCCAGCCTGTGCCCCGGCTCCGAGTCCAGCGCGGCGGCCAATGCGATGCCGGCGAACGGCCCGTCCCCCCGCAGGTAGGCGCTGTAGCCGAGCAGCGCCGCCGGGTTCGCGCGTTCCGGGTCGGGAAGGTTGCGGGCCAGGAGAATCCACAGTTGCTCGGCATCGTCGGCGTACGGGCCCACGGCGAGTGCGAGCACGCTGTCCCGGACGGTGACGTTGTCCAGTGCGAGCGCGAGTTCCGCGTACTCCGGTGCGAGGAGCCTCTCACCGGACGACACCCGCGCCACGTGTGTCAGCACCAGTTCGAGCTCGAGTCGGTGGCAGCGATCCGGCATGGGCGACCGCTCGGCCAGTTGCCTTCGCAGAAGCGACGATGGGCGGCCACGTTCGATGAGGGCGGCAATCTGCATCCGTTCGAGCACCGGCCCCACCTCGATCGTGGCCTCCATCTCCTCGCGCGAGGCGCGGATGGGCTTGCCCTCGAGGACCCGCGCGAGCGCGACGCGGGACGACGCCGGATCGGACTGGACACCGTAATTGCCGCCGAAGAAGCTGAACCATGCACCGCCCGAAGCGATCTCCGCCGTGAGGAAGACGTCGAGAAGGTCGGTCGGCGTGAATTCGAGGAGCTCCTCGAATTCTTCGACGATCGCGGACAATTCGTCGAGGCAGAGCGCGGACGGGCCGGTGACACGGTCGTCGACGAGAACCAGGATCACCCCGCCGGCGCGGTCGCGCTCACAGACGGTGGCGAACTGGCCCAGCGCCGCGCACATCGTCGGGCTCGGCCCTCCGGCACCTCCGAGGACCAGGTCATGTCTCATGACGGCGCCGACCGACGAGTTGCGCTTCCCGGTCAGGCACACCGCCACGATCGACCGGGCCGGCCGGAATCCGAGCAGTGCGGGAATCGAGGCGAGGAGGTCGTCCGGAGCGGACAGCGTGACCGTGTGCTGCTGCGGGGGCGGTTCCCCGCCGGGATCGTCGGAGAAGCCGGAACCGTGGGGGAATGCGGGTGTCGTCATGCCCCAGACTCTGTCGGGTCGACGCCGCGGGGGCCGGCGGGCGAGCTGGGCAAACACAGAGGGCTGTGGATGGGCGACGGGTTGTGGACAACCCGGCCGCCGCGCCGGGCGGACGCGCCGTTCGTCCGAGAAGTCGTCGGAGCCCTGTGCTAGGGCCCGCTCAGCTGTTCTGCACCTTCTGCATGGCGGCGGTGAACACTTCGTCGAGCGCGACGGTGTCGGCCTTCGCATCGCCGAACGACATGAAGGTCGCGGACACCCGCACGTCGCCCACCTGCGCGATCAGCGTCACCATCGACTGGGTGACCTGTTCGCTCCCGGTGCCGGATTTGACGGTCCGCCGCAGCGCGAGGGTGTCGTCCGCCCGGACGGGAGGGGCCGGAGTGATCTCGGTGGTGACGGTGGACTCGGCCCCGTTGTCCGTCACGGTGACCTCACCGCACCTCTTCGTCTGTTCCGCCAGGTCGTCGAGGGGTGTATCGGTCCTGGCGAGCTCGACCGAGATCGTCGAGCGGCTCGCATTGTCGGTACCGACCGCCATGACCGTGCCGGTCGGTCCGTAGTCCTGTGCAGGCGGCGCACAGTCCGCGGGGTCGACCACCGCGCCCTGCGGAACCCCCGTCAGGTCGGGCGCCGCCATCGACACGGCCTGAGCGGGCAGGACGATCGCCTCGTAACGGGCGGGGAAGTCGGCCGGATCGACCAGCAGCTTCGACAGTCCCTTTCCGGACGGCGAACCCGCCACGATGGTGGTGCTCGGCTGCGGTTCACCGGAGACGGTCGAGGCACACCCGGCGAGAATCGCTGCCGCGGCCAGCGCGACCACCGGGGCGACGGCCGTCCGTACCGCTGTGCGCCGAGATGTCACCGTCGTCCTCCCGTGTCGGATGTACCCTTTCCGCCACTCTGCCACGCCGGCACACCGACAGCGGGGAGGCTGCGGCTCAGGGGAGGCTGCGGCTCAGCTGCCGCGGGCGATCCATTCCTCCAGATGCGGGGCCTCGGTGCCGATGGTGGTGCCGTCGCCGTGCCCGGTGCGGACCGTCGTCGACGCCGGCAGCGCGAACAGGCGATCGCGAATGGATCCGATGATCGTCGGGAAGTCCGAGTAGGAGCGCCCGGTGGCTCCCGGACCGCCCGAGAACAGGGTGTCGCCGCTGAACAACTCCCCCACCTCCGGCAGATACAGGCAGCAGGAACCGGGAGAATGCCCGGGCGTGTGGAGCACGCGGAGGTCGGTCCCGGCCACCGCGATCTCCTGCCCGTCCTCGATCGGCGTGTAGGCGACGGCGGGGTGCGTCTGCTGCCACAACACGTCGTCGGCCGCATGGAGGAAGAGCGGGGCGTCCAGTGCCGCGGACAGTTCGGGGGCCACGGTGACGTGGTCGTTGTGACCGTGGGTGCAGACGATCGCCCGGACGCGCCTGCCGCCGACGGCCGCGACGATCGGGGCGGCGGTATGAGCTGCGTCGATCACCACGACTTCGGCGTCGTCACCGACGATCCACACGTTGTTGTCGACGTCCCAGGTGCCACCGTCGAGGCTGAAGGTGCCGGAGGTGACCACTCGGTCGATGCGCACGCTCACGACTCGACCTTCGATCGCCGTATCGCTCGTACCCGTATCGCTCGTACCCGTGTCGACATCGCGCACCTCCAGGGTCGTCCGTCTCGGATCGTGCCGTTCCTCACATTGCCACAGACCGTGCGCGGGATCTCGCTGTGGGCGAACACCGGAGGCCGTGCGGCGGGAATTATCGGTCGCGCGTGGCGTGTTCCCCCAGAGCAGGGCCTCCGAGAGCAAAGTCCGACGTATCGATGCCGGAGACGATAGGGGACACTGGAGGCCAGGCACGAAGGAGAAGAGGTCTGTAATGGACGAACAGTCGAAGATGTACGAGCTGGAGTTCCCGGCACCGCAGCTGTCCTCCGCGGACGGGCAGGGACCCGTGCTGATCCATGGACTCGAGGGCTTCTCCGACGCAGGCCACGCCGTCAAACTCGCCACGACGCATCTCCGCGAGAGTCTCGAGAGCGAACTCGTCGCCTCCTTCGCGGTCGACGAGCTCGTGGACTACCGCTCCCGTCGGCCCACGATGACGTTCAAGGCCGATCACTTCTCGGACTACGACCAGCCCGAGCTGAACCTGTATGCGCTGAAGGACACGGCGGGTACCCCGTTCCTGCTGCTGGCCGGCATGGAGCCCGATCTGCGCTGGGAGCGGTTCACGACGGCGGTGCGCCTGCTGGCCGAGCAGCTCGGTGTGCGCCGGACCGTGGGCATCAACGCCATCCCGATGGCCATCCCGCACACCCGCCCGCTCGGTGTGACCGCACATTCCACCAACAAGGACCTGATCAAGGACCACCAGCGCTGGTCGGGTGAATTGCAGGTGCCGGGCAGCGCGTCCTCGCTGATCGAGTTGCGGATGGCGCAGCACGGGCACGAGTCGGTGGGATTCTCGGTTCACGTTCCCCACTACCTGGCTCAGACGGACTACCCGGGGGCGGCGGAAACCCTCCTCGAGAATGTGAGTGACGTCACCGACCTGGATCTGCCACTGGCCGCGCTCGGCGAGGCCGCCGCCCGCGTCCGCGAACAGGTCGACGAGCACATCGCAGGTAACGACGAGGTACAAACCGTCGTCCACGCCCTGGAACGTCAGTACGATGCCTACGTAACGGCTCAAGAACAGCAATCCACGCTCCTGGCCAGCGAGGAAGACCTGCCGAGTGGCGACGAACTCGGTGCGGAATTCGAGCGTTTCCTCGCCGAACAGGCGATGCAGGACGGCGAGAGCGGCAACTCCGAGGAGGAGGGGGGATCACAGGGCGGGGCCTGACCGGGTAGCGGTTTGTGCGGTCGCCCTCCCGGCACTGTGCGACCGCACGGTGCAGTTGTTCGGCCGGGACCGGTGCAATAGCGTCGAGACCAAGCCGATGATTGAGCTGTCAACATTCGGGAAGTGCACCTAGTTCAGGAGGCGACATGAGCGACAACCGCATTCGTAAGCTCAGGCCTGTTCCGAACGCCGAAACCCGCATGATGTTCCGCACCATCCACGGCTACCGTCGCGCGTTCCGCATGGCGGGCGAGGGTCCCGCGCTGCTGCTGATCCACGGCATCGGCGACAACTCGTCCACGTGGACCGAGATCATTCCGCATCTCGCCAAGAACTACACCGTCATCGCCCCCGACCTGCTGGGTCACGGACGCTCCGACAAGCCGCGGGCCGACTACTCGGTGGCGGCGTACGCCAACGGCATGCGCGACCTGCTGTCCACCCTGGGCATCGACAAGGTCACCGTCGTCGGTCACTCGCTGGGCGGCGGTGTCGCCATGCAGTTCTCCTACCAGTTCCCGCAGATGGTCGACCGCCTCGTCCTGGTGTCGGCAGGCGGCGTCACCAAGGACGTCCATCCGCTGCTGCGGCTCGCGTCCGTCCCGGTGGTCAACGAGGCGCTCAAGCTGCTGCGCATTCCCGGCGCGATGCCCACCGTGCGGCTGGTGGGGAACGTGCTGAGTCAGCTGAACGGCACGCGCCTGCGCCCCGGTGCCATGCTCCACGACACACCCGACCTGGTGCGGGTACTCGCGGAGCTGTACGACCCCACCGCGTACGAGGCGTACCTGCGCACCCTCCGCGCGGTCGTCGACTGGCGCGGGCAGGTCGTCACGATGCTCGACCGATGTTATCTGACCGAGAACCTCCCGGTGCAGCTCATCTGGGGTGATCAGGACGCCGTCATTCCGGTGAGCCACGCCCACCTCGCGCACGCGGCGATGCCCGGCTCCCACCTCGAGATCTTCCGCGGCGCAGGACATTTCCCGTTCCGCGACGACCCGATGCGGTTCCTGCGCACCATCGAGAAGTTCCTGTCCGGAACCCATCCCCTGCAGTTCGACGAGGCGAAGTGGCGGCAGATGCTCGTCACCGGCGTCGGTGAGAGCACCATCACCGGCAGCGCGTCCACCCGCATGGCGGTTCTCGACGCGATGGGATCGGACGAACGCAGCGCGACATAGGCCCGGCAGCGGCGCACGGCCGTCCGGCTAGCCTGTAGCAGTGCTTCTCTCCGACCTGCTCCCCGAGAACGCGGATTCCGATTCCGTTTTCGACGCCTTCACCTCCTGGACCGAAGAACGAGGACTGACGCTCTATCCCGCCCAGGAAGAATCCGTCATGGAGCTGGTGTCCGGGGCCAATGTGATCCTGGCGACGCCCACCGGATCCGGTAAGTCGATGGTGGCGGTCGGCGCCCACTTCTACGCCATGGCCACCGGCAAGCGCACGTTCTACACGGCCCCGATCAAAGCCCTTGTCAGCGAGAAGTTCTTCGCCCTGTGCGAGGTGTTCGGCGCCGAGAACGTCGGCATGATGACCGGCGACGCCGCCGTCAACTCGCGGGCACCGATCATCTGCGCGACCGCCGAGATCGTCGCGAACCTCGCGCTGCGCGAGGGCCCCGACTCCGACATCGGCCAGGTCGTGATGGACGAGTTCCACTTCTACTCCGAACCCGACCGCGGCTGGGCGTGGCAGGTCCCCCTCGTCGAACTCCCCCACGCCCAGTTCCTCCTCATGTCGGCCACCCTCGGGGAGGTCGACTTCTTCTCGTCCGACCTCACCCGCCGGACCGGGCGGCCCACCACCGTCGTGGCGGGCACCGAGCGTCCCGTTCCGCTGATGTTCTCGTACGCGACGACACCCGTGAGCGAGACGATCGAGGAACTGGTGACCACCAATCAGGCCCCGGTGTACGTCGTCCACTTCACCCAGGCCGCCGCCCTGGAACGCGCGCAGGCCCTGACGAGCGTCAACTTCTGTTCGCGCGAGGAGAAGGACGCCATCGCCGACGCCCTCGGCGGGTTCCGGTTCACCACCGGATTCGGCAAGACGCTCTCCCGTCTGGTCCGGCACGGCATCGGCGTCCACCACGCGGGCATGCTGCCGAAATACCGGCGCCTCATCGAGAAACTGGCGCAGGACGGTCTGCTGAAGGTGATCTGCGGCACCGACACGCTCGGCGTGGGGATCAACGTCCCCATCCGCACCGTGCTGCTGACCGGGCTGACCAAGTTCGACGGCACCCGCACGCGGCATCTGCGGGCCCGCGAGTTCCACCAGATCGCGGGACGTGCGGGACGCGCCGGCTACGACACCCTGGGCACCGTGGTGGTGCAGGCCCCCGAACACGAGGTCGAGAATCTGCGGGCGCTGGCCAAGGCGGGCGACGACCCGAAGAAACGCCGCAAGGTGCAGCGCAAGAAGGCGCCGGACGGATTCGTGTCGTGGGGCGAGGCCACGTTCGATCGCCTCGTCGCCGCATCGCCGGAACCGCTCGTGTCGAGGTTCTCCGTGTCGAACTCCATGCTGCTCAACGTCATCGCACGGCCGGGTAACTGCTTCGAGTCCATGCGGCACCTCCTCGAAGACAACCACGAGCCGCGGCCGGCGCAGCGCAAGCACATCCTCAAGGCGCTGTCGCTGTACCGGGGGCTGATCGACGCCGGTGTGGTGCAGCGACTCGACGAGCCCGACGCCGACGGCCGGATGGCCCGGCTCACGATGGAACTCCAGCGGGATTTCGCACTCAACCAACCGCTGTCGCCGTTCGCGCTGGCGGCCCTCGAACTCCTCGACGTCGAATCCGATTCCTATGCACTGGATGTGGTGTCGGTGATCGAGTCGACCCTCGACGACCCCCGGCAGGTGCTCATGGCGCAGCAGCACTTCGCCCGCGGCGAGGCGGTCTCGCAGATGAAGGCCGACGGGATCGAATACGAGGAACGCATGGAGTTGCTCGAGGAGGTCACCTGGCCCAAGCCTCTCGCGGACCTGTTGTTCCCGGCGTTCGAGATGTACCGGGGTGGGCATCCGTGGATCACGGAGTTCGCGCTGTCGCCCAAGTCGGTCGTGCGGGACATGGTGGAGCGGGCCATGACGTTCGCCGAAATGGTCAGCCACTACGGTCTGGCCCGTTCGGAAGGCCTCGTGCTGCGGTATCTCGCGGACGCGTATCGCGCACTGCGCCAGACCGTTCCGACCGAGGCCCGGACGGAGGAACTCGACGACCTCATCGAGTGGCTGGGTGAGCTGATCCGTCAGGTCGATTCGAGCCTGCTCGACGAGTGGGAATCACTCACCGACCCCGGCGCCGAGGGCGACGACCAGCAGGTCGCGTTCGGCGCCGACGTGCCGCGCCCGATCTCCGCGAACACGCGGGCATTCCGGGTGATGGTGCGCAATGCCATGTTCCGGCGCATCGACCTCGCCTCGCGGCGGCGGTGGGCCGAGTTGGAGGGGCTGGACGACGGCATCGACGCCGAGGAGTGGGAGGACCAGCTCCAGCCGTACTTTGACGAATACGACTCGCTCGGCACCGGACCCTCGGCGCGCGGCCCCCAGCTGTTCCAAGTGGAGACCGCGCACGAGCTGTGGCGGGTCCGGCAGGTCCTCGAGGACCCGCAGGGTGATCACGGGTGGGCGCTGACGGCGGTCGTGGACCTCCCCGAGTCCGACGCGGCCGGTGAAGTGATCTTCGACGAGCTCAGCATCGTCGAGGGATAGCGGTCACGAACGCGGCCGGCGGGGCTGATCACGCCGTGCCGCGTTCTTCTCCTTGATGCGGACGGTCTCCTTGCGGACCTCGGCCTGGGTGGCGCGCTCCTGCTGCAGCCATTCGGGGCGATCCGCCATGAGGGCGTCGATCTGCTCGGTGGTGAGCGCCTCGGTGATGCCGCCGCGCGCGAGGCCCGCGATGGACACCCCCAGCTTCGCCGCGACCACCGGACGCGGGTGCGGGCCGTTGCGGCGCAGCTCGAGCAGCCACTCCGGCGGATCGCTCTGCAGTGCGCCGAGCTCGTCGCGGGAGACGACACCCTCCTGGAACTCCGCGGGGGTGGCCTCGAGGTACACACCCAGCTTCTTCGCCGCGGTGGCGGGCTTCATAGTCTGAGGGCTCTTGTGCGACGTCATGGTGTCAAGAGTAACGAGCGTGTGCGGTGCCGTTGACCACGCCCGGTAGCCTGACGGAGTGACAGACGCGGATGCATCCCCTCCCTTCCGGCTCGCGTATGTCCCGGGCGTGACCCCCACCAAGTGGGTACGGATCTGGGCCGAACGGCTGCCCGACGTCCCCCTCACCCTCGTCCCCGTGTCCGCCTCGGACGCACCCGATCAGTTGCGTGGCCGGAGTGCGGACGTGGGCCTGGTGCGGCTGCCGATCGACCGGACCGGTCTCAGCGCCATCCCGCTGTACACCGAGATCCCGGTGGTCGTGGCACCGAAGGACCACGTCGTGGCGGCGGTGGACGAGGTGTCGATCGCGGATCTGGCCGACGAGATCATCCAGCACCCCCTCGACGACGTCCTCGTGTGGGACCGGCTGCCGGGACTGCCTGCCGCGGACCGTCCGGCCACGACGGCCGACGCGATCGAACTGGTCGCCGCGGGGGTCGGGCTGCTCGTCGTCCCGCAGTCGCTCGCCCGGCTCCACCACCGCAAGGACCTCGTCTACCGGACGGTGTCGGACGGCCCGGAGTCGCGGATCGCGTTGTCGTGGCCCGAGGACGAGACCACCGAACTGGTGGAGGAGTTCATCGGCATCGTCCGGGGTCGCACCGTCAACAGCTCCCGGGGTCGCAGCCCGGCGGCGGCCGAGCCGAAGAAGAAGCGTCCCGCCGCGGCGGCCGCACGACAGAAACCGGCCACGGGGACGCGGACGCCGCGCTCCGGCACCGGAGCCAAGGGCGGCAAGCCCAAAGGTGGCAAGAAGGGCAAACCGCGTCGGCGGTCCTGACACTCCCCGGCCGTCAGGCGGGGGTGCCCACCGGCGCCGTCTTCGTGAACAGGCGCGCGAGTTGCCCGTAGTCGTCCGCGCGGGCACTGGACGACCGGAACACGAGGCCGATCGTGCGACCGGGCGCGGGAGCGGCGAAGCGGGCCGTCGCGAGCGGACCCCGTCCGGTCTCCACCTGGACGGCGGATTCCGGCACCAGGGTCACGCCGAGTCCGCCGGCGACGCACTGCACCACCGTCGACAGCGACGTGGCGCGGGTGTCGCCCGCCACCGGATGCGCATCCACCGAACGGCACAGATCGAGGGTCTGGTCGCGCAGGCAGTGCCCCTCGTCGAGCAGCAGGAGAGGAAGCTCGTCCAGCATCGGCGGCGAGATGTCGGTGCGACCGGCCAGCGGGTGCCCCTTCGGGACGACCATCACGAAATCTTCTGTGTACAAGGGGATGTCGACGAGACCGCTGACACCGCTCGGCAGGGCCAGCACCGCGACGTCGAGTGAACCCACACGCAGCGCCTCGAGAAGTCGCCCAGTCTGGTCCTCGATGACCTGCGGCTCCAGTGCAGGCATCTCCTCGCGCAGCGCCGGCAGCAGGGCCGGCAGCACGTAGGGGGCGACGGTGGGAATGAGCCCGATCCGCAGGGGCCCGGCCAACCGGTCGCCGACACCCGCGGCCGTCGCGACGAAACCGTCCGCGGCCTCGAGAATCACCTTGGCCTGACCGAGGAGCCGCTCCCCCGCCGCGGTGACGAGGACGCGCCGCGTGCTGCGCTCGATGAGCTGCACACCCAGCCCGTTCTCCAGGGCGGCCAGCGACTGCGACAGTGTGGGCTGGCTCACACTCAATCGTGCTGCCGCCGTGCCGAAATGGCGGTACTCCGCGACTGCCACGAACGCACGCAGCTGCGACAGTGTGGGTTGATAACTCTGATCGGCCATGCCTATCAGCCTAATGCTTTCCATCGCCTCTGCCTTTTGGACGGGTTCCTGCACAATGCAGGAACGCCCGGAGCGATAGGGTGCGTCAATGCCCATCCACGTAGACGTCGTCCGGGTGTTCACCGACGACAAAGGACGCCACGGCAATCCGCTCGGCATCGTCGACTCCTCGGCCGTCCCGCCCGAGGACCGGCAGTCCGTCGCTCGCACACTCGGATACAGCGAGACGATCTTCGTCGACATCCCCGGGCCCGACGACGAGCACGCGCGCGCCCAGATCTTCACCCCCACCACCGAACTGCCCTTCGCCGGACATCCCACCGTCGGACTGTCCTGGTGGTTGCACGAGCGCGGTGCCGCGGTCACCACACTCGACGTCCCTGCGGGCCCCGTCACCACCCGGCGTTCCGGCGCGATCACCTGGGTGCGGGCCCGGCCCGAGTGGGCGCCGGAGTTCTCGCTGTACCCCATGGACAGCGTCCGCGAGGTCCAGGCCGCCGACCCGAAGAAGTTCGGGGCCGGGCACCACTACCTGTGGGCGTGGACCGACAAGGTCGAGCATTCGATCCGGTCGCGAATGTTCGCCCCCGACATGGGCATCACCGAGGACGAGGCCACCGGAGCCGCCGCCGTCCGGATCACCGCGCACCTGCGGCACGCCCTCCTGATCACCCAGGGCAAAGGGTCCGAACTGCGCACAACGTACGACCCCGCCGGCTGGATCGAGGTCGGCGGACGGGTACACCCCGAGAAGTCACGCACCCTCTGACGTCGGCCGCCTTCCCCGCCCCGCGGCGAGGTCGGCCTCGCTCAGGCTGACCTCGATCTCCCGGCCCAGCGTCACACCGGGAGCGAGCGGAAGCCGGTCGCCGCTCCAGAACTTGCCGGGGTCGTACCAGTTGGTGCGCCTGCGACCGCTGATCAGACCCATCTCCTCGTACGTCTGCGCGACCACCTCGGCGCAATAGGCGCTTTCGAGGCTCGCCGACTGCTCCCGGCGACGGCGCGACCCGGGCAGGCGCCCGCCGAACCACCGCGACGCGAGTCTCGCGGTGGACGGGAACGGCGTTCCGTCGAGCCGCGCGATCGCCCGCATCAACGCGTCCTCCTGCTGCGGCGTCGCGGGTTCGGCGAGCTGACGCAGCCATCCCCGCTGCCCGTACCGCGCACCCCACACCTGGACCGCGGCGCGCAGGTCGTGGAGTTGCACACCACGCTGGAAGCGGCCCGTCCACATGTCCTGCAACGAATGCCCGAGCTCGGCGTGCCACATCAGCGGCGGAAGGTCCTCGAGCACCACCGACATGCCGACGTGGTTGACCGGACTGTTCGTCAGCGTCTGGATGGCCCTGTCGGCCGGGGACTCTCCGCGGAAGATCCAGATGTCGCCGGTGCGGGTGACCTCGACCGCGGTGTCGAGGTCGATGGTGGAACGGTGTCGTCGTGCGTCCGTGTGCCGTGGCGCGTCCATGGGCCCTAGCCTAGAAGGATGCGACTGCATGGCAGGCAATGGTGGAAACTTCTCGGACTCGCCGGTGTGGTGGGCGTCGCCGCGACCGGGGTCGTCGTGGTCCGCGCGGATCGGCACCGCAAGGCGTACACGCCCGACGAGGTGCGGGCCCGTCTGCACGAGCGCTACACCCGCGCGTACGCCGCGCACGATGGGCAGCAGGAGATCGCGCTGGCGTCGCCGACGTGGCGGGACCGGGTCACCGGCGCCCTGCACCGCCTCCGCAGGCGGGGCGCCGGCCAAGATCAGCCCAGCGCCCGGCGGAACCCGTCCGCGAGCTGAGCGACCTGATCGTCCGTCATCACGAACGACGGCGAGATCTGCATGGCGCCCTGACCGGCGGCGCGGCCCGAGATGCCGAACTCACGCAACGTGTTCACGAACGGGAGTGCCTCCGCCGGATCGGCCAACTGCACGGCCGCGACCGCACCGAGACCGCTGCGCACTTCCTCGACCCGCGGGTGGTCGGCGAGGGGCGCGAGGTGCTCGTGCAACGAGGACTCGAGCCGCTTCGACTCCGCCAGCAGGTTTTCGCGCTCGATGATGTCGAGGTTGGCGAGTGCGGCCGCGGCGGCACCCGCGTGCCCACCGTAGGTGTAGCCGTGCCGCCACCACACCCCGCCGGCGAAGAACGGCTCGGCCACCCGCGGGGCGATGAACACCGCACCCATCGGGACGTACCCGGACGTGAGACCCTTCGCCGTCGTCATCATGTCGGGCTGCAGATCGAATCGCGTCGACGCGAACCACTCGCCGCCGATGCGGCCGAATCCCGTCACCACTTCGTCGACCACGAACAGGATGTCGTGCTCGCGGCAGATGTCGCGGACCTCCGCGAGGTACCCCTCCGGCGGCAGGTACACGCCGCCCGCGCCGATGACGGGTTCGCAGAAGAACGCGGCGATCGTGTCGGCACCCACCTTCTCGATCAGCTCGAGCAGGCTCTTGGCGTCGTTCCAGGCGACTGTCGCGGCGTCGGCCATCAGCTCGCCGTAGCCCTCGCGGTTGACGGGAATACCCGCCAGCGCAGTGCCCGCGACGTGCATCCCGTGGTAGGCCTTCTGACGGCCGACCACGATCGTCTTGGCCGGCTTGCCCATTTCGTGCCAGTAGCGGCGGGCGAGTTTGGCCGCCGTGTCCACCGAATCCGAGCCACCCGAGGTGAGGAAGATCTTGCTGCCCGGCACCGGCGCGATGGTGGCGAGCCGATCGGCCAGGGTCGCGGTGGTCTCGGGAACGAAGTCACCGAAGTTCGAGAAGTGCGCCATCGTCCGCAACTGCTCCGCGACGGCGTCCGCGATCTCCGCACGCCCGTGCCCGACGTTGGTGAACCACAGACCCGCAGTCGCATCGAGGTAGCGGTTGCCACGGTTGTCCCAGATGTACGCGCCCTCGCCGCGAGACACCACGAAGGCGCCCTTCTGTTCCACCGCGCCCATATCCGCGAATCCGTGCCACAGTGCCGACGCCATGCTCATCCCTTCGTGAAACCCCACCCCAGGCGACTATGCCACGGCGCCCCGGCTCGGATCCGGCCGCGTCACTTCTGCACGAGTGCGGTGGGGTGCGCTTCCGTGTCGACACCCGGTATCCCACGACCGCGGATGGACGCGCCGGCCGTCTCGGCCACGAAGTACAGCGCGACGAGACCGATCCCGCACGCGGCCATCATGTAGAACGCCGGCATCAGCGAGTTGCCCGTCCATTCGATGAGCAGTTCGTTGACCGCCGGGGCAGTGCCACCGAACAACGACGTCGACACGTTGTACGCGATGGCGAAACCCGCAAACCGCACGTGTGTCGGGAACATCGCCGGGAACGTCGCCGAGATCGTGGACAGCTGCAGCACGTACAGCAACCCGAGAACCGCGAACGCCAGGATCGCCCATCCGAAACCCTGACGCATCAGCAGATACATCGGGACGGCGAACACGATCAATCCCACGAGTGAGCCGTACCATAACGGTTTTCGGCCCACCCGGTCCGACAACCCGCCCGCGAACGGAATGACGGCCATCATCACGAGTTGCCCCACGATGAACAACGTCAGCGATGCGGTGGACGACAGGCCGATCTGCGTTTCCAGATAGGTCGGCATGTAGCTCAGCAGGGTGTAGTTGGTGACGTTCAACGCGATGACGAGTCCGCCGAGCAGCAGCAACGGCTTCCAGTACTCGGTGATCAGGTCCTTGAACTCGTGGGTCGTCCCCGACTCCACCGCGCCTTCCGCGTCCAGTTCCCGGAAGACGGGTGTCTCCTCGAGCTTGGTCCGCAGGTAGAGGCCGATCAGGCCCATCGGCCCGGCGATCAGGAACGGGATACGCCAGCCCCAGGTGGACATGAACGGATCGCTGGAGAACAACTCCACCGCCAGAACCACGATCGCGCCGAGCGCGTACCCGCCGAGGGTGCCGAACTCGAGGAAACTTCCGCAGAAGCCGCGCTTGCGGTCCGGCGAGTACTCGGCCATGAACGTTGCCGCGCCGCCGTATTCGCCGCCGGTCGAGAAGCCCTGGATCATGCGCAGCAGCACCAGCAGCAGCGGCGCCCAGAAACCGATGACGTCGTAGCTCGGCACGAGGCCGACGCAGAACGTCGCACCCGCCATCAGGATGATCGTCAGAGCGAGGACCTGGCGGCGGCCGAGCCGGTCACCCAGCGGACCCCACACGAGACCGCCGAGCGGTCGCACCACGAACGACACCGCGAACACGAGCAGCGCGTAGAGGGTGGCGGAACCGGTGTCGCCGGGGAAGAACGCGGCCGAGATGTACGACACCGTGAACGCGTACACACCGTAGTCGAACCATTCGGTGGCGTTTCCCATCGCCGACGCTGCGATCGCGCGTCGGAGAACCCCTGGTGGGAGGGCTTCCTGCTCGTCTGAAGAATTCGCAGATGCCATAGATCCCGCCTCCTCGGGCCGGTTTTCGCGTTCACTCATTGTGTCCCGAGTGGCACGTGTTGTCGTCGCTTTGCTGTTTACACGGACACCGAGTACCCGCCCGGGACGGTGATCAGTCGCCGATGCGCGGGTAACCGCAACCCATGACCAGCCGAATCATCGCCATTACCGTCGACTGCCGGGACTCGGAATCACTGGCACGATTCTGGTGCGAGGCCCTGGGCTACCCGTCGACCCGCCGGTGGATGGACGCATACGGCCGCGAGTACGTCGAAGCGAGCGCACCGGGGTCGACGTCACTGCTCTTCCAGCCCGTCGACGACCGGAAGTCCGGGAAGAACCGCCTGCACCTCGACATCGCACCGTCGTCCGGATCCCGCGACGACGAGGTGCGGCGGCTGCTCTCCCTCGGCGCCCACCGCCTGAGCGACGACCCGAACGTTCCCTGGGTGGTCCTCGCCGACCCGGAGGGCAACGAATTCTGCGTGTTACCGGAACGTGGGGCCGACGACGGGACGACCGCGTAGCCCCCGCCACCAGGCGGCAGGCCCGCCGTGGGCGAGCCAGTGCCGCACGTGGTCCACGTAGTCCGTGGCCACCCGCACCCACTCGCTCCAGGCACTCGGTGTGGGCAGGGTTTCGACGGAACGGATCAGGAGACGATCGATCGCGTCCGTGACCAGCTGCGCCCGCTCCAGCTGCACCATGTGTCCCGCACCGGGCACCTTCACCAGTTCCGCGTCCGGCAGATGCCCGGCGATGGCCTTCGAATACCGGAACGGGGTCAGCAGGTCGCGGTCGCCGCACACGACGAGCGTCTCGATCGGTGCCAGCAACGGCACCGCCGCCGTCTCGTCGTGGTTCTTGAACGACGGCAGGAAGTCGACGAGCGTCTTGAGCGAGGTGTCGTTGATCATCTGCTCGGAGTGCCACATGATCGCCGGGCTGATGCTGCGGTCACCGAACGACGCCGACCTCAGGATCGGCGCCAGCACCCGCTTGCTCGCGCCGCGACCGCTCTGGACCACCCGGGGCAGGTGACGGGCCGCGGTGCTGAAACCGGCGACGACGGGCGTGTTGAGGGTGCGCGCGAGCCCCACGTCACCCAGCTTCTCCGCCGCGGTGGCGATCAGCCCCACCCCGACGATGCGAGATCCGATCAGATCGGGATTCCGGCCGACGTACGAGAGGACGGCCATGCCGCCCATCGAGTGGCCGACCAGCACGATCGGCCCCTCCGGCACCAGCGCCCGGATCACGGCGTCGACGTCCTGCGCGAGATGCGGGATCGTGCACGTGTCCCGCCGCGGCACCCCGGAGTTGCCGTGGCCGCGCAGATCGAAGAACACCATGCGGATCGTCGAGCCCCACGTCTCCTCGAGCTGAACCCGCTGGAAGTGCCAGCCGGTCATCCGGTTGCAGAACCCATGGACGAACACCACGGTCAGCGGGGCGAACGCTGGACCCACCTCGCGCACCGCGAGGGGGACCCCGTCGTCGGCGGCGACGACACTGCCGCGGTCGCGGGTGAGCAGGTCGAAGGTCTCCCCTGCGAACTCGTCGAACATAGTCTCCCAGCCGTTGCCGAAGTCACGGATGATCGCGTGGACGCCTGTCGTGTGGAGGATAGCGCGGCCCGCGAATCGGCTGCGCGAGGCTTCGCCGCTACCGGTCCTCGCCGTACCGGCGGCGCGCACCGAGACGGCCCACCGCGTTCACGGCGAGCGCCATCAACGCCATGGCCAGCAGCAACACGACCGCGGTGACGGCCAGCTGGACGTACCCCTGGTTCCGGGGGTCCAGGAACGGATACGGGTACCAGTCGACGATCGGGCCGCGGATCAGGGAGTACGCGCCGTACACGGCCGGGAAGATCAGCCAGCCGAGGCTCTGGGCGTCGGAGATCCGCACCCGGGACGGGGCGAGCACCCAGTCGAGCAGCAGGACGAGCGGCAGCAGCCGGTGCAGGGCCGTGTTGATCCAGCCGTCCTGCAGCATGACGTCGATGTTCGCCAGCAGCACCGCATACACGATTCCGGTGATGACCATGTACAGCGTCGTCGCACCGCGGAACAGCTGCCAGCGCCGCGACTGCGGATCCCGGATCGCGCCGATCAGCAGGACGACGACAGCGAGGATGTTGCTCTCGATGGTGAAATAGCTGAGGTAGTCGGCCGTCGAGAAGTCGTCGCTGCCGACGTTGCGGAGCGGAATCCACAGCAACGCGACCAGCCCGTAGGCGGCGAACCCCGCCCGCAGAACCCGAACGATCCCCTGACCTCGCAGCTCCGTGACGACGGCGGCGTCCATCCGCCGATATTCGCACACGGGCGGGCGCGGCACAGGGCGATCCACCGGGTTGGCTAGGCTGGGGTCCAGCATGTCCACCACAGCACCCAGCCGGCAGGAACTGAAGAACAGCCTCGGCGAACTCACTCTGCGCGACGAACACCGGCTCCGCCGGCGACTCGACCGTGCCCGCACGCCCGACGCCCTCGCCTCCCTGTCCGACGAGATCGACGCCGCGCGCGGCCGCGTTACCCGAAGACTCGACAGCGTCCCCGCCATCGAGTACCCCGACGCACTGCCGGTGAGCCGGCGCCGCGACGACATCGCGAAGGCGATCGCCGAGAATCAGGTCGTCATCGTGGCCGGTGAGACGGGATCCGGCAAGACGACGCAGATCCCGAAGATCTGCCTCGAACTCGGCCGCGGCGTCCGCGGTCTCATCGGACACACCCAGCCCCGCCGTCTGGCGGCGCGGACGGTCGCCGAGCGCATCGCCGAGGAACTCCACAGCGAACTCGGTGAGACCGTCGGCTACACCGTGCGATTCACCGACCAGGTGTCGGACGGCACGCTGGTGAAGCTGATGACCGACGGAATCCTGCTCGCCGAGATCCAGCGCGACCGGATGCTTCGCCGGTACGACACCCTCATCATCGACGAGGCGCACGAACGCAGCCTCAACATCGACTTCATCCTCGGATACCTGCGCCAGCTCCTCCCCCGCAGGCCCGATCTGAAAGTGATCATCACGTCGGCGACGATCGACCCGGAACGCTTCGCGGAACACTTCGCCGCCGACGGCGTGCCCGCGCCGATCGTCGAGGTGTCCGGGCGCACGTTCCCCGTCGAGATGCGGTACCGCCCGCTCACGGTGGAAGTCGGCGAGCAGACATTCGACCGCGACCCCGTCGACGCGGTGTGCGAGGCCGTCGAAGAGCTCTCCGGCGAGGGCGACGGCGACATCCTCGTCTTCCTCTCCGGCGAACGGGAGATCCGCGACACCGCCGACGCCCTCCGCGACCGCAGACTGCGCGGCACCGAGATCGTGCCTCTGTACGCGCGACTGTCGGCAGCGGAGCAGCACAAGGTGTTCACCCCCCACACCGGGCGGCGGGTCGTGCTGTCGACGAACGTCGCCGAAACGTCGCTCACCGTGCCCGGCATCCGGTACGTCGTCGACCCAGGCACCGCCCGCATCTCCCGCTACTCGGTGCGCACCAAGGTGCAACGCCTGCCGATCGAACCTATCTCGCAGGCCTCCGCCCGCCAGCGTTCCGGTCGTTGCGGCCGTGTCGCCGAAGGCATCTGCATCCGCCTCTACTCCGAGGAGGACTTCGAGTCGAGGCCCGCGTTCACCGAGCCGGAGATCCTGCGCACCAACCTCGCGTCCGTCATCCTGCAGATGACGGCGCTCGGACTCGGCGACGTCGCCGCGTTCCCGTTCGTGCAGCCGCCGGACCCGCGGGCCGTCCGCGACGGCATCGGCCTGCTCGAGGAACTCGGCGCGATCGAACGGAAAGCCCAGAACGAGCAGCCCGTCCTCACCCCGGTCGGACGGGAACTCGCGCAGATCCCCGTCGATCCGCGCATGGCCCGGATGCTCGTCGAGGCGCACCGCAACGGCTGCCTGTCCGAGGTGCTCGTCATCGTCGCAGCACTCTCCATCCAGGACGTGCGCGAACGTCCCGCCGAGTTCCAGCAGGCGGCCGACGAGAAGCACGCCCGGTTCGCCGTGGAGAATTCCGACTTCCTCGCCTTCCTCGAACTGTGGAAGTACCTGCGCGAGCAGCGGAACGAGTTGTCGTCCAACCAGTTCCGCAAGATGTGCCGAAACGAGTTCCTGCACTGGCTGCGCATCCGCGAATGGCAGGACCTGCACGGTCAACTCCGCCAGATCACCCGGGGACTCGGCTGGGAGACCACCGGCACCCCGGCAGGCGAGGCGGCCATCCACCAGTCGCTCCTCGCCGGTCTGCTGTCACACATCGGGCTGCGCGAGGGTGACAAACGGGACTTCCTCGGGGCACGCGGAAGCCGATTCGCGGTCTTCCCCGGCTCGAGCCTGTTCAAGAAGCCACCGCGATGGGTGATGGCCGCCGAACTGGTCGAGACGTCCCGGCTGTGGGCGCGGATGTCGGCCAGGATCGAACCCGAATGGGCCGAGAAGCTGGCGCCGCACCTCGTGAAACGCACCTACTCCGAACCGCACTGGTCGTCGAAACGCGGCGCCGCCATGGCCTACGAACGCGTGACGCTGTACGGGATCCCCCTCGTCGCCGGCCGTGCGGTCACCTACAGCACCATCGACCCCGAGACGTCCCGGGACCTGTTCATCCGCCATGCCCTGGTGCAGGGCGAATGGCAGACCCAGCACAAGTTCTTCCACGCCAACCGCGCACTCCTGGAAGACGTCGAGGAACTCGAGCACCGCGCCCGCAGGCGCGACATCCTCGTCGACGACGACACGCTCTACGACTTCTACGACCAGCGCGTCGGCCCGGAGGCGGTCTCCGCCCGGCATTTCGACTCCTGGTGGAAAGTCGCCCGCCGCAAGAATCCGGACCTGCTCACGTTCACCCAGTCGACGGTCGTCAACGCCGATTCGGCCGCGGTACTCGGCGGCGAATACCCCGACGCCTGGCGTCAGGGCGACATGCAGGTCCCGCTCACCTACCAGTTCGAACCCGGCAACGAAGACGACGGCGTCACCGCCCGCATCCCGATCGCCCTGCTCGCGGGGCTGCGCGCCGTCGGCTTCGACTGGCTGGTCCCCGGCATGCGTGTCGAACTGGTCACCGCACTGATCAAGACGCTCCCGAAGACCCTTCGCCGACAGGTGGTTCCGGCACCGGACTTCGCTGCCGCCGCACTGGCCGCGGTGAAACCGCGCTCCGAACCGCTCACCACGGCGATGGCACGAGAACTGTCACGGCTCGGTGCCTGCCGCATCGACCCCAAGGATTTCGACGTCACCGCCCTCCCCGACCACCTGCGCATGACGTTCGTCGCCGTGGACGAGAAGGGTGCCGTCCTCGGGCGGAACAAGGACCTCGTGTCGCTGCGCAAGTCGCTCGCACCCCGTGTCCAGGTGGAAGTGGCGAAGGCGGCGTCGAACTCGGAGCGGCCCCCCGCACTCACGTGGACCCCCGCGACCCTCGGTTCCCTCGAGGCCACCGTCACACGCGAACTCGGCGGTCAGAAGGTCACCGGCTACCCCGCGCTGGTCCCGGAGGGTGACGGTGTCGCCGTCCGCGTCCTCAGCACCGCCGCCGCCCAGCGAGCCGCGATGCGCGACGGAACGCGACGGCTGCTGCTGGCCGCCGTTCCCACCCAGGCGAAGACGGTGACATCCGGTCTGGGCAACGCGCAGCGGCTGGCGCTCGGGCAGAACCCCGACGGCAGCCTCGACGCCCTGATCGACGACTGCCGCACCGCAGCCGCGAATCAGTTGATCGCCGCACACGGCACCCCGGTGCGCACGCCGCAGGAATTCGACGCCCTCGTCGCGAAGGCACGCGCGGAGATGGCCCGGAACGTGGCGGTACTCGTGCGACTCGTGTCGCCGGTGCTCGAAGCGGACCACCGGCTCGCCGTCGTGCTGGAACGCGCCACCGGCGAGGCCGCCGACGATGTGCGGGAACAGCGGCAGTCGCTGCTGTTTCCCGGATTCGTCGCCGACATCGGCGCCACCCGCCTCCGCGAACTGCCCCGCTACCTCGCTGCCGCGGTCGCACGACTGGAAGCCCTGCCCGGGAGCGCACCGCGCGACCAGAAGGGGATGGATGCCCTCGACCGGGTGTACGCCGGATACGAACGGATGCTCGCCGGCCTGCCGGAAGAGCGGCAGCACTCACCCGAGGTCGACGCGATTCACTGGATGATCGAGGAACTGCGCGTCAGCCTGTTCGCTCAAACACTCGGAACCCCGGTCCCGGTCTCCGAGAAGCGGGTACTGAGCGCCATGCAGAAGGTGCGCTGACGCGCAGGGCAATGCAAGAAATGCGCGGACGCGCAGGCTCAGGCGTCGTCGCGGGATTCGCGGTGTTCGCGTAGCTCTTTGATTTCGCGCGCGAAGTCCTCTGCTGAGCTGAACGACCGGTACACGGACGCGAACCGCAGATACGCAACCTCGTCGAGGTCACGAAGGGGACCGAGGATGGCGAGGCCCACCTCGTTGCTCGGGATCTCCGCGGAACCCGATGCGCGGACCGCGTCCTCGACCTGCTGGGCAAGGAGATTCAGTGCGTCGTTGTCGACCTGCCGGCCCTGGCAGGCACGGCGGACACCCCGCACCACCTTCTCCCTGCTGAACGGTTCGGTGACCCCACTGCGCTTGACCACCGACAGGACGGCGGTCTCGACGGTGGTGAACCGTCGACCACACTCCGGGCACGAACGGCGGCGGCGGATGGCCTGTCCCTCGTCGGCTTCGCGCGAATCGACCACACGTGAATCGGGGTGCCGGCAGAACGGGCAGTGCATGGCGATTCCTTCGTCGTAGCCGTCGTGGCCGCAACTGTTCGCCTCCCCCGATGGCGAACCGACGAAAACGGATTCACGCAGCGGATGCACGATCTCGACGCGACCACACGCGGTGGTGGGACTGACAGCCTCCGAGACTACTCGGCCGCCCGGCGGGACAGTCATGCAGAGCCACCCCCGTCACCGGGTCGCGGAAGACGGGACGATCAGACTCTGGCCCGGATGCAACGCCGAATTGGACATGGCATTGAGCTCCATGATCCGCTCGACCACCTGTGCTACCGGCATTTCCGGCGCGATCCGCGCAGCGACCGCGGCCAGGCTCTCGCCCTGCTGCACCTGCACGACCTCCGTGGCCGCCGAATTGCTCACACTGCCGCCGGTGGCCAGCTGCGCCACCCCGGCGAGCCCGCACAACACACCGGCGGTGATCACGACACCGGCGAGCACCGTCCGCCAGCCGACGTCGTTCGCCCCGCGTTCGTGGTCGGCGCGGGAGACGCCGATGTGGGTGGGCCGGTACGCGACGGCGCCGGACGACGGACGTCGCAACTCCCCGTCGGTGCGCCGGCGACGCGGTTCGGTGCGGTACGACCGTGCGGCGCCGGAACGGACGACACCCCGCTCGAGTGCCTGCCGGTTCAGCACTGCCTGCCGATGGAGAACTGCGTTGCTCATCGGTACCTCCGCTGCTCGTATCCGTGTCGGACTATTGATGCCGGGCTCTTGATGCCGGACTCTTGATGTCGAACTCTTGATGTCGAGAACTGCTGTCGAGAACTGCTGTCGAAAACTGAGGTCGAGAACCGTTGCCGTACCCGCTGCCGAACCGGTGGGTACCGGATCCGGACCGGTGTTCGATCACGCGTTCGAAAGAACACATGTTCGATTTCTACCACGACCCTCCGACAAAGTCTCTACTTCTCGCGACACATGTCGAACAGATGTTTGAAACTCCGGGGAAAGCGGGATAGATTCGTGTCACGCGGCACAGCAGTCACATGCGACCCATATACCGAGAAGATCGACACACAGACGGAGGCACCTCGCCATGAAGGACGACAGCTCGACCGACGGTTCGACTCCACGTGTGAGCGGTGGCTCCGCCGCCGGGTTGACCGACCGGCAGCGCCGCGTCCTCGAGGTGATCCGCACGTCCGTCAACGAGCGCGGTTACCCGCCGAGCATCCGCGAGATCGGCGACGCCGTGGGGCTCACCTCCACGTCGTCCGTCGCCCATCAGCTGCGGACGCTGGAGCGGAAGGGTTTCCTCCGCCGGGATCCGAACCGTCCGCGCGCCGTCGACGTGCGCGGTCTCGACGAGGTCGCGGCGGGCGTCGCCGCGAACGCCGGGACCACTGTCGAGTTGGCAGCGGTCAAGTCCGGTACCGACGGCACACCCCTGCCGGAGCCCACGTTCGTTCCGGTCCTCGGCCGGATCGCCGCCGGTGGCCCGATTCTCGCCGAGGAAGCCGTCGAAGACGTCTTCCCGCTCCCCCGTGAACTCGTGGGCCAGGGTTCGCTGTTCCTGCTCAAGGTCGTCGGCGAATCGATGATCGACGCCGCGATCTGCGACGGCGACTGGGTGGTGGTCCGGCAGCAGAACGTGGCGGACAACGGGGACATCGTGGCAGCGATGATCGACGGCGAAGCCACCGTCAAGACGTTCAAACGCACCGACAACGAGGTGTGGCTGATGCCGCACAACCCGCTGTTCGATCCGATCCCCGGCAACGATGCGGCCATTCTGGGCAAGGTCGTCACCGTCATGCGCAAGATCTAGTCACTGCCGGCGGCAGACACGAGTGGGCCCCACGGCGATCGCCGTGGGGCCCACTCGCATCCACCCCGGTACGGCCGGAGGCCGGAGTTCGTTGCAGATACGCAGGTCGTGCCTCGTCAGAGATTGAGTCCGCGACCGATGATTTCCTTCATGATCTCGGTGGTCCCGCCATAGATGGTCTGGACACGAGAATCCATGTACGCCTTCGCGATCGGATACTCCTTCATGTACCCGTAGCCGCCGTGCAGCTGCAGACACCGGTCGATCAGCCGGACCTGCGCCTCGGTGGTCCACCACTTGGCCATCGCCGCTTCCTGCACCGACAGCTTCTCGTCGTTGAGCAGTTCGATGAACTTGTCGACGAGGACCCGGACGGCCGTCGCCTCCGTGGCGAGTTCGGCGAGTACGAAGCGCGTGTTCTGGAAGCTGCCGATCGACTTTCCGAAGGCCTTCCGGTCGCGGCAGTACTGGATCGTCATGTCCAGCGCCGATTCCATTGCGGCGGCGGCCACCACGGCGATCGACAACCGCTCCTGCGGGAGGTTCTTCATCAGGTAGAGGAAGCCCATGCCTTCCTCACCGAGGAGGTTGGTGGCGGGGACGCGTACGTCGGTGAAGCTCAACTCCGCGGTGTCCTGTGCCTTCATCCCGATCTTGTCGAGGTTGCGGCCGCGTTCGAAGCCCGGCATGTCCCGTTCGACCACCAGGAGGCTGAATCCCTGCGCTCCCTTGCCGGGATCGGTACATGCGACGACGATCACGAGGTCGGCGTTGATGCCGTTGGTGATGAAGGTCTTGGAACCGTTGAGAACCCAGTCGTTGCCGTCGCGTACGGCGCGCGTCTTGATGCCCTGCAGGTCGCTGCCGGTCCCCGGTTCGGTCATCGCGATCGCCGTGATCAGCTCACCCGACGCGAAGCCGGGCAGCCACCGCCGCTTCTGCTCGTCGTTGCTCAGTTCGAGCAGGTACGGTGCGACGACGTCGTTGTGCAGGGTGAAGCCGATGCCGCTGTACCCGCCACGTGTCGTCTCCTCGGTGATGATCGCGTTGTACCGGAAGTCGCGCACGCCGCCGCCGCCGAATTCCTCCGGCACGGCCATGCCGAGGAAGCCCTGCTTTCCGGCCTCCACCCACAGGCTGCGGTCGACGATGTTCTGCTCTTCCCACTTGGCGTGGTTCGGCTCGGCGTGCTGTGCGAGAAACTTGCGGTACGACTCCCGGAACAGTTCGTGCTCCGGTTCGAACAGGGTGCGCTCCACGCCGACTCCTCGTATCAACTGTCTGTTACGTCTCGTTCGAGATACGTCTGGTTCGACGGTAGAGGCGGGGAAGTACGGGGTGAATGACCCAGGTGATCGGGATTCGTGACCCATCCGGTCACCGGTGTCAGCGCTTGCGGAACCCCGCGAGCCAGCGCATCACCGGGTAGGCGACGAGGATGCCCACCGAACCCCACGCAATGCCGCCGAGTTCCACCGATCCGATCGTCAAAGTCAGGTCGCCGATGCCGGCGACGAGCGCGGCGGCGACCACAGTGAGATTCACGGGGTCGGTGAAGTCGACCTCGGCGTCCATCCAGATGCGCACACCGAGGACGCCGATCAGTCCGTACAGCACGAGAGTGGCGCCGCCGATGACACCGTTAGGCACGGTGAACACGAGGGCTCCGAACTTCGGTGAGAACGCGAGAACCACGGCCGTGGCGGCCGCGACCCAGTAGGCAGCGGTGGAGTACACCCGCGTCGCGGCCATCACGCCGATGTTCTCGGCGTAGGTGGTGGTGCCGGACCCGCCACCGAACCCGGCGAGGGTGGTGGCCAGTCCGTCCGCGACGAGCGCATTGCCGGCGACGTCGTCGAGGGACCGACCCGTCATGGCCGACACCGCCTTGACGTGGCCGACGTTCTCGGCGATCAGGACGATCACCACCGGCAGGGTCAGCGCGATCACGGACCATTCGAACGTCGGTCCCCGCAGTTCGGGCACACCGAACCAGGCCGCGTCCCGCAGTGCCGTCACCCGCTCCTCCGCGAGACCGCCGATCACGGCGGCGAACACCCAGCCGACGACGACGCCGACGAGGATGCCGAGGCGGCCCAGCAACCCCGGGCCGAGGACGGTCACGAGCAGGATCGCGAGCAGGGTGACCCCGGCGATCAGTGGTTGTGACTCGAACGAATCCACCGCGGTGGGTGCGAGATTGAGCCCGATCAGCGCCACCACGGCGCCGGTGACGACCGGCGGCATCACCGCGTCGATGACCCGCGACCCGGCCAGTTTCACCGCGACACCGATGACGAGCAGCAGCAGACCTGCGGCCGCGACACCGCCGAGTTGCGCTGCGGGACCGGAACTCTGCGACGCCGTCAGCGGCGCGATGAATGCGAACGACGACCCCAGGTAGCTGGGGATGCGTCCGCGTGTGATGAGCAGGAACAGGGCCGTCCCGATACCCGAGAACAGCAGGGTCGTGGTGACCGGGAACCCGGTGATCGTCGGCACCAGGAGGGTGGCGCCGAACATCGCGATGACGTGCTGCATCCCGATTCCGACTGTGCGCGGCCAGGTGAGGCGCTCGCCGGGAGCGACCACCTCGCCCTCGCTGATCCGCCTGCCGTCGCCGTGCAGCGTCCACCCGAACGCGCGCGTGGTAGCGGACGGGCCGTCAGAGCCGCCGACCGGACCGTCGGGGGCGTCTGTTTCTCTTTTCGTCACAGTTCGCCAATAGTAGGCACGATCTGGGAGTTTCGCGCCGCCGGGACCGGATCCACCGATTCGGCGACATTCACCCCGCGCGCTCGATTGCCTACTCGTTCGCTCCACGGCAACAGTCGTGCGTAAACCGACAAGACACCGACGTTCCGATCGACGCATGATGAGTGACGTCGCTCACACAGCGGTGGCCGATTCGAGTGGCCGCCCGCCGGATCCCAGCGATACTGCGCGATGCCGCGCTGCTGCGTACTCGACCCACAGGAGACGAACATCATGGCCATTGACTTCACGTTGACCTCACAGCAGCGTGAGCTCCAACTCTCGGCCCGCGATTTCGCCGGTAAGGCATTGGCAGACGTCGGCAAGACGATTCGCCATCTGCCCACGGCCGAAGAGAGATTCCTCGCCACCCGCCCTGCCTACGAAGACGTTGTCGCACAGGGGTGGCTTCGCAAGGTCATCCCCGCGCCCGCGGGCGGAGAGGGTAACGGGATGGTCGACCTGGCGTTGATCGCCGAGGAGTTCTACGCAGTCGATGCGAACGTGTCGCTGACGCTGTTCGCCTCACTACTCGGGCTGCTCCCCGTCCTCAACGCCGGCAGCCCCGACCAAGTCCAGCAGACATTGCGCCCCTTCCTGTCCGGCACCGGCGCCCCGCTCGCCGCCTTCTGCCACAGCGAGCCGGGCGGGATCGCCAACTTCGACGAACCTGTGCCGGCTGAAGGGACCCGCACCACCGCGGTACTCGACGGCGATCAGTGGGTGATCAACGGCGCGAAGCAATGGATCAGCAGCGCAACCGGCTGGGACTCGAAGGGCGCGGACATTCTCACGGTGGTGTGCCGCACCGATCCAAATCCCCAGACCCGAGCGGCCGCCGACCACTCGCTGTCCGTCCTTCTCGTGCCTACACCCGACCATGGCTTCGTATCCGACGAGAACTTCGAGACGATGGGCCACCGAGGGCATCTCACCCCGCGCTTCCACTTCGAAAATGTTCGGGTTCCGCGCGAGAACGTCCTCGGCGAGGTCGGCGGCGGCAAGGCCTTGGTCGAGGCGAGTTTCGCCGGCACCGCTGCCCTCGTCGGAATCTTCGGCGTGGGACTCATGCGTTCAGCCTTCGACTTCACCCTCGCGTTCGCCAAGCGTGAGCGGCGCGCCGGCCGGGTGCCGATAATCGAACATCAGGCGGTCGGGTATGCGCTCGCCGACGCGAAGATCGCGATCGAGACCGCCCGGTACCTGAGCTGGAAGGCCTGCAATGCGCTCGACCACGAACTGCCCAGTGCCCTCGAACTGGCTGTGCAGGCGAAGATCTACGGCTCCGAGACCGCGGTGAAGGTCATCACCGACCTCATGCGCGTCGTCGGTATCGACAGTTACAACCACAACCTGCCTCTCGCAGGGCTCCTGCAAGACGCGATCGTGCTGCCGCTGTTCGACGGCGGAAATATGGGAGTTCGCCGGCGCCAGCTCCACAGCCTGCTCGCGTCACCGGACTACGACTCACTCGACACAGTGACGACCTGAGAGCTGGGCTCGAGGACGGAATTCCTCGAGCCCATCGGGCGGTGAGTGGCCGGAATCCGGCGGTCGACTACGCGCCCAACACTCGTACCGCCGCGGCCCGCGCCTCCGCGGGATCGCTCGTGGCGAGCACGTCCTCGGCGGCCCGGCGGCAGTCGTCCAGCGTGACCGATCCCACCTTCGCCCCCACACCGGACACGGCGGCGCCCGCGCAGGACAGCGACGTGACACCGAGTCCGATCAGGACGCAGGCGAGCAGCGGGTCGGCGGCGGCCTCGCCGCAGACGCCGACCGGCTTGCCCGCCGCGACGCCGGCCTCGGCCGTGCGCGCGACGAGCGCGAGAACGGCCGGCTGCCAGGGGTCGGTGAGCGACGCCAGATCGGACGACATCCGGTCGGCGGCCATCGTGTACTGCGCGAGGTCGTTCGTGCCGATGGACAGGAAGTCGACGTGACGCAGGAGGCGGTCAGCTAGTAGCGCCGCGGCAGGCACCTCGACCATGACCCCGGGCACGAGACCGCGGGCGCGGACCTCGGCCGCGAACGATTCAGCCTCGGCGGGAGTCGAAATCATCGGCGCCATCACCCACGGCTGCGACTGCGTCTGCTTCGCCGCGGCGGCGACGGCGTCGAGTTGCCTGCTGAGGATGCCCGGGTTCTGTTCGGCGATGCGGATGCCGCGGACCCCCAGCGCGGGGTTCGCCTCGTCGGCGTGGTTGGCGAAGCGCAGCGGCTTGTCCGATCCCGCGTCGAGGGTCCGGATCACCACTTTCCGGCCCGCGAACGCGTCGAGCACCTCGCCGTAGATCTCGGCTTGCTCGTCGACGCCGGGCTCGGAATCGCGGTCCAGGAAGCACAACTCGGTGCGGAACAGTCCGACGCCCTCGGCGGCGGTCCCGGACGCCGACCGCGCCCCGGCCCCGTCCTGCACGTTGGCCAGAATCGAGACGGCGTGCCCGTCGCTGGTGCGGCCCGGCCCTTCCCAGGACTGGATGCGGAGCCGTTCGGCGCGCCCGTGCTCCACGGCGGCGCGGGCCTCGACGGGGTCCGGTTCCATCACGAGTTCGCCCACCGAGCCGTCGAGGAGGACGGGGGTGCCCGAGACGACGGATTCGAGATCACGCACCGCGACGACACACGGGATGCCCAGCTGCCGCGAGATGATCGCGGTGTGGCTCGTCGGGCCGCCGAGAACGGTCACGAGTCCGACGATCAGCTCGGGATCGAGACCGGCGGTGTCGGCGGGCGCGAGGTCCTGGGCGCAGAGGATCGACGGGGTCGTGGGCACGGGGATGCCCGGCTCGGGCAGGCCGAGGAGTTCGGAGACGACGCGGTCGCGGATGTCGCGCAGGTCGGTCACGCGTTCGGCCATCAGCCCACCCATCTTGGTGAACAGGGTGACGAACTGCTCGGTGGCCTCCGCTGCCGCCTCCCCGGCCGGGGTTCCGCCGGCGATCAGCTTCTGCGCCGCACCGAGCCAGCCGCGGTCTGCGGCCATCGCCGCGTTCGCCTGCAGCACCTCTGCCGCGGCGCCGGAGACGCTCGCCGCGCGGTCGCGGAGTCGCTGCGACACCACGGCGGCCGCTTCCTCGAAGCGGACCTTCTCCGCGTCGCGCGACGCCTCGTCGATCCGGGCGGATCCGGGTGCGACCTCCGGCCGCGGGGCCGGCCAGATCACCGGCGCGTAGGCAATGCCCGGTACCACCGGCGTACCTCGCACGATTTCACGGTCTTCGGTCATCGGGTCCTCCTGGCCGGCTCGTTCTGTCGTCACACAATCGGAAATGCGAATCGACTATGTGACGGAGATTACTCTCAACTCTTGACATGTCAACACACTCGGGCGTAAAACAACATGACACAACATTTCGTGTGATGCAGACCATAACGGATCTCGTCACCGAACACTTCATCGACGAGAACAGGAACGGGGTCACGGTGTATCCGGAAGAACGCCAGCAAGCGGTCACCACGCTGATCTCGCAGCGGGGGCGCATGTCGGTCGCCGACCTCTCCGACACCTTCGGCGTCACCACCGAGACCGTGCGCCGCGACCTCGCGCTGCTCGAACGCCTCGGCCACATCCGTCGCGTGCACGGCGGCGCGGTCCCTGCCGGTTCCCTCACCGTCACCGAACCCGGCATGACGGAGCGCGATCACACCCGCGCCGAGCAGAAGGATCGGATCGCCAAGCGCGCCGCCGCCTACCTACCGCCGTCCGGTGGCAGCGTGCTGTTCGACGCGGGAACCACCACCGGGCGCATCATCCCGGAACTGCCGTCCGATCTGGACCTCACCGTGATCACCAACTCGGTGCCGATCGCGGCCCGGCTCGCCGGACTCAACTCGGTGACCCTCCACATGCTCGGCGGCCGGGTCCGCGGGATCACGCAGGCCGCCGTCGGCGAGGAGGCGCTGCGCATCCTCGACGTCCTCCGCGTCGACGTCGCGTTCATCGGCACCAATGCGCTCAGCGTCGGCCACGGCCTGTCCACACCGGACACCGAGGAGGCCGCCGTGAAGCGTGCGATGGTCCGCTGCGCCAATCACGTCGTCGTGGTCGCCGACTCGTCGAAGGTCGGCCGTGAGCACCTCGTGAGCTTCGCCCCCATCCACAGCGTCGACATCCTCGTCACCGACGCCGACATCACGCCCGCAGACCGAGCCCACTTCCACGACCAGGGAATCGAGGTGGTGATCGCATGATCGTCACGCTGACCGCCAATCCGAGCATCGACCGCACCGTCAACCTGCTCGGGCGCCTCGAACGGGGAACCGTCCTACGCGCAGCCGCGACCCACAGCGACCCCGGAGGCAAGGGCGTCAACGTCGCCCGCGCGCTCACGTCCGCCGGTGTCGACGCGGTTGCGGTGCTGCCCGGCAACGCGGGCGACCCCCTGCTCACCGCCCTGTCCGAGCACGGGATCGAGCACGTGACCGTGGCGACGTCCGGTTCGGCACGCACGAACATCACCATCACCGAACCCGACGGCACCACCACCAAGATCAACGAACCCGGTGTCACGATGTCGGCCGGATCCCTCGCCGATCTGCAGTCGGAGATCATCGAACGCGGGTCCCGGGCCGAATGGGTGGTGCTGTCCGGTTCCCTACCCCCGGGCATCCCCACCGACTGGTACGCCACGCTCGTCGAGGCGCTGCGTTCGGCCTCCTGCCGGGTCGCCGTCGACACCTCGGACGCCCCGCTGCTCGCACTCGCGGACCGGTTCCCGGCGGCCTGCCCCGACCTCGTGAAACCGAACAGCGAGGAACTCGCGCAACTCACCGGCGCCGACGGGCACCTGCTCGAGGAGTCCGCGCTGCTGGGAGACCCGACGGCCACCGCCCACGCGGGCAGGCAACTCGTGGACCGTGGGGTCGAAGCCGTCCTCGCCACGCTCGGCGCCGCGGGCGCCGTTCTCGTGACGGAGGCCGGCGCCTGGTGGGCCACGCCACCACCGATCGTCGCCCGCAGCACCGTCGGCGCCGGCGACTCCTCGCTGGCGGGCTACCTGGCAGCGCAGATCTCCGGCGCGTCGCCCGCGGACTGCCTCCGATCCGCCGTTGCCTACGGCAGCGCGGCGGCCGCCCTCCCGGGCACCACCCTGCCGACCCCCGAACACGTCGACATCGACGCCGTCACCGTCACCGCCCTCAGCTCCCCCGCCCCCGATCCGGCCTGAACCAGAAGGAAACACCATGTCTCACTCGACACCCGACCGCGATTCGGGGCCGCAGATCATCAGCGAAGATCTGATCTCCCTGGACACCGACCTCGGAGCCTCCAAGGAGGACGTGATCTCCGCGCTCTCCCAGCGTCTCGCGGACGCCGGTCGCGCCACCGAAGCGGACGCTCTCCGCGATGCCGCGCTGGCGCGTGAATCACAATCGGCGACAGGACTTCCCGGCGGGATCGCGATCCCGCACTGCCGCTCGGAGGCCGTCGTGGCGGCGTCTCTCGGATTCGCCCGGCTCGCCCCGAAGGTCGACTTCGGCGCCCCCGACGGACCCGCCGATCTGGTGTTCCTCATCGCCGCACCCGAGGGTGCGGGCGCGGAGCACATGAAGCTGCTGTCCTCGCTCGCCCGGGCGCTGGTACGCCCGGCCTTCGTCGGCGCCCTGCGTGATGCGAAGACCCCCGCCGAGATCGTCACCCTGGTCAACGACGTCCTGGCCCCCGCGCCCGCCGCCGCACCTGCTGCCGCGACGGCCACTGCAGCACCCGCCGCCGCTGCGGCCGCGGCTGCTGCCCCGGCTCCGGCAACGACGCCCGAACCGGTCGCCCCGGAGAAGGAACCGGAGCCCGAGGCGGGGCCGAAGCACATCGTCGCGGTCACGGCCTGCCCGACCGGCATCGCCCACACGTACATGGCGGCCGACTCGCTCGTCGCCGCCGGCGAACGCGCGGGCGTCGTCGTTCACGTGGAGACGCAGGGTTCGAGCGGAAGTACACCGCTGGCACCCGGAGTGATCGCGGGCGCGTCCGCCGTCATCTTCGCCACCGACGTCGGGGTGAAGGGCAAGGAGCGCTTCGCAGGCAAGCCGGTGGTGGCGTCGGGCGTCAAGCGCGCGATCAACGAACCCGACACCATGATCACCGAGGCGCTGCGCGCGGGCATGAACCCGTCCGCGGCGACCGTGGACGCGGGGAGCGCGGGCAGTGCCGCGGACGAGCCGGCCGGGTCGGTCGGCTGGGGCACCCACCTGCGTCAGGTGCTGCTCACCGGTGTCAGTTACATGATCCCGTTCGTCGCCGCGGGTGGTCTGCTGATCGCCCTCGGGTTCCTGCTCGGCGGCTACGAGATCTCCGGTCCCGCGGAGGACATCGTCCTCAACAACTCCCTCGGCCAACTCCCCGACGGTGGCCTGACGACGTACCTGGGCGCCGTGCTGTTCCAGCTGGGTTCGCTGGCGTTCAGCTTCCTCGTCCCCGCGCTGGCCGGTTACATCGCCTTCGCGATCGCCGACCGGCCCGGCCTGGCGCCGGGCTTCACCGCGGGTGCGGTGGCGGTCTTCGTCGGCGGCGGATTCATCGGAGGCCTCGTCGGCGGTCTGATCGCCGGTATCGTCGCGCTGTGGATCAGCCGGATCCCGGTGCCCCAGTGGTTGCGCGGCCTGATGCCCGTGGTGATCATCCCGCTGTTCGCGACGCTGATCGTCGGCGCACTCATGTTCCTGGTCCTCGGCCGACCGCTCGCCGCGATCACGAACGGCCTGACGGACTGGCTCAACGGACTGTCCGGCAGCTCCGTCATCTTCCTCGGCATCATCCTCGGACTGATGATGTGCTTCGACCTCGGAGGCCCGGTCAACAAGGCCGCATACGCGTTCGCGGTGGCCGGCCTCAACGTCAACGACCCCGCCTCGCTGCGGATCATGGCGGCCGTGATGGCTGCGGGCATGGTCCCGCCGCTGGCGATGGCCCTCGCATCGACCGTCCTGCGTCCCAGCCTGTTCAGCGAGGCGGAACGGGAGAACGGCAAGGCGGCCTGGCTCCTCGGCTCGGCGTTCATCTCGGAAGGCGCCATTCCGTTCGCCGCCGCCGACCCGCTGCGCGTCATCCCCTCGATGATGGCCGGCGGCGCCGTCACCGGCGCCCTGATCATGGCGTTCGACGTCACCCTCAGCGCACCGCACGGCGGAATCTTCGTCTTCTTCGCCATCGGCAACCTGCTGTGGTTCCTGGTGTCGCTGGCCGCCGGTGTCGTCGTCGCCGCCCTGTGCGTCGTCGGTGCGAAGGAATTCATCAAGCCCGGCGCGTCCGACGCCGAACTCGACCCCGACGTTGCGACAGTCGCAGCGTAAGAGAAACAGATCGCCCCGCTCGACCCGCACCAACCCCACCGACAGAGGAGAGAGTCCATGCCCAGCACCACAGTCGCCGTCGGTTCGTCCATCGGCCTGCACGCCCGTCCCGCCGCCGTCATCGCCGAAGCGGTTGCCGCCGCCGGTGTGCCCGTCACGCTGGCCGTGGCGGACAGTGAACCCGTGGACGCCGGTTCCGCACTGCTCATCATGACGCTCGGCGCCACCAAGGGCACCGACGTCACCGTGACCAGCGACGACGCCGACGCCGTCGAGAAGGTCGCGCAGCTCGTGGCGGCCGATCTCGACGCTTGACCGGTACCCGGCCCGTCAGCTGGTGAGCCCCAGCTGACGGCCGGTCCAGTCCATCTCGCGTTCGAGTGCCGCACTCCAGGTGGCGCCCTCGTGGCCACCGGGAAGCTCGTAGTACCGCACGTTCAGACCGGCCGCCCGCGCGGCAGCGAACATCCGCTGCTGCTGCGGGCGGTATTCGTCGTCGGCGGCCCCGGCCACGAACACCCCGGTCAACTCCGGGAACTGTCGTGTCTTCAGCACGTCAGCCGGATTGACCGCCGCGAACGCGTGCTCGTCGCCGCCGAATGTCGCCGCGACCGTCCCCGCGTGATCGCCGAGCGAGGGCTCGTCCTGACCGAGGAAATCGAGGAAGGTCGGGAAGATCCGCGGATAGTTCACCGCCAGCTGGATCGAGCAGGTCCCGCCGTAGGAGAATCCGCCGATCGCCCACTGTGCCGGATCGTGCGACACCTGCAGGGACGTCTCGATCCAGGCGGGCACGTCGCGGGCCACGTAGGTGGCGGCGTTGCCGAGCGCCGAATCGAGGCACAGCGGATTCGCGTCCTGCGAGCCCAGCGCGTCGATCACCACGACGACCGGTGCGAGTCCGTCGTGCCGTGCGGCATACGCGTCCACGGTGGATCCCAGTCGTCCGCTGCTGAACCAGTCCTGGGGCCGCCCCGGCTGTCCCGCGATCATCACCAGGACGGGGAGCACCGCCCGGGGCGACGTCAGGTACGCCGGCGGCAGGTACAGCACGGCCGGCCGGGCCGCGAATCCGGATTCGGTGCCCGGGATCTCCACTTCCGTCACCACACCGGAGCCGGGTGTGCGCACCGGACGTGTCCACGCCGAGTCCAGCGGGGTCCCCGACTGCACCGCGTCCTCGAACCCGGGGACGTCACCGAACGACACCGGCTGCACGCTCGTCGGTGGACGGTGCCCCACCAGCGAGCCGACGGTCGGGAAGACGCCGACCTCCGCGTTGACCTGGCCCACCGCCGCGGCCGCGGCTGCGGCAGCCGCGACAGCGATCACCCCGGCCCGCCGGACTCCGGGTTTCCGGAGCAGGAGCGCCGCGGCGAAGACGAGGATTCCGACGGCGAGCCAGATCCAGATGTACCCGGTGAGGGGTATCTGGTTGGGCAGCGGACGGTACGCCGCCCACACGGCGCCTCCGATCACGGCGGTCACGGGCACCGCGACCGCCGCTGCGCCGACGACCGGACGTCTGGCGGAACGAGTCACTGCGAGCAACACGACGAGGCCCACCATCACGGCCGCCGTCGACGCGGCCCGGGCGCGACCGTGCTCGAGCGACAGGTGGGCGATACGCGACAACAACTCGTGGGCCTGCACAGCGCACAGTATTCACACCGCGTCACCCACCGAAAGAATCAGGCTCGCAACATTTCTCGCAAATCAGACCTATCGGGCACGACGGCGGACGAGAGAGCCGGCGACCACGGCGAGCACGACCACGCCGCCGGCGACGCCGATCCCCCACGCCGTTCCCGGCGACTGCGTCGACGCCTCGTCCGAAACGGCCTGGGCACGGGCCTGATCCTGCACCCTCGACACCGCCCCGGGCAGCACCCGAATCGGTGGAACGGGTCCCTCCCGGGCCTCGGAGGCGATCAACAGGTCGCCGTTCTCTGTGAACGCGACCGACTCCCCCTGCGGCTGCTCCGGCACGTGGGCGCGCACGGCGGGTCCGGCCGCGAACGCCGCCGCCAGGTCGCCGTCCGGGGCGGAGAACAGGAACACATCGGAGTAGCTGCGCACGGCGGCGACGGTCCCGTCGGCGGACACGGCCCCGCCGGTGAACATCGTCGAATGCACGGCCGGGGCCGTGGTGCCGCTGCCGGTGGTCGCGTCGTCGACGCCGTTCGTCGCCGAGACGTCCAGCGTTCCGACCTTCTCCAGCGGGGTCGGGCCGGGGCTCGCGAGATCGCCCACGGCGACACCCCCGACGGGCCGGTACACGTTGCCCGCCCCGAACACTTCCTTCGTGACGATCAGCGGGGTGCCGTCGCGCTGGACGAGGACGGTCTCGGCATCGTGGGGGCCGTCCGGATACGTCAGCCGATGCAGTTCTCCCGCGCCCGTATCACGGTCCATCGCGATCAACGCCACCGTCTCGCGCCGGCGTCCGTTGTCGCCGGTGTCGGCCAGCCACAGCCGGCCGTCGGAGCCGGAGGCCATGTCCTCGACGTCGTACGGATCGACCGGCAGCGGAAGCCAGCGCTGTACGGCGCAGTTCCCGTCCATCACCGCGACCGCGCGGTCGGACCCGCTGTCGCCGACCGCGTAGAGCAGCCCGCCGGCCGACACGAGCCCCGACAGCTCCTCGAGCGAGGCCTCGTCCGGGGTGCCGACCGCGGAATCGTCGGGAGTGCACAGCGGACCGAACTCCGACGCGTCGACGGCGGTCTGGTCGCGGAAGAACGGCTCGGCGAATCCGGTTCCCGCCGCGGCGAGCGGTGCGCACGTCGCGAGCACGGCGACCGCCACGCGGGCGGACCACCGTGAGCGATCAGGCACTGCCGCTGTACTCGACCAGTGCCGACGCCAGCGCTTCGGGCACCCGCGCGTGGACGCGTGTGCCGTCCTCCTCGTGGGAGGAGTCGAGGATCTGACCGTCCGAGTGGATCCGGGCCATCAGATCGCCCCGGTTGTACGGGAGGAGAACGCTGACCTCGATCTCCGGGCGGACCAGGACGTCGCTCAGATGTGCACGCAACTCGGCGATGCCCTCCCCGGTCCGGGCGGAGACGAACGACGCACCGGGCAGCAGGCCACGCAGCTGGGTCAAGGTGACCGGGTCGGCGGCGTCGATCTTGTTCACCACGATGAGCTCGGGCGGTGCCGCGGCGTCGTTCTCCCGGATCACCTCGGTGATCACCTCGTGGACGGCCTTGATCTGATCCGTGGGCAGCGGATCGGAACCGTCGACGACGTGCAGCAGCAGATCCGCGTCCGTCACTTCCTCGAGCGTCGAGCGGAACGCCTCGATCAGCTGCGTCGGCAGATGCCGCACGAACCCGACGGTGTCGGTGAGGACGTATTCGCGGCCGTCGTCCAGCGCCGCCCGGCGGGTGGTGGGATCGAGGGTGGCGAACAGCGCGTTCTGCACCAGCACCCCGGACCCGGTCAACGCGTTGAGCAGGCTCGACTTGCCGGCGTTCGTGTAGCCGACGATCGCGATGGACGGGGTCTCGCTGCGCAGTCGCCTGGTGCGTTTGGTGTCGCGGGCGGCCTTCATGCCCTTGATCTCGCGACGCAGCTTGGCCATCCGCTCACGGATACGACGGCGGTCCGTCTCGATCTTGGTCTCACCGGGACCACGCAGACCCACGCCGCCGTTGCTTCCGGCGCGACCACCCGCCTGCCGGGACATCGATTCACCCCAGCCGCGCAGTCGGGGCAGCATGTATTCCATCTGGGCCAGCGCCACCTGCGCCTTGCCCTCCCTGGACGTGGCGTGCTGGGCGAAGATGTCGAGGATGAGGGCGGTCCGGTCGATGACCTTGACCTTGACGACCTTCTCCAGCGCGGTGAGCTGCGCGGGGGTGAGTTCACCGTCGCAGATGACGGTGTCGGCGCCGGTCGAGAGGACGACCTCGCGGAGTTCCTCGGCCTTGCCGGAACCGATGTAGGTGGCCGCGTCGGGTTTGTCCCGCCGCTGGACGAGGCCCTCGAGGACTTCCGATCCGGCGGTCTCGGCCAGTGCGGCGAGCTCGGCCATGCTGGATTCGGCCTGCGCCGCGGTTCCCTGGGTCCAGACACCGACGAGCACCACGCGTTCGAGGCGCAACTGCCGGTATTCGACTTCGGTGACGTCTGTGAGCTCGGTGGAGAGCCCGGCAACCCGGCGCAGCGCGCTGCGGTCCTCGAGTTGCATCTCGCCGACCGAAGGGCGCCCGTCGTCGTAGGCGAACTCAGTGGAGTCGGAGATCGGCGATTCTTCTGTGCGATGTGTTTTCGTCATACACCCTCATGATCCCACGGAATGTCGAGGGCGTGCACGTGCATTTCGCGCAGGGCGATCAGGCAAGGCCGTTCCACCAGTTGTCGTCGAGGTTCCCGGACGCCACCAGGACGGACGGTCCGCGCAACGTCGCCCGGCCCCTGGACAGCGCGACCGTGACCTGACCTCCGGGAATGCGGACATTCACCTCACCGGAATCGGCGCCGTCGAAGCGCAGCGCGGCGGTGGCCGCGGCCACCGTGCCGGTGCCGCACGACCGGGTCTCGCCGACCCCGCGCTCGTGCACCCGCATGTCCACGGCGCCGGAATCGATGCGGGTGAGGATCTCCACGTTGACGCCGTGCGGGAAGAAACCGGGATCGAAGCCGGGTGCGGCCGTCAGGTCGAGGGCCGACAGGGAGGCCGCCGTGAGATGCGCGTCGACACACGCCAGGTGCGGATTGCCGACGTCGATGCCGATGCCGTTGAACACTTTGCCGTCGATGGTCGCGGCGCTCGTTCCCAGATCCCGCACCACCCCCATGTCGACGGTGACCTCGCCGACGGAGCCGTCGGCCGAGTGCACGATCACCGGTTTGCCGCCGGCCCGGCTGCCGACCACGAACTCGTCGCGCGTCTCGAGGCCGGTCGACCGGAGGTAGTGGGCGAAGACGCGGACACCGTTGCCGCACATTTCCGCGATGGACCCGTCGGCGTTGCGGTAGTCCATGAACCAGTCGTCCTCGGACGTGCCGTCCGGGAGTTCGGCGAGCACGCCGGCAGCGGCCAGCGCACCGGCCTTGGCGACGCGCAGGATTCCGTCGGCGCCGAGTCCACGCCTGCGATCGCACAGCGCCGTCACACGCGGGGCGGACAGATCGATGCGGACGTCGGGATCCGGGAGGACCACGAAGTCGTTCTCGGTGCCGTGTCCCTTGCTGAAATCCATGCGCACCACTCTAACCAACCGCCGAGGGAGTGCAGTTCATCTGCGCTGCCGCGGAGCGGTTCATCTGCGCTGCCGCGGAGCGGTTCATCTGCGCTGCCGCGGAGCGGTTCATCTGCGCTGCCGGGCGATTTCGTAGAGGGCGACGGCGCCGGCGGAGGGAGCACCGAGGGAACTGGCCGCGCCCCCGATCGGGATGTTGACGACCGTGTCGCAGGCGCCTCGCCACGCGGCGCTCATCCCGCGGGTCTCGTTGCCGATCACGAGCACGGTGCCGCCACCGAAGTCGTGGGCGTCGATGGTGACGGAACCGGTCTCGTCCGTCCCGACGATGTGCAGTTCGGTTCCGGACGCTCGCCGGGCGTCGCGGAACGCGAGGATCTCGTCGACGGAGGACACGGTGACGACGGGCATCGCGAAGAGCGATCCGGTGGAGGCGCGGACGCTCCGGGGGTCGAACGGGTCGGCGCCGTGGCCGACCACGACGACCGCGTCGGCGCCGAACGCGTTGGCGGAGCGGACGAGGGTGCCCAGATTTCCGGGCGAGGTGGGCCGGTCGAATACGACGATCAGGGGGACGGACTGCAGCCGCAGGTCCTTCAGTCGCGGGGCGCGGGTCTTCGCGACCGCGATCAGTTCCGGCGCGGTGTCGGTCTTCTCGCCGAGTTCGGCCATCAGTTCGGCGCTGACACCGATCTGTTCGACGGATCGGGTCGCGAGTAGTTCCCGCGCCCAGTCGGACAGCGGTGGGCCGTCGATGCGGTGCAGCAGCGATTCGATCGGCCAGTCGTGTTCCAGGGCGAGGTTGAGGGGGCGCACACCCTGGATCAGGAAGCGTCCCGCCTTCGTCCGTTTGGCACGGTTGGTGAGGTACGACTGCCATTGCTGGAAGCGGGCGTTGCGGGTGGTCACCAGCACGGACGAGGCCGGACGGTGCCGTGCGGACGGTGTTCGGCTCATCGTTCTCCCAGTGTTCGCGTCTCGTCGAGGGTGCGGATCGTGGCGTCCGCGAGGTCGGGGGTGTTTCCGTCGACCCAGTGGATGCGGGGGTCGCGGCGGAACCAGGACCGTTGCCTGCGCACGTAGCGCCGGGTGCCGATGAACGTGCGTTCCTCCGCCTCGGCCAGGTCGTATTCGCCGTCGAGCCAGGCGAGGACCTGTGCGTAGCCGATGGCCCGGGGCGCGGTGACGCCCTCCCGCAGTCCCACGTCGATCAGCCCGCGCACCTCGTCGACGAGTCCCTGTTCGAACATCAGCCGGGTGCGGAGCCGGATCCGGTCGTCGAGTGCGGCGGTGTCGCGGTCGACGCCGACGATGTGTGTGCCCCAGCGCGGTTCGCCGATGCGCGGGGCGGACGCCGCGAACGGCCTGCCCGTGATCTCGACGACTTCGAGGGCCCGGACCAGGCGCCTGCCGTCGGTGGGGAGGATCGACGCGGCGGCGTCGGGATCCACCCGGCTCAGCTCGGCGTGGACGGCCGCGACGCCCTTCTCGGCGAGGACGGCTTCCCACCGCGCCCGTACCGACGCGTCGGTGGCGGGGAAGCTCCACTCGTCGAGCAGCGACTGCACATACATCATCGATCCGCCGACGATGACCGGCACGGCGCCGCGGGCGGCGATCGCCTCCACGTCGCGGACCGCGGCCTGCTGATAGTTCGCGACGGTGGCCGTCTGCGTCACGTCGAGCACGTCGAGTTGGTGATGCGGAATTCCGCGGCGTTCGGCCGGGGCGAGTTTGGCGGTGCCGATGTCCATGCCCCGGTACAGCTGCATGGCGTCGATGTTGACGATTTCGCCGCCGAGGCGTTCCGCCAGGTCCAGCGCGAGATCCGACTTTCCGGTGGCGGTCGGTCCGACGACGGCGATCGGCACGGGTGAGGTCACGGACGCCACTCCCCCACGTGGTAGCCCACTCCGTAGGGCGCCGCGCTGTACAGCGTCCGGCAGGAGGCGGGCGCAGCGTCGAACACGCCGGCGAGGACCTGCCACGGGACGCGCCCGCCGATGCCGAGGGCGGCGCATTCGGCGGGGTCGAGGGCGAGCAGCGCCTCCCGGTCGCCGGTGTCGAGGGCCGCGTCGACACGGGCCTGCACGCCTTCCGCGCGGGGGTCGAACGCGCCCGGTGCCTTCGCGGTGAGGGTGTTCGCCCCGTCCGCGACGATCACCAGCCCGCGCGGCTCGGGGTCCCGGTCCAGAAACGCGCGCAATTCTGCGCCGTACGCGGCGCACTGCTGCGGCGACAGGTCGGCGGCGAGGATCCGCGCGTCGACGACGGCGTCCGGCGCGCACGCTCCCCGGATCCACCCGGCCGTCAGCGCCGCGAGCGGCAGGTCCGGGTCGGGTTCGCCGGCGGGACCGGGCCGCAGTGTGACCCGCACGTCGACGCCGTAGCCGCGGTAGGTGCCCTGAGCGTCGGCCGGCACCTCCACCGCGGTGGGCGCCGCGCCGATCGCCACCCATTCGGTGGCGATCGCGGACAATGCCTTCGCGGCCGCCTGGACCGCGTCCCGCAGCGGCGCCGTCTCCGCAGCGGCCGCCCCGGTCAGTTCGGGTACCAGCAGCGGTGGGGACGGCACGAGGATGGCGGCGGTGAACACACAGTCACGCTAGTCGACCGCGGGCACGGACCCGACATCCGATTCGGGCACTGCCGTCAATCGGTACCAACACGGACCGTCCGACCTGATTCAATAGTCCACAGGGCCCGTACCGGGTTGAATGGAGCCAGCACCCGTCCCGGGTCGTATGGAGCCAGTATTGCGTTCAGGCAGCCGTGACGCGCGGCAGAGATGAGGAACCGATGACCGACAGCAGCGACGCGAAGCCCGCCGTGGAGCCTGCCGCTCAGCAGCACGACACACCGAAGCCCAGCGTCCCGAAGCCGGGCGCGGCCGCGAAACCGGGTGCACCCAAGCCCCACCCCACACCGACGCATGCCCTCTCCGCCCCCGCCGTCGCCGCCCCCGCCCACAGTGATCCGAGCGAGTTCGGCCGCGTCGACGACGACGGCACCGCCTGGGTGAAGACCGCGGACGGTGAACGGCAGATCGGGTCGTGGCAGGCCGGAGACGCGGCGGAAGGCCTGGCGCATTTCGGTCGGCGCTTCGACGATCTCGCCACCGAAGTGGCCCTCCTCGAGGCCCGGCTCAATTCCGGTGCGGGCGACGCGAAGAAGACGAAGGCCGCCGCGACCGCGCTCGCCGAGTCGCTCCCGACCGCCGCGGTGATCGGTGACGTCGACTCGCTCTCCGCGCGACTCGACGTGATCATCGCCGGATCCGACGAGGCGGCCGCCCACGCCAAGCACGAGAAGGAACTGTCGCGGCAGGCGCACACCGAACGCAAGGAAGAACTGGCCGCCGAGGCGGAACAGATCGGTGCCGAGTCCACGCAGTGGAAGGCCGCCGGCGACCGGTTGCGCGAGATCCTGGACGAGTGGAAGACGATCCGCGGGATCGACCGGAAGGTCGACGACGCCCTGTGGAAGCGGTATTCCAAGGCGCGGGAGGCGTTCAACCGGCGCCGCGGCGCGCATTTCGCCGAACTCGACCGTGAGCGCGCCGCCGCCAAGACCAAGAAGGAAGAACTCGTCGAGCGGGCGGAGGCACTGTCCGACTCCACCGACTGGGGTCCCACGGCCGGAGCCTTCCGCGATCTGCTCGCCGAGTGGAAGGCCGCCGGACGCGCGCCGCGGGAAGCCGACGACAACCTGTGGAGGCGGTTCAAGGGCGCTCAGGACGTGTTCTTCGCCGCCCGCAACGCCGCGTCCTCCGAACGCGACGCCGAGTTCGAGGAGAACGCGGTCGCCAAGGAGGAGTTGCTGAAGAACGCCGGCCACATCGATCCGTCCAAGGACATCGACGGGGCGAGGGCCGCCCTCCGCGACCTGCAGGAGAAGTGGGACGCCATCGGGAAGGTGCCCCGCGAGCGGATGCACGACCTCGAGGGCAAGCTGCGGGCCATCGAGAAGCGGGTCCGCGACGCCGCCGACGAGGAATGGCGCCGCACCGACCCGGAGGCGCTCGCCCGGGCCGCGCAGTTCCGGGAGCGGGTCACGCAGTTCGAGGAGCAGGCCGCCAAGGCCTCTGCGGCGGGCAAGACGAAGGACGCCGAGAGCGCCCTCGCCCAGGCCAAGCAGTGGCGCGAATGGGCCGAGGCGGCAGAGGGCGCCGTCAGCGGCCAGTAGGCACGATCAGCCGACGTCCCAGTCGCCGCGTCGCTCCGCTTCGGCGGCAGCGGCGCGGCGTTCCTCTTCCGCGGCCAGCTGCAGCGCGGTCCGGCTCCAGACCACCTTCAGCCAGTGGAACGTGAGCACGATGACGGTGAGCCAGCCGATGATCAGGCCGATGCCCGGTCCGGCCGCTTCGACGCCCGGCGCCGGGGTCTGCCGCGACCAGATGGCGAGCATGCCGAACACGATGGACACGGCGGTTCCGGCGAGGGCCACCCACGCGAGCGCCCAGCGACGGGTGACGAGCGCCAGCATCGACACGATGACCCCGAACACCACCTCGAACCACACGAACAGCCGCGACGGCAGCGCGATCGTCTCCGCGCGGGCGTCGTCCCCGTACACCAGCACCTCCCAGCCGTTGGCGATGCCGGAATGCGGCAACGTCAGCGAGCCGAGGAGCACGACCACCGCGACCGCGACGACGAGCGCACGCGCCCCGGGGTCGATCTCACCGGCCACCTTCTTCTCGGCGGCGTCGAAATCCTTCAGGTAGCTCTCGATCGGCTCGTTCGCGTCACTCGGGTCGTCGTGGCGCTGGTCGTCGAACTGCGGGGTCATGCGTTGCATCCCATCTGAGCGGGTAGTGGTGCGGGCACCCCGATCTGCGGCAGTCCGAGTCCCACGCCGATCGGCGGGGTCTTCGGGGTGACGCCCTTCTCGAAGGAGTCGCCTGCGCGGGTGCGGCGGTGGGTCAGGACCGGGGTGTCCGCGACGAGGTGGTGCGGAGCGGCGGCGCTGATCACGATGGTGACGACGTCGCCGGGCCGGACGTTTCCGTCGAGGTTTCCCTCCGGCCGGAAGTGGACGAGCCGCCCGTCGCGGGCGCGCCCGCTCATCCGTGCGGTCTCCGCGTTCTTGCGGCCCTCCCCGGCGGCGACGAGCAGTTCCACCTCGGCGCCGACGAGCTTCTGGTTCTCCTCGAGCGTGATCTGTTCCTGCAACGCGATGAGACGTTCGTACCGTTCCTGCACGACGGCCTTGGGCAGCTGGTCGTCCATGTCCGCTGCCGGGGTGCCGGGACGCTTGGAGTACTGGAAGGTGAACGCGCTGGTGAAGCGCGCCTGCCGGACGACGTCGAGCGTGTCCTGGAAGTCTTCCTCGGTCTCACCGGGGAAGCCCACGATGATGTCGGTGGTGATCGCCGCGTGCGGCATCGCGGTGCGGACCTTCTCGATGATCCCCAGGAACCGCGACTTCCGGTAGGAGCGGCGCATCGCCTTCAGGACGCGGTCCGAACCGGACTGCAGCGGCATGTGCAGCTGCGGGCACACGTTGGGGGTCTCGGCCATCGCCTCGATGACGTCGTCGGTGAACTCGGCCGGGTGCGGGGACGTGAAGCGGACGCGCTCGAGCCCGTCGATCTCGCCGCACGCGCGCAGCAGCGCGGCGAAGGCGCCGCGGTCGCGGGGCTGGTCGGGGTCGGCGAAGGAGACGCCGTATGCGTTGACGTTCTGCCCGAGCAGCGTGACCTCGACGACGCCCTCGTTCACCAGGGCCTGCACCTCGGCCAGGATGTCGCCGGGCCGCCGGTCGACTTCCTTGCCGCGCAGGGCGGGGACGATGCAGAACGTGCACGTGTTGTTGCATCCCACCGAGATGGACACCCAGCCGGCGTACGCCGACTCCCGCTTGGCGGGCAGCGTCGACGGAAACGCCTCGAGCGCGTCGAGGATCTCGACCTCGGCCCGCTGATTGTGGCGCGCCCGGTCCAGCAGCGCCGGGAGCGAACCGATGTTGTGGGTGCCGAACACGACGTCCACCCACGGCGCCTTCTTCACGACGACGTCGCGGTCCTTCTGCGCCAGGCACCCGCCGACCGCGATCTGCATGTCGGGGTTCTGTTCCTTCGCCGGCGCCAGATGGCTCAGGTTGCCGTACAACTTGTTGTCGGCGTTCTCCCGCACCGCGCAGGTGTTGAAGACGACGAGGTCGGGCGACTGCCCGGTGGCCGCCTTCGTGTAGCCGGCGTCCTCGAGGAGCCCCGACAGCCGCTCGGAGTCGTGCACGTTCATCTGGCAGCCGTACGTGCGCACCTCATAGCTGCGGTGAGGGGTCTGGTCGATCGTGTCCACGTATGCCAGGGTACGGCCCGCGCCAAATCGCCTCGTCGCGGCCGGTGTGCGTCAGGACACACGACCGACGCCGGACAGTAAAGTTTCCGTGACATCCCGAGGATTCTCGGAGCAAATGACCGGTGCTCCCGCTCCCAGCACATAGGGTCTCGACTATGACGCAAGCCGACGACGCGACGCCGACGCCCTCCACGGGCGCGGCCCCGTCCATGATCTCGATGAAATCGGTGAACAAACACTTCGGCGCCCTCCACGTCCTCCAGGAGATCGACCTCGAAGTTCCTCGGGGGCAGGTCGTGATCGTCCTGGGACCGTCCGGGTCCGGGAAGTCGACGCTGTGCCGGACCATCAACCGCCTCGAGCCCATCGACTCCGGTGAGATCGCCGTGGACGGGAAGGTGCTGCCGGCCGAGGGCAAGGCCCTGGCCGCGCTGCGCGCCGACGTGGGGATGGTGTTCCAGTCGTTCAACCTGTTCGCCCACAAGACGATCCTCGAGAACGTGATGCTGGCACCGGTCAAGGTGCGGAAGAAGAGCAGCGCCGACGCGAAGAAGAAGGCCTACGAGCTTCTCGAGCGGGTCGGCATCGCCAACCAGGCGGACAAGTACCCGGCGCAGTTGTCGGGCGGTCAGCAGCAGCGTGTCGCGATCGCCCGCGCACTCGCCATGAACCCCAAGGTCATGCTGTTCGACGAGCCGACGTCCGCGCTCGACCCGGAAATGGTCAACGAAGTCCTCGACGTCATGACCTCGCTCGCCAAGGAAGGCATGACCATGCTCGTGGTGACCCACGAGATGGGCTTCGCCCGCAAGGCCGGCGACCGTGTTCTCTTCATGGCCGACGGCCAGATCGTGGAGGACTCCGAGCCCGCCACGTTCTTCACCGCTCCCAAATCCGAGCGCGCGAAGGACTTTCTCGGCAAGATTCTCAGCCACTGATCGGAGAGGGCGCCGCCGCGGTGCCCTCTCGGTCGACCGTGCTCCACAGGCAACACCCGTCATTTCAATTGGAGGAACTCGATGAGGATCAACCGCTCGATTCGTGTGGGAATCGGCGTCATGGCGCTCGCCGTCGTCGCATCGGCCTGTGGCGGAGGTGAAGAGAAGAGCGCCTCCCAGAGCGCGTCGGAGGGCAAGCTCACGGTCGGAATCAAGTACGACCAGCCCGGCCTCGGACTGCGCAACCCCGATGGTTCCTTCAGCGGTTTCGACGTCGAGGTGGCCGAGTACATCGCGGGCAAGCTGGGTGTCGCGCCCGAGAACATCGTGTTCAAGGAGTCCCCGTCGGCTCAGCGCGAGACGCTGATCCAGAACGGTGAGGTCGACTACATCGTCGCCACCTACTCGATCACCGACGCCCGCAAGGAGAAGGTCGACTTCGCCGGGCCGTACTTCATCGCCGGACAGTCGCTCCTGGTGAAGTCCGACAACACCGACATCACCGGCCCCGAGTCGCTCAACGGCGGCAAGAAGCTGTGCTCCGTCACCGGGTCCACCCCGGCGCAGAAGGTGAAGGACCAGTACGCGAAGGACGTGCAACTGCAGGAGTTCGACACGTACTCCGCCTGCGTCGAGGCGCTGCGGAACGGCGCAGTCGACGCCGTCACCACCGACGACATCATCCTCGCCGGCTACGCGGCGCAGTATCCGGGCGAGCTGAAGGTGGTCGGCGCGCCGTTCACCGAGGAGCGCTACGGCGTCGGCCTGGCCAAGGGTGACGACGAGACCCGGGCCAAGATCAACGACGCCATCGAGGCGATGATCGCGGACGGTTCGTGGGCGCGTGCGTTCAACGAGACCGTCGGCGCGTCGGGCTACCCGATCCCCGCACCGCCGACCGTCGATCGGTACTGAGCAACTCACTCATCCGGGTCGGACGACTCCCCTTTCGTGGAGTCGTCCGGCCCGGTTCGACACCAACCACCGGTGACCTGGGGAGACGGTAAGTGGACCTATTGAGCAAATACAGCGATCAGCTGATCGACGCGTTCTGGACGACGGTGCAGCTGACCGCGTTCTCGGCTGTCGGTGCTCTGATACTCGGCACCATCCTCGCGGCGATGCGGGTGTCACCGATCCCGGTCGCGCGCGGCGTCGGCGCGGCATACGTGACGATCTTCCGCAACACTCCCCTGACCCTCATCATCATCTTCTGCTCGTTCGGGCTCTTCCAGACGATGGGCGTCAAGCTCGCCCCCGAGCAGTCGCCGACGTTCTTCGAGCAGAACAACTTCCGGCTCGCCGTGCTCGGCCTCAGCATCTACACGGCGGCCTTCGTCTGCGAGTCGCTGCGGTCCGGTATCAACACCGTGCACGTCGGCCAGGCGGAGGCGGGCCGGTCACTCGGTCTCACGTTCTCCCAGAATCTGCGGCTCATCGTGCTGCCGCAGGCATTCCGCGCGGTCACCGCACCCCTCGGCAGCGTGCTGATCGCCCTGACGAAGAACACGACGATCGCCTCGGTGATCGGTGTGGCGGAGGCATCGCTCCTGATGAAGGAAATGATCGAGAACGAGGCCGCCATCTTCGTCGTCGGTGGCATCTTCGCGCTCGGATTCGTGATCCTGACCCTGCCGATGGGGCTTCTCTTCGGATACCTGAGCAAGCGATTCGAGGTTGCACGATGAGCAATTCCGCCACCGTCCTCTACGACGCGCCGGGCCCGAAGGCGAAGAACCTCTACCGCCTGATCTCCGTCGCCGTCGCCCTCGCACTGCTGGGAATCGGCTACCTCGTCTACGCCGCGCTCGACGACAAGGGCCAGCTGACCGCGGCGAAATGGGAACCGTTCACCGAATCGACCTCGTGGACCACATATCTCATTCCCGGTATCCGCGGCACCCTCGTCGCGGCGGCCGTGTCGATCGTGTTCGCGTTGATCCTCGGCGCGATCCTCGGCATCGGACGCTTGTCGGACCACCGACCGGTGCGATGGGTGGCGGGCGGGATCGTCGAACTATTCCGCGCCATCCCGGTGCTGATCCTGATGATCTTCTCGTACCAGCTGTTCGCCGAGTACGAGGTGTTCAAGTCGAAATATCTTGCGCTTGCCGCGGTCATCGTGGGCCTCACGCTGTACAACGGCTCGGTGATCGCCGAAATCGTCAGGGCCGGCATCAATTCGCTCCCCCGGGGACAGAGCGAGGCCGCCAAGGCGCTGGGCATGCGCAAGGGCCAGGTCATGCGGACCATCCTGCTTCCGCAGGCCGTCACGGCGATGCTCCCCGCGATCATCTCGCAGATGGTGGTCGCCCTGAAGGACTCCGCGCTCGGTTACCTCATCGGCTACGTCGAAGTGGTGCGGTCCGGCCAGCAACTCGGCGCGTTCTACGGCAACTACCTGCCCGCGCTGATCGTGGTGGCGATCATCATGATCATCCTCAACTACACGCTCACCGTGGTGGCGACCAGGGTGGAGAAGCGGCTGCGGGCCGCCCGGAAGGGCGGAGGTCCCCAGGGTGCTGCTCCCGAGCTTCCGGCGGTGTCGGTTCCGGGTATGGACATCACCGACAAGCGGTTGTGACCCGGCACTGCTTCTGACACGAACGACACTGCGGTCGGATGGGAACTCGGTTCCCGTCCGACCGCAGTGTCGTTCATCGTGGTCAGGTCATGATCATGGTCAGGCTGAGTCCGATTCAGGTCTCGTCGAACAGGCCGTCGGTTTCCGCGCCGGCACGATCGAGTTGCTCCTTGACGACCTCGAACGCCATGCCCTGGGGGAACCCGCGACGCGCCAGCATGGACACCAGCCGGCGGACCGCCCGGTCACGGTCGTCCGTTGACACGGTGCGCAGTTTCTTCGCGACCAGTTCGGTGGCTCGCGCTCGTTCGTCTTCGCTGTCGATCTGAGCGAGCGCCTCGGTGGCGTCTTCCTGACCGATGCCCTTGCGGCGCAGTTCCAGTGCGAGCGCACGTTTTCCCTTACCGGCGTACGTGTGCCGCGAATGCACCCACTGCTGGGCGAAGTCGGCGTCGTTGACGAGCCCGACCTCGGTGAGTCGATCCAGTACGCGCTCGGCGATGTCGGCCGAGTACCCCTTCTTCGCCAGACGGTCGGACAACTCCGCTCGACTCCGGGCACGGTCCGTCAGGAGACGCAGGCACAAATCCTTGGCCTGCGTCTCCGTTCCACCCTCGCCCGTCGGACGCACGGCGGCGCCTTAGAATTCGACCGGGGCGGCGTCGTCCGTAGCGGCAGTGACGTCGGCGCCGATTCCGAGCTTTTCCTTGATCTTCTTCTCGATCTCGTCCCGGATGTCGGTGTTCTCCAACAGGAACTTGCGGGCGTTCTCCTTGCCCTGTCCCAGCTGGTCGCCTTCGTAGGTGTACCAGGAGCCCGACTTGCGAATGAACCCGTGTTCGACACCCATGTCGATCAGCGAGCCTTCCTTGCTGATTCCCAGGCCGTAGAGGATGTCGAACTCGGCCTGCTTGAACGGCGGCGCGACCTTGTTCTTGACCACCTTGACGCGGGTACGGTTACCCACCGCGTCGGTGCCGTCCTTCAGGGTCTCGATCCGCCGCACGTCGAGGCGCACCGACGAGTAGAACTTCAATGCCTTACCACCGGTGGTGGTTTCGGGGGAACCGAACATGACGCCGATCTTCTCGCGCAGCTGGTTGATGAAGATCGCGGTGGTGCCGGAGTTGCTGAGCGCACCGGTCATCTTACGGAGCGCCTGGCTCATCAGACGGGCCTGCAGACCCACGTGACTGTCGCCCATCTCGCCCTCGATCTCGGCGCGCGGGACCAGAGCGGCCACGGAGTCGACCACGAGGATGTCGAGGGCGCCGGAGCGGATCAGCATGTCTGCGATCTCCAGCGCCTGCTCGCCGGTATCGGGCTGCGACACCAGCAGCGCGTCGGTGTCGACGCCGAGTTTCTGGGCGTAGTCGGGGTCGAGCGCGTGTTCGGCGTCGATGAACGCGGCGATGCCGCCGGCCGCCTGGGCGTTGGCGACCGCGTGCAGAGCGACGGTGGTCTTACCCGAGGACTCCGGGCCGTAGATCTCGACGACACGGCCGCGGGGCAGCCCGCCGATGCCGAGGGCGACGTCCAGCGCGATGGAGCCGGTCGGGATGACGGCGATCGGCTGACGGACACCTTCGCCCAGGCGCATCACCGAGCCCTTGCCGAAGTTCTTGTCGATCTGCGCCAGCGCGAGGTCGAGCGCCTTGTCTCGATCGTGTGCCTGTGGTGCCATCGTCGTCCCCATTCTCGAGTCTCATCAGTGATCTGCGGTCAGGTTAGATCCAGGTACCGACAAGAACCGTGACCACCGAACATCTCCAGCATAGGGGAACGTGTGTTCGATTGGTGCGACCGGCCCGTTCGACACGCCGGATTTCTACCGGCGCTGCGGTGGAACGTCGAACTCGGCGCAGAGTTCACGCCACACCTCGCGGGGTTCCCGGCCGTCCTCGATGGCCTCGGCGGCGGTCTTGCCCCCGAGACTGAGCAGCACGTGGTCGACGAGTAGTGCGTCGCCGCGCATCTGCCCGAACTCTTCGCGGACGAGTTCGTGAAATTCAGTCAGTCGCACGCTTCCACGCTAGCCGAACCCCGGGCGAGGCTCTCACCGCAGCGCGTCGCGGCACACCTCCACCGGATCCGCCACGTCCGCGACGCTCCACGCGGCCCGCTGCGCGGCCTCCGCGTGCGCGCCGTGCGAGAGCACCTGTTCGACCGCCGAACGGAGCGCCTCGGCGCTCGGGGGACGCACCACGACGGCACTCCCCTGCCGCGCGGCGCGATTCGCGAGTTCCCACTGATCGCCGCCCCCGGGGACCACCACCGCCGGGACCCCTGCGAGCAGGGCCTTCGCCAGCATCCCGTGACCACCGCCGCAGACGACGGCGGCGGCCTCGCGGAGCATCGCGTCCTGACGGCCGAGACCCGCACGTACCCAGGGCGGAACCGCGGCCGGCGATCCGTCCAGTATCGACGCGATCACGCGGACGCCGGCCCCGTCGAGACCGGCGAGCGTCGTCTCGAGCATGCCCTCGGCACCGGTGAACGCGGTCGACGGAGCCACCATGACCAGCGGATCGGTACCGTCCGGCGGCTCGAGCACCTCGTTCGTCGGTTCCCACAGCAGTGGCCCGACCACGTGCGCCTCCGCGGGCCAGTCCGGTCTCGGCACCTCGAGCGCGGGGAGCGTCGCGATCAGCCGGCGCACCGGTCCCGGATCCTTCGCCGGCAACCCGACGCCGACGCGGGCTTCGGAACGCTGCCGCTCGCCCTGCCGGATCGACCGCGCCGTCGCCGCCCGCATGAGCGTGTCGCGGGCCCGGCCCCGGATTCCCACCCCCGGAGCCAACCCGCTTCCGATGGGCGGCAATCCCCGGGACGCCGCGTACAGCGGGTGCGGGGACAACTCGACCCAGGGGATCCCCAGCCGCTCCGCCGCCATGCCGCCACCTGCGGTGAGGATGTCCGAGACCACGAGGTCGGGTCCCATCGCGCGCAGGTCGGGGAGCAACTCGGTGGAGATGTGCGCGGCGCGGGCGTGGATGCGCGCGCCCGCATCGAGGTCGTCGTCCGTCGGGCGGGGCGCGAGACCTTTCAGCAACTCGGCGGGCACACCGGCCGCCCGCGCGGGCTCGACCCACCGGGTGCCGGTGAACAGGACCGGTTCGTCCCCGGCCTCGATGAGGGCGAGGCACAACGCCAGAGCGGGAAAGGCATGTCCGGGATCAGGCCCGGCGACCACGGCGACTCGCACGAAGCACAGGGTGTCACACCGTCGCCGTCACCGTTTCTCGAACACGGCTTCCGCGGCGGCGAGAGACCGTGCACGGTCGGCGGGGACGAGGCCGATCCGGGTGCGCCGGTCGAGGAGGTCGTCGACGTCGAGTGCTCCCTCGTGGGTCACGGCGAACTCGAACTCGGCTCGACTCACGTCCACGCCCTCGGCGATCGGGGTCAGCAGTTCGGGGTCGGCGGCGGCGATCAGTGCCGCCTCCGTTCCGTAGCGGGCGAGCAGCGCCGGCGGGGCCGAAACCTGGCGCAGCGCTTCGGGAGTCGCGGCGCCGACGAGCGGGAGGGCGCGGGTCCGGCACGGGAGCGCGTCCAGTCCCGCCGCTGCCACCGCGGCGTCGACGGCGTCCTCCGCCATCTTCCGGTACGTGGTCAGCTTGCCGCCCACCACACTGACCAGACCGGTGTCCGAGCGGAGGACGGCGTGGTTGCGCGAGAGGTCGGCGGTCGATCCGTCGCCGGTGTCGAGCAGCGGTCGCAGTCCGGCGAACGTGCCGAGGACGTCCGAACGCCGCAACGGCACTTCGAGTGCGGTGTTGACCGTGTCGAGCAGGAAGTCGATCTCCTGCTCCGACGCTTCCGGAACGTCGGGGACGGGTCCCGGCGCCGCCTCGTCGGTCAGGCCGAGGTACACGCGGCCGAGCTGTGCGGGCAGCGCGAAGACGAAACGATTGGTCTCACCGGGGACCGGAACCGTGAGCGCCGCGGTCGGGTTCCCGAGCCGTTCCGCCGGCAGGACCAGATGTGTTCCGCGACTGGGCCGGAGCGTGATCGACGGATCGATCTCACCCGACCACACGCCTGCGGCGTTGACCACGGCGCGCGCGGTGATCGACAGTTCCGAGCCGGTCAGTTCGTCGCGCAGGGTCGCGGATGTCCCGGTCACGTCGTAGGCGCCCATCCGGGTGAGCACCTTCGCGCCGTGGAGCGCCGCGGTGCGCGCGAGGGACACCACGAGCCTGGCGTCGTCGACGAGCTGGCCGTCGAAGGCCATCAGGCCGCCCCGAAGTCCGTCCCGGCGCACAGCGGGGGCCAGTTCGACGACCCGGTCCGCCCGGACCGTCCGCGATCGCGGCAGGACCGTCGACGGCGTGCGAGCACTCGCACGGAGCAGGTCACCGGCCAGGAATCCCGTGCGGACGAGGGACTTTCCGAACAGCGTCGTGGAATCGAGGACGGGGACGAGCTGTGGCAGCGCCCGGACGAGGTGGGGCGCGGTGCGGGTCATCAGGATTCCGCGTTCGACCGCACTCTCGCGGGCGATGCCGACATTGCCCGACGCCAGGTACCGCAGCCCACCGTGGGCGAGTTTCGAACTCCACCGGCTGGTCCCGAACGCGAGGTCCCGCTTCTCCACGAGCACGACGTCGAGGCCGCGTGATGCCGCGTCGAGCGCGACACCGACGCCGGTCACTCCGCCGCCGATCACCAGGACGTCGACGCGCGCGCCGTCCGACAGCTGGTCGAGCTCGCGTGTCCGTCGTGCGGTGTTCAGCGCCGACGAGCGGCTCACGGGCGGCGTGCTGGGGTGGGTCACCGGTCTCCTCGATCTGTCGGGTGGGTGTCGGCTGCTGCGGGTGCCAGATAGGCGCCGACGGCGTGCCGGAGTTGTTCGGTCAGGGCGTCTCCGGGAAGTTCCTCGGCGACCATCACGGCCGACTGGACCGCGGACTGTGCGATCAGCAGCACCATGGTGGCGATCTGACGACTGTCCCCCGCGCGGATCGAGCCCTGGCGCTGCCCCGCCGACACCGCGACCGAGACCTGGTCGATGATCGCCCGCTGGCTGGTCCCCAGCCGCTCGAGGATGTAGGTGGTGAACAGTTCCTGATCCGAGCGCAGGATCTTCACGAACAGCGGATGGCCACGCACCTCGGTGGACACGTGGACCACGGCGTCGACCAGTTGGCGGTGAACCGATTCCTCGGTGGAGAATTCGGGCATCACGGCAGCGATCTCGCGGGTCATGAGGTCGGCGACCACTGCCCTGGTGTCCGACCAGCGCCGGTAGACGGTCGGCCTGCTGACCCCGGCCCTCCGCGCGACCTCCGCCAGGGTGGTACGGCGCAGTCCGAAATCGAGGATGCACGAGCGTGCGGCGTCGAGAATGGAGTCTTCGACGCTCGCTGAGGTGTCGTCACGCGACGGTGGATTACGAATAGACATTGTATGTAACACCGTAACGCATGAATCCCCCGCCGGCACCTCACCGGCATTCGAATCACCTCGCGTACGGCCGACGGCGGGCGCCTCGAGCCGTCCGTGGTCGGAGATTCGGGCTGCGTGAGCAGTGCGGGAAGGTGTGACGACAGGATTGGTGCGCACGTCGGATGACGGCACGGCGTGACTCCTACGAAATTCGGTAAATCATACTGTTCCGTCCAGGTCGGACTCACACTCGGCATGACCCACGCATGACCACGATCGCGAGCGCTTCACGAACTCAGCCGAAGTAGTAGAGCTCGAACCCCACCGCGCGTTCGGCGTCGAATCCCGGTTGCGGCCCGGTCACCATCTCGACCTGAGCCCGCGCCTGCTGCCCCACCGGCACGTCGCTGAGCGCCTCCAGGTAGTGGACGTGCTCAGCCAGAGAGAGCACCGCCCGATCCACCGTGTGGGTGACATCCACGGCGTGGGTGGGGGTCATCGTGTGGACCGCCACCCACCGGACTCCGCGCCACGGCGGCAACCCCGACTCCCCCAGTTCGGGGAAGATCCATTCGTTCGCGGCGTCCGCGGTGGCGTCGAGGACGGCTCGCCCGAGAGCGCGGTGGTCCGCACTGTTCGGCTGGCCCGGCCCCCAGGTGTCCCCAAAGTTCGCCGTCACCACGAGATCTGGACGATGACGACGGATCGCCGTGGCGAGGTCGCGGCGGAGTGCGAGACTCTCGACGAGGGTGCCGTCGGGATAACCGAGAAACTCGACGTCGGTCACCCCCACCACGGCCGCGGAGCGCCGCTCCTCCGCCTCCCGCAGCGGGCCCGACTCCGTCGGGTGCAGGCCCGCGATCCCTGCCTCTCCGCTGGTGGCGAGCACGTATCGAATGTCCTTGCCCTGCCCGGTCCAGCGCGCCACAGCCGCAGCTGCGCCGTATTCGATGTCGTCGGGGTGCGCGACCACGACGAGCCCACGATGCCAGCCCTCCGGTACCGGTTCCATGGGTAGAGCATGCCCGTCAGCTACGCGTGATGTCCGATTTCTCGCCGGATCCCGACATCGCCTTGATCAACAGGTACACACCGAATACGACGGCGCTGACGACGAGAATCCAGAACAGGCCCTTGACGAGGGCACCGACCACTGCGAGGGCGATCCAGATCGCCGCGACAGCCAGAACAATCTTCCAGAACATGGTTTCCTCCACTCACGTCTCCCCGATCGATTTCTGCGCCCGACGTCCGGTCGACCCCATTTATCGGGTACGCACACCAGCCTGGCACGCCGGCTCGGGTAAATCACCAGGTCAACGTAAAGATCAGGGAAAGATCAGGGTTCTCCCCCACACGAGGTCCCGAGGGGCCGTGTGTCGACCGACGAGGTCAGCGGTAGCGGCGAACGATGTCGTCGATCTCGCCGAGGGCCGCCGCGAGGCCGGCGAGTTTCTCGGTCGCCGACACGAGTTCCGCGCGTTCGTAGGCGAGTTCGCCGACGGCACTCGCCGTTCCGGGCACGGCGACCTCGGCGGCAGCGGCCACCAGTTCTTCGAACTGTTCGACGCCGACGCCGAGTTGCGCGGCAGCCGAGGCGATCGCCCGGTGGAGCGGCGCCGCTGCGGCCCGGCTCCCCCGGGCGGCGTCCTCCATGGACGTGATGTCGAGGGCCACCGCCTGCAACGCGGCTGCCGCGGAGCGGGCCGTGGCATGGGTGTCCTCGATGTCCTCGCCGCTGATGGTCCCGGACCGGGACAGCACGCCGAGGATGCCGTGCAGTGCTCGTTCGCTGTGCACGAGTCGCTCCATCGGCTCCCGGGCGACCGAGGACGGCGCCGGAAGCACCCGGCGGGCAGGCAGACCCGGCGGCAAAGTCACGGCGTCGAGCTTGCGGTACCGGCTGACGGCCAGCACCGCGGGGACCGCGAACACGACCGCGCCCCCACCGGCCATCAGCATCGACCACTCCGGCGCAGCCATCAGAGCGAGACCGGCGGCGCCGGTGGCCGACGTTCCGGACACGATGCCGTAGCGCTTCGCACGACGCCGGGCCCGCCGCTTCTTCCGCAGGAGACGTTCACGAGGGTCGCGCCACCGCTGCGCCGCGTCCGCGACGGACTCACCGACCTCGCGCAGTGCGCCCTGGATCCCGGCGAGCCCGGACACGACAGTGGCCGACCGGACTGAACGTCCAGGTCGGCCACGTCGGGTGGAACTCATGCTCACAGGCGATTCGGTTACTGCGCCGTGCCGGTCTGGCCTGCTGCCGGCGGCTGCTTGTCGAGGCTCGGGTTGGCGGCGGGCGTCGCCGGCGCGCCGGCCGCACCGCCGGAGGGCAGTGCATCGCCCTTCATGGAGGCCCGGATCTGCTCGAGGCGGCTGTGTCCGGCCATCTGGATGCTCGCCTGCTGCACTTCCATCATGCGGCCCGACACCGAGTTCTGTGCCAGCTCCGCAGAACCGAGGGCATCGGCGTAGCGCCGCTCGATCTTGTCGCGCACGGCATCGAGGCTGGGCGTGTTGCCGGGAGCGGAGAGGGTGCTGTCCATCGAGCGCAGCGACTCGCTGACCCGTTCCTGCATCTTGGCCTGCTCCAGCTGGCTGAGCAGCTTGGTGCGTTCCGCGACCTTGGCCTGCAGAGCCATCGCGTTCTGCTCCACGGCCTTCTTCGCCTGGGCAGCTGCCTGCAGAGACTGGTCGTGCAGTGCCTTCAGGTCTTCGACGCCCTGCTCGGCGGTGACGAGCTGTGCGGCGAACGCCTCGGCGGCATTGGTGTACTGGATGGCCTTCTCGGTGTCGCCGGCGGCCTGCGCCTGGTCGGCCAGGTTGACGGCCTGACGGGCGTTGGCGTTGAGCTTCTCCACCTCGTCGAGCTGGCGGCTGAGCTTCATCTCGAGCTGGCGCTGGTTGCCGATGACAGACGCGGCCTGCTGCGACAGGGCCTGGTGCTGACGCTGCGCATCCTCGATCGCCTGCTGAATCTGAACCTTGGGGTCAGCCTTCTCATCGATCTTGGAATTGAAGAGCGCCATCAGGTACTTCCATCCCTTGACGAAAGGATTAGCCATGGGTTTGATCCTGCCTCCATCTGTTGCGCCGCGCGATGCGCGACCCGATACGCGACCGTCACGCACCGGAACAAGGGCTGCGCCCCGACTACCTGGCTCACCCGCCGACGAGATCGGCGGTTGACTGAAATCTATCGGTTCGGCACGGGTGTTGCTATGCGGCAGCCAGCGCCTGCGCGGGTGCAGGGATGACCACCCGGGTGTCGCGGGCGATGGTCGTCGAACCCGGTCGTGCGCTCGCGGCGGGGGCCTCTGCGGGCGCGGATTCGACCGCGTGCCGCTCGGTGTCCGCACGCTTGGCCGAAGACCCGTCGGACAGCGATTCGCTGACGTCGACGAGCACGTCGGACAGTGGGACGTCCAGCGCGTCGCAGATCGCCGCCAGGAGCTCACTCGAGGCTTCCTTGCGCCCTCGTTCGACCTCGGACAAGTACCCGAGGCTCACACGAGCACTGTTGGAGACCTCACGCAGGGTCCGGCTCTGCGAAACGCGCGTACGCCGAAGACTGTCACCGATTGCCTCACGCAATAGCAGCGCCATCTCGCTCCTCCTTCATCCGTCACCTGTCTCGCCTATCTCAACGCACGAACAGGACCGATTGGTTCCCGACCTTAGCCTGCGGACGTTTCCTGCACACGATCGAGGAGTCCCGACACGGCGGCGGAAACCGCAGATTTACGGATCTGCCACCGGCCGCCGGTCAATCCGAGCTCGAGGACCGACGTTCCGGCCGCCCCGGAAATGCTCAGGAACACCGTGCCCACGGGATGTCCGTCCTGCGTGTCGGGGCCGGCGACGCCGGTCAGACCGACGCCCCAGTCGGCGCCGCAGCGGGCGCGGGCACCGTCCGCGAGCGCCTGTGCCGTGGACGCCGCCACCGGCCCGTCCTCCGCCAGCCGGGCCGGATCGACACCGGCGAGAGTTGCCTTCAGGTCGGTGGCGTAGACGACGAGTCCGCCGCGCAGCACGTTGCTCGCGCCGGGCACGCCGGCGATGGTGGCGGTGAGCAGTCCCGCGGTGAGCGATTCCGCGGTGGCGACGGTCTCGCCGCGGGCGGTGAGCACGGCAACCAGGTCGGCGGCCCGCGTGCCGTCCACCAACGGGTCGGTCACGCCCCGGTGCTCGCGTTCGCCTCGACCTTGTGCACCCCGGCTCGCAGCCGGACGGCCTGCACGACGTAGTCCAGCCCGGTCACCACTGTCAGCAGCACGGCCGCCCCCATCAGGACCCATCCGAGGACGTCGAATCCGTCCGGCAGCGGCAGCAGGTAGAACCCGATCGCGATCGTCTGGACGAGAGTCTTGAGCTTGCCGCCCCTGCCCGCGGGAATGACCGCGTGCCGCAAGACCGCGAACCGGAGCAGCGTGATGCCCAGTTCCCGCACCGCGATCACCGCGGTCACCCACCAGGGCAGGTCGCCGAGAATCGACAGACCCACGAGGGCGGCACCGATCAGCGCTTTGTCCGCGATGGGGTCTGCGAGCTTGCCGAAATCGGTGACGAGGCCGTACTTGCGGGCCAGTTGACCGTCGATCCGGTCGGTGATGGCGGCGACCGCGAACACGCCGGTGGCGATCAGGCGCCACGTCGTCGAGTGTCCGTCGCCGACGAACAGCACGACCAGGAAGACGGGGACCAGCAGGATCCGGAGGATTGTCAGGATGTTCGCGATGTTCAGCAGTGGTACGGCCGTCTCACTCGCGGGCTCGACCGACGGATCCGGGACCGCCGGGTTGTCGGCGGCCGTCCAATCCTCGCGCTGCGCGCTCATCGGAGCACCGCAGCGTCGAACTGCACCCCGGGACGCGGCGGGGAGTGGGAGGGATTCGTAGGTCGTACCGGCACGTGCCTAAGAATATCGGTACGGCCGTTGGCTAATGTTCACGACATGACTTCTCGGACGCCGGACACCGCCGACAATCAGCTGATCGTGCGGCGAGCACGAACCTCCGACGTTCCCGAGATCAAGCGTCTGATCGACATCTACTCCGGCAAGATCCTGCTCGAGAAGAACCTCGTGACCCTGTACGAATCCGTTCAGGAGTTCTGGGTGGCCGAGCGCGGCGGCAACGTGATCGGTTGTGGCGCAATGCACGTCCTGTGGGCGGACCTGGGCGAGGTGCGCACGATCGCAGTCGATCCGTCGGCCAAGGGCCAGGGTGCGGGCCATCACGTGGTGGCCAAATTGATCGAGGTCGCGCGGGAACTCGAACTCGAGCGCCTGTTCGTTCTCACGTTCGAGGTCGACTTCTTCGGCAAGCACGGATTCGTGGAGATCGACGGCACACCCGTGACCGCCGAGGTGTACGCGGAGATGTGCCGTTCGTACGACACCGGTGTCGCCGAGTTCCTCGACCTGAGCTACGTCAAGCCGAACACCCTCGGCAACACCCGAATGCTTCTCACTCTCTGAAATCCCAGTGCGTGAGACAGATGGGCCCTGATCCCATTTTTGTTCGATGAACCCGTCCCGAGAGAGCGAGAACATGTCCCTGTTCGTAGTGGAGTACACGTATTCGGCCGATACCGTCGCCGGACGCGACGAGCATCGCCCCGCCCACCGGGAGTGGCTCGGCGAACTGGCCGAGCAGAAGACGGTGGTGTCGTCCGGCCCGTTCGCGGACGGTAGCGGCGCGTTCATCATCGTCGACGCCGCCGACGCGGCGACCGTGGAACAGCTTTTCACCCACGACCCGTTCGCCCGCAACGGCCTGGTGACGGCCACCCGGATCGTCGAATGGGTTCCGGTACTCGGCGAATTCAGCTCCTGAACCGCCGAGCACCGGACCCCTCGAGCACGACGCCCGGCGGAGTTACTTCGCCGGCGTCGCGTTCCGCGTCTTGAGGAGGCTGGCGACGGTCGTCACTGCCAGCACACCGATGATGACGGCGAGCGAGAACACCGTCGACACCTCCGGGACGGCCACGTGCTCCCCACCGTTGATGAAGCCCAGCGTGTTCTCGTGCAGAGCGTGCAGAACCAGCTTGACGCCGATGAACGCCAGGATGATCGACAGGCCGTACGACAGATACACCAGGCGATCCAGCAGGCCGCCGATCAGGAAGTACAGCTGACGCAGACCCATCAGCGCGAACGCGTTGGCCGTGAACACCAGGTACGGCTCCTGGGTGAGCCCGTAGATCGCGGGGATCGAGTCGAGCGCGAACAGCACGTCGGTGAATCCGATGGCGACCAGCGCGAGCAGCAGCGGCGTCACGACGCGCTTGCCGTTGATCCGTGTGACGAGCTTGTCGCCGTCGTAGGTGTCCGTGGTGGGGAGGATCTTCTTCGCGATGGCGACGATCTTGCTGTCGCGTTCCTCCTCTACCTCCTTCTCGTGCCCGTGATCACGCACCAGTGTGTACGCGGTGTAGATGAGGAACGCGCCGAACAGGTAGAACACCCAGCTGTAGGCGTTGATCGCCGCGGCGCCGACGCCGATGAAGATTCCGCGCATCACCAGCGCCATCACGATGCCGATCAGCAGCACCTTCTGCTGGTACTCCCGTGGCACCGCGAACGTTCCCATGATGATGACGAACACGAAGAGGTTGTCGACCGACAACGCCTTCTCGGTGACGTATCCGGCGAAATATTCGCCGCCGTACTGGCTTCCCCACAGCCACATCACGATCAGGCCGAACAGGATCGCGACGCCGATGTAGACCGACGACCAGAACGCCGACTCACGGAACGTGGGAGCGTGCGGGGTGCGTACGTGAGCGAAGAAGTCGAAGACGAACAGTCCGAGAATCACCACACAGGTGATGACCCAGACCAGCGGTGACACATGCATGAACACAGACCTCCGGTAGACCTAGCGGGTACCGGAGGTCTCTCCCGCCGCGCCGGAACCTTCTGTCCGAGCGACTGACAGCCCCGGATCGGCAATGGTGCCGATCGTGTTGACGATGCTGTCACAGAGGTGGGGATACTCCCCTCCAATTCGGTGACCATTCAACCACACTGCGCGAGAATCGCCCATTTCGGACACGCGCACGCGGGCTACTCCTGGTCGGACGGGGCCTCGTCCGGGTCGCCGCCGCGGATCGACCACAGCAGACCGTCGAGTTCGTCGGGCTTGATGAGCACCTCGCGGGCTTTCGAACCCTCGCTGGGGCCCACCACTCCCCTGGTCTCCATCAGGTCCATCAGGCGGCCTGCCTTTGCGAAACCGACACGCAGTTTCCGCTGCAGCATCGACGTGGAGCCGAACTGGCTGGAGACGACGAGTTCCACCGCCTGCAACAGCACGTCCATGTCGTCGCCGATGTCGGGATCGACGTCCTTCTTCTCCCCGACCTTGGCGGCGGTGACGCCGTCGGTGTACTCCGGCTCCGCCTGGTTCTTGCTGAAATCGACGACCGCGGAGATCTCCTCGTCGGTGATGAACGCGCCCTGCAGGCGTGTCGGCTTGCCTGCGCCCATCGGCAGGAACAGCCCGTCACCCATACCGATCAGCTTCTCGGCGCCGGGCTGGTCCAGGATGACCCGTGAGTCGGTCAGGGAGGACGTCGCGAAGGCGAGCCGTGACGGCACGTTGGTCTTGATCAGACCCGTCACGACGTCCACCGACGGCCGCTGTGTGGCGAGCACGAGGTGGATACCGGCGGCGCGCGCCTTCTGGGTGATCCGCACGATCGCGTCCTCGACGTCGCGCGGCGCGGTCATCATGAGGTCCGCGAGTTCGTCGACGATGGCGAGGATGTACGGATACGGCCGGTAGACCCGTTCGCTACCGAGCGGCGCGGTGATCTCTCCCGACTTCACCTTGGCGTTGAAGTCGTCGATGTGGCGCACCCGGTTGGCCTGCATGTCCTGGTAGCGCTGCTCCATCTCCTCCACCAGCCAGGCCAGCGCGGCCGCCGCCTTCTTCGGCTGGGTGATGATGGGCGTGATGAGGTGCGGAATGCCTTCGTACGGCGTCAACTCCACCATCTTGGGGTCGATGAGGATCATCCGGACCTCGTCGGGTGTCGCGCGGGACAGCAGCGACACCAGCATCGAGTTCACGAAGCTGGACTTACCGGAACCGGTGGAACCGGCCACGAGCAGGTGCGGCATCTTCGCGAGGTTGGCACTGACGAAGTCGCCCTCGATGTCCTTGCCGAGACCGATCACCAGCGGGTGGTGGTCCTTGCGGGTGCTTGGGGCGGTGAGCACGTCGGCGAGGCGCACCATCTCACGGTCGGAGTTGGGGACCTCGATACCGACCGCGGACTTGCCCGGGATCGGCGCGAGCAGGCGCACGTTGTCGGTGGCGACGGCGTACGCGATGTTGCGGGCGAGCGCGGTAATCTTCTCGACCTTCACACCCGGGCCGAGTTCCACCTCGTAGCGGGTGACGGTCGGGCCGCGGGTGAATCCGGTGACGGCGGCGTCGATCTTGAACTGTTCGAGGACCTCGGTGATGGCCTCGATCATCGCGTCGTTGGCCGAACTGCGCTTCTTCGGCGCATCGCCCTCGATGAGCAGGGACGTCGGTGGCAGTGTGTAGTCGCCCTCGACCACCCGGTCGGTGACGAACTTGTCGACGTCGGGTAGCGGTTCCGGTTCGGATTCCGGCTTCGGGGCGACGACGGGCTTGGCCTTGGCGCGCGGCCGTTTCGGGGCCGGTGCCGGAGCGGGCACGGGTTCCGTGGCGGGTTCGGTCTCCCACAGCCCGAGCACCTCCGTCTTCGCGGTGTCGCTGACGTCGTACTCGTCGGTGGGATAGTTGTCGGCCGGGGCACCCCGGACCCCGGTCTTGTAGTCGTCGACGGGGTAGCCGTCGGCATCGAAGAGGGTGGGGTCGTATTCGCCGTCCTCGTAGTACTCGCTGTCGTAGTCGCCGTAGTGATCGCGGCCGAACGATGTTCCGAAGTACGACTGCAGCTTGCCGGGCACCTCGCGGACCGTGGTCCCGGTCAGGAGCAGGACACCGAACAGTGCCGCCATCAGCAGCAGCGGCGCGGCCAGCCACACGGTGAGACCGTCGGTCAGGGGACCGCCCGCCGCGTACCCGACGAAGCCGGCGCCGCGTGCCCTGCCGTCGGCGTCGGCGGGCGACCCCGTCGCGATGTGCCACAGGCCGAGAACCGGCAGACCGACCAGCAGCGACCCCAGCACCAGCCGGGGCCGGATCTCGGGTTTCGGTTCGGTCCGCATCAGGATCACCGCGACGGCGACACCGATCAGCGGCAGGACAGCGGACGCCCCGCCGAACACGGCGCGGACTCCGGTCTCGATCCACTCGCCCACCGGACCGCCGGCGGAGAACCAGATTCCGCCGGCGACCACGACGCTGATCGCAATCAGTCCGAGGGCGATGCCGTCGCGCCGGTGTCCCTGCTCGATCTCGGCCGCCCTGCCGACGGTGCGGGTGGTGGCTCCGACGCCCTTCGCCACGAGCGACCAGCCGCCGCCGATTCCCCGGCCCACCGACTTCAGGGGACCGGATGCGGACGCCTTCTTCGCGGCGGGCCTCCGGGCGCCGCCGCGCGGCGACGTGGACTTACGCGGAGTGCTGACCGTCCGGGTCGTGCGGGACTTCGGCTTGGACGTCGTGCTCGAACCGCGGGCGCTCGCCTTACCTGCCATGGCTCTCAGATTAGTCGCTACGGCACCTTCCGGACCATCCGCAACACCCGTAACACGGCCAGAGCTGCGTCGAAATGGCCTCAGAACCCTCGGTCGAGGGAGGTCACGGCCTCGATGTCGGCGGCCTCGCCCTCGGTCTCGATCCGCACCTGATTCCGGCCGAACGCGTGCAGGGCGAGTTCCGACGGTTCCCCTCGCAGGATCACCCGGCCGGCGCCGGCCGTGCGGACGGTGGCCTGCTCCCCGGACGGCCGCTCGAGTACCACCGTCACCGGGGCGTGCCGGTAGCCGAGCTTGCCGACCTTGCGCGCCAGACCCCACAGCGCGTCCTGACGGTCGGCGGTCAGCACGCGCGGCTCCCACCCGTCGTGGGCGCGGCGCACGTCCTCGTGGTGGACGAACATCTCCCCCAGGTTCACCTGCGCGTCCACCCAGTACATCGGCGACCACATCGGCGGACCCGACCGGACCTCGTCCAGCAGCCGGCTCCACGGACGCGTCGCCGTCTCGTTCTGGACGCGTTCGGTGTACCCGGCGAGCAGGCCCACGACGATGCCCGGGGCAGCGTCGAGGCGTCGTTCGCGCACGATCAGGTGGGCGGCCAGGTCCCGGTTGGTCCACGTCCCGCAGAGGGTCGGGGCGTCGGGACCGAATTCGGCCATCGAGTCGACGAGGGCGAGGCGTTCATCTCGGGCAAAGGTCACCCGACCGAATCTACCTGTCGGAGAACTACTTGCCCTCCGCCGACGGCACCGCGATGACGGTCGGAACGATCATCGGCCGGCGACGGTACTTGTCGGCCACCCATCTGCCGACGACACGCCGGATCGCCTGGGCGATGCGGTGAGCGTCGTTGATGCCTTCGGTGGCCAGGCGCAGCAGCTCCGCCTCGACCAACTGCGCCGCGTCCTTGAGGGCCGTCGGGTCGTCGGAGAATCCGCGTCCGGACACCTCGGGGGTGCTGACCGCGCGGCCCGTGTGGTCGTCGATGACGACGTTGATGGCGATGAACCCGCCCTCACCGAGGACCAACCGGTCCGACAGTGTGGAGTCGCCGACGTCGCCGACGGACAGTCCGTCGACGTAGACGTGCCCGACGGGAACCTGCCCGACGATCTCGGCGAGACCGTCGACCATGTCGACCACCACACCGTCCTCGGCGAGCACGATCCGCTCCTCCGGCACACCGGTCGCCTTCGCGAGGGCGGCGTTGGCCCGCAGGTGGCGCCATTCGCCGTGGACCGGCATCGCGTTGGTGGGCCGGACCGCGTTGTACAGGTACAGGAGCTCACCCGCCGAGGCGTGACCGGAGACGTGCACCTTCGCGCTCTGCTGGGTGACGACGGTGGCTCCGCGCTTGGCGAGGCCGTTGACGACGGCGAACACGGAGTTCTCGTTGCCGGGGATCAGCGACGAGGCCAGCACGACGAGGTCGTTGGCCCGGATGTTGATCTGCCGGTGCTCGCCGCGGGCCATCCGCGACAACGCCGACAGCGGTTCGCCCTGCGAGCCGGTGGAGATGAGGACGAGCCGGTCGTCGGGCAGGTTGGCCGCGGTGTCGATGTCGACGACCAGACCGTCCGGGACGCTCAGGTAGCCGAGATCCTGCGCGATCTGCATGTTGCGGACCATCGACCGGCCCACGAACGCGACCCGCCGGTTGTACCGGTGCGCGACGTCGACGACCTGCTGGATGCGGTGCACGTGGCTGGCGAAGGAGGCCACGATCACACGCTGCCGGGCCTTGCCGATGACGTTGTCGAGCACTCCCCCGATCTCACGTTCGGGGGTGACGAATCCCGGCACCTCGGCGTTGGTGGAGTCGACGAGGAACAGGTCGACGCCCTCGTCGCCGAGACGGGAGAAGCCGGCGAGGTCGGTGAGCCTGCCGTCGAGCGGCAACTGGTCGAGCTTGATGTCGCCGGTGTGCAGCACGACGCCGGCGTCGGTCCGGATCGCGACGGCAATGGCGTCGGGGATCGAGTGGTTGACGGCGAAGTACTCGCACTCGAATGGGCCGTGTTCGGTGCGCTGACCCTCGACGACCTCGACGAGGTTGGGACGCTGGCGGTGCTCACGGCACTTGGCCGCGACGAGCGCGAGCGTGAACCGCGAACCGACGACCGGCAGATCCGGACGCAGGCGCAGCAGGAACGGGATGGCGCCGATGTGGTCCTCGTGGCCGTGCGTGAGGACGACGGCCTCGACGTCGTCCATGCGGTCCTCGATGTGCCGGAAGTCCGGGAGGATCAGGTCGACACCAGGCTGCTGGTCTTCCGGGAACAGCACACCGCAGTCGACGATGAGCAGTTTGCCCTGGTGCTCGAAGACGGTCATGTTGCGACCGATCTCGCCGATGCCGCCGAGAGCCACCACCCGCAGCCCCTTGAACGGGGCCTTCGGCGGGGCGCCGAGCCGGGCCGTCGGATCGACCGCGGCCGGCCGCGAGTCCTGACGCTTGTTGCCGGCGCGCCGTCCGGAGCGCGACGACGACTTGTTGGCGGCGCCCCCCTTCGTGGAGGAAGCCTTCACGGGCGCGGACTTGGCCTGCTCCGACTTCGGGGCACTCGGCTCGTCGGCGACGACGGGCGCCGACTTCGCCGGCTCGGCGGCGGGGGCCGGCGTCGCCGGCTCGGCGGCAGGGGCCGGCGTCGTCGGCTCGCTCGCTGTGGGGGAAGGGGGGCCTGCCTGGCGGCTGGCGCTGCGACGACGAGGCGGTCGGGTCACGCGAGCACCCCCGCTGCGTGCAGATCGGCGGCCAGGAGATCGATCTGATCGTGCGTGGGCGCCACCTGCGGCAACCGGGGTTCACCGACGTCGAGGCCGATCAGGCGCAGACCCGCCTTCGACGCGCTCACGCCGCCGAGACGCGCCACCGAGCGGATGACCGGGATGAGGCTGAGGTTGATGGCGCGGGCGCGGGCGATGTCCCCCGCCGCGAAGGCGGTGTGCAGTTCACGCAGCCGGCCGGGCACGAGGTGCCCGATGACGCTGACGAATCCCGTCGCGCCCACCGACAGCCACGGCAGGTTGAGCGGATCGTCACCCGAGTAGAACTGGAGGTCGGTGGTGCCGATCAGCTCGGCGCCCGCGTTGAGGTCGCCCTTGGCGTCCTTGACCGCGACGATGCGCGGGTGCTCGGCGAGGCGCCGGATGGTCTCCGTCTCGATGGGGACCACGGAGCGGGGTGGAATGTCGTAGAGCATGACCGGAAGGTCGGTGGCGTTGGCGACAGCGGTGAAGTGCGCGAACAGTCCGGCCTGCGGCGGACGCGAGTAGTAGGGGGTGACGACGAGGAGGCCCTGCGCGCCGGCGCGGGCGGCGTCACGGGCGAGTTCGACGCTGTGCGCGGTGTCGTTGCTGCCCGCGCCGGCGATGATCTTCGCGCGGTTGCCCACCGCGTCGATGACCGCCCGGAGCAGCTCGAGCTTCTCGTTTTCGGTGGTCGTCGGCGACTCACCGGTCGTGCCGGCGAGCACGAGGGAGTCGCACCCGTTGTCGACGAGGTACGCCGCGAGGCGGACACCGGCGTCGACGTCCAGCTTTCCGTCCGAGGTGAACGGCGTCACCATCGCTGTGGACACGGTGCCGAACGGACGCTCGACTGGAGAAGCGGAATCACCGTAGGTCATGGTCAGAAGGCTACCCGGTGACCCAGGTACTTTTGCACACCAGTCACGCGTCGGCGGAAAACGTGCTCCGCGCCACCTCGGTGCCGTCGCCCCAGTCCAGTACCTCGAAGTCGCCGAAGACATTCGGTGCGGCCGCCTGCAGCTGCCTCAGGCACTCGACCGCGACACGGCGAATCTCCACGTCGGCGTGCTCGGTGGCCCGCATCGAGACGAAGTGCCGCCAGGCGCGGTAGTTGCCGGTGACCACCACGCGGGTCTCCGTCGCGTTGGGCAAGACGGCCCTCGCGGCCTGCCTCGCCTGCTTGTTGCGCAGCGGCACGTTGGAGGTGTCGGCCAGTTTCGATTCGAGGGCCTCGAGGAGTTCGCCGTACGCCGCCCTGCTGGCGTCGGTGGCCTTCGCGAACAGCTCCTCGAGTTCGGGGTCGCCGGCGATCGCGGGCGGGACGACGACGTTCCCCTCGTTCTCCCGCACGAAGCGCTGCGACAGCTGCGAGTAGGAGAAGTGGCGGTGCCGGATCAACTCGTGGGTGCAGGACCGGGAGATGCCGGTGATGTAGAAGCTGACGGTGCCGTGTTCGAGGACCGACTCGTGCCCGACCTCGAGCAGATGACGCAGGTATCCGGCGTTGGTGGCGGTGCGGGGGTTGGGTTTGGACCAGCTCTGGTAGCACGCCCGGCCCGCGAATTCCGCCAGCGCTTCGCCGCCGTCGGCGTCGGTCTCCCACGGGATGTCCGCCGGTGGAAAGAACTCCGTCTTCGCGACGAGTTGCACCCTGAGCGGCACGGTCTGCGGCACTGCGCTGATCCTCCTACCGAACTCCCTGGTCGGGAGTCCCTCCTGAATGCATCGACCCTAGTCGCAGCATCGGCCTGACACTGTCCGAGGGTGACATCACCAAGCTGAGGTCACGACTGCTTGACTGGCGTCACGGTTGACGTCATGCTGGCGTCATGGACCTCGGCATCTATGTCTCCCGGCTGCGAGACGACCTGAACGCAGCAGCCGCACTCGGCGACGAGCAGACGCGGGCGACCGCTGCGGCGCTCGCCGCCGCAGTCGAACCCGCCGCGCGCCTGCTCCTCCTGTCGGCGCTCACCGACTTTGCGGGAGAGGTGTCTTCCGAACTCGGCAATCGCACCGTCGGCGTGCGCCTGGACGGCAGCGAGGTGGCGGTCGACGTGCACCGGACTCCCGCCCAGCCCGGGCCGGACAGGGAACGCACCGCCACCGCCGAGGACATCGGTGCCGCGTTCGATGACGTCACCGGTGACATCAGCCGCGTCACCCTCCGCCTGATGGATCAGATCAAGTCGAAGGCCGAGGAGGCCGCCTCCCAGAACGGGGTGTCGCTCAATTCCTGGGTGTCGCAAGCGGTCCAGGGCGCGCTCAAGGACCAGATGCGCCGGAACGGGAGAGGCGATTTCTGAGCGCCGGTGCACTCACTCCACGCGCCCGTCGGCGGCGGTGATGTAATTACGTCGCATCAGCCACACGGTGAGAGTCGCCACGGGCTCGAAGGAGCGAAGAACATGGCCGTTTCCGGCGTCAAGGAATTCGAGATCAAGGCCGATCCGGCCACGGTGATGGCCGCGATCGCTGCGGTGGATCGCCTGCCCGAGTGGTCCTCGGCCCACAAGTCGGTCACCATCGAGAGCACACACGACGACGGCCGCCCCCACCGAGTCCGGATGAGCGTCTCCATCCTCGGGATCAGCGACGAGCAGGTCGTCGACTACACGTTCGAGGGCGACAACACGGTGTCGTGGCACCTCGTCGAGAGCGGCCAGCAGAACGCCCAGGACGGGTCGTACGTCCTCACCGAGTCCGGCGCCGGCACCAAGGTGACGTTCGAATTGACGGTCGACCCGAAGATTCCGCTGCCGGGGTTCCTCGTGAAGAAGGCGCAGAAGACGGCGCTCGAGACCGCGAGCAAGGGCCTGACGAAGTTCGTCGAGAGCCTGTAGGCAGTCGAGAGCCTCCAGTTCTTCACTCTCCTCGCGGCCGCGACGCCTCGGCCGCGAGGAGGGCACCGAGGTTGCCGCGATCGTCCACTCGGACGTCGTCCAGGCCCAACCACGTTGCCATTCTTCGCAATTCCGGAACCAGCGCCTCCACCACGTGCCCCGGACTCCGGTCGGGTTCGACGAACACGGATCGCACTTCGAGCGTCCCCGACGCGCGGTCGGCCTTGAGATCGACCCTCGCCACCAGTTCACCGTTCAGCAGGAACGGGAAGACGTAGTACCCGTGGACACGTTTGTGCGCGGGGGTGTAGATCTCGAGGCGGTACCGGAAGTCGAATACCCGCTCGGTACGGGGCCGGCAGAAAACCAGCGGATCGAACGGGCAGAGCAGCGCCGCCCCCTCCACCTTCCGGGGAACCCGGACGTCGCGGTGGACGAATGCCGATGCCTCCCAGCCCCGGACGCCGACCCGTTCGAGCACACCGTCCTCGACGAGGTCCTCGACGGCCGCGGCGGTCTGCGCCGGCGACAGCCGGTAGTAGTCGCGCAGATCGGGTTCGGTGGCCACCCCGAGGGCCCGCGCGGACCGCTGCACCAGGCCACGGACGGCGTCCTCCTCCGAAACGTTCTCGGCGAGGACCGCTTCCGGCAGCACCCGTTCGGTGAGGTCGTAGTGACGGGTGAAGGCGACGCGCTTGTCGACCGCCAGCGCACCGGACGCGAACAGCTGCTCGCACACCACTTTGGTGTCGCTGCGATCCCACCACGGACCCTGGCGGTCGGGCCGGTCGACCTCGAGGTGTTTCTCCACGTCGCCCGCGCTGCACGCACCGACGGCGCCGATCACGTCGAGCACGTCGGCGGCGAGCGTGGGATTGCGGTCGAGTACGCGGGATTCGCCGGACCAGCGTCCGTGCCGGTACCGGTGCATCCGCCAGCGCAGCAGCGGCCAGTCCTCGACCGGGATGAACGCCGCCTCGTGCGCCCAGTACTCCGCCAGCATCCGGGGTGCGCGGGCGGAGTGCGACCACGCCGCCGAGTCGACCAGACCGCGGTCGTACACCCCGAGACGGCTGAACAGCGGGACGTAGTGGGCGCGCACGGCCACCGACACGGAGTCGATCTGGAACAACCGCACGCGGTCGAGAACCGAACGGACGTGCCTGCGCGTCGGTGTACCGGCCGGCTTCCGGTCGGCGAAACCCTGCGCCCAGAGCGCCGTTCTCCGGGCCGCGGCGGCGGTCATCTCACGCATGACCGAAGCTTGCCATCGGCCACCGACACGGTCGACGGCGACGTCGTCAGGCGTCCTCCGCCAGCGTGACCGCCACCGTCGCGCCGAGTTCGTACAACCGCTCCCGCGCACTCGCGTCGACAGATCCGGTCAGTTCCAGGATCTCGGCGACCTGGGTGAGCGCCAGCCCGGTCACGATCTTCTGCACCGACTTCACGGCCCCGGCGGTGTCGTTGTTGCCGTGCACCCAGAGTCCGTAGGGGCGCCCGGCGACCGCGTCGAGGCACGGGTAGTAGACGGTGTCGAAGAAGTGCTTCAGCGCACCGGACATGTAGCCGAAGTTGGCGGAGGTCCCGAACAGGAACCCGTCGGCCGCGAGGACGTCGGGGACGGTCGCGCCGAGTGCGGGGATCGACTTCACCTCGACGCCGTCGATGTCGGGGTCCCGCGCGCCTTTCAGTACGGCTTCGAGGCACTCACGGGTCACCGGCGACGGCGTGTGGTGGACGACGAGTAGTGACTTCACAGTCGTCAGCGTACGACCGGGTCCGTCTACTACCGGCCGGGCTCGCCTTCCCGTTCGACACGTTCGAGTTCCACAGCCCGTTTCATCGTCTCCCTGGCCCGGCCGCGGTCGCCGGCGTAGTCGTAGGCGCGCGCGAGCCGGTAGGAGTTCCGCCAGTTGTCCGGGTCTGCTTCCCATTCGGACTTGACCTGCTGGAACAGTGCGTCGGCGGCGTCCCGGTCGATGCGGCCCGAGGGGCGCTTCGGCAGATCGCTGACATCCAGTTCGAGTCTCTCGTCGGCGATGCGGCGGGACAGATGCTGGTGCTGGAATCCGGCACGCAGCGTGGCGTAGACGATCCAGGCGCCCAGGAACGGCAGGATCAGGACGCCGATCCCCAGGCCGATCGCGGCTGCTCCGCCGTCCTGGATCAGCTCGATCCCACGCCGGCCGAGAAGGACGAAGTAGAACGCCAGCGCTGCGACCAGCAGTCCGATCGTGACGACGGTCTTGGTCGAGCCGTCCTTCACAGGTCGAGAAGGGGGTCGATACCGACGGTGAGACCGGGGCGGTTGCCGATCTCTCGCACACCGAGCAGGACGCCGGGGGCGAAGGAGTTGCGGTCGATCGAATCGTGGCGGATGGTCAGCGTCTCGCCCTGCGTGCCGAGGATGATCTCCTGATGGGCGACCAGACCTGCGAGCCGCACGGAATGGACCCGCACGCCGTCCACGTCGGCGCCGCGCGCACCGTCCAGTTCGGTGGTCGTCGCGTCGGGGCTCGGTCCCACGCCGGCCTTGCGGCGTGCCTCGGAGATGAGGGCGGCGGTCCGGTAGGCGGTGCCGGACGGCGCATCCGCCTTGTTGGAATGGTGCAACTCGATGACCTCGACGGAATCGAAGAATCGTGCTGCCGCTTCGGCGAAGCGCATGGAGAGGACGGCGCCGATTGCGAAGTTGGGGGCAATCAGGACCCCGACGTCGGGGCGCTCGATCAGCCACGACCGCACCGTGTCGAGTCTCGTGTCGTCGAACCCGGTGGTGCCCACCACGGCATGAATGCCGTTGGAGACGAGGAACTTCAGGTTGTCCATCACCACGTCGGGGTGGGTGAAGTCGACGACGACCTGCGTGCCGGCCTCGCCGAACGACTCGAGCCGGTCGCCGTGATCGACCTCCGCGACGAGTTCGAGGTCCGGTGCCTGCTCCACCGCCTCGCAGATCGCCCGTCCGACCTTGCCCTTGGCCCCGAGAACCCCGACCCTGATGGGTGCTGCTGCGCTCACTTCTCCACGCTCCGTCCAGTCACAACGATTCGCCCGAAAGCCTACGCAATCGCCGGGTGCCGACCGCTGCGCAGGGGCGGGGTGGGAGACCTGCGTCTCGTCCTCACACGCGGCGGGGCTCGTATTCCGGGTGCCAGTGCGGTGATCGGCCGAGCAGCGACAGCACCGCGCCGAAATCCGCAGAGTCGGCGCCGGCGGTCAATCCCGGGGCGAACGCGGCGCCCTCGCGCAGCCGGTCCGCACCGTCCGGCACGCGACGGGCGATGGGGAGAACCGCGGCTACCATGCCGGTTTCGGGTGCGAAGTCGAGTTCGAGTGCTCGCGCAACGTCCCACGAATGGACGGCGTAGTCGAGGAAGTGGAACCCGACGGCGGTGGCGGCGGGGAACGGGAACTCGGTGCTGATCTCCGGTAGCCAGAACTGCCGCTCCCCGACACCGTCGCGGGCGAAGGCCTCGACGACGGTGTCCGCCGCTGCGCGATAGTCGGCAACCGGGTTCGACGACGCCTGCGGCCGCCAGCGCGACAGGTCGGGCCCGTCGCCCGCGGCCGCCGCGGCGAACCCCAGGTGCTGCACGGTCATGTGGGCCAGCAGTTCGCCGAGGGTCCACTGCGCGCACGGTGTCGCGCGCTGCAGGTCGCGACTCGTCACGTGCGACACGATCTCCACACTCGTCTCCACGGCGCGGGCATCCCAGCGCCGGATCTCGTCGACATCCATCGTCGGTACCTCGCCCTTCGAATCGGATTAGTAAGCTATCGCTTATCATCTACTCGAGTAGATGATCGGTCAAGGTGTATTTTCTGCGGTATGCCGAGCCTCGACCCGAAGAACGGACAGCACGAGCGCACCCGCCCCGACCTCGCCGCGATGACGACCACCCTGAACCGCTCACTGGTGGCGGCGGAACTTCCCGTGCTCGCCGAGCACGGGCTGACCATGTGGGGCTACATCGTACTCCTCGCACTCGACGAGCACCCGCTGCGCACTCAGGCCGCGCTCGCGGAGGCGATCGGCGCCGACAAGACCCGGATCATCGGCGTGCTCGACGAACTGCAGGACCGCGGCCTGATCGACCGGCAGCGGGATCCCGCGGACCGCCGGGCCCGGCTGCTGTCGCTGACCCCGGACGGGCATCGGGTGCGCGATTCGGCACAGGCGGCGATCCGGCGGGGCGAGGAGCGGCTCCTCGCCCGGTTGCCGGAACGAGACCGGGCCGGTTTTCTGGCCGGCCTGATCGCCTTGTCGGCACTGTCCGCCGAAGACGTCACGGGGCACCCGGGCGACTCCGACTGACGCAATCCGCGCGAATCAGTCGAACACGATGATCTGCCGGATCGCCCTGCCGTCGGCGAGTTCGTCCATGCCGCGGTTGATGTCGTCGAGCGTGATGCGGGAGGAGATGAGCTTCTCGACGGGAAGCTTCCCGGAGCGCCAGAGGTCCTCGTAGATCGGGATGTCCCGGGACGGCACCGCCGAGCCGAGGTAGCTGCCGATGATCGTGCGGGCCTCGGCCACCAGGGTGAGCGGGGAGATCGACGACCGCGCGTCCGGGGACGGCAGTCCGACGGTGATCGCCTTGCCCCCGGGAGAGGTTGCGCGAACAGCCGATTCGAACGCGCGGGCGTTCCCGGCGGCCTCGATGACGATGGGCGCCCGGACGCCGGCTTCTTCGAGTTCCGCCGGGGTGTAGACCGCGGTCGCTCCGAGTTCGCGGGCGGTCTGCAGTTTCGCGGGCACGGCGTCGACGCCGATGACCTCGCCGGCACCCCGGGACACGGCCGTCAGGATCGCGGCCATTCCCACCCCGCCGAGCCCGACGACCATCACGGCCTGGCCGGGTTGCGGGTCGCCCGCGTTGAGGACGGCGCCGCCGCCGGTGAGGACGGCGCATCCGAGCACGGCCGCCACGTCGGCGGGGACGTCGTCGCCGACGGGAACGACCGAGCGCCGGTTGACGACCGCGTGCGTCGCGAATCCGGACACCCCGAGGTGGTGGTGCACGGTGGCGCCGCCGCGGTGCAGTCGCGCTCCCCCGTCGAGTAGGGTTCCGTCATTGTTGGCGCTGGTGCCGGGCCCGCACGGCATGCGACCGCCGGTGGCGCAGCCGGCACACTCTCCGCAGCGCGGGAGGAACGTCATGACCACGCGCTGTCCGACCGTGACGTCGTCGACGCCGGCGCCGAGTTGCATGATCCGCCCCGCTGCCTCGTGCCCGAGCAGCATCGGGACCGGGCGCACCCGGTTGCCGTCGACGACGGACAGGTCGGAGTGGCACAGACCCGCCGCCTCGATCCGGACCAGGATCTCGCCCGCACCGGGTTCGTCGAGGTCGAGTTCGGAGATCGAGATCGGCGCCGACTCGGCGAACGGGCGCGTTCTCCCGATCTCCTCGAGTACCGCTCCACGGATCTTCATCTCAGGCTGCTCCTGTCGGTCTTCGGCGAATCCTCGTTACCGGACGATGCCGCGCACCGAGGCCGGCAGGTCGCGCTTGCGACGATACGGTCCGACGACGGCGGCGGCGAACGGGCGCTGCAGCAGGACCCTCGCGACGTCGCGGACCTCGTCGGTGGTGACCGCGTCGATCTTGCTCAGGGTTTCGGTGATGCTGCGGTGATTGCCGTAGTTGAGCTCACTGCGACCGATGCGGTGCATCCGGGAGCCCGAATCCTCCAGTCCCAGAACCAGTCCGCCCCGCAGCGAACCCTTGGCGCGGGCGCACTCGGCGTCGGTGATGCCCTCGGCCGCCACGTTCGACAGCACCTCACGGATCACCGTGGTGACCTCGCCGAGGTTCTCGGGCTGGCACCCGGCGTAGATCGAGAACGCGCCCGTGTCGGAGAACGTGTCGATGCCCGAGTACACGGAATATGCCAGGCCGCGGATCTCCCGCACTTCCTGGAAGAGCCGGGAACTGAGCCCGCCGCCGACGGCGGCGTTGAGGACCGACAGCGCCCAGCGGTGGGCCTCGTGCCGCCCGAACGCGCGCACCCCGAGCGAGAGGTGGACCTGTTCGCTGTCCCGGTTGGTCAGGCTGAGCGCCGGCTCCGTGCGCAGGCGCAGGGTGCCTGCGCGTCGGGGAGCTGGTTCGGACGCCGATTCGAGGTGCCCGGCGAACGCGCGCCGCACCAGCTCGACCGTGTGTTCGTGCTCCACGTTGCCGGCGACGGCGACCACCATGCGCGGCGGCGTGTAGCGCCGCACGTGGAACGAGTGGAGTTGGGTGCGGGTCATCGATTCGATGGATTCGACACTGCCGATCACCGGCCTGCCGACGGGATGGTCGCCGTACAGAGCGGTCAGGAACGCGTCGCCGAGGAGGTCCTCCGGGTCGTCGTCGCGCATCGAGATCTCTTCGAGGACCACCTGGCGTTCGACGTCGACGTCGGAGGACCGGCAGCGGCCGCGCAGGACGACGTCACTGACGAGGTCGATGGCGAGCGGCAGGTCGTCGTCGAGCACGTGCGCGTAGAAGCAGGTGTGCTCCTTGGACGTGAAGGCGTTGAGCTCGCCGCCGACGCCGTCCATCACCTGCGCGATGTCGAGAGCGCTGCGCGACGGCGTGGCCTTGAACAGCAGGTGCTCGAGGAAGTGCGCGGCACCGGCGACGGTGGGTTGCTCGTCACGTGATCCGACACCCACCCAGACGCCCACGGACGCGGATCGGACACCGGGAACGTATTCGGTGACCACCCGGAGCCCGCCGGGGAGCACGGTGCGCCGGACGCCGGCATCCGGCTCGTGCAGGGTCGGCGCTTGGGTGAGTGCGGCAGTGCGGCTGCGATCGATCTTGGCCATGTAGTGGTTCAGCGGTCCTCGAAAGCTGGGCGTCGTCGAACGGCAAACTTTACACGCGGCCCCCGACAGCGGGTCACCAGCCTCGACGACGGGGTTGCGAGCCGATGAGCTCGCCGTTCCGGGCGACGTCGCGGCTCCGGTACACGATGTAGGGGCGGAACAGATAGCCCACGGGAGCGCTGAAGGCGTGCACGAGCCGGGTGAACGGCCAGAGGGCGAACAACACCAGAGCAATCGCGACGTGGATGTGGAAGGCCGGCGCCGCCTGCGCCATCAGATCGCCGCGGGGCTGCAGAATCCAGATCGACCGGAACCACGGCGACACCGTCTCGCGGTAGTTGCTCTCCTCGCCGACGACGCCGGATCCGAGCAGGGTGGTCGCCAGCCCGGCGACGATCGCGGCGAGCAGCACCGCGTACATCAGCTTGTCGTTCCAGGTGGTCGCCGTGAACACTGGACCCCGGGTACGGCGGCGATACACCAGAACGAGCGCACCGGCCAGGGTCGCGACACCCGCGATCGCACCGAGCACGAGGGCCTGGACGTGATAGGCGTGCTCGCTCATCCCGATCGCATCGGTCCACGACTGCGGGACGACCAGGCCGATCACGTGTCCGGCGATCACGACGAGGATGCCGAAGTGGAACAGCGGGCTGCCGATCCGCAGCAATCGGCTCTCGTAGAGCTGCGACGAGCGGGTGGTCCAGCCGAATTTGTCATAGCGGTACCGCCACCACGTGCCGACCACGAAGATCGCCAGCGTGACGTACGGCACGATGTCCCAGAAGAGTTCACCGGCGGACATGTCAGGTCGCTCCTTCTCGGCGCGGTGGAACGGTCAGGGTGAAGGGCTCGAGCCCGACGGCCTCGGCGGGCGGCCCGGCCGCGGCGAGTTGCCGCGCCCGCACCACGTCCCGGTCGGAGGCGGGCGGCAGGGTTCCGCACACGCCCGCGACGACGGCGGCGTACGGCGAGCCCGTCTCGCCGAGCGCCGCGTGCAGCATGTCGAGTGGAACCCGGTGCGCCGACAGGAGTCCCGCACCCGCGGCGGCGTCGACGAGCGCGGCGAACTCGAGCACCACCGTCAGGTGATCGGCCGATTCGTCCTTCGGCGGTTCGACGCCGGCGCGGCGGTAGGTGTCGGCGAAGGCCAGGATCTCGCGGCCGCGGTTGCGGGTGTCGCCCGCCGTCCAGTACGTCAGATACAGCGTCGTGCGGCGGCGGAGATCGAACGTCTCGACGTACTGCGCCGCCGCCACGTACGGGTCCGTCTCGCACAGGAAGCGATGCGCCTCCGCGAGGAGCCGCCCCGAATCGGGCGGCAGGTGCCCGAGGATGTCGGCGACGACGTGGAGACGCTCGTCTCGGCCGTCGTCCGGATACGCGAGCAGCAGTGCCGCCGCGTGCCACACGAGCCGGTCCCGGACGCGGTCGCGCCGACGCCGCAACAGAGGGGTCACCGCCGATCACTCCGCTCGGGAAACATTCCGGCCGGGGCGCCTTTGCCGTCCCAGTTCAGCAGGTTCACCCGGGACGGATGGCTCGCGTTGGCGGACATCTCGTCGGTGGTCTGCCGCTCGCGCAGCGCGTGGAACGTCTCGACCGCCACGGGTACCGGGCCGCCGCTGGCTTCGCCGAAGGGACCGGACCCGTGCATGCCGGGGCCGCCCTCGAAGTCGAGTGCACATTCCGTCGCCGTCTCCTCGAGGCGGTGTCCGTCGGCGGCGTAGGCCGTGGGGATCACGTACCGCTCTTCGTATTTCGCGAGTGCCAGCAACCGGTACATCTGGTAGATCTCTTCCTCCGTCATCCCCACCGCCTCCGGGATATGGGCCTGCGGTTCGCGACCGAGGTTGATGTCACGCATGTACGACCGCATGGCCGCGAGACGCCGCAGGACGCCGCCCACCACTTCGGTGTCGCCGGCGGTGAACAGCCCCGCGAGGTACTCGACCGGGATCCGCAACGATTCGAGCGCACCGAACAGGTTGCCGACGTCCTCCCCGTCGTGACCGTCGCGGCTGACGGCATCGACGACGGGCGAGAGGGGCGGCACGTACCAGACCATCGGCATCGTCCGGAATTCCGGATGCAGCGGCAGCGCAACCCGGCAGTCCTTGATCAGGGCGTGCACGGGCGAGTTCTGGGCCGCCTCGATCCACTCGTCCGAGATCCCTTCCGCCCGGGCGCCCTCCACGACCGCGGGGTCGCGAGGGTCGAGCAGGAGATCGAGTTGCGCCTCGTACAGGTCCGTGTCGTTCTCCACCGAGGCCGCGGCGAGGACCTTGTCGACGTCGTAGAACAGCAGGCCGATGTAGCGCAGCCGGCCGACGCACGTCTCCGCGCACACCGTCGGCAGTCCCACCTCGACGCGCGGATAGCAGAACGTGCACTTCTCGGCCTTGCCGGTCTTGTGGTTGAAATACACCTTCTTGTACGGGCATCCGGACACGCACATCCGCCATCCGCGGCACTTGTCCTGGTCGACGAGCACGATGCCGTCCTCGGACCGCTTGTACATCGCCCCCGACGGGCAGGAGGCGACGCACGACGGGTTGAGGCAGTGCTCGCAGATCCGCGGCAGGTAGAACATGAACGTCTCTTCGAGTTCGAGCTTGACCTTGTCGCTCACCTTCTTCAGGACCGGATCGTCCGGGAGGATCTCGGGTGAACCCGCGAGGTCGTCGTCCCAGTTCGCCGACCACTCCACCTTCATCGGCCGACCGCTGATCAGGCTGCGCGGCGCCGCGACGGGCATGTGCTCGCCGAGCGGGGCCTGGGTGAGGTTCTCGTAGTCGTAGGTCCAGGGTTCGTAGTAGTCGTCGATGGACGGCATCTTCGGGTTCGAGAAGATCCGCGAGATCTTCTTCCACCGGCCGCCGTCCCGCAGGCGCAGCCGCCCATTGCCGTCCCGTACCCATCCGCCGCGCCACTTCTCCTGGTCCTCGTACGTGCGCGGATAGCCTTGACCGGGGCGGGTTTCCACGTTGTTGAACCACACGTACTCGGTGCCCGAGCGATTGGTCCACGCCTGCTTGCACGTCACCGAACAGGTGTGGCAGCCGATGCACTTGTCGAGATTCATCACCATCGCGAGCTGAGCCATGACACGCATCAGTACGTCACCTCCTGCGAGCGACGACGCACCACCGTCACCTCGTCGCGTTGGTTTCCGGTGGGCCCGAGGTAATTGAATGCGAACGACGTCTGGGCGTAGCCACCGGCCAGGTGGGATGGTTTGATCAGCAGCCTGGTCAGCGAGTTGTGGATGCCCCCACGCTTTCCGGTGGTCTCGGTGAGCGGCACGTCGATGGTGCGTTCCTGCGCGTGGTACACGTAGACGACACCGTCCGGCATCCGATGCGAGACGATCGCCCGGCACACCACCACGCCGTTGCGGTTGACCGCCTCCACCCAGTCGTTGTCGCGCACCTCGATCTTCGCGGCGTCGTTCGGGCTCATCCACATGGTGGGCCCACCCCGGGACAGCGACAGCATGAACAGGTTGTCCTGGTACTCGGAGTGGATCGACCACTTCGAGTGCGGGGTCAGATAGCGCACGCTCAGCCCGATCCCGCCCTGCCGATCGCCGACGGCGGGTTCGCCGAACAACCGGGCCATGTCGAGCGGCGGGCGGTAGATGGGCAATTGCTCCCCCAGTTCCTCGATCCAGTCGTGGTCGAGGAAGAAGTGCATGCGCCCGGTCAGCGTGTGAAATGGCTTCAGTTCCTCGATATTCACTGTGAACGGTGCGTACCGGCGGCCGCCGGTCTCGCTGCCCGACCATTCGGGGCTGGTGATCACCGGAACAGGCCGGGCCTGGGTGTCGGCGAACGTGATCCGGCGCTCCTCGCTCCCCTCGGCGAGGTGCGCGAGCGGCGTGCCCGTCCGCTTCTCCAGTTCGCGGAATCCCTGGACGGCGAGTCTGCCGTTCGACGTCCCCGACAACGCGAGGATGGTCTCGGCCATCTTCTCTGCGGTGTCGAGCGCCGGACGACCCGCGGCGACGCCGGAGTCGAGGACGCCGTGCTCGGCGGCGAGTTCTCGTACCTCCCGGTCCGGATGCGTGGTGACGCCTTTGGTGGTGAGCCCCGCCGACTCGACGAGCGGCCCCAGCGCCGCCCACTTCTCGGCGACGGCGGGATAGTCCCGTTCGACCACCACCAGCGGCCCCATCGTCTTGCCCGGGACGGGCGTCTGACCGTGTGCGCGCCAATCCTGTTCGGTGCCGCCCCGGTATGCCATCGCTCCCGGGGTGTCGTGCTGCAACGTGCCCATCACGACGTCGCGGCGCACACCGAGGTGCCGCCGCGCCAGCACGCTGAACGCCTGCGCCACCGCACCGAAAGCGTCGAAATCGGAACGGGTTTCCCACGGCGGGTCGATCGCCGCGGTGAAGGCATGCAGGTACGGGTGCATGTCGGTGCTGGACAGGTCGGACTTCTCGTACCAGGTCGCGGCGGGGAGGACGACGTCCGACAGCAACGTGGTGGACGTCATCCGGAAGTCGATCGACATCAGCAGGTCGAGTTTGCCCTCCGGGATGTCGTCGCGCCAGGTGACGTCGTTCGGACGAAGGTTCTCGGGGGTGGGCTCCGCCTGCAGATTCGACGTCGTGCCCAGGAGATGCCGGAGAAAGTACTCGTTGCCCTTGCTCGACGAACCGAGCAGGTTCGCGCGCCACACACTCAGCACGCGCGGCCAGTTCCGCGGATCGTCCGGGTCGGTGAGCGCGAATTTCAGCTCCCCCGAAGCCAATCGGCTCGTGACGTGCTCCACGACGTCACGCCCCTCGGCCTCGGCCTCGTCCGCCAGGTCGAGGCTGGAGCGGTCGAACTGCGGGTAGAACGGCGTCCACCCCATCGAGACGGCCGACGTCATCACGTCCATCGTGTGCCTGCCCCGGAAGTTTCCCCGGCCGGTGGGGCTCGCGAGGGCGTCGGCGCGGTACCCGTCGTACCGCCACTGGTCGGTGTGGACGTACCAATACGACGTGCCCGCCATCTGGCGCGGCGGGCGACTCCAGTCGGTGCCCATCGCGACCGTCGCCCATCCCGTGACGGGACGACACTTCTCCTGCCCGACGTAGTGGGCCCACCCGCCGCCGTTGCGGCCCATCGACCCGGTGAGCAACAGCAGGCTCAGCACCGCCCGGTACGTCGCGTCGCCGTGGAACCACTGGCAGATCCCGGCGCCCATGATGATCATCGAACGCCCGCCCGAGTCGACGGCGTTGGTCGCGAACTCGCGGGCGATCCGGATCACCTGCGCCGCCGCGACCCCGGTGATCGGTTCCTGCCACGCCGGTGTGTACGGGACGGCCGCGTCGTCGAAGCCGCCGGGCCACTCGCCGGGAAGCCCGGGCCGAGCAACGCCGTACTGGGCGAGCAGGAGGTCGTAGACAGTGCACACCCGGAGGTCGCCGACCCGGCGGACCGGCACACCGCGCACCAGCGTCTCGCCGTGGCCGTCTCGGGTGTCGAACCGCGGCAGGTGCACGGCGGCGGTCTCGCCCTCGCCGTCGGGCGCGGCGACCGTCAGCGCGGGAACGACATCACCGAGGTCCAGATTCCATTTCCCCACGCCCTCGTCGCCGTAGCGGAATCCGAGGGAGCCGTGCGGCACCACCACCTCGCCCGTCGCGCCGTCCACCAGGACGGGTTTGAACGCGGCATTCTCGCTCGTGTCCCCGAGATCCGCGGCGGTGAGATTCTTTCCCGGAACGAGGCGGCCGTCGCGTTCCTCGAGCGCGATCAGGAACGGCAGGTCCGTGTACTGCCGCACGTAGTCGACGAAGAACGGTTCGCGCCGCGTCACGAAGAACTCCGACAGGATCACGTGTCCCATCGCCATCGCCATCGCGCCGTCCGTGCCCGCCGCGCACGGCATCCACTCGTCGGCGAATTTCGTGTTGTCGGCGTAATCGGGGCTGATCGACACGACTTTCGTGCCGCGATACCGCACCTCGGCCATCCAGTGGGCGTCCGGCGTCCGGGTGACCGGGACGTTGGACCCCCACATCATCAGATACGCCGCGTCCCACCAGTCTCCGGACTCGGGAACGTCGGTCTGATCCCCGAACACCTGCGGCGACGCGACCGGAAGATCGGCGTACCAATCGTAGAACGAGGTCATGACGCCACCGAGGAGTTCGACGAACCGCGATCCCGCGGCGAACGACACCATCGACATCGCGGGAATCGGCGAGAACCCGGCGATCCGGTCGGGGCCGTATTCCCTGATCGTGTGCACGTGCGCGGCGGCGATCATCTCGGTGGCCTCGGCCCAGGTGACCCGAACGAGTCCGCCCTTGCCCCTGGCCTGCTGATACTTCCGGCGACGCGCGGGGTCGGCCTGGATGTCGGCCCACGCGTCCACCGGATCACCGAGACGCTCACGCGCCTCCCGGTACATTTCGACGAGAACACCGCGCGCGTAGGGATACCGCACGCGTGTCGGCGAGTACGTGTACCAGGAGAACGCCGCACCGCGCGGGCAGCCGCGGGGTTCGTACTCGGGGCGGTCCGGACCCACCGACGGGTAGTCGGTTTCCTGGGTCTCCCACGTGATGATCCCGTCCTTGACGTAGATCTTCCACGAACACGATCCGGTGCAGTTCACCCCGTGGGTGGACCGCACCACCTTGTCGTGGCTCCAGCGGTCCCGGTAGAAGACGTCGCCCTGCCGCCCGCCTTCCCGGGTGACGGTGCGCAGGTCGTCCGAGAACACACCCGGGGTGAAGAACCGCCCTCCCCTGAGCAGGGCTTCCTCCGCGGGACCACCGGTGTGCGGGATGACCACGTCTGCTCTCCTTCAGGTCGAGTGGGCCGACGCCGGACTCGGGGTCCGCGTCGAATTCGATACCTCACGAAGTCCTGAACGCACCCGTCCATGGAACCGCAGTTGCCGCGGGATCGTGGCGAATCGGACAAACACCGGAATCGGGTCGACGCGCTCGCCGGGTCAGTGCCGCGTATCGCCGGACCGCAGGTCGGTCGCCGCCAGCACCGCGATGCGCTCGGTGCGCTGGCCCGGCCGGATCATGTCCCGCGCCTCCAGCATCCTCGTGCGGGACGCGAGCGCGGGACCGAACGGCACGTCCTCCGACGTCACCACGTCCACCCGCAGTCCCCGTTCCTCGAGCATCGCCCGCGTCTTGTCCACTCCGTTGAGCGTCGACTGGACGAGGAGCAGGGTGCCACCGGGAGCGAGGAGGTCCGGGGTTTCGCTGCAGATCCGGTCCAGCACGGCGCGCCCGTCGACGCCCCCGTCCCAAGCCCGCGCGAGGACCCGGCCCGGCCTGCCGTCGTCGGTCGCCGGCGCGTACGGCGGGTTGGCCACCACCACGTCGAAGCGAAGGGTCCGGACGGCGTCCACCAGATCGCCCCGCACCACACGGATCGTCCGCCGGTTCAGTGTGGCATTGAGCCACGTACTGATCGCGGCGCGGCGGGACACGTCGACCGCGGTCACCCAGCCGGCCCCCGCCGCACACGCCTGGACACTCAACACGCCTGTGCCGCAGCAGAGATCGAGTACACGGGTGCCCGGCCCGAGTTCTCGGGCGGCCAGCACCTCGGCGAGCAGCCACGTGTCGCGCTGGGGGCGATACACCCCGGGTAGACGAACGAGCATGATCGGCTCCCTCCCTCGCCGTTCCCTACAAGCGTGGCCAGTACCGCGAGTTACACGCAACTCGACACGGCCCAATTCACCCGTTGTTCACGTCCACCCCCCTTCGCCGTCGGCCGGGGCCGAAAACGGGTACTCCTCCTCCGTGCCACATTCCTTCTCAGCCGATTCCGACGCCCCGGTGGGGACCGTGTGGGCGCTCGTCGCTCGGCCCTCGCGCTGGCCCGAGTGGGCGCCGCACGTGCGCGGCGCGTGGGGTCTCGGTTCCCCCGAGGTCGACGCCGGCCGGTGCGGCGCGGCCCGATTGCTCTGGATCGTGCCGGTTCCCGTATCCATCTCGGCCACGACACCCGGCCGCTCCTGGACCTGGCGGGTGGGACCGATGACGCTCGATCACCTCGTCGAGCCCCGCGGCACCGGTTCGCGGATCACGATGACGATGTCCGCGCCCGGGCCACTCGATGCGATGCTCGGCATCACCTACGGCCCGGTCGTGCGGACCCTCGTCCGCCGGCTCGCCCGCGTCGCGGGCGAACGCTAGGCCGGTCGTCGCAGGTACAGATCGCGCAGCAGCGCCACTTCGGCACCGTGGTGGATGACCTCGCGATTGATGTGCAACACCAGCGCCGCCATCGGGTAGTCCGCGAACGGTCCTTCGCTGGGCCCACACGGCTCGGCGAGGCCGCTGGTTCCGAGACCCCGCACGCCTTCGCACCAGGCGTCGTACTGCTCGTCGAGTTGGATGAGCGCCCGCGCGGCGGTGCCGGCGTAGTCGAACGTCTCATAGTCCATGGGCGGGCCGCCGAAGTGATTTCCGATCCGCATGCCGAAGACGCCGACGATGATGTGCCCGAGCCGCCAGGCGATGGTCGTGATCGGCGGCGGGTCCGGCGCGGGAAAGGCGAAGTCGATGGTGAACTCGCCGCTGCCGGCCTGAACGGGAGCCTGCGAGCGGCCTCTCGGTCTCACACTCCAGCAGTCCGGGGCAGGCTCCCAGACGTACTCCTCATCGGTCAGCCCCGCCAGCCGTGGGCGCAATTGATGGTCCCAGTGCCAGCTGAGCTGATCGGCAAGTTCGTGCGGCCAGTCCATTCGTGCTCCCCTCTCCCGGTCGCCAACCGGACGTCGGAATATCTCGTGACGTGCTACCGCGCAGCGTCCCGGATCCGGACACCCGGATGGTTGGCCCGCAGATTCATTGCGGCCAGCGTGACCGTCCGTTCGATCCGCCGCTCCCTGGTGTCCGCCTTCTTGGTCCGCACCGAACTCGCCCGGATCGGCACGGAACTCACCCACCAATACTCCGGCGAGAACGGTCACTCGGCCAGGTAACGCTCCACGGTCTCGACCTTCGCCCGAAGCTGACCGCTGCGCGCCGGCCGGATATCCGCCTTCAGCACCAGACTGACCCGCGGAAACTGTTCCAGCAGAACGTCCGTCGCGCGCTTCACGACTGCCATCACCTCGTCCCACTCACCCTCGACGGTGGTGAACATCGACGTGGTCTCGTTGGGCAGCCCGGATTCGCGGACAACACGCACGGCCGCGGCGACCGCGGCACCGACACTGTCGGAGTCCCCGCCCATCGGGCTGACGCTGAATGCCACCAGCATGCGTTCTCCTTGCCGTGGGGATCGATGACCACCATTGAATCACCTCGTCCGCTCCCGCTAGGCCGTTCGGGGCAGCGACCGGGTAGCCGTGTCGGCGTGCGCCTGCCGCCGCAACGCCTCCAGGTTCTGCCGCATCTGCGGCCGCATGTCGCGGTGCTGCGGCTGGAGGTGTGAGTAGAGCGAGAGCAGCGGGCGGTACGGCAGTACGTCGATCCGATAGGAGTGCGTCACCCGGGTCCCGTCGCCGTCCGCCCTGAACGTGTACGACCAGGTGGTCGAGTCGTGGTACAGCGGGTTGCGCCGATCCGACACCGTGTGGAATGCGAATTTCCTGCCCGGATCGGCGGCGGTCACCTCGCAGACGCGGGACCACCGCATGTGATGTGCGCGGTTGTGTCCCCGGAATCGGGCGCCCACGGCCCCCGGCGACCGTCCCGGTAGCCACGCGCAGCTGCGGCACTCGGGGCTGCGTTCGGTGATGCGGGTGACGTCGGCGACCACGTCGTACAGCGGCCGGGCCGGGACGTCGATCCACAATTCTGCCGAGCCCTCGGTAAGGGCCGGCCGGTGGTGCCGCGGACTCACGTCGAGGTCGGCGCCCCACCGGGCGGCGCACGCCCGCCGATACGGTCGTTTGAACGCATGGAGCAGCATGAACCGGGTGGCGGGACCGACCTTGCGAACGGTGACGTCGTAGTCCTCCCGATCGACACCGTCGACAAGCCAGTGAGCTTCGATCCCCAGCTCCCGCTTGGTCTTCGAGGCAATGAACACCTCCTGCTCCACGTCGTCCCACTGACCACGGGTCAGGGTTCGGGCGACGACCGGCATCATCTCGTCCTCCTCCCGCTGCAGATGCGGCAGCAGAACCTGCCCGAGAGCGGCGAGGGAACGCGAAAGTTCCTCTCGGGCAGCCGGATGCGCACGATATTCGGTTGCCGCGGCGGCGACCCGCTCCATCTCGGGGACGATTCGCGCATGATCGGCGTCCATCACGTCGAGCAGCGGCCCGGCGTCCGGGTTCAACTCGCGGACCAGCGGCCACAGCCCACGGTCCTCGCCGCTGTGGTGCAGGTGCAGGAAATGCATCATCCACACGAGATGATCGGCGAGGGCGACCCGTTGGGTCTGCGCGGGCGGAGGTGCCATGTGCAGCGCCTCCGCGGCGCGAGCGATATCGCGGCGCAGCGCGTTGTGGACGATGCGCATGATGCGAGTGTCGGCAGAATGCCGAGTGTCGGTAGTCATGACCTACTCCAGACAAAGGCGCCGGTGTGTCACACCGGGCGGTCGAGGATTTCTTCGATGCGGTCGATCAACCATGACTCGTAACGGACACGGCTCCAACCGCATTCGTCCACGAGCAGGGCGTAGACCTGGTCGTGGGCCTGGACCCACAGTTCGTCGACCTGACCGGGATCGGCGTGACGACCCACGATCAGGTCTGCGACGTCGGCGACCGAGCGCCTGCGCTGCCCTTCCAGGTCGGCGGCCACCGCTGCGAGCGTGGCATCCGTCGTCGCACCCTGGCGGATTGCGACGGCCAGGCGGTAGATGCGCTCGTTGATCGTGGCGATCATGCGCGCACCCGACTCGATGCGGTCACTGGTCGTGCGCCCCGTTCGGATCGCCGTGTAGACGGGCCGGTCGGCCAACGGCACCTCAGCGTCGTCTCCGACGATGGCAACCTCCAGTGCCGACTTCAACAGGTCGGCCTTGGATCCGAATGTCGCGTAGACGGTTTCGACGGAAACCTCCGCGGCCCGCGCGACATCCCGCACTCCTGTCGCGACCCAGCCGCGCTCGGCGAACAACCGGGTGGCGGCCTCGAGCACGACCGCCCGCGTCTTCGCCGCCTGCATGCGGCGTAGCGGAGATCGGTACCGGCGGGTCCCGGATCCGCCCGGCACCGCCGAGTCGTGCTCGACCGTTGCCATACCCAATCTTAGAACGCATGAGTTTTCAATACAACCCTGTTCAAGTCATTTGGGCGACGCGCCCGTCCGTACCCGAACACGGTCGAGGAGCGCCCCTTCCAGGCACACTGTGGCCGGTCCGAGAACCGCGACCGACCGGGTGGTGCCGGCGACCGTGTACGAGCGGCGGGAACCGGACTCCGCGGGCGAGGACGGCGCCTACCTGACGATGTCCGGTCAGGCACTCGCCGACCTCGACACCCTCGGCGTCGGCGTCACACTCCGCGCCACGGGGCTCCCGGTCCACACGATCTCGATGACCACCGACGGCCGGAGTCGACGCGCACCCCTGACACCTGTCGACGGGATCGGCCACCACCACTTCTGGCGTCGCGACCTCATCGGCGCACTGCATCGGCGGTGCCGAAAACTCGGCGCCACCATCGTCCACGGCGCGACCGCCACCGCGGTGGACACCTCCCCCGACGGTGCGCGACTGCACACGGCCGACGGCCGGGTTGTCGACTCGGACGTGCTCGTCGGGTGCGACGGAATGCCCTCGATCGTGCGCGGAGAGATCATCGTCGGCCCGACCGGACCGGTCTACGACGACCAGGTCGTGCTCTACGGCCACCACACCGGCATCCCCGGCCACACCGACCCCGAACCCGGGCTGCTGTCGTTCTTCCGCCACGCAGAACACACCTTCGGCATTCTCGACGGTGGCGGCACGGGGACCTTCTGGTTCGCCCGGCTGACCCGCCCGGCGCTCCCCCCCGGCCGGCGTCGGCCCGCACACCTCGCAGGATTGGACGCGCGAGCTGACCGCCGCATTCCCCGCCCCGGTCCCCGGCGTCCGCCCCATCTCGAGGCGACCCCGACGATCTTCGCCTGCAACGCCGATCGCGTACCCGACCTACCTTCCTGGGTGATCAACGGGCCATGATCATCGGTGACGCCGCCCACGGCATGTCACCGGCAGCGGGCCAGGGCGCCTCCCTCGCCATCGACGACGCCCTCACCACCGCAGCCGTCCTCGACCCGCGCACCCCCGCATCGAAGTACTCCTCCGCGATAAGCCGACGCCGCACCGTCGCCGACGAGGCCCGCAGCGCGCCCGCCCGCCGGCCGCAGAACTGAAGCCGGCATTCCTGCGACGCCTCGGCGTCGCGCCCGACCAGTACAGGCGGCACTTCGCCGCCACCGCACCCTGATCCCACAGTGCAAGGACAAGGCCGTGAGCACCGTCGATTCGGAACGCCCCACCCGGCGCGCCGCCCTGACCCACCGCACGTTCGTGGTCCACTACCTGCAGATGCTGCTCGCGATGCTGGCGGGGATGGCAGTATTCGCGCCCCTGTCGGCGCTCGTCGGCGACGATGCACGAATCGAAGTGCACGCGTTGCTGATGGCTACCTCGATGACCGCGGGAATGGCCGCATGGATGGCATGGCGGCGCCATTCGTGGCCGCGATCGCCGAAATAGGGCTGGCGATGTACCTCACGTTCGTCGTGCTGTTCCCACTGCTGTGGCTCGATCTGCTCTCGGGCGACGGTCTGATGCTCGCCGGCCACGTGCTGATGCTCCCCGCAATGGCAGTGGCCATGCTGCATCGCAGGGAGGAATACGTCGGGGCGTGTTGACTCTCCCGCCGACTTCGCTACATCGCCTCGGTCTACGGATCCGGAGAGTCGCACCTGACACCGAACAATCTCACTGCCGGCCTTCCTCGATCGAATAACCTACTTTCCAACGGTTTTCACTGTTGCCGACCCGGCGGAATGATATCGGCGCGGGTGTCTGCAGCGATCCAAATATCGTCGAGGATCTCGTCAGAGCGGTCGGATAAATGTGCGCCTCGAGACCACTACCACCAGGCGCCGAGTCCGCCCGCCCCGTCTGGCCGACCTGATCGCTTGCCCGACTTGTCCTATCCGGGACTTTCGGCCTCGCGCGGATGTCCGCGCGTCCTGTACAACTGAATGGGAGATGCCAGATTGTGACATGAACCACACCTGACCGTTATCTTACGACTCGATTACCTAGAGCTGAATACAAGGTTCCCGGGAACCCCGCAGTGGCAGTGCGGGTGTGCGAGCGGGGCCGGAAGGGACACCCGACATGCTGCTGCCGATGTCGCCGACCGATTCACTGTTCCTCCTCGGCGAGTCGCGGGAACATCCGATGCACGTCGGCGGCCTGGCAGTATTCACTCCACCGGACGGCACCGACGCAGCCGACATCGGAGCGATGTTCGAGACGGCTGCAACCTCCGACGAGGTGGCACCGCTCTTCCGCAAGCAGGCCCGACGATCGGTAACCACCCTGGGACAGTGGGGTTGGGACACCGCGACCGACGTCGACGTCGATTACCACGTGCACCGCAACGCCCTCCCCCAACCGGGTGGCATGCCCGAACTGATGACCCTGGTGGCCCGACTGCACGGGACCTCACTCGACCGCACCCGCCCACTGTGGGAGATGCACCTGATCGAAGGCCTCGCCGACGGCCGCTACGCGGTATACACCAAGATCCACCACGCCCTCGCCGACGGCGCATCCGCGATGAACCTGTTGCGCCGCAGCATGAGCGAGGACCCCACCCGCACTGGCATGCCCGCCCCCTGGCAACCCGCCGCACCCGCGACCGCGACCGACGCAGCCCCGCCAGAACCTGGATCATCGACGCCGCCGAACCTGCGTGACCTTCCGGGCCAGGTCCTGCGCGGCGCCCGCAACGCGTCGAGCGAGGTCGCCGGCCTGGCACCGGTGCTGGCCGGCACCGTGGAACGCGCCCTACGCGCCAAAGGCGGCCCCCTGTCGACGCAGGCACCGCACACCATGTTCAACGTCGCGATCGGGGGCGCCCGCCACTTCGCCGCCCGCACCTGGCCACTCGAACGGATACGGCTGCTCGCCAAGCACGCCGACGCCACCGTCAACGACATCATCCTCGCGATGTCCGCAGGGGCACTGCGCGGCTACCTGCACGATCTCGGTGCGCTGCCCGCCGAACCGCTGATCGCCATGGTCCCGGTGTCCCTGCGCCCCAACACCGATACGGAATCCGCAAACGGGAACCGGATCGGGGTCCTGATGTGCAACCTCGCCACCCACCTACCGGACCCCGCCCACCGCCTCGACACCGTGCGCACCTGCATGCGCGAAGGCAAACACGCCCTCCGCGCGATGAGCCCCGCCCAAGTGCTGGCGATGAGCGCCGTCGGCGCCGCCCCCCTCGGTATCGAAATGCTCCTCGGCCGCCGAGGACCACAGCGGCCGCCGTTCAACCTGGTGATCTCCAACGTCGCCGGACCCGACACCCCGCTGTACTGGAACGGCGCCCACCTCGACTCCCTCTACCCCCTGTCGATCCCGGTCACCGGACAAGCCCTGAACATCACCTGCACCAGCAGCGACGACCAACTCGTGTTCGGGTTGACCGGCTGCAGGCGCACCGTCCCGAACCTGCACCCGATGCTCGACCACCTCGACACCGAACTCGGAGCCCTCGAACGCGTCGTCGGCCTATGACTCCACCGGCGCCACCGACACAACACCGGCGTCCGCCCAGTAGAAGGAATTCCATCAACATCCACAAGGCACTGCTCATACTGCTACTCGGCGGGACCGCCGCCGTCCACGCGATCCTCCGCCGCCCCACCCCGCGCCGCCGCGGACACGGCGTCCCCTTCCACGCCAACGGCTGACACCCACCACCTCCATCATCTCCCCCAAACCTCGACAGTCACGAACGGCCGGCCGACAGCCTTCGTTCACGCTGCGAGGCCATTTCGGGGGAAGGACAGCTCGTCCCGGGTGGTCGGCGGCCGGGAAACAATCGAACGCTGGTGACCGTTCCCATTCGACAGGACCCTTTCGCTGCCCGCAGCCGACCTGCGGGCATCGAGTATCGCCGTCCCTCGACCGCGAACACTTCGGCTATGGATTCGACTGCTGACCTGTCTCGGGCATGAGGTCTTTTTCTGCCAAGAATGTCCTTGTGTCGACCGAGGCGCGCATTGTGCACTGGACGTAGAGTGGGTTTGCAAAAGCGACTGAGGAGTTGGAATGGCGCGCCAAATAGTTGTCGAACACGTTGACGATATCGACGGAACTTCCATAGCGGAGGGAAAGGGAGAGACAATCGCCTTCTCCGTGAATGGAATCGACTACCAGATCGACTTGTCGGCGAAGAATGCGAAGGAGTTCCACAACAAACTCGACCACTACATCGATCACGCCACAAAGGTGGGTGGTCGCACGAGTCGATCCGCGGGCACACTGACGTCGGGTGGTGGCGTCACGCAGAAACCTGTGCGGCGGGACCGTGACCAGGTGAGGGCAGTGCGGGAATGGGCACAGAAACAGGGCTATGACATCGGGGGCCGAGGGCGCATTCCCATCGAGATCACAGAAGCGTACGACGCTGCTCATTGACGACCGCCACGAGAGCGCCGTTGCTGGAATGGGAGGGCTGAGGAGCGAGCGGAATTCGCACATGGAGCGTCGGCGGGAGCCGCGCACTAATTTGCCGAACACATTCACCCCCTCGTCAGAATCTCACCCATTCTGGAGAACACAGAAAAAGCCATCATTGTGCTAATCGGCGGTGTTGCTCCAGCGCGCACACGATCACGCCAACCCCGACATGAGACGCCCAATCGGATGCGGCTGAATATCAGAAGTCACGGCGCCACCCGGTCGACGGCGTCGATAGAAGACGGCGATCGACCGGGGCAGCCGGGGGTTTCGCGTTGTCCACTATTCGGCAGGGCAACCCGTTGCGAAGTCATACGTCAGCCATGAACGCCGTCTGCGTCCGTGGGATACCCGAAGGCGACGGCGCTGACCGAATAGTCCTCTGTCGCGCATCATTCGGGTCGACGAGAACGAGCACGAGCAACCAGCACCACGCCCGAGACGAGAAACCCGGCGGTGGTCACCGCGACCACAACCTTCGCCGGCGCGGTCATCACACCGGTCCCGAGCACGAACGCGACACCTGACACCCCACCCATCGCCAGGCAAACCCCTCCCGCCAACGCCGTCACAACCCGGACCACCGGCACCGTCCCCAGCACTCTTCGCGGACCCATCACGTCACGCCGCCCAACCGCACCATGCCGATGCCGCGGCGTCGATTCGGTGGTCGGAACGTTGCCGCCGACCGCGGAGGTGCGGGGCCGCTGGGATCCTCCGCGCATCGGCGGGCCCGTCACGGTGTGCGGGGATCGTCTTCGGCGGCGAGACATGGAAGTTGCCGTTCGGCGGTGAGGACCTCGACGACCACTGCGACGTCGGTCGAGGGCAGATATTTGGTCAACCGCCTCGGCCCCGACTCAGACCTCGCCGACATCGGGATGCGATCGGGGCGTGGGTTGCGGGATTCCTGATTCGTCATGAGTGCGGTGCCTCGTCCAGTTGATGTACTTGACGGTACGGGGAGCGAATTACCATCATTGCGGCCTGGAGCAACCAGTGCGTTTCGCGACGGTGAGGTCGACATGACTTCTGCCCCAGCTCGCCGCCACACTCCCCGATATTGACCTGCTCAAGCTCTTCTTCGAACGGCTTGGACGAACAGTGCGGGCCCGATTGCCGTATACCGCGGCGATCGTGCGCTCGAGGCAGCGGCATGGCAGACATTGCGGCACCGGCGTGGACGCCGCCGTCGACTGTCCAGAGCCGAATTCTCGAGGGATGATCGTGGGGTGAGCAACGGCGAAGCAGTCCATCCGAACACCGACGTGCACGTGGAGGACGGTTCGCGCGACGGTCGCGTCCTCGCGCCCCCGCCGACCATTCCCGGGGCGCCACCTGCCGCGACCAGCACGGTTCCGAGTGCGCTCGCCGACGGGCTCCCCGAAAATCGTTACCTCAACCGTGAACTCAGTTGGCTCGATTTCAATTCACGAGTACTTGCACTCGCCGAGGACACGTCGCTGCCGCTGCTCGAGCGCGCCAAATTCCTCGCCATCTTCGCCTCCAACCTGGACGAGTTCTTCATGGTCCGGGTCGCGGGACTCAAGCGCCGCGACGAGACCGGCCTGTCCGTGCGGTCAGCCGACGGCCTCTCCCCTCGCGAGCAACTCTCGCTGATCGCCAAACTCACCCAGGAGATCTCGGACAAACACGCACGGGTATTCCTCGACTCGGTGCTCCCGGAGTTAGCCGGAGAAGGCATTTCGATCGTCGGTTGGTCCGATCTTGACAACAACGACCGCGACCGCCTGTCGGTGCACTTCCAGGACCAGATCTTCCCCGTCCTCACCCCGCTCGCCGTCGACCCCGCCCACCCGTTCCCCTACATCAGCGGCCTGAGCCTCAACCTCGCGGTGACAGTGAAAGACGCACTCACCGGTGGCGAACACTTTGCGCGGGTCAAGGTTCCGGACAACGTGGGCAGGTTCGTCCGCGTCCGCCGCGACGAGACACCGTCCTCCATCGACGCGTTCCTGCCCCTGGAAGATCTGATCTCCGCCCACCTCGACATGCTGTTCCCGGGCATGGAGATCGTCGAACACCACGCGTTCCGCATTACCCGCAACGCCGATTTCGAGGTCGAGGAAGACCGCGACGAAGATCTTCTGCAGGCCCTCGAGCGGGAATTGGCCCGCCGCCGCTTCGGATCCCCCGTCCGGCTCGAGGTCGCCGACGACATGACCGAACACATGCTCGACCTCCTGCTGCGCGAACTCGACGTCGACCCCGGCGACGTCATCCAGGTGCCCGGACTGCTGGATCTGTCGTGCCTCTGGCAGGTGTACGCCGTCGACCGGCCCGCACTCAAGGACGCACCGTTCGTGCCGGCAACGCATCCGGCGTTCGGCGAGCGGGAAACACCCAAGAGCGTCTTCTCCACCCTCCGCGACGGCGACGTCCTCGTGCACCACCCGTACGACTCGTTCTCCACCAGCGTGCAACGCTTCATCGAACAGGCCGCGGCCGACCCCCAGGTTCTGGCCATCAAGCAGACGCTCTACCGCACTTCCGGCGACTCCCCCATCGTCGACGCCCTGATCACCGCCGCCGAGGCCGGCAAACAGGTTGTCGCACTGGTCGAGATCAAGGCGCGATTCGACGAGCAGGCGAACATCAAATGGGCCCGCAAACTCGAAAAAGCCGGCGTACACGTGGCGTACGGACTGGTCGGGCTCAAGACCCACTGCAAGACCTGCCTCGTCGTCCGCCGCGAGGGGTCCACCATCCGCCGTTACTGCCACATCGGCACCGGCAACTACCACCCCAAGACCGCCCGGCTGTACGAAGACATCGGTCTGCTCACCGCGGCACCGGAGATCGGCGCCGACCTCACCGACCTGTTCAACTCGCTCACCGGCTACTCACGGAAAACCCAGTATCGCAACCTCCTCGTCGCGCCCTACGGCATACGGCGGGGCATCATCGAACGGATCGACGGCGAAGTGGCGCGCGCACTTCGCGGCGAGGACGCGGGTATTCGCTTGAAGGCCAACGCCTTGGTCGATGAGGACGTGATCGACTCGCTCTATCGCGCATCGCAGGCCGGTGTGCCCGTGCAGATCGTCGTCCGCGGCATTTGCACGCTGAAACCCGGGGTGCCAGGACTGAGCGAGAACATCCACGTCCGGTCGATCCTCGGGCGCTTTCTCGAACATTCGCGAATCCTGCACTTCCGTGGGGCGGGCGAGTTCTGGATCGCCAGCGCAGACATGATGCACCGCAACCTCGACCGTAGGGTGGAGGCCGGGGTTCAGGTGAAAGATCCCCGGCTCACCGCGCAGTTGGGCGACCTCTTCGATTCGGCGCTGGATCCGAAGACCCGGTGCTGGGTGCTGCACCTCGACGGCAGCTGGGTGGCGTCCCCCGCGCACGGCGAGGACGTCCGCGAACATCAGGAGGCCCTCATGCGAACTCGAGCCGGCAGCGGGTCCTGACCATGGGACGGCACCGGTGGCTCACCGGTCCACCCGCCGCCGCGTGATCGCCAGCAGTTGGTCACCGGCACTGAGGGAGATGCGCTGGTCCGCTGCGGGCGCCGGCTGACGCACGACCGCCGCTGTCGTTTCTCCGCGACGTGCCACAGGTAGGCGAACAGTCGCCGTGGTTCCGTCGCCGAAGCGTGTGTTCACCATGGTGAACGCTCCAGATTTCGATCCGCCCTCGCCCTGCTTTTCGCCGCCTGCCGACTACCCCTCAGTGCTCTCGGCGCCGGTGGGTCCCATCCCGGTGAGGGCTGGGATCGACGGTCACCTCGTCGGTGTCGGCGAAGACCAGGCGTCCGTCGTCGAGGGCGATCGCCCACCGATGCGCCGGCGCCCACTCGTGCCCGGTGCCGCCCGACTCGGTCAGGGCCGCGTAGTCCTCGACGATCTCGCCGGTGACGTCGGCCTCGGACTTTCTGCGGACAAGTACCCGAGTGCCGACCGTCAATTCGGGGTCGGGCCCCGGCCCGTCGTCGCCTGTGTCGCCCATCATGCACCTCTTCGTTCAGCGAACCTCGTCAGAGCATATGCACGCAAACGTCTCCGGGCGACCCGGTCTGCGAAGTGCGCATGCAGCTGTTACTCACGCGTACAGTCATTTTGACTCTTCCACGCCGGTTGCCACGGGCGGGGTGCTGGTGCACGATCGGCGGCGGGCGGACAACACACCATGTTCCACATTCTGGCGGTCGAGGGCCTATAACCCCTGTCTCCAACCTCAGAATCAACCCACGCCGTGGTCGGCGGCAGTGCCGCATAGAAGCAGCACGTGCGGCGGGAAGGTCGTGTCGACAGATCTGAGTACACACTCAGGCCTGGTCAGCGCAGCAACTCTGAAGCCAACAGCCCCGTCCGAAGCGCTTCATACTCGCCGTCGTCGAGAGCAAGTAGCGGGGACCTCACGGTTCTGTTCTGCAGGACAGCGAGCAACTGCAGCGCCCCTTTGACCGTCGTCGCACCGTAATTGGGGACACCCATTACCGCACGCAGAGCCGGCTGCAGGCGGGCATTGATCGCCCGCGCGGTTTCGACGTCCCCCGAGAAGAAGGCCTCGATCATGGCGCGGATCTCGTCGCCCGCCACGTGACCGAGAACAGAGACGACCCCGCATGCCCCGTACGCGAGGAAACCCAGGGTGAGGCTGTCGTCTCCCGAGTACACCGCGTAGCCCAATTCGCGCAGCATGATCGCTTGTGTGGGGTCTCCAGCTGCATCTTTCACCGCGACCACGGACGGCCAGTCCGCCATCGCCTCGAATGTCGAGGGTGCCAGCTTGGTGCCGGCCCGGCTCGGGATGTCGTAGAGCATGACAGGGGCATCGACGGCATCCACTACGTAGCGAAAATGTTGCAGTATCCCGCCTTGACTCGGCTTGTTGTAGTACGGCGTTACCAGCAGCAGCCCGTCGGCACCCTGCTTGACAGCCTGGCGCGCCAATTCCAGCGTGTGGCGGGTGTCGTTTGTGCCCACCCCGGCAATGATCTTGGCGCGGTCGCCTACCGCGTCCTTGACCGCTCGCAGTATCCGACCATCTTCGACAGTGGTAGTCGTGGCGGCCTCACCGGTTGTCCCGGAGACGACGAGTCCATCGTGTCCGTGGTCGACCAAGTGTCGGGCGATCCGAGCAGTCGCCTCCTCATCGATCTCGCCATCGACGGTGAATGCTGTAGCCATCGCGGTGAGTACGCGCCCGAACGGGGCGACAGGCGCTGACGGGAGTGTCATTGCCCCAGTGTATGCGCCCTCAACCGGCGACAGCGTTGACGGAACCGGTTATTCACTGACTGGCAACCGACCAGGGTCGCGCGGCCGACGACACCTGCCCCGCACGCACGATCGGATCGCGACGACGAAGCCCCGCGCGACGCTGCCGCGCCGTCATACCTCGATCCGGGAACCTACCGTCACGGTCCGGTCACCCGGGAGACCGAAGTACTCGGCGGCGTCGGCTGTGATGTACGACGTCGCGATGAACAGATGCTTGCGCCACGGCGCCATCGTCGGTGCCGAACCTTTCTTCAGTTCGATCTTCGACAGGAAGTAGGACGCGTCCTCGATCGCGATCGGCCCCTCGGTTTGCGTGGGGTCGAGCAGGCGCAATGCGGCCGGGACGTTGGGGGTTTCCATGTACCCGAAGTTCGCGGTCATGTGGAGGATCCCGTCCTCGGCATAACCGAGAGTGTCGACCTCCGTCCGCTCGGTCTCCGGTACGCGGGGCACCGGCAGCGTGCCGATCGACATGATCACCACGTGTTGGTGCAGCACGTGATTGTGTTCGACATTCGCTCGCATCGCCAATGGCGCAGTCTGTTTGCCGCGGTTGAGGAACACCGCAGTGCCGGGGACCCGCTGCAACGGCGGCCGGTGGTCGTGCAACTCGTCGATGAACTGGCGCAGCGGCCCCTCCGCGTGCTCCCTCGCACGGGTGACGATCACCCGACCACGCTGCCACGTGGTCATCACGGTGAACGCCGTGATGCCGATCAGCAGCGGAAGCCACGCCCCGTGCACCAGTTTGGTCAGATTGGCCGCCAGGAACAGCACATCGACCAGCAGCAACAGCCCAGCACCGGGCACGACCAGCCACAGCGGAGTACGCCACCTGGTGCGCGCGATGTAGAAGAACAGCAGCGTGGTGATCGTGATGGTCCCGGTCACCGCCATGCCGAACGCGTACGCCAGCGCTGCCGAGCTGCGGAAGGCGAATACCAGCGTCAGCACCGACACCATCAGCACCCAGTTGATCCACGGAACATAGATCTGGCCGATCGTCGCCTCCGAGGTGTGCGCCACGCGTAATCTCGGCAGATAGCCGAGCTGGGCGGCCTGCGCGGCGACCGAGTAGGCGCCGGTGATCACCGCCTGGGAGGCGATCACCGTGGCCGCGGTAGCCAGCAGCACCATCGGCACCCGCGCCCATTCGGGAGGGAGCAGGAAAAAGGGGCTGTGCACCGCGGTCTCGTCGCCGAGAACCAGCGCACCTTGCCCGAAGTAGCTCAGGACGCACGCCGGCAGCACGAGCAGCAACCAGCCGCGGGTAATCGCCCGTCGTCCGAAGTGACCCATGTCCGCGTACAGCGCCTCCGCGCCGGTGACCGCCAGCACCACCGCGGCCAACGCGAAGAAGGCGATCTCGAAATGGCCGATCATGAAGCTCAACGCATAGGTCGGTGACAACGCTTTGAGGATTTCCGGGTGCTGGGCGATCCCTCCCACGCCGCAGGCGCCGATGGAGGCGAACCAGAGGATCATCACCGGCCCGAAGTACCGGCCGACCGTGGCCGTGCCTCGGCGCTGGACCGAGAAGAGCAGCACGATGATGACCGCAGTGATCGGCACGATCAACTCTTCCAATTTCGGCTCGACGACCTTGACCCCTTCCACCGCGGACAGCACCGAGATCGCGGGGGTGATCATGCTGTCGCCGAAGAACAGAGCGGCACCGAAGATCCCGAGGCCGGCCAGCAGCGCGGCAACCCGGCGCCTCTGCGTTCCACCCCAGCGCAGCAGCAGCGTGATCAGCGCCATGACTCCGCCCTCGCCATCGTTGTCGGCGCGCATCACCAGCGTGACGTAGGTCAGCGTGACGACGATCATCACCGACCAGAAGATCAGCGACACGACGCCGTAGACGTTGTTCGTGCTGATCGGCACGGGATGCGGGTCGTCCGGGTTGAACACGGTCTGGATGGTGTAGATCGGGCTGGTGCCGATGTCTCCGAAGACGACGCCGAGTGCGCCGACGACAACGGCCGCTCGAACGGTGTCGCGGCCGCCCACTGCGCGAATCGGCGGCGGAGCTTCGGACTCTGTGGGCACGGCGGGCTCCTCGGTTCGGTCCGCACCCCATGGTCCTCCGTCTCGGCCCGTTTGTGGCAGTAACAGCGTCGCGGGGCCCGACAAACGGTTCACGGCGTGTGCACAGCCCCGGCGTCCCGATGTCAGGGCAGCGTTAGTGGTTCTCACCGGGCCGTCAGCATCGCGTCAACGAGACCCCCGGTCGATCGGGAAGGTCTGACACTGGTTCCGGTAGGGCGAACGACCGCGTTCGCCCACCGTGCGTAGGAGTCCACAGTGACGCTTCTCGACATCCTTCCTTCGCTTCGTGGAACGACCACCCCGCGACTGGATCCACTGGTGTGGCCGGTGACGACGCACTGTCACCATGGGCGCATCACGGTCGGCGGGGTTGGCCTGGACGAGATCGCGGACCGGTTCGGCGTGCCGACGTATGTGCTCGACGAAGAGGGTGTGGGCGGCGGTGGTAAGACGTTCGTGCACGGGCTGCGCGATGCCGAGATGCTCTACCGCACGGCACCTCTGTTGCCCTGCGGCGTGGCACGGTCGGTCGCGGAGCGACGCCTGACGGTGGTGGTGCACTCTCGCCGCGACGTGGCGCTCGCGCGGCAGGGTGGGCTCGACCCGGACAGTATCGTGCTTGTGGTCGATGCCGCCGATTCGCGCTCCCACTCGGAAGTGCCGCCTTGGCCGGGAGGAGTCGGTCGCATCGTCGTCGGCGCCGGGGTGCGGATCGACACGGTCGCCGCGCCCGGGCCCGAGTCGGGGCGGCAGAAGACGATCGTCGGTGTCCGGGACACCTGCTGTGCGGGGGCGACCATCCGGCGGGTGGTCGCCGCGCCCGGTCTCGATCTCGTCGGCATACGCTGCGACTGCGTGCCGACTGTCGGCGACATCCGCGAGCAGGTCCTGACCGCGGTGGCGGTGATGTGTGATGGTATCGAGAGCACCGCGTTCTGTGTACCGAATTGCACCTCGGTATCGCGGGCGGCGCCACCGACATCGTCGGCTCATCCGATCTCGCCGATGCCATCGCCGATGCCGTCGAGGACGCGTGTATCCGGAACCGCTTTCCGCGGCCACGTCTTTCGGTGGATGCCGGACGATCGGTCACTGCGCGAGCTGCGGTGAATGTGTGCCGGGTGCACCACGTCGAGCGCACGCCCGGCGGCCCGGTTGTCGTCCTGGACAGTGGCGCCGGCTCGGTCGTAGCCGTGACGACCGGTGCGCTGGTCGCGGCGGCCGTCGCGAATCGCCACCCTTCCGGACCGGCGGAAGAGTTCTCGATCATGCGGTGCGGCAGCATGATCGGGGCACCGGGCTGTTCCGGAGTGGTTCTGGCACAGGATGTCAGGCCTGGAGACGTGGTGGCATTGGTCAGTCGCGACGGCAGCGATCTGGTCGGCTCGGCCGCTGCCGTCTCCGTCGCCCACGGCCGCATGCACGAGCTCACAACCGGATAGTCCCGGTGATGTCGAGGGCAAGCGGCCCGGTCAGTCGGATGCCTCCCGTGCCTGCAGGCTCCGGATCTCGTCGGGAGGTTCAGGCATTCGACAGGGCCGTGATCGGGTATTGGCCGTGACTACCAACCGCAGCACCCCATCACGCGCAATACTGGGGTACCCGACCCTTCCGAGGAGACGCGACATGAGCCTGTACGCAGTAGTGGACCCGGCCACCGGGAAGACGGTGCGCGAATACCCGACCGCCACCGACGAGGAGATGCAGGCGGCGCTGTCCGCTGCGGAGAAGGCACACCGTGAGTGGTCGCGGCGCTCGACGATTCTCGAGCGCGCCGGACTGCTCACGAGAGTCGCCGAGTTACACACCGAACGCCGCGACGAACTGGCCAAGATCATCCAGCGGGAGATGGGCAAGCCACTCGAGCAGTCGCTGGGGGAGGTGGACTTCAGCGCCGCGATCTACCAGTACTACGCCGACAACGCCGAGAAGTTCCTCGCCGACGAGCCCATCGACCTGGTCGAGGGCTCGGGTACCGCGCTGATCCGTCGACGCTCGATCGGTGTGCTGATCGGCATCATGCCGTGGAACTACCCCTACTACCAGGTGGCCCGGTTCGCGGGTCCGAATCTGGCACTGGGCAACACGATCGTGCTCAAACACGCACCGCAGTGTCCGGAATCGGCGGCGGCGCTGCACCAGATCTTCAGCGACGCCGGATACCCGGAGGGCGCCTACGTCAACGTCTACGCCACCAACGAGCAGATCGCCGACGCGATCGCCGACCCGCGGGTCCAGGGCGTGTCGCTGACCGGGTCCGAGCGTGCGGGTGCGGCGGTCGCCGAGATCGCGGGACGCAACCTCAAGAAGGTGGTGCTGGAGCTCGGCGGTTCCGATCCGTTCATCGTGCTCAGTTCCGATGACCTCGACGCCACCGTGAAGGCAGCGGTGGAAGGTCGCTTCGAAAACACCGGGCAGGCCTGCAACGCAGCGAAGCGATTCATCATCGCCGAGGACCTGTACGACGACTTCGTCGGCAGATTCACTTCTGAGGTTCTCGCCACTGCCGATGGGCTCGCGCCACTGTCGTCGGTGGCCGCCGCCGACCGACTGGCCGAGCAGGTGCAGCAAGCGATCGCCGAGGGAGCCACCATTGTGTCCGAGGGTGAACGGCAGGGAGCCTTCTTCCCACCCGCCGTGCTGACGAACGTGTCACCGGATTCGCGAACCTACCGGGAGGAACTGTTCGGGCCGGTTGCAACCGTGTACAAGGCTGGCTCCGAGGCCGAGGCCGTCGAACTGGCCAACGACACCCCGTTCGGTCTCGGCTCGTATGTCTTCACCACCGACCCCGATCAGGCGTCCCGCGTCGCCGACTCGCTGGACGCGGGCATGGTGTTCGTCAATGCCGTTGGCGCCGAGGGAGTCGAGCTGCCGTTCGGCGGCGTCAAACGCTCCGGTTTCGGTCGTGAACTCGGCAAATACGGGATCGACGAATTCGTGAACAAGAAACTCATCCGCGTCAGCTGAACCATCGATCCCGACTTTCGACGCCTCTGGTCGGTGTGGGTATCGGCGGGTTCTCGCGGTGTGCGGGAACCCGCCCGACATCCGGAGTAACGAACCTGGATTCGTTGAAGAAGAAGGTCACCAAGACGATGGCCCTGTTCATCGCCGAATGGTGCGGCGTGACCGGCGCAAGACGGCCCCTGAGGTCATGGCCGGTTACGTTCGAGGGGCTCGACGTCTTCAGCGACGGGCCGCGACAACGTCTTCGTCGAGAAATTCCTTCAGCCCGCCACTGAAGACATCGTTGTCGTCGCCGGCGACCATGTGACCCGCACCGGTGACGTCGATCAGTTTCGCGGTCGGGATCAGCTCGAGCAACTCTTTCGCGCCCTCCTCACTGACCACATTCGATTGCTTGCCACGAACGAGCATCGTGGGAACGGTGATCGCGGCCGCGGCGTCCCGAGCGCGTTCGTATCGCACGATCGAGTCGGACTGACGAGTGGGTTCGTCGCCGACGCGCAGGAACTCCGGATCCCAATGCCAGTACCAACGGCCATCACGCAGCCGAAGGTTCTTACGCAGACCCTGCGGGTTGGGCTTGCGGACACGGTTCGGGGTATACGCCGCGATCGCCGCCGCAGCCTCGTCGAGGCTCGCGAAACCCTCGAGGCCACTGCGCATGAAGGCCATGATCTCCGCGGTACCGCTCGTTTCGACCTTCGGTGCGATATCGACCAAGACCAGGCCGCGAGCGAGATCGGGATTCTCACCCTGCCCGATCAACGACGTCATACCGCCCATCGAGGCACCGACGAGAACTGGCTTCTCCCCCAGCTCATTGATGACCGAGGTCAAGTCGGCGACCAACGCATCGATGCCGTAGTCCCCGTCCGGCGCCCACTGACTGTCTCCATGCCCACGCGCATCCAGCGCAATTGCGGACCAGCCGTCCGCCGCGAGGCTGCGACCGGTGTTTCGCCAGGAATGCCGCGTCTGCCCGCCGCCGTGCAGCAACAGGACCAAGCCCTTTCTGTCGGCGCCTGATCCGTCACCCGGTGTCGGCGGGTCCCACCGGTCGGCGACAAGCGTGACGCCATCACCGGCGAATTCGGATTGTGGGACTACGGGATCCATGGGGTTCCTCACCAACATCGTCGAGTCGAGCATTCTCCTCCATGGTGCACCACGGGGTGAACACTAATTCACCCGGTGCGAGCGTTGCCTGCCGCCATAGCTGTATTGCGGTGGCCACGGCGGGCGAGCCGCAGGGCCTCAGGACCTCAGGACCGAGGGGGGGTACTGCGGTTACCTGGAAAAGCAGGCACTCCCGCGAGCGCGCTCGCCCACCTTTACTGGTTGGAACGAGAACCTGCCGGGTGCATCCCGTCAGATCACCGCGCACGCCGAGGCCTCCCGCGAGCTCGGCTTCGATATCCACAACCGAGGAGTACCTCATGGAGTTCAGCGTCCCCGTCGCCACGGGCAAGGGACCGGCCCGACAATTCACCGGCGACGTCTGGTACGACGTCATCTACGCAGGCAAGGAACCCTCGCGGGCGCGGACGAACATGGTCCGCTTCTCCCCCGGCGCCCGCACGTTCTGGCATCACCATGTCCTCGGGCAAACCCTGCACGTCGTCTCCGGTGTCGCACTGGTCGGCACCCGCGACGGTGTCGTCTTCGCAGCCCACCCGGGCGAGACCGTGACCTGCCCTGCCGGTGAGGAGCACTGGCACGGCGCCGCCGACGACCGGTTCATGGAACACCTCGCGATCTGGGAAGGCGACGGATCCGGCGCGCCGGAGACGACCTGGCTCGAGGAAGTCACCGACGAGCAGTACCGCGCACCACGCACCCGCCGCTCCTGAACAATTCGACCGACACGACCGACGCGGCAGTCCTGCCACCAGTGACGAGTTCGGCTACGCCGCGCCACGACCCGGCGGTGACTCCGATGCGACATGATCGGATCGTGGCCACATTCAACGACTACGACAAGTACGCGTCGGCGTACGACGCCGACATCGAGGACAACGTGTACAACGCGTTGTACGAGCGACCCACGACGCTGGCGCTGGTCGGCGACGTCGCTGGGCGGAGGGTGCTGGATGCGGGCTGCGGCAGCGGTGTGCTGTCGCAGGCGCTCGTCTCCGCGGGCGCTGCGGTCACCGGCGTCGATGTCAGCACGAACCTGCTCGCGATCGCCCGAAACCGCCTGGGACCCGACGTCCCGTTGATCCGGGCAGATCTCGGGCAGCAGTTGCCCATCCGGTCATCGACCTTCGACGTCGTCGTTGCGTCGCTGGTGATGCACTACCTCCACGACTGGTCGGGACCGTTGACCGAGTTTCGACGGGTTCTCGCGCCGGGCGGGCGCGTCGTCATCTCGACGCATCACCCGTTCGTGGACTTCAGGCCGTCCGGGCAGGGCGACTACCTCGAAACGTTCGAGTTCACCGAGGAATGGGTGAAGTCCGGCGAAACCTTCCTCATGAGGTTCTGGCACCGGCCGTTGCACGTAATGTTCGACGCCTTCACCGCGGCAGGATTCACCGTCGAACGCGTCTCGGAGCCGCGCCCCGGTACCGCTGTGCGCGATCGCTCCCCCGAACTCTTCGAGCAGCTCAGCCGTGAAGCCCCGTTCATCTTCTTCGCCCTGCGCAGCGGCGACCACCAGCCCATGCCGGCCAGGGAGACGCTGTCAGGGAAGATGCATCAGCTTTCCGGCGAGGGTGAACAGGCGGCGGGCGAGCCTCATGACGGGCAGGCCAAGAGGAATCAGGAGGATCGTCACGCACAGTATCCCGCCGACGAGCCACACGACGGCCGCGACGATCCCCAGCACCGTGCCGACCACGGCCGTGACGATTCCCAGCACCACATCGAGCAGGCCCTTTAACAGACGCATGATGACCTCCTGGCTCCAGTCTGCGCCCATGCGGACCGGATCGCACCCGTCGAAAGTGGCCCGCATCAGAGATTCTCCGTTGCGTCAGACCACCCGCTCGAGTGCGCGCACGTCTGCATCAAGCTTCCTGTACAACCAGTACACGGCGACGAACACGAGCCCGGAGGCCGCGCACAACCCCAGGACCGAATCGCGCACCAGTGGCAGCTCCGCGGGTTCGAGGGTGCTGAATCCGGCCAATACACCGACGAGCGGCACCGACGCCGTCACCGCCAGATAGACCGTCGTTCTTCGACGCAGCCCGTCGAGAACGTCGGCGTCGTGTGCCGTCGTGAGGCCGTGTCGCAGATAGATGGGATAGACGCAGCGGACGACATAGAACGTCGACAGAAAGAATGTGTACGCAACGGAGATGGTGCCTGCCACCAGGACAGTCGTCGCCGCATGAACCAGCAGCCGCGACGGAAGCTCGGTGAACCAGCGAAGAAACATCACCCCCGCCACGGATGCGCAGACGGCGAACACGAAAGTGTTCAGCGCACACAGATCGCCCCAGAACAGAGTTCGCGACCGCACCCGTGCGAGGACGGCCTCGCCGTACCGTCTGCCCCTACGCAGGCCGCGGGGAACCGCGAGCAGATCGCGGGACATGTAGGCATAGATGAGGACGGCCAGCGGCCAGGCGATGAGGTTGAAGACGACGGTGCTCGTGTAGAGCTTCGAGTACGTGGCATCGGACAGCCGCTCGTTGAGCAATTCCTGCAGATGCACCGCCAGGTAGATCGTCGCCAGGCCGATGCCGACCAGCGAGGACGACCACAGGATGGGGGTGGGCCATCGCGACAGTCGTGCGCGCCAACTGTTCGGAGGCGGATAGACCAGGTCCCGGGACCTCTTCTCGAGGCACAAGTCGAACTGCTGGGCCAATTCCGAACCGCTCGGGTAACGGTCGTCGCGGTCGGGCGACAGGCATTTCAGGAGGACCCGGCGCAGGGCCATGGGGCAATCCGGCGGAAGCTCCGACAGAAACTGCGCGTCCACGGGCCTGCGCCGCAGTTCGAGCATGCGAGCCAGCGACGTCTCCGACTCACCGGCCGTCGTTTCGTCCGCGAACGGTCGGCGTCCGGTGAGCAACTCCCACAGCATGACAGCGAGCGCGAACATGTCGCTTCGGGTGTCGAGGTCGGCGGCGGTGGTCGGTGAGCCCGGGTGGCAGGCTTCGAGCTGTTCGGGCGACATGTAGGCCAGCGAGCCGCCGAAGTACGCCAGCGGGCTGGTGCCCTTGATGCGTTGGCTGGAGCTGACGTTGAAGTCGGCCAGCTTCGGAATCCCCTCGGCACTCAGCAACACGTTCGCCGGTTTGATGTCCCGATGCAGCACCCCTCGCTCGGACGCGTGCTGAAGCGCGTCCGCGAGGCGGCAGCCCAGCCAGGCGACGGTCTCCGGCCACGTCAAGGAGGCGATCCGTGTTCGAACAGCGGATTCGGTGGGCCGCACCTCACCCTTGGCGGCAAGGACGCCGTCCACGGCATCGAGCAGCAATTGCCCACTCCGGTGTTCCGCGGGTGTCGAGCGCAGTAGATGCACCACGTCGAGCAGCGTTCCCCCCGGTAGATACTGCATGTAGAGCAACTTCAGCTCGCCGTCGGCGATCAGTCGCTGGTCGTAGATGCGCACGATGTAGTCGTGATCCAACTGCGCGAGGGTCTGCGGCTCGATGCCATGGTTGTGGGAAATCTTGACCGCGACGAGCCGCTGCATCGATTGCTGCCGCGCAAGATACACCTGGGCGAAGGCGCCGGACCCGATCCTCATCAGCAGGTCGAAGTCGTCGACGCGGTCGCCGACGTCGATGTTGCCGAGAACAACCTGTGCCCGCGGTCGCGCGATCATCGTGCTGCAGTAGTCATCCGTGAACTCCTCGGCCCCGCGGCCGCCCGCCAAGGTGGCAGCCTCGACGGCCATCGTCTCCGCATCGGCTTCGGGCGTACTGCGGCGCCGGGCGTGAAATTCCTCATAGACCAACTCGGCTGGAAACGGTCCGTCCTGCAGTTCCGGGAACTCCGCTCGGTACTCGGTCAGTCGTTTGGGAAAGTCGTAGCGAAGCCAGCGGTATTCGAGGTCGATCTTGATCAGTTCGATCAGTGTCGAACGTCGTTCTGCCGATTCGCGGGGTAGGAATCCGGACAGGTCAGGCGGGAACCCGGACCCCCACGCGTCCGAAAACCGTGCCACGACGGTGGCAAGCGCTGTGCGGGTTCGTTCTGCGGATTCGACCAGGTCGGTCGGCTCGTACATCGGTAACTCGGAGTGCAGCCCCGGGCGATCACACGGCGGCTACGCGCGGTGCCGCGACGGGTCGTTGTTGCCCCACATTGTGTCCTTCCGCCGAATCTCCCCGCTCAAGGGTATCGCTCCGATGCGAGCGCACGGGCGGCAAAACGGCGGTGACCGCACAGTCGTGGCGGAGCCTGGCCGAGAATTTGTCGGCACCTGCGCCGATGCGGCACCAACCCCACCCAGCGCGAGGCAGGATGGACCGGGAGGTTGGCGCATGCCGACGCGGTCTCGGCGGCTACCACCGACCGCGATCATGAGGGTGGTCGAATGAACGACACGGCGTCTGTCGTGGGCCGACGGGTACTGGGGCTGGCGTTCTTCCTCGTCCTCGCGCTGTTCCTGGCAGCCTCCTTCGCACTGTTCGACAAGACGTTCACCACGGTCGTCGAGATCGACCTCGTCACCGACAGCACCGGAAGCGCATTGGCACCCGACGCGGACGTGAAGGTCCGTGGCCTCATCGTCGGCGAGGTGCGCTCGGCGACCTCTGAGGAGGGCGAGGTCACGCTCGCTCTCGCGATCCAGCCGGACAAGGCACCGCTGATCCCGTCCAACGCGACGGCGCGGCTGCTGCCCAAGACACTGTTCGGTGAACGCTATGTGTCGCTGATCGTTCCGGAGGGCGACACGGCTCCGCCGATCCAGGCCGGTGACACGCTGCGTCAGGACAAGAGCGGCAACGCCGTCGAGGTCGGCGAAGTTCTGGACGGCCTGCTGCCGCTCCTGCAAGCGATTCCGCCGCAGGACCTGGCGAACACGCTCGGCGCGCTGTCCCAGGGACTCAGCGGCCGCGGCGCCGAACTCGGCCTGACGCTCGACCGGCTCGAGGAGATCTTCGGTGGGCTGAACACCGAACTTCCCGCCATCGAGGAGGATCTGCGCGGGCTGGCGGACTTCTCGCAGACGTATTCCGAGGCGGCGCCCGATCTGGTCAACGCCCTCGACAATCTGCGGACCACCGGAAACACTCTGGTGGAGAAGCAAGGTGAGATCTCCACCCTGCTCGTGTCGCTCACCGGAACGAGTGCGTCCACCGCGGACCTCGTGCAAGCGAACGCCCGGAGCATCGTGACGATCGCCGCCGATTCGCGGGAAGCGCTGCAACTCCTCGGCCGCTACTCACCGAGCTTCGGCTGCACCCTGGCGGCCTTCGTGAGGGCGGCGCCGATCGCCCTCGAGTTGCTCGCGCTCGACGATCCGTATCCCGGCGGCCGAGGCACTGTGCAGTTCGTCAACCCGAAGGGCCGCTACGTGCCCAACCAGGACGAGCCGCGCCTGCTCGACAACCGCGGACCGGCTTGCTACGACAACGTCACCGCACCGGGTGCGCACTTCCCGCAATACCCCGGCGGATCGTTCAACGACGGCTCCTACCAGGTCCCGTCGCGGAACCCCGGACCGTCGACCATCGGGTACTTCCCCGCGCCCGCCGGCGTCCCCGACCAGGTCCCCGGGTACGGAGCCCAGGTCACGCCCGCGAGCTACGCGGGCTCGAAGATGGAACAGGACACCCTCGACGTCGTCTACGGCCAGGCCGGGGGCATGGCACCGGAGGACGTGCCGAGCTGGACGACACACGTCGGCGCGCCGACCATGAGGGGAACCGAGGTGACCTTCGAATGACGACGTACCAGGGCCGCTGACGCCGCACCCCTGCAGGACGATCTCAGATCGCCATCGCCAGCGTGCCGACTCCCGGTCCGTCGAGGTCGTCCAGCGCCACCCTCCTGCCGGAGACGGCCAGAAGAAGGGACAGGGCGGTGCCGCTCACCTCCGGACCGTCGCCGATCGATACGTCGGCGTCCGCGGCCGTCAGCCGAACACGGGCAACCAGTTCCTTGGCGCCGCCGAACGACGCCGCGGTGCGCGTCTGCAGGCGCAGCGATCTGACGACGGCGTCCGCCGGGTAGGAGCGGGTGAGGCCCAGCGGTCGACGGATGTCCTCACCGTGGACGACCTCCTCGACGAGCCGGCTGTCGAGGGGCGCCGGGGGCGTCGACGTGCGCGACGCCACCCGGCGAAGCCGCTCCAGCGTCTCCTGCGGAGAGGCCCCACGTTCGCGTTCCACGCCGTGAGCGTTCTGGCGGTCGAAGTCGAACCGCGCCCGGGCGAGCCCGATCACGAAACCGAGGCGCGTCGTCCAAGCGGTGTCGACCAGGTGAGCGACCACGTCGTGGACGGTCCACTCCCCGCAGAGCGACGGCTCGTCCCACCGCTCGTCGTCGAGGTTCCCGAGGTCGTCGATCAGCGCGGCACGCTCCGCGTGCACCATCGACCAGACATCTTCCACGTTTCTCTCCTTCGGTCGGCCACATCGTCTGACGAGTAGGACTCCCGGATCCGCAGAAAATCATCGGTCCAGTCGCAAAGATCGCGACTGGACCGCCTATAGGTCGAATTCTCCGAACAGACGCGCTATCCACCTGCCGATCGACGTACGAGAATCGGTTGGCCGACCGACGTTCACGTTTCCGGTCAGGACCGGAAATCGTCACAGACTTCGGTACGGCCGTCGAACGTACTCGCGCACAGAGGGTTCGGTTCCGCTCCCCCGAACAGTGCGACCGCCAAACCCAAGAAACCGATGCCGCCGGACAGCACGGCACCGAGTAGGAATACGTCAGTCATCAAGCGCCCTCCCCCTTGTCTCTTGTCCCCCATTACAACAGGTCTGCCCACGGACAGTAGCCCCGGCCCACCGGAGAGATTCACCGCGGCGGGTTCGTCTTCGGGAGAACGGCGAGTACGAGGGCCAGCATCGTCAAGACGAGGACCAGCACGGCCACGCCGGCCCAGTGTCCGCTCGCCCAGGCGATACCTCCGACCCAGCCGAACAGGCTGGATCCGGCGTAGTAGGAGACGTTGTACAGTGCCGTCGCCTGTGCACGGCCCGTTGTCGCGTGCGCGCCGACCATGCCGGACGCGACGGCGTGGCCGACGAACAGTCCGGCGGTCACCGCGGCCAGACCGAGGAGGATCAGAATCAGCGACCCGTCGAGGCTGAGCACCGTCCCACCTGCCATGAACGTGCAGGCCAGCACGAGCACGGTTCGGTGGCCGAGCCTGCCGACCAGCCAGCCCGCGGCGCGGGAGCCCGCAGTGCCCGCCAGATATGCGAGAAAGATGAGCGACACCACCGTCGGCGCCAGATGGTAGGGGGCCGCCTCGAGGCGGAACGGAAGGTAGTTGAAGACCGCCACCATGCCGCCGACGAGCAGCGCACCGATGCCGAACAGTGCCAGCAGCCGGACATCCCGCAGGTGAACGGCGAGACTGCCACTGGACGGGACGGTGGAGCGCTGCCCCTGCCCGGCTGGTAACAGCACGATCAGGACGGCCATCAGAATGGCCAGGCCCACTCCGAGAATCGCGAGCGCGGGACGCCACCCGAGGTGATCCGCCACCGGGACGACCAGAAGCCGGCCACCCAGACCACCCAAAGATGTTGCGGCAACGTAGGAACCGGCCAGCACGGCCGTCCGCGCCGGGACCGCGACCTCGTGCAGCAGCGTCATCGCCAGTGCGGGTAGTCCTCCGAGTGCCACACCCTGGACGAATCGTCCCGCCACCAGGGCCTCGAACGTGGGTAGCCAGGGGACGGCCACGGCGAGCAGCCCGGCGATTGCCGCCGCATACCGCATCGCGGTGGGACGTCCGACTCGATCCGAGAACCGGGCCCACGGCAGCACCGACAACGCCAGCCCGAGGGTGGCCGCCGAGACCAGGAGCGACGCCTGTGCGGCACTGACGGCGGCGTCGTGCCCGATTTGGGTCAGGAGCCCTTGCGGCGCATACATCAACGCGAAGGTCGCCAGGCCCGCACACCACAGGGCCGCCGAGAGCCGGCGGTCCCGATTCGCCTCCGTCGGCAGGTCCGGCGAGGCGACCGGCTCGCGGGTGTCCTTCTCGGTGAAATGCGTGGCGGACATGTCGTCGACGTTAAAGCGACACGACCGATGAATCCAATACATGTTGGGCGCAGAACTCATACAGTTGAGTCATGAATAGCGAGGCAGTCAAGGCCCTGCTGCCGCACCTTCCCGTCCTCGTCGCCCTCGGCGAGGTCGAACACGTGACCGTTGCCGCCGCGATGCTCGGAATGCCCCAGCCCACGGTCAGCCGGATAGTCCGCCGCCTGGAGAAGCAACTCGGCACACCACTCCTGGAACCGGACGGGCGTGGCGTCCGGTTGACGGATGCAGGCCGGACACTGGTGCCGTACGCGCAACGCGCACTCGAAGCGGTGGTGGACGGCCTCGACGCCGTCCGGTCCCAGGACCGAAGAACGCGAGCAACCGTTCGCATCGCTTTTCAGACGTCGCTCGGCGAGCACCTCGTGCCCGAGTTGATTCGGATCGTCCGCACGGAGGATCCGGCGATCCGGTTCGTCCTCAGCCAGGGCGCGCGGCGCACGTGCCTGAACACCCTCGTCAACGGGGAGGCCGATATCGCTCTCGTCTCTCGTCTCAACCCTCCGCCGGACGGACTGACGGTCACGCCGCTGTTCGAACAGCCACTCGTCGTCCTGGTGCCCGCCGAGCACCCGCAGGCCGCCTCGACATCGACGACGATCCGCGACCTCGCATCCGAACCGATCATCACGCTCAAGCCGGGCTACGGCCTCCGCGGATCCGTCGACGACCTGTTCGCGCGAGCCGGCGCCCTCCCCACGATCGCGTTCGAAGGCGAGGACCTGCGGACCGTGTCCGGCCTGGTGGCATCCGGCTTGGGCGTCGGCATCATGCCTGCCGCCGACATTCCCCCACCCGGCTGCGCGCAGATACGCCTCGACGATCCCCGGGCGACCCGAGACATCGGCGCAGCGCTGCTGCCCGGCGCCCCGCGAGCCGCGGTCACCACGGTGCTCACCGCCCTCGTCGCGCTCACCTCGACGGGGAACCGTCACGACGAGCAACCGAATCCGAGGGAGTCGCCGTGAATCGCGAACATCTCCAACTGGAGTACGGACTGCGGTTCGACTGGGGCCTACCGGGGGCGAAAGCCGTCGGGGCCGTCGCCGACGTCGCGGTCGTGGTGGACGTCCTCTCGTTCACCACCACCCTGACCGTGGCGGTCGATGCCGGCATCGACGTGCTGCCGTACCGATGGAACGACGAGTCCGCCGAACGCTACGCCAGTGAGGCGGACGCGGTTCTCGCCGTCAGGCGCAGCCGCGTGGCGCACGGTCAGATCAGCTTGTCGCCGAACACGATTCGATGCACCACCGCGCCGCGCCGCCTGGTCCTCCCCTCACCGAACGGATCGAGCATCTGCTTCGAACTCGGCGCCGGATCCGGGGTGTGCGTCGGAGCCTCGCTACGGAATGCGACCGCGGTCGCCGGCTGGATCGCCCGGCACTACACACCGAGGTCGGTGGTGTCGGTGATCGCCGCCGGTGAGAAGTGGCCGGGCGGCGAACTCCGGCCGGCGATCGAAGACCTGTGGGGTGCCGGCGCCGTGATGTGCGCACTGACCGCGACCGGCTGGGACGCCGAGGTGTCGCCGGAAGCCCTGATGGCCATCACCGCCTGGCGCGCCGTCGCGGACACCCTCCCGCAGTCCCTCGCGGAGTCCGCGTCAGGACGAGAATTGCGCGCATCGGGATACCCGGAGGACGTCGCCATCGCCGCCGAAGTCGACCGGAGCACCGCCGTCCCCGTCCTCGAGAGCCGGGTCTTCCGAGGACGCGCAGTCGGTTGACCGCCGGAGCGACTGCCTCGTCTCGGCGGGGATCGAATCCGTCTCGGTAAACAGCGGTTGTACAAGTGATGACCAGACGGGAATGGGCAACATTCCGCGTTCCGCCGAAGATGGAGTGACGAAGCGGTGCCGCCTCGATCTGGAGGCTGACGGCCGAGGTCGACCACTGGGGTACGACGAGACACTCGTCCTGACCGGACACGTCAACCGTTGACGGTGACCGTCACGTTGCCGACCTTGTGGCCCAGGTCGACGTATCGGTGCGCGTCGACGATCCGATCCAGCGGGAAATTGCGGTCGACGACTATGCGGAATCCGTCGGATTCGATCAGTTCCTTCACATAGGCAAGTGCTCCCTGCTTCTCAACGGACATCCCCGGCCGCACGGTGCGCCCGCCGCGCAGCGCAGTCCACGCACCGAGCGGCCAATTGATCAGGCCGGTCGTGGGGACATAACAGCCGCGCGGGGTGAGCGCCCGTCGGCATCGCGCGAAGGAGGTCGCGGTGACGGTGTCGAATATGACGTCGTAGGTCTCGTGGTGGGCGGTGAAGTCTTCCGTGTGGTAGTCGACGACGTGGTCGGCGCCCAGGTCGGTGACCAGATCGGCATTACGGGGGCTGCACACCGCGGTGACCTCGGCGCCGAGGTGTTTGGCAAGTTGCACCGCTGCGGTACCGATGCTCCCGGAGGCGCCGTTGACCAGAACGTGCCTGCCGCTGCGGACGTGTGCCTTGTCGCGAAGGAAGTACAGTGCCGTCGAGGGTCCGTCGACTGCGGCGGCCGCCTCTTCGAAGCCGATACCGGCGGGCTTCCGTTCGAGCGACGCGGACTCGGGCAAGCAGACGTATTCGGCGCACGCACCCAGATGGAATCCGGCGAATCCGAAAACCTGGTCGCCGGCAGCGAATCGGCGCACGTCCGCGCCCGCCGCTTCGATCTCTCCGGCAAATTCGAGCCCGGGAATCCGCCGATTCTTCCGCGGCCGAGTGACGCCGAGGACGAGACGTCCCCAGCGGGGCGAACCCCTGCGCATGAGGGTCTCGGCCCTCGTCACCGTCGTCGCGTGCACTCGCACCAGCACCTCGTCCGGCTTCGGTGTGGGTCGCGCAACCTCACGGACGCTGAGGACTTCCGGCGGCCCGAACTCGGAGTACGTGACTGCCTTCACCGGTAGCTCCTCCTCCCGCGTGCTCTCCGAGATCGTCGCCGCGATTGATCCCATCATCGCTCAATCTGACGCCGAACGGACGGGATGTGGAAGTAGGGTGACATTGTGAAGGCGCCCATTGCCGACCTTACGGACTTCGCCGCGCTCGAACCGTTCTTTCGAATCATCGAACAAGGTGTGGACGGACTGGTCCAGCCCGGTCACTTCTTCGACCTCCTCGCAGAAGACATCACCGTCGACTACGTGATCACCGTTCCCGGGTACCCCCGGCACGTCGAGGGCCGTTCCGCGGTCGCCGAGCTTTACCGCCCCTACGGCACCACCATCGTTCTCGACCGCTGCTTCGACCTGGCCGTCCACCACGACCCGACCACAGGAATTGTGGTGCTCGAGTACGCGTCCGAGGGCCACGTGGTGGGAACGGGACAGCGATACTCCAACCGGTACATCTCCGTGCTCACACTCCGTGACGGCGAGATCTCGCACTGGCGGGACTACCTCGACCCGATCGCGGTGTTCGACGCCGTGGGTTGGCCACCACGCTGACGGTCCACCCGCGAGCGGGGCAACCGATACGGCCGGGCAAAGCTAGGCGCCCGCCGCTCCGTGATAGAAGTATTGGCCGAGACCCACCGTGAAGACGAGCATGCCGTACAACGCGTGTTCGACAGAGACCGTGAACAGCGATCGAGTGCGACGATATCTCGAAGCGAATATCCACCCGCCGACGATCGTCATCACGACCGTTATCCAGCTGCCGAACGCAATGTGTACAAAGCCGAATGCCACGGAACTCGCAGCGACCATCCGAGCGCCCTCGCCGAAAACCGTTGCGTACCTGTGGAACACGAACCAACGGAAGATCAGCTCCTGGGGATACACACTGAGCAAGGGGTACAACACCATCACGAGCGCCCAGATCAGCGGGTCCTCGCGAGGAAATGCGAACAGTAAACCAGGGCGCAGGAGTGCCACCGTGACGCTGAGGCACACCGCGGCGAGACACCAGAGCGCCGCGATCGATCGCGCCTGAGACCGAAAGGTTCCCGGACGCCACAGCGACGCCCGATCAAAGCCGGACGACCGACGTAGATAGACGACGACCGCCAGGCCGAGAACCAGAAGGAACGGGATCGGGCTGGTGCCGCGAAACAGGACGGCGTAGATGCTCGCCAGCCCGAAGAACAGCAGCACGTACTCCCCCGCGAGGTACGCCCGTCGACACCGCCGGATCGTCACCGGGTCACCATCGTGCCGGCTGGGGCGATTCCGGTGGTCGCCGGATCTAATGTTGCTCATCTCGTCGGCGAGACGCTCATCGAGGCGGAACCCGACGCCGCCGGATCACGATCGAGATCGCGACCCGGCGGCGTCACCGAAACCCGTTCGGAGTTCACTCAGTTGAGCTTCTGGGGCACACCGTAGGTCATGACCGTGTCCCCATTTTCCGTCACTGCCATCGCATACGGCCGGATCGTCACCGGGCCGATCGCGCCGGAAATCGAACCGTGAACGCCCTGCATTCGCACCAGCGCCTCCGGTCCGTCGAATTCCTGGCCCTCGAGCAGCGGAACCGTGGTGATACCGCCCGGCTCCAAATCGATGTCCAGCTCCTGCGACGGGATGATGTCACCGGCCAGCTCGGCGCTGGTCCCCGCACTCAGGTCCAGGGTGAAGTCGGGGACGAGCCCCAGGTCGATTCCGGTGTCCGACCCGATCGCGAATCCGAGGCCCGGCGAGTTGAGGACGATCGTCGCACCGGCCAACGCGACCGGATAGCCGATCTGGTACCCGACGGTGAGCTGCGTGCCCTCGAACTCCGCCGCATCGGGACCACTGATGTTCACCCCGGCGTAGCCGTTGTGGAAGAACTCGACGCTGGTCGGTACGCCGTCGAGCGGCGGAACGACCTGATACTGCGTGTCGCCCTGCAGGACCTCGATGCGGTTGCCGGCCGCGTCGATGACCGAACTGGAGTTGTCGACACCTGCCGAAGCGGTGCCGTTACCGATGACCATGCCGAGTAGGGCGATGCCTGCGACTGCCGCCAGGCGGGTGAAGGGTGTGCGTCCGGGTCGAGCTGCGCTGATGTTCGTCATGCCGATCCCCATTCAGTACGTACTGCAACCGATACGAAAAAGCATGCAGAGCGTAACCATTCGGGCCTTGCGACGTCTTTGTGTTGTTCAGAAGTTCACGAGCGTTTCGTGTGATCAGTCGCCGCTGACCAGGAGGTTCGCCGTTGATAGCGGCCCCGCCGCAGGAGCAGATTCGACTTCGCGTCGCTGGGGGTCGACCACCCGAGGTCTCCCGAGAACGTTCACCCAGACTTCCCGGGCACTTGGTCTCGGACACATCTCGGTCGCGCTTACGCTGAGAAGGTGTCGCGGCAACCGATTTCGACCCGTCAGGATGCGGCACCTCGACCCCGCCCCGCCACCGTGGTGCCGACCCAACACCCATGGCCCGGCGGGGTCCCGTACGTCGCCCCACTGCGATATGCACTACACCGCATCGAAACCTATTCCTATCCAAAGGAAGACGTCCGTGCCCACCATGCCTACGGCGTCCGCAGCACTATCTCGAAAATCCTTATCAACGGACGCGAAGTGGTCCCGGGCCGCGGAACCGTCGTTCTCATCCGCGAAGCCATCGGATTCTGACCGCGTTCGCTCTGATTGCCATCATGCGGACCTCGAACGAACCCCGTCAGCCGATCCGGAGGGAGATCAGCAGGCGAGACGCGCCGCGTCTGCTCGCGCCCGCTGGGGTGAAATCTCGGTCCACGTCGTACTTGTGTTCCCGCTCGCGCTGTGTCGACACCATAAGTTCGGCCTGCACCTCACCGCTCGGCGTCGTCGATGGAGCGACGGTGCGACAGCGCCGGCAGAATCCAGGACCCGAAGAACATCAACAGCGCCACCGCGGCCGCGATGATCCCGGCGGCCATGTCGACCACGAAGCTGAAGATCAGCAGAACCACGCCGACGAGGGCGACACCCAGGACGGCGATGCCGCCGATCGCAAGTCGTTGTCCGGTCGCCACGAGGGTGGGCAAGGCATGCTGACGGAACAGCAGTCGGTGAATGCCGACCGGCGCGACCAACATCATCGTCGCGGTGACCGAGAGGGCGACAGTCACGAGGTAGATCACCTCCTGCGCATCCGACACTTCCTCGAACCGCTGTTGGAACGGCAGGGTCAGCAAGAAGCCGGTCAAGAGTTGGACACCCGTCTGCACGACGCGCAGTTCCTGCAGCAGGTTGCTCCAATTGCGGTCGAGTCGCTGGACCTCGGTTTCGTCGCGGACCCGGCGGTTCCATGCGGCGTCGCGCCGGCCCTCTGTGCTGTCCATGTCCAGTTGGTACCCGATTTCCGGGCCGATGGAACCCGCAGATAGGCATGGTCGATTCCGACATACGCAGGTTTACAGCCCCACCTGGGGCGGAAACGCCGGCATGCGCAGGCGGGCAAAGTCGAGTCGCAGGCCCGATCCGCGGTCGTACACTGAAGGCACATCGCGGAGATGATGCCCATGACGACTGTGCCCGAATCCAACTCGATCACCGAACGTGATGGGGTCGGCGTCGATCATGCGATGGATGGACGGCAAACGCTGTCGGTGGCGGAAGGCATCGTGATCGCACTACGCCGTTGCAGCCAAACCGATGCCTTCGAAGAATTGCTCCGCGTCGCGCACCGTCATCACCTCAGTGTGCTGACCGTCGCCCATGCTCTGGTAGATCTCGCGATGGACGCATGTCCCCCTCTGGGATCCCCCGAACGGCACGCTGACGCCACCGCATCACTGGCCGAGTGGGAGTCACGCCTCGCGTATCGGCCAGGGTCCTCTCGGTAATGCCGGACGCCCTCTCGCACCCACGTTCCGTGCTGCGCGAATCTGCACGATCCGTTCGACTCCGACGCCTATGCTGACCCGCACACGCACGCTCTCGCCGAGGGAGGCCCTGGGATGTTCGTCCTGCTTCGGCACGCCCATGCGATAGGAAAGCAGAACTGGGGCGGGCCCGACGCCGACCGGCCCCTCAGCGCCCTGGGACGTGACCAGGCCACCGGCCTCGTCGGCACACTCGCCGGAGTCGAGCTGCGCGTCCTGTACTGCAGCCCGACGACCCGCTGCCTCGACACCCTCGTCCCCTTGGCCGCTGCCCACCGCCTGCCCATCCACGAACATCCGCTGCTCGCCCCGGATGCGGCTCCCGACGACCTGTGTGCCGCGCTGGACACCATCGAACTCGCCGGCACCCTGTGGTGCACCCACGGCGAAGTCCTCACCGGGCTGGCCGCTTGCACGCGCGATGACGGAACACGCATGTACCCCATCGGGCAGACTGCGAAGGGCGGAGCCTGGCTGCTGAATGCACATGCCCCACTGCGCTATATCGACCCCGTGCCACCGCAGTAGAGCCAGGTCATGGTTTCGGACCTCAGGCGATGCGCCCAGTGTTCGAGCGGGTCGACTCACGTCGGCCACGGGCTCCGGCAGAGTGGAGGGATCGCCTCGCGCCGCGTCGTGCGCTCATCGATTGTCGCTGCCTGACCGCACCCCGCTGGGCTGTGGTGGCGAGCTGCTCGCGGATCAGACGGAGCGTGATCTCGGGCCGCTCGAACTGGGGTACGTGCCCGCAGGCGTGCAGCGTCACCGACCTGGCGGTGGGAACGGCGCTCGTGACGTGCCGGGCGAATCGGGCCGGAACGAGTGTGTCGCGGTCGCCCCACAGGAATAGCGCGGGCACCTCGAGGCCCGCGATCCGGTCCCAGAGGCCTGTCTCCCCGAACGGCTCGTCGAGATACAGGCCGAGCAGCGCCGACCACAGCGCCCGGCGGCGGGAGGCATGCCGCAACGACAGCTCCCATTCGTCAGCTGCGGCCTCGTACCAGTGCCGCGGCACCACGCCCGGATCCGCCAGCAGGGCCCGCAGCCCGGCACGGGCCCCCGCGTGGAGGAGCCGCGGCGGCACGGCGAGGGGAAGCCGCGCCACATCCAGCGGAAGCAACCGGGCCAGTGAGGTCAGTCGGCGCCGGCGACGGAAGGCCATCGCCGGGCACACCAGCACCAACCCGGTAACAGCATCCGGGTCGCGCAGCGCGAGTTCGAGAGCGACGCGGCCGCCGAGAGAATGTCCGATCAGCGCGGCGCCGCGGGCGTCGACCGCATCGAGGAAGGCCCGTAACCAGCGATGCAACTGTTCGGGGGTGTAACGCCAGGCCGGGGCCGCCGAGGATCCGAACCCAGGAAGATCGGGGCAGATCACCCGATGGTCCGATGCCAGGTCTGCCAGCACCGGCAGCATGGAGGAGTTGTTGGCACCGAGACCGTGCAGCAGCACCACCGGCCGTTTGTCCGGGTCACCCGCTTCGAGGTATCCCGTGTGCACCCCGTAGGCGCTGGTCTCGCGGGCACGTGCCCGTGTCGGCAATTCGACGTCGGGCGCGAAGGTACCGCCGATCGCGAGGACCGTTGTCATGCTGCCGCGGATCTCGAGTGCACCGGACAGGAAAGCGTCGGCCACGCTGATGCGGCCGGCGAGCAGGTCGCCGAGAGTGGCCGCGTCGGTGCGGACGGTGCTTGTCGGGTGCGCAACCCCGCCGCGTCGGTACGTGACGGTGCCTTCGTCGATGCGGACGGTCCATTTGCCGTGGTCGGTGATGTCGAGGTTCATCGTGACCCGCCGGTGGCCGAGCGCGCTGCGGGTGACATCGCGTGGCAGATGCTTGGCGAGACAGATTTCCGGATCACAGCTCACGGGTGAGCGTGCCATGGTCATGACCACTCCTTACCGCTCCGATACCCACCGGTCCAGGTCGGATCGCTGAGGATGCACTCCCTCGTGAGGAGTGCATCGGTGCGTTGCTCCTCGGGAACGATGTTTGCCGTTCCGTCCTAGTTTCAACACCGGCGAGGCACCGACTAATCCGCCTGATCCCGTATTTCGGCTCCGGGGCCTGCCGGCTGCGGCACCCGCGACATGCGTCCGACCGCGAACACGATTGCCACGACCGCCAGATACGCCGCCCAGATCAGCAGGAACGGACGCAGCCATCCCTCGTCGACCGTTTCCCCCGGTCCCCGACGCAATACAACGCAAAGTTGGTGGAAGTCCCGTCGCCGTCGGAATAGGTATCCGACACGACCATCCCCTCGTCCATCGGCTGTTCACAGAACACCGGGGCAAGGTAGACCGCCTGGCCCGGCCAGATCACCGACGCAACCAACGTGAACATGCCGACGGCCGCCACAACGCCGATCACCCACCACAATGCCGGCATCACCCTCCGTCGCCGCCGCGGCGCGGGCTCCACACCCGAGATCCTCCACAGCGGAGACCATCACCGGACTGGCGTCGCTCAACCACTCGCCGTCAAAGGTGTACCGGTCGAGCTGATCCGGCTTCGCAAGGGTTCCCGACCGTCACATCCAGCGGCTCGACCGGCGCCACATCGACACTCGTCACCTCCACGTCTGCAACGCCGTACCGGGTGCCAAGCTCCGCCAACCCGTCACGGACGAGTGCGCCCGTCATACCCCCACCACGTGTCCGCATCGCAGCATCGAAATCCGCTCGATCAACAGCGCCGACACAACTTGTGACACACAACGCCACGCACAGCGCCGTCACCGACAAAACTGACGAACGCAACGGTGACGCCGCCGATTTCATCGCGTGAGAATATCCGAAGCCACCTTCGCAGCGTCACGCCTGATCCGGGGCGGCGATCATCCTCGGGCGGGTCCGGGGCCGTCCAGCTCGGGGTACCGGGCGGTCAGACGGGCCAACAACTGACACGCCTCGCCGCGTTGCCCGCGCAGACGTATGCCTTCGGAGTCTTCGGCACCGGTGTATCGCGGGGTGGACTCGATGCGGGCGGTGAGCGCCGCGATCTCCTCGTGCAGCAGGTCCCGAAACACCTGAGCGTCTACGTAGATCTCATACTCTCTGCCACTGGCGTGGCGGGCGTGGGAGATGTACGTGTGTCACGGCTACCCGCATCACCGTGCGGCGGTGCGGGTTTGACCGTGTCCCACACCGACGCTTGAGGTGCAGGAACATGATGTTTCGGAGTCACCCCCACCTGCTGTGGTGTGGTGGGCAGGCTGTGGCGGACCCGGCGATGCCGCGGCCTGCTCGGGGTCGGGCTGGTCTTGTCCCGGGACTTGCGGACCGGTGCGTGCTCGGCGACCCGGATCGTGGGCAGCTGCCCACGCCGGCGGGCGACTTTGTTTCTGCCGAGGAGCGCACGTTTGGCCAGGTTCACGCCGGCAACGTGGTCGCGGTTGCCGCCGACCCGGCAGCGGGGACACCATGCGGTGTGATAGCCGCCGGGGCGTACAAGCGGTGCGTCGCAGCCCGGACACAATGCGGACGATCCCCGGGCCGGCACCGAGACCACCGCGACACCGACACCGGCGGCGGTGTGCGCGAGGGCGGCGACCGCTTTACGGCGGGCCGACTGCGCGGCCCGATTGTTGTTGACCCGACCGTGCCCGCGGGTCTCGAGGGTCGTCAGATCCTCCACCGCGATCATCTCCGCGCCCGCCGCCTCGGCGTACTCGGTGACCTGGCGGCCGAAATGAAACGCGAGTTCCCGGTTGATCTTTCCCCGCTTGACGCCCACCGCCTCGCGGTGGGCGTCGAGGACGGCGATCTTCGCCTCCAGCCGGGTACGGACCTCGGGTGGGGCGGTGGCAGCCAGTTTCTCCAACCGCGCCGCCTTACGGTGCAGCATCTGCCCCTCGGTCTGCAGGCGTGCGAGTTTGGTCCCGAGGCCGCGGTCGTCGTAGGCGAAGCCCCGGTAATCCGAGGACAACCCGTCCGAGTTCTCGGTGGTGATGGCGGCGGCACCGAGCGTGGACGGGGACCAATCGACCCCCACCGCGACGGTCGCCGATCCCAGGTCACAGTCGGGGACGAGTTCGGTCGCCGCGCACCGCCACAGCAGACCCTTCCGGTCGAGGACGAGGGTCGGCAGATGCCAGTCGGTGATCGCCCGGCCGTGCAGGTGCCCGGGGATGGCGGCGGTCAGCCGGACCCGCCGCCACTGCGCCCGCCCCGCCGGGGCGGGGCAGGTGGGCAGCTTCACCGTCAACACCAACTCACGCCCTGCCGCGGTGATCTGCGCGAGCTGCCGATCGGCTGCCGAGAGTCGGGCCATCGCGCTCGTCTGCGGCGGGCCCTGGACGTCGGTGATCCGCAACCGGTCGGCCGGTGCCCCGTCGTCGGTGTGGCCGGCGTGTGCAACAAGCTGGCGCCGCACGCCCCGGGCGAAACCCATTGGCACACAGTCCGCGGCGGCGGTGGTCGGGGCTATCCGGCCGGTGGCCGGGTCGAATCCCTCAGACAGCGCGGTGATCGCGGTGTCCCGATAGGCGAGGGTCCGCAGGGTGGCCATCACCTGCGCGGCCACCACCCGCGTGACCCGCGAGGGCACGTAGATTCCGTCCGGGTAGTGCGGGTTCCAGCCGAGGCGGGCCGCGGCGACGTGACCCTGTGCGGGCAGCCTGCGGTCCTGGTGGTCCCGTCCGGCGGCGAGCACGTCGAATGTCGCCGGCTGCCACAGCCGCGACGCCAACTGGCCGCCGGCCGTGGTGATCAGGTCGAGGAGCCACCCCACCCGGGTGTCGACGTCGTCGAGCCCGATCGGCTCACCGGTCGCGTCGTCGACCGCCACATGGGCGCGGGTGGTGAACGCGAACTGCCGCGGCGTCGTGCAGACCCCGTCGTTGATGCTGTGTCGACCACAGCGCCCGGAGAACGGGCCGGACAACGATGCCGGCACCGCCGTGACGTCATTCATCGACCCTCCCATCAGCACAGGTGACCTCCCCCTCTCGTACGATCTCGACTGTAACGCCGACCTCCGACAAGCACCGCCCGAACCAGCCCACGGGCGAACCGGCCCAATCGATCCCGCGCCACACCACCCGCACCACCGTGAACCGACGCTCGGCCGCGCCGCCGAGCATCCGGCCCAACCCCGCCCGCCGCCCCGCGGACTCGGGGCCGCGATCCACGCCTACCCCACTACACCTCACCAGTGGCGCTGTCCCGCACCATCTTTTCCCGATTGGCCATCGACGTCCCGTTGTCCTGTCGAGCCCCACACCCGGCAAGACACTGCCTCCACCCCCTTTCCGGCGTCGCTCCCGCACAGTCCCCTCCGGGCCTGCCCAGAAAGGAGCGAGGTCCGCGCGGTCAATGATTCGGTGACCCGAACCGACACGCCCAGAAGACCACCAGCCCCATGCCGCCGTATTGCACACCACAACCACCGACATCCCAAGCATTCCGCGGCGTCACCAATTCACACAGGCAGACAATGCCAGAACCGATTACTAGTGTTAGACATATCGGCAACAGTTGAACGCCTGCGCGGCATCAGGGTCGACGTGCTCGGTCGGTGTCATCCGGTTCTCCTGCTCGCTGAGGCCGGATCCACACCGGCGGTGCCGCGGTGCGTCACAAGACTGCGCCGCTGCAATCCACCGGCACATCGTTGTCGAGCCCGCCGACCGGCGTCAACCCCGCCCCCCGTCCCGGACACGGCCGGCAACGTCTGTGCTCTGCAGGTGAACCTGGGGAAACCCCTTCCTCACAGCGGTCGACGGGACGACAATTTCTGTTATGGACGTCACCGAGCGGCAGCACATCGACGTGGTGCGCGCACACCTGATCCAGCGATATCAATACCTCGACCCCGGCCGGGTCGAGAATGCGGTCGAGACCGCCCATCATCGATTCGACAGCTGCCCGATCCGGGACTTCGTGCCCCTGCTCGTCGAACGCGCCGCGGTGAAGGCACTCGACAAATCCGTGACGATCGCGCCGTCCAGCGCGTACCCGAGAGTGCACGAGTCGCCCTAGTCGTCACGTTGCCCCGACGGCGAGAACCCGCGCGCATCCCACATTCCGCGGACCTGCGTGCCTGCGTGGAATCAGTGCCGTCCGGTGTCTGTGGTCTCGACGGAAACCACGATCCTCGTAGACGCGGTGTGCTCTGCCGGGACCGCACAAGGCCGGGAGGTGGGACGTGCGAGCTGGGATCGGCGGGCTGGCGCCGATGAGCCCGACCGAGGCGATGTTCTTGCTGTTCGAATCCCCGTCGCACCCGATGCACGTGGCCACACTGACCCTGTTCGATCCCCCGAAAGACACCGCATCCGGTGCCCACGCCGCCGACATGGTCGAGCGCCTGCACGCGAACACCGAGGCCTCCGAGCTATTCCGCAAATGGCCCATCCGCCCCCTGCACGGGTATCCGTGGTGGCGGTCGGAAAGAGTCGTCGATCTCGGCTACCACGTGCGGCACAGCGCCGTTCCCGGCGACGGCACCATGGCCGAGCTGCTGCGGCTGGTCTCGCAGATGCACTCGATCCCGCTCGATCCGCAGCACCCCATGTGGGAGATGCACGTCATCGAGGGCCTGACCGACGGGCGCACCGCCGTGTACACGAAATTTCACCTGTCCTTGACCGACGGCGCCTCCGGGATGCGGCTGCTGCACCGTACGCTCTCGGTCGATCCGGACAGCCGGGACTGCCCAGCGCCTTGGAGCCCGTCCGTCGCGGCCCCTGCTCCACATCAGTCACTGGACCCACGCGGAGTGCTGTGGTCCGGCCTGGTCATCACGCGGGAGATTGCCGCCGCCGTCCCTACTCTGGTCCGCGCCGGCTACCACGGCCTGACCGAGGAAACCCTCACGCTGCCTCTTCAGTCCCCGCCGACGATCTTCAACGCCCCAACCGGCCGCGCCCGTAAAGTCTCCGCCCGATCCTGGCCCCTGAAACGGTTGCGCCGGCTCGCCGCCCGCACCGGCGCACCGTTGGACGTAGTGGTGTTGACGATGTGCGCGGGAGCGCTGCGCACGTATCTCCTCGACCAATACGCCCTTCCCGACGCGCCTTTGACCGCGATGCTCCCCGTCCCGCTCGACCTCGGCGAGGGCCCCACCATCAGGCCGGGCGGCGACCGTGGGATCGGGGCAATGGTGGTGTCCCTGGCCACCGACGAAGGCGACCCACTCGCCCGCCTGAACCGGATCGCCGACTCCGTCGCGCACACCAGTGGAGTTGTCGCCGCCCTGAGCCGTACCCAATTTCAACTGATCAGTGCCCTGACATTGAGTCCGATCATGCTCGACCCGGTCCGCCGGGTCCTCGACGACATCCCGCCGCCGTTCAACGTGATGATCTCCTACACCCCGGGACCGACCCGACCGCGGTATTGGAACGGCGCCCATCTCGACGCCGTCTACCCGATCCCGACCCTCGCGCGTGGCCAGGCGCTGAGCATCACACTGACCAGTCGATCCGGGCAGTTGCACGTCGCGGTGGTCGGCGACCGCACCGCGGTCCCCCACCTGCATCGGATCATCGGCCACCTCGACGCCGCATTGACCGACCTCGACACCGCGGTCGGTGCGGCCTCCCCGTGACGCGGACGGCGCATCACGCGAATGGTCCCCCACGCAGGGTCATCGGCGGTGTTCGGGCTCCGGTGCAATGGGGTTGCCCTGCCAGCGGGTCGAGTCGGGCACTCGATCCCCGCGCATCACGAGAGACGTCGCAGTCGACCCAGTACCCGAACAGATCCGTCTCGGGTTCGATCGAGCAGCCCACGCCGAGTTCGATCATTCCGGCGACGGGCGGCAGGGTGTGCAGGTCGACCCGCCGTCCGATCTTCGCGCCGAGTGCGCGCGCGAAATGCACCATCCAGGTGGCGCCGGACAGGTTCGCCGCCCCACTCGCCTCGATCAGCCGCTGGGCCACCCAGATACGGAGGTGTAGGGAACCGCCACGTAGGTAGGTTCCCGGTGCGATCTTCCGCAGAAGCAACCGAGCCGGTAGAAAAACGGTGCAACGGACACCGTGGAACCGGGGCTGCGCCGGCTACGTGGATGGGGTGGCGTATTTCTTCGGCAGGCCCAGCGCCTTCAGGACGAGGCGTTGCAAGCTTCGGCGTTCCTTCGCCGACAGGTTGCCGTAGAGCTGATCGGATGCCTTCTCCACCAACTCGTCGCTGCGCTCCCGGACCTGCCGGCCTGCCGACGTCAACGACAGCACGTGCTTGCGCCTGTCCTTGGCGTTCTTGGTGCGGGCCACGAACCCGCGCTTCTCGAGGTCGTCGAGCAGTCGCACCATGTCGCTGCGATCGACCCCCAGTACGTCGGCGAGCTGCTTCTGGGACAGCTCACCGGGCTCCTCGAGACAGCAGAGAATCCAGTGCGTACGCAGATTCAGCCCCTCGGCCGCCAGCACACCCTCGAGGTCCTCGCGTCCCACCCGATGCAGCTGCGCCACCACGAACGTGGGGTTTCGCAACAGGCGCTCCGGGGGCGTCGTGGATGAAGACATGAACCCCACCGTAGCAGTAATGGGGATTTGAGATGATGGATAATCCCCACTAATTGCGAGCCTGCTCCGCTGGTCGGATCGACCGGCGGATCCTCAATCCCGATAAATCGGCGTAGGCGGGCCGGCGACCGGACCGAGGACGGTCAACCACCGGTCGTAGAGCCTCATCCACGTTCCGTCCACGCGCAGCCGGTCGAGGGTGCCGTTCACCAAGCGCACCAGATCGGTGTTGGTCTTGTTGATGCCGATGCCGTACGGCTGCGTTTCCAGCGATGGTCCGACGATCTCGAGGGTCGGATCCTGAGCGGCCAGACCCGCGAGGATGGCGTCGTCCGTGCTGACGGCATCCGCCTGCCGCTGCTGGAGAACCATCAGACAATCGGCCCAATCGGGAACCGCGACGATCGTGGCCTGCGGCTGGACCCGCCGGATCGTCGCGAGCGAGGTGGTGTCCGTGGCGGCGCACACCCGTCTGCCTGCCAGGTCCGCAGACCCCGCGATCCCCGACCCCTCCGTCACCAGCACACGCTGGTACGCCTCGAGATAGACGGTGGAGAACGCCACCCGCTCGGCGCGCTGACACGTGATCGTCATGGTTTGCGCGACGATGTCGACCTGGTTCTTCTCGAGCGCGTCGAGGCGGCCGCCCGGGGTGAGGAGTCGGAACTCGACCTTCGCCGGGTCGCCGAGGAGATCGCGGGCGACCTCCCGCGCCACGTCCACATCGAATCCCTCGAGGGTATCGGTGGTCGGGTCACGAAAACTGAGCAAGTTGGTGTCCTGATCGACGCCGACGATCAGCCGGTCCCGCGCCACGATGTCGGCGACCAGCCTCCCCGGTGGCACCGCACCCGCCGGAACAGGGGGTCCCGGACGCAGGCTCGCCGACGCCCCGCACGCCGACGGCGGAACAGGCGCCGGAGGGACGAGACCCGACGGCGGGATGATCTGCGTTCCGTTCGGCAGAGACTGTTCCGAATAGTCGCCTGCGACGGCGGGAGTGTCGGGCGCGGGTGTCCCACAACCGGCGAGTACCGCGACGGTGGTGACGAGCACGCCGATGAGGCCACGAACACGAGATTCTCGGCGCCCATGTGCATGCTCGACGCGGGGATTCGTCAGCATCCACTCACCTCGCCGGGACATCAGTGGTACTCGTTCAGTCTGGGCCAGATGCCTCCGCCGACCGAGAACCCGGCGAGCACGCCGAGCACGACCGCACCGACGCCCAACAGCGATGTCGAGCGATACGCCTCGGCCGTGGCCTCACGTTCCTCGTTCCTCAATTGGTTGATCGCGGACTGCAACGCCTCGTCGAGCGCGAGAAACCGGGCAGCCGGCGCGAGTGCCCCCGGATCGACCGCCATGGCGGCGGCCGCCGGGTAATCCCCGATCACGAGTTTCTGCTGCAGCGATTCGTGGGTGCTCCGCCAGCCCTCGAGCGCCGCGGCGGCATCGGCGATCGCGGCGTCGGCGGCCTCGCCGGATGAGTTCCGGTGTTGTTCGAGTATCTCGGACAGCACCGTCGAATGCCGCGAGAAGTCGACCTCGGATTGGGGGTCCGAACCGCGTTGCAACACCCCGAGCATCTCGTCCGCCCGGGCCTGTTGCGCCAGAATCCGGGCCGTAGCGATAGCGCTGAGTGGTTGCGCCCCATCAGTCCTCGCACGCTCACCCGCCGACGTCGATATCCCGAACGCTGCCACCGACCACGTCAGGAGGCTCGCCATGAGGAGTGTGGCCACGATCAGGCCGGGGTTGAACAGCCGCCGGCTCTTGCGGGTCAGGTACACATGCGCGAGCACGAGCGCGCCGAGAGCGGAGGTCGTCACAGCGAACGCGGCCACCGGCAGTCGGGTTGTCCGCATCTGTGTGGCGGCCACCGACTTCCACTGCTCGGTGCAGAGGCGGTGCGCCAGCGGCAGGATGGTGCTCTGCATCATCGACGACGCGTTGCGCAGATACGTGATTCCGATCGGGTTTCCCGAGCGATCGTTGGCGCGGGCGGTGGAGACCAGACTGGTGTATTCGGCGAAACGCCGCGACACTTCCGACAGCAGGCCCAAAGCTTCCGTGTCTGCCGGATCGACGCCGTTCGAGGCGGTCACCAACGCGTTGGAGGCATCACCGACAGCCTGGTTGTAATCCTCACGTACCGCCACCGGTTCGACCCCGCCGAAGATGAAGGACGTTGTCGCGGCGGCGTCTGCGATCGACAGCGAGCTGTAGAGGCTCTGTGCCGCGTCGGCGAGAGGCTCCGAGTGGGTCCGCAAGGCGTTGATTTCCTGTTGACGCGCCCCGTTGATCGCCGAGGTGACCGTTCCTGCAGCGAGGGCGGCAGCGACGAGGACGAGGGCGATCACCGACAGGCGCCCGGGGGTCGATGCGACGAAGCCCCGCCAGGAGGGCCGGCGCCATTCGGGCTCGATGAGCAGCGACTCGTCCAGCGCGTGCGGGTCGTCGGCTACGGTGTCTCCACGCAGGAACACCAGTCCTCCTCGCTGATCAGCGCCCGGTCAGTGCGACTCGTCGATCGCCGCCTCGTCCGGGATGGCCCAGCCACCGGCCACGAGGTGGGCGTGAACCCGGTCGACATCGGCGTCGAGGGGCTTCTCGTCGGTGACCTCGGCAATCATCACCTGGATGTCCGGCTTGCCGATCGGGAGATCGCCCTGCTCGACCAGTGTTGCGGTGATCTCGCGGACCTCCTCGTCGGACAGCCGCCGGCGCAGCAGGGCTATGAGGGGGATGTAGTCCGTCTCGGGCACACCCAGTGGATAGCCGGCGCGCAGCCATTCGATGATGTTGGTCAACAGGGGCGGCAGTACCTTCACGAGTGGAGGTTTCTCCTCGATCGGCGCAGCCAGCGGCCAGCCTCCCGCGGCGAGGCGAGATGCCACCCGCTTGACGTCGTCGTCGCCGGGATGCTCATGGGCCAGGCGGGCGATGGCCTCTTCGATCTCCGCGCGGTCGATCTTGCCGTCCTCGAGGGCATGCCCGTCCGGGGCCGACAGCTCGTCGACGATCTCACTCACCTCGGTCTCGGTGAGCCTGCGGTGCAGGACGGCGAACAGCGCGATGTAGTCCTCGCGGGGCACCCCGTGTGGGTAGCCCTCGCGCACCCAGCGCAGGACCTTCGCCGGAACTGAAGTGATCGGTTGTCGTGGCACTGCACGCGTCCTTTCCGGGTTCAGAAAACGGTGATCCCGAAATCGTGGGCGAGGAAGTCCTTCATGATGAAAAGTATTCCGGCGACGATCGCGACGAGGACCACCGCGAAACACGCCAGACCGGCGATCAGAGCGGCCGGTGTCCGTGTGGCACCGTTACCGTTCGCGGATGTCGTGACGCCCAGTGTCAGGAACCGGATGCCGAGCGCGAAGATGGCGGGCAGCCCGGCGCCGAAGAGCAGGCCGATGAGAACGACCTGCCAGAGCGAGTCCACGGTGTCCATGAACAGATCCACGTTGCCTGCCTCTCAGATCTGAGCCGAATGCGAGCTGGGCGCCTTCTCGGACGGCGGGGTCAGACCGCCGTCCCACTCCTCGTTGACGTTCGAGGTGTCGATCGGGTTCCGCCGCGAGCGCAGATACAGGGCTCCTGCTGCTGCCAGGAGCAGCGCGAACACCACGAGAACACCTGGCAGCCCACCGATCGCGTCGGCGATTACCCAGCACACCGCTCCGACCACAGCGGCCGAGGGAAGGGTGAACAGCCACGCGACCGCCATGCGTCCGGCGACGCCCCACCGGACCTCCGCCCCGGACTTGCCGATTCCCGTTCCGAGGATGGATCCGGTCGCCGTCTGCGTGGTCGACAGCGGCAGGCCGAAGTGACTGGAGGTGAGGATGATGGCGGCCGAGGAAGACTCGGCGGCCATACCCTGGGGCGACGTGATCTCGACGAGACCTTTGCCGAGCGTCCGGATGATCCGCCAACCGCCGAGGTAGGTCCCCAGAGCGATCGCGAGGGCGCAGGAGAATTTCACCCAGAACGGCATCGCCGTGTCGGCCGTGATGGTGCCGTGCGCCACCAGCGCCAGAAAGATGATGCCCATGGTCTTCTGAGCATCGTTGGTGCCGTGGGCGAGTGAGACCAGGGACGCCGACCCGATCTGCCCCCAGCGGAATCCTTCCTCCTTGGCATTTTCCTCGACGCCGGCGGTGATGCGGTAGATCAGCCAGGTGCCGATGGCAGCGACCAGAGCTGCGACGACGGGTGCGAGGACGGCGGGGATGACGATCTTGCTCATCACGCCCGACCACTCGACACCGCTCATCCCCAGGGCCGCGATGGTCGCGCCGATCAGCCCGCCGAAGAGGGCGTGCGACGAACTCGACGGAATGCCGAGCAGCCAGGTCACGAGGTTCCACAAGATGCCACCGACGAGGCCCGCGAAGACGATGATCAGCAACGCCTGCCCGCCGGTGTCGGTGAGGTTGACGATTCCCTTGGCAACGGTCGCCGCCACCTCGACCGACAGGAACGCGCCGACCAGGTTGAGAATCGCGGACAGTGTCACCGCGACACGGGGTTTGAGCGCCCCGGTAGCGATCGAGGTGGCCATCGCGTTGGCGGTGTCGTGGAAGCCGTTGGTGAAATCGAAACCGAGGGCGGTGACGACGACGATGAGAAGAACGAGAAATTCTGCGTTCACTGTTCCAGTCTCGTCGGGGCGTACCCGGCACACCAGACTCCACCTGGGTGTTCATGGTGTGTTCAACTCCGGGTAATCACAATGAGACCGATACACGGGCGCACCCACTTCACGATCCGTTCAGGCGAGGCGATCCGATTTCCCTCGCCCTCGCGGCGGCGTCGGAGATGTGTGTGCAGCGCGACCGGGGTGATGCTGGTGTCGAGACAGACGACGAACGTTACGCAGATTCCGACGAGGAGGATGGCTGGCGCAGGCCGGTGTCTGAATGCGAAGTCACGAAGCCAGCGTAGGATTGCTGAGCGAAAGCCACTACTCTGCACTGGTTTTCACTGAGCCCGGTAGAACTTGGCTATCGCCCGGGTGGCGCAGGTATGAGACGTTTTCTATCGCGCGGGCCCACTCCCCCTATCGTCGCTGCGTGACCCCGCCCGGCGCGGTACCGGGAGGGGAATTCGAGGTGCGGTGTTCACCGCACCGTCACCCCCGGCTGCTGTGGTGTCTTCCGGAGAACACGGAACAACCGAGGAGTGCGGGTGGCGCGGATAAGACTCGAAGGCGTGTCGAAACAGTTCGGCGCTGCGCAGGTCGTGCGAGATATCGACCTCGACATCGCCGACGGAGAGTTCATGGTTCTCCTGGGACCGAGCGGGTGCGGGAAGTCGACGCTGCTACGTCTGATCGCCGGCCTCGAGAGTCCGTCCGCGGGACGCATCCTTCTGGGCGAGAACGACATCACCGGAACACCGCCCCGCCGACGGGACGTTGCGATGGTCTTTCAGAGCTACGCCCTGTACCCGCACCTGACCGTCGCGAAGAACATCGGCTTCCCTCTCCGTGCCCGCCGGCGGTCGAAGGACGAGATCCGCGAACGAATCAGCACCGTGGCGTCGGCGCTCGGTCTGCACGATCACCTGGATCGGCGTCCCGCCCAGCTTTCCGGCGGACAACGTCAACGGGTGGCGCTGGCCCGGGCTATGGTCCGCGACCCAGGGGCCTTCCTCATGGACGAGCCGCTGTCGAATCTCGATGCCGCGTTGCGCAGCGCGACCCGCACCGAGCTCATCGACCTGCACCACCGCCTGGGGTCGACGTTCCTCTACGTCACCCACGACCAGGTCGAGGCGATGACGATGGCGACGCGCATCGCGCTGCTGAACAACGGCAGGGTCGAGCAGGTCGGTACACCGACCGAGCTGTACGACACTCCCCGATCGACGTTCGTCGCCGCCTTCCTCGGCGCGCCGCCGATGAACCTGTTCGACGCGACAATGATCTATCGGGCAGGGGAACTCCACCTCGTCACCGACGGCGTCGACGCACCCCTGGGGCTGTCCGCCGGCACGGCGACCGGACCGCAGAAGGTGACCGCGGGCATCCGGCCGGAACGCATTCGGCTGAACGGCACCGATGCCCAACTCCGCGGTGTCGTCACCGCATCGGAAAACCTGGGCAGCGAAGAGATCCTGCACGTCACAGTGGGCGGCACCGTCATCCGCGTCCGCTCTCCGCGCCCCGTTCCCGCCCGGATCGGCGACACCGCCGCACTCAGTGTCGACCCGGCCGACATTCAACTCTTCGATTCCGTGACCGGCCGCCGACTGGTCTGGCACGGTCCCCACGAGCACGAGGCATCGCCTCACAGTGCCTCGCTGTCGGTGGCATGAACAGCCTCGCTGTCGTGGCATGAGCACCGGCGCGTTCACGAGACCCTCCCACAACGAACAAACAGGAGAACCACAGTGAAGAAGACCCTGCCCGGGCTGGGCGTGCTGGTGACCAGCTCGTTGGTCCTGACCGCCTGCGGCGGACTCGGCACCACCACCACCGATTCCGCGGCGAGCAGCACCGATCCGGTGCCGGAACTCACTCCGGACCAGAAGGTGTCGATCGTGTTCGAAAGCTACAACTACGGTATGGCGGGCGCGTGGACCGACACCTTCAATGCCCTCATCGACGAGTTCACCAAGCAGAATCCGAACATCCACGTCACGGCGCAGAAGCCGCAGGGCAACAGTCCGAACCCGGCCACCGACACGATCTCGAGCATCCAGAGCCAGACCGTGGCCGGAACGCCCCCGGACGTCGCGCAGCTCGGGTTCAGTGACCTGGACTTCACGATCCACCAGCTGGGCGCCCACTCGCTCGACGACCTCGTCGGCAAAGCCTCCGTGCAGAAGAACTTCGACGGTGCGAAATACCCGTATGCCCCCACCGCGCGCACCCTGGGTGACTGGGAGGGCTCCACCTACGGCGTGCCCTTCGTCTTCTCGACGCCCGTGTTCTATTACAACGCAACACTGTTCGAGCAGGCCGGTCTCGACCCGGCGGCACCACCGAAGACGTGGGACGAGGTCGCGGCCGCAGCGTCCACGATCACGACAAAGACCGGTAAGGGCGGCGTATACCTCGACTGCCTGACCAAGACGGCGAAGGACTGGTGCTTCCAGAGTCTCGTCCGGTCCAACGGCGGACGGGTCATCGCGGAGGACCGGTCGTCGCTCACCTTCGCGGACGACCCGGCCGTTCAGGTCGCGGACATGGCTCAGAACCTGGTGCAGTCGGGCTCGACACCCAAGCTCAGCCAGCAGCAGGGCTACGAGGCCTTCGCCCGCGGGGATGTCGGCATGATCCTCGAGACCAGCGCGATCCAGGGCACCTTCGTCAAGGGCGCCAAGGACAAGTGGGACCTGCGCGCCACCACGATGCCCACCTTCGCCGGCACGACCCCTGTTCCCACCAACTCCGGCGCCTCCCTCTTCACATTTGCATCCGACCCTGCCAAGCAGCGCGCGTCCTGGGAACTGATCAAGTTCCTCACCAGCGAGGAGGCCTACACCAAGATCGCGCAGGGAATCGGATACCTCCCCCTGCGCACCGGACTCGTCGACGATCCCGCCGGGCTGAAAGAGTGGTCGCAGAAGAACCCGCTGCTCGCACCGAACATCGCCCAACTCGGCTCGATGGAGCCGTGGATCTCGATGCCCGGCAACAACTACCTGCAGATCCGGGACGGCATGATGGACGCCGTCGAGGCGGTCGTGTACCAGGACGCCGACCCGAAATCCACCCTCGAAGCCGCCCAGAAGCAGGCCGCCGCGCTTCTGCCCAGCGAATGACTCCCGCACACGTCACGGTCATTCACCTGACGGACACCCACATCCGCGCCGCCGGCGACCTCGTCCACGACACGATCGACACCCTCGACAACCTCACCCGCGCACTCGACCGGATAGTCGGATCCCGCCAGCGGGTCGACGCGATCGTGCTGTCGGGCGATCTCAGCGACAACGGGGCACCGGAGGCCTACCGGCGATTGCGCACGGTTGTCGAGCCCGCGGCCGCCGAACTCGGTGCGCACATCATCTACGCGATGGGCAATCACGACGACCGCACTGCCTTCCACACCGAACTGCTCGGGCTCGACTCCGGCGGTCGTGATCTCGAGGCACCGCACGACGCGGTCCACGACATCCACGGTCTCCGGGTGATCGTCCTCGACAGCACCACCCCCGGTCGACACGCGGGCTGGCTGACGAACGAGCAGCTGACCTGGCTGGACGAGGAACTGTCCCTGCCAAGTGAGCGCGGAACGCTCCTCGTACTCCACCACCCACCGATTCCGTCGCCGGTCGCTACGGTCGACTACCTTCGCCTCCAGGGTCCGGACCGGCTCGAGGCGGTTCTGGCCGGATCCGATGTGCGGATGATCCTCTGCGGGCATTCCCACCTGACGAGTTCAGGGGCGGTGGCGGGGATCCCGGTGTGGGTCGGTCCGGCGCTGTCCTACCGGGTGGATCCGATCGCGGCGGCGGGCAGCCACCGAGGTGTCGCCGGCCACGGTTTCAGCAGGATCGATGTCCTCGATACGACGGTGGTCGCCACCGCGATCGAGGCGACTCCCGCCGAGACGGTCTACGACATACCCGAGCAGGACATGCTCGCCCGGTTGCACGCACTCGCGCTGCAGGAGGGGTGAGGGAAACATCGTGTTCGTCGCCGTACCGGATCTTGCCGACGCGACAACGCCCGTCCGGGAACCGGTGACGGTGCCTGCCACCCGTACCCACCCTCTGCGGAGGGTGGTGCGGGTGGCAGAGCCGTACCTGTTCCTGGCACCGGCTGTCGCGCTGCTGATCGTGTGGACGTACCGCCCGCTCGCTCAGGCGGCCCAACTCTCGACCTACTCCTGGAACCTGCTTCCGACCACGCCCATGGTTTCCGTCGGCGCCGACAACTACCGCCGGCTGCTCGAGCTGCCCGCGGTCGGTGACTCCGTGTGGCGGACGGTCGTCCTCATTGTCGGTCTGCTGCCGTTCACGCTCGTGCTACCGGTAGTCGTCGGATTCGTCACGCGCGGTGTACACGGACGGGCCCGGGCGGTCTACCAGAGCCTGATCTTCGCGCCCTTTCTCGTCGCCCCGGTCGCGAGCGCGGCCGTGTGGCAGTGGCTCCTCGACCCGGGCGCCGGGATCGTGAACCGGGTGCTGGGCTCGGACACCAACTGGATCCACGAACCTGCCTCGGCGCCGTGGGTGATCGTCGCCGTCACCGGATGGCATTTCCTGGGTTTCGCCGTGCTCGTGGTGTCCGCCGGAATGGCCGGCATCAGCGGGGACTACGCCGAGGCCGCGCAGGTCGACGGTGCGACGCGGCGCCAGATCGACTGGTGGATCACGCTGCCGCTGCTGTCGCCCACGCTGGTGTTCCTCGGACTCATGACGGTGCTGCTGAGCGCCCAGTGGACGTTCCCACTCATCGACACCCTCACCCAGGGCGGACCGTCACAGGCGACGACGAACATCTACTACCTGTTGTGGGACTACGGGTTCCACAGCTTCGACGCGGGCCTGAGTGCCGCCGCGGGCATCATGCTGTTCGTCGGATTCGGTCTCGTTGCCGGTGTGCTCGTGTGGATCTCGGAAAGGATCTCGTTCCATGACGACTAGCGAGGCAGTCGTACCCGAACCGTTGTGGCGGCGGGCGCGGGGACATGCCGTCCTCTTCGCCATCACCTTCGTGTGCGCATTTCCCATCTACTGGTTGCTCGCAACGTCACTGCGGCGCCCCGACGACGTCGGCTCCCTCTCCCCCGTACCGTGGCCGTTGTCACTGGGCAACTATGTGGACGCGACCGAGAAGGTCGACGTGATCCGCCTGCTCGCCAACACGTTCGCAGTCGCGGCGGTCTCGGCGGCGGGTCAGCTCCTCGTCGCGCTGCTCGCCTCGTACGCGTTCGCGATGTATTCGTTCCGCTTCCAACGCCTGCTCTACCTCGCATTCGTCGGAACCTGGCTGGTGCCGTTCCAGGTCACGATGCTTCCCAACTACGTGCTGCTGTACCAGCTGGGACTCGTCAACAACCTCGCGGGAGTGATCGTGCCGACCCTGTGTTCCGCGCTGGGGGTCCTGATGCTCCGCCAGCACATGGCCGGCTTCCCGAAGGAACTGGTCGCGGCGGCAAAGCTGGACGGCCGATCCTCGTGGTCCATTCTCTGGACCGTCGTGGTACCGAATCTGCGTCCCGCGCTGGCGGCCTTGGCGATCCTGCTGTTCATCAATGCCTGGAACGAGTACTTCTGGCCCGCGGTGGTCCTGCAGCGCAGCAATTCCGTCGTGCAGCTGGGGCTGCGGAGTTTCATGGGAACCGAGGGCAACGACTGGGGGCCGATGATGGCCGTCGCCGGGCTGGCGTGCCTGCCGGTGTTCGCGCTCTATGTCGTCCTGCAGCGGCACATCGTCAACGCCTTCGTTCGATCCGGGCTGAAATAGGACTCGAAAGACTGCGGATACCCAGCCGGAGACAAAGCCGAAATCACATAGCGACCAGGCCACGATCGCTGCGTTTCAATTCGTCGAAATCGTCGATGCAGTCGAGGAATGAGAACACGGCAGGGTTCGCCTCGACCGTTCGCCATACCGCATACAGGTCGATCGTCGGGATCGGATCGAACAATTTCACCGCCACCGAATTCGCGCCCATCGCACCGAGTCCTCCCGAACTGGCGCGCGGCAGCGACGCGAATCCGACCAACGGCTTGACCGACACCATGTGCGCGGTCGCGCCCGGATCATCGGCGGTCTGAGCGACGTCGAGCGAGATCCGGCTGTCCGACGCCGCACCGAAGATCGAGTCGTACATGGCCGGACACTGATCGCGCGAGAAGATCACACACGCCTGATTCGCCAACTCGGCGAACGGGACCGCGGCGCGTCCAGCCCAGACATGCCCCTTGCCCACGACCGCGACGAGCGGAATCTTCCGCAGGACCAGCCGGTACCGGAAGTCCGCCGTCCTCGGATGCCCGTACACGAGAGCAACGTCGAGTGTGCCGTCCGCGAGGCCCGCAAGCTGCGGTCCGGTTCGCTTCTCCCACAAGGAGACCACGACATCCGGGTGCACGGCACTCATCTTGGCGAGCGCGGACGGCAGCACGTGCCGGCTCGCCGGCATGTTGTATCCGATGTTCAGGGTTCCCGAGCGCCCTTCCGCGGTGGCCTTTGCAATCTGCGCGGCCTTCTCCATCTGGAAGACGATCAACCGGGCCTGAGCCTCGAATTCCTGGCCCGCAGAGGTCAACTTGACCTCGTGCGAACTCCGCGCGACGAGTCGCACACCCAGAGACTTCTCGAGCTTCTGCAGTTGCGCACTGAGGGACGGCTGGGTGAGATGCAGCCGTGACGCCGCCCGTCCGAAATGTAGCTCCTCGGCGATGGTGATGAATGAGACTAGATGCCTGAACTCCATAGGTCACTCCTCGACGCCATGCGCCGCCCCGATGTCCGGTAGCTCGTGCTGCAAGGCTAGCGAGGAGGCGTAACCGCGGGTGAACTGCGAAAACACGGTGAGAGCCGCAAACGTGATGCATGCATGAACGAGGCCGGGCGCGTCATGAGGACAGATTCCCCGCATAGAGTGACGACCATGATCGACACCTGGGATGCCGACGCTCCCGGAATCCTCCGCCTGCCGTCCGGGCGCCTCGTCCGCGGCCGGGGGTTGCGACGACCGCTCCCCGACGGCCCCCTGCCCGATTTCGCCGTGTACCTGCTGGGGCGCACACCGCCGCCGGTGCAGTGGGACTCACGGTGGGTCCGGTGGCCCGACTTCGCACTGCCCCGGGACCGCCGCGACACTGTGGATGCGCTGGGCGAGGTGTGGCGCCGCGCCGCGTCCGAGCGAGTGGAGGTGGCATGCGGGGGCGGCCGCGGCAGGACGGGCACCGCCCTCGCCTGCATCGCCGTGCTCGACGGGGTGCCTGCGAAGGATGCCGTCGCGTTCGTCCGGCAGCACTATCACCGTCACGCGGTCGAGACGCCGTGGCAGCGGCGGTATGTCGGACGGTTCACCACCGCATCCTGACACGACCCACCGGCACGACCGAGAACGCCGACGGCCCCGCACAGATTCGTGCGGGGCCGCCGGCGTGGTGACCGGGAGAAGACTACTTCTCGGCAGCCGCCTCTTCGCTCTGCTCGGCCGGAGCCGCAGCGCCGTCTTCCTCGACGGGGATCAGCGAGATCTTGCCGCGGTTGTCGATGTCGGCGATCTCGACACGCAACTTCGAGCCGACGCTCACGACGTCCTCGACCTTGGCGATGCGCTTGCCGCTGCCCAGCTTCGAGATGTGCACCAGCCCGTCGCGGCCGGGGAGGAGCGACACGAACGCACCGAAGGCGGTGGTCTTGACGACCGTACCCAGGAAGCGCTCGCCGACCTTCGGCAGCTGCGGGTTGGCGATGGCGTTGATCATGTCGATCGCGGCCTGCGCGGACGGGCCGTCCGTCGCACCGACGAACACGGTGCCGTCATCTTCGATGGAGATGTTGGCGCCGGTCTGCTCGGTGATGGAGTTGATCATCTTGCCCTTGGGGCCGATGACCTCACCGATCTTGTCGACGGGGACCTTGATGGCCGTGACGCGCGGGGCGAACGGGCTCATCTCGTCCGGGGTGTCGATGGCCTCGGCCATGACCTCGAGGATCGTGGCCCGCGCGTCCTTTGCCTGCGACAGCGCGCCGGCGAGGACCTTCGACGGGATGCCGTCGAGCTTCGTGTCGAGCTGCAGAGCCGTGACGAAGTCCTTCGTGCCCGCGACCTTGAAGTCCATGTCGCCGAACGCGTCCTCGGCACCGAGGATGTCGGTGAGCGCGACGTAACGGGTCTCACCGTCGACCTGGTCGGAGACGAGGCCCATGGCGATACCGGCGACCGGAGCCTTCAACGGCACACCGGCGTTGAGCAGTGCGAGCGTCGACGCACACACGGAGCCCATCGAGGTGGAGCCGTTGGAGCTGAGGGCCTCCGAGACCTGACGGATGGCGTACGGGAATTCCTCGACGCTGGGCAGCACGGGCATGAGAGCCCGCTCCGCCAGCGCGCCGTGACCGATCTCGCGGCGCTTCGGCGAACCGACGCGTCCCGTCTCACCGGTGGAGTACGGCGGGAAGTTGTAGTGGTGCATGTACCGCTTGGTCGTCTCGGGTCCGAGCGAATCGACCTGCTGCGCCATCTTCACCATGTCGAGGGTGGTGACACCCAGGATCTGGGTCTCGCCGCGCTCGAACAGAGCGGAGCCGTGGGCACGCGGAACGATGGCGACCTCGGCCGACAGCGAACGGATGTCCGTGATGCCGCGGCCGTCGATGCGGAACTGGTCGCGCAGGATGCGCTGACGGACCAGCTTCTTCGTCAGCGAGCGGAATGCCGCGCCGAGTTCCTTCTCGCGTCCCTCGAAGTTCGGGGCGACCTGCTCGAGGACCTCGACCTTGACCTCGTCGGTCTTGTCGTCGCGCTCCTGCTTGCCGGCGATGGTCAGCGCCGCGCTGAGCTTCTCCGCTGCGGCGGCCTCGACGGCGGCGAACACGTCGTCCTGGTACGCCGGGAAGACGGGGAAGTCACCGGTGGGCTTGGCCGCCTTGACCGCGAGCTGCTGCTGTGCGGTGCACAGGCGAGCGATGAACGGCTTGGCGGCTTCGAGGCCCTCGGCCACGATCGTCTCGGTGGGAGCCTGTGCGCCACCGTCGATCAGGGAGATCACGTTGTCGGTGGCCTCGGCCTCGACCATCATGATCGCGACGTCGGCGTCGTCACCGCTGCCGGAGACGATGCGACCGGCGACGACCATGTCGAAGACGGCGTTCTCGAGCTGCTCGACGGTGGGGAATGCGACCCACTGGCCGGCCTTGTTCTCGTCCGACGTGATGAGTGCGACACGCACGCCACCGACGGGGCCGGAGAACGGCAGTCCGGCGATCTGGGTGGAGGCCGACGCGGCGTTGATCGCGACCACGTCGTACAGGTCCTGCGGGTTCAGGCTCATCACCGTGACCACGACCTGGATCTCGTTGCGCAGGCCGTCGACGAACGACGGACGCAGCGGCCGGTCGATCAGGCGGCAGGTCAGGATCGCGTCCGTGGAGGGGCGGCCCTCACGACGGAAGAACGAGCCGGGGATGCGGCCCGCGGCGTACATGCGCTCCTCGACGTCCACCGTGAGGGGGAAGAAGTCGAAGTGCTCCTTGGGGTGCTTGCTGGCGCTCGTCGCGGACAGCAGCATCGTCTCGTCGTCCAGGTAGGCGACGACGGCGCCGGCGGCCTGCTGCGCGAGGCGACCGGTCTCGAAACGAATGGTGCGGGTTCCGAAGGACCCGTTGTCGATCACGGCGGTGGATTCGAACACGCCCTCATCGACTTCTACTGCGGAATTCTCTGTCATCTCTTCTTTTCACTTCCCTCTCGTCTTCGCCGTACCCGCGGGGGCGTTCTCACCCTCCTGGCGAGAACTGCGCACCTGAGGGACATCCCCCTCTCGAGTTCTCGGGATGTCACTGTGCGGAGGCGGCCGTCGATCGAAGTCCGCCGGACCGTGTCCGGAAGACCACTACCGAAGACCGACACCACATTCTCGGGTGCATACGGTAGTGCTGCCCTCGGCAGCTAACACCGATAGCCAGCGAGGCCCAGTCTAAGCAAGGCCCCGCCGGCTACCGGAGTGATTTGCGATCGAAATGATCGCGATGTTGCGAAACTCAGCGACGCAGGCCGAGACGCTCGATCAGCGAGCGGTAACGCTCGATGTCGACCTTCTGGACGTACTTGAGCAGACGACGACGGCGTCCGACCAGCAGCAGGAGGCCGCGGCGGGAGTGGTGGTCGTGCTTGTGCATCTTGAGGTGTTCGGTGAGATCGACGATGCGCTTGGTGAGCATGGCCACCTGCGCCTCCGGCGAACCGGTGTCGGTCTCGTGCAGGCCGTACTCGCTCAGAACCTGCTTCTTCTCTTCGGTGGTCAATGCCACTGGTTCACTCCTGGTGATGACGTTCGCGTGCAAGGATCGAAACTCGGCGCGGCCACCGCGAACCGCAGCGCACGCCAGCGGTCTACTTTACCAGCTGAAATGCGGGTGCTTTACCGCACGTCCTCCGATGCCGCGAGGATCGCGCGCGCACGCTCGGCGTCTTTGCCCATCGCGACGATCAGGTCGTCGACGGAATCGAACTTCTCCATCCCGCGGAGGCGCTCGACGAGGTCGACGGCCACGTGCTGGCCGTACAGGTCGGCTTCCCGGTCGAGGACGAAGGCCTCCACGGTGCGCGTCCGCCCGGAGAACGTCGGATTGGTACCCACCGACACGGCAGCCATGTACCGCTCACCGGAGGTGACGGTGCCCAGGTCGACTCCGTGCCCGAGCACGGTGAACCAGGCGGCGTACACGCCGTCCGCGGGAATCGCGGCGTACATCGGCGGCGCGACGTTCGCGGTCGGGTAGCCGAGCTGGCGTCCGCGACCGTCGCCGTGGACGACGACGCCCTCGACACGGTGCGGGCGGCCGAGGGCCTCCGTCGCGGCGGCCATGTCGCCGGCGTCCACACAGGAGCGGATGTAGGTGGACGAGAACGTGACCGCATGCTCTGCGAGCAACGTCACACCGTCGACCGCGAAACCGAACCGGTCGCCGATCTGCCGCAGCAGGTCGACGTTGCCCGCGGCCTTCTTGCCGAACGTGAAGTTCTCACCGACGACGACGTCCGCCACGTGCAGACGCTCCACGAGGATCTCGTGGGCGTACCGCTCCGGCGTCAGCTTCATGAATTCGGCGGTGAACGGCATGACGCAGAACACGTCGATGCCCAGCTCCTCCGCGAGCTCCGCCCTGCGGGCCAGCGTCGTGAGCTGGGCGGGATGACTGCCCGGACGAACCACTTCCATCGGATGAGGATCGAAAGTCATGAGCACGCTGGGTATTCCACGCGTGCGGGCAGCCGCCACCGCTCGACTGATCAATTGGGCGTGACCTCGGTGCACGCCATCGAATACGCCGATCGTGAGAACACAACGACCCCAGTCGGCAGGAACCTCGTCGAGACCACGCCATCTCAGCACGAGTGGCAGCCTACGGTGCCGCGCGCCGATGTTCATCTTCGGACCGGCTGTCCGGCGGTCCGGCGTGGCGGGGAAACGTCACGACCTCGCGGTTCGCGGTCGACGGTGAGGTCCCCCGGGGACGGATCAGGTGTGTCGATGTGTCTCGCCGGTAAGACTTGCCTAAGCTCGTTGGCGTGGCCGTGAACAAGAATGACCAGAGCGTGACCGAGGACTCGACCTCCGAGACCGGGGCGCTCTCGGCAGTGGCGCAGGACTACCTGAAGGTCATCTGGACCGTTCAGGAGTGGTCGCAGGAGCGGGTCTCCACGAAACTGCTCTCCGAGAAGATCGGGGTGTCCGCGTCCACCGTGTCGGAGGCCATCCGGAAACTGTCCGATCAGGGCCTCGTCGACCACGCCCGCTACGGGTCGATCGCCCTGACCGAGGCGGGGCGCGTGGCGGCCGTCGGAATGGTCCGCAGGCACCGCCTCATCGAGACGTACCTGGTGCACGAACTCGGCTACGGCTGGGACGAGGTGCACGACGAGGCGGAGGTGCTCGAGCACGCCGTCTCGGATCTGATGATCTCCCGGATGGACGCCAAGCTCGGCCATCCCGAACGCGATCCGCACGGCGATCCGATCCCCGCGGTCGACGGGTCGGTGCCCACTCCCCCGGCACGTCAGCTCAGCGACTTCGTCAACGGCGAGAGCGGCCGCATCGCCCGCATCTCGGACTCCGACCCGGCCATGCTGCGGTACTTCGACTCGGTGGGTGTGGCACTGGACGTGACGGTGACGGTGCTGGAGCGACGCGACTACGCCGGCACCGTGTCGGTCCGGATCGGCGTCCAGGAGGACACCGTCGAGCTCGGAAACCCCGCAGCCCAGGCCATCTGGCTGGTGTGAGCCGCTACCTCAGGGTCGCGGGACGGACCACCATCACCGAACTCGCCCGCTTTCCCCGCTCCTGGAGCAGCGCGATCGTGTGCCCACTCGGATCGATCGCGGCGTAGACGCCCTTGATTCCGATCGGCTCGAGCCAGCGACCCTGACTGATCGCTTCGGCCTCGTCCGCGTCGATCTGCCGGTGCGGGAACGCAGTCTGCGCGGCGGCGTCGATGTCGAGACTGACGCCCGGCTCCTCGGCCAACTGTTCCAGCGTGCGCGCGTGCTCGAGGGTGAACGGTCCCACCCGGGTCCGTCGCAGCGACGTGAGATGCCCGCCGACACCGATCAACGCGATCCCCAGATCACGGGCGAGCGCCCGCACATAGGTTCCGGACGAACATTCCACCTCGACGTCGAGGTCGACGAACGTGCCCTCGGTGCGCCTCGCGATCACCTCGAACCGGGACACCGTGACCGACCGGGGCGCGAGTTCGAACTCCTCACCCGCGCGGATCAGCGCGTGCGCCCGCCGGCCGTCCACCTTGATGGCGCTGACGCTCGACGGGACCTGCTGGATGTCCCCGGTGAGGGTGCGCACCTGCGCCGCGATCTCCTCGTCCCTCACGCCGGACGCATCGGCCGACGCGACGACGTCACCCTCGGCGTCGTCGGTGGTGGTGGCCTGCCCCAACCGAATCGTGGCCGTGTACGCCTTGGTCGTCAGCGCGAGGAGCCCCAGCAGCTTCGTCGCCCGCTCCACACCGAGCACCAGCACCCCGGTGGCCATCGGGTCCAGAGTGCCCGCGTGGCCGACCTTCCGGGTGCCGAGTAGCTTGCGACACCGGGCCACCACGTCGTGGCTGGTGACGCCCGCGTCCTTGTCGACGATGAGCAGTCCGGCGCCGACGAGACCGGAAGAGGGCTTTTCACGTGCAGACACGAGGCCCGATTCTGCCAGCCGCCGTCACGGCGTCGAAATCAGTGCACCGCACAGTCCCGAAATCAGTGCACCGCAATGGCGGTGATGATGAGTCCGTCGGACACCATCCACCGTCCGTCGAACGACGCCAGCGGTGGTCCGTCGATGGTCTCCCCGGAGATGATGAGATCCGAATGGAACGTGCCGGTGCCGTCGCCGGACGCCTCGAACGTGATGTGCGCGTCCTCGAACCCGAGCCACCGGGCGGTGAGCGGGAACCACGCCTTGTACGTGGCTTCCTTGGCGCAGAACAGCAGCCTGTCCCGGTGCACCGGACCGCCGGTCGCCGAGCGCCACTGCCCGGAGTCCGCCGCACCCGACAGCCAGTCGCGTTCGGCGGGCAGGCTCACCGCGTCCAGCACCCCGTCGGGCAGCGCGTCGTGCGGTTCGGCGTCGATGCCGACGGACCGCACCTGCATCGCGTAGCCGAGCGCCGCGCCGCGGTAACCGTCGCAGTGGGTGAGGCTTCCGACCACGCCGCGCGGCCACACCGGGGAACCCTTGTCGCCCCGCAGAACAGGGGCCTGGTCCACACCCAGCTTCGTCATCGCGAGGCGGGCGCAGTGGCGTGCGGTGGTGAATTCGCGTCGCCGCTTCTCCACCGCCCGCCCGATCAGCGCCTCCTCCTGCGGGTGCGGACGCAGCCCCGCCGGGTCCTCGAACAGTTCGGAGGACACCACGCCGGCCGGCAGAATTCTCTCGATCACAGGGCCCCCCTCGCCCGCATCTTCTCCACTTCGGCTTCCTGTTCGGGAGTGACCTTGAAGTGGCCGCCCCACTTGTTCAGCGTGCCCGGCGGATACTCCGGCACCGGGAGGATCTGCCGCAGCAGGTTGTCCGGGAGTCCCCGCCGCTGCCACTCCCGCGGGTAGCCCAGCGATACCTCCTCGAACCGCACCCCGTCGTAGTAGGTGGTGCGCGGAATGTGCAGATGCCCGTACACGGCGCAGACGGCGTTGTACCGGGTGTGCCAGTCCGCGGTCAGTTCGGTGCCGCACCACAGCGAGAACTCCGGGTACCACAGCACCTGCGTGGGCTGACGCACCAGCGGGAAGTGGTTGATCAGAACGGTGCGGGTGCCGGCGGGGAGGGCGTCCAGCCGGGCCTTCGTCGTCTCGACGCGGTTGCGGCACCAGGCGTCCCGTGTTCCGTACGGTTCGCTCGACAGCAGGAACTCGTCCGTGGCCACCACGTTCTTCTCCCGCGCGATCGCGAGGCCTTCCTCCTTGGTGGTGGCGCCGTCGGGCAGGAACGTGTAGTCGTACAGCAGGAACATCGGGACCAGCGTGACCGGGCCGTCCTCCCCCTCCCACACCGGGAACGGGTCCTCGGGGGTGATGACCCCGATCTCGCGGCACATGGTGACGAGGTAGTCGTAGCGGGCGGCGCCGTGGATCTGCACCGGGTCCTTCGCCGTCGTCCACAGTTCGTGGTTGCCGGGAACCCAGATGACCTGCGCGAAACGACTCCGCAGAAGTTTCAGCGCCCACCGGATGTCGTCGGTCTTCTCCGACACGTCCCCGGCGACGATCAGCCAGTCCTCGGGCGAGTCCGGGTAGATGTCCTCGGTGATCGGGCGGTTTCCCCGGTGCCCCACATGGGTGTCGCTCACCGCCATCAGTTTGGGTGCCACGTCAACCACCTTTCCGATCGTGCTCCGCCGCCGGATCGCTGTCCGATCCGTGCCGTGCCTGCAGGTCGGCCCCGACCACTGCCCAGCGGCCCGATCCGACCCGCCACACGACCGCAAGCATCCGAAGAATTAAGAACACCGTGAGTCCCGTCCAGATTCCCGCCAGGCCCCAGTCGTTCAGCATCGACAGCCAGATCAGTGGCAGGAACCCGGCCAGCGCGCAGGCCAGCGTGGCGTTCCGGAGGAAGGCGACGTCCCCGGCCCCGAGCAGCACTCCGTCGAGCGCGAACACGACGCCGGCCACCGGCATGATCGCGACGAAGAACCACCACGCCACCGCCATCTCGTCGAGCACGGCCCGGTCGGAGGTGAACAGTTCGGGGATCACGCCGTGACCGAGGGCGAAGATCAGGGCGAGTCCGGCCGCGAAGATCGTGGACCACCGGGTGATGCGCCACGACAGTCGCGTGGCGCCTGCAGCGTGCCCGGCACCGAGTGCGGCACCGACGAGCGCCTGCGCGGCGATCGCCAGGGAGTCGAGGGTGAGGGCCACGAGGTTCCACAGCTGCAGTACCACCTGGTGGGCGGCGACCGCGGCGGCGCCGAACCGGGACGCGACGGCGGCGGCCGAGAGGAAGCACGCCTGGAACGCCAGACTCCGCAGGATCAGGTCGCGGCCGAGAACCATCTGGGCGCGCATGACGTGCCACCGCGGGCGCAACGGCACCCGCTCCACCACCAGCGCCCCGACGAACAGACTCGCGGACACGGCCTGCCCGGTCACGTTCGCGACCGCCGAACCCTCGAGTTCCAGCCGCGGCGCGCCCCACAATCCGTACACCAGCACCGGGCAGGCCACAGCCGACACGACCAGACCGGCGATCACGAAACGCAGGGGCCGCACCGTGTTCTGCACACCCCGCATCCAGCCGTTGCCCGCCATCGCGATGAGGATCAGCGGGGCGCCGAACACCGCGATCCGCAACCAGCTCCCGGCGGCCGCCGCGATGTCGGAGCCACCCGCTATCGCCGACGTGACCGGGCGTCCGAACAGCTGGACCAGCGCGATCACCAGCGCGCCGATGCCCAGTGCCAGCCAGGTGGCCTGGACACCCTCCCGGACCGCGCCGCGCTCGTCGCCGGCCCCGTGCATGCGGGACGCGCGCGCCGTCGTGCCATAGGACAGGAACGTCAGCTGGGTGCTGACCTGGGCGAGAATGAGGCCACCGACGGCAAGACCCGCGAGCGCCAGCGCACCCAGACGGCCGACGACAGCGATGTCGAAGAGCAGATAGATCGGTTCGGCCGCGAGCACACCGAGCGCCGGCAACGCCAGCCCGAACACCGTCCGGGCGGTCGCGTCGCCCGTGACTTCCGAAACCTCAGCCAACGATTTCGGACCTCAGCCGAGCGATTCGACGAGCGAGTTCACGATCTCGTCCGCAGAGTTCACGGCCGTGTAGCCGGCGGCGAACCGGTGACCGCCGCCGCCGAGGTACCCGGCGACGACAGAGACGTCCACGTCGGATTTCGACCGCAGCGACACCGACCACGAGCCGTCCACCGCCTCCTTGAGGACGGCCGCGACCTCCGCCTCGGACGTCGTCCGGACGATGTCGATGACGCTCTCGATCTCTTCCGAGCGCAGATCCCCGACGTAGGCCTGCCGGATGACGGCGTAGACGAGTCCCCGCCCGCCCGCCGCCTCGGGGACGAGTGTCGCCGATCCGAGCACCGACGACAGCATCGGCAGCCAGCCGAACGGGTGGGTGTCGAGCAGGCGACGGGCGATGCGAGCCCCGTCGATGCCGGTGGCGAGGAGCCGCTCCGCGAGGGTGTGGGTGCCGGGCTGCACCCAGCGGAACGAACCGGTGTCGGTCACGAGACCCGCGTACAGGCAGTGCGCGAGGTCGGCGTCGATGTCCACACCCCACACGTCGAACATCTGCGCCACGACAGCGGTCGTCGACTCCGCCGACTCGTCGATCAGGTTCATGCGACCGAACCGGGTGTTGGACCGGTGGTGATCGATGACGAGGGTCTCCCCCGCGTTCGCGAGCCGGTCGGCGAGCTTCCCGAGACGTCCGGCGCTCCCGCAGTCGACGGTCACGAGCAGATCGACGTTGCGGCGCACCTGGTCCGCGGGCACCAGCAGGTGGGTGCCCGGCAGTTCCCGCATCGACTCCGGCAGTTCGTCGGGCGCGCCGAACGCGACCTGCACCGGAATCCCTTTGCGCTCGAGCACCAATGCCAGGGCGAGTCCACTGCCGATCGTGTCGGCATCGGGTTGGACGTGACACAGAATCGTCACCGACGTCGCGTTCTCGAGAACGGCGACCGCTTGCGGCAGAAACACCTCGTGACGATCGAGATCAGACAGGGACGTCTCCTGAGTGTGGGTCATGTCGGTTCGTGTCAGTCCGCCTGGCGGGACCGGGACGGCTCGTCGACTTCGGCGTCGTCCGCGTCCTCGACTCGGGGTTCCTTGTACGGGTCGGGGTCGCCGGCCGGGGACGCACCGGCCGCGACCCGCGCGACCTCGTCGTCGGCGGCGCGGGCGCGGGCGAGGAGTTCCTCCATGTGCCGCGCCGTGTCGGGGACCGTGTCCGCGACGAACGTCAGCGTCGGCGTGAACCGGACTCCGGTGCCTGCGCCCACCTTCGAGCGCAGAACACCCTTCGCCTTCTCCAGTCCCGCAGCCGCGGACACGAGGTCCGGTTCGGACTCGAGGTCGGCGCCCATCACGGTGTAGTAGACAGTGGCGTCGTGAAGGTCGGCCGTCACCTTGGTATCGGTGATCGTGACGAACGCCAGGCGAGGGTCCTTGATTTCGTGGTCGATCGCCGTCGCGACGATCGTGCCGATGCGCTTGGCGAGTTTGCGTGCCCGGGCGGGATCCACCATGACAATCAGACTCCTCTCCCTGGCCGCTGGATAAGTTGTGAAGTTGCGGTGTAGCTGTAGTTCATTCTGCACGCCGGGCCGCGCATGCGGCGGGGCGGGCAAGGCGCTCCGAATCAGTCCTCGGGGCCGAAAATCCTCCGCCGGACCGCAAGGAGTTGCAGTTCCGGCATCCCGGCGACGTGCCGTTCGCACGTGTCGAGCACCTCGTGTACGTGATCGACCGCCGAACTCGCCATTGTGACGCCGAGCATCGACCGGCGGTACCGATCCTGTTCCCCGGTCTCCGCCGCCGAGACGCCGTAACGTCGCAGCTCCGCCAGAACCGGTTTGACCATTGCACGTTTCTCTTTCAGAGATCGCACGTCACCGAGCAAGATGTCGAGCTCGAGCGCACCGACGTACAAACTTTCCTCCTTCGGGGAGACGTGCGCTCCCCCGGCCGATCGACTCGGCCGGAGAAGCGCACGCCGGATGACGCTGCTGCGTCACCCCAAACGGATGGCGACTAGTCGCGCGGCTTTTCCCGAAGCTCGTAGGCCTCGATGACGTCACCGACCTTGATGTCGGAGTAGGTGAGCGTCAAACCGCACTCGTAACCCTCGCGTACCTCGACAGCGTCCTCCTTCTCCCGCTTCAGCGAGGAGATGGTGACGGTCTCGGCGACAACCGTGTTGTCACGCAGCAGCCGGGCCTTCGCATTGCGACGGATGGTACCCGAGGTGACGAGGCAACCGGCAATGTTGCCGACCTTGGACGAACGGAACATCGCGCGGATCTCCGCCTTGCCCAGCTCGACCTCTTCGTAGATCGGCTTGAGCATGCCCTTGAGAGCCTTCTCGACCTCGTCGATGGCCTGGTAGATCACCGAGTAGTACCGGATGTCGACGCCCTCGCGGTTCGCCAACTCGGTCGCCTTGCCCTCGGCGCGCACGTTGAACCCGATGATGATCGCGTTCGACGCAGCGGCCAGGTTGACGTTGGTCTCGGTGACGCCACCGACACCGCGGTCGATGACCCGCAACTGCACCTCGTCGTCGATCTCGATGCCGTGCAGCGCCTCTTCCAAGGCCTCCACGGTTCCCGAGTTGTCGCCCTTGAGGATGAGGTTGAGCTGCGACGTCTCCTTGAGAGCCGAATCCAGGTCCTCGAGGCTGATGCGCTTGCGACTCTTCGCGGCCAGAGCGTTGCGCTTCCGCGCATTGCGCCGGTCGGCGATCTGACGGGCGATGCGGTCCTCGTCGACCACGAGCAGGTTGTCGCCTGCACCGGGGACCGACGTGAAGCCGACCACCTGGACGGGACGCGAGGGCAGGGCCTCGAGCACGTCGTCGCCGTGCTCGTCGACCATGCGGCGCACACGTCCGTATGCGTCGCCGGCCACGATCGAGTCGCCGACCCGCAGCGTTCCGCGCTGGATGAGCACGGTCGCGACGGGGCCGCGTCCACGGTCGAGGTGAGCCTCGATGGCGACACCCTGAGCGTCCATGTCCGGGTTGGCCCGCAGGTCCAGGGCGGCGTCCGCCGTCAACAGCACTGCTTCGAGCAGCGCGTCGATGTTGGTGCCCTGCTTCGCCGAGATGTCGACGAACATGGTGTCTCCGCCGTATTCCTCGGTGACCAGTCCGTACTCGGTGAGCTGCTGCCGGATCTTGTCCGGGTTCGCGCCTTCCTTGTCGATCTTGTTCACCGCGACCACGATCGGCACGTCGGCCGCCTGGGCGTGGTTGATCGCTTCCACCGTCTGCGGCATGACGCCGTCGTCGGCGGCGACGACCAGGATCGCGAGGTCGGTGGCCTTGGCACCACGGGCACGCATGGCCGTGAAGGCCTCGTGACCGGGGGTGTCGATGAACGTCACGAGACGCTCGTTGCCGTCGAGCTCGGTCAGCACCTGGTAGGCACCGATGTGCTGCGTGATGCCGCCGGCCTCGCCCTCACGGACGTTGGCCTTGCGGATCGTGTCGAGCAGTCGGGTCTTACCGTGGTCGACGTGGCCCATGACGGTGACCACCGGCGGCCGGGACTCGAGGTCCTCTTCGCCGCCCTCGTCCTCGCCGTAGGTGAGGTCGAAGCTGTCGAGCAGCTCGCGGTCCTCGTCCTCCGGGCTGACGACCTGGACGACGTAGTTCATCTCGCCGCCGAGCAGTTCCAGCGTCTCGTCGTTGACCGACTGGGTCGCCGTCACCATCTCGCCGAGGTTGAACAGTGCCTGCACCAACGCTGCGGGGTTCGCGTCGATCTTCTCCGCGAAGTCCGACAGGGAAGCACCGCGGGCGAGGCGAATGGTCTCGCCGTTGCCACGGGGCAACCGCACGCCGCCGACGGCGGGCGCCTGCATGGAATCGTATTCCTGGCGCTTCTGCCGCTTCGACTTGCGACCACGACGCGGGGCGCCACCGGGACGACCGAAGGCACCTGCTGCCGCACCGCGCTGACCGGGGCGTCCACCGCCACCGGGACGACCGCGGAAACCACCTGCGGGTGCTCCGCCACCGGGCGCGCCTGCGCCGGCACCGGGTGCTCCGCCGCCGCGGTATCCACCGCCGCCGCCACCGGGACGACCGCCGGGGGCTCCGCCGGGACGGCCGGGACGACCGCCGGGAGCGGGACGTGCCGAACGAGCGGGCATCGCGCCCGGGTTGGGGCGAGGAGGCATCGAGCCGGGGCTGGGACGGGGTCCACCCTGACCCGGTGCCGGACGGGGACCGCCCTGGCCGGGAGCCGGACGGGGTCCACCCTGACCGGGAGCCGGACGAGGTCCGCCCTGACCCGGTGCCGGACGAGGTCCACCCTGGCCGGGAGCCGGACGGGGTGCACCCGGACGCGGCGCGCCGGGAGCGGGACGGGGTGCCGGACGCTCGGCCGGAGCCGAGGAGTACGGGTTGTTACCGACGCGCGGGGGCTTCGGGCCGGGACGGGGTCCGCCGGGCTTGGCGCCCGTGGACGGAGCCGCGGGAGCACTGGCCGCCGCCGGGGCGGCCGGGGCTGCGGGTGCGGCCGGAGCCGGGGCGGCCGGGGTGGGGCGACCGGGCTTGGGAGCATTGCTCGCCGGTGCGGCCGGGGTGACTGCGCTCGCTGCGGGTGCGGCCGGTGCCGGGGCCTGAGCCTCGGGAGTGGGCGCGGGTGCTGCTGCAGCGGGTGCGGCCGGAGCCGGGGCTGCCGGCTTGGGGCCGGGACGGGGTCCGCCCGGCTTGGCCGAGGTCACGGGGGCGCTCGGCGCGGGCGCGCCGGGCTTGGCAGCCGGACGGGCTGCGGAATCGGCCGACTTCGCCGACGGGAAGGACTCCCGCAGACGCCTGGCGACGGGCGCCTCCACTGTGGAGGACGCCGACTTCACGAACTCGCCCTGCTCCTTGAGCGTTGCGAGTAGTTCTTTACTTGTGACACCGAGTTCTTTAGCCAACTCGTGCACGCGGGCCTTGCCTGCCACTGCTCTCCTCACTGATGAGGTCGAGCAGGAGGCTCCCCTGAGAGGGGCCCGCACGACCTCGGGTTATCTCCGATGGACGATCATCGCTGGTGCTTCACGGTGTGCTCATGAGTGCTTGTGCCTGTTCTGTTCGAGAGGTACTGCTCTGGGTGGGTGCCCTGCGCGTACCCAGTGGTCGACTTCTGACGTGTCGACACTTCCGGACACTCGCAGCGCTCTGCCGAATGCTCGGCGTCGTTCCGCGAGACTCAGGCAAACCTCGACGGGGTGCAGCCACGCACCTCGACCGGGAAGCCTGCGCCTCGGGTCCGGGGCGAGAACATGACCTTGCGGCCCGCTCTCACTAACCACAACCCTGAGCAGATCGACAGCCAGCGCGCGCTCCCTACATCCTATGCATGTTCGGACCGGTGAACCGGTAGGAACGCGCGCGGAATAGGGATGCTCATGCTGAACCATTGACCACTCTACCGCCGACTTGCCCCGATCTCCGCATTCCCGGCTCAACGAGTGGTCGCGGCGGGTCCGCCTGCCGACTCGGGAGCGGGTGCGGCGTCACTGCGGATATCGATTCGCCACCCGGTCAAGCGCGCAGCAAGACGGGCATTTTGCCCTTCCTTGCCGATGGCGAGGGACAGCTGGAAGTCGGGGACGACGACACGCGCGGCCCGGGCCTCCGGATCCACGACAGTGACGGAGACCACTTTCGACGGTGACAGCGCGTTGCCGACGAACCGGGCCGGGTCGTCGTCGAAGTCGATGATGTCGATCTTCTCGCCGGCGAGCTCACTCATCACGTTGCGCACCCGCTGACCCATCGGCCCGATGCATGCGCCCTTCGCATTCAGCCCCTGCACCCGCGACTGGACGGCGATCTTCGACCGGTGGCCTGCCTCCCGGGCGACGGCGATGATCTCGACCGAGCCGTCCGCGATTTCCGGAACCTCGAGCGCGAACAGTTTGCGCACGAGGTTCGGGTGGGTGCGCGACAACGTGATCTGCGGCCCGCGCTGTCCGCGGGCGACACCGACGACGTAACACTTGAGCCGCTCGCCGTGTTCGTAGTTCTCCCCGGGCACCTGCTCGGCGGGCGGGATCAGGCCCTCGGCGCCGCTGGCCTCGCTCCCGATCCGCACCACGACCATGCCGCGCGAGTTCGCCCGGGTGTCGCGCTGGATCACGCCGCCGACGATCTCACCCTCATGGGTGGAGTACTCGCCGAAGCTCCGCTCGTGCTCGGCGTCGCGCAGCCGCTGGAGAATGACCTGGCGCGCGGTGGTCGCCGCGATCCGGCCGAAACCTTCCGGGGTGTCGTCCCACTCCTCGCCGACCATGTTGCCGTCGGAGTCGACGTCGTGCGCCATCACCCGCACGATGCCGCTCTTGGTGTCGACGTCGATCCGGGCGTGCTGCTGATGCCCCTCGGTGTGCCGGTAGGCGGTGAGCAGCGCCGTCTGGATGGTCGAGATGACGGTCTCGATCGAGATGCCCTTGTCGGCTTCGATGGCGCGTAGCGCCGCAATGTCGATATTCACTTGTCCAGCCCCTCTACTACTTCTTCATCTTCCGACGCGTCTGCGTCCGCAGGTGCCACGCGACCCTCGGGTATTCCGCCGGCGAGTTCCAGCTCCCTCGGGTCGGGTTTCGAGAATTCCACCTGCACAACAGCTTTCTGAATGTCCGGGAGCGCGATGCGCCGAACGTCCGGACCGGTGCGCGAGCCGATCACCACCGCGACCGAGTCGCCGTCGAGGGCCCCGATCCGGCCCACGACGGTCTCGTGCGCGAGGTCGATCCGGGCCTTGCGGCCGCGGGCCCGCTGCCAGTGCCGCTCGTGCGTGAGCGGCCGGTCGATGCCGGGAGACGTGACCTCGAGCGTGTACGGGGACTCCCCGAAATCGGACACCGAGTCGAACACCTCGGAGATCTCGTGGCTGAGGTTCGCGACCGCGTCGAGTTCGAGCCCGGCGTCGCTGTCCACCATGATCCGGACTGCGCTGTGCCTGCCCGCGAGGGTGACCGCAACGTCCTCCAAGTCGTAGCCCTGGCGTTGGACCAGATCGGAGATGAGCTCCGTCACCCTCTCCTTGGATGGAACCGGCATCGGGGAAGCTCCTCGTTTCAGTTGTCGCTCGTCGTGTGTCGTGGTCTGCAGGTCACCGTGCCGCACAGGGCAGCACCTCGAACCCGTCGCGACGGGTTCGAGCATCTAAGAGTAACGCCGATTCGAGGCGCCCGTGACCAGCCCCGGTGCTCGATTCCCGGGATCGCGGCCCGACCTGGCACCATGGACCGGTGCTCATGCCCACCGTCTCCCGGCCCCCGACATCCGGTCCGGCCGTGTCCCGGCGCACCGCTCTCCGGTTCGCAGCAGCCTCCGCGTTCGGCGTCGCGAGCGTCCCCGTGCTGGCGGGATGCGCAGACGGCGAGGACGCCGACACCGAGGTCGATTCACTGGTCGCGCAGTCGCGTCTGGCGCGTCGCGACGCCGCGGGCGCGGCGGCGACCATCGCACTACTGCCCGACCGCGGCGCGGCACTCGAACTCGTCCGCGCCCAGCGCACCGCGCACGCCGACGCGTTGGACGCCGAAATCGCCAGGGCCGCGGGAACTTACCCGGACGGCACCGCGCCGACCACATCCGCTCCCCCGTCGGCGACACCGACCGCACCCGCGCCTCCGCCCGGTCTCGAGCAATTGCGGGCCGACCTGGCCGAGTCGCAGCGCAGTGCAGCCGACTCGGCACGCGCGCTGACCGCGTACCGCGCGGGACTGTGTGCGTCGATCAGCGCCGCGTGCGGAACGTACCTGGCGGTGGTGCTGCCGTGACGACACCCACCGAAGCCGAGAGCAGGAGCCTCGGCGACGCGCTGGCCGCCGAACATTCCGCGGTGTTCGCCTACGGGGTGGTCGCCGCCTTCTCGAATCCCACGCGGGCGGCGCAGGTGGCCACCGCCGCCGCGGCCCACCGGGCCCGCCGGGACGAACTCCTGGACACGCTGACCGCGGCGGGTCTGACGGCCCCGGCCGCCGAAGCGGGCTACACGCTGCCGTTCCCGGTCACCGACCCGATCACCGCCGCGCAACTCGCGGCCCAGGTCGAGGCGGACACCGCGGTCGCGTGGCGGGCGGTCGTCGAACACGGCGAGACGGCGGACACCCGGACGCTCGGAGTGACCGCGCTGACCGACGCCGCCGTTCGGGAGGCCACCTGGCGGGTGGCACTCGGAACCGATCCGGTGGTCGACCCGTTTCCCGGCCAACCCTGACACGGAGGTTCCCGCCCACCGGGATTGTGCCCCCACCCGGCGCGCTCCCGGCTTAGCGTCTCTCCCGACACACTGAACGGCAACGGGAGGACGGCGGCGTGGACGAACGCTCGGTGGAGCAGCGTGTGGCGGACCTGGAGCGGGTGACCGCGATCAAGGCCCTCAAGTACCGCTACTGGCGAGCGTGCGACGGCAAGGATCCGGACGCGTTCCGTGCCTGCTTCGTCGCGTCCGGGGCGTCCGTCGACTTCGGCCCCCTCGGCCGGTTCGACGACGCCGACCGGCTCACGGACGTCTTCCGCAGGATCGCGCTCCACGAGGTGGACGGCAAGCACGTGATCCTGGACATGCACCACGGCTTCCATCCGGATATCGTGCTGCGCGGCGACACCGAGGCGACCGGTACGTGGACGCTGCAGTTCCGCCAGGTCGATCTGCTGAAGCGGACGGAAACCGTGTCCGCCGGCGAGTACGACGACGCCTACCGCTTCGAGGACGGCGAATGGCGAATGTCGCGATGCCACTTCACCACTCGATGGTCGATCACCCGCCCGCTCACCGAGGACACGGTGGTCGTCCAGTGAGCGCCGGGGTAGCACTGGTCACCGGGGGAAGCCGCGGCGTCGGCAAGGGCGTCGCGACCGCGCTGGGGGCCGCCGGGTGGACTGTCTACGTCACCGGACGCGGCCCGGTGACCGCGGACAGCCCGCTGTCGGCGTCCGCGCGGGCGGTCACCGACGCCGGGGGCACCGGCATCGCGGTGGCGTGCGATCACCGCGTCGACGAGGAGGTGCACGCCCTGTTCGCCCGGATCTCGGACGAGCAGTCAGGCCGACTCGACCTGCTGGTCAACAACGTGTGGGCCGCCCCCGCGGGATTCGGCGGGTTCAGCACACCGTTCTGGGAACGGCCCCTCGGCGACTGGGACTCGCTGATCGGCGTCGGACTGCGCGCCCATTACGTCGCGTCCGTGGAGGCAGCGCGGTTGATGGTGCCCCGGCGGTCCGGGTTGATCGCGAACATCTCGTCGTTCGGGACCCGGGGACATCTCCACTCGGTGCTCTACGGCATGTCCAAGGCCGGGTTGGACAAGATGGCCAGCGACATGGCGGCGGAGCTGGCTCCGCACGACGTCCGTGCGGTCTCGCTGTGGCCGGGCATCGTGCGCACGGAGATGATCGTCGCCAGCGGGATGGAGACCATTGCCGGCTTTCCCGTGGCGGACGCCGAGTCTCCCGAGTTCGTCGGCGAGGTGATCTGCGCCCTCACCGCGGACCCCACCCTGCCGGACCGCAGCGGCCACACCTTCGTGACGGCGGAGCTGGCCGTCGAATACGGCATCACCGACACGCAGGGCCGCACCCCGCCGTCGCACCGGGAACCGTTCGGCGGCGGTCCCCTGTTCTGAGCCGTGGCCGTCAGTTCACGTCACGGCGGCGGACGAGCCAGATCGTGCCTGCCGCGAACGCGGCGACGTAGGCGGCCAGGACGAGCACCGACGTGCTGCCGTCGAGGATGTTCAGGACTCCCGGGGTGGTGTCGCCGCCGAAGTCGCGCAGTGAGCCTGCCAGCGAGCCCGCGGCGGTGCCGGGGAGGAAGTCCGTCACCACCGACACGGTGTCGAGGACGGCGGCGACTCCGCGGAGCAGGTTTTCGACCACCAGCACCCACACGAGGCCGAGACCGACGGACAACGCGGGCCCCCGCGCGAGGGCGCCGACGAGGACACCCGCCGCGGTCCACATGGCGAGGATGAGCATCCCGGAGGCGAGCGCCTTCAGCATCGCCGAGGCGGCAGGCAGATTCGCCGGTTCCGATTCGACCGCGGCGATGACGGTGGCCACCCCGACGTCGACGGCCGCCACGGTGAGGACGAGTCCGATCACCACGGTCAGCAGCGCGAGGAGGGTTCCGGCGAGCGCGGCCGATCGCGAAGGGCCCTGGGTGAACACGGTCTTCCACGTCCCCCACCCATAGCCGCTGCCGATGGTGAGCGCGCCGAGGATGAGCATCAGCGCACCCCCGAACATGGCCATGCCCTGGGTGAACACCTGGGGCACCGCCGAGGGCAGCATCTGCGCGAGCAGCACGTCCGGGGGCGCCGACGACGCCATGTCGGTGGTGCCGCCGGTCTTGAACGTGATGTAGTTGAACAGATAGACGAAGACCAGGTTCAGCACGATCCACGCGGCGAGCAGCACCCACATCGACGGCCACTTCCGCAGTCGGAGAAGCTCTGCTCGCGTGCCGGCGATCACTGCATTCATGACATTCTCCTCGGTTCGTTGCTCGCCGTGCGGTCGCCGGGATTGCTGTCGGACGTCATCGCGAAGAAGACGTCCTCGAGCGATCGCTCCCGCCGGGACAACTCGTACAGGTCGATTCCCGCGTCGACGAGAACACGGGCCACCTTCGGGGCCAGTTCGGGCGACACGGCGACGGCGAGCGCGTCACCCACTGTGTCGACGACGTCGCGCCCCAGCAGTTCCGCGAGCACCGCCGCGGCCCGTTCCCGCGGATCGGCGCGTACCAGCAGGCTGGTGCCGCCGCGCAGTTCGGCGACGGTGGACTGCGCGATCAGCTCGCCGCGTGAGATCACGCCGACGCGATCGCAGATCTCCTGCACCTCGCTGAGCATGTGGCTGGACAGCATCACGGAATGCCCGGAATCGGCGAGTTCGACTATCAGTTCCCGCATCTCGGCCATCCCCGCCGGGTCGAGACCGTTGGTGGGTTCGTCGAGGATCAGCAGATCGGGTTCGCCGAGGAGTGCGGCCGCGACACCGAGTCGCTGCTTCATCCCGAGCGAGTAGGTGCGGAACCGGTCGTGTCCGCGATCGCGCAGGCCCACCCGGTGCAGCGCGGATTCCACCGCATCGTCCGGCAGCCGGCGGTATCTGCTCAGCACCCGCAGGTTGTCGCGCCCGGACAGGTAGGGGAAGAAGCCGGGGCCTTCGATCAGCACACCGGTGCGCGCCGCCACCGCGCTGTCACCGGGTGCGCACCCGAAGAGCGTCGCGGTCCCGGAGGTCGGCCGGACGAGGCCCGTGAGCATGCGCAGTGTGGTGGTCTTGCCTGCGCCGTTCGGTCCGAGGAACCCGTACACCTCGCCCGCCCGCACGGTCAGGCTGACGGCGTCGACCGCCGCGTGTTCGCCGTAGCGTTTGGTCAACCTGTCGGTGACCACGATGTCGGAAGTCATGGCTCCAGCCTCGGCCCCGCGGACGGCGCGCACATCCGCCTGCGCGCGTCTTCTCGCGTACGTGCCGCGGACGATGACAGCGTCGCCGGATCGGGTCTACGTTCGGGTGGTGCACACCGACCGGAGGGACACGTCGATCGCCCCGCGGGACGTCCTGATCGCCCTGGGCGTCGCAATCGTGCAGGTCGTCGGCAGTGTCGGCGCCAACCACAACCAGTCGTGGGCGACGCCGCTGGACGCGGCGGGCTTCGTGTTGCTGGTGTGCGGTCCGCTCGCACTGCTCTTCCGGCGACGGTCGCCGGTCACGGTCCTGCTCGTCGTCCTCGCCGTCACGGTCCTGTACGTCGTCCGGGGTTACGGGTACGGCCCGGTGTTCCTGTCGCTCGTGGTCGCGTTCCTCGGCGCGGCGACGGCCGGGTCGCGCTGGCGCACGTATCCGATCCTCGCGGTCGGTTACGTGCTGATCGTCTTCGCCGTGCCCGCCGTCTCGGCCGCCGAGGCTCCGTCGCTCCTCGCCCTCACCGGCATCGCGGCCTGGCTGCTGGTGCTCCTTGCCGCCGCCGAGATCATCCGTCAGCGCCGCGGGACGCTCGACGCCCACAGGCAACGCGCCGAGGCGGCGCAACGCAGCACCCTGGACGAGCAGCGCCGCCGGGCCAGCGAGGAGCGGCTCGCGATCGCCCGCGAGCTGCACGATGTTCTGGCACACAGTCTTTCGCTCATCAACGTGCAGGCGTCGGTCGCACTCGAGCTGTGGGACAGCAGACCCGAACAGTCACAGGAGGCACTGTCCGCGATCAAGGTCGCGAGCCGTGACGCGATCGGCGACGTCCACGCGCTGCTGGCATCGCTGCGCGGCGAAGACAGCCCGCCCACCGCGCCCACCGCCGGGATCGGGGACCTGGACGGTGTGGTCGAGCGTGCCCGCGCCGCGGGTCTTGCGGTGACGACGATCGTCGAGGGCGCACCGCGGCCGTTGCCCGCCGTGGTCGACGTCGCTGCCGCGCGCATCGTGCAGGAGTCGCTGACCAATGTGGCCCGCCACTCCGGCGGCTCGTCGGCCGATGTCACGGTGACGTACTCGCCCACGTCCGTCCGCGTCCGGATCGACGACGACGGACGGGGCCCGGACGGCGCGTCGGCCGGTGGCGGCGGCAACGGCATCCCCGGCATGCGGGAACGCGCCCGCGCCCTCGGCGGTGAACTGACCGCCGGGAGCGGGCCGGGTGGCGGCTTCCGGGTGCAGGCGACGCTCCCCCTCGGGCACGACATGGTTGACCGGGCATGACGATTCGCGTACTCGTCGCCGACGACCAGGCCCTCGTGCGGGCGGGTTTCGCCGCCCTGCTCGACGCCCAGCCGGACATCACCGTGGCCGGTCAAGCCGAGAACGGCGAGCAAGCGGTGAGCCTGACCCGGACGCTGGTTCCCGACGTCGTCCTCATGGACATCCGGATGCCGGTGCTCGACGGACTGGAGGCGACCCGGCGTATCGCCGCCGATCCCGCGCTGTCCGGCGTGCGGGTGGTGGTGCTCACCACGTTCGAACTGGACGAGTACGTCTTCGAGGCGATGCGCGCGGGGGCGACGGGTTTCCTGGTCAAGCACACCGAACCCGCCGAACTGGTGCGGGCGGTCCGCGTGGTGGCCGACGGGGATGCCCTGCTGTCGCCGTCTGTGACGCGGAAACTGGTCGCGGAGTTCGCGACCCACGCCAAACGGCCGCCGCACTCCAGCCGCCTCGACGACCTCACCGATCGTGAACGCGAGGTGATGCTCCTGATCGCCGAGGGCCTCACCAACGCCGAGATCGGCTCGCGACTGTTCCTGAGCCCGGCCACCGCCCGCACGCACGTCAGCCGGATTCTGCTGAAACTCGGCGCCAGGGACCGCACACAACTGGTGGTCATGGCGTACGAGTGGGGCCTGGTCCGGCCGGGCTGGCAGGACTGACGCCCGGTCCGGCCCCGTCACGTCGACGCCAGGACCGCCTTCGACCGTCCCGGCATGAGGGCGGCGGCGACGACCGCGACCGCCACGGATCCGGCTCCCACGTACAGCGCCGGCGCGAGGGCGTCGATGTACCCGGTCGGTGTGAGGCTGCCGCCCGCACCGAGGAACACCGCGGTCAGCAGCGCGATCCCCAGCGCGACTCCGATCTCCCGGAGCGTCGCGTTGGTCGAACTGGCCGTGCCGTGGTCGGCCTCGGGCATGTCGGCGAGGACGGCGGTCGCGTTGGGGGCGAACGTCAGACCCATTCCCGCGCCGGCCATCACGAACGCCGGAACCATGCTGCCGTAGGTGGCGCCGGGAACGATGAGCGACGCCATCCAGAGCAGTGACAGTCCCTGCAGCACCAGTCCGGTGACGAGGAGCGTCCGGACGCCCAGCCGAGGCGCGAGCAACCCCGCGATCGGCGCCACCACCATGGGTGCCGCCGTCCACGGCAGCGTCCTCAGGCCGGCCTCGAACGGGGAATACCCCATGACGATCTGGAGGTACTGCGACAGGAGGAAGACGGCACCCATCATTCCCAGCGTGAACGTCAGCCCGATCACGTTGGCCAGGGAGAACTGACGGGACCGGAACAACCGCAGCGGCATCACGGGAAACGGTGTGCGCAACTCGCGCACCACGAACGCCGCGAGCAGCACCACCGCTGCGACGAGGGCACCGAGAACCGTGGCACTGGTCCAGCCGTCGTCGTTGCCGTGCACGATGCCCCAGACTCCGAGGAACACCGCGGCCCCGGCCAGTACGACGCCGAGCGGATCCAGCGATTGCCGCTTCCCCTTCGACTCGCCGAGCGCGTAGAGCGCCAACGGGATCGCGACCGCGGCGACGGGAACGTTGATCCAGAACACGGCCTGCCACGACACCCCGTCGACGACGGCGCCGCCGATCACCGGGCCGAGAGCGATTCCGAGCCCCGAGACGCCGCCCCAGATCCCGATGGCGAGGGCCCGCTTGGCGAGCGGCACGGCCCCGGCGAGCAGGGTGAGCGAGAGCGGCATGATCGCGGCCGCGCCGACACCCTGGACGGCCCGCGCCGCGATCAGCATCTCGGAGGTGGTCGACAGCGCCGAGGCGATCGATGCCAGCGCGAAGAGCACTATGCCCCAGAGGAATACACGCCGGCGCCCGAGCCGGTCGCCCAGCGCCGACAGCGTCAGCATCAAGGTCGCGAAGGCCAGCGTGTAGGCGTTCAGGAACCACTGCAACTGCCCCACCGACGCATTCAGGTCGCGTTGGATCACCGGCAGGGCGCTGGTCATCACGAGGTTGTCGAGGGTGGCCATGAACATCGGGATCGAGGCGGCGGCGATCGCCAGCCACACCGGCACCGTCCGGCCGCGGAGATGCCCCGGGGGCGGCGCCGCCGATTCGTGGTCGAGGCGTTCGGAGAGTGTCGTCATGACGGGACCTCACATCCGAGTCGTGGGTAGAGGAAACCAGAAGTTGTAAGCATCAGATGATTACTTATTTCGGAGACTAGTAATCAACTGATAACATGTCAACATGGCCTCGCCCGTGAAACAGACCCGCATGAGCGCGACGGAACGGCGTGAACTCGTACTGGCCGCCGCCTCCCGCGCGTTCGCCAGGGACGGCTATCACGGCACCAGCACCGACGCCGTCGCACGCGAGGCCGGGGTGTCGCAGCCGTACGTGGTGCGCATGTTCGGTTCGAAATCGCGGCTGTTCGCCGATGTCTTCGACCGCGCGATGTCCCGGATTCTCGAGACCTTCGAACCCTGGTTCGACGGTGTCGCCGCCGACCCCGAGAACGACGAATCGTGGCTCCCGATGGGCGTCGCGTACACCGAATTGCTCGAGGACCGCGACCTCCTGCTCGTGATGATGCACGGCTTCACGTCCGGCGCGAACCCGGAGATCGGCGCACTGGCGCGCGACTGGATGTCCCGGCTCTACACACAGATCCGCACACGCACCGGCTGCAGCCCCGAACGGGCCCGCACCTTCATCGCCAACGGAATGCTGCTCAACACCCTGCTCGCCATGCAGGTACCCGAACATGCCGGGCAGGATCCGGCGCTCGAGGAACTCGCCGTGTGCGCATTCGGCAACACCCTGGACGCCGCAAGCTCCGAGAACTGATCCGTGATCGGCGATTTCCGCTCTTGATCTTGCTCATCGGACACACGGCGGGGCACGATGGAAGCGTGCGGAAGGGGTGTAGCCGTGGACCGAGCCGTTGAGTCTCGACTGAGCTATTCCGACAGGGAGGGTCACCACCACACCGTGGACCTCTCCCCCACTTCCGCGCGCGTCACGATCGGACGGTCGCCCGGCTCCGATCTACTCCTCACGGAGGACGACGAGGTCTCGCGACTCCACGCCGTGCTCGAATGCGTCGGCTCGCACTGGACCATCCTCGACGACGGACTCTCCCGTAACGGCACGTTCGTCAACGGCGAGCGACTCGCGGGCAGGCGCCGGCTCCGGCAGGGCGACAGCATCCGCATCGGCGGAACCAAGATCCGGTACCTGGAATTCGGCGGCGCTCTCGACGAGGCCACCCGGATGGGGACCGACATGCCCGACGTCCGGTCCCTGACCGACACCCAGCGGGCGGTCCTCACGGCGCTGTGCCGGCCGTACAAGCACGGCGCCGCGTTTGCGAATCCCGCGTCGAACCAGCAGATCGCGCAGGAGTTGTTCCTCAGCGTCGACGCGATCAAGACACATCTGCGCGCATTGTTCGCGAAGTTCGGCGTCGGCGATCTCCCGCAGAATCAAAAGCGGGTCAGCCTGGCCGAGCGGGCCATGCGCAGCGGCATCATCAACGAGCGCGATCTCTGATCAGCACGCGGCCATCAGCTCGCGGTGCGCGGCCGTCTCACCGTGGGCGATCCGCTCGACGAGGCCGATGATGGCGAGCGCGACGTCGGCCGCACGTTCGAGGATCACCGAGTGACCGGCCCCGTCGACGCTCACGAGCTCCGAAGCGGGGAGCTTCGAGGCCATCGCGACCGAATGCTGGAGCGGGGTGAGCATGTCCACCGAACCGCACAGGATCAGCGACGGGATGTGAGCTAGCGCGGCGAGGGAGTGCCGCTCGTCGAACCCGAGCAGGGATTCGAGGAAGCTCGACATGGTGACGACGGACGTGGTGTTGGCCATCGCCGCGACCAGTGCGGCCAGGCGAGGGTCGACGACCCGGTTGCGGGCGCCTGCCGCGCGGGCGATCGCCGTGCAGACGGTGCGACCCACCCGCTTCGATCCGTGCACGACCCGCGGTACCCGTCGCACCGCGGTGCGGAACAGCGACACTGCCGGGCTCCGCAGGTGCCGACCGAGACCGGCCTCGGCGAGATCGCACGCCGCGGTGGAGATCAGGGCCATGCCCACGACCCGCGAACCGATGGTGTGCGGGTTCTGCCGCGTGTAGGACAGCGCCGTCATCCCGCCCATCGAGTGCCCGACGAGGACGACCGGACCGTGCGGTGCGACGGCGTCGAGGACGGAACCGAGGTCGCGGCCGAGCTGATCGATCGTGTAGGTGGCGGCCGGCGCCTCCCCCGACTCACCGTGCCCCCGGTGATCGTAGAAGACCATGCGAACATCGTTGCGCCAGAAGCGGACCAGCTGTTCGCGCAGTGCCCACCAGGATTCGGTGCGCAGGCAGTGACCGTGGACGAACACCACCGTGGTGGCCGCGTCGGGCGAACCGAACTCGCGAACAGCGAGCGGGACCCCGTCGTCGGTCCTGACCGTGAGGCGACGACCTTCGTGCTCATGTGCAACCGGGGTGTTCGTCATGATGGCCTCCTCGGTTTCTTCGCTCGCGGCTGGTGAAGCGTTACGTTCTTGCTTGTCCCCTACTCTGCCGCGCACCGTCGGCACCAACCAGGACCCCCAGTGGTGGCCACCGCACCCGGAGGTGTCGCGCATTCCACCCCTGGGGTGGGTGGACACGGGCATGCCGGAGATCCCCCTCGGCGAGGGGGCATCCGGCAACGAGTGCCGGCGCGGAAGAACCCCGGACTCTTCCCCTCGTGAGTTCCGATTCCGGGGTCCTCACCGCGACGAAGCAACCGGTCCGGGTCGCTCGCGACTGGAGGGGTGTTCTCTGCTGCCGATTCAGGATGCGGTGTCCGGACGGGCACCACCAGGCACCCCGGGGTGGGGAACCCGTCACCCCCAGGGAAGGCCCGCGCCGCCTTGTCCGCCGAAGTCGTGGCCGCCGACGCTCGTTCCGCCGGGCCCGGCCTTGATCCCGTCCACCGCGATCGGCCCGACATGGGGGCCGCCGATGTCGACGTTGCCGCCCTGCGCGTTCGGTCCGGGAGCAAGGGTGCTCACGGAGGGATCGTCGGAGGGGGCGTCCGGTGCCGCCGACGCGATGCCCGCGCCCGCCGCGAGGACGAAGAACGCGGCCGCGACGGCGGCACCCGTGCGTGTGAGGACAGTGGAGAAGCCGAAGGAAGTCGACATGGGAAAGAACCTTTCGCAGTGCGTGGCAGGGGGCGGGAGTAGTCGGTATGGCATGGCGCCGAGGGGCCGGCACCTGGCGGTGTCGACCCCTCGGGTGTTCAGCGAGATCGAGCGATCACGACTCGGTCAGAAGCAGAAGACGAACCCGCAGTTCTGGGTGTTGTCCGTCGTGGTCGTGTCACCGGCGCCCGCGCCTCCGTTCGCGGAGCCACCGTTCGCATCCCCGGCATTGCCTCCATTGGCATCCCCGGCGTTCCCGCCGTTTCCTCCGTTGCCACCGTTGCCGGCGTTCTGGGGACCGGTCGTGGTACCCGGGCTGCCGATGACCGGACCGCCCAGCACGACGTTTCCACCGGAGCCGTTGCCGCCGTTGCCGCCGGCACCGCCCTGAGAAGTGCCGCCGTTGCCACCCTGCGAAGTGCCGCCCGGTGCCGTGCCGCCGTTACCACCCGGATCGGCGGAGGCGATTCCCGCTCCGGCCGTGAGGGCGAAGCCCGCGATCGCGAGAGCGGAAAGGGTGCGCTTGAAGGTGTGTGCCATGTGTGGATCTTTCTGTGGGGGTGGGGTTTTGCTTGCCACATAAGAATGCGCTGAGAGCGCCCACCCGGACAGATACCCCAGGGGGCGCAAGCGGCACCCCGAGGGATGACGCCGCCCCACCCCGTGGAGCCGTGCCTACGGCCGCATTTCGTACGCCCCGTCGTACCCTTCCACCTGCGCCCACACCCGCGAGAATCGTTCCGCGTCCACGACGGGCCGGCGGATCGCGCCGAGCGCCCACTCCTGCTGAGCCTCGGTGGCGGACGATTTACCGTGCAGCGCAACGGCATAACCGGAGAAGTCGCGAATCTGGAAGTCGAAGATCTGGTCGATCAAGTCGCGGTCGATGCCGGCGATGCCGGCCTGCTCGAGAATCAGGTGCCCGTAGACCACGAGCGAGAACAGGTGCCCAAGGTCGAGCAGGAAGTCGAGGTCCTTCTGCTGGTCGGCGTCGGGCGGGGCGGTGGTGAGCAGTTCCCGCAGCGCCGTCGCCTGCTCGTGGAACCGCGCCACGTTGGGGACGTCCGAATGCGCCTCGTACACCGTCGTCCAGTCGTGGAACTGGATCTTGCCCGCACCTCGGGTCGGTCCCTGGGCCCAGAAGAAGGCGTCGTCGGCGGCGTCGATCCTGGTGCCGATCTCCGGGTACTCCGCGGGGTTGAGCAGGTAGTTCGGCATGAACTTCAGGATCAGACCGACGTTGACGTGCACCGTGCCCTCGAGCTTCGGCAGGGTGCCGATCAGCTGGGCGGCCTCCCGGAAGTAGGTGTTCTTCTCGTAGCCCTTCGCCGCGATCACGTCGTGCAGGAGCGCGATCACCTTCTCCCCCTCGGAGGTGACCTTCGCCTTCGTCATCGGGTTGAACAGCAGGTACCGGCGGTCGTCGAGACTGGCGCTGCGGAAGTAGTCGACGGAGCGGGCGCTGAACAACTTCATCGCGACCAGCCTGCTGTACGCGTCGACGAAGTTGCCGCGCACGTGCGGGAAATCGGTGACGGGGTTTCCGTACAGAATCCTGTTGTGCGCGTGGGTGATCGACTCGTAGAACGCGTGCTCGGAGATACCGATGGAACCCGTGCACAGGTTGAACTTGCCGACGTTGACCGTGTTCAGCGCGGCCTCGAACGCGGCGACCCCGGTGTGCAGGATGTCCTCTTCCCGCACCGGGTAGTCCTCGAGCCGGAACGTGCTGACATACATCTGGCCGTGCACCACGTTGCCCTGCAGGTGGTACGCCGGGTGGCGGCTGTCCGCGACGAAGAAGACGTAGCCGTCGCTGCCCTCGACATCGGTGCGCCTGCCGAACACCGACACCATGCCCGCGACGTTGCCGTTGCCGATGTAGTACTTGTCTCCGCTCGCGGTGAACGCGAGATCCGGGTCACCCTCGGCGGGAGTCAGCAGCATATCCGTCGAGTAGACGTCCGCACCGTGTTCCCGCTCCGACAGACCGAACGCCAGCACCCCGCCATCGTCGAGGAGCCTCGCAGCGCGATCCTTCGCCGCCCGGTTCCCGCTCATCCAGATGGGGCCGAGACCCAGAACCGTCACCTGCCACGCGTACCAGTACGCCAGCCCGTAGAACCCGAAGATCTCACTGAGCGCGGCGTTGCGTGCGGCATCCCAGCGTTTACCCGGATCGCCGCCCGCCGACTCGGCAGGCGTGAGGAACGTGGCGAACAGCTTCTCCCGTTTCACGAACTCCAGGAAGTCCTCGGGCCAGACCGCCTCGAGATCATCCTCGAGGAGCCGCTTCTTGCCCCGCGACTCGAACCACTCGATCAGCGCCCGCAGCAGTCTGCGCGTCTCCGGATCGAAATGCTCGGGATCGTAGGAGTTCGGATCGAACAGCAGGGAGTTCGTCACAGCAGGCCTTTCGTCCGGACGTGTCAGGCCAAGCTAACAGTCCGGACGAAAGGCGTGGGGCGGTTTGATCAGCCCCTGACGGTCTTGACGATCTCGCTCAGCGCGGACTCGGCGGCCACCTCGCGGCTCTCGCCGGTGAAGCGGTCCCGCACCTCCACCTTGCCCTCGCCCCAGCCGCGGCCGACGACCACGACCAGCGGGACACCGAGCAGTTCGGAGTCCTTGAACTTCACGCCCGGCGACGCCTTGCGATCGTCGAGGATGACCTCGAGACCGGCCTTGTCGAGGTCGGCGGCGAGTCCCTCGGCGCCTTCCCGGGCGGTGTCGTCCTTGTTGGCGATCACCACGTGCACGTCGGCGGGCGACACCTCGGCCGGCCAGCGCAGGCCCTTCTCGTCGTGGTGCTGTTCCGCGATCACGGCGACGAGACGGGAGACGCCGACGCCGTAGGACCCCATGGTGGGCCGGACAGGCTTGCCGTTCTCGCCGAGCACGTCCACGGAGAACACGTCGGTGTACTTGCGACCCAGCTGGAAGACGTGACCGATCTCGATGCCCCGCGCCGCGACGAGTTCACCGGCGCCGTCGGGTGACGGGTCGCCTCCGCGGACCTCGGCGGCCTCGATGGTGCCGTCCGGGACGAAATCGCGGCCCGCGACGAGCCCGACCACGTGCTTGCCCTTCTCGTCGGCACCGGTGATCCAGCTGGTGCCGTCGACGATGCGGGGATCGACGAGGTACCGGACACCGTTGGCCTGCAGCGCCTTCGGTCCGACGTACCCCTTCACCAGGAACGGGTTGGCCTCGAAGTCCGCCTCGGTGAGCAGTGCGAACTCCGCGGGCTCGAGCGAGGCGCCGAGACGCTTGTCGTCGACCTCGCGGTCGCCGGGGACACCGATGGCGAGCAGTTCCCACTTCCCGCCGGGCTGCCGGGTCTTGACGAGGAGGTTCTTCAGCGTGTCCGCGGCAGTGACGGTCCGGCCCAGGTCGGCGTCGTTCGCCCACGCGACGAGCGTCGCGATCGTGGGAGTGTCCGGCGTGTCGTACACCTTCGCGGCGGGCAGTCCGTCGAACGGAATCGGCTCGGGAGCGAGCGTCTTGACGGCCTCCACGTTGGCGGCGTAGCCGGACTCCAGGCAGCGGACGTACGTGTCCTCACCGATCTCGCTCTCGGCGAGGAACTCCTCCGACGCGCTGCCGCCCATCGCCCCGGACGTCGCCGACACGATCACGTACTTGACGCCGAGCCGGGCGAAGATCCGCTCGTACGCGTCGCGGTGCGCCTGATACGACTCGGTGAGCCCCTCGTCGGTGAGGTCGAAGGAGTACGAATCCTTCATGACGAACTCGCGGCCGCGCAGAATGCCGGCCCGCGGGCGCTCCTCGTCGCGGTACTTGGTCTGCACCTGGTACAGGGTGACCGGGAAATCCTTGTACGAGTTGTACTCGCCCTTGACGGTGAGCGCGAACAGTTCCTCGTGGGTGGGTCCGAGCAGGTAGTCGCCGCCCTTGCGGTCCTTCAGGCGGAACAGTCCGTCGCCGTACTCGGTCCAGCGGTTGGACGCCTCGTACGGTTCCCGCGGCAGCAGCGCGGGCAGGGAGATCTCCTGCGCACCGATGCCGTTCATCTCTTCCCGCACCACCCGCTCGACCTCGCGCAGCACGCGCAGACCCAGCGGCAGCCACGAGTAGACACCGGGCGCGATTCGACGCACGTAACCGGCGCGGACCAGCAGCTTGTGGCTGGCGACCTCGGCGTCGGCGGGGTCGTCGCGCAGCGTGCGGAGGAACAGGTGGGACAGGCGGGTAATCACGGGATACCAGAATAGTCGGCTGGGACGAGGCCGGGCGCGTCGGTAGGGTTTCGTGCGTGCTGGTGCTACTTCCTCCCTCCGAAACCAAGTCCGACGGCGGCGCCGACGCGCCCCTCGACCTGGCCGAGCTGTCCATGCCGCAGCTCACCGAAACCCGTGAAATGCTGGTCCAGGCGCTGGTGACGCTCGCCGCGGACGGGGAGGCGTCGCAGCTCGCGCTCGGCCTCGGCCCCACGCAGGCCGACGAGATCGAGCGCAACGCCAAACTGTGGGTCTCCCCCACCCGGCCCGCACTCGAGCGCTACACGGGTGTGCTGTTCGACGCGCTCGACGCGAAGTCGTTCACCAGGGCGCAGAAGTCCAAGGCGCTGTCGCGGCTCGCGATGGGGTCCGCACTGTTCGGCGCGGTGCGCGCCGGTGACCTGATCCCCGCCTACCGGCTGTCGGGCGGGTCGAAGCTGCCCGGGCTGAGCACCCTCCGCGCGTTGTGGAAGCCGGAGCTGTCCCGGGCGATCACGGCCGAGGCGGACGGTCTCGTCGTCGACCTGCGCTCGGGGACGTACCAGCAGCTCGGTCCGATCCCCGAGGCGGTGATCGCCACGGTTCTCACGGAGAAGCCGGACGGCACCCGCACCGTCGTCAGCCATTTCAACAAACACCACAAGGGTCTGCTGGCCCGTGCGCTCACCGTGTCCCGTGCCGAACCCCAGGACGTTCGCGGGGTGGCGCGGGTGGCGTCGAAGGCCGGACTGCGCGTCGAGGTGGCGTCAGACCGCGAGCTGATCATCCTCACCGACTGACCGCCACCCGTGAGTACTTGTTAACCGCGGGCGGTTAACAAGTACTCACGGGTGCGTCAGCGCTCGGCGGGCTTGACGGCGAGGACCGGTTTGCGGCAGGACAGCAGCAGCCGCTGGGCGGTGCTTCCCATCAGCAGCTTCCCGACGGGGGTGCGGTCGCGGATGCCGATCACGAGCAGTTCCGCGTTCGGCGCCGTCATCGCCTCGAGGATCACGTCGACGGTTTCGTCCCCGACGATCTGCCGGACCTCGTGGTCGATTCCGCTCGCGGCCAGTTTGCCTTCGAGTTCCTGCAGGTGTGCGTTGTCGGCGAACGACTGATCGGCGAGGGAGTCGCCCTTCGACGAGTTGATCACGAGCAGCGACGTTCCGCGCAGCTGCGCCTCCGCGACGCCGTGTTCGAGGGCCGCCCCTCCGAACTGGTCGGGGGTGTATCCGACGACGATCATGCGTGTGCCTTCTCTCTTGTGTCGGTGGAGTCGCCGCCGGCCGGTCCGTCGGGGAAATCGGGGGCCGCAACGGGGTAGTGCGCGCGGACGACCTTGGCGACGAGGGGTGCGATGAGGAGCACGGCGATCACGATGTAGACGATGATCGCGACGGGCTCGGTGAACAGGCTGCCCCAGTCGCCGCCGCCGAGTTGCAGGCTCTGCCGCAGTTGCCGTTCGATGCGCGGCCCGAGGATGACGCCGATGATCAACGGCAGCACCGGCAGCCCGAACCTCCGCATCATCAGACCCAGCAACCCGAACGTCAGCAGCAGCGCCAGGTCGAGCCATTGGAGGTTGACGGCGAACGCGCCCAGGGCGGCGAAGAACAGGATGCCCGCGTACAGGTAGGGGCGCGGGGTGCGAAGCAGCTTCGCCCACAGCGGCGCGAGCGGAAGGTTGAGCACCAGCAGCAGGAAATTGCCGATGAACAGACTGGCGATCAGTGTCCAGATCAGCAGCGGTTCCTTCTCGAACAGGGTCGGGCCCGGCTGGATTCCGTACGACACGAAGGCCGTCAGCATGACCGCGGCCGTGGCGTTGGTCGGCAGACCCAGGGAGAGCATCGGCACGAGCGTGCCTGCCGCCGACGCGTTGTTGGCGGCCTCGGGGCCTGCGACACCCTCGATGGCGCCCTTGCCGAATTCGTCCTTGTGCTTCGACAGCTTCTTCTCGGTGATGTAGGAGAGGAACGTGGGCAGTTCGGCGCCGCCCGCGGGCAGCGCACCGAACGGGAACCCGTAGGCGGTGCCCCGCAGCCACGGCTTCCAGGAACGCTTCCAGTCGCTCTTGCCCATCCAGGGCCTGCCGACGGGGATGACCTCGGCCGGTTTGCGACGGAGGTGCGCGGCGACCCAGAGGGCCTCGCCGAGCGCGAACACGGCGACCGCGACGACGACGATGTCGATCCCGTCCGACAGCTGCGGGATGCCGAACGTGGCACGCGGCTGGCCGGTGAGGAAGTCGATGCCGACCAACCCGATCGCGAGACCCAGGAGCAGGGAGATGCAGCCGCGGAGCTTGGAGGTTCCGAGGACCGCGGTGACGGCGACGAGAGCGAGCAGCATGATCGCGAGGTAGGACGGCGCACCGAGGGTGACCGCGAAACTCGAGACGGCAGGCGCGAAGAGCACCAGGAGCATCGTGCCGATGGACCCGGCGACGAACGACCCGATCGCGGCGGTCGCCAGGGCCTGCGCGGCCCTGCCTGCTCTCGCCATCTTGTTGCCCTCGATCGCCGTGATCACCGAGGAGGACTCGCCCGGCGTGTTCAGCAGGATCGACGTCGTCGACCCGCCGTACATGCCGCCGTAGTAGATGCCGGCGAACATGATGAACGCGGCGCTCGGGCTGACGTTGTAGGTGACGGGAAGCAGGAGGGCGACGGTCATGGCCGGTCCGATGCCCGGGAGCACACCGACCGCCGTGCCGAGCAGGACGCCGATGCAGGCGTAGAGCAGGTTCATGGGGGTGGCCGCCTGCTCGAACCCCTGCAGCAGCCAGTTCAGATTGTCCATGTCAGAGAATTCCGTCCAGAATGCCTGCGGGCAGCGGTATTCCGAGCCCGACGTAGAACGCGTAGAAGCTGCCGAATCCGAGTACGGCCCCGATCGCGATGTTGCGCACCCAGTGCCTGCTGCCCAGAATTGTTGCGGCCCCGGCGAACAGGACGGTGCCGATGATCGCCCAGCCAAGGAAGTCGACGAGCGCGATGGTCACCACGAACAACCCGACGAGCAGACCGACTGTCTTCCAGTCGCCCGGAGAGTCCGGATCGACGTCCTCTCCGCTGTCCGCATCCCCGGTGGAGCCACGCAGGATCGCGACGGCGAATACCACCGACAACACCAGCAGTCCCCCACCGATGACGAGCGGGAACAGTCGCGGGCCCACCGGGTCCACCTTCGCGAAGCCCTCGCTGAGCGACAGCGCGTCGACGACGAGGAACACCCCGATCACGGCCAGCACCGCGCACACGACGAACTGCGCGTAGTCCCTCCGCTTCGGCGCCGTGTCCGCGGAGACGGCGGACGGTTCTGCGGGCGCGGTCATGCCAGCCCCAATTCGGCCAGCGTGGACGAGACCCGCTCGTCCTGGTCCCGGAGGAACTGCTCGAACTCCGGTCCCGTCATGAAGGCGTCACTCCAACCGTTCTTCACCAGGGCCTCCTTCCATTCCGGTGTGTCGTGCAACTTCTGAAGCGCCTCGACCATGTCGGCCTTGGCGCCGTCGGACAGCCCGGGCGGCGCCAGGACGCCCCGCCAGTTGGTGAAGGTCAGGTCCACTCCGGCCTCGGTGAGCGTCGGCGCGTCGACACCTTCGACCCGCTCGTTTCCCGACACCGCGAGGACCCGGACCTGGCCGGCCTCGATCTGGTCCACGTACTCGCCGAGGCCCGACGTGCCCGCGGTGATCTTCTTACCGAGAAGGGCAGTCAGCAGGTCGCCTCCGCCGTCGTAGGACACGTAGTTCACCGCGTTCGGGTCCACTCCCACCGCGCGTGCGGTCTCCATCGGGAACAGGTGGTCGGGGCCGCCGGGCGAGGAACCGCCGCCGATGGTGATCGACGCCGGGTCCGCACGCCAGGCCGCCACGAAGTCGTCGATGGTCTGCAGTGGCGAATCCGCGGGCACGAGAATGCCCTCCTGCTCCTCGACCATCTTGGCCAGGGCGGTGGCGTCGGAGACGCGTGCGGTGGAGCCGTTGGTGTATCCGGCGCCGACGACGCCGAGGCCCATCATCATCATGAGGTCGTCGTTGCCGGCCTCGTTCATCAGCCGGGCCATCGCCACCGTTCCACCTGCGCCGATCACGTTGAAGACCTCGACGCGGCCGGTGATGTCCTCGTCTTCCATGATCTTCACCGCGGTCCGCGCCGTGAGGTCGTAGCCGCCGCCCGGACTGTTCGGAACCATCATCCGCACCCTGTGCAGGCCCTCGTCCTCGCCGCGGGTGACCCCGCAGCCGGCCACGAGGAGGCCCACGAGCGCGAGCAGGAGCAGCGCGCGTACCCTGCTCCCGCTACCTGTTCTCGACATCGTTCCCCATTTCGCCATGAATGTGATCTTCCGCAATACTGAACCTCCGGCGTGATGCACGTCACCTATGCGAACGAAACGGAACTTAAGTTCATTGTGGTCACCACTTCATCCCCGCGTTCGTAGCCTCGCGGGCCAGGTCCTGCTCCTCCAGCTCGTCGTCGTCGCCGTCGTGCTGCTCGCGGTGGCCGCGGTGTCGGTCCACCAGTCGACCGTGGAGTTCCGCGACCTCCAGGGACAGCGCATGATCGCGGTGGCCGAGAACGTGGCGTCGACGCCGGTGGTGCGCGACCAGCTGTCGGACCGCTCGGTCGAGCGGGTGCTGGCACCGGAGGTCGATCGCGCCGTCAACCTGTCGGGCGCCACGCTCGCCGAGATCGTCGCGCCGAACGGGGCGGTCACCGTGTCGTCGGATCCGACCCGGCTCGGGGTTCCCGCGGAACTCGGGGCCAGCGACGTGATGACCGGACGCGCCTGGTCGGGCGACGTGGACGTCGACGGGCGCCGCGCCATCGTCGGGCACGTCCCGATCCTGTCCGCGACCGGGGACGTCCTCGCGGTCGTCTCCGTCAGCGACGACTACCCGTCCATATGGGACCTGCTCAGCAGCGCGGGGGCGCGCCTGCTCCTGTATCTCGGAATCGGCGCCGGTCTGGGGCTTCTCGGCTCGTGGCTGCTGTCCCGCCGGATCAAGACCCACACCCGCGGACTCGAAATCGCCGAGATCGCAAGTCTCGCCGACCATCGCGAGGCCCTGCTGCACAGCATCCGCGAGGGGGTGGTCGCGGTGAACCCCGACGGGGTGATCACCGTGCTCAACGACAGCGCCCAGGAACTGCTCGACCTCACCGGCGACGCCGTCGGCAGGCACGTCGACGACATCGCGCTCGACCCGGCCGTCCGGCAGTACCTCCTCACCGGGGAGGACGGCCGCGACGTGGTGCTGTCGACGTCGTCGCGGATGCTCGCCTTGAGCCGCCGCGCCGCGACCAGCCAGGGCCACGAGATCGGCACCGTCACCACGATGCGCGACAGCACCGAACTGGCGTCGATGCAGAGCCAGCTGTCTTCGCACAAGAGTGTCACCGACACCCTGCGGGCGCAGACGCACGAGTTCGCCAACCAGCTGCACACGATCTCGGGGCTGACACAGCTCGGCGACTACGACGCGGTCACCGAGTTCGTCGGCACCCTCACCCGCCGTCGGGCGGAGATCAGTGATGCTGTCACGCAACGCATCTCGGATCCCGCCGTGGCCGCGCTGCTGATCGCGAAGACGTCGCTCGCCGCCGAGACCGGGGTGTCGCTGACGCTGGAACCGGACTCGCACCTGCACGCCCTCGACCCCGAACTCGCCACCGACGTGATCACCGTGCTCGGCAACCTCATCGACAACGCCGTCGACGTCTCCGAGGGCGGCCGGGACGCGCGGATCTCGATCCGGATCACCGACGACGACGGCATTCTCATCGAGGTCGCCGATTCCGGCCCCGGAGTTCCCGAGACGATGCGGGAGGAGATCTTCTCCCGCGGGGTCACCTCGAAGCCCGGCACGCCCGGCGGCCGCGGAATCGGGCTCGCCCTGGTCCGTCTCGTCAGCTCCCAGCACGGCGGGTCCGCGGCCGTCTCGGACGCACCCGGCACCGGTGGTGCCTTGTTCACCGTCCACGTGCCGCGTAGCTAGACTCTCCGATCATGACGGGACGGCGCGGCGATGTATGAGGTCCTGGTCGTCGACGACGACTTCATGGTCGCGGAGATCCACCGCCGATTCGTCGACAAGACACCGGGGTTCACCACCGTCGGGGTGGCGCGGACCGCGGCGGACGCCCTCGAATCGGTGCGCACCGGCAACCCCGACCTCGTGCTCCTGGACGTGTACCTGCCGGACATGTCCGGCCTCGACGTCCTGCAGCGACTGCGCGCCGAGGGCAACGCCGTGGGGGTCATCATGATCACCGCCGCCCGGGAAATCGACACCGTCAGCCGCGCACTGCACGGCGGCGCCTCCGACTATCTGGTCAAGCCGTTCGACTACACGCAGCTGCAGGAGAAACTCGAGAACTTCCGGCGCCGCGCCCGCGCGCTCGAATCACAGTCCGGCGCAGACCAATCCCTGATCGACTCCCTGTTCGGGGGCAAGGGCAAGAATCCGGACCCGAGCCGGCTACCGAAGGGGCTCAGCGCCGAAACCGGCCGCCTGGTGCTCGACATCCTGCGGTCGAAGGGCGAGCTGTCGTCGACCGAGTGCGCCGAACTCGCCGGACTGTCCCGGGTCAGTGTCCGCCGCTACCTCGAGCACTACCTGTCCGAGGGACTGCTGGAGGTCCGGCTGGAGTACGGGGGTGCGGGCAGGCCCGTGCGCCGGTACCGGCCGGCACCCCGCTGACCTCAGGCTCCGTCAGGATCGGGTGCAGGTACCGGGCAGTGCGAACGGTGTCGAGTCGCCCGCGCCGCGGCTCTCCGCGCGCTGCAACAGGTCGAGTGTGGCGGCGCCGAAGGCCGGCGAGTAGGACACCGAGTCGGTGCACCCGCCGTGGTCGAGGCCCCCGACGAGGGCGACGACCCGCGAACCCGCCACCCACGGGCCACCACTCGTTCCGTCGCCGAGACCGTCGCAGACCACCGTCGGATAGCTGTCCGTCGACGTGGTCGCGGCTGTGCACGACACCGGACTGTCGCCCAGCGTCGGGTAGCCGGTGACCGCCACGGTGGTCTCGGCTGCCGGGGCGGGCGCCAGTTCGAAGCCGCCACCGACCACCGATTCGACGGAGGCGGGCACGGTGGTTCCGCTCGGCGCCACCCGGAGGACGGCATAGTCGTGCTGGGGGTCCTGCGACTCCAGCCAGGCGGGGTCGACGTAGATCTGGGACACCGTCCACAGTCCGAACGGGGCCACGCCGCGGTCGTATCCGGGCGCGAACGACAGGGCACCGCCGGACCCTGCGATGCAGTGCGCGGCGGTGAGCACGAGGTCGCCGTCCGTGCTGTCCAGGACCGATCCGGTGCAGACGTGGATCGGCGTCCCGGCCAGGAACAGCGGACCGACGCGTGAGTCCGGTGCGGCGGGCGCGGCGGTGGCCGGAACCCCGGCCACCCAGGCAGCCAGCAGCATGCCTACTGCGACTGCCCCCATGACGGACGTGCGGGTGGGCGTGAGCACAGGACCATCATGCTCCGCCCGGCGTGCGCGGGCGGGCGGATTTCTGCTACCTGCCGCCGGAGTCAGCCGCGTTGCGGAAGCTGCTGCAGCGCCCACTGGTTGCCGTCGGGATCGGCGAAATACACGAAGCGCCCCCATGCCAGATCCTGCACCTCGCTGACGGGCACACCGCGGGCGGACAGTTCCGCGTGAGCGGCATCGGCGTCGTCGATGACGATCTGCAACCCGTGCACCGAGCCGGGCGGGGTGTCGACCAGGCCCTCGCCGACGGCGATCGAGCAGGCCGACCCGGGCGGAGTGAGCTGGACGAACCGCACATTCTCATCCACGCGGTGATCGTGGTCGACGACGAAGCCGACCTGGTCGGCGTAGAACGCCTTGGCCCGGTCCACATCGGACACCGGCAGAATGATCAGCTCGATTTTGTAGTCCATGACCGGATGCTAGCGACGGTCTCCGGCCACCGGGCCGAAACGCTCACGCCTGCTGCGCGGCCTTCTCGGCGGCCTGCGCCTGCGCGACCTGTTGCGGGGTGAAGCGGATGAACAGCGCGGCGAATCCCGCGATGAGGGCGCAGCCGGCGCTGCCGACGAGGGCGAAGGTGTAGCCGTTGCCCAGTGCCTCGAGTTGCGCCGGATTCATGTCCGCGACCTTGCCGGAGATGCCGCCGAGCGAGAGGGTGCGCGACGTGGCCATCGCCCCGATGACGGCGAGGGCTAGGGGGCCGCCCAGGGTCTGCGCCACCTGCGCGATGGCGGCGAGCGGCCCGATCTCGGTTTCCGACACCCCGGCGATGGCGCACAGCGGGAGCGGGACCACGGCGAGTCCGACGCCGAACCCGATGCCGATGACCGGTACGAACAGGTTGGCCAGATAGGTGGCGGAACTGTCGAGGGTCGACCCGTAGAGCAGCCCGACCACCATGATCGTGGCGCCGGCGACCACGAGCCACCGCGGCTGGATCCGCACGGCGAGCTTGGACGCCACCGCGGCCGCGCTGCCGAGGCCGAACGCGAACGGGATGAACGCGAGGCCCGCCTCCAGCGGGCTGTAGCCGAGGATGTCCTGGACGAACAACGCCACGAACGCGGCGACCGTGAACATGACGGCACCGGCGAAGAAGATCGCGACGAGCGTCGCCACCCGGTTCTTGTCGTGGAACAGCGAGAACGGCAGCAGCGGGTTGTCGGCGGTCCGTTCGACGTACAGGAACGCGCCGAACAGCAGCAGCCCGGCGACGAGCGCACCGATCACGTACGGACTCCCCCAGCCGAGTTCCGGGCCCTCGGTGAGCGCGAACACCACGCCCGTCGCCGCGACCGTCGCGAGGACCGCGCCGGGAACGTCGAGGGCCAGGCGCTCGCCCGCCGTCTCCTTCAGCGCCACGAACGCGCACCCCACGATGACGACGCCGATGGGCACGTTGATGAGGAAGATCAGGCGCCACGACACCTCGGTGAGCGCGCCGCCGATGATCAGGCCCGCGATCGACCCGATGCCCGTCATGGCCGCGAAGATCGCGATGGCCTGGTTGCGTGCGGGTCCGGCCGCGAATGTGGTCGCCACCAGGGCCAGTGCCGTCGGCGAGGCCACCGCGGCGCCGACGCCCTGCAGGAACCGGGCCGCGATCAGCATGAACTCGCCCACCGCCAGACCGCACAGCAGCGAGGCGATCGTGAACAGGGCGACACCGCCGACGAACATCTTCTTCCGGCCGAACGCGTCACCGAGCCGTCCGCCCAGCAGCATGAGGCCACCGAACGCAAGCGCGTACGACGTCAGCACCCAGTTGCGGCCGCTGTCGCTCAGACCCAGGTCGGCCTGCAGCGGCGCGAGCGCCAGATTCGCGACGGTGCCGTCGAGGACCACCATCATCTGCAGCCCGCTCAGCACGACAATCGCCAGCCCCATCACGCGGGTGGCGGCGGGCGGATTCACCGTGGCTCTCGCCGCAGACTGGTTCGACGCCGGCGCGCCTTCGGGTACTCGGGATTCAGACACGGGGGTTCACGTTACCCAGCGTCCACAGAAAACCCGGCCACGGGCCCGATGACCACGATGGCGGGGGGACGGATCTGCTCTTCCTTGACCCGCGCGGCCACGGTCTGGAGATCGGCCCGCAGGGTGCGCTGCGTCCGCAGCGTGCCCTCCTGGATCACCGTGACCGGGGTGTCCACGGGACGCCCGCCGTCCATCAGGACGGTCGCGAACGCCTCGATGCGTTCGACGGCCATCAGCAACACGATCGTGCCCTTCAACCGGGCCAGCGCCGACCAGTCGACGAGGGAATCCGGGTGGTCGGGGGCGACGTGACCGCTGACGACGACGAACTCGTGGGTGACGCCCCGGTGGGTGACCGGGATGCCGGCGGCCGACGGCACCGAGATGGCGCTGGTGATCCCGGGGACGACCGTGACGGGCACACCCGCCGCGGCGCACGCCTCCAGTTCCTCGTAGCCGCGCCCGAACACGTACGGGTCGCCGCCCTTGAGCCGCACCACGAACTTGCCGGCCTTCGCGCCGTCGATGAGGGCGGCGTTGATCGCCTCCTGCGCCATCGCGCGGCCGTACGGAATCTTCGCGGCGTCGATGACCTCGACGTCCGAGCCCAGTTCGGCGAGCAGTTCGGGCGGGGCGAGGCGGTCGGCGACCACCACGTCGGCCCGGGCCAGCAGTCGACGGCCGCGCACGGTGATGAGGTCGGGGTCGCCCGGACCGCCGCCCACCAGCGCGACACCGGCTGCCGGATGGTCGGCGGTGTCGGCGACCGCACCCGATTGCAGGCCCTCGACGAGGGCAGTGCGCACGGCGGCGGACCGACGGTGGTCGCCGCCGGCCAGCACGCCGATGCTCATCCCGTCGTAGCTCGCGCTCGCCGGAGTGACGGCGGTGCCGTAGCGGGCGTTGTCGGCGCGGACGCAGAAGACACGGTTCCGCTCGGCCTCCGCGACGATCGCCGCGTTGGTGTCCGGTTCGTCCGTGCACGCGATGGCGTACCAGGCGTCGGCGAGGTCGCCGTCCCGGTACTCGCGAAGTTCCACTGTGATCTGTCCCGCAGTGGCCATTCCCTCGACGGCCGGCGTGACCGCGCGGCTGATCAGGTGGACCCGTGCACCCGATGCGATCAGGAGCCCGAGCCTGCGCTGTGCGACTGTTCCGCCACCGACCACGACCACACGACGATCGGCCAAATTGAGTCCGACCAGGTAGTTGGTCTCGTCTCCGGTGGCAGCAGTCACGCGCTCTCCCCGTTTCTCCAGAAAATCCTGCACGTCTTGTCTCGAACCTACGAAACTTTACGGGCTGCCGCGACGACGACGCCATTCGCGGACCACTTGGTCACGATCAGGGGCCCGCCGCCCGCGCCGAGCACGGCCGCCGCTTCCGCGACGCTCGGCGATCCCGTCGCCGAGTGAACCCGGTCCGACGGGTTCGCCACCTCGACGGCGGCGAGTTCCGCCGCCGCGAATCCGCGGACGGGGACACCCAACGCCGCCGCCGCATCCCGGACAGCCGGGTCCACGGACTTACGGTCGAGGGTGCACAGGCAGTCCAGAGTCCCGTCCGAATCCGGGCCCGCGGACGTCAGCACGTGCCGGACGGCGGCGAGGATGTCCGTGCTGCCCGCGGCCGCGCGGAACCCGACGCCGACGCAGAGATCACCCATGCGCGGCGAAGGTGCGGGCCGCGGCCACGAAACGGGTGATCGCCGCCGGGTGGCCCGCGGGGTGGGTGTGCAGGTACGAGGCGTGCACGCCGTCGCGCACGAATCCCTCGCGCGCAGGGTCACCGTCCCAGGGCCGCCAGCCCCAGGCCGGCGCGAAGCCGTCCGCCTCCGCCGCGGTGAGCGACGTGCGATGGAACTCGTGGCCGACCACCCGCTCACCGGCCGCGAAGAGCGTGGAGTCCGTGACCGCCACCGCCTCGCGGTACCCGAGCGTGAGACGAGACCCGAACGAGGCGTCGACCCCGACCACGGAGGCCATCGCGTGCCCGTCGAGGCTGCGGGCGAGGTAGAGCAGACCGGCGCACTCCGCATGGATCGGTGCCCCCGATGTGGCGAGTGCGCGTATCTGAGACAGGAGCGCAGAGTTTTCCGCGAGCGCGACGGCGTGCTCCTCGGGGAAACCACCGGGCAGCACCACGCCGCTCGTGCCGGTCGGCAACGCGTCGTGCAGGGGGTCGAACGTGATCACGTCCGCACCGGCGGCGTCCAGGAGTTCGCGGTGCTCGGCGTACCCGAACGTGAACGCGCGGCCCCCGGCGATCGCCACGGTCGGGCGCGGGCCGGGCGGAATCGGTCCGACCTCGTCGGCGGGGTCCCACGCCGGCCCGTCGACCGCCGAGGACGCGAGTGCGCGGATGGCGGGGAGGTCGAGGTGGCGGGCTGCCAATCGGGTCATGGCGTCGACGGCGTCCACCGCGTCGGCTCCGTGCTCCGCGGCCGGGATCAGCCCGAGATGGCGGGACGGGACCTCCAGTTCGGCCATCCGCGGCACGGCGCCGAGCACGGGGAGCCCGACGCGCTCGCACGCCTGCCGCAGCACCTGTTCGTGCCGCGGGCTGCCCACCCGGTTGAGGATCACCCCGCCGATGCGAACCCCGGAGTCGTACGTCGAGAAGCCGTGCAGGACGGCGGCCAGGCTCTGACTGTGGCCGCGAGCGTCCACCACGAGCACCACGGGGGCGCCGAGCAGCGCTGCCACCTGGGCCGTCGATCCCTCCGCCGACGGCTCGTGGGACGCGGCGTCGATCTTGCCGTCGAACAGGCCCATGACACCCTCGACGACCGCGACGTCGCACCCCGAACTCCCGTGCCGGTACAGCGGGGCGATCCGCTCCGCGCCGACCATGACCGGGTCGAGATTGCGTCCCGGACGTCCGGCCGCGAGCCCGTGGTACCCGGGGTCGATGTAGTCGGGGCCGACTTTGAACGGTGCCACCGCGTAGCCGGACTCACGCAGCGCCCCCACCAAACCGGTTGCGACGGTGGTCTTTCCACTACCCGATGCGGGGGCGGCGATGACCACCGCGGGCACAGCGGCGAGGGTGGTCACCACTCGATTCCCCGCTGGCCCTTCCGGCCCGCGTCCATCGGATGCTTGATCTTGGTCATCTCCGTCACCAGATCCGCGGCGTCGATCAGCGCCTGCGGGGCGTCGCGGCCCGTGATCACCACGTGCTGGTTGCCCGGCCGGTTCCGCAGGACCTCGACCACCTCGTCGACGTCGACCCATCCCCACTTCAGGGGGTATGTGAATTCGTCGAGCACGTAGAAGCGGTGCTCCTCGGCGCCCAGCCGGCGCGCGATCTCAGCCCACCCCTCAGCGGCCGCGGCGGCGTGGTCCTCCTCGCTGCCGTGCTTACGCGTCCACGACCAGCCCTCGCCCATCTTGTGCCACTGCACCGCCCCGCCGACACCGGTGTCGTCGTGCAGTTGGCCGAGGGCACGGAAGGCGGCTTCCTCCCCCACCTTCCACTTGGCGCTCTTGACGAACTGGAACACTCCGACGTCGAATCCCTGATTCCAGGCGCGCAGCGCCATGCCGAACGCGGCCGTCGACTTCCCCTTGCCCGGTCCGGTGTGGACCGCGAGCACGGGAGCGTTGCGCCGTTGACGCGTGGTGAGGCCGTCGTTCGGAACGTTCTCGGGAACACCCTTGGGCATGTGCCTTCTCTCTCCCTACCGAATCCGCGTCCGGGTCACGCCGCGGCGCGGACGACGCCCGCAACCTGCTGCGCGGACAATTCGCCGAGCCGGACGTAACCACCCCGCAGCCGGCGGGACAGCTCCGCGGCAAGCCCGAGCCGGACCATCCCGGTCTCGCAGTCGACGACCACCGACGCGACCGCGCTGTCCGCGAGCAGGCCCGCGGCCACCTTCGCCCGGTGCAGTGCGTCCTTGCCGCCGGTCGCCCGTCCGTCGGTCAGCGCGACGACGAGAGCGCGGCGCTGCGGGTCGCGGAGCCGTTCCCGCAGCACGACCTCGCGCGCACGCAGAAATCCTTCTGCCAGTGGCGATTTGCCACCCGTCTTCATTCCCTGCAGACGACGGACGGCGATGTCGACCGACGAGGTGGGCGGCAGGACGAGTTCCGCGGCCCGACCGCGGACCGTGATCACCGCCACCTTGTCGCGGCGCTGGTAGGCGTCGCGGAGCAGCGAGACGACGGCGCCGGTCACGGCCGACAACCGGTCACGGGCCGCCATCGACCCGGATGCGTCGACGACGAACACCACGAGATTGCCCTCGCGGCCTTCGCGGATCGCTCCGCGCAGATCGACGGAATCGAGGATCATCCGTCCGGCGGTCCGGCCGCGGGCAACCTGCTGCCCGGCTGCGGCGAAGAGCGTGCCGACCAGGTGGAGTCCGTGCCCCGACTCGGCGGTGGAGCGCACCGCGCGACCGCGCGACGAACGGGAACGGGAACGCCGCCCCGGCGCGCCCTCCCCGACCCCGGGTACCTCGAGAAGTTTGGTGGTGAACTGGGTGCCGGTCGGTCCGGCCGGGCGCTCCGGCGGCGCCGGTGCGCCGCCTCCGGGCCCGTCGGGATCGTCGGGTCCCTCCGGGTCGGTATCCGTGCCGTCCGCCGCGGGCGGTGCGCCGGGCGAAGATCCGGGTTCCTGCTCCGGCGGTTCCCCGGCACCGGACCGCGCGTCCTCGTCGGCCTGCCGGAGCGCGTCGTCGAGTTGCTGTTCGTCGAGACCGGGTTCGTCGAACGGATCCCGGCGGCGACGGTGCGGCAGGGTCAGTTCAGCGGCCACCCGCACGTCCTCCGCCTCGACGGCGCCGGCGCCCCGCCATGCGGCGTGCGCGGTCGCGGTGCGGGCGAGGACGAGATCGGCGCGCATGCCGTCCACGTCGAACGACGCACAGAGAGAAGCGATTCGGCGCAACTCGACGTCGTCGAGCACGACGGAGTCGAGCCGGTCGCGGGCCTCGAGGATGGCGGCGGCGAGGGCGGCGTCCTGCGCGGCGTAGCGCTCGACGAACCCTGCGGGATCACGCTCGAAGTCCAGCCGCCGCCGGACCACCTCCATGCGCACGTCCACCTCCCGCGACGCCGCGACGTCGACGGCCAGCCCGAACCGGTCGAGAAGCTGCGGCCGGAGCTCGCCCTCCTCCGGATTCATCGTGCCGACCATGACGAACCGGGCGGCGTGCGAATGCGAGATGCCGTCCCGTTCGACGTGGACGCGGCCCATCGCCGCGGCGTCGAGGAGCACGTCGACCAGATGGTCGTGCAGGAGGTTGACCTCGTCGACGTAGAGCACACCCTGATGAGCAGCCGACAGCAGTCCGGGTTGGAACGCGCGCTCACCGTCGCGCAGCACCTTCTCGAGATCGAGGGAACCGACGACGCGGTCTTCCGTGGCTCCGACCGGCAGTTCGATCAGCCGCGCCGGGCGGGTGCCGTTCTCGTCCTGTACCGCAGGCAGCAGGGCGGTGAGAGCGCGAACGACCGTCGACTTGGCCGTACCCTTCTCACCGCGGACGAGGACGCCGCCGATACCGGGATGGACCGCGCAGAGGACGAGGGCCAGCCGCAACCGGTCCTGACCGACCACCGCACTGAACGGAAATCCCCACGAAAAGTCGGGTCGAACCTGATCCACTTCACGATCCGTACGCACGCTGCATCCCTTCACGTCCCGGTTTCCTCGCCGAGAGCTTTGGCCGGTACGAACGCCGCGGCAATCTGGCTGGGAGACCGGATCGGCAACCAGGGTGGTGGCAGCCGGTCAGAGATCCGTCACAGTGGCGGGACCGCGCCTGATTCGAACAGGACTTCCCCGCGGACATTCACCTGACGACCCTAGTCGGCGCTCACTGCCCGGCGCTCGACGGGGCCGCCTCCGCCACCTCCGACGCCGCGGCACCGCCGCCGGCATCATGGGCGGCACCGCCGCCGGCATCATGGGCGGCACCGCCGCCGGCATCATGGGCGGCACCGCCGCCGCGCCGCATCGGGACGTGCGGGATGCCGTCCTCGACGAACTCTTCGCCGTCCGGCCGGAAACCGTGCTTGGCGTACATGTCCACCAGGTACGTCTGCGCGTTGATCCGGCACGGCGCGTCACCGACCTCGGCGAGCGCGGCGCGCAGCAGACGCGTCGTGTGCCCCTGACCGCGCGCCGGCCGCGCCGTGCACAGCCGGCCGATGCGGAACGACTTGTTGCCGTCGGCGTGCTCCTCGAGGAGGCGGAGCGTGCAGACCACCTGACCGTCCTGCTCCAACCAGAAGTGGCGCGTCTCGGCCAGCAGGTCCCGGCCGTCGAGTTCCGGGTACGGGCACGCCTGCTCGACGACGAAGACCTCTACGCGGAGCTGGAGCAACTCGTAGAGCGTCTTGTTGTCGAGATCGAGTGCCCACGAACGCTTGAGTGCTGCAGTTGCCGTCATGACAGGCAACTATCGCACAGCACCCGTGAGTGCGCGCGCCCGTGGACCCGGGCCGAGCGGTCCGTCAGACCGCGACCGACGCGTCCTCGACCTTGCTGGTGTCGAGCTGGAGCACCTTCGACGTCCAGTCCCACACCTGCGAGAACAGGCCGGTGTCGTCGGAGAGCTTGACGCCGAGCGAGGGCACCATTTCCTGGAGCTTCGGCTTCCACGACTCGTACTGCGTCGGGAAGCAGCGCTGCAGCACGTCGAGCATGGCGGGCACCGCGGTGGACGCACCCGGCGACGCGCCGAGGAGGCCTGCGATGCTGCCGTCGCCGGCGTTGACGACGGCGGTGCCGAATTCGAGGACGCCGCCCTTGCCCTTGGCGCGGCGGATGACCTGGACGCGCTGGCCCGCGGTGATCAGCTCCCAGTCCTTGCCGAGCGCCTTCGGGACGAACTCCCGGAGGGTGTCGATGCGGCCGGCCTCGGACATCGCGAGCTCACTGATCAGGTACTTGACGAGACCCAGTTCGCTGACGCCGACGCCGAGCATCGACAGCAGGTTGTTCGGCTTGACCGAGCTGGGCAGGTCGGTGACCCGGCCCTGCTTGAGGAACTTGGGCGACCAGCCGGCGTACGGACCGAACAGCAGTCCGGGCTTGCTGCCGATCACGCGGGTGTCGAGGTGCGGCACCGACATGGGGGGCGCGCCGACAGCGGCCTTGCCGTAGACCTTGGCGCGGTGCTGGTCGATGAGCTCCGGGTTCGTGCAGCGCAGGAACGCGCCGCTGACGGGGAACCCGCCGAATCCCTTGGCCTCCGCGATCCCGGACTTCTGCAGCAGGTGCAGTGCACCGCCGCCGGCGCCGACGAACACGAACTTGGCGCGCACGACCTTCTTGGCACCGTTGCGGCGGTTGGTGACCTTGACCACCCAGCTGCCGTCGGACTGCTTGGTGAGGTCGGTGACCTCGTGCCCGAAGTGGACGACGCCGCCGGACGCGCCGACGTAGCCGAGGAGCTGCTTGGTGAGGGCGCCGAAGTCGACGTCGGTGCCGTCCTGGGTCCAGTTGAGGGCGATCGGATCGCTGAAGTCGCGGCCCTTCGCCATCAACGGCAGCCGGCGGGTGAACTCGTCGGGGGCGTCGATGTACTCCATGCCCGCGAACAGGGGGTGACCGGCGAGGGCGTCGTAGCGGGCCCGCAGGTACTTCGCGTTGGCCTCGCCGTGCACGAAGCTCACGTGCGGGATGGGGTTGATGAACTCCTTGGGCTGCGTCAGCACACCGCTCTCGACGCCGTGCGCCCAGAACTGCCGCGACACCTGGAACTGTTCGTTCACGTTGACGGCCTTCGTGATGTCCACGGTGCCGTCGGCGTTCTGCGGGGTGTAATTGAGCTCACACAGTGCGGAGTGGCCGGTGCCCGCGTTGTTCCACGGGTCGCTGCTCTCGGCGGCTACTGCGTCGAGCCGCTCGAATGTGGTGATCGACCAATCGGGCTGCACCTGACGCAGGATCGCTCCCAGCGTCGCGCTCATGATGCCCGCGCCAACCAGCACTACATCCGTTTTCGTCTCTACCGCATTCTGATCTGACACTGGAGTATCGACTTCCTTGTCCATAGCCGTACGCGCATACGCCTGCCGTGTTCGCCGGATAGGTTACCCGCGCGTATGAGCGAAAATCACCTGCCCCAATTGTGCGCCTCCCCGCACCCCCGAAACGCACATTAGATTGTGATCTGTGACTACTTGGGCTCCCGACGTTCTCGGCGACGGTTATCAACAGCTGACCATCCCTCTCGGCACCGACCCCGACGGCGAGGGCGAGGTGAAGGCGACGCTGATCCGCTACCAGCCCCCGCAGGAGACGAAGAAGACCGGCCGCGCCGTGCTCTACGTCCACGGATTCACCGATTACTTCTTCCAGAAACACCTGGCCGAGCACTTCGCCGAACAGGGTTACGCGTTCTTCGCACTCGATCTGCGCAAGTGCGGGCGCTCGCTCGAACCGGGGCAGACGCCGCACTTCGTCTCCGACCTGAGCCTGTACGACGCCGAACTGGACGAGGCGTTGCGCCAGGTCCGGGAACAGACCGCCGACGGCGAGGTCCTGCTCGTCGCGCATTCGACGGGCGGCCTGGTGCTGCCGCTGTGGCTGCACCGCCTGCAGCGCAAGACGGGCGGCACCGCAGCCCTCGGCATCAGCGGAGTCATCCTCAACAGCCCGTGGTTCGACCTGCAGGGTCCGTCGTACCTGCGGAACGTCGGGACGGTGGCTGTCGACGCGGTCGGGCGGGTCAAGCGCAAGTCGATCATCCCGAAGACCGGGCTCGACACGTACGGCGTGAGCCTGCATGTCGAGGGCAACGGCATCTGGAACTACAACCTCGACTGGAAGCCGCTGAGCGGTTTCCCCGTGACATTCGGGTGGCTGCGCGCGGTGCGCCGCGGGCACGCGCAGTTGCACCGGGGACTCGACATCGGGGTTCCCGCCCTGGTCTTGCGTTCCAAGGCGTCGTACTTCGCGCCGCGGTACGACCCCCGGGTCGACACCGCGGACGCCGTCCTCGACGTCCGGCAGATCGCACGCTGGGCGGGGTGTCTCGGCGACCGCACCACGATCGTGCCGATCGCGGGCGCCCGGCACGACGTGTTCCTGTCCGCCGACCAGCCCCGCGCCGAGGCGTTCGCCGAGGTGGACCTGTGGCTCGAGTGGCTGCACGGCCACAACGCGGCGGAGGCGAACCGGTGACACATTTCGATCTGGCGATCATCGGTTCGGGGTCCGGCAACTCGCTGCCCGACGAACGGTTCGCGGACAGGAAGATCGCGATCCTGGAGGAGGGCACATACGGCGGGACGTGCCTGAACGTGGGCTGCATCCCGACGAAGATGTTCGTGTACGCCGCGGAGGTGGCCCGCACGGTCACCGGTTCCGCCAAGTACGGCGTCGACGCCCAACTCGAGGGTGTGCGCTGGCCCGACATCGTCAAACGGGTCTTCGGCCGCATCGACCCGATCTCGGCCGGCGGGGAACGCTACCGCGCCGAGGACAGCCCGAACACGACGCTGTTCCGCGGGCACGCGACGTTCACAGGCCCGCGAACCCTCGACACCGGGACCGGGGAGGTGATCACGGCCGACCAGGTGGTCGTCGCCGCGGGATCGCGGCCGATCATTCCCGACGTCGTCCGGGAGTCGGGCGTGCCGTTCTACACGAACAACGACATCATGCGGCTGCCGGAACTGCCCCAGCGGATGGTGATCATCGGCGCGGGATTCATCGCCGCCGAGTTCGCGCACGTGTTCTCCGCGCTGGGCACCCGGGTGTCGCTGATCGCGCGCAGCACACGCTTGCTGCGCCACCTCGACGAGGACATATCCCGCCGATTCACGGATCTCGCCGAGCAGAAGTGGGACGTGCACCGCGGGCACGCCGTGACGGCCGTGCGCCGGGACGGTGACGGCGTCGCCGTCGAACTCGCGGACGGCACCGTCGTCTCGGGCGACGTTCTCCTGGTGGCCACCGGACGGCAGTCGAACGGCGACGCCGTCGGGGCCGCCGCCGGCGGCATCGATCTCGACGACGAGGGACGCGTCGTGGTCGACGACTTCCAACGGACCAGTGCCGAAGGCGTTTACGCGCTCGGCGACGTCTCCTCGCCGTACCAGCTCAAGCACGTCGCCAACCACGAGGCCCGGGTCGTTCAGCACAATCTGCTGCAGGACGCGTGGAAGGACACGTCGGGGCTGCGCGCCTCGGACCACCGGTTCGTTCCCGCCGCCGTGTTCACCGACCCGCAGATCGCGCACGTCGGGCTGACCGAGGCCGAGGCCCGGGAGGCCGGCTGGGACGTCACGGTGAAGGTACAGGCGTACGGCGACGTCGCGTACGGGTGGGCGATGGAGGACGACGAGGGTCTCTGCAAGGTCGTCGCGGAACGGGGCACCGGGCGTCTGCTGGGGGCACACGTGATCGGCGCCCAGGCGCCGACGGTGATCCAGCCGCTGATCCAGGCGATGAGCTTCGGGTTGACGGCGCAGCAGATGGCGCGGGGACAGTACTGGATCCACCCGGCGATGCCCGAGGTGGTCGAGAACGCTCTCCTCGGCCTCGACCTGCCGTTCGAGTGACGGTCGCCAAATCCGTCGCGCTGTTCGCCGTCGCGGCGCTGTTCGAGATCGGCGGCGCGTGGCTGGTGTGGCAGGGCGTCCGCGAACACCGGGGCTGGATCTGGATCGGCGCCGGTGTCGCGGCGCTCGGAGCGTACGGGTTCGTCGCGACGATGCAGCCGGACGCCAACTTCGGCCGCATCCTCGCCGCCTACGGCGGGGTATTCGTCGCGGGTTCGCTGATCTGGGGCATGGTGGCCGACGGTTTCCGCCCGGACCGCTGGGATGTCTCGGGCGCCCTCATCTGCCTGCTGGGCATGGCCGTCATCATGTACGCCCCACGCTGAGCCCGGCCGGGCTCGGCGTGGGGCCGCAGGTCTACCAGGGGCTGGTGCGGAGCACGATCTCGGTGGCCAGCTCCGCGGCCGCGGCCGCGGGGACGTTGCTGACGCCGTCGAGTTGGACGACGCGGAAGTCGGAGTAGACGAAGCGTCCGCTGGCATCCGCCTCGGCGCGCCGGTCGGGGTCCCCGACCATCACGGTCGTGGGGAGTTCGACCGCCGGACAGTCGGATCCGCGCACCGCACCCGCAGCGTCGGGCGCCGCCGGATGCCCCCGGTCGGCGACGACGAGGCTCGCGAAGCGCCCGAACTGGCGCGCCGCCAGCGACCAGGCCAGTTCGGCCCCTTCCCGGCTGCCGACGAGGTTGACCCATCCGACCTTCAGCTCGTCGAGCAGGCCCATGACCGCCGCTTCGTCGAGACCGGTGATGTCCTCGGGCACGATCGTGCGCAGGTCCGAATTGTGCAGGCGCTCGCAGACACCGTCGTAGACATCCGGCCCGTCGCCGGCCCCCGGTAGCAGCAGAACGGTGTGTTTGCTCTCCGGTCCGTCGATCCGGACCGTGCAATTTCCATTTCCCACCGCCACGTGCGTCAGTTCCATGGGCTAAAAACTACGCGATCGGGGACCTCTTGCGCTCGAACCGCCCTAGTTCTCTGGTTCCTTACATGAGTAATGAACCGATCAACCGACGAGGCGGGCGTCGATGATCGACAACCGCAGACCGCTGTTCCGGCAGATCGCGGAACTCATCGAGAACTCGATCATCGACGGAACCCTTCCCGAGGAAGGCCAGGTGCCGTCCACCAACGAACTCGCCGCATTCCACCGGATCAACCCGGCGACCGCGGCCAAGGGCCTGGAAAAACTCGTTGCCGACGGGATCCTCTACAAGAAGCGGGGAATCGGGATGTTCGTCACCTCCGGCGCCCGGAACGCGCTGCGCTTCAGGCGACGCGAGCGGTTCGCGCAACAGTTCATCGATCCGCTCGTCACCGAGGCGGACAAACTCGGCGTCAGCATCGCCGAACTCGAGACCATGCTCGACCAACGGGAGGGAGCACGATGATCGGCACGGTATCCGACACGACGACCATCGCCTCGGCGCGGAGCCTCGGCAAGCGATTCGGCGACGTCACCGCACTCGACGATATCGATTTCTCGTTGCAGGAGAACAAGATCTACGGCCTCCTCGGCCGCAACGGCGCAGGCAAGACCACGCTCATGCAGATCCTCACCGGCCAGGAGTTCCCGACCTCGGGCGCGGTCGAGGTCTTCGGACAGGCGCCGCACGAGAATGCTCGGGTGCTCACCGACGTCTGCTACGTCAAGGAGAGCCAGAAGTACCCGGACGACTTCAAAGTCCGGCACGCCCTCGCGAGCGCACGGCACCTCTTCTACGACAGGTTGCTCGCCGACTACGCCCAACACCCGCGCACGGTGGTGCTGTCCACGCATCTCATCGACGAGGTCAGCGACCTGATCGAACACGTGATCCTGATCGACAAGGGGCGGATCGTCCTCGACGAGGACGCCGGCGCACTCCGCGAGGGCGCCGTCGTCGTCTCCGGTCTGGCGCCACTGGTGGCCGCCTTCACCTCGAACAAGACCGTGCTACACCGGGAATCGCTCGGCAGTCACGAACGGGCGACGGTGCAGACCACGCTGTCGGACGCCGAACGGGACCGGGCGGTGGACGAGGGCCTGTGCTCGTCGGATCGTTCACGATCGGTGCGGCCATCTTCGCGATGGTCGGCGACACCGGCAGCGACATCAATTTCAGCGGCGGCGTCTTCTCCCTGTTCGGGTTCGCCCTCGCGTTCTACCTGCAGGCCATGACGCAGACGTTCCCGTTCGCATTGGGAACGAGCGTCACCCGGCGCGACTACTTCGCGGCTACCCTGCTGCTCGCCGCCGTCCAGGTTCTCGTGTTCGGGATACTGCTCTACGGCCTGTCGCTGACCGCGGCGTCGGGACTGTTCCTGGGCGCACTGCATCACCGGTGGCGGGTGGTGGGCCTGTTCACGCTCGGCGTCGGCACTCTCCTCGCCGCAGGCGGCGCCGCATTCGTGATCACGTGGCAGAAGTGGTGGCCGGACATCGGCCACTGGTTCGCCGATGCGCCCCCGATCGGTGCCGATGGTGTGGCTGCCCGCGCTGGCCGCCGCGGCGGGGCATCCTCGCCGCGGGTGGACGGTCGTCCGCCGCGCGACGGCCTAGCGCAGCAGGGTCGACGCGATGGCAGGCAGCCCAGTAGGGGCGCCCGCCCCGAGCAGCGCCTCGAGGGCGTGCAGATCGAGATTCTGCTCCACCAGGTCCGCCAGCAGATCGAGTTGAGCGGTCCGGATCGAAGCGACGTCCGTGTCCGGGGCGGTGACGAAGCCGGTTCTCCCCGCGTGCTCGGCCACGTCGTCCAGCAGAAGCCGGCGGAACCGGTCGGTCTCGAGCAGACCGTGCCAGTGCGTGCCGTACACGGCGCCGCGGATACTGCCCTCCGCGGCGCCGCTGCTCGCGTGGAGCAGCGGCGGATCGCCGTTGCGGCGCACCCGCCCGTGATGGATCTCGTACCCGGACACCGGAACTCCGTGGGCGTCGCCGCGGACCTGCGCGAGCACCTTGTCCGGGGCGAACTCCACCTCGAGGTCGAGCAGTCCCAGCCCGGGTACCGCACCCCAGCCGGATTCGACGTCGTCGACAATGACGGACCCGAGCATCTGGTAGCCGCCGCACACACCGAGAACCGGGCCGCCGCGTTTCGCATGCACGGCGATCGCATCCGCGATGCCGGTGCGGCGCAACCACTCCAGATCCGACACGGTCGACTTGCTGCCGGGCAGCACGATCAGGTCGGCGTCCTCGAGCCGCGACGGATCGCCGACCCAGCGCACCGACACGCCCGGTTCGCACGCGAGCGCCTCGACGTCCGTCGAATTGGAGATGCGGGGCAGGCGGATCGCGGCCACGCGTAACCAGTCGTCGCCGACCGGCGGTGCCGGACGTCCGACCGGGGCGTCCCCCACCACACCCAGCGAATCCTCCGCGTCGAGCCACAGGTCCTCGGCGAAGGGAATCACGCCGAGCGTCGGGCGACCCGTCATCGCCGTCAACTGCTCCAGACCCGGCGCCAGCAACGACACGTCGCCGCGGAACTTGTTGATCACGAAACCCGCGATCAACGCCTGGTCCTCCGGCGCGAGAACCGCCACCGTGCCGAACAGGTGAGCCAGCACCCCACCGCGGTCGATGTCGCCGACGACGAGCACCGGGAGGTCCGCCGCGCGGGCGAGCCCCATGTTCGCGAGGTCCGTGGCCCGCAGGTTGATCTCGGCGGGAGACCCCGCGCCCTCACACAGCACGACGTCGTATTCGGCGCGCAGCGATTCCAGTTCCTCGGCCACGACCGCGCGCAGGTGCTGCCGATGCTCGATGTAGTCGCGGGCCCCGACGGACGTGACGGCACGCCCCCGTACCACCAGTTGTGACGTGCGGTCACTGCCCGGTTTCAGCAGAACCGGGTTGAAGCGGACGCTCGGCTCGAGTCCGCAGGCCGCGGCCTGCAGGGCCTGCGCCCGGCCGATCTCGCCGCCGTCCAGCGTGACGACGGAGTTGTTCGACATGTTCTGCGCCTTGAACGGCGCCACCCGGACACCCCGCCGCGCCAGCATCCGGCACAGTCCGGCCACGAGCACACTCTTGCCCGCGTCGGACGTGGTGCCGGCAACGAGCAGGGCGCCCCTCCACCGGCTCTCGATCAAGGCAGGGTGAGGATCTCGTTGCCGGTCTCGGTGACCACGATGGTGTGCTCGAACTGGGCCGTCCACTTGCGATCCTTGGTGACCACGGTCCAGTCGTCGTCCCACATGTCCCAGCCGATGTCACCGAGGTTGATCATCGGTTCGATCGTGAACACCATGCCGGGTTCGATGACCGTGTCCACGGAAGGCTCGTCGTAGTGGAGGATGACGAGGCCGTTGTGGAACGTGGTGCCGATGCCGTGTCCGGTGAAGTCACGGACCACGCCGTATCCGAAGCGGTGCGCGTACGACTCGATGACACGGCCGACCACGTTGAGCGCCCGGCCCGGCTTGACGGCCTTGATGGCGCGCATCGTCGCCTCGTGGGTCCGCTCCACCAGCAACCGGTTCTCCTCGGCGACGTCGCCCGCGAGGAACGTGGCGTTGGTGTCTCCGTGCACGCCGCCGATGTAGGCGGTGACGTCGATGTTGACGATGTCACCGTCCTGGATCACCGTCGAGTCGGGGATGCCGTGGCAGATCACCTCGTTCAGCGAGGTGCAGCACGACTTGGGGAATCCCTTGTAGCCGAGCGTCGACGGATAGGCGCCGTGATCGATCATGTACTCGTGCGCAATGCGGTCGAGTTCGTCGGTGGTGACGCCCGGCGCCACCGCCTTACCGGCCTCCTGCAGGGCCTGCGCGGCGATCTTGCTCGCCACCCGCATGGCCTCGATGGTCTCCGGGGTCTGGACCCACGGCTCGTTGCCTTCCTTGGCCGTGGGCTTCCACGCGTACTCGGGACGCTCGATCCCCGCCGGTACGGCGAGGACGGGAGACACGGTTCCGGGGCTCAGTGCTGTGCGGACAGACATGGGTACCAGGTTAGACCCGCACCTGGCCGGGGCGCCTCGGGACCCGCCGCGCGGGTTCTCAGTCCCGCAGGGTCGTGAGGAATGCGATCCGGTCGCCGCGGTAGAGAGAACGCACCCGTTCGATCGGAACACCCGCAGTGTCGAGCGAGAGCCGGTGGAGCAGCAGCATCGGCATGGCGGTGGTCGAGTCGAGCAGCGCGGCCTCCCGCGGCGAGGCCAGCACGGTCTCGATCCGCTCGGTGGCGGACGCGAACACCACTCCCGTCTCGCGGATCGCCGCGTACAGCGAGGTGCCCGGGTCGAATGCGCGCGCCATCTCCCCGAAGCGGCCTGCGGGCAGATGGGTGCTCTCGAGCCCGATCTTCTCGTTGTCCGCGAGCAGGACCCGTTCGAGGTGGATCACCGGCGCGCCGATCGCGAGACCGAGCGCCTCGGCGAGGTCGGCGTCGGCGCCGAGTTCCTCGAACGTGACCAGTTCACGCCCGGGCACCCGCCCCTGGCTGACGGCACCCTCGGTGTAGGACCGCAGCGACAGCGGCTGCACGAGCTTGGGGCTGGCGACGACGGTGCCGCGGCCTCGACGCTCGACGCGTCCCTCGACCAGCAACTCGTGGATGGCCTGCCGCACCGTCTCGCGGGACACCGTGAACCGCAGGGCCAGTTCCCGCTCCGCGGGCACCGCGTCCCCCACCTCGAGTTCGGCGAGGATGGACTCGAGTTCGGTACGGACGCGGTAGTACTTGGGGACGTTCGGCGTCCGGGTCATCGCGTGACGGTGCCGATCGGCACGGACTCACCGGACGCGTCGCCGTCGTCGTTCATGCGGCCGAGCGTACCCGAAAAATGGTCTATACCAATTGTTCACCTGGCGTTCCCCCAACGGTGGCCCAATGGTCTAGACCAAACGGCAGGCTCCTCGGCACCGACCCCCTCATCGTTAGGAATTCGCCATGCGTCTTCGCCCACGGATCGCCGCCGCCGCCCTGGCCGCGACCGTCCTCACCCTCGGAACCGCTTGCGGCGGAACCGGTACCGCCGCAAACTCGGGCACCGACACCGTCACCGTGTACAGCGCCGACGGACTCTCCGGGTGGTACCAGTCGCGTTTCGACGCCTTCACCGAACGGACCGGGATCGCGGTGAACCTCGTCGAAGCCGGATCCGGCGAAGTCGTCTCCCGCCTCGACAAGGAACAGTCGAACCCGCAGGCCGACGTCGTCGTCACGCTCCCGCCGTTCATCCAGAAGGCGGACGCCCAGGGACTGCTCGTCCCCAGCGGCGTCGACACCTCCGCCGTCCCCGCTGCCGAGACCGACCCGGCCGGCCGCTTCGTTCCCGTCGTCGGGAACTACCTGTCCTTCATCGCCAACCCTGCGGCGTCGCCCGCTCCCCGCACCTGGGACGACCTGCTGTCCGACCGGCTCGAGGGCAGGATCCAGTACTCCACCCCCGGTCAGGCCGGCGACGGCACCGCGGTGCTGCTGCTCCTGCAGCACCTGATAGGCAAGGACGGCGCGCTCGACTACCTCGCGAAGCTCCAGGCCAACAACGTGGGACCGTCGTCCTCGACGGGCAAGCTGCAGTCGAAGGTCAGCAACGGCGAACTGCTCGTGGCCAACGGCGACGTCCAGATGAACCTCACCTCCATCGCCGACGACGGCTCGACATTCGACCTCTTCTTCCCCGCCGCCGCCGACGGCACCCGCACCACCGTCGCCCTGCCATACGTGATGGGCCTGGCGAAGGGCGCGCCGCGCAGCGAGCAGGGCAGGCAGTTGATGGAGTTCCTGCTGTCCGAGGAGTCACAGAAGACGGTCGCCGACGAGGCGCGCGGCGTGTCGGTCCGCGAGGACGTGCGCGCCGCCGCGAGCGACAGCGCCCCGGCGCGCGCCCTGCAGGGCGTCCAGGTGTGGTCGCCGAACTGGAACGACGTACTCACCGAACTCGATTCGGACGTCGCCGCGTACCAGAAGGCCACCGGGAGCTGATCGTGTCGGGAATTCCCACCGGGCGGACGCACCCGTCCCACACCCCCGCGGTCCGCGGGGCCACCGAGTACTCCGCACCCGCCATTACGTTCGACCGGGTCACCGTCGCCTACGGACGCGGCAGGGGTGTCACCCACGCCCTCGTCGACTTCACCCTCCGCGTCGCCCGCGGTGAAACCGTGGCCCTCCTCGGACCGAGCGGTTCCGGAAAGTCGACCGCGCTGAAGGCCCTCGCCGGATTCGTCCGTCCCACTTCGGGTTCGGTGCGGCTCGGATCACGCGACGTCACCGGGCTTCCGCCTGCGAAACGGGGAATCGGTGTCGTCGTGCAGTCCTACGCGCTGTTCCCGCACATGAAGGTCGCCGACAACGTCGCGTTCGGGCTCCGCGCCCGGCGGGTACCGCGCGCGGAGATCGGCGCGCGAGTGACCGAGGCCCTCGAGATGGTCGGCATGGCCGCCTACGGCAAGCGCCTGCCCCGCGAACTGTCCCGCGGACAGCAGCAGCGGATCGCGATCGCCCGGGCTCTGGCGATCCGGCCCGCGGTCCTGCTGCTCGACGAACCACTCGCCGCCCTCGACGCGCAGTTGCGCGAGACCATGCTCGGCGAGCTCACCCGGTTGCGGGCGGCCCTGCCCGACACGGCGATGCTCTACGTCACCCACGACCAGGGCGAGGCGCTGGCGCTGGCCGACCGGATCGCCGTCATGCGCAACTCCCGGCTCGCGGACGTCGACACCGCCGAGAACCTGTGGAAGCGGCCGCCCAGCAGTTTCACCGCGGAATTCCTCGGCGGCGCCAACCTGTTGCCGTGCACCGTCACCTGGGTGATCGGAACGTCGGCGCTCGTGTCCATCGGCGGCGTCCCCGTCACCGCGACGGCCCCGCAACCCGACATCGGGCACGTCGCGTGGGAGTCGGACCTGCCCGCATTCTTGTGCGTCCGCCCGCACGCGGTCACGCTGACGGCGCCCGGCGCGAAGGGATCGTTCGCGGCGCGGATCGTCTCGACGGTGTGGCGCGGGTCGACCACACGGATCACCCTCACCGTCGACGAACTCGAGGGCGTGCAGGTGGACGCGGACGTCGCCGGTCACGACCAGCGCACACCGGGCGCCGTCGTCGGCGTCCAGTTCCCCTCCGACGGCAGCGTCCTGGTGCCGGCGGCATGACCGCGACACTCGAACGTCCGCCCACCGAGGCGGCCCCGCCCCGTCCCGAACCGGTCCGGTGGCGCGCCATCGCCTGGACACTCCCACCCCTGCTGCTCGTCCTCGGATTCGCCGTCTACCCGATGGCGCGGGTGCTCACCGAATCCCTCGACTCCGGCACCGGTTCCGGTCTGGACACCTGGTCCGGCGTCCTCGGCTCGGAACTGTTCCGCACGGCGCTGTGGCGGACGGTGCAGATCGCCGCCCTCTCGACGCTCGGCTGCCTGGTCCTGGGTACATTCCTCGCGCTGGTCCTGGCGTTCGTCCCGTTCGCGGGATCGACCGTCGTGGGCCGGCTGATCGACGCGGTGCTGTCGCTGCCGTCGTTCCTGATCACCCTCGCGTTCACCTTCCTCTACGGCACCGCCGGGGCGGTCAACGCACTGATCACGCGGATCACCGGCGACGCCGACGGGCCGCTGAACTTCGTCGGCACCCCACTCGGAGTGATCGCCGCCGAGATCACGTTCTTCACCCCGTTCGTCGTCCGCCCCCTGCTCGCCGCGTTCACCCAGATCCCCCGCGAACAACTCGACGTCGCCGCCAGTCTCGGGGCGTCGCCGCTGCGGGTGCTGCGGACCTTCGTGATGCCGGAGGCCTGGCCCGCGCTGCTGGCCGGTGGCTCGCTGGTGCTGCTGCTCACCCTCAACGAGTTCGGCATCGTCCTGTTCACGGGCGCCAAGGACGTGGTGACACTGCCCGTCCTGATCTACACACGCGGCATCGTCACATTCGACCTGCCCGGCGCGGCCGTGATCGCCACGGTCCAGGTGGCGTTGTCGCTGACCCTGTACTGCACGTACCGAATTCTGTTCGCGACACTGACGGGAGGCAGCCGTGCTGCTGTGGACGACAAGATCTAGGGCGCTGGCCCTGAGCCTGTTCGGCCTCGTGGTGACCGTCGTCTTCGCAGCACCGATCGCCACCGTGGTCGCCGCGGGCCTCGCCGGATCCTGGACGGGTCCACTGCCCTCGGACCTCGGTGGCCGGAACTTGGCGGTGGCACTGTCCGACGAGAATCTCGCCGGCCTCACCGTCAGCCTGCAGACGGCGTTCATCGCGGGTGCACTGGCACTCGCGGTCGGGACGTGGGCAGCACTGGCGGCGCGGGAGGCGCCGGCGTGGTTGCGCCGCGTCACCGACGCCGTCTTCCACCTGCCGATCGCGATCCCGTCCGTCGCGATCGGTCTCGGTCTGCTGATCGCGTTCAACTCGCGGCCGCTGCTGCTCGGCGGAACCAAGTGGATCGTGATCCTGGCACACACCATCCTCGTGCTGGCGTTCACGTTCAGCGCCGTCTCGGCGGCACTGGACCGGCTCGATCCCGCGTACCGGCAGGCCGCCGAATCCCTCGGCGCCGGCCCCGCCCGCGTCCTGCTGCGGATCACTCTGCCGCTGCTGCTCCCGGCCCTCGGTGCCGCGGCCGGCCTGTCGATCGCACTGTCGATGGGCGAACTGGGCGCGACCGTGATGGTGTACCCGGCGACCTGGAAGACGTTGCCGGTGAGCATCTTCGGTCTCACCGACCGCGGCCGGGTGTTCCTCGCCGCGGCCGACACCACCCTGCTCCTGACGGTCACCCTGCTCGCCCTGCTGGTCGTCGGCCGCCTCCGCAGGCGCTGACGCACCCGTGCGTGGTTAACGAGTCCTGACACTCCTCAACCGCGCACGGGCGGCGGAGCCGCCTACTTCTGGCGGAGCAGGTACCGCTGCACCTTGCCGCTGGGGGTCTTCGGCAGGCTCGGGACGAAGTGCACGGTGCGCGGGTAGGCGTGCGCGGCGAACTTCTTCTTCACCAGCGTCTGCAGTTCGACCTCCAGTTCGCCGGTCCCGTCGATGCCGTCGCGCAGGACGACGAACGCCTCGAGCACCTCACCGCGCAGTTCGTCGGGCATCCCGACGACCGCGGCCTCGACGACGTGGTCGTGCATGACGAGCACGCTCTCGACGTCGAACGGCCCGATCCGGTAGCCGGCCATGATGATCACGTCGTCGTCGCGGGCGGAGAAGAAGTAGAAGCCGTCCTCGTCGGTCTGGCCGGCGTCGCCGGTGAGGTACCAGCGCCCGTCGGCGGTGAACCGCTGCGCGGTCTTCTCCGGTGCGTCTACGTAGCCGGTGAACCACATCAGCGGGCTGCCCAGGGTGTCGATGGCGACCCGCCCCGGGGTGCGCGGCGGGGCGACGGCGTCGGAATCGTCCTCGAGGACGGCACACGCCCACCCCGGCAAGGGTTTGCCCATGGAGCCCTCGCGCACCTCGTCCCGCAGCCCGTCGGCCCAGGCGTTGGCGATGAACATGCCGTGTTCGGTCTGGCCGTAGTGGTCGCGGACGAACACGTTCAGGTTGGCCTCGGCCCACGAGATCACGTCGGGGGTGAGGGGTTCACCCGCCGACGACGCGCGCCGCAGTTTCACCGTCTCGGGGATCGGAGTGGGATCGGCCCGCAAGCTGCGGTAGACCGTGGGCGCGGCAGCGAAGTTGGTGACGCCGAACCGCTCCATCACCTGCCAGGTGAGGGGTGCGGAGAACCCGGCGTGCAGCAGGATGCTGCGGGTGCCCGCGGCAAGGGGCCCGAGCAGCGCGTAGTACAGGCCGTACGCCCAGCCGGGGTCGGCGGCGTTCCAGAACACATCGTCCTTGCGGACGTCGAGGCCGAACTCCTGGTAGGCGTGGAACGACGCGAGTGCGCGCAGGGGCACCGGAACGCCCTTCGGGGTCCCGGTCGTGCCACTGGTGAACAACTGGACGAGGGGTCCCGCGCCGCCGACCGTGACAGCCGCGCCCTTCACATCCGCCGCGTCGCGCGACTCCACGAGCGTCGCGAAATCGAGAGCGCCGGAGCCGCCGCCCACGACGACGACCTGCCACGGCGCATCCGCGGGAATGTCTTCCCCGGGCGCCAGCTTCTCGACCTGATTGGCGTCGGAGACGACGACCTTCGCGCCGCTGGCACCGAGCCGGAACGCGATCGCCGGCGGCGCGAACGCGGTGAACAGGGGGACGTGGACGGCGCCCCGGCGCCAGATCCCGAGCAGTGCGACCACCAGTTCCGCCGACTTGCCCATCAGCGTCGCGACGTGGTCACCCGGCTCCACCCCGAGGTCCGCCAGTGCGGCGGCGAAGCGTGACGACTGCTCGCGCAGGTAGCCGTAGGTGAGGTCCGTCGACGACAGGTCGGCTTCGACGACGGTGAACGCCACGTCGTCGGCGGGGTGTCGATCACACAGCAGTTCCGCGGCGGACGCCGTCGGCGTGTCGTACTGGTCCAGCAGTTCACGCACGCGTGCGGCGGGATCGGTGGTCATGCGGTACTCCTCGTGTTCTCATGGCCAGGTAAAGAGGTCGGGCCGTCGCCCGAACCCACTACGGTTATGATCTAGCTCACAGACCGCTGTGACTACCCCCGGAAAGGGGTGACGACTTGGTTGCTCGTGCACCGTCGCTGCTGCGCCCTCGGGACGGGGACGCACTACGTGGTGAGCTGCGCGCCATCGCAGCTCACGGCGTTGCGCCGGTCCTGTTCGCCGGCGAGGTCCAGGACGACACACTCCACCTCAGCGAGTTCGTCGGCACCCGCACCAACAACCTCAAGGGGCTCGCCATCCCGGCGCGGTCCGGACTGGGCGGGCGCGTGGTCGCCCAGCGCACACCCGCGTCGGTCAACGACTACGGCAGAGCCTCGACCATCACGCACCACTACGACCGGCCCGTCCTCAGTGAGGGACTCCGGTCCATCCTGGCAGTGCCCGTCATGGTGCACGGCAGTTCGCGCGCGGTGCTGTACGCCGCCATCCGTGATTGCGCGCCGATCGGCGACCGCACCGCGGACATCGTCGTCGCGGCGTCGCGACGCCTCGGTACCGAGATCGCCATCCGGGACGAGGTCGATCGCCGCCTCGAGATGATGAAGACGCTCGAGGGCAACGGCGCAGGTGGCGCCACCACCGAGGAACTCCGGGACATCCACGCGGAACTGCGGAGTGTCGCGCAGACCGTCACCGACACCTCGCTGCAGGCCCGACTCCGCGGGCTGTCGCAGAGGCTGGCCGGGATCCTGCGGCCGGACGCCGGTGGCGCCGACGAGGACCCCGGCGTCCACCTCACTCCACGTGAGATCGACGTCCTGTCCCACGTCGCCCTGGGGTGCACCAACAGTGAAGCGGCCCAGCGACTCTCGGTCGGGCCCGAGACGGTGAAGAGTTATCTGCGCAGCGCCATGAGCAAGCTCGACGCACGGTCGCGGCACGAGGCGGTGGTGACCGCGCGCAGGCTCGGGCTGCTCCCCTAGCGAACGCGTCTTCTCGAACGAGGGACGCAGGCGGTAGCGAAAGGCGGTGGGTGATGGGATCGACAACGGACGCCACGAATTCGAACACCCCGGGTTCGAACTCGCCCGAACAACCGAGCCTCAAGCGGGTCATGGGCCCGGGTCTGCTCCTGTTGTTCATCGTCGGCGACATCCTCGGCACCGGCATCTACGCGCTCACCGGCAAGGTGGCCAATCAGGTCGGGGGCGCGGTGTGGCTGCCGTTCCTGGTGGCGTTCGTCGTCGCGATCATCACCGCGTTCAGTTACCTGGAGTTGGTCACGAAGTACCCGAAGGCCGCCGGCGCCGCGCTGTACACGCACAAGGCGTTCGGGGTGCACTTCCTCACGTACATGGTCGCGTTCGCCGTGATGTGCTCGGGAATCACGTCCGCGTCGACGGCGTCGCGGGCGTTCGCAGCCAATTTCGTCGAGGCGTTCCACCTCGACTTCTCCACCGGGATCGGCATCACCCTGCTCGGTCTCGGATTCATGACGCTGGTGGGTCTCGTCAACTTCCGCGGGGTCAGCGAGAGCGTCAAGACCAACGTCGTGCTCACCTGCGTCGAACTGTCCGGACTCCTGATCATCATCATGATCGGGTTGTGGGCCCTCGGCGTCGGCGACGGCGACTTCTCGCGGGTCACCACGTTCGACACGGGCGACCGATCCGCGCTCGGCGCGGTCGTCGCAGGGACCGCCCTCGCGTTCTTCGCGATGGTCGGGTTCGAGGACTCGGTCAACATGGCCGAGGAATGCAAGGAACCGAGCCGCATCTTCCCGAAGGTCCTGCTGACCGGTCTCATCATCACCGGCTGCATCTACGTGTTCGTGTCGGTCACCGCGATCGCGCTGGTGCCGGTGAGCGAACTCGGCGAGGGCGACACTCCGCTGCTGAAGGTCGTTCAGGCCGGGGCGCCCGCCTTCCCGATCGGGATCTTCGCGTTCATCACCATGTTCGCCGTCGCCAACACGGCGCTGATCAACATGCTGATGGCGAGCCGGCTGCTGTACGGCATGAGCCGGGAGGGCGTCCTGCCACCCCCGCTCGGCCGCGTGCACTCCACGAGGCGCACCCCGTACGTGGCGATCGTCTTCACGACGCTCCTCGCGTTCGGCCTCATCACGTTCGTCGGTGAGGTCCCCGAACTGGGCGGCACGACGGCGCTGCTGCTGCTGGGCGTGTTCACCATCGTCAATATCACCGTGCTCGTCCTGCGCAGGCAACCGGTGGAGCACAAGCATTTCCGGGTACCGACCATCCTGCCGATCATCGGCGCCCTCACGTGCGGCTTCCTCGTCACACCTTTCGCCGACCGCCCCGCGGTGCAGTACCAGATCGCGGGCATCCTCCTCGGAATCGGTGTCGTGCTGTGGGCCGGGACCGTCGTCGTGAACAAGAGGCTCGGCAAGGGCGGGCCCGAGATCGACCCCGAGAAACTCGCCGAGCACGAGTGACACGGCAGTACTGGTTTCGCTTCCGCGACCGGCCGTTCGCCGCTCAGCACAGCGAGAGGAACAGTTCGACCGACCCGTCCGGATGATGCACCTCCAGATCCTCGGTGAAAGCGCGTTCGATCCGGCCGCGCGCCGCCGCGTAGTCCGCGACGCTCCACGTCTCGGCGAGCGCGTCCGGTTCCGATTCGTCCTCGCACCGGAATCGGGCGAAATAGCCGGAACGAACGCCGACCAGGACGTCGCCGGGCTCCATCTTGTCGGTCGAATCGCACGGGTACCCGACGACGACCGTGAACGTGCGCGGCGGCGGGGATGCCGCGTAGACGACGAAGATCTCGGAGATCCCCCGATCCCTGATCCGCTCCACGGTGAAGTCGACGAGTTCCCGGCCCTGCCCGGGACGTCCGGGTTTTCCTTCGGGGATGGTCAGGCCCACGAACGATTCGGCCTGCCTCTTGACGATCTCGATCATAACTTCTCACCTGTTGCATTCGACGGTCCGGCGGACTCGTCCACGCGGATAGGGATGTACAGGTCGACGGCGTAGGCGTGCGGATACGCCTCGAGGTCGCCGGTGTACGTCCGCTCGATGTCGCCGTGCGCCTCCGCCTCGCTGACCTGCGCCCACAGCCGCAACATGACGTCCGGGAACATGCCCCGCGAGGAGAACTTCGCGTACGTGCCGGGCGGGATCCGCGAAATGACGTGGCCCCGCGTGGCGTCGTCCACCGTCGCGCACTCGTACCCGACGATCTGGGTGTAATACGACTCGACGTCGGGCGCGAAGTCGATGTAGGTGGACGCGAGCGGCCCGCCGACCTCGTGGTGGAGCACCCTCGTCCAGGCGCGGTCGAGACGAGGGTCGCTCAGCTGTCCCAACGCCCGCCGGGGGCTGCGCACGGGGAGCCCGGCCACGAGGGTTTCGCCGCGCTCGATGATCTCGAATGACATGTCAGATCGCGTCCTCGAGCACGTGTGCGTCGCGAACGCCGACGCAGGGCACCCCTCGAGCCCGCGCCAGCTGCATCGCCATCGCATCGGATGGCGAACAGAGTCCGTCCAGAACGTCCTCGGTCGCGATCGCGCAGACGACGTCACCCTCACATTCGGTGATCGATTCGACTCCACGGTCGGAAGCCCACTGCCGCAACGCAACCCACCGCGTCAGCTCGGTGCCGGCGCCCGGGCGCCCGACGAACAACACCCGCCGGGTGCGGTTCGCTGTCTCCACGCAATTCACTTCTGCACTGATGGTCATGGTCCGACTTCCTGTCCACGTTGGCTTTTCGATCCCGGCTGTGCGGGTTCTTCCTTCTGCAACCAACTATGGACGGCGCCGACGGTGAAGTCTGTCCACCGATCAGCCCCCGAACAGGATGAATTCCGCGTCCCCCGATCGGTGGACAGCCGCCGGGTCAGTACCCCTCGGGCAGGGCGGCGAACATGTCGCGGGTGACGGCGACGGCGTTGTCGGAACTGCCGCCGCGCACCACCAGTGTCGCGAACGCCAGGTCGCCGCGGTATCCGACGAACCAGGCGTGCGAGCCGCCCTCGACCTCGGCCTCACCGGTCTTGCCGTACACCTCGCCCTGGTCTTCGATCCGCTCGGCGGTACCGCTCGTCACCACGAGGCGCATCATTCCGCGCAGCCCGTCGACCATCTCCGGGCTGATCGGCGGATGCTCCCCGTCGATCTTGGTTTCCCGCCCCGCGATCAACCGCGGCACCGGCGTCGTGCCGTGCGCGATGGTCGCCGCGGCCAACGCCATCCCGAACGGACTGACCACCACCTTGCCCTGACCGAACCCGTCCTCGGTCCGCTGCACGAGGTCGTCGGCGGGCGGCACCGAACCCGAGTCGGTGGGCAGGCCGACCACGTCGTAGTCGGGCCCGATTCCGTACTGCGATGCCGCGACCGTCAGTGCGTCGGGCCGCATCTCGCTGGCGAGTTTCGCGAACGACGTGTTGCACGAACGGGCGAACGCCGTCGCCATGGGCACGGTGCCGAGCGCGAATTCGTTGTAGTTCGGGACGCTGCGTTCACCGATCTCGATGCGTCCGGGACACGGCACCATCGTGTCGGGTGTCGCGATGCCCGAGGAGATCGCGGCGCCGGCGGTGATGATCTTGAACGTCGAACCGGGCGGATACAGGCCGGTGAGCGCAACCGGTCCGTCCTTGTCCGCCGCCCTGTTCTGCGCGACGGCCAGCACGTCGCCGGTCGACGGCTGGATGACGACCATCATGGTCTGGTCGGTGCGGGCGTTGACGGCGTTCTGCGCGGCGATCTGGATGGGACGGTCCAGGCTGATCGAGAACGACGGGGAGGTCTGCGGCGCCGTCTCGGTGAGCACGTCCGTGTCCACCCCGTTCTGGTTGACCGTGACCACGCTCCAGCCGGCCTTGCCGTCGACTTCGTCGATCACGGTCTTCTTCACCTGGCCGACCAAATCCGGTGCGAAGTTCCGGTCGGTGGCGACGAGGTCCGCCTCGTCGGACACGCTCACCCCGGGAATGGCGCCGAGCACACCGGCGACCTGTTCGTAATCGTCCGACCGCAACCGGGTGACGAGGTAGTCGCCCTTGACCGCCGTCGCCGATTCGGCGATCGACTGCGCGGTGAGCGTGTTGTCGAACGTGACGAGCGCCGACGCGAGGGACTGGGCGCTGCCGATCACGTTGCCCGACTGCGCCGCATCGAACTTCACGCGGTACACCACGCCGGGGACGAGGACGTCCGAACCGGAATGCTCGTTGACTCGCGCCCGGGGAGCTGCGGTGGACCGCAGCGACATCGTCTGCCGGTCCCCCAGCCGGGGATGGACGTTCGTGGAACTCCACCGCACGGCCCAGTCGCCGCCGCGCCGCCCCATCTGCAGTTCACCCGAATACGCCCAGACCCGGTTCTTCGGCAGATGCCATTCGTACGTGTACCCGACGGTGGCCGTGTCACCGCTGACGTCGACGTCCGTCGTCCGGGCGTCGAGCGACTCGGCCTGCAGCGACGTCCACGCGGACTCGAGGGCCTGGCGGGCCACGTCCGGGCGATCCGACAGGTCGGCGGCCTGCTCCGAATCCTGCTCGGCGAACGCCGTCAGAAACGCCTGCGCCGCCGGTTCCGGACCGTCCGGTCTCGGCGTGCACGCGGCGAGACCCGCCGTCAGCACAGCGGCGCCGCAGAGGGCGATCGACTGGACGACGCGGGAGCGAGAGTGTGGCCGCAGGTTCATCGCCGCCCATGCTATGTCGGCGGACACCGCCGACACGGTAGGCGGGCCAGCGCGTCAGTCCAGGAGAATTGTGGCGAACGTCGCGACCTGCCTGAAGCCGATGCGTGCGTACGCACTGCGGGCCACCGTGTTGAAACTGTTGACGTAGAGACTGGCGATGCGGCCCTCCGCGATGACGGCCTCCGCGACCGTCGCGGTGCCCGCCGCGCCGAACCCGTGCCCGCGGTACATCGGGTGCACCCAGACGCCCTGGATCTGCCCGACCCGCGCGGACACCGAACCGACCTCGGCCTTGAACACCACCTGATCGTCCTCGAATCTCGCCCACGCCCGGCCTGCGGCGATGAGATTGGCGACGCGGCGCCGGTATCCTCGACCGCCGTCGTTGGCGCGGGGGTCGATGCCGACCTCCTCGATGAACATCGCGACCGCGGCAGGCAGATACTGCTCGAGTTCGTGCATCCGCACCTGCCGGACCAACGGATCCGGGCGGCATTGCGGCGTACTCGCCAGCGCCAGCAGCGGCTGATCGGGCCGGACCTCGCGGGCAGGCCCCCAATCCAGCTCGAGCATCTCCCACAACGGCAACGTCAACTCGGCCCGCCCGACCAGCGACGAGCACATGCGCGGCGTGCGACAGGCGCGGTCGGCGAACGCCCGCATGTCGTCGATGCTGCCCCGCAGCGGCACGAAATTCGCGCCGGAGAAGCACAACGATTCGAGCGGCCCGCCCCGACTCCACAACTCTCCGTGGATCATCCGGGGATCGATACCGCCCTCTTCCACGCGAGCGGCAACCATGCAGGCGGCGACAGGATCGGCGTCGAGAACGCGGAGCACGTGTGCTGCGTCCCGACTGCTCAACTGTTTGGCACCGAGGAGCTTGAGCATCTACCCAACCTTGTCAGCTAGTGGACCTGCCCACCAGATTGCCACGAACTCGCCGGAAACGGGAGACGTTTCGTCGCCCGCTGCGGGCGCCGGGTCAGCTGACCGTCACGACGGGAGATCCGGACGTCGCGTCGCCCTCCATCTCCTCGGCGATCCGCATCGCTTCCTCGATCAACGTTTCGACGATCTGCGCCTCCGGCACCGTCTTGATGACCTTGCCCTTGACGAAGATCTGTCCCTTGCCGTTGCCGGACGCGACGCCCAGATCGGCCTCGCGGGCCTCACCGGGACCGTTGACGACGCACCCCATGACGGCCACGCGCAGCGGGATCTCCATGCCCTCGAGTCCGGCGGTCACCTCGTCGGCCAACGTGTACACGTCGACCTGGGCGCGCCCGCACGACGGGCACGACACGATCTCGAGCTTGCGGGGCCGCAGGTTCAGCGACTGCAGGATCTGCGTGCCGACCTTGATCTCCTCGGCGGGCGGGGCGGACAGCGACACCCGGATGGTGTCGCCGATGCCGTCGGCCAGCAGCGCGCCGAACGCGACCGCCGACTTGATCGTGCCCTGGAACGCGGGACCGGCCTCGGTCACACCCAGGTGCAGCGGGTAGTCGCACTGCGCCGCCAGCTGCCGGTAGGCCTCGACCATGATCACCGGGTCGTTGTGCTTCACCGAGATCTTGATGTCGCCGAACCCGTGTTCCTCGAACAGTCCCGCCTCCCACAGCGCGGACTCGACGAGCGCCTCCGGCGTGGCCTTGCCGTACTTCTGCATCAGCCGCGGGTCGAGGGATCCGGCGTTGACGCCGATCCGGATCGGGATGCCGGCGTCGCCTGCCGCCTTCGCGACCTCCTTGACGCGTCCGTCGAACTCCTTGATGTTGCCGGGGTTCACGCGGACGGCGGCGCAGCCGGCCTCGATCGCGGCGAAGATGTACCGCGGCTGGAAGTGGATGTCGGCGATGACCGGGATCTGGCTCTTCTTCGCGATGGTCGCGAGCGCGTCGGCGTCCTCCTGCCGCGGGCAGGCGACGCGCACGATGTCGCAACCGGATGCCGTGAGTTCGGCGATCTGCTGCAGCGTGGCGTTGACGTCGTGCGTCTTGGTGGTGCACATCGACTGCACGGATACCGGGAAGTCGCTGCCGACACCGACAGATCCGACCTGGAGCTGGCGAGTCTTGCGGCGAGGTGCGAGAACGGCGGCCGGGCCTTCGGGCATACCCAATCCGACAGGGCTGGTCACGTGGGTGCCTTCTTTCGTAGCTTCAAGTCCGAGTTTAGCGTTGACGTCCTCTCGGCCGTGAACGACCGAGATTCTCCTCGGGACTCGCGTCCCGAGGTTCCTGTTTCACCGACAGTCGCCTCCCCACACCTTAGGTGCGAGGTGGTCTCACACCATCTCCGCAGGCTGCCACCGCCAGTCCGACGGCCAAAATGTTCCTTGCCGCGTTCACATCCCGATCGTGGACGACGCCGCATCGGCATGTCCACTCCCGCACGTTCAGCGGCATCGCCCCGGCGATCACCCCGCACACCGAGCAGGTCTTCGACGACGGACAGAACCGATCGACCGCCACCACCCGCCGCCCGTACCAGTCGGCCTTGTACTCGAGCATCGACCGGAACGCGGACCACCCCGCATCCGAGATCACCCGAGACAACGACCGATTCTTGACCATGTTCCGCACACTCAGATCCTCGATGGCGATCACTTGATTTTCGCGCACCAGCCGAGTGGAGAGTGTGTGCAGATAATCGCGCCGCCGATCGGCGATCCGACCATGAATCTTCGCGACCTTCAGTCGGGCCTTGGCCCGGTTCCGGGATCCCTTCTGCTTCTTGGCCAGCACCCGTTGCGCCTTCGCCAACCGCGCACGGTCCGCGCGCTCGTGGCGCGGGTTGGTGATCTTCTCCCCCGTCGAGAGCGTGTACAGGCTGGTGATCCCGGCATCGAGCCCGACCACCCGATCGGCCGGCTCGAGTTCGCTGATCGTGTCCTCGACGAGGATCGAAATGTGGTACTGACCGCGAGCATTGCGCGACACCGTCACCTGCGACGGTGTCACCCCCTCCGGTAGCGGCCTCGACCACCGAATATCCAGAGGTTCGGACTGCTTGGCCAACCGGACCTGCCCACCCCGGTAGGTGAAGCAGTTCGAATAGTAGGTCGCCGAATCCTTCGACCGGCCCTTCCTCTTGAACTTCGGGTAGCCGGCCCGCTTGCGCCAGAACCTCTCGAACGCGCCCTGCAACTGCCGCAGCGATTCCTGCAACGGCCCCTTCGACGGCTCCGCCAACCACTCCGTCTCGGCATCCCGCTTCCATCCCGTGAGCATCTTCGAGGTATCCGCATAGGTCACCCGACGCCGCTCCTGCGACCACGCCCGCGACCGCTCGGCCAACGCCCGGTTGTAAACATACCGGGTGCACCCGAACGTCCGAGCAAGCTGTTCCGCCTGCACCGCAGTCGGATAGAAACGGTACTTGAACGCCCGCCTCACCACCCTCCCCGCCATAACCCAGACACTAACCCCACGGTCCGACAAAACCAGATCGGCCATCCCGGACCACAAGGACCGGGATAGCGCCGAAAGGCCCAGCGATCACTGGAAGAGCTTGATCGGGTTGACGATGTCGGCGGTCAGCGTGAGGAGCATGTATGCGCCGCCTATGACGATCACCACATAGGTGACGGGCAGGAGCTTCATGTAGTCGACGGGTCCGCCGCGCGGAAGCCCGCGCCTGCTGCGGAACCAGTCCCGGACCCGTTCGTAGACGGTGACCGCCATGTGCCCGCCGTCGAGCGGCAGCAGCGGAAGCAGGTTGAACATTCCGAGGAAGAAGTTCAGGCTCGCCAGCAGCAGCACGAATGCTTCCCAGATGCCCTGTTCGGCGATCTGACCGCCGATGACGCTCGCGCCGTACACCGAGATCGGGGTCTCCGGGTCGCGTTCGCCGCCGGTGACCGCGTGCCACAGGTCGACGGCCTTGCTCGGCATCTGCACCATCCGCTCGGCGGTCATCACGAACATGTCGCCGGTGAACTCGAACGAGGCAGGAACCGCGGAGAGGGCCGAGTGCTCGACGACGCTCGGGGTCGCGCCGATGCCGATCGCACCGACCGTCGCCTCGTGCGGTTCGGTCTCGCCCTTCTCCTGGACCCAGCGCTGCACCTGCTGGACCGGGACGACGATCGTCTGTTCCTCGCCGTCCCGCTCGACCGTGAAGTCGACCGGACCGGACAGCGAACGGGTCGCGGCGGCCACGTCGGCGAACGTCGGCGTGTCCTTGCCGTCGACCGCGGTGATGACGTCGCCGGTCCTGATGCCCGCCTGCTCGGCGGGGCCCGGGCCGGTGCACTCGGACAGGGCGAAGTCGGGGCCGGGCCCCTGGGTCGGCGCCGCACACCCGACCGACCCGACGACCGCGTCGGTGGACCGGTTCAGATCGGGCAGGCCCCAGCCGACGGCGAGGACGTACACCAGCACGAGGCCGAGGACGAAGTTCATGCCGATGCCGCCGGACATCACCGCGAGGCGCTTCCAGGTGGGCTTCTTGTACATGGCCCGGTCTTCTTCGTCCGGTTCGAGTTCGTCCAGCGCCGTCATCCCGGCGATGTCGCAGAACCCGCCGAGCGGGAGCGCCTTGAGCCCGTACTCGGTCTCACCGCGGCGGAAGGAGAAGACCTTGGGTCCGAAGCCGATGAAGTACCGGCGGACCTTCATGCCGGTGGCCTGCGCCACCCACATGTGCCCCGCTTCGTGAAGTGCGATCGACAACGCGATCCCGAGGGCGAAGAGAACAACGCCCACTGCGAACACCATGCAGTTCTAGCCTTCCTGCTTCACGAGCTGACGTGCTCGCTCACGTGCCCAGCCGTCGGCGGCCAGTACGTCTTCCACGGTAGCCGGTGGCGCCGACCACTCGTCCGCCTCGGACAGCACGGAGGCGACGGTGCGGACGATGCGCGGGAACCGGATGATCCCGTCCAAGAATGCCTGAGCGGCGACCTCGTTCGCAGCGTTGTAGACGGCGGTGAGGCATCCCCCACCCTTGCCCGCCTCGCGGGCGAGGTCGACGGCGGGGAAAACCTGCGAGTCGAGTGGCTCGAACTCCCAGGTGGACGCGGTGCTGAAGTCGCAGGCCGCGGCGGCGCCCGCCACCCGGTGCGGCCAGCCGAGGGCCAGCGCGATCGGGAGCTTCATGTCCGGTGGGCTGGCCTGCGCGAGCGTCGAGCCGTCGGTGAACGTGACCATCGAGTGCACGATGGACTGCGGGTGCACGGTGACGTCGATCCGGTCGTAGTCGACGCCGAACAGCAGGTGGGTCTCGATCAGTTCGAGCCCCTTGTTGACGAGGGTCGCCGAGTTCAGCGTGTTCATCGGCCCCATCGACCACGTGGGGTGGGCGCCGGCCTGCTCGGGTGTCACCGATTCCAGCCGGTCGGCCGTCCAGCCGCGGAACGGTCCGCCGGAGGCGGTGAGGACCAGGCGGTCCACCTCGTCCGCGCTGCCGCCGCGCAGGCACTGGGCCAGCGCCGAATGCTCGGAGTCGACCGGCACGATCTGTCCCGGCGCCGCGGCCGCCGTCACGAGTGGCCCGCCTGCGACGAGCGACTCCTTGTTGGCCAGGGCGAGCCGCGCACCGGACTCGAGCGCGGCCAGTGTCGGCTCCAGGCCCAGCGAACCGACCAGTGCGTTGAGCACGACGTCCGCTTCCGTGGTGCGCACGAGTTCGGTGACGGCGCCGGATCCGCTCAGCACCCCGGGCAGATCCAGCGCTGCGGCCGCGCCCGGATCCGCGACTGCGACGGACGACACACCCGTCTCGCGAATCTGCCGGGCCAGCAGTTCGACGTTTCCGCCACCGGCTGCGAGCCCCACCACCGTGAACTTGTCCGGGTTGGCGGCCACCACCTCCAACGCCTGGGTGCCGATCGAACCTGTGCTGCCGAGCAGCAGGACGCGAGTGGGCCTGTTTTCATCCACCCGCCCATTGTTCCTGATCGAATGCGGACCGCCCGCCATGGATGGCCCCACTACATACGACGGGCAGTCGTATGTCACGATATGTCGAGTAGCGCAACCGAATCTGCAGGAGGATCGATCGTGGCCGGTACCCAGTTGGAGCCCTCGTCCAGCGACCCCATCGTGGCCGCACACATCGACACCGCGGAGGTCCCGTCGGCGGCATGGGGCTGGAGCGGTGAGGCGCCGAAGACGTTCCGGTTCTTCGGATGGTTCTTCGCCGTGTTCCTGCTGCTCATGATCATCGGAAACCACAGGGGTTTCGTCGAGGACCTGTGGCTGATCGGCTGCGCGGCCGTGATGTTCTTCATCCTCATTCGTGACATCGTCCTGCGGCGCAAGCCCCGGTAATACCGAACCACGAACGAAACCCCTCGCCCCGATCACTCGGGGACGAGGGGTTTCGTCGTATGGGCCTGCGTGACGAAATACTCAGTTCTCGGCGGCGAGCTGGCCGCAGGCGGCGGCGATCTCCTGGCCGCGGGTGTCCCGCACCGTGCAGGACACACCCTGTGCCAGCACGCGCCGGACGAATTCCTTCTCCACCGGCTTCGGGCTCGCGTCCCACTCACTGCCCGGTGTGGGGTTCAGCGGGATCAGATTCACGTGCACCAGCGGTCCGAGCGCCTTGCGCAGTTTCTTGCCCAGCAGGTCGGCGCGCCACGGCTGATCGTTCACGTCCCGGATCAGCGCGTACTCGATGGAGACCCGGCGACCGGACTTGTCCGCGTAGTAGCGGGCGGCGTCGAGGACCTCCGCCACCGACCAGCGGTTGTTCACGGGGACCAGGGTGTCGCGCAGTTCGTCGTCCGGGGTGTGCAGGGACACGGCGAGCGTCACGCTGAGGTCCTCGTCCGCGAGCTTGCGGATCGCGGGCGCCAACCCCACCGTCGACACCGTCACCGAGCGTTGCGACAACCCGAGGCCGTCGGGGGCGGGCGAGGTGATGCGGCGGACGGCGGCGACCACGCGCTTGTAGTTGGCGAGCGGCTCCCCCATGCCCATGAACACGACGTTCGACAACCGGCCCGGACCGCCGTGGACGTCACCGTCGCGCAGGGCGGCCGCGGCGGCACGCACCTGGTCGACGATCTCGGCGGTCGACAGGTTGCGTTGCAGCCCGCCCTGACCGGTCGCGCAGAACGGGCACGCCATTCCGCACCCGGCCTGACTGGAGATGCACAGCGTCGCGCGGTCGGGGTAGCGCATGAGGACGCTTTCCAGCAGCGTCCCGTCGTTCGCCTTCCAGAGCGTCTTGCGGGTGTCGCCCCCGTCGCAGGCCAGGTGCTTGACGGGGGTGAGCAGCGTCGGGAACAGCGCCGCGCCCACCTGTTCGCGCACGGCGGCCGGGAGGTCGGTCATCTTCTCCGGATCCGCCTCGAGCCGCGCGTAGTACTGCCGGGCCAGCTGGTCGGCCCGGAACCCGGGCAGTCCCAGCTCCTTGACGGCCTCCCGCCGCTCGGTGGAGTCGAGGTCCGCGAGATGCTTGGGGGGCATCCCACGCCGGGGCGCGGTGAAAACGAGGGGAAGCGAGACAGCCATAGTTTCTCCATTGTCCCATTGATTCGGGGGTCGTTGTCGTGCGGATGCCTGATCGACGTTGTTTCGCCGCCCGATGCGCATGCGGAACCCGCCCAGGTGGGTGAAGATCAACTCATGTCGACAACACCGGACGACCCTTCGAACTTCCCACCGGACGTCCCGGCCGGTCGTGGTCCCGGTACCGGAGCGGCGCCCACGGACCCGACACAGCCCGACACGTCACCGGCAGGCACCGAGCATCCCGACGTCGCCCGCCGCAAGGGCATCAAGCACACGCGGGTGGGTGCCACCTGGACCGGCCTGGTGATCGGAATCGTCGTTCTGGTACTGCTTCTCGTGTTCATTCTGCAGAACCTCGACAGCGTGACCCTCGAACTGTTCGGCTGGGATTTCACGCTCCCGCTGGGCGTCACTCTGCTGTTCGCGGCGATTGCGGGCGCGGTGATCATGGCCCTCGCGGGCGGTGTCCGCATCATCCAGATCCGGCGGGCGGCGAACCGGCAGCGGCGCCTGAACAGTAATTTCTAACTGAACAATAGTTACGCAAGTGGATTGCGCCGCCGCCTTGCGAGCAGAATTACTGTCGTGGATATCACCGGAACGGCACGACTGTGAAGGCCGACATGGAGACGACTGTGGCACCGCGCATCGCGGCTGAACAAGCACGATCCTGGCTGCTGGTTCCCGCCGGCAAACCCGAGGGTTTCGAGGCGGCACACACCAGCGCCGCCGACGCGGTGATCCTCGACCTCGAGGACGCCGTCACTCCCGACCGCAAACCCCGGGCCCGGGCCGACGTGGTCGCCTGGCTCGGCGAGAACCGCCGCGCGTGGGTGCGGATCAACGACGCCACCACGCCCTACTGGGCGGACGACCTGGCAGCCTTGCACGGTGTGCCCGGACTCGAGGGCGTCATGCTCGCCAAGACCGAGAGCGGGATGCAGGTCGACGCGACCGCCGAGCGACTCCCCGAGGGCACGAAGGTGCTCGCTCTCGTCGAATCCGCGATGGGGCTCGAGGCCGCACCCGAGATCGCCCGGACGGAGGCCACCTTCCGCCTGGCGTTCGGCAGCGGCGACTTCCGTCGCGACACCGGCATGGACGACTCACCGCTGGCGATGGCGTATCCCCGCTCCCGGCTGACGGTCGCCAGCCGGGCCGCCCGGATCGCACCGCCGATCGACGGCCCCACCCTCGGCACCGACATCGACGCGCTGATCCGCGCGTCGGCGCTCACCCTGTCGATGGGGATGACCGGGAAGCTGTGCATGACCATCGCGCAGACGGCTCCGGTCAACGACGCACTGAGTCCGTCCCCGGCCGAGGCCGAATGGGCACGCGACGTGATCGCGGACCTCGGCGAGGACGGTTCCCGGGTGCGGGACGGCAGCGACCTCCCCAGGCTGGCGAAGGCCAAGAAGATCAACGCGCTCGCCAAGCTCTTCCACATCGCACCGCGGTAACGACACCGGTCAGAGCAATTCCAGCCCGGCGGGCTTTCGGCGGACGTGCACGCGGTAGCGCACGTCGAGAGCCACGCCGGGGGTCTGCGCGAATGCCGTGGACGCCGTCTTCTTGGTGAACTCGATGCCGAGGACTGCGCGCAGCGCTTCCCGGTTCGGGAAGCGCCATCGTGTCTCCACTCGGGCCAGGTCGAACCCCTGCGCTGCGAAGAAGGCCTCCACGGCCGCCGGGTGGTAGTGCGGCAGGTCGGCTCGCATCCATTCCCCGTAGGGATGGGCCGTCGCGTCGAGATCGACGACGACCAGTGCGCCGCCCGGGCGCAGCACCCGCATCGCCTCACGAATTCCACGGCCGCAGCCCGGTCCGAAGAAATACGCGGTCCGCGCGTGCACGACGTCGACGGACGCATCGCACAGGGGTATGCCCTCCGCGGAGCCGTCGAGCACGCGGACGTTCGGCAGGTGCCCCACGCGGGCGCGGGCCCGTTCCAGCAGCGGCGGATGGGGTTCGATGCCGTAGACCGTGGCCGCGGACTCCGCGAAGACCGGGAGATGGAAACCGGAGCCGCAGCCCACGTCGGCGACGACGCCGCCCGTCCAGTCTACGGCCCCGCGCAGGTGCCGGAAGATCGCACCGTCCACGTCCTGGGCACGGTTCTCCACCTCGTACCACTCCGGCCAGTGCCAGATGTTCGGGCTGGGAATGGTCACGACAGCGCGGTCACACGAGGACCGTGAGCACCAGCCACGTCACGAACGCCGACGGCAGCAGGGAATCGAGACGGTCCATGATCCCACCGTGCCCGGGAAGCAGAGTGCCCATGTCCTTGATCTGCAGCTCGCGCTTGACCTGGGATTCGATGAGATCGCCGAGCGTGGCGGTGACCACCAGCACGACACCGAGGAGCACACCGATCATTGAGTTCTCGTCGAGGATCAGCGTGACCGTCAGCAGGCTTCCGATCACGCAGAACAGCAGCGAGCCGAAGAACCCTTCCCACGACTTCTTGGGGCTGATCGCCGGCACCATCGGATGCTTGCCGAACAGCACACCCGCCGCATAACCACCGACGTCGGAGCAGACCACGCCGATCATCAGGCACAACACTCGCCCGGCGCCGTCGTCCTGCAGCACCATCAGCACGGCGAACGACGCCAGCAACGGAATCCAGGACGCCACGAACACGGTGATCGCGGTGTCCCGGAGGAAGTTCTGCGGTGTCGCCTTCAACCCGTGGTCGAACAGGCGCCAGACCATGCAGACCAGCACCGTGCCCGCGAAGGCGCTGAGCACTCCGACCGGGCCGAACGGCCACCCGAGCCACAGGATCGCCTGCCCTCCGGCGATCAGCGGGATCCGGGGGGCGCTGATGCCGGCCTCGCGGAGCCGCTTCGTGACCTCCCACGTGGCGACGGCCATCGCGACCGCGACCACCCCGATCCACACGAGGGGCACGTAGACGAGGATCAGGATGAGCGCGACGCCGAGCCCGACGCCGACGCCGATCGCCGCGGGGAGGTTACGCCCGGCCTTGGACTTCGCGGCCGTGGCCGGTTCCGGCGCGGGCTTCCCCTCGGAGACCGGTCCCGAGGGGTCGCCCTCGGAGATGGGTCCCCCTGGGGTCCCGTGTTCTGCTGGCACGGTCACTGTCCCCGATCCACTCCTCGTCTCGTGACTAAACTTCCAGTAACTCGGCTTCCTTGTGCTTCACCAGTTCGTCCACCTGCGCGACATACCGGGCGGTCGTCTTGTCGAGTTCCTTCTCGGCCCGCCCCACCTCGTCCTCGCCGGCCTCGCCGTCCTTCTGGATCCGGGACAGCTCGTCCATCGCCTTGCGGCGCACGTTCCGCACGGACACCTTCGCGTCCTCACCCTTGGACTTGGCCTGCTTCACCAGTTCGCGGCGGCGTTCCTCGGTGAGCTGGGGAACAGAGATGCGGATCAGGTTTCCGTCGTTGGACGGGTTCACGCCCAGGTCGGAGTTCCGGATCGCCGTCTCGATGGCATTCAGCTGCGAGGCCTCGTACGGCTTGACGACGACGAGACGCGCTTCCGGCACGTTGATGCTGGCGAGCTGCGTGATCGGGGTGAACGCGCCGTAGTAGTCGATTCCGATGCGGTTGAACATGCCAGGATTCGCGCGGCCCGTACGGATCGATCCGAGATCGTCCTTGGCCACCGTGACAGCCTTCTCCATCTTCTCCTCGGCTTCGAAGAGAGCTTCATCAATCACGGCTGTTCCTCCATGTCGTTCTGCATCGATTCGTCACTGCCTCTGTTTCGAGAAAACCCTGTGTCGAGCGTGGCACGCGCGTCATGACTTGACGAGCGTTCCGATCTTCTCACCGGACACCGCCCGAGCGATATTCCCCTCGGTCAGCAGATTGAACACCATGATCGGCATCTGGTTGTCCATACACAGGCTGAAGGCCGTCGCGTCGGCCACCTTCAGCTCCTGTTCGATGACCTCACGGTGCGTGATCTGCGTGTACATCGTGGCGTTCGGGTCGAGGTTCGGGTCCGCGGTGAACACACCGTCGACGGCCTTGGCCATCAGCACCACCTCGGCGCCGATCTCGAGGGCCCGCTGCGCCGCGGTCGTGTCGGTCGAGAAGTACGGCATGCCCATGCCGGCACCGAAGATCACGACGCGTCCCTTCTCGAGGTGACGCTGGGCGCGCAGCGGAATGTACGGTTCCGCCACCTGACCCATGGTGATCGCCGTCTGCACGCGGCTGTCGATGCCCTCTTTCTCCAGGAAGTCTTGCAGAGCAAGGCAATTCATGACGGTGCCGAGCATGCCCATGTAGTCGGAACGCGCGCGGTCCAAACCTCGCTGCTGCAGTTCCGCACCACGGAAGAAGTTGCCGCCGCCGATGACCACCGCCACCTGCACCCCGGATCGCACGACCTCGGCGATCTGCTCCGCGACCTTGGTCACCACGTCGGGGTCGAGACCGACCTTGCCACCACCGAACATTTCTCCGCCGAGTTTGAGAAGGACTCGATGGAATCCCGTACGTTCGTTGGCTGGTTCGGACATTGCTCTCCTCAGTTCCACAGCACTCGTCGATTTCGACAGCGGCCGAGCGCACCCACGCGGCTACCCGGCCCATTCAGACGGCCATCCTCATCCTGCCTCATCAGGACGGTGGCGGTATACGTAGGCCCCGCCGGGCGAGCGCACTCGTCCGACGGGGCCATACGACTCACACGAGCAGTTACGAAGCACCGACCTCGAAGCGGACGAAGCGCTTGATGGTCACACCGGCCTCGTCGAGGATCGCCTTGACGGACTTCTTGGAGTCCTGGACCGAGGACTGCTCGGTCAGCACGACGTCCTTGAAGTAGCCGTTGACGCGGCCTTCGATGATCTTCGGCAGAGCCTGCTCCGGCTTGCCCTCGGCGCGCGCGGTCTCCTCGGCGATGTGACGCTCGTTGGCGACGATGTCCTCGGGGACCTCGTCGCGCGTGACGTACTTGGCCTTGAGCGCCGCGACCTGCATCGCGGCGCCGCGAGCGGCCTCCGCAGCAGCGTCGCCCTCACCGGTGTACTCGACGAGGACGCCGACGGCGGGCGGCAGGTCGGCACTGCGCTTGTGCAGGTAGACCGCGACCGGTCCGTCGAAGGAGGCGATCTTGCTCAGGACGAGCTTCTCGCCGATCTTCGCGGACTGCTCCTGGATGACGGTGTCGACCGTCTTGCCGTCGAGTTCGAGTGCCTTGAGGGCGTCGACGTCGGCGGGCTTCGCTGCTGCGGCGACCGTGACGATCGACTCCGCGAGCTTCAGGAAGTCCTCGTTCTTCGCGACGAAGTCCGTCTCGCAGTCGAGCTCGAGCAGGACGCCGTCCTTGGAAACGACCAGGCCCTCGGCCGTGGTGCGCTCGGCACGCTTGCCCACGTCCTTGGCGCCCTTGATGCGCAGCTGCTCGACAGCCTTGTCGAAGTCGCCCTCGGCCTCAGCGAGAGCGTTCTTGCAGGCCATCATTCCGGAGCCGGTGAGCTCGCGGAGCCGCTTGACGTCAGCGGCGGTGTAGTTCGCCATGGTGAGCGAGCCTCCTCATATGTCTGTTGGGACGTAAGTCAGGGTAGTACTCGGGGCAGACCGTGAAACGGCCCTGACCAAAGATCTCTTGGTCAGGGCCGTGTGCATCGGATCAGGCCTCGGTGGAGGGAGCCTCTGCTGCGGGGGCCTCGGCAGCCGGAGCCGCCTGTGCCTCAGCTGCGGGAGCGGCCTCCGCTGCGGGAGCGGCCTCTGGTGCGGGCGCTGCCTGTGAGAGCAGTTCCTGCTCCCACTCGGCGAGGGGTTCGCCGGCGCCGGCCTCGGGCTTCGCGTCCTTGTCGGCGCTCAGTCCGGCACGGGCCTGCACGCCCTCGGCCACTGCGGAAGCGACGACCTTGGTGAGCAGGGCGGCGCTGCGGATGGCGTCGTCGTTGCCCGGGATCGGGTAGTCGACGAGGTCGGGGTCGCAGTTGGTGTCCAGGATCGCGATGACCGGGATGTTCAGCTTGCGAGCCTCGGCAACGGCCAGGTGCTCCTTGTTGGTGTCGACGACCCACACCGCGGAGGGGACCTTGGCCATGTCGCGGATACCACCGAGAGTGCGATCCAGCTTGGTCATCTCACGCGTGAGCATGAGGATTTCCTTCTTGGTGCGACCCTCGAAGCCACCGGTCTGCTCCATCGCCTCGAGCTCCTTGAGGCGGAGAAGACGCTTGTGGACGGTGGTGAAGTTGGTGAGCATGCCGCCGAGCCAACGCTGGTTGACGTAGGGCATCCCGACGCGAGTGGCCTCGGCCGCGATGGACTCCTGGGCCTGCTTCTTGGTGCCGACGAAGAGGACGGTGCCGCCGTGGGCAACGGTCTCCTTGACGAATTCGTACGCCTTGTCGATGTACGTCAGCGTCTGCTGCAAGTCGATGATGTAGATGCCGTTGCGGTCGGTGAAGATGAATCGCTTCATCTTCGGGTTCCAGCGACGGGTCTGGTGACCGAAGTGCGTGCCGCTGTCCAGCAGCTGCTTCATTGTTACGACAGCCATGGCTGTGTATCTCTCTTTCATTGCCGGTTGATGCCGAACGTCGGTGACGTTCTGCCCTGGCGCCCGTGAACCGTCGGACTCACATCGAAATGCGAGACCAGCCGACGATCCGTATACTGCGCGGACGCGCGAAGTCGGACTGTGCGAACACAGACCGCTCGATCAGTGTACGGCCTCCACGTTCCACGCCCTAACCGCCCCTGCCACACCCGGTCCACGCGTGCAAGGGTTCTGCGGAATCTGTGGACGGATCGGGATCCATCCACAATGTCACCCGCCGCCCGATATTTGCCCCGGACGTGCGGGATCGTCGAGCCATGACGAAGTTCGGGGCGATCCTGCGGGTCCTGACCGCGACGGTCACGGCGACGACCCTCCTGAGCGCCGCGGTACTCCTCTCCCCGGCCGCCGAAGCTGCGCCGACCGGCGACTTCGACTGGCCGCTGCACCCGCGGCCTCGGGTGGTGCGGGCCTTCGACAATCCCGAGCACGACTGGCTTCCCGGCCATCGCGGCGTGGATCTGGGTGGCGTGCCCGACGAGGCGGTGCTGTCCGCGGGCGCGGGCGTGGTGGTGTTCGCAGGCACGGTCGCGGGTAAACCCGTCGTCTCCGTCGACCACCCGGGAGGTCTGCGCACCACGTACGAACCGGTGACCGCCCGGGTCACCGCCGGGCTGCGCGTCGGCCGCGGCACCGTCCTCGGCACACTCGAACCCGGGCACCCGGGCTGCATCGCCCCCGTCGCCGCGTGCCTGCACTGGGGTCTGCGCCGCGACCGCGAATACCTCGACCCACTCGGACTCGTCCGGGTGGCGCCGGTCCGGCTCCTCCCCGTCGTGCCCCGTGATCGCGGCGGCTAGCGCCACTCAGCGCAAATCGTCGCGGCTAGCGCCACTCAGCGCAGATCGTCGCGGCTAGCGCCACTCAGCGACGGCGTGTCTGCCCGCCGACTCCGGGAAATCGTCCGCGACCATCGCGGCGAGTTCGACGAACGCCTTGCGCGTCTCGGGACGCAGCAGATCCAGATCCACGATCGAGCCCTCGGCGAGGTGCTCGTCGAACGGCACCACCTTCACCGCACGGCACCGGAGCAGGAAATGGTTGGTCAGTTCCGTCATGTCGATCATGCTCGAGCCGGGCCGGGCGGCACTGATCACGACGACGGTGCGGGACACGAGGTGCCCGTAACCGTGGTGCTGCAGCCAGTCCAGCGTGGCGGCGGCGCTGCGGGCGCCGTCGATCGCGGGCGAACTCACCAGCACCAGGGAATTGGCGAGTTGCAGAACGCCGTTCATCGCCGAATGCATGATCCCGGTGCCGCAGTCGGTGAGGATGATGTTGTAGTACACCTGCAGGATGTCGATGGCCCGCCGGTAGTCGTCCTCGCTGAACGCCTCGGAGATCGCCGGGTCCTGCTCGCTCGCGAGCACCTCGAGGCGGCTCGGCGCCTGCGACGTGTGAGCCCGCACGTCCGAATAGCGCCGGATGTCCGCCTCGGCCGCGATGAGGTCGCGGACGGTCGAATGTGTCTGCACTGGAACCCGTTGCGCGAGCGTCCCGAAGTCGGGGTTGGCGTCGACAGCGATCACGCAGTCGCCGCGCAGCGACGCGAACGTCGATCCGAGCCCGATCGTGGTGGTCGTCTTCCCGACGCCGCCCTTCAAGGACAGGAACGCAATTCGATAGTCCCCCTGGATCGGCTGCCGGATCCGGTCGAGGAGTGCGGCGTCACGAGCCTCCCCGGCCGACTCACCCAGGTTCACCGTTCCCCCGGTGAGCCGGTGCAGCCCGCGCCGCCATCCCCGGCTCGGCGCCTTGCGCGCTCGCTCGAGGAGCGCATCCGCAACCAGATCCTGATTGGTCACCTGATGCTGACTCGGCGCAGGAGCGGTGGCATCGCCCACCGGGGTGCCGCCACCGTCGTTCAGCCAGGACGGTTGCGATCGAGTCAAGTCTTCGCGGTCCACTGTTCCCCCGGGATAGTGCAGAAACAACTGCAGATTCGTGGGGCGACGCTACCAAACCGGATCAGGCCCGGGGATGCGCCTGATCGTGCACCGCACCGCAGCCTCGCCACGGACACGTGCGAGTAGAGCTGGGTGGTGGCGAGGCCGGCGTGCCCGAGCAGTTCCTGCACCACGCGCAGGTCGGCGGTGCCCCTCGAGTCGGTGCGTCGCCGCCGTGTGACGCGGCCCGTGCGGGCTCAAGGTTCGGCGCACCGGGGACACTATGAGGCGGTCCCGCAGCGTGATCGGATCGTTCTGCTGCGCGCCCGATTCGGCGGCGTCCATCACGTCGGCCGCCTGCGACTGCCGCAGCACCGGGGGCAGTGCCCGATGGGCCTTCGCGGCGCCCAGCCGGGCGCCGGGATCGGTGGCGATGCGCCGGGTCCGCAGCAGCCAGACTGTGAAGTTGCGCACCGACGACGTCCGCCGGGCGAGTGTGGTCCGGCGATGCCGGCCGCGGACCGGCTCGCCGGCCACGACCGCAGCACCTGGATGTCGAGCTCTCCGAGGTATTCGTCCGGTGCCGTCGACAACCATTGCTGCAGCAGCGACTTCGCGTCCGGGGCGTACGCCTTCACGGTGTGCGGCGATCGACCCCGTTCGAGCCCGAGATGCCGGGTGTACGCCTCGAGTACCAGCTCCAACGGTGCCGGCAGGTCGCTGCTCACAGAGGCAGCAGTCGACTCGGGCGGGACATGAATCAAGCAGCCGCGCCGCTAGAGTTCTTTTGTGCAGCGAACGATCTCCATCCCGATGTTGTGTGTTCTGGCGTTACTGTCCGCGATCGCTCCACTCGCCACCGACATGTATCTCCCCGGTCTCCCCCTGATGACGGAGAGCCTGAACACGTCGGCGCCGAGCGTGCAGCTGACGTTGACCACATTCATGGCCGGGCTCGGGATCGGCCAGCTCGTGGTCGGACCGTTGTCGGACGGCCTCGGTCGCCGTCGCCTGCTGATCGGCGCCACCGTCGTGACGACGCTCGCCGCGATGGCCTGCGCTCTCGCCCCGACCGTCGAAACCCTCATCGCCGCACGACTTTTCCAGGGACTGAGCGGCGGCGCGGCGATCGTGCTCGCCCGCGCCTGCATCGCCGACCGGGCCCGCGGCGACAGCGCCGCCCGGCTCTTCAGCATCATGATGATCATCGGCGGCGTCGCACCGGTGGTCGCGCCGCTGCTGGGCGGGGCCCTGCTCGGGCCGGTCGGCTGGCGAGGGATCTTCTGGGTCCTCACCGCCGCCGGGGTGGCGATGTTCGCGGGCGTGCTGATCCTCGTCCCGGAGACGCTTCCCGAGGAGAACCGGCACGGCGGCGGGCTCACGGCACTCGTCCGGAACCTGCACTACGTCGTCGGCAACCGCGTGTACCTGGGTTACGCGTTCACGTTCATGTTCGGGTTCGTCGCGCTCTTCTCGTACATCTCCGCGTCCCCGTTCGTCGTGCAGAACGTCCTCGGCCTCAGTCCGGGGCAGTTCTCGATGGTGTTCGCCGTGAACGCGGCGGGCATGGTGAGCGCCGCGATCGTGAACACACGGCTCGTCGGCACGTTCCATGCCCGGCAGTTGCTCGGTTTCGGGGTCACGCTGCTCCTGGCGGCGGGCGCCGTACTGCTGCTCGCCGCGACAACGATCGATTCGCCGCCCTGGTGGGCGATCCTGATCCCGCTGTTCGTCTCGGTGTCGAGCATCGGTTTCGTGATGGGCAACGCGACGGCGCTGGCTCAGGGCGAGGTGACCAAGGCGTCCGGCACCGGGTCCGCGCTCCTCGGGGCAGGTCAGTTCGGTCTCGCCGCGGTGGTCTCGCCGCTGGTCGGGATCGCCGGACCCGACAGTGCCGTCCCGATGGCTGTCGCGATCCCGTCGGCGGGCGCCGTGGCCATGCTGTCGCTGCTGGTGCTGACGCGGCGGACGCGCACGTCGTAGCGCGTCCGCCGGGTCAGCGTGTCAGCGGGAGGCACCCTCGCTCGCGGCGAGCTCGGACTTCCACACCCGGAAGCCTTCCTCGGTGCGACCGCGGCGCCAGTATCCGGAGATCGACGCGGAACGAGCGGGGACGCCCCGCTCGTTGCGCACGTAGGAGCGGAGGTTGTGCATCACGGCCTGCGCCTCACCGTGAATGAACACCTGCGCGTCTCCGGGCAGCCATTCGGTGTCGCGGACCGCGGCGACGAGGGGGGCGTTGTCTCCCGACGCCTTGTCCCCGATCCGGTCCGCCGTGTCGCCGCGGTGGATCCACGTGACGTCGACACCCGCGGGCGCGTCGAAGGCGATCTCGTCGTCCGAGCCTGCGACCTCGATGATCACCCTCCCCACCGCCGACGCGTCGAGTTTCTCGACGGATGCCGAGATGGCGGGAATCGCGGTCTCGTCGCCCGCGAACAGGTACCAGTCGGCCGCCGGGTCCGGTGCGAACGCCCCTCCGGGGCCGCGCAGCGTCAGGATGTCACCGGCCGCCGCGGCCGCAGCCCACGGTCCGGCGACGCCGGCGTCGCCGTGGACCACGAAGTCGATCGCGATCTCCCGCGCCGACGGGTCCACCGACCGGATCGTGTAGGTGCGCAGGACCGGCGCTGCGGGGCTTCCGAATTCGAGTTTCGCGTACGCGTCGGTGCAGGCGTTGGGAACGAAGCTGTCGAATCCCGGGTCGCCGAGGATGACCCGCACCATGTGCGGGGTCAGCCATTCGGTCCGGAGCACGGTCAGTGTTGCGGTCGGCTTTGCCACAGGCATCTCTCCAATGAACTCAAGTTGGTTAGTGTTACCTAACTACGGTACAGGAGAGACTGCCGGCAACGGCCGGAGTCGTTTACGAGCCGGAAGCGAACAACAAGCTCAACACGTGCGCGACGAAGTTCCGCCACAAATCCTCGGCTGACCCCATATCTCACTCCTGACGTGACGCTGATCCACCTGTGGGTATCGCATGCGGTTTGCGAGGTGCGTTCCAGAGACGTTTCTACTCCACCTCGTCGCCGATCGGTCGGTTCGACTCACCCTTTGCGCAGGCCGGAGCGTGACGAAGAGTCGAACCGCGCCACACTTCGGTCCTTGCCTATATTGGCGACAACCGATATAAAGGGTGTGTGCATGCGTTCGACGTACTCGGCGACCCCGTTCGGCGGCGGATCATGGAACTCCTGTCCGAGGGCGAACTCTCGGCCGGTCAGGTGACCGAAGTCGCAGCCGCCGAGTTCGGGATCTCACAGCCGACGGTGTCCGGACACCTGCGGGTGCTTCGGGAGAACGGGTTCGCTACGGTCCGGCGCGAAGGCACCAGACGTCTCTACGCGGTCGAGCCTGCACCGCTGCAGGAAGTGGATCGATGGCTCGACGGGTTCCGCCGGTTCTGGAGCCAGCCGCTCGACGCCCTGGCCACCGAACTCGCCCGCGGGAGTCGTCAGGATCCCCGGCCGAGCCGAGCCGCACACCCCGAATCATCGACAGAAGGAGACCGACAGTGAACGAGATCGCCGGTCAGGACACCAGCCTGACGACAGTGCAGCGGAGGATGGGCAACCGGGACATCGCCGAGGGTGCAGCGCGAACGGCGGTGCTCAGGCGACGCTACGACGCGCCGATCGACGACGTCTGGAATGCCATCACGGCCCCGGACCGCGTCGACCGCTTCTTCCTCCCGCTCAGCGGCGATCTGCGCGCGGGCGGTTCCTTCGCCCTGCAGGGCCAGGCCAGTGGAGAGATCCTGGCCTGCGACGCCCCACATCTGCTGCGGCTGCAGTGGACTCCGCCCGGCGACCCTGGTTACAGCGACCAGGTCGAGGTCCGGCTGACCGCCGACGGTCCGGACGCGACGTGGTTGGAGTTGGAACACGCCTCCGTCGCCGACGTCTTCCGCAACGACCCGGACACGGGCTGCTACGGCGTCGGAACGGGCTGGGAAGGTCCCCTGCACTATCTCGGCGAGTACCTGCGCGGCGTCCTGCCGGACCGCCCCAGCACCGAGTGGTACACCTTCGACGAAGCCGAGGAACTGCGCCTCGCCAATTACCGCGGCACGGAATGGGCGAAAGTCGAGGCACAGCACGCGCGGAACACCGGCCACGCCTGAGAATGCATTCAGGTCGCCTGCCCCCGAGCCGGCCCCGTCTCACCGCTGCCGCGACCATCCGGTGTCGTCGGAGCCGACGAAGCCCTCCATCTCCAGCAGCGGGAGCACGGCGCGGACCTGCTCCACCGCGACTCCGGACAGTTCGGACAGTTCCCGGACCCCGCGCGGTCCGGCGGCCGGCAACGCCTCGTACACCAGCAGGGCGTCGCCCGACAGCGCGTCGAGATCGCGGACCACCTCGGGGCCGTCCCGCAGCCCGATCGGCCCGGCCTCCTCCACCACGTCACCGGCGTTCGCGACCAACCTCGCCTCACCCTCCCGAATCATCCGATTGCACCCGGTCGACGACGCCGACGTCACCGGACCGGGCACCGCCATCACCGGACGCCCCAGTTTGCGCGCCCAGCTCACGGTGTTCCGGGCGCCGCTGCGCCAGCCGGCCTCCACCACGACCACCCCGTCGGACAGGCTCGCCACCAACCGGTTCCGCGCCAGGAACCGATGTTTCGCCGGAGTCGTGCCCGGCGCGTACTCGCTGATCACCGCACCGTTCTGCGCGATCTGCCGCAGCAAGCGCGCATGCCCCGCCGGGTACGCGCGATCCACACCACACGCCAGCACCGCCACCGTCAGGCCCCCGACACTCAGCGCCGCACGATGCGCGGCGCCGTCGACCCCGAATGCTGCGCCCGACACGATCGTCCACCCGTCGACGGCGAGATCACCCGCAATCTCCGCTGTCACGTGCTCGCCGTACCCGCTCGCCGCCCGTGTCCCCACAATCGAGATTGCCCGATCGGTGAGTTCGGCCACCGGGCGCGAACCGAGCACCCACAGAGCGAGCGGCGGACCCTCGTCCCGCGACCGCGACAGATTCCCGAAACCGAGGAGCCGCCACTGAGGCCACTCGTCGTCGTCCGGCGTCACGATCCGGCCACCCATTCCCGCCACCAGTTCGAGATCGTCCGCGGCCGTGTCCACATGGGCACGGGCCACCGTCCGCTCCCCCAGCATGTCCGACAGATCCCTTTCCCGCACGGCCCGCGCAGCCTCCTCCGGCCCCACCTCCTCCACGAGACGGGACAGCGCCGGACACGGCCCCTGCACCACCTTCGACAGATACGCCCACGCCAACCGGCGCGGATCGTGAACTCCACTCGGATCCGTTGCGTCACTTCGAATTTCCACCGTCATTGAAAGCTCCGATCACGAAAACCCAACGCGGTGACCACCTGCTCCGGGCCCGGCATGCCCAGCCCGGCCAGATCGCTCACCGTCCACGCCACTCGTAATGCGCGATCGGCCCCCCGGGCCGTGATCAGCCCCTTGCGCAGCGCTCGCTCCACCGGCGCCAGCGCCGGGCGCGCCAACCGGAACTTCTGCCGCAGGGCCGGGCCCGGCACCTCCGCGTTGGTGCGCCACCCGTAGTCGCTCCACCGCTCGCCGGCGGCGGCGCGCGCCTCGGCCACCCGCTGCCGGACGTCCTCGGTGCTCTCGCCGACGTCGTCGATGAACGCTCCGGTCGCGACGGCCTGCATTCGCACACGCAGGTCAACGCGGTCCATCAGTGGTCCCGACAACTTTCCGAGATAGCGTCGCCGGGCGGTCGGCGCGCACACGCAGTCCGCCTCCCGCGGCGGCGCGCACGGGCACGGATTGGCCGCGAGGATCAGCTGGAAACGCGCCGGGTAGCGGGCGACCCCATCCCGTCGCGCGATCCGCACCTCCCCGTCCTCGAGTGGGGTCCGCAGAGCCTCGAGCACCTTGGTTCCGATCTCGGCGCACTCGTCGAGGAACAGCACCCCGCGGTGGGCGCGACTGACCGCACCGGGTTTCGCGACACCGCTGCCGCCGCCGACGAGTGCACTCACCGACGCGGTGTGGTGTGGTGCGATGAACGGCGGCACGTCGATGAGGGGGCGCTCGGGCGGCAGAAGCCCCGCCACCGAGTGGATTGCCGTCACCTCGAGCGATTCACTCTCGGTGAGCGGCGGCAGAACTCCCGGAAGACGTTGCGCGAGCATCGTCTTCCCGACGCCGGGTGGGCCGGTGAGCATGAGGTGGTGCGCTCCGGCCGCCGCGACCTCGATGGCCCAGCGCGCCTCCGTCTGACCCACCACCTCGCTCAGATCGGCACGCACCGGTTGCGCGACCCACTGCGCCGGCTCTGGGTACTCGAGTTCACGCTCCTCTCGCAGCCACGCGATCGCCGCCCTCAGATCGTGCGCGCCGAGCACCTCGACACCACCGACCAGCCCCGCCTCGGGCAGGGACTGCACCGGGACCACCACCGTCGCCCATCCCGCGTTCTTCGCTGCCAGCACCGCGGGCAGGATCCCGCGCACCGACCGGAGCCGCCCGTCCAGCGCCAGTTCGCCGAGCAGAACGGTCTCGCGCAGCCGCTGCCGCTTCACCTGCTTGGCCGCATCGAGCACGGCGGCGACGAGCGCGAGATCGTAGACCGACCCGACCTTCGGCAGGGTCGCCGGCGACAACGCGAGAATCACCTTCGAATCCGGCCACTCCTCACCCGAATTCGCGACCGCGGCCCTGATCCGGTCACGCGCCTCCGACAGCGCGGTGTCCGGCAGCCCGACCAGATGCACTGCGGGAAGCCCACGGCCGATGTCGGCCTCGATCTCGACGAGCTGACCGTCCACCCCGGTCACCGCCACCGAATGCGCGCGCCCCAATGCCATCAGAACGCGTCCCGGACGTGCTCGATCTGGGGTTGCGGACCGTGCCCGATCATGATCGCGACGACGTCGAACCGCACCCGCGACCAGTGCCGGCTCGACTCCCGCAACCATTCCACCGCCAGCAAACGGATGCGTCGCTGCTTGGAGAACGTCACCGCCTCGGCCGGAGTGCCGTATCCCAGACCGCGCCGTGTCTTCACTTCGACGAAGACGAGCCAGTCCCCCTCCGTCGCAATGAGATCGACCTCACCGTACCGGGATCGCCAGTTGCGCTCGACGATCTCCATGCCCGCCTCGGTGAGGTACCGGGCGGCCAGATCCTCCCCATGTGCACCAAGCGCGAGATTGTGCGCCACAGCAGCCTCCACCCCGTCCCGCGGCGGCCCACCGATGCGAACCGCGCCTCTCGCACCACCGTGGCCGACCCGGATTCCGGAAGAAGTGCTCGAACTGGGCGAACACTTTGGGCTGTGGATGGATCACACGTTGTGGACAACTCGGCATTCCGCGACGGCCGTGCGCGAGGAAACGCCAGGCCAGGGCTGTCAAGACGGTCAGCCGACGGCCGGCATCCAGCGGCGTGCGAGACCGGCCACCCACTCGGCGGCCTCACCCGGATCCTCGGGTGGTGATTCGACCAGGACGAGTTCGTCGACTCCCGCACCGGCCAGGGCGCCGACGTCGGACGGGTCCACTTCGCGCAGGGCAACGGCCAGGCGCAAGCCGGCGGGATCGCGCCCCGCGTCGCGGCACAGTGCGTGGATCGTGCGGATCCGTTCGGCGACGGCGTCGACGCCGTCCAGGTTGAAGCCGTACCAGCCGTCGCCCCACGCCGCGACCCGACGAAGAGCGGCATCGGTGTTGCCGCCGAGCACGACCGGAATCCGGCGCTCGCGGACGGGTTTCGGGTTGACCCGAATCGAGTCGAAGTGGACGAACTCGCCGTCGAACGTCGCAACGTCGTCACTCCACAGGGTGCGCATCGCCGCGACGTATTCGGCGGCGCGCTCGCCGCGGCGCTCGAACGGAATGCCGAGCGCAGCGAATTCTTCCCTGGACCAGCCGATGCCGACGCCGAGCGTCAGCCTGCCACCGCTCATCAGATCCAGCGTCGCCGCCTGCTTGGCCATGAGCACGGGATTGTGTTCGGGCAGCAGCACTATCCCGGTGGCGACGCCGATCGTCCGGGTGGCTGCCGCGGCGAAGCTCAGCCCGATCATCGGGTCGAGCCAGTCCGCGACAGCGGGGACGGCGATCTTTCCGTCGTCCGCGTACGGGTACCGCGACGCCGATCGGTCCACCATCACGACGTGTTCGCCGGCCCACAGCGTGGCGAATCCGCTGTTCTCGGCGGCTACCGCGACCGCGTCGATCACGGCGCGGCGAGCGCCGGTGCCGATTCCGAGGGCGTGCAACCCGAGGCGCATCGGCCGATCGTCTCACAGTTGCCCGGCCGACGTGCCCGGTTCCGGGACGCACCTATCCGCGCACGTCGAGGCTCCTGGCGTAGTGCTCCTTGAACACCTCGAGGTGCGTCCAGGTCTCCAGCGCCACCACCCGTCGATCGTCCGGATTTGCTCGGCGAGGGAGTAGAGATCGCCCGACGAATCGGCGGCGACGGTGCCGATCAGGTCGAATCTGCCGAGCGATCGCATCAGGAATTCGATACCCGGCAGGGCCTCGATCTGCGCGCACGCTTCCCGGTCCCGCGATCCGGGGTTCACACCGATGCAAATGGTGCCGGCGCGCTCTTCGGTGGACTGTCGCCGTTGGTCTCGACACTCATGTACCAGGCCACCGGCAGCGTGTGGCCGGTGATCGGACTCCTGATCGGCATGTGCGCCGTCAGCATCCTCTGCCTGCTCGTGGCTCCGCAGCACGTCGATCACGCCGACGACGAATCCGTGGGTGACCTCGGCGCCGCGCGGGCGCGGGCCACCAGCTGACACCCCCGTGACGGGAAGGGTCGGTGCTGCGAAGCACCGGCCCTTCCGCCGTCAGCCGGGCTCGCCGTCCGAATCGGCCGGAGACGCGGCGACCGTCGTCGAGGTGAGTCCGGCGTCGTCGAGCGCGCGCCCGGTGAGCACCCGGCCCAGTTCGATCATCTCGGCGGCCCGATGGAAGTCGAGGCTGCGGCACGCGGTCCGGGGAACCCGGACCTGCACGTCCGGTGGGTACGCGGCGAGCTGGTACCGGGCCAACGTCGCCTGCATCACGTCGAGCGAGCGGTTCATCACCGCGAACCGGCTGAACTTCGGGACGGCCACCGCGTCGCCCTCGACCACGGGCTGATCACCGATCAGGGGGCCGTCCGGCTCCTCCGACGGATCCGGGTCGGTGTGCGCGGCGCCGAACCGTCCGACCACCGACCGCACGATGTCCAGGTCACGCAGCTGCGCGGCGCTGCGACGGAAGCGGGCCATCCACTCGTCCACCGGCCGCGAGTCCGCGCTGACGTTCTCCGGGGCCAGCGAACGACCGTCCCGATCCTCCGCGCCCAGGCTGATCCCGACGGTCAGGTCGGCGCTCACCGAGACCAGCGGCGCCATCGGCAGCGGGTCGAGCACCCCACCGTCCGCGAGGACCCTGCCGTTGAGCACATACGGCGTGATGACGCCGGGGATGGCGATCGACGCGCGGATCGCCGCGTCGACGGGGCCGCGCTGGAACCACACCGACCGGCCCGCAGCGAGATCGGTGGCCACGGCGGTATACGGAATGGGAAGGTCTTCGATACGGATCTCGCCGAGGATCTCCCGAACCCGGTGCAGGATCTTCTCGGCGTGGATGGCGCCAGGTGCCGACACCGACAGGTCGAGAAGCCGCACGACGTCCAGCTGGGTCAGACCGATCGCCCACCGGGTGAAGTCGTCGAGCTTCCCCGCGGCGTGGAGGCCACCCACGAGGGCGCCCATCGACGATCCTGCGACTCCGACGATCTCGAATCCGCGCTCCTCGAGTACCTGAATCGCGCCGATGTGGGCGTATCCCCTGGCGCCGCCACTCCCCAGAGCCAGCGCGACGCGCCTCGGTCCGGTCATCGGATGATCGTACGCGGCCGGGAACTTCGGATCGTCAGGACAGACCGTTGTCCGGGAGCCGCAGGTCCGGCTTGTCGAGTTCCTCGATGTTCACGTCCTTGAACGTGATGACGCGGACATACTTCACGAACCGCGCGGGACGGTACATGTCCCACACCCAGGCATCGGACATGCGCAGCTCGAAGTAGATCTCGCCGTCTGCGTTGTGCGGCAGCAACTCCACCGAGTTGGCCAGATAGAACCGGCGCTCGGTCTCCACGACATAGGAGAACTGACCGACGATGTCCCGATACTCGCGGTAGAGCGACAGCTCCATCTCGGTTTCGTACTTCTCGAGATCCTCGGCACTCATCGGTCTCGGAGTCCTCCTGCTCTGGTGTGAATTGTCATCATCTCGCACTTCCGGAACTGTTATCCACTCGGTGTAGCAGCGCCGCGACATTCGACCACGAGCGGCGGTGCTCCGGGCACGGGCCCAGCTCCTCGAGCGCCGCCAGGTGGGCGGGCGTGTTGTACCCCTTGTGGATCGCGAAACCGTAACCCGGGTGCGTCTCGTCCATCGCGACCATCACCCGGTCCCGCGACACCTTGGCCAGGACGCTCGCCGCCGCGATGCATGCCGCCGCGGCGTCGCCGCCGATCACCGGCAGCGACGGGGCCGGGAGCCCCGGGACACGGAAACCGTCGGTGAGAACGTAACCGGGGGTCATCGAGAGCCCGGCGACCGCACGCCGCATGCCCTCGATGTTGGCGACGTGGACGCCCATGCGGTCGACTTCCTCCGCCGGGAAGGACACGACGCTCCACGCCACTGCCAGCCGGGTGATGGCCGGGAACAGCTCCTCGCGCGTGCGTTCGGTGAGCTTCTTCGAATCGTCGAGCCGCGCCAGCGCCGGATACGGCTTCGGTGCGAGCACACACGCCGCCACGACGAGCGGGCCCGCGCACGCACCCCGCCCGGCCTCGTCGACACCGGCCACCGGCCCGAGTCCGCTGCGGACCAGGGCCGACTCCATCGTCCGCAGACCGGACGACCTGCGAATGACGATGCGTGGAGGCCAGGAAGTCACTTGCCCTGGATATCGGGTGAACTGATCGTGCCCATCCGCGACGGCGGCAACGCGATGAAGACCGCTTTTCCGATCACGTTGTCGAGCGGGATGGTGCCTTGCATGTCGTCGCCCACGTGGTACCGCGAGTCCGCGGAGTTGCTGCGGTTGTCGCCCATCATCCACAGGTGCCCCTCGGGGACGGTGACGGGACCGAAGCAGCGCGCCGACTTCAGCGCGGTGTCGCAGGTCTGGGAGCCGGGGACGAACGGGAAGTCCATGACGACGTAGGGCTCGTCGAGTGGCTGACCGTCCACCAGGATGCGACCCTGGTCGTCGCAGCATTCGACGGTCTGACCGCCGGTGGCGATCACACGCTTGACGAGGTCGTTCTCGTCCGGCGGGACGAGTCCGACGAGGGAACCGACTTCCTGCGCACCGCGGATCACCACGTTGGAGGAGCGGGTGGAGACGAAATCCTGTGACCACGAATCGGGGCCGCGGAACACGATCACGTCACCCGGTTTCGGATCACCGAAGCGGTAACCGATCTTCTCGACCACGATGCGGTCGCCGGTGCAGCCTGCGCAGCCGTGCAGCGTCGGTTCCATCGATTCCGACGGAATGAGATAGACCCGCGCGACGAACGTCTGCAGCAGAAAACTCAGGACGAGCGCGACCAGAATCAGGATCGGCAACTCGCGGAGGAAGGAGCGGGGCTTCTTCTCGGGCTCCGCCGCACCGCCGTTCGCTGCGGAGGTGGCGGCCGAATCGCCGGTGGTCTCGGATTCCGACGACAATGCCCGCTCCTTCGAAGAATCTGTCACGAAATCAGATTAGCCCGGCACTGCGCGTACGCAGTGCCGGGCTCATCGGAAAGGTCAGCGCTTTTCCTTGATCTTGGCGGCCTTGCCACGCAGATCGCGGAGGTAGTACAGCTTGGCGCGACGGACGTCACCGCGGGTGACGACCTCGATCTGCGCCAGGTTGGGGCTGTGAACCGGGAAGGTGCGCTCGACGCCGACACCGAAGGAGACCTTGCGGACGGTGAAGGTCTCGCGGACGCCGCCGCCCTGACGGCGGATCACGACGCCCTTGAAGACCTGCACGCGCTCCTTGGAGCCTTCGATGACCTTGACGTGCACGTTGAGGGTGTCGCCGGGACGGAACTCGGGAATGTCGTCGCGGAGGGACTTCTTGTCCAGGAAATCGAGAGTGTTCATCGGTGTTCCATCCTTGCGTTTTCGCAGGAGCAGAGGAACCGAGCGGCACCCGGACGTTCGGAGAACACCGGTGCTCGTCTGGTTCGTGCCCAGATCAAGTACTGCTGCCTGGTCCAGGCAACCCGTCCATTGTGCCAGACGCCACGGGGTGAAGCGAAATCGGCGGTGGCGCCGCATGCACCACGTGGTCGAGTTCCACCTCGGCCGCCACCTTGGCATGCTCCGCGGCTTCCTTCACGTGCACCGCGCTGGGAGTGCCGGCGATGAAGTCCTGCACGAAGATCTTGGCCCTGATGACCGGACGCCGCCACTTGCGCTCCCGTTCGAGCGCCCGCAGCATCCGCTTCGGCTTGGACGTGTAGCGCCACCGTGCCCACGGCGCGCTCGGCCTGCTCAGCCGGAGCGCCCCGATCAGCAGGATCGGGAAGACGAACAATCCGAGCAGTCCGGTCCAGATCTTCCCCTTGAGCAGCACCACCGCCGCGATGAGCAGGTTGATCACCGAAGACAGCGCGATCGCTACCCGTACCCAGGGATCCGGGGAGTCCCGGAAGTCGGTGACGTTGATCAGTTCGAGCGGACGGAGCCCGAGGAGCAGCAGACCGGTGACGGCGATCGCGACGAACACGGCATCGACGGACGTCCGGCCCTCGTCCGCCCAGTACACGTCCTGCAGGTAGAAGATCAGCGCGAACTCGTCCAGCACCAGCGCGGCGCCGATCCCGAAGAACGTGGCGAGGACGGCGCCGGTGGTCTGGGTGCCGTCCTCGTACACGGCGATGAGGGCGACACCGGACATGAGCATCGTCACGACGCCGAACACCACGTGGTGGACGTGGTGCCCGCCGGGTTTCACGTTGCCCGGCCACCACGAGACCTCGGCGCGGATCATCCGCACGCTCAGCCGGATGAAGAGGAATGCCGCGAGAAACCCGAGCAGGAAAAAGAGCAGAGGCAGGCGCCCGTGCCCGACGATTTCCCTATCCAGCCATTCGTACATCGGCATCCACTATCCCAGTAAAGAACTGGTCACTCCACGGGAAAGTGGTCGCTCGTGTCGGGATGGTGACCTCCTACTTGCCGAACCCCGCCTTTCGCAGCGCGTCGGCCATCGACCCGCCGGGCGCCGGGCGATTGTCCCGCCCGCGGTCGCGTCCACCCTGCTGCTGCGGCTTGCCTCCGCCGCGCCGGTCCTGCGGCTGCCCGCCTCCCCGCCGGTCCTGCCGCTGCCCGCCACCGCGGGGCCCGTCGTTCTTGCGGCCGCCCGCCCCGACCTCGTCGTCGAGTCGCAGCGTCAACCCGATGCGCTGACGCGCCTCGTCGACCTCGAGGACCTTCACCGTCACCACGTCACCGGACTTCACGACGTCCCGCGGGTCCTTGACGAAGTTGTGGGACATCGCCGACACGTGGACGAGGCCGTCCTGGTGGACACCGATGTCGACGAACGCGCCGAACGCCGCCACGTTGGTGACGACGCCCTCGAGGGTCATTCCGGGCTTCAGGTGCGACACCTTCTCGATGCCTGCCGCGAACGTGGCCGTCTTGAATTCCGGGCGGGGGTCACGGCCGGGCTTCTCGAGTTCACCGATGATGTCGGTGACGGTCGGGAGTCCGAACCGGTCGTCGACGAAGTCGGCAGGGTTCAGACTGCGCAGCGCGGACGTGTTGCCGATGATCTCGCGCACGCCGGTGCCGCTGGATTCGACGATCTTGCGCACCACCGGGTAGGCCTCGGGGTGGACGCTGGACGCGTCGAGTGGGTCGTCGCCGTTGGGGATGCGCAGGAAGCCGGCGCACTGCTCGAACGCCTTCGGCCCGAGTCGCGCGACGTCCTTGAGACCCTTGCGGCTGCGGAACGGGCCGTTCTGGTCGCGGTGCGCGACGATGCTCTCGGCCAGGGACCCGGCGATGCCGGACACGCGGGACAGCAGCGGCACGGACGCGGTGTTGACGTCGACGCCGACCGCATTCACCGCGTCCTCGACGACGGCGCCGAGCGAACGTGCGAGCAGTGTCTCCGACACGTCGTGCTGGTACTGGCCGACGCCGATCGACTTCGGGTCGATCTTCACGAGTTCGGCGAGGGGATCCTGCAGACGCCGGGCGATGGAGACGGCGCCGCGGATCGACACGTCGAGGTTCGGCAGTTCCGCCGAGGCGTACGCGGACGCCGAATACACGGATGCGCCGGCCTCGGACACGACGATCTTCGTCAGGTTGGTGGCGCCGGACTTGGCGATCAGCTCGCTCGCGAGCGCGTCCGTCTCCCGGGAGGCGGTGCCGTTCCCGATGGCGATCAGCTCCACGCCGTGCTTGGCGACGAGGCCGGCGAGTGTGGCCAGGGAGGCGTCCCACTTGTTCTGCGGCTGATGCGGGTAGATCGTCTCGTGGGCCACCACCTTGCCGGTGGCGTCCACGACCGCGACCTTGGTGCCGGTCCGGAAACCGGGGTCCAGGCCCATCGTGGCGCGGGTGCCTGCCGGCGCCGCCAGAAGCAGGTCGCGCAGGTTGGTGGCGAACACGTCGACGGCGTCCTTCTCCGCCGACTGCCGCAGCCGCATCCGGGTGTCGATGCCCAGGGTGACGATCATCTTGGTGCGCCACGCCCACCGCACGGTGTCGAGGAGCCACCGGTCGGCCGGTCGGCCGCGGTCGGCGATGCCGAACCGTCCGGCGATCCGGCCCTCGTAGACGGTGGGCTCGCCCGGGACGGCTTCTTCCGTGTCGGGTGCCAGGGTGAGCGAGAGCACCTCTTCCTTCTCGCCGCGCAGAACCGCGAGGATCCGGTGTGAGGGGAGCTTGCCGAACGGTTCGGAGAACTCGAAGTAGTCGGCGAACTTCGCGCCCTCGGTTTCCTTGCCCTTACGGACTGCGGACACCAGTTGCCCGCGGGTCCACATCAGCTCACGGAGCTCGCCCACCAGGTCGGCGTCCTCGGCGAAGCGTTCGACGAGGATCGCGCGCGCACCCTCGAGCTGTTCCGCCGTGTAGGACGCCGGATCGGCCCTGGGATCGGTGATCAGCGCGTCGGCGACGGGCTCGTGACCGGCTTCGCGTGCGATCTGCGCCTTGGTGCGCCGCTTCGGCTTGAACGGCAGGTAGATGTCCTCGAGGCGCGCCTTCGTGTCGGCGGTCATGATCTGCCCGCGGAGCTGATCGTCGAGCTTGCCCTGCGAGTCGATCGACTCGAGCACGGCGTCCCGGCGCTCGTCCAGTTCCCGCAGGTACCGCAGTCGTTCCTCGAGCTGGCGGAGCTGAGCGTCGTCGAGCGTTCCGGTGACTTCCTTGCGGTACCGGGCGATGAAGGGCACGGTCGCTCCGCCGTCGAGGAGGTCCACGGCGGCCGCGACCTGTCCCTCCCGGACGTCGAGCTCCTCGGCAATGCGCTGGTTCACGGTCTTGAGAGTCACGGAAATGGACCCTACCGCTACTCTGGGACAATATCGTCGGCGGTGAGGCCGTCACGGAAATCTCGGGAGAATTTCATGTCCAGGCTGATCCGCTGCCTGACGGTCATGGTCCTCCTGCTGGGTGCGACGCAGGCCTGCACCATCCCGACCGAGACGAACTCCGTGGTCGACATCCCGGTGACCTCACCGGCGGTCGCCACCCCCGACGTTCTCCCCGCCGAGGAACCCGCCGAGGAACCCGCCGAGGAACCCGCCGGTGACGGCGTGACCGTGAACCCCGAGCCGTTCCCCTCCGCGCGGGTTCCCGTCTCCGCACCCCTCGCCGAACGCATCTCGGCGGCAGTCGCGACGGCGGCCGCCGAGCGCGGCGCCGACGTGTCGATTGCCGTCCTGGACCGTGCCACCGGCAGCTATCTGGAGGACGCCGCCACCGAACCGGTCGAAACGGCGTCGCTGGCCAAGCTCTTCGTCGCCGCCCAGATGTATCACCTCGACGCGCTCGGTGAGCGGCCGTTGTCCGACTTCGACCGTCTCCTCCTGAAGCGGATGCTCGAATCCTCCGACGACGACGCGGCCAACACCCTCTGGGACGATCTCGGCGGCTCGGACCTGGTCGTCGACATCGCGCGGCGATACGGACTCGCCGCCACCGCACCGCCCGGGGACGGGTTGTGGTGGAACACCGAGACGACGGCCGCTGACCTCGTGACGTTCTACACCGGGCTCCTCGACGACCGTGACGGCCTCGGCCCCGGGCGCATCGCCGAGTTCGTGGGCTACCTGCGCGCGTCGACACCCGAGGGCATCGACGGCTACGACCAGCGGTTCGGCATCCCCGACGGGTTGCCGGGCGAGAACGTCGTCGGGGTGAAGCAGGGCTGGATGTGCTGTGTGGGTGACCGGTGGATCCACGCGTCGACCGGGGTGATCGGGGAGGACAACCGCTACATCGTGACGGTCGCGTCGCGGGAGGACATCCGGTACGAGGACGACGAGGAGTCGTATCCGGACACCGCGATCACCGATGTCACCGAGGATTCGAGTGCGCAGCACGCACGGGACACGATGACCGGGATCGTGAAGTCCCTGTTCCCCACCGGAGTCGTCGACGACTGGACGCAGCCCCAGGGTTAGCCCCCGGGCCCGGAAAACGTTTCAGGGCAACAGGTCCGGACGACGCTCGGCGGTGCGGTGCAGCGACTGCTCGCGTCGCCACGCCGCCACCTTCGCATGATCGCCCGACAGGAGGACGGGCGGGACGTCGAGTCCGCGCCACGTGGCGGGCCGGGTGTAGCTGGGACCTTCGAGGAGGCCGTCGGAAAACGAATCCTCTTGGTGCGATTGCTGATTGCCGAGGACTCCGGGAATCAGGCGCACGAACGCCTCCGTCATCACCAGCACGGCCGCCTCCCCGCCGATGAGGACGTAGTCGCCGATGCTCACTTCTTCGACGCGCACCCGGCGGGCGGCGTCGTCGAACACCCGCTGATCGATGCCTTCGTAACGCCCGCAGGCGAAGACGATGTGCTTCTCCCCCGCCCAGCGCTCGGCGGTGGCCTGCGTGAAGGGGACACCGGCGGGTGTGGGGACGACGAGCAGCGTGTCGGTGTTCTCGCCGCCGGCGGTGAGGACATCGTCCAGCGCGGGCCCCCACACGGTGGGTTTCATGACCATCCCCGGCCCGCCGCCGTACGGCGAATCGTCGACCGCCTTGTGGACGTCGTGCGTCCAATCCCGCAGATCGTGCACCTCGACCGAGATGAGGCCCTTGTCGATGGCCTTGCCGAGCAACGCCGCGCGAAGCGGTTCGAGGTATTCGGGAAAGATGGTGACCACGTCGAGGCGCATGCCTACCGACTCACTTCCCGTCGGCGGATTCACCGAAGTCGGGATCGAGCAGCCCTTCCGGCGGATCGATCAGGACGACGCCGTCGGCCACGGACACCGACGTGACGATCGCGGCCACGAACGGGACCAGAAGTTCGCCGGACTGTTCACCGGATCGACGGATCGAGAGCAATTCGCCTGCCGCGGAATGCAATACCTCGATGACGGTACCCACCTCGGTGCCGTCCGCGAGGCGCACCGAGAGTCCCTCGAGTTCGTGATCGTAGAACTCGTCGGGGTCGTCGGAGGGCACGAGTTCGGCGCTGTCGATGACGAACAACGTGCCCCGCAGGGCATCCGCGGCGGTGCGATCCGGGACGCCCTCGAGGCGCAGCAGAAGCCGCCCGGAATGCTCCCGGGCGGCTTCCACCGTGTACGTGTTCACAGTCTGCTCGCGCGGCTTGTGTCCCCGCAGCACGGCACCCACGGCGAATCGATCCTCGGGTTCGTCGGTGCGAACCTCGACCACGATCTCACCCTTGATGCCGTGCGACTTGGCGACACGGCCGATCACGAGCTCCACTGTTGTAAGGCCTCTACTGGTCGGTGTCGACGACGTCGACACGGATCCCGCGGCCACCGATACCGGAGACCAGCGTGCGCAGAGCGGTCGCGGTGCGACCACCGCGGCCGATGACCTTGCCGAGATCGTCAGGGTTGACGTGCACCTCGACAGTGCGCCCCCGACGCCCGGTGATCAGCTCGACACGAACGTCGTCGGGGTTGGCGACGATGCCACGAACGAGGTGCTCCACGGCATCGGCGACGACGGCACTCACTTGTCAGCAGCCTCGGACTCTGCAGCTGCCTCGGCGGGAGCGTCGGCGTCCTCGGCCTTCGCCTTCTTCTTCTTGGGCGTGATGGCCTCGCCGACGGGCTCGTTCTCGGCCTGCGCGAGCGCAGCCTGGAACAGCTCCAGCTTGGACGGCTTGGCTTCCTTGACGCGGAGGGTGCCCTCGGCGCCCGGCAGGCCCTTGAACTTCTGCCAGTCACCGGTGATCTTGAGGATGGCCTCGACGGGCTCGGTGGGCTGGGCGCCGACGCCGAGCCAGTACTGCGCGCGCTCGGAATCGACCTCGATCAGCGAGGGCTCTTCCTTGGGGTGGTACTTGCCGATGGTCTCGATTGCACGGCCGTTGCGGCGGGTGCGGGAGTCGGCGACGACGATGCGGTACTGCGGGTTCCGGATCTTGCCGAGCCGGGTGAGCTTGATCTTGACAGCCACTGCTGTACTTCTCCTTCAGTGCGCACACGAATGTGCCCACGTGTCACGTGCAATTCGGCGACGCGCAGGAATAGCGCGCCCGGTTTTGCCTCTAATCTGTGACCGCCGCGCGGTGCGTAACCGGATGCGACGAACAGCGATTCATTCTGCCAGACGAACCCCGTCCGGGGGAAACCAGGTCACCGGGTCTTGACGACGACGCCCCGCAACACCACGACGTCGGGCGCGGCGAGGGTGTCGCTGCTCGCGCGCGGGTCGTTCCGGAAGACCAGCAGATCCGCGGGCGCACCCGCTTCGACACCCGGATGCCCCAACCACGCGCGCGCATCCCAGCACGCGGCGCCGAGTGCTTCGGACGGGGTCAGCCCGACCGCCTTCAGTTCCTCGACTTCGTCGGCGATGCGTCCGTGGACGATGGATCCGCCCGCGTCGGTGCCTGCGTAGATCGGGATCCCCGCATCGTGCGCGGCGCCGATCGTGTCCTTCACCCGTGAGTGCAGGTCGCGCATGTGCGCGGCGTAGACCGGGAACCGCGAGGCGGACTCGGCGATATCCGGGAACGTCGCGATGTTGATCAGCGTCGGGACGAGCGCGGTCCCGTGCGAGACCATCAGCTCGATCGTCTCGTCGGTCAGCCCGGTGCCGTGCTCGATGCAGTCGATCCCGGCGTTGATCAGGCCCGGGAGCGCATCCTCCGCGAAGACGTGCGCGGTGACGCGAGCCCCTTCGCGGTGCGCCGCCGCAATCGCCTCGACCAGGATGTCGTCGCTCCACAACGGCGCCAGGTCGCCCGCGGAGCGGTCGATCCAGTCGCCGACGAGCTTGACCCACCCGTCGCCGGCCCGGGCCTGGCGCACCACCTCGTCCGGCAGCTGCGACTCGTCCTCGAGATCGACCGGCAGTCCGCGGATGTATCGCTTGGGGGCGGCGATGTGCTGCCCGGCGCGGACGATCCTCGGCAGGTCGGGGCGGTCGTCGACGAAGCGGGTGTCGACCGGCGAACCGGCGTCGCGAATCAGCAGGACACCGCAGTCGCGCTCGGTCTCCGCCTGCGCGATCAACCCCTCGACGCTCTCACCACCACCGCCGCCGAACCGGATGCCGACGTGGCAGTGGGCGTCGACGAGACCGGGAACGATCCACCCAGACTCGCAGACAGTATCGGCGCCCGGAATCGGCTCCGTCGAGATCACACCGCTGTCGACCCAGAACTCGACCGGCTGTTCGTCGGGCAGACCGGTGCCCCGGAAATGCAGTGCAGCCATCGGCTACTTCTTCGGCAGCTTCAGCCGGGACAGGTCGATGCCCTCCAGTCCGGGCGGCAACTCGTCGAGGCCCTTAGGCATGTTCGACAGGTCGGGCATCCCCGCGGGGAGACCTCCGGGCGGCATACCCGGGAACCCGCCGGGCAGGCCACCGGGGAATCCTCCGCGCACCTTCGGCGGCGTCGGCCCCTTGCCGCCCTTCTTGCCCTTCTTGCCCTTCTTGCTGCGCTGCGGCTTGCGGGCACCCGGCATGCCCATGCGCCCGGCCATCGCGGCCATCATCTTGCGGGCCTCGAAGAAGCGGTCCACGAGCTGATTGACGTCGGAGACCTTCACGCCGGAACCGTTGGCGATCCGCAGGCGGCGGGACGCGTTGATGATCTTCGGGTCGTCGCGCTCGGCGGGAGTCATACCGCGGATGATCGCCTGCACCCGGTCGAGCTGCTTCTCGTCGACGTTCGCCAGAGCGTCCTTCATCTGCCCCGCACCCGGGAGCATGCCCAGGAGGTTGCCGATGGGACCCATCTTGCGGACGGCCATCATCTGCTCGAGGAAGTCTTCGAGGGTCAGCTGGCCGGAGCCGATCTTCTGCGCGGTGGCCTCGGCCTGCTTCTGGTCGAAGACCTGCTCCGCCTGCTCGATGAGGCTGAGCACGTCACCCATGCCGAGGATGCGGCTGGCCATGCGGTCGGGGTGGAAGACGTCGAAGTCTTCGAGCTTCTCACCCGTGGACGCGAACAGAATGGGCTGCCCGGTGACCTCGCGGACGCTGAGCGCGGCGCCACCGCGGGCGTCGCCGTCGAGCTTCGTGAGCACGACACCGGTGAATCCGACACCTTCGCGGAACGCCTCGGCGGTGCTGACCGCGTCCTGACCGATCATTGCGTCGAGAACGAAGATCGTCTCGTCGGGGTTCACGGCGTCGCGGATCCCCGCGGCCTGCGCCATCAGGTCGGCGTCGATACCCAGGCGACCCGCGGTGTCGACGATGACCACGTCGAACTGCTTGGTGCGGGCTTCCTCGACACCGGCCCGGGCCACCTCGACCGGGTCGGCCGCAGTGATACCCAGCTCGTTGTCGCCGCCGCCGATGGACGTGCCGGGGTGCGGCGCGAACACCGTGGCGCCCGCGCGCTCACCGACGATCTGGAGCTGGGTGACGGCGCCGGGACGCTGCAGGTCGCAGGCGACGAGCAGCGGGGTGTGCCCCTGGTCGCGCAGCCACTTCGCGAGCTTGCCCGCGAGGGTGGTCTTACCGGAACCCTGCAGACCGGCGAGCATGATGACCGTCGGCGGTGTCTTGGCGAACACCAGCCGGCGGGTCTCGCCACCGAGGATCCCGACGAGTTCCTCGTTGACGATCTTGACGACCTGCTGCGCCGGGTTCAGCGCCGCCGAGACCTCGACGCCCTTGGCGCGTTCCTTGATCTTGGCGATGAACGAGCGGACGACGGGCAGCGCGACGTCTGCCTCGAGCAGGGCCAACCGGATCTCACGGCAGGTGGCATCGATGTCGGCTCCGGAAAGGCGACCCTTGCCACGCAGATCCTTGAGGGCTCCGGTCAACCTGTCGGAAAGGGATTCGAACACCGAGTGCGCTCCTGAAGTCATACGAGTGTGCGGTGGATATTCTCGGGCACCAGCCTAGCCGCTCACGTCCGGTCGTTCATTCTCCCCCGCTGCCCTCCCGTTTCTTCGGCTTGGTGAGCGGGACGACGCCGAGGATCGCGCTCTCGACCTGTTCCCGGCTCGCCCGGGTGTCCCCGCCGCCGACATCGAGGCAGAACGAGTCGATCACCGACGAACCCAGAGTGGTCACCCGCGCCCACCGGACGTCCGCGCCGCACGTGTCGAACGCGTCGGCCAGCCTGCACAGCAGCCCCAGCCGGTCCTCGGCCCTGAGCTCGAGGATCACCTCGCCGGGCGACGCCGTGTCGAACCAGATGACCCGCGGCGGCGCCTGCGCGTACTGCACCGGAACCGCGGCCTCGCCCCGTTCCTCGACGGCGGCCACGCGCTGGCTCTCGCGGGCCTCCTCCTCCTTGGCGGTCAGCATCTCCAAGAGGTTCAGCTCCCCCGCCAGTGCGCGGATCAGCTCCTGCCGCAGCAGTCCCGCCTGCGGCGGCGCCCCGAACCGCGGGGACACGACGAACGAGTTGACCGCCGAACCCTCGGCACCGCCCAGCGAGGCGGAATAGACCCGCAGGGAATGCAGCGCGAGCACGCCCGCCGCCTTCGACAGCAGACCGCGCTGGTCGGGCGCGATGACCGTGACCACAAACGTGTGCGGACTGTCGGCGGGGACCAGTGCGACGTGCACGCCCCCCGTCGCCGCCAGAGCGACGTGCTCCGGATCGAGCGGATCGGGTGCGGGAAGCACCTCCCCCGCCATGACCAGACGGCAGCGGCGCACGAGTTCCCCGATGAGCGAGGACTTCCAGTCGCCCCACACCCCGGGACCGGTCGCCAGCGAATCCGCCTCCGCCAGCGCGTGCAGCAGTTCCAGCAGAACGCCGTCACCGCCGAGCGCCTCCACCACCCTCTCGACAGTCTCGGGATCGTCGAGGTCCCGCCGCGTCGCGGTGTGCGGCAGCAGAAGATGGTGGCGCACGATCGCCGTCAGCAGCGCGACGTCGGACGGCCACAAACCGAGCCGCTTGCCGATCTGGGTGGCCAGTTCCGCGCCGACCACACTGTGGTCGCCGCCGCGGCCCTTGCCGATGTCGTGCAGCAGCGCGCCGAGCATCAGCAGATCCGGGCGGGCGACGCGGGTGGTGAACCCACTGGCGTAGGCCGCGGTCTCGACGAGGTGGCGATCCACCGTCCACGTGTGCACCGCGTCCCGCGGCGGCAGGTCCCGGACGGCACCCCACTCGGGAAGCAGCCTGCCCCACAGTCCGGTGCGATCGAGGGCCTCGATCGCGGCGACGGCACGGCTACCGGAACCGAGCATCACCAGCAGGTCGTTCAGGGCCTCCTTCGGCCACGGCTCACGCAGCTCGGGGGCGTTGTCGGCCAGGCGATTCAGAGTGGACGCCGACATCGGCATCCCCGTCGTCGCCGACGCGGACGCGACCCGCAGCACGAGGCCGGGGTCCTTCGCGGGCCGGGCGTCGCGGGCCAGCACCACTTCACCGGCGTGCTCGACGACTCCCTCGTCGAGGGGCCGCCGCACCGGTGGTCGGCGCAACCGCGCCAGTCCGCGCCGCGGCAGTGCATGGCCTGCCGTCCGTACCCCGACGTCGACGGAGTAGCTGATGGTGCGCGCGGCGTCGCTGAGCATGCGCGCGAGGTCGAACCGATCGCCGATCCGGAGTGCGGCGCCGATCTCGTCGGCGTCCTGCGCCCGCAACTGATCGCGCGAGCGTCCCGCCACCCGGTGCAGTTCGGTGCGGACGTCGAGGAGCCGCCGATGCGCGAGCGCCAGTCCCCCGCCGGGCGACTCCGGACCGAGTCCGGGCATGCCGTCGGTGAGCTGCGCGATGGACAGCGCGTTGAGCAACTGCACGTCCCGCAGTCCACCGCGACCGCTCTTGAGGTCGGGCTCGGCGCGGTGGGCGATCTGGCCGCTGCGTTCCCAGCGGGCCTGCGTCTGTTCGATGAGGCCGTCGAAGCGGTTGCGGATGTCGGTGCGCCACTGCCTGCGCACCCCGCTGATGAGCAGATTGGTCAGCTCGACGTCGCCGACGATGTGGCGCGCCTCGAGCATTCCCAGGGCTGCGGTGATGTCCGTGTCCGCCACCTGCAGCGCCTGAGGGATGGTGCGGACGCTGTGGTCGAGCTTGATGTGCGCGTCCCACAACGGATACCAGAGCTGGTCGGCCACCTGCGAGACCACCGCCGGATCCATGTCGTCGTGGAGCAGGAGGAGGTCGAGGTCCGAGTACGGCAGCATCTCCCGCCTGCCGAGCCCTCCGACCGCGACGAGCGCGAACCCGCTGTCCGGTTTGATGCCGAGTTCGGCACCCTTTGTGGTCAACCAGAACTCGTGCAGGTCGACGAGCGCATGACGCAGCGCAGCCGCGTCGAGCCGACGTCCGTGACCTGCCGGATTCCTTGTGCCGGGGCCGGTCTCGGGGCCGCCGGTGAGCAGTTGCCTGCGTGCGCGGGCCAGGTCCGCCGCTTCGTCCGATCCGCCTGACGCAACCGGCCCTGGTTCCGTCGCCTTGGCGACGGGACCAGGGCCGGTCTTACCGGACCCGTTGGGGTCAGAGCGCATCCGCGCCGCGTTCCCCGGTGCGTACCCGGATGACCGACTCGACCGGTGAGACCCACACCTTGCCGTCACCGATCTTGCCGGTGCGTGCCGCCTCGACGATCACCTCGACGACCTTGTCCACAGCAGCGTCGTCCACGACGACCTCGACCCGGACCTTCGGTACGAAATCGACCGAGTACTCGGCGCCTCGGTAGACCTCGGTGTGGCCCTTCTGCCGGCCGTACCCCTGAACCTCACTGACAGTCATGCCGAGGACGCCCGCCTGCTCGAGTCCCGTCTTGACGTCCTCCAGAGTGAACGGCTTGACAATTGCTGTGATCAGCTTCATTTCCTCATCCCTCCTTGCCGGATACACGAGCGGCTGCCGAGTTTCCGCCGAGAGCGGCGAAATCGTAGGCGGTTTCTGCGTGTTCCGACTCGTCCACTCCAAGTGATTCACCCTCGTCGCTGAGCCGCAGCCCGATCGTGAACTTCACGATCAATGCGACGACGGCCGTACCGACGAGCGAGTAAAGCAGTACTGCTCCGGCGCCCACTGCCTGACGCCAGAGTTGGTCGAGGCCTCCACCATAGAACAGTCCGACAACACCCGCGGGCGCCTCGGCCGTCGCGACCAGGCCGACCATCAGCGTTCCGACGATGCCACCGACCAGGTGAACACCGACGACATCGAGCGAGTCGTCGAACCCGAAGCGGAACTTGAGTCCGACGGCGAGAGCGCAGAGTGCGCCGGCCACGACGCCGATCGCGAGTGCACCGAGGACGTTCACCGAGGAGCAGGAAGGCGTGATGGCAACCAGGCCGGCCACGATTCCGGAAGCCGCGCCGAGCGTGGTGGCGTGGCCGTCGCGAATCCGCTCGACCAGGAGCCAGGCGAGCATCGCCGCGCACGTTGCGATCACCGTCGTGATGAAGGTTGCGCCCGCGATTCCGTTGGAACCGACGGCTGAACCGGCGTTGAAGCCGAACCAGCCGAACCACAGCAGGCCTGCGCCGAGCATCACGAAGGGCAGGTTGTGCGGACGGAACGGGGTTCCCGGCCATCCCTTGCGCTTGCCGAGGATGATCGCGAGAACGAGGCCTGCGGCGCCGGCGTTGATGTGGACAGCGGTACCACCCGCGAAGTCGACCGCGGCGAGTTTGTTGGCGATCCACCCGCCGTTCTCGGCGGTGACGCCGTCGAAGGCGAAGACCCAGTGCGCCACGGGGAAGTACACGACCGTCGCCCAGAGCCCGGCGAACAGCAGCCAGGAACCGAACCGCAGGCGATCTGCGACGGCACCCGAGATGAGGGCGACTGTGATGATCGCGAACATGGCCTGGAACGCGACGAACACCGTCGCGGGGATGGTGCCGACGAGCGGGATCGCGGAATCGGCGATGACCGAACCGGCGTCGTCGGTCTCGGCGAGGTAGGACCCGCCGATCAATCCTTTGAGGCCGAAGTACTGGAACGGATCACCGACAAGGTTCCCCTTGTCCTCTCCGAACGCCATGGAGTAGCCGTAGAGAACCCACAGGATGCCGACGACACCCATCGCGCTGATGCTCATCATGAGCATGTTCAGCACGCTCTTGGCCCGCACCATGCCGCCGTAGAAGAACGCAAGACCCGGAGTCATGAGCAACACGAGCGCGGCGCTGGTCAGCATCCACGCTGTGTCCCCGGTGTCCGGTGCACCGATAGTGGGGAAATCCACCTTGAGCCTCCTCCTTCTCTGCCCAGCCGGTTGCGGCTGACGACCTGAGAAGAAGGGTGCTCAGTTGGTGTTTCGGCTGTGCCACTGCACTGTTTCGCGCGCGTGAACGCATTGGCCTATTTTGTTGCGTACACGTTTCGCCAGGCGATTTGCAGTCGGTTTCAGGTCCCCGGAGCCGTCCGGGACCCCGAGAAGACCGCGGGATCCCCGCTAACCGAGCAACGCGTCGACGAAGGCTCCCGGCTCGAACGGCGCCAGATCGTCGGCACCCTCACCGAGTCCGACGAGCTTCACCGGGACCCCGAGTTCGTGCTGAACCTGGAACACGATGCCGCCCTTGGCGGTGCCGTCGAGCTTGGTGAGCACGACACCGGTGATGTCGACGACCTCGGCGAACACCCGCGCCTGCGCCAGGCCGTTCTGGCCGATGGTCGCGTCGAGGACCAGGAGGACGTCGTCGACCGACGCCTTCTTCTCGATGACCCGCTTGACCTTGCCGAGCTCGTCCATCAGGCCCGTCTTGGTGTGCAGCCTGCCCGCGGTGTCGATCAACACGACATCGACGCCGTTGTCGATCCCCTTGGCCACCGCGTCGAACGCGACGGCCGCCGGATCCGCGGCTTCCTTCCCGCGCACCACTTCGGCGCCGACCCGTTCGGCCCACGTCTGCAACTGGTCCGCGGCGGCCGCACGGAACGTGTCGGCGGCGCCCAGCAGGACGCGCCTGCCGTCGGCCACGAGAACACGTGCGAGCTTGCCCGTGGTGGTGGTCTTGCCGGTGCCGTTCACGCCGACGACGAGCAGGACCGCCGGGTGGTCGTCGTGTGGAAGGGCGCGGATGGAGCGGTCGAGTTCCGGACGGAGTTCGGAGACCAGGACCTCGCGAAGCAGTGCGCGAGCGTCGGCCTCGGTGCGAACGCTGCGCGACGCCATCTGCTCACGCAGCGAAGTGACGATCTTCGTGGTGGTCGCCGAGCCGAGGTCGGCGATGAGGAGCGTGTCCTCCACCTCTTCCCAGGAGTCCTCGTCGAGGTCACCGCCGCCGAGCAGTCCCAGGAGGCTCTTGCCCACCGCGGACTGCGAACGGGACAGACGCCCACGCAGACGGTCGAGGCGGCCTTCGGTGGGAGCGATGACGTCGAGCGCGGGTGCCGCGGGAGCCGGTTCGGGCTCGGGCGTGGGCGCGACCTCGGGTTCCGGTTCGACCTCCGGGGAGACCACCGGTTCGTACGTGACCGGCTCCGGCGGGGCAGTCGGCTTCTGGGGTTCCTTTTCGGGTGCCTTCTCCGGTGCGGGGGCCTTCTCCGGCTCCGGAGGCGCCACGACCTCCGGTTCGGGGGTGATCGTGGGTTCCGGCACCGGTTCGGGCAGCACCGGCTCCGGCACCACCTCGCGGGGCGGCGCCGTCGCCGTCGACCCTTGGCTGAAGTTGAAGCCGCCGTCGGCGCGGTAACTGCCCGAACGGTCCTTCTCCGCCGTGGTGACCTGCGGGGTGTCCGGCGCCTTGAGGGAGATCCGGCGACGCCGATACAGCAGGGACCCGACGACGAGAACGACGAGAAGTACGGCCAGTGCGGCCGCGATGGCAATCCAAGCTCCGGTAGTCACGCCGCCCATTGTTTCAGGCTCCGGATTCCGTCGCGCACTGCCTCGCCGGGCGCAGGGTCCCCGTCGGTGCCGGAATCAGGCGTCTGCGGCCACCATGTCCTGGCCACGGAGCCGCTGGGAGATGACGGTGGTGATGCCGTCGCCGCGCATACTGACGCCGTACAGCGCGTCGGCCACCTCCATCGTCGGCTTCTGGTGGGTGATGACGATCAGCTGGGACTTCTCCCGCAGCTGCTCGAACAATCCGATGAGGCGACGCAGGTTGGTGTCGTCCAGCGCGGCTTCCACCTCGTCCATCACATAGAAGGGAGACGGCCTGGCGCGGAAGATCGCCACGAGCATCGCCACGGCCGTGAGCGATTTCTCACCGCCGGAGAGCAACGACAGCCGCTTGACCTTCTTGCCGGGCGGCCGGGCCTCCACCTCGATGCCGGTCGTCAGCATGTCGGACGGGTCGGTGAGCACCAGCCTGCCCTCGCCGCCGGGGAACAGTTTCGCGAAGACCTGGACGAATTCGCGTTCGACGTCCGCATAGGCCTCGGTGAACACCTGCAGAATGCGGGCATCGACGTCGGCGACGACACCGAGGAGGTCCTTGCGGGCGGTCTTCACGTCCTCGAGCTGTGTCGAGAGGAAGTTGTAGCGCTCCTCGAGCGCGGCGAACTCCTCGAGCGCCAGCGGGTTGACCTTCCCGAGCGTCGCCAGGTCCTTCTCGGCACGTTTGGCGCGACGTTCCTGCGTGGTTCGGTCGTACGGAACCGGTGCGGGCATCGTGACCTGTTCGCCGCGCTCCTTCGCCTGCTCGTACTCCTCCATCTCGAGTGCGGACGGCGGCAGCGCGACATCGGGACCGTATTCGGCGATCAGATCGTCCAGGCCGATCCCGTGCTGGTCGAGGATCGCCTCCTCGAGTTGTTCGATGCGCAGTGCGGCCTGGGCGCGGGCCACCTCGTCGCGGTGCACAGCGTCGGTGAGCGACGCCAGCTGTCCGGCCAGCTGACGCACCCTCTCCTTCACCTGTTCGAGTTGGGTCGTCCGCTCGGTGCGGGCCCGGGCGAGTTCGTCCCGGTGTGCCATCGCCGAGTCGACGACCTCTCCGAGGTGCTCGGCGACCCGCTGTCCTGACTCGGCGACCGCCGCTGCGACGGCGGCGGCGTTCTGCCGGGCCTTCATCGCGCGTTCCGCGCGGGCACGCGCGTCGCGTTCCACCTGGGCGGCGCGGCGCAGCGAATCGGCCTTGCCGCGCACGGACTCGGCCCGTTCCTCGGCCGTGCGCACGGACAGCCGCGCCTCGACCTCCACGGCCCGCACTTCCGCCAGGGCCGCGGCCGCCATCTCGCGATCGATGCTCGTCGAATCGGAACCACCCGTGTCGGCGCCGGCGGGCGAGGCGTCCTGTTCCGCCATCCGCAACCGTTCCTCGAGTTCGGCCAGCGCGGTGAGCGTGTCCTCGCGACCGCTCTCGGCCTTGTCCCGCTGCGCCATGAGTCGATCGGATTCGGCGTGCGCGGCGCGGGCGGCCTGGCCGAGGCGGCCGAGGCGTTCGTAGATGGCCGACATCGCGGCGTCGGACTCGTTCAGCGCGGCCAGTGCCTGCTCGGCGTTCTCCTGGCGGTCGGCCTGTTCCGCGACGGCACCGGACAGTGCCGCGGACAATTCCTCGGCGCGACGTTCGGCGCGGGCGAGGTCCTGCACCGAGTTGTCGATGGCGGCCTGGACCTCGAGGGTGCTCGGCTGGCGGTCCGAGCCGCCGCTCATCCAGCCCGCCCCGAGGAGATCACCGTCGCGGGTGACGGCACGCACGTCGGGTCTGCGCCGGACGTGTGCGACGGCGTCGTCGAGGGAGTCGACCACGACCACTCCGCCCAGAAGAGCCGCGAGCCCGGTCCGCAGTTCGGCGGGGCAGTCGATGACGTCGACGGCCCACCGGGCACCGGAATCCAGGTGCCCGCCGTTCGACACGGCCTGATCGGTGCCGATGACCAGGGACGCCCGACCGCTGTCCGTCTCCTTCAGCGCACCGACCGCGCCGCGGGCGGCATCGAGGGATTCGGCGACGACGGCGTCCGCGGCGGGGCCCATCGCTGCCGCGACGGCACCCTCGTACCCCTTCTCGACGGTGATGAGGCCACCGATCGGTCCCCGGATTCCGTGCTCGCCCCGGTTCTCGACGAGCCAGCCGGCGCCGTCCTTGCGTTCGAGGCCCATCGACAGCGCGTCGATCCGGGCGCGCAGCGACGCCACTTCCTGCCCGGCGGCGCGTTCTTCGGCCTGGAGTTCGGTGACGCGTTCGGTGATCAGACGCAGCGCCTCGACGGCACGCTCGTGGTGGGAGTCGAGCCCGAGTTCACCGGCGTCGAGGTCGCCGATCTCGTCCTGGACGACCTCGAACTCGGACTGCGCGGCGTCGCCGCGCTGCCGGGCCTCGTCGATCGCGACGGTCAGCCGGGACACTTCGGCGTCGACGGAGTCGGCGCGGGTGCGCAGCGTGTCGACCTGCCCGGACAGCCGGGCCAGGCCTTCCCGGCGGTCGGCGATCGCCCGCACCGCCGCCATGTGGGCCCGTTCCGCGTCGGCAGCGGTCTCCTCCCCCAGCGCCAGTTGCTCCTTGGCCGCGTCCAGCGCCGCGCGGGCCATTTCGACGGCTTCGACGAGTTCCATTTCCTCCGCGGCGATCCGGTCGGCGCGGGTCTCCATCTCGTCCGGATCCTGACCGCGGTTCGCGGACGGCTCGGAGTCGAGGTGGCGCGCCCGCTCGCGGGCGATGCGGATGGTCGCGTTGACGCGCTCCGCGAGCGCCGACAGCTGGAACCACGTCTGCGCGGCCGCTTCGGCACCCGGTGTGAGCCTCGACAGTTCCTGCTCGTGCCGTCCCAACTCGAGATTGGCCTCGTCGAGCGCCTCGGTGACCTGGTCGTGCTGTTCGCGGGCGACCTTCTCGTCCTGCGCCTGGTCGGCCAGCTCCTCACGCCGCGTCACCAGGTCGTCGGCCGCGAGCCGCAGCTTCGCATCGCGCAGGTCGGCCTGCACGGTCTGCGCGCGGCGCGCCACCTCGGCCTGCCGCCCGAGTGGTTTGAGCTGGCGCCGCAGTTCCGCCGTGAGGTCGTTCAGGCGCGCCAGGTTGGCCTGCATCGCGTCGAGTTTGCGGACCGCTTTTTCCTTGCGTTTGCGGTGCTTGAGCACCCCGGCGGCCTCCTCGATGAACGCGCGCCGGTCTTCCGGGCGCGATTCGAGGATGGCGGCGAGGCGGCCCTGCCCGACGATCACGTGCATCTCCCGGCCGATACCGGAGTCGCTGAGCAGTTCCTGCACGTCCATCAGCCGGCACGAGCTGCCGTTGATCTCGTATTCGCCGGCGCCGTCACGGAACATGCGCCGGGTGATCGATACCTCGGAGTAGTCGATCGGCAGGGCGCCGTCGGAGTTGTCGATGGTCAGCGTCACCTCGGCGCGCCCGAGGGGCGCCCGCCCGGCGGTGCCGGCGAAGATGACGTCTTCCATCTTGCCACCGCGCAGCGCCTTCGCCCCCTGCTCACCCATGACCCAGGTGAGGGCGTCGACGACGTTGGACTTACCCGACCCGTTCGGCCCTACGACACAGGTGATTCCCGGCTCGAATCGCAGAGTCGTTGCGGACGCAAAGGATTTGAATCCCTTCAGCGTCAGACTCTTCAGATGCATGACGGAGAACTTTACCTTCGGTTCACCGTTCGACGAACCCGGTGAGGTCGCCGCGGGGGGAATCCCATTGCTCCACGACGAGATCCACCGCGCCCGGCGTGTCTCCCGACCGCAACAGCGTCAGCAGGGTGTCCAGCTTGTCCCGGGGTCCCTCGGCGATGACGAGTACCCGCCCGTCCTTCTGGTTGGCCGCGTATCCGACGAGGCCGAGCTCGAGTGCGCGGGCGCGGGTCCACCACCGGAATCCGACGCCCTGCACGTACCCGTGCACCCATGCGGTCATTCTCTCCATGTCCGTCACGACCGTTCGAGCTTGTAGATCTTCCCCGTGAAGCTGGTGGCGTAGAGCGCGTCCGGGTCCCAGCCCGGTCCGGCGCCGAAGCGCACCGAGGACACGAGGGGCAGTCCGGACGCCAGCGCGCAGCTCTCCCCCGTCGCCGGATCGACGCGGACCACCTTGCCGCCGCCGTTGTACGCGACGTACACGATCCCGTCCGGTCCGACGGTGAGGTCGTCGGCCGCGTTGAGTGGCCCGGAGCCGGGCAACTCGACGGACACGACGGGACCGCGCAGGTCGTCCTCGCGGAGGATGCGCAGCGTGGTCGTGGTGTCGAACGTCGTGACCGTGTACACGTTGCCGTCGTGCACGGCGAGTCCGTCGACCGTTCCCAGATCGGTGCGCACGACCTCCGGTGTGTGGGGATCCTCGGCCGGGACGCGGGTCAGTCCGGCGCCGGAGCCGAGATTCCGCGCGGTGAGGATGTCGCCGTTGCTCAGCCGGACGAGCCCGTTCGGCATGACGAGCCCCTCGGCCACGGTGCTGGTGTCACCGGTGTCGATGTTCACGACGTCGACGGTGCCGGTCGTCGAACCCGTGACCCCGGAGGCGAAGGAATTCCCCGTGGCGAAGTACGCGTCGGCGCCGTCCACGGCGATCCCGCCCGGCGACTCGACCTCGGGCACGATCGGGGTGACGGTGCCGTCGGGGCTGACGCCGTCCAGGGCTCCGCCGCCCACCAGGCCCGTCCGCGACACCAGCATGGTGCCCGCGCCGTCGAAGGCCAGGTTCTCGAGTACGCCCGCGCCGGACGTCACCTCCGACACCGACCACGGGGTGCAGGCGCCGCCGGGGGGCGAGAACGCGGGCCCGGCCGCAGCAGGCGCGACCACGAGCAGACCGGCGCAGAGGGCAGACCCGCCCGCGAGTGCGGCGAGCTCACGCCGCATCATTGTTCCTTCTCGACGGTCAACGTCACTTTCGTCCCGGCCTTCAGTGTCCGCCCGACCGTGCACACCTTGTCGACCGACCGTTCCACGAGCGTGACCAGACGCTCCTGCGCGTCGGCGTCGAGTTCGCTGAGATCGAGCTCGAGCACCTCGTCGAGCTGCGGGTACACCTCGTTCTCCCGGTCGGCGGCGCCGGACACCCGGATGGTGGCCTCGTAGTTGTCGCCCAGGCGCCGCGACAGCGGGAAGTCCGAGCTCATTCCGCTGCACGCGGCGAGCGCGATCTTCAGGAGTTCCCCGGGAGTGAACACGCCCTCCACGCCCTCGGAGCCGATCAGGACCTCGGCGCCGCGGGAGCTGCGGCCGGTGTACAGCCGGGTGCCCGTTCGCTCGACCCACAGTGAGGTGGGCGCCGTCGTGTCGGAAGTCTGTTCTGCCATGCGCTCAATCCTGCCACCGACGGGCACAACGCCAGGTAGGCGGGTGGGCGGCAGCGGTTTCCACTGATTTGTGAACGCCGATTCTCGGCAGTGGGAACCGGTGGGCCGTAGGGTGAACCGACCAATGACGCCGAGACGTAGCGGGGAATGCAGATGGGCCAGATCGGTAGTGCGGGAGAACGCCGACTCCAATCCGAGTACGGCACCGGGGATCGGGCCGCCAAGTTCTACTCGGATCAGATGCTGGACCATCTCAATCCGACGATGATCGAGTTCGTCGGACGCCAGGAGATCGCGTTCATCGCCACCGCCGACGCGTCCGGCGAGTGCGACAACAGCCTGCGTGCCGGGACACCGGGATTCATGCACGTCATCGACTCGAAAACCCTCGCGTACCCGGAGTACCGTGGCAACGGCGTCATGGCGAGCCTCGGCAACATCCTGGAAAACCCGCACGTCGGAATCATTCTCGTGGACTTCGTGCAGGACCTCATCGGACTGCACGTGAACGGTTCGGCCCGGATCGTCGACGACGAGGTCCTTCGCTCCGAGATCGCGGACCTGCCGATGGACCACTCCGGCGGGCGGATCCCCGAACGCTGGGTGGTGGTGGACGTGGAGGAGGCATACATCCACTGCCGCAAGCACATTCCGAGGATGGCACCGGTTCCCCGCCACCGCGAATGGGGAACCGACGACGTGAAACGCAAGGGCGGCGACTACTTCGACGCCAAGGCGACGCCGCGCCACGACTCCGACGGACAGGTCGTCGAGGAACCCGCGCCCGCCGAACTCACCCAGGTCATCGCGCCGGGCTTCTCCGTGGCGCCGGCTGGCACTTCGGGCAACTGAACGACGAGCGGTTCATGAACTTCTCCCGCCGGATCGCGGTGCCGCAGCGAGGGCACGGGCGATCCTCCTGACCGTAGGCGGACAGGGAGCGGTCGAAGTAGCCCGACTCGCCGTTGACGTTCACGTATAACGCGTCGAAGGACGTGCCGCCCTGGGTGAGTGCCTCGCGCATGACCTGCTGGGCGGCGGTGAGCACAGCACGAATCCGGGGACCGGTCAGCCTGTCGGTGAGCCGATTTCCGTGGATCTGCGCGCGCCACAACGCCTCGTCCGCGTAGATGTTGCCGATGCCGGAGACGACGGTCTGGTCCAGCAGCACACGTTTGATCTCGGTGTGCTTGCCGCGCACCACCTTCACGGTGGCCGCGAGGTCGAAACGCGGATCCAGTGGGTCGCGGGCGATGTGCGCCACCGAGTCCGGCACGAGTGAGCCGTCGACCTCGACGAGGGGCGCGAGCGCCCAGCCTCCGAACGTCCGTTGGTCCACGAACCGGAGGTCGAGACCGGAATCGAGCCGGGCCCGGATGCGCAGATGCTTCTCGGTCGGCAATTCCGGTGGCTGCACGAGCATTTGACCACTCATACCCAGATGGACCACGAGTGCGACCGTGCTGGGTTCGAGGACCAGCCACAGATACTTTCCGCGGCGGTCGGCGCCTGCAATACGTTCGCCGGTGAGCTGTCCGGCGAGGTCGGCCGCGCCGGGCAGGTGACGCCGGATCGCCCGCGGGTGCAGGATGTCCACGGAATCGATCGACGCCCCCACGATGTGGCGTTCGAGTCCGCGCCGGACCACCTCGACTTCGGGTAGTTCAGGCACTGACGTCGTCGGTCGCTACGTCGGGGCCCGCGTCGGACAACGCGTTCCACGCCGTGCTCGCGGCCTTCTGCTCGGCCTCTTTCTTGGAGCGGCCGATACCGACGCCGAGGGGCTTGCCGCCGACGATCACGGTGGCGGTGAACTCCTTGTCGTGATCCGGACCCGTCGCGGTGATCTCGTACGCCGGAACTCCGACGCCACGCTCCGCGGTCAGCTCCTGCAGGCTCGTCTTCCAGTCCAGGCCCGCGCCGAGGCGGGGGGCTCGCTGGAGGAGGTCGCTGAAGAGATCGAGTACGACGCGTCGCGCCGTCTCGATTCCGTGCTCGAGGTGGATGGCGCCGAGAATCGACTCCATGCCGTCGGCCAGGATGCTCGGCTTGTCGCGGCCGCCGGTCATCTCCTCGCCCTTCCCGAGTAGGAGATGGGCACCGAGACCGCCCTCACCGAGGCTGCGCGCCACTTCCGCGAGCGCGTGCATGTTCACGATGCTCGCCCGGATCTTCGCGAGGTCGCCCTCGGATTTATCGGGGTGCGCGAGGTAGAGCTTCTCCGTGACGGTGACTCCGAGTACGGAGTCACCGAGAAACTCGAGACGCTCGTTGGTGGGCAGACCACCGTTCTCGTACGCATACGAGCGGTGCGTCAGCGCCAGGGTGAGCAGTGAAGGCTCGATTTCTACGCCGAGGGCGGCGAGGAGGGATGCGTGATCCTCCTCGCCGCCGGCGGGTGTATTACTGATGTCGCTCGTCACAACGCCTCTCCGTGGAGAATTAGACGGCGGCAGTGACCTGGCGGCCCTTGTATGTGCCACACGACGGGCACGCGACGTGGGGCAGCGTCTTCTCGCCGCAGCCACGGTTGGGGCAGGTGACGAGGGTAGGCACAGTGGTCTTCCACTGGCTGCGACGCGACCTCGTGTTGGATCGCGACATTCTGCGCTTGGGGACAGCCACTTCTACTTCTCCTCGGCTTCGTTGTTCACAAGATTCTTGCTGGGTTCCGAATCCACGCCAAATTTGGCTGCAAGACCAGCCCAGCGAGGATCAAGTATGTCATGCCCGTGGCCAGATTCGGCAATCGCCAGGCGAACGCCACATTCTGGGCACAATCCTTGGCAGTCGTCACTGCAGAGCGGCTGCAATGGCAGTGCAAGGCCGACGGCGTCGATCACGACGGGTTCGAGGTCGATCTCGTCGTCGACGACGTGATAGACCTCCCCCTCCTCCGTGGTCTCTTCCGTGGTGCTGTCCGGGTACGCGAACAGTTCCGTGAGGGTCAGGTCCACCGTGCCGGAGAACGGCTCGAGACATCTCGAGCACTCCCCGACGGTGTCGGCTCGCAAGGAACCGGTGACCAGGACCCCCTCGGATACGGCCTCCAACCGGAGATCCAGATCGATCTCCGATCCTTCCTCGATGGCGATCAGGTCGAGACCGATGCGCTGTGGCGCCGTCACCACCCGGTCCACGGTGCGCATCGAACCGGGACGACGGCCGAGTTTGACCGTGTCCAGCACGAAGTCCGCGTCCCGACGGGAACGCGATGAGCTGTGGCGATGGGATGACAACAGGCTTCACTTTCGAGAAAAGGAAAACGACAAAGGGCAACCACTCCACGATACGCAATGAGCGCGGTGGAGCCAAATTCGATCGAGGGTTCCGCCGCTCAGCGTCGACGCTCGGCGCGGCGGTCGTCGACGTCGTAGTCGGATGCGTAGTCGGGAACACCCGAACCCGTCCGCAACTGCTGACGCCCCCGCCCCACGGACCGGACCGTGCCGTTGAGGAAGTCCTCGAACTCCGCGAGCTTCGTGTCGACGTACAGGTCGCAGTCCGAGCGGAGACGATCCGATTCGGCGTGCGCGGAGTCGATCACCCGGGCCGACTCGGCGTGGGCGGCCTGGACGACCTCCGTCTGCGAGACGAGCCTCGCCTGCTCGGCCGTGCCCTCCGCGACGGACCTCTCGTAGGACGCCTTGCCCGACTCGATCATGCGATCGGCCTCGGACCGCGCCCGACCCGTGAGCGTGTCGTACTCGCGCTGGCCTTCGGCGACGGAGGACTCGGCCTCGGCACGCGCGTCGGCGACCAACTGCTCGGCGTGCGCGCGGGCCTCGGCGACCATCCGGTCGGCCTGCGCCTTCGCATCCGCCAGGATGCGGTCGGCGTCGTCGCGGGCGTTCTCGATGGTGGAGTTCGCTTCGACGTTGGCGCTGGAGACGGTCTTCTCCGCGTTGGCGCGGGCGTCCCCCACCAGTTTGTCCTTGTGGTCCAGGACGTCCTGGGCGTCGTCGAGTTCACCGGGAATCGCATCGCGCACGTCGTCCAGCAGTTCGAGGACGTCGCCGCGGGGAACCACGCAGCCGGCGGTCATCGGTACGCCGCGTGCCTCTTCGACAATCGCGACAAGTTCGTCGAGCGCCTCGAAAACCCGGTACACAAGCAACCCCAATCGTCCGTGACCCTCAGCAGGTCGGCGCAGCCTTCCTCGTGCAAGTCTGCACGACCGGACGCCGCGGGCGGGTCCTGGCAGCCGGTGTGTCGGGTATCAGCTGCTCTCGGCGGCGCGCTCGGCGATCCTCGTGAGAAGGCGGGCGTGCACCTTCTCCGGGAGCATGTCGGAGACGTCGCCACCGAAGGTGGCCACTTCCTTCACGAGCGAACTCGACAGGTAGCTGTAAGTGGGGTTGGTCGGGATGAAGAGGGTGTCGACACCACTGAGCTTCTGGTTCATTTGCGCCATCTGCAGCTCGTAGTCGAAGTCGTTGGCACCGCGCAGGCCCTTGACGATCGCCGTGATCCCTTGCTGCTTGGCGTAATCCACCAGCAGGCCGTGCCAGGAGGAGACCCGCACGTTGGGCAGATCGGCGGTCGAGTCTTCGAGCATCTCGATGCGTTCCTCGACGGTGAAAAGGCCACGCTTGTTCTTGTTGACCATGACCGTCACGATGACCTCGTCGAACTGCGCGGCAGCTCTGCCGATCACGTCAAGGTGGCCATTGGTCACGGGGTCGAAGGATCCGGGGCAGACAGCGCCAGTCATGAGTCCAGACCGTAGCAGGTCGCCAATTCGATTCTCGCCTCACCGTACTTCTTCGCCTTGACGGGCGCGAAGCCGTCGGGCCAGGCCGTCTCGGGTGACCTCGACGACCGCTCGAGCACCACGATCGAGCCGTCGCCGACCCAGCCGTTCACCCGCAGGTGACCGAGGACCGTCTGCACCGCCGCATCGTCGACGGCGTATGGCGGATCCGCCATCACCAGGTCGTACGGCCGGTCGGCGGTGCCCGCGAGCACCGCGGCCACCGGGGCGCCGCGGACTTCCGCGCCGGGCAGGCCGACCGTCGTCACGTTGTGTTTGATGATGCCTGTCGCCTTCGAGTCGGACTCGACGAGGACGACGCGATCCGCACCCCGGGACAGCGCCTCGAGGCCGAGCGCCCCCGATCCCGCGTAGAGATCGAGGACGGACGCGCCCTCGAGGTCCATCCTGCTGTGCAGGGCGCTGAACAATGCCTCGCGGACCCGGTCCGAGGTGGGCCGGGTCCCGCTCGGCGGGACCCGCAGGCGTCGACCGCCTGCGAGTCCCGCGATGATCCGAGTCACTCGCTCGCGGACTCCCCCGTCGCCACGACGGCGAGGAGGTCGCCGCCCTCCACCTGCTGAACCGAACCGATGGCCAGCCGGGAGACGGTGCCACCGCGGGGTGCGGTGATGGCCGCTTCCATCTTCATGGCCTCGATGGTGGCGATCGTGTCGCCGGCGGCGACATGCTGGCCCTCGGTGACGGCGAGGGTCACCACACCGGCGAACGGCGCCGGCACGTGGCCGGGGTTGTTCTTGTCGGCCTTCTCCGCGGCCGGGATCTCACTGGAGATCGACCGGTCACGCACCGACACCGGACGCAACTGCCCGTTGAGGATGGCCATGACGGTGCGGTATCCACGCTCGTCGGGTTCGGAAATGGCCTCGAGCCCGATGAGCAGCTCGACACCCTGCGCGAGGCGGACCCGGTGCTCGTCGCCGCGGCGCAGTCCGTAGAAGAACTGGTTCGCCGACAGCTGCGAGGTGTCGCCGTACTTGTCCCGGTGCTCGAGGAATTCCTTCGTCGGGCCGGGGAACAGCAGCCGGTTCAGCGTCGCGCGGCGCTCCGCGGACGTGCCCGCGAGGGCCTTCTCGTCCTCCGCGGACAGCGGCACCTCGGGCTTGGCGTCGCCACGGCCTTCGAGTGCCCGGGTGCGGAACGGTTCCGGCCAGCCACCGGGCGGGGTGCCCAGTTCGCCGCGCAGGAACCCGACCACCGAGTCGGGGATGTCGAACTTCGCGGGGTTCTCCTTGAACTCCTCGGTGGAGGCACCGGAGCCGACGAGGTGCAGGGCGAGGTCGCCGACCACCTTCGACGACGGGGTGACCTTCACGAGGCGGCCGAGCATCCGGTCGGCGGCCGCGTACTTGGCCTCGACCTCCTCGAACTTGTCGCCGAGCCCGAGGGCCACTGCCTGTGTGCGCAGGTTCGACAGCTGACCGCCCGGGATCTCGTGCGTGTAGACACGCCCGGTGGGGGCGGGCAGCCCGGACTCGAACGGCTTGTAGACCTTGCGGAGCGCCTCCCAGTACGGCTCGAGGTCGCACACGGCCTGCAGGTCCAGGCCGGTGTCGTGCTCCGAGTGCGCCGCCGCGGCCACGATGGCCGACAACGCCGGCTGGCTGGTGGTGCCCGCCAGTGCGGCCGACGCGCCGTCGACGGCGTCCGCGCCCGCCTGCCACGCGGCCAGGTACGTCGCGAGCTGTCCGCCCGGGGTGTCGTGGGTGTGCACGTGCACGGGCAGGTCGAAGTTCTTCCGCAGCGCGGTCACCAGCGTGGTGGCGGCCGGGGCGCGGAGCAGTCCGGCCATGTCCTTGATCGCGATGATGTGCGCACCGGCCTCGACGATCTCCTCCGCCAGGCGCAGGTAGTAGTCGAGGGTGTACAGCTTCTCGTTCGGGTTCGACAGGTCGCCGGTGTAGGACAGGGCGACCTCGGCGACCGAGGTGCCGGTCTCGCGGACGGCGTCGATGGCCGGCCGCATCTGGTCGACGTTATTGAGGGCGTCGAAGATGCGGAAGATGTCGATGCCGCTGTTCGTGGCCTCCTCGACGAACGCCCGCGTCACCTTCTCCGGGTACGGGGTGTACCCGACGGTGTTCCGGCCGCGCAGCAGCATCTGCAGGCAGATGTTGGGCACGGCCTCACGCAGCGCCGACAGCCGGTACCAGGGGTCCTCGTGCAGGAACCGCAGCGCCACATCGTAGGTGGCACCGCCCCACGCCTCGATCGAGAGCAGTTCCGGGGTCATCCGGGCGACGTGCCCGGCGACGTCGAGCAGACCGCTGGTGCGCACACGGGTCGCGAGCAGCGACTGGTGGGCGTCGCGGAACGTGGTCTCGGTGACCGCGAGTGCCTTCTGCTCCCGCAGTGCCTTGGCGAATCCCTCCGGCCCGAGGGCGAGGAGCTTCTGGCGGCTGCCGTCCTGCGGCGGGGCGGACAGGTCGATCTGGGGCAGCTTGTCGCGCGGGTACACCGCCGACGGCCGCTCGCCGTGCGGCTTGTTGACCGTCACGTCGGCGAGGTAGGACAGGATCTTGGTGCCACGGTCGGCGGAGCTGCGCAGCGTGAGCAGCTCGGGGCGTTCCTCGATGAACGAGGTGGTGACCCGGCCCGCCTTGAAATCGGGGTCGTCGAGCACGGCCTGCAGGAACGGGATGTTCGTCGACACGCCGCGGATGCGGAACTCGGTGACCGCGCGGCGGGCCCGGGCGACCGCGGTTTCGAGGTCGCGGCCGCGGCAGGTGAGCTTGACGAGCATCGAGTCGAAGTACGCGCCCACCTCGGCGCCGAGGGTGGCACCGCCGTCGAGACGGATGCCGGCGCCGCCCGGTGTGCGGTACGCGGTGATCCGGCCGGTGTCCGGACGGAACCCGTTGGCCGGGTCCTCGGTGGTGATGCGGCACTGCAACGCCGCACCGCGCAGCGTGATCTTGTCCTGACTCAGGCCCAGATCGGCGAGGGTCTCCCCCGACGCGATCCGCAGCTGGGACTGCACGAGGTCGACGTCGGTGACCTCTTCGGTGACGGTGTGCTCGACCTGGATGCGCGGGTTCATTTCGATGAACACGTGGTTGCCGCGGGTGTCGAGGAGGAATTCGACGGTGCCCGCACAGGAGTAGTTGATCTCCTTCGCGAACGCGACGGCGTCGGCGCAGATCTTCGCCCGCAGCTCTTCCGGAAGGTTCGGGGCCGGCGCGAGTTCGATGACCTTCTGGTGCCTGCGCTGCAGCGAGCAGTCCCGCTCGAACAGGTGGATGACGTTGCCCTGACCGTCGGCCAGGATCTGGACCTCGATGTGCCGCGGGTCGACGACCGCCTGCTCGAGGAACACCGTCGGGTCACCGAACGCCGACTCGGCCTCGCGGGCGGCCGCCTCGATGGACTCCTTGAGCTGTGCCCGCTCGGCGACCCGGCGCATGCCGCGGCCACCGCCGCCTGCGACGGCCTTCACGAACAGCGGGAACTGCATGGTCTCGGCCGCGGCCAGCAACTCGTCCACATCGGCGGACGGCTCCGACGACGCCAGCACCGGCAGACCGGCCGCCTTCGCCGCGGCGATCGCGCGCGCCTTGTTTCCGGTGAGCTCGAGCACCTCGGCGGAGGGACCGACGAACGTGATGCCCGCCTCGGCGCACGCGGCGGCGAGATCCGGGTTCTCGGAAAGGAAGCCGTAGCCGGGGTAGATGGCATCGGCGCCTGCCTGCTTGGCCGCGGAGACGATCTCGTCGACGGAGAGGTACGCCCGAACCGGGTGTCCCTCCTCGCCGATCTGATAACTCTCGTCGGCCTTCAGACGGTGGATCGAGTTCCGATCCTCGTACGGGAACACCGCAACCGTTCCAGCACCTAGTTCGTAGGCGGCACGGAAAGCGCGGATCGCAATTTCGCCACGGTTGGCGACCAGGACTTTGGAGAACATTGGAGCAAACTACCCCGTCGAAGACGGCCGTGGAGAACAGGCATCCCACATTGCAAGATTCTCCACAAACTTCACAAAGACCCCCCTGACGTGTGCGAATTCTGCAACAGACCCGAAACAGACGTGCGAAGTTCTCACGTTTTCTCCAAATATTCGATGCGGTCGGCGTCGAGCGCCGACGTCACCATCGCCGACAGCCCCGGGTGATTCTCGAGCCGCGGATCGTCCGCGATCACCGACCGCGCGAACTCGGACGCCGCCGCGATGACGTCCTCGTGGCCGAGCAGCGACAACAGCCGCAGCGTCGACGTCGTGCCCGACTGCGCCGCACCGAGGATGTCGCCCTCGCGACGGGTGGCGAGGTCGAGCTGCGCGAGTTCGAAGCCGTCGTTGGTCGACGCCACGTTCGACAGTCGCTCGTAGGCGGGGCCGCCCGGGTTCATTTCCGTGACGAGAATGCACAGCCCCTGGTGTTTGCCACGGCCGACGCGTCCGCGCAGCTGGTGCAGCTGGCTGACGCCGAAACGGTCCGCGTCGACGATCACCATGATCGTCGCGTTCGGGACGTCGACTCCGACCTCGACCACCGTGGTGCACACGAGGACGTCGATGTCGCCGGCCGTGAAGTCGCGCATCACCGCGTCCTTCTCGTCCGCGGGCAGCCTGCCGTGCAGCAGTCCCACCCGCAGGTCGGGCATGATGTCGCCGCTCAGTTCCTCGAACACGTCGACGGCGGACTTCGTCTCGGGCGCCTTCTCGTCGAACGCGTCCTCGCCGTCGCCCTTCTCGCCGTCGCCGATCCGTGAGCACACGACGTACGCCTGCCGCCCGTCGGCCACGTCCTCGCGGATCCGTTCCCACGCCCGCGCGACCCACTGCGGCTTCTGGGACGCGGGTACCACACTGCTCTTGATCGGGGAACGCCCCTTCGGCAGCTGGCGCAGCGTCGACACCTCCAGATCGCCGAGCACGGTCATCGCGATGGTGCGGGGAATCGGCGTCGCCGTCATCACCAGCAGGTGCGGGCTCAGGCCCTCCCGCGCCCTCGACCGCAGCCGGTCGCGCTGCTCGACACCGAACCGGTGCTGCTCGTCGACGACCACCATCCCGAGGTTGAAGAATTCGACGTTGTCCTGGATCAGGGCGTGCGTGCCGATGACGATTCCGGCGTCGCCGGTGATCGCCTCGTTCATGGCCGTTCGTTTGGCGGCGACGCCCATCGACCCCGTCAGCAGCGCCACCCGTGTCGCCTTCTCGTGCGCGCCGAGTTCCCCGGCGGTCGCGAGGGCGCCGAGCATCGCCCGCAGCGACCGGGCGTGCTGCGTGGCGAGCACCTCGGTGGGCGCGAGCAGCGCGCACTGGTAGCCGGCGTCGACCACCTGGAGCATGGCGCGCAGGGCCACGATCGTCTTGCCCGAACCGACCTCACCCTGCAGCAGCCTGCTCATCGGGTGTGGTTGCGCCAGATCGGCGGAGATCTCGTCGGCGACCGAATGCTGACCGTCGGTGAGCTGGAACGGGAGCATGCTCTCGAACACGTCCGCGATCCCGCCGGGCACGGGCGAGCACGCCGGTGCGACCCGCTCGGCGTTGTCGTGGCGGCGACGGGCGAGCACCAGTTGCAGCGCGGTCGCCTCGTCGAACCGCAACCGGTCGTGGGCGTTCTCGACGTCCTCGCGGGTGTCGGGCAGGTGGACCGACCGCAGGGCTTCGTCGAGTCCGATCAGGTCCCGTTCGGCCCGGACGTTCTCCGGCAGCGGGTCGTCGACGTGGTCGAGCTGGTCCAGGATCTGGCGGACGCATTTCATGATCGTCCAGCTCTCGACGTCCCGGGTGGCGGGGTAGAGCGGGATCAGCGCGCGGTCGAACACCGACATGTCGACCCCGGCTCCGGCTTCCTGCGACGCCCGGGCGATGCCCGCGAGGTCGCCGGCGCCGCGTATCCGGCCGACGTTGACGACGGGGTCCTCGCTGCCCGCGCGGGGTTCGGGAAGGACGAGGTAGCTCGGGTGGGTGAGGCTCCACTTGCTGCGGAAGTACTTCACCGTTCCCGAGAACATCGCGCGCACGCCGGGCTTGATCACGTGCTTGACCTTCTGCGGGCTGAAGAAGGTGACGTCCACGTTCTGGGTGTCGGTCGACAGGACCACCTTGAGCATGCTGCCCGGCCGGTTCTTCATCTTCACGACGGCCGCGGACGTGACCCGGGCGATGATCGTGATGTGCTCGCCCTCCGGCGGGTCCTTCTCGGCGAGCTCCCGGCCCTGCGAGGCGTACCGGTGCGGGTAGTGCCGCAGCAGGTCCTCGACCGTGCTGATGTCGAACGCCTCCTCGAGCGCGTCGGCGGTCTTCTTCCCCAGCAGATGATCGAGCCGGTCGGACAATGTGGCCATCGAATTCCTCATTCCACCCCGAGTTGCAACAGATCTCCAGGTTGTCCTCCGTGGTAGATCATCACCTCGACGCCGGGGTGCCGCTGCGAGATGTGATCGGCCAGTTCGGTGTCGAGCCCCTCCGGCGCTTCCGAGCCCATCAGGAGTGTCACCAGTTCTCCACCAGCGCCGAGGACGAGGTCGACGAGCCGGCGTCCGGCGGCGACCGCGTCCGGTTCGATGACGATCACCTCGTGACCCATCAGTCCGATGCCGTCTCCCGGATCGCACGTGCCCACGTAGGTGAGGGCACGTTCGCGGGCGATCCGCAGCGACCCCCAGCGGGTGGCGGCGGCGGCCTCGGACATCGCGAACGCGTCGTCCACCGCCTCGCGCTCGGGATCGTGCACCGCCAGGGAGGCGAGTCCCTGCACCATCGCGGACGTCGCGAGCAACAGGACCTCGTGCCGGGCGTCGCGCGCCGCGGCGCTGACCGCGACGAGTTCCTGCGCCGTCAACGCGCCGTTGGGGAGGACGAGCACCTCTGTGCGTCCCATCTGCCGGATGACGCCGAGGAGCTGGGCGCGGGTGACGGGGGCGTCGTCGCAGCGCAGGATCGTCGCGCCCTCGCTCGCGAACAGTTCGGCGGCGCCGTCTCCGGCCACGACGGCGACGATTCCCCGCTCGCCCTGATCCGGCCGTGTCCGGACCGGCGGAACGAGCAGCCCCTGGTCCCGGGCGTCCACGAGGAAGCTGCTGACCCGGATTCCGTGGATGCGTCCCGCCGCGAGTCCCGCTTCCACGGCGGCGCCCGCGTCCGTGCAGTGCACGTGCACCGACCAGCCGCCGTCGCCGTCGCCGACGATCACGATCGAGTCCCCGAGGTCGTTCAGCGCGCCGCGCAGCCCGGCCATCCGGGCCTCGTCGGACTCCGCGACCAGGTACATCACCTCGAAGTCCTGGTCCGAGCCCTCATCACAGTCGGGTCCGGGTCCCGGATGCGCGTGCGCTGCCTGCACCTCGCCGACGGCGACGGGTTCGGCGCGGCGCGCGGACGGGGTGCGTCGCGGGACGTGGAGTGCGATCGGCGGGCGGTCCGGCGGCGCGCCCGTGACGGCGGTGACGAGCGCGTCGAGGATGACCACGAGTCCGAGTCCGCCCGCATCGACGACGCCTGCGGTGCCCAGCACCTCGAGTTGCGACGGCGTCCTGGTGAGCGCGGCCGCCGCCGCGTCGGCGGCGGCACGGGCGGTGTCCGCGACCGGAGCCTCGTCCGGGAACTCCGCCGCAGCGTCGGCGGCACAGCGCAGCACGGTGACGATGGTGCCTTCCACCAGGTAGCTCACCGCGTCCGTCACCAGGTTGGTGGCCATCAGCAGTCCGGTCCGGACCGTCCGGGTGTCGACGGCGGACGCGACGGCCGCTTCCGCGACCCCCCGCAGCACCTGGGACAGGATCACCCCGGAGTTCCCGCGGGCGCCGGCGACCGCACCCCGCGCCAGGGCGATCGCCACCTGGCGGACGTCCTTGGTGCCGCCGTCGGCGCCCGCGTACTCGTCGATTGCACCCAGCGCCGCGCGCATCGTGAACAGCAGGTTGGTGCCGGTGTCCGAGTCCGGGATCGGAAAGACGTTGAGGCTGTTGATCTCCTCGCACCGCCGTTCCAGTCCCGCGACGGCGGTCCGCGCCCACAACTCGAGCACTCGACCGTCCATCGGGAGCTCAGGGGCCACAGTCGTCCTCTCCGGCCGGGGAATGGTGAAGGTGCCGCCAGACTAGTCGGGGGACGGTGATCGGGCCCGCGGTCCGAGCCGTTCGGGACCGGGTTTGGCCATTCCCCACTCGAGCGGCTACTCTTGCACGGTTGCCTCGTTACGGGCGCACTTGCTGTGCCCTGTTTCCACGAGGCCAGCAAATTTCACAATTCACTATCTTGAAGGAGTTCGCGACTATGGCTGCCGTCTGCGACGTATGCGCCAAGGGGCCCGGCTTCGGTAAGTCGGTCTCGCACTCGCACCGGCGTACCAACCGTCGCTGGAACCCGAACATCCAGACTGTTCGTGCCGAGGTTGCCCCCGGAAACACCCGGAAGGTCAACGTCTGCACGTCCTGCCTGAAGGCTGGAAAGGTTGCTCGGGGCTGACCCGACGCTGTGTGCGATGTCACTGCGCCCCCGACACTTCGGTGTCGGGGGCGCAGTTCTTTTCTGTCGCGACTGCGGCCCGATTCGGCATCGTCGCAGCGCATCGGGGCACGACGGGCACCGGCAGGGGCCCACGTAGGGTGCAACGGTGACTTCTCTCGATGGATTCAGCAAAGTACAGCTCGAAGACGGCGTCCTGCGCGTCACGATCGCGACGGCGGAGAACGGCACCTCGCTGGACGGCGAGGGTTTGGTGCAGGGTGCCCGCGCGCTCGAAGCGGTCGGTGACCGGATCGGCAGCGTCCTCCTCGTCGGGGAGGGCCCGAACTTCTGCGCGGGCGGCAACGTCCGCGCCTTCGCGTCCGCACCGGTGCGCAGCGAGTGCGTCGCCGAGGTGGCGGGCGTCTTCCACGACTTCGTTCGGGCGCTCGACGCCGTGACCGTTCCGGTGATCGCCGGTGTCCACGGCTGGGCGGCGGGCGCCGGCATGAGCCTCGTCTGCCTCACGGACGTCGCGATCGGCGGCCCCGGCACCAAGCTGCGCCCCGCCTACCCGTCGATCGGCTACACGCCGGACGGCGGAATGTCCTGGACGCTGCCGCGCATCGTCGGCGACGCCCGTGCGCGTGAGATCCTGATCACCGACGCCGTTCTCAGCGGTGACGAGGCCGTTCGCCTCGGCATCCTCAGCCGCCTCGTCGGCGACGACGTCGTCCAGGACGAGGCGCTCCGGCTCGCCCGCACCCTCGCGGCCGGCCCGACGTCGTCGTACTCGGGGATCAAGACACTCGTGCGCGATTCGCGGTCACGCACGCTCGCCGAGCAACTCGACGCGGAGGCCGAGTCGATCGCCGCCGCGGCCGACAGCCCGGTGGGACGCGAGGGCGTCGACGCGTTCGTGGAGAAGAGGCGTGCCGATTTCGCATCAGTGAAGTGAAGCGTCGTGCGGATTTCGCATCGGTGAAGGAAACGCAGGGCTGACGGTCCCTCCGCGCCGCCCTCGCCGTCCCGCGGGCGGGCGGCTTACGGCAGCTGCCAGTTCACCGGTTCCGCGCCCAGGCCGTCGAGGAGTTCGTTCGCGCGGCTGAACGGCCGCGAACCGAAGAATCCGCGCGACGCCGACAACGGTGAGGGGTGCGCCGACTCGATCGTCGGCACGTCGCCGAGCATCGGTTTCAGGGTGGACGCGTCCCGGCCCCACAGAATCGCGACGAGGGGTTCGGGGCGCGCCACGAGGGCGCGAATGGCCTGTTCGGTGACCGCCTCCCAGCCCTTCTTCCGGTGCGAGGCCGGGAGTCCGGGCTGCACGGTGAGAACCCTGTTCAGCAGGAGCACGCCCTGACGGGACCACGGGGTGAGGTCGCCGGTGGTCGGCGTCTGGTAACCGAGGTCCTTGCTGTACTCGGTGAAGATGTTGCCGAGACTGCGCGGCACCGGTTTCACCTCCGGAGCCACCGAGAAGCTGAGACCGACGGCGTGACCGGGTGTGGGGTACGGATCCTGGCCCACGATCAGGACCTTGACCTCGGAGAACGGGTGGGTGAACGCCCTCAGGACGTTCTCCCCGGCGGGCAGGTACTCACGACCGTCGGCGATCTCCGCGCGCAGAAACGCGCCCATCTCCGTGATCCGCCCGGCCACCGGTTCGAGCGCCTCGGCCCATCCTGCCTCGACGAGGTCCGACAGCGGCGCCGCCATCAGTCGAGCCTGCGCAGCGACTCGCGGTAGTAGGCCGCGTTCGCGGCGTACATCTTCACGTTCCTGTCGAGGTGCCCCTCGGGGACCTCGTAGCCCTGCCGGATCTTCGCGGGGACACCGAGCGCCATGCTCCGCGGCGGAACCTCGAACTTGAACGGGACGACGGCACCTGCTCCGACGATCGACCCTGCGCCGATGACCGAACCGTTGAGCACGATCGAACCGGACGCGATCAGGCAGTGGTCGCCGATCGTCGACCCCTCGATGTGCGCCGCGTGGCCGACGACGCAGCCCGAGCCGATGACGGTGGGATCGAACACCGTGCAGTGGATCACGGTGCCGTCCTGGATGTTGGTGTCGGCGCCGACGGTGATGGTGCCGTAGTCGGCGCGAAGCACGGCCTGCGGCCACACCGAGGTTCCCGCCGCCAGGGTCACGTTTCCGATCACCACGGCGTCGGGGTGGACGTAGGCGTCCGGATGGATGTCGGGTTCGCGGTCCCCGAGCGCGTAGATAGCCATGCGTGCAACCTATACCGCGAAACTCTGCCAGCCGCCGGCCCCCGGCCAGGTCTCGCCGTCGACCGAGATGCCGGACCCGTCGTGGACGACACCGATCCGGGTCCACCCCGCCGGGAGCGGGACGTCGCCGGGGAAGGTGGCGGCGAAGCCGTGGTCCTCTCCCCCGGTGAGCACCCATTCCCAGTGGTCGGCGCCGAGACCCTTCGCCGCCGACACCAGTTCCGGCGACACGGTCACGTCGGATCGGCTGAGCGACATCCCGACTCCGGACTGTTCGCAGATGTGGCCGAGATCGGCGAGGAGCCCGTCGGAGATGTCGGTCATCGCGTGAACACCGCCGTGCGCGGCGGCCCACGCCGCGGCATACGGCGGGGTGGGGACCCGGTGCGCGGCGAGAAGGTCCGGGAAATCCGTGGATCCGCCGAGCAGCAACGCGAGACCGCCCGCCGATCGGCCGAGTTCCCCGGCCACCGCGACCACGTCACCCGGCCGCGCGCCCGACCGCCGGATCGGGCTCCTGCCGCCGAGATCACCGAGGACGGTGACGGAAATCACGACCTGGGCGGCCTGCACCAGATCCCCGCCCACCACACCGGCTCCGAGTTCCTCGGCGCTCTCCCCGATCGCCGCGGAGATGCCGTCCGCCACGTCGATCGGCGTGTCCGGCGGCAGGCCGAGGGACACCAGGAAAGCTGTCGGTCGCGCACCCATCGCCGCGACGTCGGCGGCGTTCTGGGCCACCGCCTTGCGACCGATGTCTCGCGGCGAAGACCAGTCGAGTCGAAAATGCCTGTCCTGCACCAGCATGTCGGCGGACACCGCCACCCGACCGTCGGCCGCCCGAACGAGAGCGGCGTCGTCTCCGGGGCCGATCAGGGTGGTCGGGGGCTGCACCCGGCCCTGCACCGCGCGGCCGATGACGGCGAATTCGCCGACGTCGGCGACGGTGCGGGGCGGAGTCGGGTCCGGGGAATCCGTCGGTGTGATGGTGTGCCTCCAGGCGCGCCGTAGTGTCGGGTGACCCGCGCGACGGCCGTGGGTCCGGTCGACGGAATGTGCGACTGCGGTACCTTCAAGCTGTTGCCGGGACTACTCGGCACGTGACCGATCAGCGCGCCGAAGCACCCGCGACTCTACCGAGATACCTGCGGGGCGGAGCAGGGAAGGGCCGGAGCGAGAGTGCAAGCGTTCATCCTGATCCAGACCGAAGTCGGCAAGGCTGCGGCGATCGCGACCGAGATCGCGAAGATCACCGGAGTGCGGACCGCCGAGGACGTGGTCGGACCGTACGACGTCATCGTGCGGGTGTCCGCCGACGACGTCGCTCCCGTCGTCAAGGAGATCCGTCAGGTCGCCGGCATCACCCGCACCCTCACCTGCGACGTCCCCGAAAAGTCTGCGAACAAGAACTGAGCATGTCCGATCTCGAACCCGAACAGAATGCATCCGACGGCACTCCAGGCCCGGCCCCCGCGGAGCGACGGAATCCGGCGCTCATCGCGACGGCCGTGGCACTGCCCGTTGCCCTGATCATCGGCATCGTCGTCGCCGCGGTCTTCGCCGGCCGGAACCCTGCCAAGGAACCCGTGTCGCTGGGGCCGGTGCCGGCGCCGGCGTCCGGGTCCGCGGAGTGCGCCGCCCTGATGGCGGGCCTCCCCGACGCGCTCGGCGACTACACCCGGGCGGAACTCACCGAACCCGCACCCGAGGCGACCGCTGCGTGGCAGCCGGCCGAGGGCGAACCCCTCGTGCTGCGGTGCGGCCTGGACCGTCCCGCGGAGTTCGATCAGGCGTCCGCGCTTCAGGTGATCGACGGGGTGCAGTGGTTCGAGATCTCCGGTGCGAGCGCCGGAATCGACGCGAGCAGCTATTTCGCCGTCGACCGCGGCGTGTACGTCGGACTCACCGTTCCCACCGGTGTGGGCCCGACTCCGCTCCAGGACATCTCCGGCGCGGTATCGCAGGCACTGCCGCAGAAGCCCCTCGATCCGGCGCCGGTCGCGAATCCCTGACCGCCGGACCGCCGTTTCGCTATCGAAGGCCGGTGCCGCGCGCGAGGGCGGTGTCGACCAGCGTCGAGACGAGGGTGCCGTAGTCGACGCCCACCGCGTCCCACATGCGCGGGTACATCGAGATAGACGTGAATCCCGGCATCGTGTTGATCTCGTTGATCACCGGGCCGTCCTCGGTGACGAAGAAGTCGACGCGTGCGAGTCCCTGGCAGTCGAGCGCGGAGAATGCGCGCACCGCGAGTTCGCGGATCTCGTCGCTGACCGAGTCCTCGAGTTTCGCGGGCACGTCGAACTCGCACACGTCGTCGAGGTATTTGCTGTCGAAGTCGTAGAACGCCTCGTCGTCGTCGGCGCCTTCCGGCATCCGGATCTCGGCGATGACGCTGGCCCGCACCTCGCCGTCCGGGAACTCGAGGACTCCGCACTCGACCTCGCGGCCGGCGATCCCCGATTCGACGATCACCTTGGGATCGTGCCGGCGGGCATGGGCGATGGCGTCGTCGAGTGCGGCCCACTCGGCCACCCGGGTGATGCCGATGGACGACCCGCCGCGGGCCGGTTTCACGAACACCGGGAGGTGGAGGCGCGACTTCTGTTCGTCGGTCAGCGTCGCAGTGCCGGGACGCAGGACGACCTGGAACCCGATCGGCAGGCCTTCCGCGGCGAGCAGCTTCTTCGTGAATTCCTTGTCCATGCCTGCCGCGCTCGCGAGCACGCCGGGACCGACGTACGGAAGTCCGGCGAGTTCGAGCAGGCCCTGGATGGTGCCGTCCTCACCGTAGGCGCCGTGCAGGACCGGGAAGACGACGTCGACGGACGCCAGGATCTTGCCCGCTTCGCCGTCGTCGAGGGCGACGAGGTCGCCGGATCGCGTCGGGTCGGCGGTGAGCGCCAGTGCGGACCCGTCGGCATCGACGCTGGGCAGCGCCCGGCCGCGGATGGACAGCGTCTCGGGGTCGGTGGAGCCGAGAACCCATGAACCCTCGGTGGTGATGCCGATCGGCACCACCTCGTACCGTTCCGGGTCGAGATTCTTCAGGACGCTTCCGGCCGACACACAGGACACGGAATGCTCGTTGCTGCGGCCACCGAAGATGACGGCTACCCGGGTACGCGGTTTACTCACGACACAAACCGTACCGTCGCCGTGACCGACTCACCGCACCCACCTCTCCTCACGTTTTCTTCGCCGACCTCAGGACACGACGGGCGGCACGCACGTCACAATGCGGACAGTGCACTCTCGAGATCGGCGACGAGGTCGTCGGTGTCCTCGATTCCGCACGAGAGCCGCACGAACCCGTCGGGCACGGGGTCGCCCCATCGGGCCCGGCGGTCGGCGCTGGTGTGGATACCGCCGAAACTCGTCGCCGGTACGAGGAGGTCGCTGCCGGCCACCAGCCGGTGGAACTGTTCGGCGGAGTCCACCTCGAACGTCACCAGCCCGCCGAACCGGCGCATCTGCCCGGCGGCGACGGCATGCGCGGGGTCACCGGGCAGCCCCGGGTACCGGACGTGGTGGGCCGCCGGGTGCGTCTCCAGCAGGGTCGCGAGCGCCAGGGCGTTGGCGCATTGCCGCTCGAATCGCAGCCCCGCCGTTCCGAGGCTCCGGTGGGCGAGCCACGTCTCGAAGGGGCCCAGCACCGTGCCCGACAGCGCCCTCTCCCGTTCCATGCCGGCCAGGAAGTCGGCGTCGGACGCGGCGATGTACCCCATGAGCAGATCGCTGTGACCGCTCAAAGTCTTTGTGCCGCTGGCGACTACCACGTCTGCACCCAGCTCGAGTGGTTGCTGGCCGAGCGGGGTGGCGGTCGTGTTGTCCACCACGAGAACGGCGCCCGCGTTCGCGCACTGCTCGGACACGGCCCGCAGATCCACCACGTCCAGGGACGGGTTGGCCGGGGTCTCGGCCACCACGACCGTCGTCCCCTCGGCGGAGGCCAGCAGTGCTGCGGCCGCCTCGCCGGCCATGTCGGCGGTCCGCAGTTCGTGCACGGTGATGCCCATCGGCTCCAGACGCTCCCGCGCGTACGCGCGCACCTGGTAGTAGCCGTCGGACGGTACGACGACGGTGTCGCCGGCGGTGAGCAGACTCCGCAGCACGACGGTGATCGCCGACATCCCGGAGCCGACGACGAGCGCGCCCGCGGCGCCCTCGAGCGCCGCCAGTGCCGACTCGAGGTCGCGCCAGCCCGGGTTGGAGGCCCGCGCGTAGGTGTCGGATTCACTCCCCTCGTCCGCGCTCAGCTGGTAGGGCGCCGCGAAGACCGGGCCCCTCTGCATCGGCGAACCAGGAATCTTTTCTGCTGCAACAGCTTTGACGCAGCGGGTCGAATCACCACTCACGTGTTCACTCCGGCTTCGTACGGCGGCCGAGCAACTGTCCGATCGCGTCCTGCACCACGAGACCCTCGTGGCACACTCGGTGCACGGCATCGGTCAGCGGCATCTCGACGTCGTAACTGGCGGCCAGAGCACGCACCGACGAGCACGATTTGACGCCCTCGGCGACCTGACCGTGGGTGGCCGCCTGAGCGCTCTCGATCGATCCGCCCTGACCGAGACGCTCCCCGAACGACCGATTCCGGGACAGGGGCGACGTGCACGTGGCGACCAGATCGCCCACCCCGGCGAGACCCGCGAGGGTGGCGGGTTTCGCGCCGAGCGCAACTCCGAGCCGGATGATCTCGGCGAGACCGCGAGTGATGATGCTCGCAATCGTGTTCTCTCCCAAACCGATTCCCGATGCCATACCGCAGGCGAGGGCGATGACGTTCTTGCAGGCGCCGCCGATCTCGCAGCCGATGACGTCCGAATTCGTGTACGGCCGGAAGTATCCGGTGGCCGAGGCCTTCTGCAATTCGAGCGCCCGCGTCGAATCCGTGCACGCGACGACCGTGGCCGCCGGCTGGCCGATCGCGATCTCCCGGGCCAGATTGGGCCCGGACAGCACGGCGACGCGCCCCGGATCCGCGCCGGTGACCTGAATGATCACCTGACTCATCCGCATGAGGGTGCCGGTCTCGATGCCCTTGGCGAGACTCAGCATGGTCGCGTTCGCGGGGATCATCGGACTCCAGACCTGCAAGTTGTCGCGCAGGGACTGCGACGGCACCGCGAGGACGACGATGTCGGCGCCGTCGAGCGCGGCCCGCGCGTCGTCGGTGGCGGTCAACGACGGAGGCAGGGCGATGCCCGGCAGGTAATCCTCGTTCTCGTGCCGCGACACGATCGATTCGGCGACCTCAGCGCGTCGCGCCCACATGGTGACATCGGTCCCGGCGTCGGCCAGGACCTTCGCAAATGCAGTCCCCCATGAACCCGCTCCCAGTACCGCAGCCTTGCTCACACAGCCCCCTCGTCGTTCGTTACCCGATGCGTCGCCCACAGTATTGCCGATGCCGAGGTCGGGCGCCGCTCCGCTACCGAACTCGTCCGCTGCTCAGCCGCGACCGGGCGTCCGGCGCACCACCCCGCGCGGGCTGGCAAGATATCCGCATGAGCACAGCGACCCGATCCGTGGCGCCGCGCGCGCACGTACTCGTCGCGGTGAAGGAACTCCACGCGGCCAAGACGCGACTGTCGGGTGTCTTCGACACGGACGACCGCACCGGACTGGTGCTGTCGATGCTGCGCGACACCCTGGCCGTCGTCAGCGACGTCGCGACGGTCGTCGGCGTCACCGTGGTCACGCCGGATCCCGCGGTGGCCCGGCTCGCCCGCAGCGTCGGCGCGAACGTCTACGCCGACCCCACCCCCGTCGACGCCGAAAATCTGCCGGACGAGGGCGGCACCGAGCACGGACTCAACGCGGCCCTGGCCGCCGCGGCCGAGCACGTCCGCCGCAACGAGAGCGGAGTCGACGTCGTCGCACTGCAGGCAGACCTTCCGTCACTGCGCGGAGGCGAATTCGGCGAAGCACTCGCCGCGGCGAGAACCGGCGGCAGGTCGGTGGTCGTCGATCATCACGGCACCGGAACGGCCGCACTGTTCTCCTGCGACCCGGCGATTCCCCTCGATCCCCGGTTCGGACCGGGATCGGCGAAGCGGCATCTCGACTCCGGGGCACGTCCCCTCGACGGCCACTGGCCGGGGCTGCGGACCGACGTCGACACCGCCGACGATCTCGATGCCGCGCAGGCGCTCGGCGTCGGACCTGCGACGCGAGCCGCACTCGACGCCCTCGAACACACCGCGCCCTCGCGCTGCGGAAACGAGTAGCCCGCGCACGCCGAGTGAATTTGCCCCATCAATTGTCCGCCGCCGAATTCTCGAGGGATGATCGTGGAGTGAGCAACCGAGAAGCACTCGATCACCCGACCGACGTCGACGGAAAGAACGGAACCCGCGACGGCATCGTGACGGCCAGCCCCACGAACGTTCCGATGGCTCCCCCCGCTGCGACGAGTGCCCTCACGAGCGCGCTGACGGACGGGCTCCCCGAAGATCGTTACCTCAACCGTGAACTCAGTTGGCTCGATTTCAATTCACGAGTACTTGCACTCGCCGAGGACACGTCGCTGCCGCTGCTCGAGCGCGCCAAATTCCTCGCCATCTTCGCCTCCAACCTCGACGAGTTCTTCATGGTCCGGGTCGCGGGACTCAAGCGCCGCGACGAGACCGGCCTGTCCGTGCGGTCAGCCGACGGCCTCTCCCCTCGCGAGCAACTCTCGCTGATCGCGACCCGCACCCAGGAGATCTCGGAGAAGGCCGCGCGGGTGTTCCTCGACTCCGTGCGTCCTGCGCTTGCCGCCGAAGGGATCTCCATCATCAAATGGGACGAACTCACCGACGACGACCGCGACCGCCTGTCGGTGCACTTCCAGGACCAGATCTTCCCCGTCCTCACCCCGCTCGCCGTCGACCATGCCCACCCGTTCCCCTACATCAGCGGCCTGAGTCTCAACCTCGCCGTGACAGTGAAAGATGCACTCACCGGTGGCGAACACTTTGCGAGGGTCAAGGTTCCGGACAACGTGGGCAGGTTCGTCCGCGTCCGCCGCGACGAGACACCGTCCTCCATCGACGCGTTCCTGCCCCTGGAAGATCTGATCTCCGCCCACCTCGACATGCTGTTCCCGGGCATGGAGATCGTCGAACACCACGCCTTCCGCATCACCCGCAACGCCGATTTCGAGGTCGAGGAAGACCGCGACGAGGACCTCCTGCAGGCCCTCGAGCGGGAACTCGCACGGCGACGATTCGGCTCCCCCGTCCGGCTCGAGGTCGCGGACGACATGACCGAACACATGCTCGACCTCCTGCTGCGCGAACTCGACGTCGACCCCGGCGACGTCATCCAGGTGCCCGGACTGCTGGATCTGTCGTGCCTCTGGCAGGTGTACGCCGTCGACCGGCCCGCACTCAAGGACGCACCGTTCGTGCCCGCAACGCATCCGGCGTTCGGCGAGCGGGAAACACCCAAGAGCGTCTTCTCCACCCTTCGCGACGGCGACGTCCTCGTGCACCACCCGTACGACTCGTTCTCCACCAGCGTGCAACGCTTCATCGAGCAGGCCGCGGCCGACCCCCAAGTCCTCGCGATCAAACAGACGCTCTACCGCACTTCCGGCGACTCCCCCATCGTCGACGCCCTGATCACCGCCGCCGAGGCCGGCAAACAGGTTGTCGCACTGGTCGAGATCAAGGCGCGATTCGACGAGCAGGCGAACATCAAATGGGCCCGCAAACTCGAACACGCGGGTGTGCACGTGGTGTACGGACTGGTCGGGCTCAAGACCCACTGCAAGACGTGCCTCGTCGTCCGCCGCGAGGGGTCCACCATCCGGCGTTACTGCCACATCGGCACCGGAAACTACAACCCGAAGACGGCCCGGCTGTACGAAGACATCGGTCTGCTCACCGCGGCACCGGAGATCGGCGCCGACCTCACCGACCTGTTCAACTCGCTCACCGGCTACTCGCGGAAAACGCAGTATCGCAACCTCCTCGTCGCGCCGTACGGTGTGCGCCGGGGCATCATCGAGCGGATCGACGGTGAGATTGCGCACAAATTGCGGGGCGAAGACGCCGGAATCCTCCTGAAGGCCAACGCCTTGGTCGACGAACAGGTGATCGACGCGCTCTATCGCGCGTCCAAGGCCGGCGTGCCCGTCGAGATCGTCGTCCGCGGCATCTGCGCCCTCAAGCCCGGAGTTCCCGGACTGAGCGAGAACATCCACGTCCGGTCGATCCTCGGCCGTTTCCTCGAGCATTCGCGAGTCTTCCACTTCCGCGGCGCCGACGAATTCTGGATCGGCAGCGCAGACATGATGCACCGCAACCTCGACCGACGCGTCGAGGTCATGGCGCAGGTGAAGGATCCTCGCCTCACCGCTCAGATCGGCGAGATCGTCGATTCGGCGCTCGATCCCGTCACGCGGTGCTGGGTGCTCGGACCCGACGGCCGGTGGGTTCCGTCCCCCGCGCACGGCGAGGAGGTCCGGGACCACCAGGAGGCCATGATGCGCAAACGAATGGGCACCGGATCCTGATCGCGGCGTACCCGCGGCAGTAGGGAAGGAACTCGGTGAGCAGCACACCCGGCAAACCGGTCAAAGCCAATATCTTCGCGGCGGGAGCAGTGTTGTGGCGAAAGTCTCCCGAGAATCCCGACGAGATCGAGATCGCGGTCATTCACCGGCCCAAGTATGAGGACTGGTCGTTTCCCAAGGGAAAACTCGACCCCGGCGAAACCGCGGTGGTGGCAGCACTGCGCGAGGTGGAAGAAGAGACGGGTATTCGCGGGCGTCTCGGGAGGCATCTCGGCGCGTTGACCTATCCGATTCCCGGGCACCGCCGATTGAAACGAGTCGAATACTGGGCGGCCGAGGCCCGCGCGGGCGAATTCGTCCCCAACAGCGAGGTGGACCTGATGCGGTGGCTTCCCGTATCGGACGTGGCCGATCAGCTGTCCTATCCCATGGATCGCAAGATGCTCCGCCGTTTCACGGCTCAACCGCCCGACACCGCGACCGTCCTCCTGGTCCGGCATGCCAAGGCGGGAAGCCGGAAACGGTACAGGGGCGACGACGCCACACGGCCCCTGGATGCGAACGGCATACTCCAGGCCGACGCCCTCGTAGCCCAGCTCGAGGCGTTCGGGGCCACCGACATCACGTCGGCCGACAGAACGCGGTGCACACAGACGGTCGAGCCGCTGGCCCGCGCGCTGGACACGACCGTCCGGTTGGATCCGCTGCTGTCCGAGGAGAGTTACACCGCCGACCCGGCGGCCACCCGTACCCGGGTCCGCAAGATCGCCGCACTCGGCGGGGTTCAGGTGATCTGCAGCCAGGGTGGCGTCATTCCCGATCTGCTCGACTGGTGGGCGGACATCGACGGCGTCGCACTCCCCCCGGCACGGAACAGAAAGGCGAGCACCTGGGTGCTCTCACTGTCCGGGGGCAAACTCATCGCCGCCGACCACCTCGACAGTCCCCTGCCTCCCACGCGCAAGGACTGAGAGCCGCCGGCCGGATTTCGTCCGGGAACGACAACGACACAGACAGGCGCCAACCCCCAGGGTCGGCGCCTGTCTGTGTTCGGGAAGACCCGTGTGCGCTGTCTTACTTGGCGCGCTTCGCGGGAGCCTTCTTTGCTGCGGTCTTCTTTGCAGCCGTCTTGGCCGGAGCCTTCTTGGCTGCAGTCTTCTTCGCGGCAACCGTCTTGGCCGGAGCGACCTTCTTCGCGACGGTCTTCTTCGCTGCCGCAGTCTTGGCCGGAGCCTTCTTGGCTGCAGTCTTCTTCGCGGCAACCGTCTTGGCCGGAGCGACCTTCTTCGCGACAGTCTTCTTCGCTGCCGCAGTCTTGGCGGGAGCGACCTTCTTCGCGACAGTCTTCTTCGCTGCAACCGTCTTGGCCGGTGCAGCCTTCTTGGCGGCGGTCTTCTTCGCGGCCGTCTTCTTGGCAGCAGCCTTCTTGGCGGCGGCCTTGGTGGCGGGCGCCGCTGCGCCGCGCTTGACTGCCGGACCGGTGGCCGGAAGCTTCTGGCCGCCAGCGATAACCGCCTTGAACTGAGCGCCCGGACGGAACGCCGGCACCGACGTCGGCTTGACCTTGACGGTCTCACCCGTGCGCGGGTTACGTGCGACACGTGCCGCGCGACGCCGCTGCTCGAAGACGCCGAAACCGGTGATGGTCACGCTGTCGCCGCGGTGCACTGCCCGGACGATCGTGTCCACGACATGCTCGACAGCTTCCGTTGCCGTGCGCCTGTCCGTGCCCAGTTTCTCGGTCAGAACATCGATGAGCTCTGCCTTATTCATTGAAATTCCTCCGCGAACTAATGGTCCATCATCGGACCGACTACGAACTACGGTAAACCTGAATACCGCAGGAGTCTATGTGCCACGCCAATTCTCAAACAACGCGGCACCATTCTCAGGAACTTATTATCTGGGAGACAGGGCTCCGATTCCAACTTTCAGTCGGCGGAAGTGGGCTCCGGAAGAGTCACAGGTTTCCAAGAAGGCCTTGCCTTTTCGAACTCGGAAATGGCTTCTACCTGCCGTAATGTCAATCCAATGTCGTCCAGACCTTCGAGCAGACGCCACCGTGTGTAGTCATCAATCGCAAAGGGCACCACGGTGGTTCCGGCGGTCACGGTCTTGTTCTCGAGGTCGACGATCAATTCGAGACCGGGCTGTTCGTCGAGCAACTTCCAGAGCAGTTCGACGTCCGACTGGGACACCTGGGCGGCCAGCAGACCGGCCTTGCCGGCGTTGCCCCGGAAGATGTCCGCGAACCGAGACGCGATGACGACCCGAAATCCGAAGTCGGATAGCGCCCACACGGCGTGTTCCCGGGAGGAGCCCGTGCCGAAGTCCGGTCCCGCGACCAGAACGCTGCCCTTGTCGTACGGGGCGACGTTGAGGACGAAGTTCGGATCGTTCCGCCACGCGGCGAACAGACCGTCCTCGAAACCGGTGCGGGTCACTCGTTTCAGGTAGACCGCCGGGATGATCTGGTCCGTGTCCACGTTGGATCGCCGCAGCGGAACGCCGATACCTTTGTGTGTGCTAAAGGATTCCATCGAAAAATCTCCTAAATTCCTTGGGTCCTAGGCCAGATCTGTCGGCGCGGACAGGGTTCCCCGGACTGCGGTCGCGGCGGCGACCAGCGGCGAAACCAGGTGAGTCCGCCCGCCCTTGCCTTGACGGCCTTCGAAATTGCGGTTGGACGTGGAGGCTGAACGCTCGCCGGGCGCGAGCTGATCCGGGTTCATGCCGAGGCACATGGAGCAGCCCGCCTGCCGCCATTCGGCGCCGGCGGCGGTGAAGATCTCGCCGAGACCCTCCTTTTCGGCCTGGGCGCGGACGCGCATCGAACCCGGCACGATCAGCATCCGGACCCCGTCGGCGACGTGCCTTCCGCGCAACACGTCGGCCACGGCCCGCAGATCCTCGATCCGGCCGTTGGTGCACGAACCCACGAAGACTGTGTCGATCGCCACGTCACGCAACGGAGTTCCGGCTTCGAGACCCATGTAGGTCAACGCCTTCTCCGCGGCGTGACGCTCGCTCTCGTCCACGATCTGCGCAGGATCCGGCACGGTCTCGCCGAGCGGCAGACCCTGCCCCGGGTTTGTGCCCCAGGTCACGAACGGCGTCAGCGAACTCGCGTCGATGTGGACCTCGTTGTCGAAAACCGCACCCTCGTCGGTCTTCAACTGCTCCCAGGCCTCCACCGCGGCGTCCCAGTCGGCGCCCTTCGGCGCATGGGGGCGTCCCTTGATGAATTCGTAGGTGATCTCGTCGGGGGCGATCATGCCCGCCCGCGCGCCCGCCTCGATGGACATGTTGCAGATGGTCATCCGCGCTTCCATCGACATCTTCCGGATCGCTTCGCCGCGGTACTCCAGGACGTAGCCCTGGCCTCCGCCGGTTCCGATCTTCGCGATGACGGCCAGAATGAGATCTTTACTCGTCACGCCTTCGGGCAATTCGCCGTCGACGGTGATCGCCATCGTCCGGAACGGACGCAGCGACAACGTCTGCGTCGCCATGACGTGTTCGACCTCACTGGTGCCGATACCCATCGCGATCGCACCGAAGGCGCCGTGGGTGGACGTGTGACTGTCGCCGCACACCACGGTCATACCGGGCTGGGTGAGACCGAGTTGCGGGCCGACGACGTGGACGATGCCCTGGTCGATGTTTCCCATCGGGTGCAGCCGGACGCCGAATTCCTCACAGTTGCGCCGGAGCGTGTCCACCTGAGTCTTGGAGACGGGGTCCGCGATCGGCTTGTCGATGTCGACGGTGGGGACGTTGTGGTCCTCGGTGGCGATCGTCAGGTCGGGCCTGCGGAGCGGGCGCCCCGCCAGTCGAAGTCCGTCGAATGCCTGCGGACTCGTCACTTCGTGAACGAGATGCAGATCGATGTAGATGAGGTCGGGGTTGTCTCCCTCACCCCGGACCACGACGTGGTCGTCCCACACCTTCTCTGCCAGGGTGCGTGCTTTCTCGGCCATCTTCTCCACCTCTGTGTGTCCTCTCGCACCGCGGGCTTCGGACTGGTCCGCCGTGCGCTTGTCGTCGTTACCCTCTTCCCGGACACGCACTCGACGTGAAACGAAGGTGCGCTATGATCCCAGTATGCGAGAAAGTGGTATCGACCTATGAGACAGCATAGCGGCATCGGGGTCCTTGACAAAGCGGTGGGCGTACTCCACGCCGTGGCCGAGAAGCCCTGCAGCCTCACCGAACTGTGCTCGCGCACCGGACTCCCCCGCGCCACCGCCCACCGGCTGGCCGTCGGACTCGAGGTCCACCGCCTCCTGACGCGTGACTCCGACGGGCTGTGGTGCCCCGGTCCCGGCCTCGCCGAACTGGCTGCAACGGCTAACGATCCGCTCGTCTCGGCGGCGGCTCTCGTCCTTCCGCGTCTGCGCGAGATCACCGGCGAGAGCGTGCAGCTGTACCGCCGGGAAGGCACGCAACGCATCTGTGTGGCGGCGATGGAGCCACCCACCGGCCTCCGAGACACCGTTCTCGTCGGGGCACGCCTCCCGATGAGCGCGGGCTCGGGCGCCAAGGTCCTCCTCGCCTGGGCCGACCCGCAGACCCAGCGCACGGTTCTTCCCGACGCGGCGTTCGGCGAGCGCGTCCTGCTCGAGGTCCGCCGCCGCGGCTGGGCACAGAGCGCCGCCGAGCGTGAACCCGGCGTCGCCAGTGTCGCCGCACCCGTGCGGGACTCCGCGGGCGCTGTCATCGCGGCGATTTCGGTGTCCGGCCCCATCGACAGGATGGGCAGGCGCCCCGGCGCCCGGTGGGCGGCCGACCTCCTCGCCGCCGCGGAGGCGCTGCACAAGAGACTCTGACCTCTCACGACCGACACGCACCGCGACAGGAGAAGCCGATGGGGAAGAACCAACGATCGCAGATCACGATGACGGATTCGGAGATCGCCGAATTCGTGGACCGGAGCCGGATCGCCACCCTGGCAACGGTGGCAGCGGACGGCAGGGCCCATCTCGTCGCCATGTGGTACGCAGTGATCGACGGCGAGATCTGGTTCGAGACGAAGTCCAAATCGCAGAAGGCGGTCAACCTGCGCCGCGACGACCGGGTCACCGTCCTGATCGAGGACGGCCAGACGTATGACACTCTGCGTGGAATTTCGGTCGAGGGCCGGGCGGAGATCGTGGAGGACCCCGATGCGATGTTCGCCGTCGGCGTCAGCGTGTGGGAGCGCTACACCGGGCCCTACACCGACGATCTGCATCCCGCCATCGATCTGCTGCTGCACAAGCGGGTGGTCGTGCGGATCGTTCCCGAACGCATCAGGAGCTGGGACCACGCCAAGCTCGGCCTTCCCGCGATGCCGGTGGGCGGAACCACCGCGGCGTACCTGGAGACGGCCGACCGTCGCTCCTGACACCGGGCAGGGCGGAAAAACAGGAGAATTCTCGGTGCCCTCGGCGTAGCTTCACAGAGTGAACCGACTACCCGAGGGAGTTCACCGTGACTGACGCCGATAACGAGGACACGAAAAAGAAATTCCGCGAAGCACTCGAGCGGAAGAATCATCAGGCCGGTCTGTCCGCCGATCACAAGGACGCGCATTCCAAGGTGCACGAGGCCCACGGGCCTGCCGATCACAAACGCGAATTCCGCCGCAAGACCGGATAAACGACGGACCGTCCGTTTATATGAAGAAACACCCTCCGATTACTCGGAGGGTGTTTCTCTTTGTAGCCCCGACGGGATTCGAACCCGCGCTACCGCCTTGAGAGGGCGGCGTCCTAGGCCGCTAGACGACGGGGCCAGGAACTTTGTCTTGCTTTGGAAGCTCAGCAAGCATAGCTTCCAGAAGTTCGGAGTCAAAATCGGCCGAACTTCCGCTGGGGTACCAGGACTCGAACCTAGAATGGCGGTACCAGAAACCGCTGTGTTGCCAATTACACCATACCCCAATGGCCGTTCTCGAACCGCTGAGCTTCTGGGCTCTGCGGCCCGCCTCGGGCCGAAGAAGAGATTACCAGCCTACTGCCGGGATTTACCAAATCGTATGGTCAGAGGCTGTTTTTGCACCCTTTTCGGCCCGAGGGCGGCGGTGTCAGCCGGCGATGCCGGCCCGCGCGGAACGCAGCCGGGACAGCGACACGTCGCGACCGAGCAGTTCCATCGATTCGTACAGCGGCGGGCTGATGTGCGAGCCCGTGACGGCCACCCGCACCGGAGCGAACGCCTTACGTGGCTTGAGGCCCAGTTCGTCCACGAGAGCGGTCTTGAGGGCCTCCTCCAGCGACGCTGCGTCCCACGCACCGACTGCGTCCAGCGATGCGAGGGCGGCGTCGAGAACCGGCGCGGAGTCGGCCCCCAGGTTCTTCGCCGCGGCGGCCGGATCGATCGCGAAGTCGGCCTCCTCGACGAACAGGAACTTCAGCAGATCCCACGCGTCGGACAGGACCACGATGCGCGTCTGGACCAGATCGGCGGCGGTCGCGAAGACGGCCTCGTCCACCGTCTCCCCGAGGTGGCCGTGGAGCGTGAGGAACGCACGCAGGCGCGCGGCGAAATCGGCGGGCTCGAGCAGCCGGATGTGCTCGGCGTTGATCGCGTCGGCCTTTTTCTGATCGAACCGGGCCGGATTGGAATTGACCTTGGAGATATCGAAGGCCGCGACCATCTCGTCCAGCGAGAACACGTCGTGGTCGTCCGAAATACCCCAGCCCAGCAGCGCCAGGTAATTCAGCAATCCCTCGGGGACGAAACCGCGGTCGCGATGGATGAAGAGGTTCGACTCGGGATCGCGCTTGGACAGCTTCTTGTTGCCCTGCCCCATGACGAACGGCAGGTGCCCGAACTTCGGTGTGAAATCGGCCACGCCGATCCGCTGCATCGCCTCGTAGAGGGCGAGCTGCCGCGGCGTCGACGACAGCAGGTCCTCGCCGCGCAGGACGTGTGTGATCTTCATCAACGCGTCGTCGACGGGGTTGACCAACGTGTACAGCGGAATCCCGTTGCCGCGGGTCAGCGCGAAGTCGGGCACGGTGCCGGCCTTGAACGTCGTCTCACCGCGCACGAGGTCGTCCCACGTCAGGTCGTGGTCGGGCATCCGGAGCCGGACCACGGGCTTGCGGCCCTCGTCGAGGAACGCCTGCCGCTGCTCCGGCGTCAGGTCACGATCGAAGTTGTCGTAGCCGAGCTTGGGGTCGCGGCCGGCGGCCTTGTGCCGCTCCTCGACCTCCTCGGGCGTCGAGAACGACTCGTACGCCTCGCCCGCTGCGAGCAGTTTCGCGACGACGTCCAGGTGCAGGTCACGTCGCTGGGACTGGCGGTACGGCTCGTACGGTCCCCCGACCTCCGGGCCCTCGTCCCAGTTCAGTCCGAGCCAGCGCAGCGCGTCCAGGATCGCCTGGTACGACTCCTCACTGTCACGGGCAGCATCGGTGTCCTCGATGCGGAACACGAACGACCCGCCGTTGTGTCGGGCGAACGCCCAGTTGAACAGGGCGGTTCGGACGAGCCCCACGTGCGGGGTTCCGGTGGGCGACGGGCAGAAACGGACGCGAACTTCGCTTGTGGTCATGGCTCACTTGGGTCGACGCTGGGAAAACGGACTCCTACAGGCTAGTCCGCTCCCGATGTCGACACGAGAGCCGTCAGCGCTTGGCGGTCACCGGGTTGGTGAGGGTGCCGATGCCGCCGATGGTCACGCTGACGCTCTGGCCGTCGACGATCGGACCGACTCCTTCCGGGGTACCCGTGAGGATGACGTCGCCCGGGAGCAGCGTCATCACGGCCGACACCCATTCGATGATCTTCGGAATGTCGTGCAGCAGAAGCGAAGTGTTGCTCCGCTGCTTCACCACCCCGTCGACCTCGGTGGTGATGTCGACGTCGGACGCGTCGAGCTGGGTCTCGATCCACGGCCCCAGCGGGCAGAACGTGTCATGGCCCTTCGCCCTCGTCCACTGACCGTCGTGGCGCTGATGGTCACGGGCCGACACGTCGTTGGCCGCCGTGTAGCCGAGCACCACGTCGAGGGCCTTGGCCGCGGGCACGTCCTTGCAGGGGCGCCCGATGACGACCGCGAGTTCCCCTTCGTAGTGAACTTCGTTGGAGGACTTCGGCAGGACGATCGCAGCGTCGGGGCCCACGATCGAGGTGTTGGGCTTGAGGAAGATCACAGGATCGGCCGGTGCCTCTCCCCCCATCTCGGCGGCGTGGGCGGCGTAGTTCTTTCCGATGGCGACGACCTTGCTGGCGAGGATCGGGGCCAGCAGTCGCACATCGGCGAGCGGCCAGCTCCGGCCGGTGAAAGTCGGGTTGCCGAACGGATGCTCGGCGATCTCCTTCGCGATCCGGGACTCCCCGTCTCCTTCGATACTGACGAACGCAACACCATCGGGACTTGCCACTCGACCAAGACGCATGGCGCCGAGTCTATCGGCCCGGGTTCACCGCCGTGCCGGGACGCCGGACGACGCGGGGTATAGACTCCGAACCAGCGCCACTATATGAGAATCGAATCCTAGATATTGAGATGACATGACTGCATCGATCGACACCGCGTCCGCCGTCGGAACTGCTCGCAGATGGTGGATGCTCGCCCTCGGGATGTTCGCCCAGGCCGCACAGGCGGTCTTCGTCAACGGCGTCGCCTTCCTCATCCCCGAACTCCAGGCGAACCACGGGCTCAGCCTCGCCCGCACCGGACTCGTCGTCGCCGCACCCACCCTCGGGGTCATGGTGACGCTGATCGCGTGGGGCGCACTGGCCGACCGCTACGGCGAACGCAGGGTGCTGGCCGCAGGCATGGCGACCACCGCGGCTGCGGGCGTGGGCGCGGCCCTCGCCGGATCGCTCACGGCCACCGCGGTCTTCCTGCTGCTCGGCGGCACGGCGGCGGCCTCGGCGAATGCCGCGAGCGGACGCGTCGTCGTCGGATGGTTCCCTCCCGAGCGCCGCGGCCTGGCCATGGGCATCCGGCAGATGTCACTGCCGCTCGGCATCGCCTGCGCTGCGCTGACGCTCCCCTCGGTCGCCCACGACCACGGCATCGGATGGGCGCTCGCGCTGCCCGCCGCCCTGTGCGCCGCCGCCGCGCTGGCCTGCGCACTCTGGGTGGTCGATCCGCCCCGGCCGAGTCGCAGCGACGCGGCGGATCTCGGCATGCTCACGAATCCGTACCGCAGCAGCGGCACACTGTGGCGCATCCACGCCGTCTCCGTGCTGCTCGTCGTGCCGCAGTACACGGTGTGGACGTACGCACTCGTGTGGCTGATCTCCGAAAGGCACTGGGAAGCAACGGCGGCGGGCCTGATCGTGACCCTCGCCCAGATCCTCGGCGCGTTCGGCCGGATGGGCGTCGGTTTCTGGTCCGACGTGGTGGGCAGCCGCATGCGTCCGCTCCGCTGGGTCGCGGCCGGCGGCGGACTGTCGATGGCGGCGCTCGCCGTGACGGACGCGATGGATTCGCCTCTCGCGATCGTGGCGCTGCTCGCGGCGTCCGTCGCGACGGTGGCACCGAACGGGCTCGCCTTCACCGCCGTCGCCGAGATCGCGGGCCCGTTCTGGGGTGGGCGCGCCCTCGGAGTCCAGAACACCGGACAGTTCGTCGCGGCCTCGATCGTTCCCCCGGTGTTCGGCGCACTGATCGGAATCGTCGGATTCCCGGTGACTTTCGCGATAGCCGCGGGATTCCCGGCCGCCTCGATACCACTGATCCCCGTGGCCCGGTCCGAAGACCGGTCCACGGGGATCGAGGGAGACAGGGCCGAAGCCCGGACCTAGAGGGCCGCGGCGATCCGGTCGCCGACCTCCGACGTGACGACCTTCGAGTCACCCCGGGACGCCAGATCGGCCTCGACCGCGGCTTCGATGCGCGCCGCGTCGCCCTCCCGGCCGAGGTGACGCAGCAGCAGTGCCGCGGACAGGATGGCCGCCGTGGGATCCGCGATCCCCTGGCCCGCGATGTCCGGGGCGCTGCCGTGCACCGGTTCGAACATCGACGGGTTCGTCCCCGAGGCGTCGATGTTCCCCGACGCCGCCAGGCCGATACCGCCCGTGACCGCACCCGCGAGGTCCGTGATGATGTCGCCGAACAGGTTGTCCGTGACGATCACGTCGAAGCGCGACGGGTCGGTGACCATGTAGATGGTGGCCGCGTCGATGTGGCAGTACGCCGTCTCCACGTCCGGATACTCGGCCGACACCGTCTCCACCGCACGCGTCCAGATCGCACCGGCGTTGGAGAGGACATTCGTCTTGTGGATCAGGGTGACGTGCTTGCGCCGGGTCTGTGCGAGGGCGAACGCGTACCGCACCACCCGCTCGGCGCCGAACCACGTGTTGATCGACACCTCGGTCGCGATCTCGTGCGGAGTGCCGACACGGATCGCGCCACCGTTACCGGTGTACGGGCCCTCGGTGCCCTCGCGCACCACCACGAAATCGATGTCCGGCTGCGCCGCGAGTGGCGACTTCGATCCCGGATACAGCTGCGACGGACGCAGATTCACGTGATGATCCAACGCGAACCGCATGTTCAGCAGCAGACCACGCTCGAGCACGCCCGGCGTGACCGACGGGTCGCCGATGGCGCCCAGCAGGATCGCGTCGTGCTCGCGGATCGCCGCGAGATCGGCGTCCGGGAGCAACTCCCCCGTGGCGTTGTATCGACGGGCACCGAGGTCGTACTCGGTGGTCTCGAGATCGGGGACGAGTTTCCGCAGCACCTTCAGCGCCTCGGCCGTGACCTCGACACCGATGCCGTCACCCGGAATGACCGCAAGCTTCATGAACGCCTCACTTCACATAGAGCTGTGCGCGTGCCACGACAGGGTCGTGGCACGCGCACAGTGGGGATTAGGCCAGGTTGACGAGCTCGATCTTGGTGGCGCCGACGGCGGTGGAGATCGCGTCCCGCACCTCGCTCGGCACCTCCTGGTCGACGCGGAGGAGGATGGTCGCACCCTCGCCCTCGGCGTCCTGGCTGAGCTGCGCGGCCTGGATGTCGATGCCGGCATTGCCGAGCTGCGTGCCGATCTTGCCCAGTGCGCCGGGCTGATCGGTGTAGTTGACCAGCAGGTTGAGACCCTCGGCGCGCAGTTCGAAGTTGCGGCCGTTGATGTTGACGATCTTCTCGACCTGCTGCGGGCCGGTCAGCGTGCCCGAGACGTTGAGGACGCTGCCGTCGCCGAACACGGCGCGCAGGTCCACGACGCTGCGGTGATTGGGGCTTTCGGCCGCCTTGGTGACCTCTGCCGTGACACCGCGCTCCTCCGCGAGGGCGGGGGCGTTGACGAACGTGACCGCGTCCTCGATGACGGCGGAGAACACGCCGCGCAGGGCCGAGAGCGCGAGCACCTCGACGTCCTCGGATGCGAGCTCGCCGCGCACGTCGACGGACAGGCTGACGGGCAGTTCGCCCGACAGTGCGCCGAGAAGCACACCCTGCTTGCGGACGATTTCGAGCCACGGGGCAACTTCCTCGCCCACGGCGCCACCGGACACGTTGACGGCATCCGGGACGAAATCGCCTGCGAGAGCCAGCAGTACGGACTTCGCGACGTCCGTGCCCGCGCGGTCCTGGGCCTCGCTCGTCGACGCGCCGAGGTGCGGCGTCACGACGACCTCGGGCAGGTCGAACAACGGGCTGTCGGTGCACGGCTCGGTCTCGAACACGTCGAGGCCCGCGGCGCGCACGTGACCCGACTTGATGGCCTCGGCCAGCGCGGCCTCGTCGATCAGGCCGCCGCGGGCGGCGTTGACGATGACGACGCCCTTCTTGGTCTTCGCCAGGTTCTCCGTGCCGAGCAGCCCCTTGGTCTCGGGGGTCTTGGGGAGGTGCACGGAGATGAGGTCGGCGCGCTTCAGCAGTTCGTCGAGGGTGACGAGTTCGATGCCGAGCTGCGCGGCGCGCGCGGCCGACACGTAGGGGTCGTACGCGATGACGTGGGTCTCGAACGCGGCGAGGCGCTGCGCGAACAGCTGCCCGATGCGGCCGAGGCCGACGACGCCGACGGTCTTGCCGAAGATCTCGACGCCGTTGAACTTGCTGCGCTTCCACTCGCGGTCGCGCAGGGTGGCGTCCGCGGCGGGGATCTGGCGGGCGGTGGCGAGCATCAGCGCGACGGCGTGCTCGGCGGCCGTGTGAATGTTGGACGTCGGGGCGTTGACGACCATGACACCGCGCTCGGTGGCGGCGGGAACGTCGACGTTGTCGAGGCCGACGCCGGCGCGGGCGACGATCTTGAGCTTGGTACCGGCCGCCAGGACCTCGGCGTCGACGGTGGTGGCGGAACGGACGAGGATCGCGTCGGCCTCGGGCACCGCCGCGAGCAGGGCCGGGCGATCAGGTCCGTCGACCCATCGCACCTCCACACCGTCGCCCAATGCCTCGACGGTGGACGGCGCGAGCTTGTCGGCGATCAGAACTACAGGACGGCCTGGCTGGCTCACGTGCAAACTCCCTGAATAGGTGGGCGTGGGGGTGTTTTAACCACACACAGCTTAGTCCGCCCTCACAGGGAAACCGCATCCTGGTCTGCGATACCACATAGTGGACGCCTGCAACAACGGAAACGGGCACGAAACAACACCGGCCCGATGTCGCTGCGGAGACCTCCGACGAGGCCGACGCGACATCGGGCCGGTGTTGCGGTGGAGCTGTAAAGCGGTGAAACCTAGGCGGTTTCGGTGATCGGCCGGTCGACCCAGCTCATCAGGTCGCGCAGCTTCTTGCCGGTGACCTCGATGGGGTGCTCGGCGTTGGCCTTGCGCAGACCCTCGAGCTCGGTGTTGCCGTTCTCGACGTTGGCGACGAGACGGCGGGTGAACTCACCCGACTGGATGTCGGCGAGGATCGCCTTCATGCGCTCCTTGGTGCCGGCGTCGATGACGCGCGGGCCGGACAGGTAGCCACCGAACTCCGCGGTGTCGGACACCGAGTAGTTCATGCGGGCGATGCCACCCTCGTACATGAGGTCGACGATGAGCTTGAGCTCGTGCAGGACCTCGAAGTACGCCATCTCGGGCGCGTAGCCGGCCTCGACCATGACCTCGAAACCGGTCTTGACCAGTTCCTCGGTGCCACCGCACAGCACGGCCTGCTCGCCGAAGAGGTCCGTCTCGGTCTCTTCCTTGAACGTGGTCTTGATGACGCCGGCGCGGGCGCCACCGATGGCCTTGGCGTAGGACAGCGCGAGAGCCTGGCCCTCACCCTTCGGGTCCTGGTCGATCGCGATGAGCGCGGGGACACCCTTGCCGTCGACGAACTGACGACGCACCAGGTGGCCCGGGCCCTTGGGGGCGACCATGCCGACCGTGACGTTGGCCGGAGCCTCGATCAGCTTGAAGTGGATGTTGAGGCCGTGTCCGAAGAACAGCGCGTCGCCGTCCTTCAGGTTCGGCTCGATGTCCGCCTTGAAGATCGACGCCTGCGCGGTGTCGGGTGCGAGCACCATGATCACGTCGGCCCACTCGGAGACCTCGGCGGGGGTACCGACGGTCAGGCCCTGCTCCTCGGCCTTCGCGCGGGACTTCGAGCCTTCCTTGAGGCCGATACGCACATCGACGCCCGAGTCGCGCAGGCTCAGCGAGTGCGCGTGGCCCTGGCTTCCGTAACCGATCACAGCGACCTTACGGCCCTGGATGATCGACAGATCGGCATCGTCGTCGTAGAACATCTCGACTGCCACAGTTCAACCTCTTTCTTGGATTTGCGTATCTAAAGTACTAGCGAGTGGCCGTGATGGACTTAGGCCCCCGTCCCACGGCCACGACCCCGGACTGCACGATCTCCCGGATGCCGTACGGATCGAGCATCCGCAGCAGCGCATCCAGCTTGGATCGTGTTCCAGTCGCCTCGATCGTGACCGACTCCGGGGAGACGTCGATCACCTTGGCGCGGAACAGATTCACCGTCTCGATCACCTGCGTGCGCACGCTGGCGTCGGCTCGCACCTTGATGAGAACCAGCTCGCGGGCGACGGAGGCCTCACCGTCCTGCTCGACGATCTTGATGACGTTGATGAGCTTGTTGAGCTGCTTGGTCACCTGCTCGAGCGGGAACTCGTCGACGGTCACGACGATGGTCATGCGGGAGATCTCGGGAAGCTCGGTGCCACCGACGGCGAGCGACTCGATGTTGAACCCACGACGGGAGAACAGCGCGGCCACCCTGGCCAGCACGCCCGGCTTGTCCTCGACGAGAACACTGAGGGTGTGGCTGGTGCTCACTGATCTTCCTCCCCGGCCGTTGCGGCCGTGCCCGAACGCTGCTCGCGCTCCATGGCCTCGTGAATGACGGCCGGCTCGGCGGCCGCCTCGTCGTCGTCGAACAGCGGACGGATGCCCCGCGCCGCCATGATCTCGTCGTTGCTCGTGCCCGCCGCGACCATCGGCCACACCTGGGCGTCGGCGCCGACGATGAAGTCGATCACCACCGGCTTGTCGTTGATGGCCTGCGCCTCACGGATCGCCGCCTCGACGTCCTCTTCGCGCTCGACGCGAATGCCGTGGCAGCCCAACGCCTCCGCGAGCTTCACGAAGTCGGGGATGCGGACTGCGCCGTGCGTGCCGAGGTTCGTGTTGGAGTAACGCTCGTCGTAGAACAGCGTCTGCCACTGGCGCACCATGCCGAGGTTGCCGTTGTTGATGAGCGCAACCTTGATCGGGATGCCCTCGAGCGCACAGGTGGCGAGTTCCTGATTGGTCATCTGGAAGCAGCCGTCACCGTCGATGGCCCACACCTCGGTGTCGGGCATGCCCATCTTGGCGCCCATCGCGGCGGGCACGGCGTAACCCATCGTGCCGAGACCGCCGGAGTTCAGCCAGGTGCGCGGCTTCTCGTAGTTGACGAACTGCGCGGCCCACATCTGGTGCTGGCCGACACCGGCGCAGTAGATCGCGTCGGGACCGGCGAGCTTGCCGACCGACTGGATCACGTATTCCGGGGACAGCGCGCCGTCGGAGGGACGGTCGTAGCTGAGCGGGTACGTGCGGCGGATCCCGTCGAGGTACGCCCACCACTCGGTGAGGTCCAGTGTGGTTCCGGTGGCCAGGTCCGCCTTGATCGCCTCGATCAGCTCGACGATGACCTCTTTGCAGTCGCCCACGATCGGGACGTCCGCGTACCGGTTCTTGCCGATCTCCGCCGGATCGATGTCGGCGTGGATGACCTTGGCGTCGGGGGCGAACGAATCGAGCTGACCGGTGACGCGGTCGTCGAAGCGCGCGCCGAGCGTGATCATCAGGTCGCTGCGCTGCAGTGCCGCCACCGCCGCGACCGTGCCGTGCATACCGGGCATGCCGCAGTTCAGCGTGTGGCTGTCCGGGAACGCGCCGCGCGCCATGAGGGTGGTGACCACCGGAATGCCGGTGAGCTCGGCCAGTTCGAGCAGTTCCGGAGACGCCTCGGCCTTGACCACGCCGCCACCGACGTACAGCACCGGGTGCTTCGCGTCGGCGATCAGGCGAGCGGCCTCGCGGACCTGCTTGCCGTGCGGCTTCGTGACGGGACGGTATCCGGGCAGCCGCATCTCCGGCGGCCACGAGAACGTGGTCTGCGCCTGGAGGACGTCCTTCGGGATGTCGACGAGCACCGCGCCGGGACGACCGCTGGAGGCGAGGTAGAAGGCCTCCGCGATGATCCGGGGGATGTCGACGCCGTCGGTGATGAGGAAGTTGTGCTTCGTGATGGGCATCGTGATGCCGGAGATGTCGGCTTCCTGGAACGCATCCGTGCCGATGAGCCCGCGGCCGACCTGACCGGTGATGGCCACGACCGGAACGGAGTCCATCTGCGCGTCGGCGAGCGGCGTCACCAGGTTCGTCGCACCGGGACCGGACGTCGCCATGCAGACGCCGACCTTGCCGGTCGCCTGGGCGTACCCGGTGGCGGCGTGACCTGCACCCTGCTCGTGACGGACGAGCACGTGCCGGACCTTCTTCGAGTCGAAGAGCGGGTCGTAGACAGGCAGAACGGCACCACCCGGAATGCCGAATACCGTGTCGACCTCGAGCTCCTCGAGGGCTCGGACCACGGACTGGGCGCCGCTGACCCGCTCGGGGGCGAGTTGGCGGCGGCTACCGGTCTGCGTCGCGGCGGCCGCGGTCGTCGGGCTTGCTGCCCCCGACTTGCGCGGCGTGGGTTGAGGCCGTGCGGTTGGTGCGCTCACTGGGAAATCCTCTGATTCTGGCTCCGGGCAACAAAAAACCCCCGTCAGCTGATGCTGTACGAGGGTGGCGCGTCGTTATCTGGCGAGTTGAAGAAATCGACTCAGGCGACGACGCGCCGGCCGATTACGAGCAACTCATTCTGTTTCACGCGCTCGACGGTAGGCGCGCTAATGGTGAACAGTCAACTTGGTGAGTCGGCCGTCCCAGAATATGAGATACGTCGGCTGCGGTGCGAAGATGTAGAGGTGTCAACTCCGCAGCAGCCCGTGCCACCAGAATCATCATCCCACACGACGAACCCGCCCAAGCAGGTCATCCGGATTTCTCCCCTCGCCTATCTGGGATGCGCCTTCCTCCTGTTCGCCGTCTCGTTCCCCGTCTTCGGCTGGCCCGCCGCCTTCGGCTGGCTCGTGATCGCCCCGATCATCGCGGTGGCCTGGGTCGCGCGGGTGCGCACCACGGTCACGCCCGACGGACTCGAGGTGCGCCGGCTGTTCGGCGGACGGTCCCTCTCATGGTCCGAGATCGCCGGATTCCGCTTCCCCAAGCGCGGCTGGGCCCGGGCGACACTGGCCGACGGCGGCGAGGTCACCCTTCCCGTCGTCACGTTCGACCGGCTCCCCGACATCGCCGAGGCAAGCGGCGGCCGCATCACCGACCCCTACGCGGCAGCGGCCGCGGCGGAGGAAGCGGCCCAGTATGCCGACGCCGAATCGAACGGCGAGCAGCCGGCGAAGAACCGGCCGGACACAGACGGGGAATAGTGCGCGAGTAGCGTTTGTCAGTACTTCCGTACGCTGACTAAGGAATACGCTCATGCCCCCGCTGAGGTCCCGAACCACCACCGCAGGACGAAATGCCGCAGGCGCCCGCGCACTGTGGCGCGCCACCGGAATGACCGACTCCGACTTCGGGAAGCCGATCGTCGCGATCGCCAACTCGTACACGCAGTTCGTTCCCGGGCACGTCCACCTCAAGAACGTCGGCGACATCGTCGCCGACGCCGTCCGCGCCGCCGGTGGTGTACCTCGCGAATTCCACACGATCGCCGTCGACGACGGCATCGCGATGGGACACGGCGGCATGCTGTATTCCCTTCCCAGCCGGGAGATCATCGCCGACTCCGTCGAATACATGGTCAACGCGCACACCGCCGACGCACTCGTGTGCATCTCCAACTGCGACAAGATCACCCCCGGAATGCTCAATGCCGCACTGCGTTTGAACGTTCCCACCGTGTTCGTCTCGGGCGGGCCGATGGAGGCGGGCAAGGCGGTCGTGGTGAACGGTGTCGCCCAGGCACCGACCGACCTCATCACGGCGATCTCGGCGAGCGCCAACGACGAGGTCGACGAGGAGGGGCTGTCCGAGGTCGAGCGCAGCGCCTGCCCGACGTGCGGCTCGTGCTCGGGCATGTTCACCGCCAACTCGATGAACTGCCTCACCGAGGCGCTCGGTCTGGCGTTGCCGGGCAACGGTTCGACGCTCGCCACCCACGAAGCCCGGCGCGCACTGTTCACCCGCGCGGGCACCACCGTCGTCGAGTCCGCCCTGCGGTACTACCGGGACGAGGACGACTCCGTCCTCCCCCGCAACATCGCGACGCCTGCCGCGTTCCGCAACGCGATGGCGCTGGACGTCGCGATGGGAGGTTCCACCAACACGGTGCTGCACACCCTCGCGGCCGCGCAGGAGGGTGAGGTCTACGACTTCGACCTCGACAAGATCGACGAGATCAGCCGCAAGGTTCCGTGCCTGTCGAAGGTCTCGCCCAACTCGGACTACCACATGGAGGACGTGCACCGGGCGGGCGGAATCCCCGCGATCCTCGGCGAACTCCGCCGGGCGGGACTGCTCGAGAGCGACGTGTCGACCGTGCACACGAAGAGCTTCGACGAGTGGCTCGACACGTGGGACATCCGGTCCGGCAAGGCATCCGACGAGGCCGTCGAACTGTTCCACGCCGCTCCCGGCGGCGTCCGCACCACCGAGCCGTTCTCGACGAACAACCGCTGGTCGTCGCTCGACACGGACGCCGCGAACGGCTGCATCCGCGATTTCGAGCACAAGCACACGGTCGAGGGCGGCCTGGCCGTGCTGCGCGGCAACATCGCCGTCGACGGCGCGGTCATCAAGACGGCGGGCATCGACGAAGACCTGTTCCACTTCCAGGGACCCGCGCGTGTCGTGGAATCCCAGGAGGAGGCGGTGTCGGTGATCCTCGGCAAGAAGATCCAGCCCGGTGAGGTCCTCGTCGTGCGCTACGAGGGTCCCGCGGGCGGCCCGGGCATGCAGGAGATGCTGCACCCCACCGCATTTCTCAAGGGCTCCGGCCTCGGCAAGAAGTGCGCGCTGATCACCGACGGCCGCTTCTCCGGCGGGTCCTCGGGGCTGTCCATCGGCCACATCTCCCCGGAAGCCGCCAGCGGCGGCGCCATCGGCCTCGTGGAGGACGGCGACCAGATCCTCATCGACATCGCGACCCGTACCCTGAAACTCCTCGTCGACGACGCGGTGCTCGCCGAGCGTCGCGCGAAGATGGAGTCGTCCGAGCGTCCGTGGCAGCCGGTGAACCGCGAACGGACCGTCACCACGGCCCTGCGCGCGTACGCCGCACTGGCGACGTCCGCCGACAAGGGCGCGGTCCGCCAGGTTCCCTGACCGCACGCACCGACAGCACCGGGCACTCACGAAGCCGGGTGCCGCAGCAGGTTTCCTGCCGCGGCACCCGGCTTCCGTCGTCGGTGCGACCGCGAAATCCGCCTCGGGTGTGACGGCGCTCACGGGTGATCAACTCGCTCAAGCGGCGACACCCGTGAACAGGTTCTACTGATCGATTTGATCAGTTGAGCCCACGCTTCTTGCACACGGCGCTCAGTAGTGGTTCCCTCAGTTGGCCGTTGAGACCTACATCACAATCGGCAGCACTACCGGAACATCTCCGGCCCACGAGGCCATCGGGAACACAACCTAGGAGCGACACATGCCAGGAGTCGGCATATGGCGAACGAAATCCGTTGAGCAATCGATAGCGGACACCGACGAACCCGACACCCGGCTGCGGAGGGAACTCACCGCGAAGGACCTCACCGTCTTCGGTGTCGCCGTCGTGATCGGCGCCGGTATCTTCACGCTCACCGCCCGGACCGCAGGCAACGTTGCCGGGCCGTCCATTTCGCTCGCCTTCGTCCTCGCCGCCATCGCGTGCGGCCTGGCCGCCCTCTGCTACGCCGAGTTCGCCTCCACCGTGCCCGTCGCGGGCAGCGCGTACACGTTCTCCTACGCCACCTTCGGCGAGTTCGTCGCCTGGATCATCGGCTGGGACCTCATCCTCGAATTCGCCCTCGCGGCGGCCGTCGTCTCCAAGGGATGGTCGCTGTACCTGGGCAACGTCCTCGGATTCAGCGGATCCACCACCGCCCACCTCGGGCCCATCGACTTCGACTGGGGCTCGCTGATCATCGTCGGCGGCATCACCCTCGTGCTCGCGATCGGGACCAAGGTGTCCTCACGCGTGTCCGCCGTGATCACGGCCATCAAGATCGCCGTCGTCCTCCTCGTCATCACCGTCGGCGTCTTCTACATCAAGAAGGAGAACTACGCCCCGTACATCCCGCCGGCCGAGGGCAACGAGAGCGCCGCACACGGTATCCACCAGACCCTGTTCTCCTTCCTCTCCGGAGCGGACGGCAGCAGCTACGGCTGGTACGGCCTCCTCGCCGCCGCGAGCCTCGTGTTCTTCGCCTTCATCGGATTCGACGTCGTCGCCACCACCGCCGAGGAGACCAAGGACCCGCAGAAGGCGCTCCCCCGCGGCATTCTCGGCTCGCTCGCCATCGTCACCGTGCTCTACGTCGCGGTCACCCTCGTGCTCACCGGCATGGTGAAGTACACCGACCTCAAGACCGGCAGCCCGCTCGTCGGCGACAGCAGCGCCACCCTGGCGACCGCCTTCGAGGCACACGGCATCACCTGGGCGCAGACCGCCATCAACTTCGGCGGACTCGCAGGCCTGACCACCGTGGTGATGGTGATGATGCTCGGCCAGACCCGCGTCCTGTTCGCCATGTCCCGCGACGGACTCGTCCCCCGCGGTCTCGCCAAGACCGGCAAGAAGGGCACCCCGGTCCGCATCACCCTGTTCGTCGGCGCCGTGGTGGCACTCCTCGCCGCCTTCTTCCCGATGGGCACACTCGAGGAGATGGTGAACATCGGCACCCTCTTCGCGTTCGTCCTCGTCTGCATCGGCGTCGTCATCCTGCGCCGCACCCGCCCCGACCTGCCGCGCGGATTCCGCGTTCCGCTGGTCCCGCTCGTCCCCATCCTCGCCGTCCTGGCCTGCGGATGGCTCATGCTGAACCTGTCCGTCGAGACCTGGATCCGATTCCTCGTCTGGATGGCCCTCGGCGTCGTCGTCTACCTCGCCTACGGCCGCCGCAAGTCCGTCCTCGGACAGAAGCTCGCCGCACAGGCCCAGGCCACCCCGCCCGAGGAGGAGAACATCCCGGAACTCGTCCAGCGCTGACTCTCGGCCGGCACTGATCCGGCAGAAACGACTGCGCCGCACTCCCGATCGGGGGTGCGGCGCAGTCGTGGTTCAGGGAGACGATCAGATGAGCGGGTTGGCGCCGTTGAGGAAGATCCAGATGCACACACCGGCGGCGACGCCCAGGATCAGTGCCGCGAACGACCCGATGAACGGCCGCGTGGCCCAGCCGCGGCGGCCGTCGAGTGAGATCCGGCCCGGCCCGGTGAGAATGATCACCCCCGCGCACACACCCAGGAGTGTCTCGTACTCGGTGCCGGAGGGCGCGAAGTACTCCAGTCCCGGTTCCGCGATCTGCCGGAACGCCCACGCGTTGATCATCACGGCCAGCACCGAGGCGGCGGCAAGCGGCGTGACGAGGCCGAGGATCAGCAGCGCACCGCCCGCGACCTCACCGATGGCACCGAGCATCGCGAGCAGTTTCGCCTGCTGGAAGCCCGCGTTCACGAGCACCTCCTCGAAACCGTCGAGGCCCGGACCGTTCCACAGTCCGGTCAGCTTCTGCAGACCGTGCACCAGCGCCGTGCCGCCGACCGCGAGTCGCAGTGCCAGCAGGCCGAGGTCCAGGGTGCCGCGGCCGATCTTCACGTCCCCCTCGCCGAGCCGGTCGGTCGACGGATCACCCGCCGTGGATCCGAGGGACGCACCGGAGGTCGCGCCGATCACCTGCGTCGGCTGGTCCGGCATGTCGGACGCCGACTGCCGGTACGCGGGGATCTGTTCGGTGGGCAGACCGGCGCCGCGCGCATCGCCGTGATCGAGTTCGTCGTCGGTGTGCGGGAGACCCTGTCCCGCGGAACCGGATGTCGGCGTGGCCGACGGAAACCTCTCGGTGGGAAGGTCGTAAGGGCTCGAGACCCTGCCGTAGCCGGGTGAGGCGCCTTGCTGCGCGGCACCGTCGTCCGACGACTCGCTGGGGTCTTTCCGCATGTCAGTCACACCGTCAAGCCTAGGTCGATCCGCCGGACATCGCTGGTAGGCGGAACCGGCGTGGCGGCGACCTCGCACTCTTCCGTAACGTCTCCATCATGATGGTGGGTGGGCGGCGCCGCACGGTGTCCCGCAAGATGGCGATGTCCGCACTCTGCGTGACGGCGGTCCTCGCCGCCGGGTGCGCGAAATTCGACGACTCCGCGTCCTCCCCCTTCACACCCGAGCCGACGGGTGCGTCGGGCGCGGAAGTGGAACCCGAGAACCCGCCGCCGTCCACCACGACCACACCACCGCCGAGCGGCCCGCTGGGACCGTGCCAGGATCCGGATCCCAGTGTCATCGCGACCTGCCTCGACACCACCGGCGGACTCGTCGTCCTCCCCGACGGGGCGACCGCTCTGGTCGCGGAGCGCCGGACCGGCCGCATCCTGCAGGTCGCCCAGGGGCAGACCCCCAAGGAGATCGCGCACGTCGACGTCGACGGCAGCACGGACGGCGGCCTCCTCGACATCGCGTTGTCCCCGAGTTTCGTCGAGGACAACCTCATCTACGCCTACGTCACCACCCCGACCGACAACCGGGTGGTACGGATCGCACCGGGCGACTCCGCCAAGGAGGTTCTCGGCGGGATCCCGCGCGGCGACACGGGCAATGCGGGGTCGCTCGAATTCTCGGGCGACGAACTGATGGTCCTGACCGGGAACGCGAACAACGTGGCGGCGGCCGCCGATCCGGCGTCCCTGGCCGGGAAACTGCTGAAGGTCACCGCGCTGTCGCCCGCACCGACGCCGGCACAGCCCCGGCCGCAGGTGGTGCTGTCGGGCATCGGGACCGCTGGCGGGGTCTGCGTCGACCCGGGTGTGGCCGTGTGGGTCACCGACCGCACCCCGCTGGAGGATCGGCTGGTGCGGGTCAGCGCGGACGGAGCGGTGTCGTCTCCGGTGTGGACGTGGCCGGAGCGGCCGGGCGTCGGCGGCTGCGTCGCCGCCGGTGACGTCGTGGCGGTGTCACTGAGCACCGCGAAGGCCATGTCGGCGCTCGCCGCCGACCCCGGCACGGGCGCCGTCACTACCGCACCGGGTGTCATCGTCCAGGACCGGTACGGCCAACTCGGCGGCGCTGCACTCGGTCCCGACGGGCTCATCTGGGTGAGCACCGTCAACAAGACCGCCGGTCAGCCCGGACCCAACGACGACCGCGTCATCAAGATGCCCCTGCCCTCCGGTGGCGGCGGATTCGACTGACGGGCCCTCCCCTGCGTCGCGTCCCCCTCGCAACGAACGGGACGCTCGTTCGGTTGATCCGAACGAGCGTCCCGTTGGTGCAGAGAGGGGGTCAGCCGCCGCAGGCCTCGATGACCAGCTCCTTGACGCGGGCCGGATCGGCCTGACCGCGCGTGGCCTTCATCACGTCGCCGACGATCTTGCCCGCGGCCGCGACCTTGCCGCCGCGAATCTTCTCGGCGATGTCGGGGTTCGCGGCGAGCGCCTCGTCGACGGCCGCCTTCAGCTTCGTGTCGTCGCGTTCGACGACGAGCTCGGGATGATCCGCGACGACCTGATCGGGGTCGCCCTCACCGGCGAGAACGTGGTCGACCACCTGGCGGGCCACCTTGTTGTTCAGCTTCCCGCTGTCGATCAGCGCGACCACCTGCGCGACCTGGGCCGGCGTGATCGGCAATTCACCGAGTTCCACCCCGCGGGTGTTCGCCTGCTGCGCCAGGTACGACACCCACCAGGACCGTGCGGCCTCCGGCGAGGCGCCGGCCTCGACGGTCGCGATGACGAGGTCGAGGGCGTTCGCGTTGACCAGGTCACGCATGACCTCGTCGGAGACACCCCAGTCGGCCTGGATCCGGGCGCGGCGGACCCACGGCAGCTCGGGCAGGGTGCCCCGCAGTTCCTCGACCCACTCGGCGCTGGGCGCGACCGGCTCGAGGTCGGGCTCCGGGAAGTAGCGGTAGTCCTCGGCGGTCTCCTTGCGGCGGCCCGGCGACGTGGTGCCGTCCGCTTCCTGGAAGTGCCGGGTCTCCTGGATCACCTCGCCGCCGGCCTCGAGCACCGCTGCCTGGCGGCGCATCTCGTACCGGACCGCAACCTCGACGCTCTTGAGGGAGTTGACGTTCTTCGTCTCGGTGCGGGTACCGAGTTCGGTCGCCCCGATCGGCATCAGCGACGCGTTGGCGTCGCACCGCATCGAACCCTGGTCCATGCGGACGTCCGACACGTTCAGCGACTTCAGCAGGTCGCGCAGCGCGGTGACGTACGCGCGGGCCACCTCGGGGGCGCGGGCACCGGCGCCGCTGATCGTCTTGGTGACGATCTCGACCAGCGGGACCCCGGCGCGGTTGTAGTCGAGCAGCGAGTGGCTGGCACCGTGGATGCGACCGGTCGCGCCGCCGACGTGCAGCGACTTTCCGGTGTCCTCCTCCATGTGCGCGCGTTCGATCTCGACGCGCCACGTGGTGCCGTCGTCGAGGACGACGTCGAGGTAGCCGTCGGTGGCGATCGGCTCGTCGTACTGCGAGATCTGGTAGTTCTTCGGCTGGTCCGGGTAGAAGTAGTTCTTCCGCGCGAACCGGCCCCACGGCGTGATGGAACAGTTCAGTGCGAGTCCGATCCGGATCGCGGACTCGACCGCCGCCTCGTTCACGACGGGCAACGAGCCGGGCAGACCGAGGCACACCGGGCAGACCTGCGTGTTCGGCTCGGCGCCGAACTCGGTGGGGCACGGGCAGAACATCTTCGTGTCGGTGCCGAGCTCTACGTGCACCTCCATGCCGAGAACAGGCTCGTACTTGGCGAGCACGTCGTCGTAGTCGAGGACGTCCGGAGTGTCGACAGCAGTCATGCCACAGAGTTTATGCGTCCTGCGGTTCGCCGGAAAACGCGGTCAGCCGAAAAATGCGGCCGCCTCGTCGTACCGCTCCCTCGGCACCGTCTTGAGACGCCGGGTCGCCTCCTGGAGGGGCACGAGGTCGATCGACGTGCCGTGCAGCGCCACCATGTTGCCGAAGTCGCCGCGGTGGACGGCGTCGGTGGCGTGCACCCCGAAGCGGGTGGCGAGCACCCGGTCGTACGGCGTCGGGGTTCCGCCCCGCTGCACGTGCCCGAGCACCGTTGTCCGCACCTCCTTGCCGATGCGGCGGACGATCTCGTCGCCGAGCTGCTGTGCGACGCCGGTGAACCGTTTGTGACCGAACTCGTCGATACCGCCTTCGCGCAGACTCATCGACTCCGGGGTGGGAGTGGCGCCCTCGGCGACGACGCAGATGAAATGCGAATCGCCGCGCTGGAATCGCTTCTTCACGAGGGAACAGACTTCGCCGACGTCGAACGGGACCTCGGGAACGAGGGTGAGATGCGCACCGGTCGCGAGCCCGGAGTGCAACGCGATCCAGCCCGCATGCCGTCCCATCACCTCGACGAGCATCACCCGCTGGTGGGATTCGGCGGTGGTGTGCAGGCGGTCGATCGCATCGGTCGCGATGGACAGCGCGGTGTCGAAACCGAACGTGACGTCGGTGCAGTCGATGTCGTTGTCGATCGTCTTCGGAACCCCGATCACGGGCACCCCACTCTCGGCGAGCCAGCTCGCGGCCGTGAGCGTGCCCTCCCCGCCGATCGGGATCAGCGCGTCGATCCCGTTGTCGTCGAGAGTCTGCCGGATCTGGTCGAGGCCGGCCTTCAACTTGTCGGGGTTGACCCGCGCGGTGCCGAGGATGGTGCCGCCGCGGGTGAGGATGCGATCGATCCGGTCGTCGTTGGACAGCACGACCTTGCGATCCTCGAGCAGTCCGCGCCAGCCGTCACGGAATCCCACCACCGAGCTGCCGTATCGGCCGGCGGCGGTCCGAACCACCGCCCTGATCACCGCATTCAGTCCGGGGCAGTCGCCGCCTCCGGTGAGCATTCCGATCCGCATCCAAGCACCCCTCGTCGTCTCGTGTGGTGATGGTGGTTCTCATACACATCTTGCCGCTCGAACCGTGTTCGAGCACCTCGGATCGGTGTGTTCACTCAGCCGGGTGTGACGAGACCGCTCTCGTACGCCAGGACCACTGCCTGTGCGCGGTCGCGCAGATCCAGTTTGGACAGCACCTTTCCGACGTGCGTCTTGACGGTCTGCTCGGCGACGAACAGGCGCTCCGCGATCTCGGTGTTGGACATACCCCGGGCGATGAGTTCGAGCACCTCGCGCTCGCGGGGCGTCAGCGCCGACAGCGCGGCCGGTTTACGGCGCGCCGTGCTGCGGCGGCTGGTCACGTCGGCGATGAGACGCCGGGTGACGGTCGGCGCGAGCAGCGCCTCGCCGTCCGCGACCACCCGCACCGCACGGATGAGTTCCTCCGCGGGCGCGTCCTTGAGCATGAAGCCGCTGGCCCCGATGCTCAGCGCCTCGTACACGTAGTCGTCCACGTCGAACGTCGTGAGCATGAGCACCCGCACCGGCGGATCGAACCCCGCAGACAGGATGACGCGGGCGGCGTCGAGTCCGTTCATCTCCGGCATGCGGACGTCCATCAGCACCACGTCGGGTCGCAGGCGCTTCACCTCGCTCACCGCCACCGCGCCGTCCGGGGCGTCACCGATGACGCTGATGTCGGGCTGGGAGGCGAGCAGGGCTCCGAAACCCTGCCGGACCATAGCCTGGTCGTCGGCGATGAATACGGTGATGGCCACGCCGCCAGCCTAGGCGGAGGCGACCGGGAACTCGGCGTGGACCTCGAATCCGCCGTTGTCGTGCAGGTGCGTGGTGAGTACGCCGCCGACCGCCTGCGCACGCTCGCGCATCCCGATGATGCCGTTGCCGCCTGTCGACTCGTGCCTGGTCAGGGCCGAGACGAGGCTCCGTCGCGGCGGGCCGTTGACGATCGACACGGACGCGATCGGCGTCTCGTACGCGATCGTCACCTCGACCGCGGCGCCCGCTGCGTGCCGGGCCGTGTTGGCGAGGGATTCCTGCAGGATGCGGTACATCACCAGCCCGACCGACTCCGACACGTGCCGCGGGTCGCCGTCGGTGTGCCAGGAGACGGGAATGCCGGCCCTGCGGCTGCCCTCGAGCAGCTCGCTGATCTGCTGGACCCCGGGCTGCGGCGCATGCTCGGCGACCTGGCCGTCGCTGCGCAGCACACCGAGGAGTCCGCGCACCTCGTTCAGCGCGGCGCGGCCTGCGGCTCCGATCGATTCGAACTCGGCCCGCGTCTCGTCCGACATGCCCGCGATGCGGTACGGCGCACTCTGTGCCTGCACCACGACCATCGACATGTGGTGCGCGACGACGTCGTGCAGGTCCCGGGCGATGCGGGCCTTCTCCTCGAGGATCGTCCGGCGCGTGCGTTCGAGTTCGCTCAGCTCCTCCTGCTGCGCGAGTTGCCGCCGGGACAGCACCAGCCACCGGATCAGCAGACCGAACACGACGATGGCGGTCAGTCCCACGGCCCACCCGCGACCGTTGGTGCCCGGGGTGTCGGCGAGGAACAGCAGGACGGTGGAGATCCATGCCACACCCACGACCGGGATCGCGGCCCGCATGCTGACCGCGGCCAGCAGGGCGAGCATCACGAGGATGTGGACCACCTGCCAGGGGTAGTCGTAGCCGTCCTGCAGGGCGAAGACGCGCGGAATCACCAGCGCCGAGATCGCGGAGACGGCCCAGGCCAGCGCCGGGTTCGACCGGATGAGCAGGAACGGGAACGTCGCGAGCGCCGCCACGAACGGTTGAATCGGAGGACTGACCTGGTGGGTCAGCTGCAGGGTCGGCCACGCCACGGCGAACAGGATCGCCGTGACCACGACGATTGCCACGTTCAGCCACTGACCTTCGGCGGCTCTCCGGATGCGCGTCTTCGTCTTCACACCCTCGACACTAGAAACACAGGTCACGGCCTGTCCTCATACCCCGGACTCACGTCGACGTAGTACCGGAGTATGAGATCGGAGTCCCCTCCCCCCACGAGGTCAGTGACCGAACCGGACCCGGGAGTGATGTGGCTGCGCAACACGAATTCATAACGTTCTCGTCATGCGAACGACGGGGACACGGAGAACGACTTGGGCCGCGGTGGCGTGCGCCGCCACCGCACTGCTGACCACCACAGGATTCGCCGGTACCGGCGCGGCGAGCACGCCCCGCCACGAGAACGTCGCCGCCTCCGCCGCGGTGCACACGCTCACCGCGCCGGAAGCGCTCACCGAGGACTCCATTCCCGAGGACTTCGCATCGGTGATGGGGTACACACCGGTGCGGATCGACGGCATGCTCGCCAACCCCGGCGGAGACTGCTCCTCCCCGGTGCCGCTGCCGCTCGAGTTCGACACCGCATGCAAGGCCCACGACCTCGGCTACGACCTCCTGCGGTACGCATCGCGGTCCGGCGAGGACCTCGGACCCTGGGCGCGGCAGTCCCTCGACGCGCAGCTGGATCAGCGGATGCACACCGCGTGCGACAGCCGTCTCGACGAGCAGGCACGGGCGCAGTGCTTCGTGATGGCGAACGTCGCGGCCACCTTCGTCACCGGAAACAGCTGGCGTCAAGGCTATTCGACGCCGATCACCGAATCCGGGCTCCCGTACGCGCTGGCCGGCACCGCCGGCGCCGCACTGCTCGCAGGCGCGGCTTGGTCGATCCGCCGCCGCCCGCGTCCGGTCGGGGCGATCGCATGACCACCGCGGCTCTGTCCGGTCCGGGACGGAGCCCGGCGCACTCTCGCTCGCGTACCGAGCCGAATGCCCTGCGCCGCACACTGACCACGACGATTCCGATCTCGGCGCTCCCCCGCACCTCCTCCACGATCGCCGTCACCACCGCGACACTCGCGTCGCTCGCCCCCTCCCTGCTCCCCCGGAGCGCCCTGACGCAGGCGCTGTTCACCGGGTTCCTCGCCGCGGTCGGCTTCGGGATCGTCGTCCTCGTCCGCCTGCTGCGGCGATTCGTCACGCGTACGCACCCGCATCACCCTCCGCGGGACTCGGTGCGTCTCCTGGTCCTGATCGGCGCCATGATCGTGGTGACGTGGGCGATCGTCCTCGCCGACCACTGGCAGGATTCGCTGCGCGCCGCCATGGGCATGCCGGGCATCGGGCCGGACCACTGGATGCAGGCGATCATCGGGGCGGCGCTGACGTTCCTGCTGTTCGCCGGTATCGGCAGCGTCGTCGCCGCGGTCGCCCGCCGTCTCGGCTGGATCGGCAGCGCCACCACCGCCGTCGTACTCGCGACCGGGCTGCAGCTGGTCGCCGGACCCGCGTTGTGGGGGATGATGTCCCGTTCCTACAGCGACTCCAACGCGCTCGTCGACGTGTCCCTGCACCGGCCGGTGTCCGCCGAATCGTCCGGCAGTCCGGAGTCCGCGATCAGCTGGGAGTCGCTCGGGCGCCAGGGACGGCGGTTCGTGGCTGCGGGCGAGCAGTCGGCCGCCATCCGCACCTACGTGGGAATGGATTCGGCTCCCGACGTCGAATCACGTGCGGCACTGGCGGTCTCGGAGCTGGAGCGGGCGGGCGGGTTCACCCGGTCCGCCATCGTCGTCACGGTACCCACCGGCTCGGGATGGATCGACGAGAACGCGGCCGAAGGATTCGAGGAGCGCTTCGCCGACGACGTCGCGATCGTCGGCATGCAGTACTCGTATCTGCCGAGCTGGATCACGTTCGTGTTCGGACGTTCCGCTGCAGACGACTCGGCGGCAGCATTGTTCGATGCCGTCGCCGAGCGGATCGCCGACCTACCCGACGTCCTTCGCCCGGCGCTCTACGTCTACGGCCAGAGTCTCGGATCCGTCGGCGGCAGTGCGATTTTCACCGGCGCCGATCAACTCCGGGAACGCGCCTGCGGCGCATTGTGGTCGGGCCCGCCCGCCGGTTCCGTGCTGACGGACGGCGCGACGGTGCTGGCGAACACGTCCGACCCGGTGGTGTGGTGGTCGCCCGACCTGATCCTGCGCCGGCCCGACCTCTCGCTCGCGGTACGCGATGCGCCGGTCCCCCGATGGATTCCGGGCATCACGTTCCTGCAGACGAGTGTCGACCTGGTGTCCGCGCTGAACTTCGCGTCCGGGCACGGACACCGCTACGGCAACGAGCAGGGCACCGCCCTGCCCAACTGCTCCTAGCTTGGCGAGCCGATCGGACCGCGCGCGGCCTCGTAGGCGGCCCCGACCCGGTACAGCCGCTCGTCGGCGAGCGCGGGGGCCATGATCTGCAGTCCCACCGGCAGACCGTCGTCCGCGGACAGCCCCGACGGAACCGACATCGCGCAGTGCCCGGCCAGGTTGGTGGGCAGCGTGCACAGGTCCGACAGGTACATCGCGAGCGGGTCGCCGACCTTCTCGCCCAGCTTCCACGGCGTGAACGGACTGGTGGGCGACACCAGGACGTCCACCTTCTCGTAGGCCTTGTCGAAGTCCCGGGCGATGAGCGTCCGCACCTTGAGCGCCTGACCGTAGTAGGCGTCGTAGTAGCCGGACGACAGCGCGTAGGTGCCGATCATGATGCGACGCTTGACCTCCGGGCCGAAGCCGGCGGCACGCGTCGCGGCCATCACCTGGTCGGCGCTCATGTCGCCCTGGTCGATGCGCAGCCCGTACCGCATGGCGTCGAAGCGAGCGAGGTTCGACGACACCTCGCTCGGCAGGATGAGGTAGTACGACGCGAGCGCGTACTCGAAGTTGGGGCACGACACCTCGACGACCTCGGCACCGAGTTCGGTGAGTTGCGCGACGGCGGCATCGAACGAGGAGATGACCCCGGGCTGGTAGCTGTCGGAGTGCAGTTCCTTGACCACACCGACCTTCACGCCCTTCAGGTTGCCGCCTGCGCCCTCGCGCGCAGCCGCCACCACGGGACGCACGGGCGCGTCGATCGACGTGGAGTCGCGCGGGTCGTGCCCGGCGATGACCTCGTGCAGCAGTGCGGTGTCGAGCACCGTGCGACCGCACGGACCACCCTGGTCGAGCGAGGACGCGCAGGCGACGAGACCGAACCGGGACACCGTGCCGTACGTCGGCTTGGTACCGACCGTCGCCGTGACGGCGGCGGGCTGGCGGATCGAGCCACCGGTGTCGGTGCCGATCGCGAGCGGGGCCTGCCGGGACGCGAGGGCCGCGGCGCTGCCGCCGCCGGAGCCGCCCGGGATGCGGGTCGTGTCCCACGGGTTGCGGGTGGGGCCGTACGCGGAGTTCTCGGTGGACGAGCCCATCGCGAACTCGTCGAGGTTGGTCTTTCCCAGGATCGGGATGCCTGCGTCGCGCAGCTTCTTCGTCAGCGTCGCGTCGTACGGCGCGATCCAGCCTTCGAGGATCTTCGACGCACACGTGGTGGGCATGTCGGTGGTGGTGAAGATGTCCTTGAGCGCCAACGGAACTCCCGCCAACGGGGAGGCGGGAGCATCACCTGCGGCGAGGCTGCTGTCCACCTCCTTCGCCGACACGAGGGCCTGCTCGCCCGCCACGTGCAGGAAGGCGTTCAGCTCTCCGTCGACCGCGGCGATGCGGTCCAGATGCGCCTGGGTGACCTCGACGGAGGACACCTCACGGCTGTGGATCTTCGACGCGAGGTCTGCGGCGTCGAGAGTGGTCAGTTCGGCGCTCATTCGCCCTCTCCAAGAATCTGCGGGACGGCGAAACGATCCTGCTCGACGGACGGCGCGCCGGACAGCGCCTGCTCGGGCGTCAGGCCGGGAACGATCACGTCGGGACGGGTCACGTTGGTGACGGCGTTCGGGTTCGCCATCGGCGGAACATCCTCGGCGGGCACCTCGGTGACCACCTTCACGTGGCTGAGAATCGAGTCCAGCTGACCGGCGAACTCGTCGAGCTCGGCATCGGTCAGGGCGAGTCGAGACAGCCGCGCGAGGTGCGCGACCTCGTCACGGGAGATGGCAGGCACCGCGGGGCCCCTTTCGGTTCGGACGTACACATTCGGACGTACACAAGTGGGTCCCAGCCTAGAGCAGTGCCCGGATCAGCCGTGCAGCCAGCGCCGCAACCTGGCCGTCAGGAACGGCAGAACCACGAACACCATCACCGGAGTCGTGAGCACCGTCGCCACCACGGTGCGGGTCACCACGTCCAGGGGCGCCAGCCGGGGAGTGACGAACACCGCGACGAGCAGCGAGATCGGGAAGAAGCCGAGCCAGATGGTGACCGCCTGCTTCCACCGCGGCGGTGGGACGCTGACCCGCACGGCGTGGGTGAGCGTCGACTGCGGTTCGAACCAGCCCTCCACCCCGGTCAGCCGGTGCGTCACCGTGTCCTGCGCCAGACCCGTCCCCCGCCCCACCCACACCTTCCGCGCGGGCGAGGTGGTCCACGCGGCGAGCGTGTGCTCGTCCGCGAACCGGTACACCACGTGGTACTGCTCGGGGTCGGACGCCGCGCGCAGCCAGCCCCCGCCGAGGAACCCCGGGAACGTGCCCGCCATCGCCATCCCGGCGTCCGTCCAGCGCAGGAATTCCTGCTCCCGGCCCGCCGCCACCCGCCTCGAGACGGACGTCGTCACTCCCGTTGCCGTGGTGTTCATGCACCCATGTTTGGGCCGTCGTGTTTCGCGCACGAGGCGAATCCGTATCGGCGATGTCACGAATCGAACGCGACCTGCGAATCCCCGTCCCGCCCCGGGCGAAGCCGCAGGGGGGACCGCATACTCGGGAACGAAAGTGCAAGGATGGTGAGCGACGGGGGTCGCAGGTACTCCCGCGTCTATCTCGTGGTGAAAGGGACGCACGTGTCGTATCTGCTTCGCGTCCAGCTCCCCGACCGTCCCGGTAGCCTCGGCTCTCTCGCCGTCGCCCTGGGCTCGGTGGGTGCTGACATTCTGTCGCTCGACGTGGTGGAACGGGGTGCCGGATTCGCCATCGACGACCTCGTCGTCGATGTCGAGCCGGGATCGCTCCCCGACACCCTCATCACGGCCGCCGAGAACCTGCCCGGCGTCACCGTCGACTCCATCCGGCCGTACGCCGGAATACTCGACACCCACCGCGAGCTCGAGCTCATCGACCAGGTCGCCACCGCCGCGGACGATCGACTGCAGGTCCTCGTCGACGGCGCCCCGCGGGTGCTCCGGGTCGGCTGGTCCGTGGTCGCAGACCTCGGCCCGCACGGCGCATACCGGGTGGTCGGCAGCTCGGGAGCGCCCGAGACGCACGCCACCGAGATCCCGTGGATGCCGCTGGAGAAGCCCACCGCGCTCGACGGCGAGGGCGACTGGGTGCCGCAGGTGTGGCGCGACATGAACACCACACTCGCCGCGGCTCCCCTCGGGACCACCGGCCGGGTGCTGATGCTCGGCCGCCCCGGCGGCCCGGAGTTCCGTCCGTCCGAGATCGCCCGGCTGGGCTACCTCGCCGGCATCATCGCGACCGTGCTGAGCTGACCTCCGCCCCGGGCCGGAAGGTCCGGGGCCGTGGTCGCCTCAGACGAGTTCGCGGACCAGGACGGTGAGCTCGACACCGGGGACGGGCGCCCAATTGCGGTCGGGCACAGGCACGAACCCGTTGCGGTCGTAGATGCGGCGGGCGTCTTCCATGTCGGACTGGGTCGACATCACGACCGCGCGGTCGCCGCGGTCGTAGGCCGTGTCGAGCACGTGCCGCACGAGCGCCGACCCGACGCCGGAACCGCGGGCGTCGGGTGACACGGCGAGCATCCGGAATTCGAGTTCCCCCGGCTGCGCGACGTCGGCGTACGGGGACGCCGGTTCCGCGATCGTGACGGAACCCACGACCCGGCCCTCCAACACCGCCACCCGGACCTCCGCCTTGTCCGCTCGTTCAGCGGTGTCGCGCAACCGGTTCGTGTACGGATCGTGTGCCTCGACGTGTCCGCCGCCCACGTAGGCGATCACCGTGAGGTCGCTGACGGCCTCGTACTCGTCCGGTGTCGCATTCCGAATCTCGATCATGTCCAGAACTATGACAGGACAGCTCACGCCGCCCAAAACTCGAGTGTGAGGTTCCCGTCACACTCCGGAATCCGCGACCGCGTCCGGTCCCCCCTCCAGCAGTCGGCGGAACCCGTCCTCGTCGAGGACCGGCACACCGAGTTCGACGGCCTTGTCGTGCTTCGACCCCGGGGATTCGCCGGCCACCACGAACGCCGTCTTCTTCGACACCGAACCCGCGGCCTTGCCGCCCCGGACGAGGATCGCCTCCTTCGCCTGGTCGCGGGAGAACGTCTCGAGCGAACCCGTGACGACGATCGACAGGCCCTCGAGGTTGCGCGGAATCGATTCGTCGCGTTCGTCTTCCATGCGCACACCGGCCGCCGACCACTTGTCGACGATCTGCCGGTGCCAGTCGACGCCGAACCATTCGACGACGGCCGCGGCGATGGTGCCGCCGACCCCGTCGACCGCCGCGAGTTCCTCGACGGAGCTCTCCCGGATCCGGTCGAGCGACCCGAACTCGCCAGCGAGCGCCCGCGCCGCCGTCGGACCGACGTGGCGGATCGACAGGGCGACCAGCACCCGCCACAGCGGCTTGTCCTTGGCGGTATCGAGATTGTCGAGCAGCCTGCGGCCGTTGGCCGACAACCCGCCGGCCTTGGTCCGGAAGAGCGTCGTCTTCAGCAGATCGTCCTCGGTGAGCGAGAACAGGTCGCCTTCGTCGCCGATCGCCTTCGCTTCGAGCAGGCTCGTCGCGGCCTCGTAGCCGAGCACCTCGATGTCGAACGCACCGCGGCCCGCGACGTGGAACACACGTTCCCGGAGTTGCGCGGGGCAGTACTGCTGATTGGGGCAGCGAATATCCGCGTCGCCCTCCTTGGCGGGAGCGAGCGGCGTGTCGCACTCCGGGCAGTTCGCCGGCATCACGAACTCGTATTCGTCGCCGGTCCTGGCGTCGACCACGGGCCCGAGGACCTCGGGAATCACGTCGCCGGCCTTGCGCAGCACCACCGTGTCGCCGATCAGCACGCCCTTGCGTTTGACCTCGGAGCCGTTGTGCAGGGTGGCGAGGGAGACGGTGGATCCGGCGACGGTGACCGGCTCCATGTAGGCGAACGGGGTGACCCGGCCGGTGCGGCCGACGTTGACCCGGATGTCGAGGAGCTTGGTGGTGGCCTCCTCCGGCGGGTACTTGTACGCGATCGCCCAGCGCGGCGCCCGCGACGTGGACCCCAGCCGGCGTTGCAGCGACGTCTCGTCGACCTTGACCACCAGACCGTCGATCTCGTGCTCCACGTCGTGCCGGTGCTCGCCCCAGTACTGCACCCTGTCCACGACGGCGTCCGCGCCCGTGACGCGGACGGTGTGGGTCGACACGGGCAGGCCCCACGCCGCCAGCGCCGTGTACGCGTCGTACTGGGAGGCCGGCTCGAATCCTTCGCTCCGGCCGAGGCCGTGGCAGATCATCCCGAGGCGCCTGCGGGCCGTGACGGCCGGATTCTTCTGCCGCAGTGACCCGGCCGCGGAGTTCCGGGGATTCGCGAACGGCGCCTTGCCCTCCTCGACGAGCGCCGCGTTGAGTGCCGCGAAGTCCTCGAGCCGGAAGAACACCTCGCCGCGCACCTCGAGGAGCGCCGGAACCGGGTATTCGTCTGTGCCGGTGAGTTTTTCCGGGATATCGTCGATGGTCCGGGCGTTGAGCGTCACTTCCTCACCGGTCCGGCCGTCGCCGCGGGTGGCGGCGCGGACGAGTCTGCCGTTCTCGTACACCAGGTTCAGCGCGACGCCGTCGATCTTCACCTCGCACAGGTAGTGCAGGTCGGGGCCGGTCTCCTGCTCCACCCGGCTGATCCAGGTGCGCAGTTCGTCGGTCGCGAAGACGTTGTCGAGGCTCAGCATCCGCTCGAGGTGGTCGGCGGAGGCGAAGTCGGTGGCGAATCCGCCGCCGACGAGCTGAGTCGGCGAATCCGGCGTCCGCAGGTCGGGGTACTGGTTCTCGAGGTCGTTCAGCTCGCCCAACAGCACGTCGAACTCTCCGTCGGAGATGATGGGCGCGTCGCGGACGTAGTAGCGGAACTGGTGCTGCCGCACTTCCTCGGCCAGCTCGTTCCAGTGCTCCCGGACGTGTCCGGGGGCCGGTGTCGGGGCTTCGGTCGATTCACTCACCATCGAAGATTAACCGGTCCGGCCGACACCGAACGCCGGACTCAGAGCGATTCGGGGTCGTCGGTGAACGCGCTGCTCACCTCGGCGCAGAACTTCAGTGCGTCGCGACTCCAGGAGCCGTCGGCGCCCGCGAGTCCGCAGGCCGGTGTCACGGCGACCTGCGTCCGCAGCGTCGTGCGCGGAAATCCGAGCCGGTCGATCAGCGTCACCGCAGGTCCGGCAAGGTCGCGCCAGGTGGCGGGCACGGCGGGAGCGGTGGTCGGGATCAGCCCCAGCGCCAGCTCCTTGCCCGCGTCGAGCAACTCGCCGATGCCGTCCAGGTCCGACGACGCCAGCTGCGCCACGTCCAGACCGACCGCGCGCGCACTGCTGCGCCGCAGCAGGTCCGTGGGCAGGTCCGCGGAGCAGCAGTGCACCATGGTCACTCCGCCGGACCCGGCGAGGGCGGCCTCGAGCACGGCGAGAGCCTCCGGCTCCGGCATCGCCCGCACGGTCTCGAGCCTCGACCGACCGGACAGCGTGCCCGCCAGCACAGCTGGCAGTCGTGGCTCGTCGAACTGGATCAGCACCTGCGCACCGAGACGCCGAGTGACCTCCGCGGCATGCCGCGCGAGTCCTTCCCCCAGCGATTCGGCGAAATCGCGCACCGCACCGGGGTCGGTGAGCACGCGCCTTCCGGTGCCGAGTTCCACCTCGGCCGCCAGCGTGAGAGGACCGACCGACTGCACCTTCACCACGTGATCGGCCCCGACGAGGCCCGCACTCTCCCACGCTTCCTCGAGCGCGTCGAGGTCCTGGTTCAGGAAGTCGGTCGCCCGCTTGGCCACCGAGCCGCGACGCTGCACCACGCGGTAGGCGGACGTGGACACGTCCAGTTGCAGATCCACGAGCAGGGCGCTGGCGCGGCCGATCATGTCGGCGCCGAGCCCGCGGGCGGGCAGCTCCACCAGGTGCGGGAGCCTGCCGAGCTCGCCGAGGACGACGGTGGCGGCTTCACGCGGGTCCACTCCGGGCCACGAGCCGACGCCGGTGACGCCACCGGCCAATGAAATATCCTGCGTCACTGCGTGTTCGGATGCGCGTCGGTGCCCGAGATGGTTCCGCTGCCCAGCACGATGTCGCCCGCCGGGTCGGTCCGGTACAGAACGACGGCCTGCCCCTTCGCCACACCGGTGAGCGGTTCGCGCAGCGAGATGCGAATACCTCCGTCGACGGCTTCCGCCACCGCCTCGGCGAGTCCGCCGTGCGCGCGCACCTGGACGGTGCATTCGACCGGTCCGGCCGGCGCGCTCCCGGACGTCCACACGGCGCGGTCCGCGCTGATCGCGTGCACTTCGAGGTTGCGTGCCGAACCGACACGGACGGTGCCGGTTTCGGGTTCGATCGACGTCACGTACCGCGGCTGCCCGTCGGCCGCGGGGCCCTGGACGCCGAGGCCCTTCCGCTGTCCGATCGTGAACCCGTGCACGCCTTCGTGTTCCGCGAGCACCTCACCCGAATCGGCGTCGACCACACTGCCCGGACGGACACCGATGTGGGCGCCGAGGAATGCCCGGGTGTCACCGGACGGGATGAAGCAGATGTCGTGGCTGTCGGGCTTGTTCGCCACGGCGAGACCGCGTTCGGCGGCCTCTTCCCGGATCCGGTCCTTCGGTGTGTCGCCGACGGGGAACATCGCCCGCGACAGCTGCTCGGCCGTCAGAACACCGAGCACGTACGACTGGTCCTTGTCCGCGTCGACGGCCCGGCGCAGCACACCGTTGTCGAGCTGCGCGTAGTGACCGGTGGCCACCGCGTCGAACCCTAGGGCGATCGCGCGGTCCGCGAGCGCAGCGAACTTGATCTTCTCGTTGCACCGCAGGCACGGGTTGGGGGTCTCCCCCGCCGCGTAGGACGCCACGAAGTCGTCGATCACGTCTTCCTTGAAGCGGTCGGCGAAATCCCAGACGTAGAACGGGATTCCGAGCACGTCCGCGGCACGCCGGGCGTCACCGGCATCTTCCTTGGAGCAGCAGCCCCGGGAACCGGTGCGCAGCGTGCCCGGCTCGGCGGAGAGTGCGAGATGCACACCCACCACGTCGTGTCCGGCAGCGACTGCCCGTGCCGCCGCCACGGCGGAATCGACGCCGCCGCTCATGGCCGCCAGTACTCGCATCAACGATTCCCTCCACGCGCTCCGACACCGGCGAGCCCGGCGGCGCGGGCCCGCTCCACAACTTGCGGCAGTGCCGCGATGACTGCATCCACGTCCGCGACCGTCGACGTGTGCCCGAAGGAGAAGCGCAACGATCCGCGCGCGGTCGCGGCCTCCACGCCCATCGCGGTCAGGACGTGGCTGGGGCGGGCGACACCGGCGGTACACGCCGAACCGGTCGAACACTCGATCCCGGCGGCGTCGAGCAGCATCAGCAGCGAATCGCCCTCGCAACCGGGGAACGTGAAGTGGGCGTTGCCCGGCAGTCGCGCGCTGCCCACCGGACCGTTCAGCACGGCGTCCGGGACGATCTCCCCGACGCGCTCGATGAGGCGGTCGCGCAGGACGGACAGGTCCGCGGCGCGGGAGTCGAGGTTCGCGGTCGCGTCGCGCAGCGCCGCCGCCATGCCGACGACACCGGCGGTGTCCGGGGTGCCCGAACGCAGGTCGCGTTCGTGTCCCCCGCCGTGTAGCAACGGCACACACGGCACCTGCCGTCCCAGCAGGAGTGCACCGACACCCTGCGGTCCGCCGACCTTGTGCGCGGCGATGCTCAGCGCGGACAGCCCGCTGGCAGCAAAGTCCACGGGGATGTGCGTGACGGCCTGGACGGCGTCGCTGTGCATGGGCACACCGAACTCGGCCGCCACCGCGGCGAGTTCGGTGATCGGCATGATCGTGCCGATCTCGTTGTTGGCCCACATGATCGTCACCAGGGCGGTTTCGTCCGCATGGACGGCGAGTTCGTCGCGCAGCGTCTGCGGCGACACCCGGCCCAGTTCGTCGACGGGTAGCCACGTGACCTGTGCGCCCTCGTGCTTCTCGAGCCACTCCACCGCGTCGAGCACCGCATGATGCTCGACGGCACTGGCCAAAATCCGCACCCGTCCGGGGTCGGCGTCCCGCCGCGCCCAGAAGATGCCCTTGACCGCGAGGTTGTCGCTCTCGGTGCCACCGGAGGTGAAGATGACCTCGGACGGCCTGGCGCCGAGGTCGGCGGCGATGGACTCGCGGGCCTCCTCGATGCGACGGCGGGCGGCGCGCCCGGAACCGTGCAGCGAGGACGCATTGCCCACGGTACTGAAGATGTCGGTCATCGCCCGGACGGCCGCCGGCACCATGGGAGTGGTGGCTGCGTGGTCCAGGTAGACGGGGTGATCGGCACTGCGGGCAGAGGTCATGACGTGACCAGGATAGCTCAGGCGACGAGACGCTCCGCCGCCCCGACCGCACTCTGCAGCGGATCGACGATGTCGTGCGCTGCGAGATCGATGCGTTCGTCGCCTCGGGCGGCGCGTTCGCATCGGGCCGCCAGATCGCGGCGGCACTCCCCCGGATACTCGATCGGCGCCAGCCGGACCTCGGCGTTGACGCCCTTCTGACGGATGATGCGCCGGATCGACCGGCCGATCGTCTCCTCGCCCACGAAGCACGGCCCGGTCGTCAGTTCCCCGCCCCGTCCGGTGTATCGCAGCGAGATCGGCTGAACCGGGCACTCCGCGTCGATCGCCGCCTGGAACAGCGCGGGCCGGAATCCGCCGTACGCCCGTCCACACCACGTGGTGCCCTCGGGGAACGCCACGACTCGTTCGCCGTCGCGCAGCCTGCCCGCCGTCGTCGCCACCGTGCCCGGGAGCGCCCGCAGGCTCTGCCGTTCGATCGGGACGACCCGCATCCGCCGGGCGAGCGAACCCAGCACCGGCCAGTCCAGCAGATCGCCGCGGGCGACGAAGTTCGCCGGTGCGAGCGCGCTGAGCACCAGCACGTCGGTCCAGGACACGTGGCCGGCCACCACCAGAAGCCCGCCGTCGTGCCGACGCTTTCCGCGGTGATCGACCACGACGAGGCGAATTCCCACGCAGCGCAACAGCATCGCCGCGTACCGACGCTGCAGACCGGTCCGCCACGACCGCGGCAGCAACCATCCTGCGGTCAGGAGCGGCGCCGTCGCCAGCGCCGACACCACGAGGCACCACCGCACGACCACGGTCGGGATCGACACGGCGTTCGCCTCCGCGGGCAGGCATCCCGCGCCGCACGGACTCGACGGCATCCACGAATGCACGGGCACTGCGGCCGTCTCCGGCACCGCGGCGCTCATGCCTGCGCCCCCGCCTCGAAAGTGGCCGAAGCCGAACGCAGGCGGTCGAGGTACCGCTCGTTCGCGCCGTGCAGTCCCTGCAGGGCGACGAAGTCGGCGACACCGAATTCCGGGTCGTGCGCGGGCTCGCCGCACACCTTGGCGCCGAGGCGCAGATATCCCCGGAGCAGCGGCGGCAGGACCGGGCGGGCGGGCGGGTCGATCTCGTCGAGTGATCGCCCGTCGACGCGCACCGGGTTCCTGGGCACGGCCCGGGAGGCCGGGTCGCTGCCGTACTTGCGGAGCAGCAGATCACGCACGCCGCGGACGTTGGAACCGGCCACCGCGTCCGGGTGCTCCCGCATCGGCACGGAGACGCAGCCCATCACCCACTCGTATCCGGTCAATTGCAGGTAGTGGAGGATCCCGGCCCACATCAGGCTCAGGACCGAACCGGAACGGTGATCGGGGTCGACGCACGCCCGGCCCATCTCGACGATGCGGTTGCCGACGGGATCGAGTGCCGAGATGTCGAATTCGGTGGCGGTGTAATAGCCGCCGGCCTGGGCGGCGGCGTCGGGCGGGAGCATGCGATAGCACCCGACGAATTCGCCGGTCTCCTCGTGCCGAACGAGGAGGTGGTCGCAGAAGTCGTCGAACCGGTCGGCGTCGAGGGCATCCGCGTGTGCGGGGACGGAGAATCCGGGTTCGGAGGCGAACACGCGGTAGCGCAGCCGCTGGGCTGCCACGCGGTGTTCGCGGTCGGACGAGACGACCAGGGAGTATCGGGGCGCGGTTACAACAGAATCGGCGGTCTCACTCGGTGCGCGGAGAACTGACGAAGTTGTCATGGCGCAGGTTTACCGAGCAGGGGCGGCGTGGGGGCATCGCCCGGGTGTCGTGTCGATGCAGCCCGGATGAACGACGGAAGATACGACGGCGGCCCCGCTCCCTCGAAGGGAACGGGGCCGCCGTCGGTCGACAATCAGCCCTTGTGGGCCTTGACTGCCTCGGTGAGCTGCGGCGCAACCTTGAACAGGTCGCCGACGATGCCGTAGTCCGCGATCTCGAAGATCGGGGCTTCCTCGTCCTTGTTCACGGCGACGATGGTCTTCGACGTCTGCATACCGGCGCGGTGCTGGATGGCACCGGAGATGCCGAGCGCGATGTACAGCTGCGGGGAGACCGTCTTACCGGTCTGACCGACCTGGAACTGGCCCGGGTAGTAGCCCGAGTCGACCGCGGCACGCGAAGCACCGACAGCGGCACCCAGCGAATCGGCGAGTTCCTCGACGACGGTGAACTTGTCGGCGCTGCCGACACCGCGACCACCGGAGACGACGACCGTCGCCTCGGTGAGCTCCGGGCGGTCGCCACCGACGATCGGATCACGCGAGGTGATCTTGACGGCGCCCTCGTCCTGGGCCGGAACCTCGACGGAAACCTTCTCGCCTGCACCGGCTTCGGGCTTCGCCTCGATGGCGCCCGGGCGGACCGAGATGACCGGGACGTCGCCGTTGGCCTTCGCCTCGACGGTGAACGCGCCACCGAAGATGGAGTGCACGGCACTGCCGTCGGACTTCACGTCGACGACGTCGACGAGCAGGCCGGAGCCGATGCGGGCAGCAAGACGTCCGGAGACCTCCTTGCCCTCGACGCTGGCGGCGGTGATCACCGCGGCCGGAGCTGCCGACTCGACGAGCGACGCGAGTACGTCGACCTTCGGGGTGATCAGGTAGCCGTCGATGTCATCCGACTCGGCGACGTAAATCTTGGCCGCGCCTGCGGCGGCGAGGCCCTCGGCGAGCTTGTCGGCGGTACCGGCGGGACCGGTGACCACTGCGGCCGGCTCACCGAGCGCGCGAGCGGCGGTGATGAGTTCGGTGCTGACCTTCTTGAGCGCACCCTCTGCGTGCTCGACGAGCACCAGTACTTCTGCCATGTCTAACTCTCCCTGTGTGTGTCTGCTGGTCTGTAGAGGGGCGCGATCAGATGATCTTCTGGCCCACGAGGTAGGCAGCGATCTTGCTGCCGCCGTCGCCCTCGTCGACGATGCGCTCACCAGCGGTACGCGGGGGCTTGGGGGTGGAGGCGGTGACGGTGGTGCCCGCGTTGGCGACACCGACGGTCTCCGGGTCGACACCGAGGTCGGCCAGCGTGTAGACGAGAACTTCCTTCTTCTTCGCGGCCATGATGCCCTTGAAGGAGGGGAAGCGGGGCTCGTTGATCTTCTCGGTGACGCTGACGATGGCCGGCAGGCTCGCCTCGAGGCCGAAGAGACCCTCGTCGGTCTCGCGCTCGCCGGTGACGGTGCCGTCGGTGACCGTGAGCTTGCGCAGCTGCGTGAGCTGCGGGATGCCCAGGTACTCGGCGATGATGGCCGGAACGGCGCCGACGCGGCCGTCGGTGGCCTCGTTACCGGCGATGATCAGGTCGGCAGGTTCTTCGTTCTCGAACGTGATCTGTCCGAGCGCCGCGGCCAGCGTCCACGCGGTCTGCACCGCGTCGGAGCCGTGGAGGGCCGGGTCGTTGATGTGCACTGCCTTGTCGGCACCCATGGACAGGGCCTTGCGGATGGCGTCGGTGGCGCGGTCCGGACCTGCGGAGAGGACGGTCACCTCGCCGCCCTGAGCCTCCTTGATCAGGAGCGCTTCTTCGACGGCGCGCTCGTTGATCTCGTCGAGCACTGCATCGGCGGCCTCGCGGTCAAGCGTGTAGTCGCCGTCGGTCAGCTTGCGCTCGGACCACGTGTCGGGGACCTGCTTGATCAAAACAACGATGTTCGTCATGGGTCTTCGTCGACCTCCTGTGTGTTCTTGCGTGGTTATCGTGAGTCGCTCCGCGTGGGCCGAGCTCTCGCCTTCGATATTTCGTCGCACGATTGCTCTGCGACAGATTACCCCACGCTAAGTTACCCATCGGTAACTTGCGTGAAAGTCTCGTTCACCATAACGGCCGAAACCGCATTTCACCGCTGTGATGTAGACCACCTGGACGAGCGACCTTGCCGGGGGCACTAACCTCGCACCGGTGAGCGAATCATTTGTCGGCGACCGCGAGGACGCACCACTGCCCCTCACGGGCGAGCGGACCGTGCCCGGTATCCCCGAGGAGAACTACTGGTTCCGGCGGCACGAGGTCGTCTACCGCGACCTCCTCCCCCGCTGCGCGGGACGCCGGGTACTCGAGGCCGGATCCGGAGAAGGCTACGGCGCCAACATGATTGCCGATGTGGCACAGGGCGTTACCGGACTCGACTACGACATCTCCGCCGTCGAACACGTCCGCGCGCGGTACCCCCGGGTCGAGATGCTGCACGGCAATCTCGCGGAGCTTCCCCTCGGCGACGAATCCGTCGACACCGTCGTCAATTTTCAGGTGATCGAACACCTGTGGGACCAGGCCCAATTCCTGCGCGAGTGCTTCCGGGTGCTGACCCCCGGAGGGGAACTGCTCGTCAGCACACCCAACCGCATCACGTTCTCGCCGGGCCGCGACACGCCGCTGAATCCGTTCCACACCCGCGAACTCGACGCGGCCGAGCTGACCGAACTGCTCGAGGAGGCCGGATTCACCGTCGCCCTCATGACCGGCGTGCACCACGGCACGCGGCTGAAGGCCCTCGACACGAAGCACGGCGGCTCGTTCATCGGCGCGCAGATCGACCGTGCACTCGCCGGCGAACCGTGGCCCGAGGAACTGACCCGCGACGTCGAGGGCATCACCGTCGACGATTTCGCACTGCACGAAGGCGACATCGACGACAGCCTCGACCTGGTGGCCATCGCGGTGAAGGATCCTGTTCGGTGACCGAATCCGACAACCGCACCGGAGCGGGCGAAGCGACGGAACCGGGCATGTTCTGCCTGGTCCTGCACTCCCACCTGCCCTGGCTTGCCAACCACGGCCGCTGGCCCGTCGGCGAGGAATGGCTCTACCAGTCGTGGGCGGCGTCGTACCTCCCCCTCACCGCGATGTTGCGGCGGCTGTCCGACGAGGGTCGCTCGCATCTGCTGACCCTCGGCATCACCCCCGTTCTCGCAGCTCAGCTCGATGACCCGCACTGCCTCGCCGGGATGCACCACTGGCTCGGGAACTGGCAGATCCGCGCGCACGAGGCGGCAGGCATGCCCGACGACGCGCACCGCGAACTCGGTGCGCGCGAACACCGTGCGTCCGCCGCCGCCCTCGCCGACTTCGAGGTGCGCTGGCGCCACGGCGGCTCGCCAGTGCTGCGGGACCTCCTCGACCGAGAGTCGTTCGAACTGCTCGGCGGTCCGCTCGCCCACCCGTTCCAGCCGCTGCTCGATCCGCGGTTGCGGTCGTTCTCCCTCCGCGAGGGGCTCACCGACGCCGCCGCCCGGTGGAACTGCACGCCGACAGGTATCTGGGGGCCCGAATGCGGGTACACCCCCGGCATGGAGACCGGATACGCCGAGGCCGGCGTCACGCATTTCATGGTCGACGGTCCCGCGCTGCGCGGCGACACCTCCCTCGGCCGGCCGGTCCGGGAGTCGGACGTGGTCGCGTTCGGACGCGATCTGCAGGTCAGCTACCGGGTGTGGTCGCCGAAGTCGGGTTACCCCGGCCACGGCGCCTATCGCGACTTCCACACGTACGACCACGCCACGGGACTCAAACCGGCCCGGGTCACCGGCCGCACGGTCGACTCGGCCGACAAGGCGCCGTACGACCCCGCCCTCGCGTCGGCGGCGGTCGACCGGCACGTGGCCGACTTCGTCGCCACCGTCCGCAAGCGGCTGCGCGACGAATCCGGCCGCATCGACCGGCCCGCACTCGTCGTCGCCGCGTTCGACACGGAACTGTTCGGGCACTGGTGGCACGAGGGCCCCGAATGGCTCGAGAAGGTGCTGCGCGCGCTGCCCGAGGCCGGGATCCGGGTCGGCACCCTCGACGACGCCCGCAGCCAGGGCTACGTCGGCGAACCCGTCCAGCTCGAGAACTCGTCGTGGGGATCCGGCAAGGACTGGCGGGTGTGGGCCGGCGATCAGGTCGCGGACCTGGTGCAACTCAACTCCGAGGTGGTCGGGACCGCACTCGATACCGTCGACAAGACCCACGACCACGACGCCGCCCCCGGACGTCCCGCGCTGCGAAACCGCGTGAACGACCAGATGCTGCGCGAGGCACTGATGACGGTGTCGAGCGACTGGGCGTTCATGGTCAGCAAGGATTCGGCGGCCGGGTACGCCCGCGACCGGGCACACAAGCACGCGCACGCCACCCGTGAGATCGCCGCCGCCGTGTCGGCGGGCAAGGAAGCGGCCGCGAGCAGACTCGCAGAGGGATGGAACAGCGCCGACGGCCTGTTTCCCGGGCTCGACGCGCGACGTCTGCCCGCCGGGGACCACCGGCTGACGGGCACCGAGGGAGGGGCGTCGTGAAGATCCTGATCGTGTCGTGGGAGTACCCACCCGTCGTGGTCGGCGGCCTCGGCCGCCACGTGCACCACCTGGCCACCGAACTCGCTGCCGCCGGACACGAAGTGGTGGTGCTGTCGCGGCGGCCGTCGGGCACCGACGCGTCGACCCATCCCACCGTCACCCACATCGAGGACGGCGTCCTGGTGGTCGCCGTCGCCGAGGACCCCGCGCACTTCGTGTTCGGCGAGGACATGCTCGCGTGGACGCTCGCGATGGGGCACGCGATGGTGCGGGCCGGCGTCGCACTGCACAAGCCGGGTGTCGGGGAAGGCTGGCATCCGGACGTGGTGCACGCGCACGACTGGCTGGTGGCGCATCCGGCCATCGCGTTGGCCGAATTCTACGACGTCCCTTTGGTTTCCACGCTCCACGCCACTGAAGCCGGACGGCACAGCGGCTGGGTGTCCGGTCGGATCAACCGGCAGGTGCATTCGGTGGAATGGTGGCTGGCCAACGAATCCGACGCGCTCATCACGTGTTCCGCGTCGATGCAGGACGAGGTGACCGCACTCTACGGTCCGCAGCTCCCGCCGATCACGGTGATCCGCAACGGAATCGACCTCACCACGTGGAGCTTCCGCGAGCGTGCTCCACGGTCCGGACCGCCGAAACTGCTGTTCGTCGGCCGCCTCGAATACGAGAAGGGCGTGCAGGACGCCATCGCCGCGCTCCCCCGCATCCGCCGCAGCCACCCCGGCACGACGCTGTCGATCGCCGGGGAGGGCACCCAGTTCACCTGGCTCTATCAGCAGGCCCGCACGCATCGCGTCGCCCGTGCCGTGAACTTCCTCGGCAACCTCGACCACGTCGAACTGCTCGGGTGGCTGCACGGCGCCGACGCCATCGTCCTGCCCAGCCGGTACGAGCCGTTCGGCATCATCGCGCTCGAGGCCGCCGCCTCCGGAACCCCCCTCGTCGCGTCCACCGCTGGCGGTCTCGGTGAAGCGGTCGTCGACGGCGAAACCGGCATGTCGTTCCAGCCGGGCGACGTCACCGGACTCACGTCCGCGGTCCGGGAGGTCCTCGACGACCCGGCCGGGGCGCAACAGCGTGCAGTCGCCGCCCGCGACCGCCTCACCGCCGATTTCGACTGGCACAAGGTGGCCGAGGAGACCGTCCACGTCTACGCGGGCGCCAAACGTCGCGTGCGGCATCCGCTGGCGCGGCCGGAGATTCCCGAGCGCCCCCTGCCCGGACGCTGAGCCTGGCGCTGACCGGGCGAATGTACCGTTCGGCGCGTTCGGTGCGCGAGCGATACATTCGCCGCTCAGTTCGTGCGGGCCCGCCTGATCCGGATCGGACCCCGAGCCGAGTCCGGATCCACCACATCACCCTTCTGGGTGATCTCGACTTCGCCGGCGGCGGCCAGACGCCGCGCGGCCTCCCGCACCGACTCCATGAGGGGCCGCCAGTCGCCGGGGGCGACGGCTCGCGCGACGTCCGACGGGCAAATGCTCGCGGTGTCGGCCCGGGCGTCGAGGAGCGCCCGGATGCGGTCCTCGAGTTCGCCGTCCGCCGAGGTCATGCTGCCGACTATGCCACCGCGCCGCTCAGTTCTCCTGCGCCGCCTTCTTGCGAGCGATGTCTTCGAGGGCCGCGATGTACTTCGCGCGGTCCGCCGCGCCCGCCTCCCACTCCGCCTTGCGGTTCTTCACGGCCTTGGCCGGCGACCCGACGGCAATGCTGAAATCGGGGATATCGCCCTTCACGACGGCGTGCGCACCGAGAACGCAGCCGCGCCCCACGCGCGTGTTGCGCAGGACCGTCACCTTGGCCGCCACCCACGTGTCGGGACCGATGCGGACCGGGCCCTTCACGATGCCCTGATCTTTGATCGGGACATTCACGTCGTCCATGCGGTGGTCGAAGTCGGTGATGTAACACCAGTCCGCCACGAGCGTCGACGCACCGATCTCGATGTCCAGGTACGTGTTGACGACGTTGTCCTTGCCGAACACCACCTTGTCGCCGATGCGCAGCGAACCCTCGTGGCAGCGGATGGCGTTGCCGTCGCCGATGTGCACCCACCGGCCGATCTCGAGCCGGGACAGGTCGGGGGTCGAATGGATCTCCACCCGCTTGCCGAGGAACACCATGCCGCGCAGGATCACGTGCGGGTTGGCGAGCTTGAATTTCGCGAGCCGGTAGTACCGCACCAGGTACCACGGCGTGTACGCCTTGTTCGCCAGCACCCATCGCAGCGAGGCGCGTGTCAGGAAGCGGGCCTGCTCGCTGTCGCTCCGCCGGGATCCTCGCCACCTCGTACGCAACGGTGCGCCCCACATGCTCGTCATAGCCTGTCAGCCTACGTTCACCGCCCGTACCCCCGTTCGGGTGCGTCCGGACTCCGACACCGCCATCGGGGTGTGACGCTGGCCCCGCCTCGGGGCGTGTGCTCGGCCCCGCCTCGGGGCGTGTGCTCGGCCCCGCCTCGGCGGGATAGTCTCTGGGCCGAGCGTTATCGAAGACGAGGAGATGTAATGCGGCGGGTCCTACGTTCGTCAGTACTGGCGCTGGCGACGATCTCGACTGTCGTCCTCAGCGGCTGCAGCAGCGGACCGCAGGTCGACGACATCTTCTCGGCAGGCGGGTGGCCCGGCATGCACGCCGACGCCCGCAACAGCGACACCAGCCCCGTCACCGGTTCCCGCGACCTCTCCTTCGCATGGTCGCGCCCGCTCGGCGGCCCTGTCGCGAACTACGCGTCCGTGGCGGCGAGCGGCCAGATCTTCGTCACCGCGCGCACCGAGAAGGGCTGCAACCTCTTCTCCTACCAGATGGACAGCGGCCGCAAACGCTGGTGCCGGCAACTCGCCCCCGGCGCCGTGGCGTCCACACCGGTCGTCGACGGCGCCGCCAACGTGTACGTCGGCGAGGACGGCGCCATCAACTCGTTCAACGAGTACGGCCAGCTGCGTTGGCGCACACCGGTGGTCGGGACCCCGCTGTCCGCGCAGTTCACCGGCGACGGCAACCTCCTCTTCATCACCCAGCTCGGCCAGATCAACGTCGTGAACACGCAGAACGGCCAGAAGGTCGTGGCGCCCTACGATCTCGTGCCGCCGCCCTCCCCCGTCGACGGTGCCAACATCGACATCCTCCCCGACGACAAGGGCCTCCGCGGCTGCTTCTTCGGCGCCCCCGACTGCCCGGTGGCGAACATGCCCGCCATCGACCTCGAGTCCGGCAAGTTCTACTTCACGCTCTTCGCGCCCGGCGCACCCCAGGCCGAACTCGTCGCGATGAAGTACTCCGGCGGCGACAACCCGGCGATCACCCAGGAATGGTCCAGCGACACTCTGCCGGGCGGCAGCGCGTCCAGCCCCGACCTGTCGGCCGACGGCTCCGTCGTCTACGCCAACGACAACTGGGGAACGATGTGGGCGATCGACTCGGCGACCGGTGATCCGAAGTGGAGCTACGACATCGGGTACGCCGCGGCAGGCAGCCCGTCGACGTCCGCGGACGGTCTGATCATCCCCGCGGGTGGTCCCGACGGCCACCTGCTGGCGCTGCAGGACAAGGGCGATCACGCCGAACTCGTCTGGGAGCGGAAGGATCTGCTGCAGCTGGGTGTCCCGGCGCAGACGGCCGGGTCCACCGGGTACGCCGTGGTCCGCGAGGGCACGGACGGACTGGCGATGCTCACGTTCGACACCGGAACCGGCGAAACCCTCGATCAGGACACTCTGCCCGGGGCGAAGGGGTTCACCGTCGGCACGTCCGTCGGCCCGAAGGGCGAAGTGCTCACGCCCACCCTGCTCGGGGAACTGTTCGTCCTCCGCTGACCCGTGAGTACTTCTCAACCGCGGGCGGTTGAGAAGTACTCACGGGCGCGAAGCGCAAATGAAGGCGACGCCGGCCCGGCCGATCCGCGTGATCACCACACTGAGCGAACGGCTTCCACGCAGCTTCAGCTTGGGCCGCAGGACCGCGGGGTCGACGTCGACGCCGCGCACCAGGATTTCCGCCACACCGCAATCGTGACGGGCCAGTTCCTGCCGCAGCGACTTCTCCGAATACTTCACCTGGTCGAGGATGCGGAAGCCCCGCACGCCGTCAGGAACGGAATCGCCGGTGAGATAGGCGATCCGGGGATCCAGCTGCCACAGTCCGTGCCGGGCCGCGTAATGCCGCACCAGGCCCGCGCGCACGACGGCGCCGTCCGGGTCGACGATCCATTCCCCCGGCGCGCGTTCGGGGATGTCGTCGTCCTCGGCGTCCGTCATCGTCCACGCGGTTCCGTCGGAGCCGAGGACGCTCGCCCGCCGCGTGACACCGGCGCCGGACAGCCCCGGCGACCACAGGCAGGCCTCGCGCACACCGCCGTCGAGGGACACCACCTCCACCTCGCCGTCCCAGCCGAGCCGGTCGAAATCGAGTCCGGGGGCGCACTTCACGGCCAGATCGCGTCCGCGGTACGCGTCGATCAGATCGGGGAGCGGCGGTTCCAGCGCGGCGGGATCGTGCGTGCGCCTGCCACCGGACCGTCGCGCCGGATCCGCGAGGACGACGGTGCCGCGGGTGCACGGGACGAGCGCGTCGGCGCGGAGAACCGTCGCCCCAGGAACGTTGTGCCGCGCCATCAGGAGGCGGACGGGGTCGAGGTCGCTGCCGATCACCGTCGCCGCCGTCCCGACCACCGCGTCGAGTTCGGCACCGATCGAGCAGGTGACGTCGTGGACGTTCCGGTCCGACAGCCGCGACGCACGATGTGCGGCGACCGCACGCGGCGTCGCCTGTTGCAGAGCGTCGTCGGTGAAGAACCAGTTTTCGGTGCCGGGTAGTTTGGCGGCCGCCTTCCGTCGCAGCAGCACGGTCTCCACCAGCAACGCCACGTGTGAGCCGAAACGCGTACGCGCCCGGCCGATGTCGGCCAGGCGCGTCGACGCGGTCAGGGCGAGGGCGTCCACTTCCGCGAGAGCGTCTGCCCCGTCCGCACTCTGCAGGAACTCCACGTCCCCGGGAGTGAACGCATAACCCAATTCAGTTGCCGGGCTTCACGCCGGTGATCATGACGTTGTAGAAGAATCCACGCGGCACCACGTGCCGGAGAAGCTTCTCGTCGACCCAACTGAGTGTCTTCCATCCGGTGAACGCGAAACGTCCCCAGCCCCAGCCCAGCTTCTCCGGGGGCACCGCGGCCTCGAACGTGCGGACGGGCCACCCGAGCAGAGCGGCGGCGAATTCCTCGGTGGCCGCGTGAACCTGCTCGGCGCCTGCCGACTTCGCGATCTTCTCGAGGTCGCTCGGATCGAATGTGTGGAGGTCGACGACGGCCTCGAGCGCAGCCGCGCGCGACGACTCGTCCAGTTCCGCCTGCGGGCGACGCCAGTCGGCGAGGAACGGCAACTTGGTGACCCGGGTGGTGACCTCCCACGTCGCGCGACCCAGCCAGCGGGCGTAGAAGTTGCCGATCGTGGTCGGCTCACCGGCGAACACGAAACGCCCGCCCGGCTTGAGGACGCGCAGAACCTCGCGCAGCGACTGCTCGACGTCCGGGATGTGGTGCAGGACCGCGTGTCCCACGACGAGGTCGAACGTGTCGTCCTCGTACGGGATGGTCTCGGCGTCGGCGACGCGGCCGTCGACGGACAGTCCGAGACCCTCGGCGTTGCGGAGCGCGACCTTCACCATGCCGGGCGACAGGTCGGTGACCGAACCGGTCTTCGCGACTCCGCCCTGCATCAGGTTGAGGAGGAAGAATCCGGTGCCGCAGCCCAGTTCGAGCGCCCGCTCGTAGGGCAGCGGCTGATCGCCCGCGACGGCGTCGAAACGTCCGCGCGCGTAGTCGATGCACCGCTCGTCGTACGAGATCGACCACTTCTCGTCGTACGTCTCGGCTTCCCAGTCGTGGTACAGCACCTGGGCCAGTTTGGTGTCCTTCAGCGCAGCCTGGACCTCTTCGGCGGTGGCATGCGGATGAGGAGCTGGGTCGTCATGGGCGCTTGCAGTCATGCGGCAAATCCTACTCGCTGGTAAGAGTGAACAGGTTCTAGTTTCGGGCTTCAGACTACTCGCCCGTGAACTGAGCCTTACCCGGGCCGTTCTCGATGAACGATTCCATCCCGATCTTGCGGTCCCGGGTGGCGAACAGCGCGGTGAACAGCTGACGCTCCACCGCCAGCCCGGTGCCCAGGTCGACGTCCAGCCCGCGGTCGACGGCCGCCTTGGCCGCGGCCAGTGCGCGGCCCGCCCCCTTCGTGAACTGCGACGCCCAGGTGCGTGCCGCCTCGTACACGTCGTCCGGCGCCACGACCTCGTCGACCAGACCGATCGCCAGGGCCTCCTCGGCGTCGACGAACCGGCCCGTGAACAGCAGATCCTTGGCCTTCGACGGTCCGATCAGCCGGGCGAGACGCTGGGTGCCACCGCCTCCGGGAATGATGCCGAGCAGGATCTCCGGCACGCCGAGCTTCGCGTTGTCGCCCACGATGCGCCGATCGGCCGACAGCGCAACCTCCAGGCCGCCGCCGAGCGCGTACCCCGTGATGGCGGCAACGGTGGGCTTCGGGATCTCGGAGACCGCCGCGAGGTCGGACTGCAGGTCGCCGATCACGTCGGCCATCTGCCCGAACGTCATCTCGGACATTTCCTTGACGTCCGCGCCCGCGGCGAAGACCTTCTCGCCGCCGTAGACGATGACGGCCTTCACGTCGGAATTGACGGTCGCCTCTCGCGCAGCCGCCCGCAACTCCTGCTGAACCTGACGGTTCAGAGCGTTCATCGGGGGGCGCGCGAGCCGGATCGTGCCGATGCCTTCGGATACCTCGAGGGTGACAAACTCAGCCATGAGGCAAAAGGCTACTTGTCTGCCTCCGACCCGGTTTCGCGGCCCGCCCCATCGCGATCAGCCGCGTGACGCCCACGGATGCGGACCGGCTTCGTAGTAGCCGTCCTGTCCCGGGAACTCGACGCGGAGCTGCTCCTCGCCGGTGATCAGCGTCGGCAGGATCACCGGGATCTCGGGCTCCGCGGCCAGCACGTCCGCGACCGACCCGAACGCGCTGAGCGCCGTGAGCTGACTCCACGTCGGCGGCAGCAGGATGCTTCCGCCGCCCTGCCAGTGCGCGAGCGCCGCGGCCGGACTCTGCCACTGCACCTCCTCGGCCTCGGACGTCGCGCCGTCCGCGATCTGGCCGTGCGGCGATGCGGCGACGAAGAAGCGCGTGTCGTAGCGGCGACCCTCGCCGACCGGGGTGATCCAGTTGGCCCAGGGCCGCAGCAGATCGGCCCGCAGGACGAGGTTCTCGCGTTTGAGGAATTCGCTGAACGACAGTTCGCGTGTCTCGAGCTGCGTACGGGCCTGGGCGTACCGCGACGTGTCCGCCACGACCGTGTCCGCGCTCGGTCCCGCGAGGAGCACGCCACATTCCTCGAACGTCTCGCGCACCGCCGCGCACACGAGCGCCTTCGCGCGCGCCGCGTCGGTGGAGAACCGCCCGGCCCACCAGTCGACGGACGGTCCCGCCCAGTCGACCTCGGCCTCGGCGTCGGACGGGTCGACGCCGCCGCCGGGGAACACGGTCATTCCGCCGGCGAACGCCATCCCCTTCACCCGGCGGAGGAGGAACACCTCGATGCGTGACGCCGCGGCACCTGCCGCGGCGTCACGGATGAGAATGACGGTGGACGCGTCCTTGGGCGCCACGTCGGTACTGTCGCGGGGCGTCTGCTCTTGCTTCGAGACCATGCCTCGGAACCTACGCCGACGGGTGACGCGCGTCGCAGTCGGTCCCCGGTCCTCAGCCTCTCCGGTGCGCGCCGGGGACGCGGGTCCGCCGCGCGAAGAACCGGCCGTCCACCTTGTCCAGGCTGATGGACTGGCTGAACGCCTCGCTGAGGTTCTCGGCCGTGATGACCTGGTCCAAGAGCCCCTGCGAGACCACCGCCCCCTCCTTGAGGAGCATGGCGTGGGTGAATCCCGGCGGGATCTCCTCGACGTGGTGGGTGATGAGGACCGTCGCGGGGGCGTCGGGGTCGGCGGCGAGGTCGGTGAGGCGCGCGACCAGTTCCTCGCGCCCACCGAGGTCGAGACCGGCGGCGGGCTCGTCGAGCAGCAGCAGTTCCGGGTCGGTCATCAGCGCACGAGCGATGAGGACGCGCTTGCGCTCGCCCTCGGACAGCGTGCCGTAGGTGCGCTTGGCGAGGTGTTCGGCGCCGAGGCTCTCGAGCATCTCTACGGCACGATCGGTATCCATGTCGTCATAACGCTCACGCCACCGCCCGAGCACCGCGTAGCCGGCGGAGACGACGAGATCGCTCACGACCTCCTCGGACGGCACCCGGTTGGCGAGCGCCGAGGAGGACAGTCCGATCCGCGGCCGGAGTTCGTTGATGTCGACGCGGCCGAGCCGCTCACCGAGGAGGTAGGCGCTTCCGCTCGTGGGATGCAGTTCGGCGGCCGCGATGCGGAGCAACGACGTCTTCCCTGCCCCGTTCGGCCCGAGGACGACCCATCGTTCGTCGAGTTCCACCTTCCAGGTGACCGGGCCCACCAGAGTGTTGCCCCCGCGGCGGAGGAGAACGTCGTCGAATTCGATGAGGAGATCAGGATCAGGTTCATGCACGGACCCATCTTCCCGCACATCTTCCGGGCATTCACGGCAGGATCAGTTGCGTGTCGCCTCACATCGATCCGTACCCCGGCGAGATGTCGTCTCTCCCGCCGAGTCTGCGGCTGCCCGGGTCGCCGTTTCCCCTGGGAGCGAAAGTGCGTGGCACCGGAACGCAGTTCGCGGTTCACGCCCCCGACGCCGAACTGGTACAGGTGTGCCTGATTTCGGAGGAGGGCGACGAGACCCGGATCGACCTGGTCCAGCGGACGTACGGCATCTGGCACGGCGTCGTCGAGGGTGTCGGCGCGGGGCAGCGCTACGGCTACCGCGCGCACGGTCGCTGGGATCCCGCGTGCGGCGTGCGCCTCAACCCCGCCAAACTACTTCTGGATCCGTGGGCCACACGCATCACCGGCGAACTCGGCGACCACGAGGCGCTGCTCTCCCACGACGGCGACCCGTTCGGCGGCCCGTCGCTCATCGACAGCCTCGGCCACACACCACTGTCGGTGGTGACGGCCGATCACGCCCGCACGAGCGGACCGCGGATCGAAAGGCCGTGGGAGGAAACCGTTGTCTACGAACTCCACGTGGGGTCGTTCACGGCGCGGCACCCCGACGTGCCGCCGCGGTACCGCGGAACGTATCTGGGTCTCGCCGAACCGGCCGTCGTCGGTCATCTCGTGCGCCTCGGGGTGACCGCGGTCGAACTGCTCCCGGTGCAGGCGTACGTCTCCGAGGCCACCGTGCGCTCGCGGGGCATGCGCAACCACTGGGGATACTCCACCGCAGCGTTCTTCGCCCCCCACCCGGGGTACGCGGTCGTGCCCGGCGAGGAGATCACCGAGTTCCACACGATGGTCGACGCGCTGCACGCCGCGGGGATCGAGGTCGTCCTGGACGTGGTCTACAACCACACCTGCGAGCAGAGCGTCGACGGCATCAGCCTCAGCTGGCGCGGCCTCGACGCCCCCGGCTACTACCTTCTCGATACCGAGGGTCGCGACATCGATCTCACCGGTTGCGGGAACACGGTCGACGCGCAGTCGCCCGTCGTCGTCCGGATGATCGGCGACAGCCTGCGTTACTGGGCGCACGAGATGGGGGTCGACGGCTTCCGGTTCGACCTCGCGTCCGCGCTCGGCCGGCCCGGCGGCGGCCGATTCGATTCGCGCGCTTCGATCTTCTCCGCGATCACCGCGGATCCCGTTCTCACGCGCTGCAAACTGATCGCCGAACCGTGGGACGCCACGCCCGATGGATACCGGGTCGGGCAATTCGGCTCTCAGTGGTCCGAGTGGAACGACAAGTATCGCAATACCGTTCGACGGTTCTGGAACGGCGGCACCGGGGTGCGCGAACTCGCCTCCCGGGTGGCGGGCTCGGAGGACGTCTTCGGCACCCGGCGCCCCTGGGCCACCGTCAATTTCGTCACTGCCCACGACGGGTTCACCGCCGCCGACCTCGTGTCGTACACCCGCAAACGCAACGAAGCCAACGGCGAGGACAACCGGGACGGCGCCGATCACAACGACTCCGTCGACCACGGCGTCGAAGGCCCCACCGACGACCTGGCGGTCACCGGGGCGCGGTCCCGGCACGTCCGCGCGCTGCTGGCCACCCTCGCCCTGTCCACCGGCACACCGATGTTCACCGCGGGCGACGAATTCGGTCACACCCTGGGCGGCAACAACAACGCGTACTGCGTCCCCGAAGGCACCTCGCCTGAAGATTCCTGGCCGCTCGACTGGAGCGCCGGGGACCCGGCCCTCGTCGCGTTCGTCACCCGGGCCCTCGACCTCCGGCGCGCCTCCCCCGCCTTGCGTCAGCCGGAATTCTTCGAGGGCAGGCGCACACCCACCGGCCATCCCGACCTCGTGTGGTTCGGCGCGGACGGCGCCGAGATGGACGATTCGGCGTGGCACGACGACTCCCGGCGCACCCTGCAGGCGTGGATCGACGGTTCCGACATCCGCTCCCACACCGAGGACGGGCACCAGCTCACCGACGACAGCTGGCTTCTCGTCTTCCACTCGGGCGGGCCTGCCGCGATCACCCTGGGGTGTCCCGAATGGTTCTACGGGACGGTGCTCGCCGAGTTCGACTCGGCCTCACCGGACGGAGCACCGGCACCGGGCGGCCCGATCTCCGGCGACTCCACGGTCGCGGTGTCCGGTCCCGCACTGCTCGTCTTCCGCGCGGTCGGGTAGATGCCGCCGAAACGCATCATCAACTGGATGAGCGGGCCGATGCCCAGCGCGTAGACGACGGTGCCCACCCCGACGGTGCCGCCGAGCACCCAGCCGGTGGCCAGCACGGTCACCTCGATCGACGTGCGGATCACCCGCACCGACAGCGAGGTCCGCGCAACCAGGCCGGTCATGAGGCCGTCCCGCGGGCCCGGGCCCATTCCCGCACCGATGTACAGCACGGTGGCGAGCGCGTTGAGGACGACACCACCGAGCATCACCGCGATCCGCACGGCGAGGGAGTCGGCGGGTTCGAGCCATGCCAGCGACGTGTCCACCGACACCGCGATGACCACCACGTTGGCGACCGTGCCGAATCCCGGTTTCTGGCGGATCGGGACCCAGAGTGCGAGCACCAGAACGCCGGTCAACGCGGTCACGGCACCGAAGCTGAGGGGTGTGCGACCGGCAACGCCCTGATGGAACACGTCCCACGGATCGAGGCCGAGGCCGGCGGTGATCATCATGGCCATCGAGAAGCCGTACAGCCACAGTCCGGCGAACAGTGCGATCAGGCGTCGAGCGAGCATGACCACCAGTCTGTCGTGAACCCGGGCGGTACCCCATAGCCATGACGGCGTTACTGGACTGTCGACGCGTCGGCCGCGGCTCTCAGGGGCAGGCGATCACGGTCATGGATCCGGGTGCCACCTCGGTGAAGCCGGCGTCGCGCACCGCGATCGCCCTGCCCCGCACCACCTCGATGGTCAGCGTTTCCCACAATCCGACGTCGGCGTCACGCACGGCGCAGCGGTAGCCGGTGGCCGCCCAGGCTCGGGCCTGTTCGGTGGTCATCGCGCCGGCGAGCAGCATCGAGGCGTGACCGACCTGCGCGGCGGCCTTTCCGACCGTCATGTGCAGGACGGAGTTGATCCACAGCACCGGAACGCCGTCGGGAATCTCCCCGGGGTCGTCGTGGTCGAGGTCGGTGCCGCCGATCTGCAGCTTTCTGATGCGCGGATCGAGCGCGCCCACGGCAACGGGCACGAGGGCGCGGGCCTGTGCACCGTCGACACCGACGGTGATCCCGTCGACGTCCTGTGCCGCCCGCCACCCGGCGCTCCGGGCCCGCCGCGACACCTTGCGGATCCGGGACCCCACCCACGCGAGGTAGTCCGCCTGCCACGGTCCGGGCGCGCCCGTCTCGTCGGCGCCGACGCGCGGGTCGAGGCACAACGCCACCGTCGCGGTCGCGGCTGCCTCCAGCAGCGCACTGCGCGGCGGAGGGTCGGCCTTCGGGATGTGCAGCACGATCGGCATGGCGAGGACCTGCGCCGGGTCGTCCGGATCCGGCCGGCCGCCGTATCCGGCCGCGAGGACGGCGTGACGCGCCGCCCACCCGGAATCGGCACCTGCCTCCCGGGTGACCGCGTCGCGGCACGATTCCGTCACGGCAGCGGGACGCGTCGCACCACGCCGTCCACCGCGTCGGCGGCCTCGACCTCGTCGCGGGTGACCCCGAGGATGAACAGCACGGCGTCGAGGAAGGGGTGCGACAGGGCGGTGTCCGCGACCTCCCGCAGCGCGGGCTTGGCGTTGAACGCGATTCCCAGGCCGGCCGCGTTGAGCATGTCGATGTCGTTGGCGCCATCGCCGACCGCCACCGTCTGTTCCATCGGGACGCCGACCTGACCGGCGAACTTGCGCAGCGCGGTCGCCTTCGCCGCCCGGTCGACGATGTCGCCGATCACCCGGCCGGTGAGCTTGCCGTCTACGATCTCGAGCGTGTTGGCCTGCACGAAGTCGAGTTCCAGTTCGTGGGCCAGGCCCTCGATGACCTGCCGGAAACCGCCGGACACCACACCGCAGTGGAAGCCGAGCCTGCGGAGCGTCCGGATGGTGGTGCGGGCGCCCGGTGTCAGCTCGAGACCGTCCGCGACGTCGTCGATCACCGACGCGTCGAGGCCGGCGAGGGTCGCGACCCGCTGGTGCAGGGATTCGGTGAAGTCGATCTCCCCGCGCATCGCGGACTCGGTGACGGCGCGCACCTCGTCCTCGACACCGGCGCGGGCGGCGAGCATCTCGATGACCTCACCCTGGACGAGCGTCGAGTCGACGTCGAACACGATGAGCCGCTTGGCGCGACGGGCCAGGCCCCCGCGTTCGACCGCGATGTCGACATTCTCCCGCACGGCCACCTCGGCCAGCACGGTGCGCAGGCTCTTGTCCGCCTCCGCCGCGCCGGGAGCGCTCACGAGGAGTTCGAGGCCCGTCACCGGGTAGTCGGCGACTCCGCGGATCGAGTCGATGTTGACCCCGAGGGTCGCCATCTCCCGGGCCACCGAACGCAGCGCGCGAGCCGACACGGGGCTGCCGAGGACGACCACGGCGTGCGTGGACAGCGACTGCCTGCCGGGATCCGCGCCGATCTCGACGTCCACCGACATCCCGACGGTGGCCATCGCCTCCTCGAGTTCCTCCTGCAGCGCCTCGCCGTTCTCGGGGCACGCCACGAGGACGCCGAGGGTCAGTCGCCCACGAATCACCACCTGCTCCACGTCGAGAAGGCTCACATCGTGTCGGGAGAGCGACCCGAAGAGCACCGAGGTGACGCCGGGTCGGTCGGGGCCCGTCACGGTCACCAGGACAGTGGTGTCAGCTGCACCCACCGATGTACTCCGATCATGTTGCTCGCGCGGCTTGTCCGGCACCCATTGTGCCAAGTCAAAGGCCCCGCCCGTTGCTGGGGCGGGGCCTTTCTCAAACTGATGTGTCAGCGGCCGGTGTCGGTGCCGGGGTCGCCTTCGTCGCCGATGGTCAGCGGCTCGTGGCGTTCCTTCTCGAGCACGGTGCTGGCGTGCTTGCCACCGTGGCCCGGTCCGACGTGCGCCTCGGCCTTCATCCGCTCGACCATGTGCGGGTAGTGCAGCTCGAACGCGGGGCGCTCGGAGCGGATGCGCGGCAGCTCGGTGAAGTTGTGCCGCGGCGGCGGGCAGCTGGTGGCCCACTCGAGGGAGTTGCCGTAACCCCACGGGTCGTCGACAGTGACGACCTCGCCGTATCGGTAGCTCTTGAAGACGTTCCAGATGAACGGCAGCGTCGAGGCACCGAGGACGAACGCGAAGATCGTCGAGAACGAGTTGAGGAACGTGAAGCCGTCCGAGGGCAGGTAGTCGGCGTAGCGACGGGGCATGCCTTCGTTACCCAGCCAGTGCTGGACGAGGAACGTGCCGTGGAAGCCGATGAACGTGGTCCAGAAGTGCCACTTGCCGAGACGCTCGTCCATCATGCGACCGGTCATCTTCGGGAACCAGAAGTAGATGCCCGCGTAGGTGGCGAACACGACGGTGCCGAAGACCACGTAGTGGAAGTGGGCGACCACGAAGTAGGTGTCCGTGACGTGGAAGTCCAGCGGCGGGCTCGCGAGGATGACGCCCGACAGACCACCGAAGAGGAACGTGATGAGGAAGCCGATCGAGAACAGCATCGGCGACTCGAACGTCAACTGGCCCTTCCACATGGTGCCGATCCAGTTGAAGATCTTCACACCCGTCGGGACGGCGATCAGGAACGTCATGAACGAGAAGTACGGGAGCAGCACGGCGCCGGTGGCGTACATGTGGTGAGCCCACACCGCGATGGAGAGCGCGGCGATCGCCAGCGTCGCGTAGACCAGGCCGCTGTAACCGAACACGGGCTTACGGCTGAAGACGGGGAAGATCTCCGAGACGATGCCGAAGAACGGCAGCGCGATGATGTACACCTCGGGGTGACCGAAGAACCAGAACAGGTGCTGCCACAGCAGCACACCACCCGTGGCCGGGTCGAAGATGTGGCCACCGAGGTGACGGTCGACGAACAGACCCATGAACGCGGCGGTCAGCAGCGGGAACGCCAGCAGAATCAGGATGCTGGTGATGAAGATGTTCCACGTGAAGATCGGCATCCGGAACATCGTCATGCCGGGGGCACGCAGGCAGATGACGGTGGTGATCATGTTGACACCACCGAGGATGGTGCCGAGGCCGGCGACCGCGAGGCCCATGACCCAGAGGTCGGCGCCGACGCCCGGGGAGTGCAGCGCACTCGTCAGGGGCGTGTAGGCGGTCCAGCCGAAGTCGGCGGCACCACCGGGGGTGATGAAGCCCGCGGTCGTGATGATCGCGCCGAACACGTACAGCCAGTAGCTGAACGCGTTGAGTCGCGGGAACGCCACGTCGGGGGCGCCGATCTGCAGCGGCAGGATGTAGTTGGCGAACCCGAACACGATCGGCGTCGCGTACAGCAGCAGCATGATCGTGCCGTGCATCGTGAACAGCTGGTTGAACTGCTCGTTCGACAAGAACTGCATACCGGGCACAGCGAGCTCGGCGCGCATCATCAGGGCCATGAGACCACCGATGAGGAAGAACGCGATCGAGGTCGTCAAGTACATGATTCCGAGCACCTTGGGGTCGGTGGTCGTAATCATTTTGAAGATGAACGAGCCCTTGGGTCCCTGCCGCGGCGGGTAAGGCCTGGCTGCAGCTATCGCGGGGACTGGCTGGGGCGCTACGGCAGTCACTGATCCTCCTGAATGCGCGTCCGACCCCGGGCTGCGAGGCGAACGGTCTCTGGCTTGCGCTCATCGAATCGTAGACCGTGCCCTCTGCGGCCTCCGACTGGGTCCTACCCACTGTCGTACTTACCCGGACTCAGAGCAAACCGGGGCGCGGGCGACCTGCGGTTTGTTCCACCGGGGAGCACCGGGGAGTGCTCACTGTCACGCAGTCCGGCGTGTCGCGTGGGGACGGTCGAGGCGGTCCCGCGGAGGCTCCGGCACGCCGGAACCGGGCTGTTAAGGTTTCGCTCACCTAACTTCTATCAGGAGCTCCATGTGAACGTTCTCTCCCGCCGCCGGGTAGTCGCCGGCGCGGTCGCGCTGGCCGCGGCAGCCACCCTCTCGATCACGTCCTGCTCCAGCAGCGACGACTCCGCCGCCGCCGGCACCACGTCGTCGCCCGGGCAGTTCCCCCGCACCGTCGACCACTTCCGCGGCAGCACCGAGATCCCGGCCGCACCGCAGCGCATCGTGGCACTCGACAACAGCTTCACCGACGCCGTCCTCCTCCTCGAGGCGCCCCTGGTCGGGTACGTCGACTACCGCGAGCCCGGCCTGCCCGACTACCTCGGCACCACCCGCGACGAGTACGCGGCGGACGCGAAGTCGGTGGGCAAGGTCAGCAGCGCGAGCCTCGAGCAGATCGCCGCGCTGCAACCCGACCTGATCATCTCCGCCGAGGTGCGCGACGGAAAGAACTACGAGCAACTGTCGGCGATCGCGCCGACCATCTTCACCGAGACGACCGGGCCCACGTGGAAGGACAACATCCGGCTCGTCGGAAAGGCGCTCGGCAAGGAAGAACTCGCGGAGCAGAAGATCGGTTCCTACGAGGAGCGGGCCGCCTCGGTCGGCGCGGAGATCAACGGCACGGCGTCGAATCCGGTGATCTCGGTCGTCCGGTTCGCGGGCGAGCCGACGGCACGCCTCTACCGCACCACCTCGTTCAGCGGGATCGTTCTCGCGGACGCCGGGCTGGCACGCCCGCAGAGCCAGGGCCCCGATCCGGCCGACCCGGACAACATCATGCAGGCCGTCAGCCCCGAACTGATCAGTGAGGCGGAGGCCGACGTCATCTTCATCAGCACCTGGCAGGACCCGGCAGGCAAGAGCGCCGAAGCGGCGAAGCCGTTCCTGGAGAGCCCGCTGTGGCAGACGCTGAAGGGACGCAAGGTCGACGTCGACGACGCCCGCTGGATGACGCCGGTCAGCGTCCAGGGCGCGCACCTGATCCTCGACGACCTGTCGGACACGTTCGGGGTGGACAAGCACAGCGGCTAACCTGAACGCGCCCGCACACACAGGAAGTCGCCGAATTGTCCCCTCGTAGGTTTTCCGCCCGCCGCGCGTCCACCGGTCTGGTCGCTGCCGTCGCCGCGCTCGCGCTGGCCGGCTGCTCTCAACCGTCCGACGACGATCCCGCAGCGTCCATCGTCCGGACCACCACGCAGATCGCCGGAGCCGGCGTGGTCGGCATCGAGCGGGACACCACGACGGCCTGCGCCGAGCGGGCCCCGGTCGACGCCGCACTCGCGGCCGGCTCGACGCACCGGGTGGTCCACACGAAGGGCGAGAGCGACGTCCCGTCCGATCCGCAGCGGATCGTGGTCCTCGACAGCGCCGCGCTGGACGCGGTGTGCGCCCTCGGCCTGTGGGAGAACGTGGTCGGCGCGGCAACCCTCGACGGCGAGTCGCCGCAGCCCGGCTACCTCGGCACCGGCGTCTCCGAGATTCCGAGCGTCGGATCCGTGGACGCCCCGGACGTGAACAGGATCGCGCAGGCGGACCCGGACCTGATCCTCGGATCGAGTCCGGCGTCCGACCAGCTGTACGGCACGCTCTCCCCCATCGCGCCCACCGTGTTCGTCGGCTCCGACCCCGTGTACTGGAAAGCACAGTTCCTCCTCGCCGGCAACGCGATGGGCCGGGCCGACGCAGCGACCGCGGCACTCGAGCAGTACCAGCAGGGCGCGAAGCAACTCGGCATCGACATCGATGCCGCGCAGACACAGGCGTCCGTCGTGCGTTTCGACGCCGACAGCATGGAGGTCGAGGGCCCGGCCACGTTCGCGGGCCAGGTCCTCACCGACGCCGGGGTGCGGCGGCCCGCCTATCAGAACCTCGACGGCGCCGTCACCGAACCGATCTCCGAAGCCGACATCGACCAGGCCGAGGGCGACCTCATCTACGCCGTCCTGGACGGCAAGGACGGCACCGCGCACGCGGAGGACGTCATGTCCGGGGAGGCCTGGGAAGACCTCGAGGCCGCCCGCGACAAACGGGTCTTCGCCGTCGAGGGTGACGTGTGGGGCGGAAACGGCGTCGTCGCCGCGCGCGCAATGCTCACCGACCTGCGGAACACGCTGAACGGCTACGTCGGCTAGGAGGCTCGATGCCCGTGCCCGAGTTCGTCGCCGCCCTGCGCGGCCACGTCGGCACCGCACCGCTGTGGCTGTCCGGGGTGAGCGTCGTGGTGCGCGACGACGACGGACGGGTGCTGCTGACCCGGCGCGTCGACAACGGCAAGTGGGCGGTCGTGTCCGGCATCCTCGAACCCGGGGAGGAACCGGGACCGGCCGCGCTCCGGGAGATCCGCGAGGAAACCGGCGTGGACGCCGAACTGGTCCGGATCACGAGCGTCGACGTCACCGACCCGGTCACCTACCCCAACGGCGACGTCGCGCAGTATCTCGACGTGTGCTTCCTCGCCCGGTACGTCGGCGGCGAGGCCGCCGTGTCGGACGACGAGAACCACGACGTGGCCTGGTTCTCCCCCGACTCGCTGCCGGACGACCTCACCCCGTCGTCGCGGCTGCGCCTCGACAAGGCAGTGCAGGACGTCCCCGAGGCGTGGTTCCGCCGCTGAACGCAATTCGCCCGATGCCGCACCGGTGCAGCAGAACCGAACCGGTGTGACATCGGGCGACGCGAAAGTTCGTTCTAGAAATCCCAGTCTTCGTCTTCGGTGTTGACGGCCTTGCCGATGACGTAGGAGCTGCCCGAGCCGGAGAAGAAGTCGTGGTTCTCGTCGGCGTTGGGCGAGAGTGCCGACAGGATTGCCGGGTTGACGTCTGTCTCGTCCTTCGGGAACAGACCCTCGTAGCCGAGGTTCATCAGCGCCTTGTTGGCGTTGTACCGCAGGAACTTCTTGACGTCCTCGGTGAGGCCCACCTCGTCGTAGAGGTCCTGGGTGTAGTCGACCTCGTTGTCGTAGAGCTCGAAGAGCAACTCGAACGTGTAGTTCTTGAGGTCGTCGCGCTCGGCCTCGGTGAGCTGCTCGAGACCCTTCTGGTACTTGTAGCCGATGTAGTACCCGTGCACGGCCTCGTCACGGATGATGAGGCGGATGAGGTCGGCGGTGTTGGTGAGCTTCGCCCGCGACGACCAGTACATCGGCAGGTAGAAGCCGGAGTAGAACAGGAAGCTCTCGAGCAGGGTGGACGCCACCTTGCGCTTGAGCGGTTCGTCGCCCTGGTAGTAGTCCATGACGATCTCGGCCTTGCGCTGCAGGTTCGGGTTCTCCTCGGACCAGCGGAAGGCGTCGTCGATGTCGCGGGTGGAGCACAGCGTCGAGAAGATCGAGCTGTAGCTCTTCGCGTGCACCGACTCCATGAACGCGATGTTGGTGTACACCGCCTCTTCGTGCGGCGTGATGGCGTCGGGGATGAGGCTGACGGCTCCCACGGTGCCCTGAATGGTGTCGAGGAGCGTCAGCCCCGTGAACACCCGCATCGTGAGCTGCTTCTCCTGCGCCGTGAGCGTGCCCCACGACGGGATGTCGTTGGACACCGGCACCTTTTCGGGCAGCCAGAAGTTGCCGACGAGACGGTCCCACACCTCGGCGTCCTTCTCGTCCTGGACGCGGTTCCAGTTGATCGCGGATACGCGACTCACCAGCTTGACCATTGATTCCTCACTTCGTTCGGCTGTGAGTACTTGTTAACCGCCGGCGGTTAACAAGTACTCACGGGCGGCGGAGCCGCCTACAGCATGCAGGAAACGCAACCTTCGACCTCAGTCCCCTCCAACGCGAGCTGACGCAGCCGGATGTAGTACAGCGTCTTGATGCCCTTGCGCCACGCGTAGATCTGCGCCTTGTTGATGTCGCGGGTGGTGGCGGTGTCCTTGAAGAACAGCGTCAGCGACAGCCCCTGGTCGACGTGCTGCGTCGCGGCGGCGTAGGTGTCGATGATCTTCTCGTACCCGATCTCGTAGGCATCCTGGTAGTACTCCAGGTTGTCGTTGGTCAGGTAGGGCGCCGGGTAGTAGACGCGGCCGATCTTGCCTTCCTTGCGGATCTCGATCTTCGACGCCACCGGGTGGATGGAGCTGGTGGAGTTGTTGATGTAGGAGATCGATCCGGTCGGCGGCACCGCCTGCAGGTTCTGGTTGTAGATGCCGTGCTGCTGCACGGAAGCCTTCAGCTCACGCCAGTCGTTCTGGGTCGGGATGTGCAGGCCCGCATCGGCGAACAGCTGCCGCACCCGCTCGGTCTGCGGCTCCCAGGCCCGGTCGGTGTACTTGTCGAAGAACTCACCCGAGGCGTACTTGGACTCCGGGAAGCCGGCGAAGTACGTGCCGCGCTCCTTGGCGATCTCGTTGGACGCCCGGATCGCGTGGAACACCACGGTGTAGAAGTAGATGTTCGTGAAATCGATGCCCTCGTCGGAGCCGTAGTAGATCCGCTCGCGTGCCAGGTATCCGTGCAGGTTCATCTGCCCGAGACCGATGGCGTGTCCCTCGTCGTTCGCCTTCTTGATCGACGGGACCGAGTCGATGGAAGTCTGATCGGCGACGGCGGTCAACGCGCGGATCGAGGTGTCGATGGTCTGCGCGAAGTCCGGCGAGTCCATCGTCTTGGCGATGTTGAGCGAACCCAGGTTGCAGGAGATGTCCTTGCCGATATGACTGTAGGACAGGTCGTCGTTGAACTCCGACGGCGTGGAGACCTGGAGGATCTCCGAGCACAGGTTGGAGTGGGTGACCTTGCCCGCGATCGGGTTGGCACGGTTCACGGTATCCTCGTACATGATGTACGGGTACCCGGACTCGAACTGCAGCTCGGCCACGGTCTGGAAGAACTCACGCGCCTTGATCTTCGACTTGCGGATCCGCTTGTCGTCGACCATCTCGTAGTACTTCTCGGTGACGTTGATGTCCGCGAAGGGCACTCCGTAGATGCGCTCGACGTCGTACGGCGAGAAGAGGTACATGTCCTCGTTCTTCTTCGCCAGCTCGAAGGTGATGTCCGGGATGACCACACCGAGCGAGAGGGTCTTGATGCGGATCTTCTCGTCCGCGTTCTCCCGCTTGGTGTCGAGGAAGCGGTAGATGTCCGGGTGGTGGGCGTGCAGGTACACCGCGCCGGCGCCCTGACGCGCGCCGAGCTGGTTGGCGTACGAGAAGGAGTCCTCGAGCAGCTTCATGATCGGAATGACGCCCGAGCTCTGGTTCTCGATCTTCTTGATCGGGGCGCCGTGCTCGCGAACATTGCTGAGCAGCAACGCGACTCCGCCGCCGCGCTTGGACAGCTGCAGGGCGGAGTTGATGGAGCGGCCGATCGACTCCATGTTGTCCTCGATGCGGAGCAGGAAGCAGGACACGGGTTCGCCGCGCTGCTTCTTGCCCGAGTTGAGGAACGTGGGGGTGGCGGGCTGAAAGCGGCCGGCGATGATCTCGTCGACCAGCTTGGTGGCCAGATCCTCGTCGCCGGCGGCCAGCGTCAGGGCGACCATGCAGACACGGTCCTCGAATCGCTCGAGGTACCGCTTGCCGTCGAACGTCTTCAGCGTGTACGAGGTGTAGTACTTGAACGCGCCCAGGAACGTCGGGAAGCGGAACTTCTTCGAGTAGGCGTGCTCGATCAGCGACTTCACGAACGCGCGCGAGTACTGGTCGAGGACCTCGGGCTCGTAGTAGTTCTCCTCCACGAGGTAGTCGAGCTTCTCGTCGAGGTTGTGGAAGAAGACGGTGTTCTGGTTGACGTGCTGCAGGAAGTACTGCCGGGCCGCCGCGACGTCCTTGTCGAACTGGATCTCGCCGTTGGGCCCGTACAGGTTGAGCATCGCGTTGAGTGCGTGGTAATCGAGACCGTTCGTCGAGTCTCCACCGCGCGCGTCGCGCTCTACGCTCCCCGCGTCGATGGTGTCTGTGATGGTCGGCGCCACTTCTCGTGCTCCTCGTCGTCTAAGTGATCCCAGAATTCACCCAGACCGGCCCTGACCCGCTCGACGTCCTCGGCTGTGCCCATGAGTTCGAAGCGGTAGAGGTAGGGAACGTGGCATTTCTGAGAAATGATGTTTCCTGCAAAGCAATAGGATTCACCGAAATTGGTGTTTCCCGCCGCGATCACTGCTCGGATCAGCGACCTGTTGTGTGTGTTGTTGAGAAACCGGATGACCGGCTTCGGGACGTAGCTGGTGTCGCGGCCCATGGCCGTCGTCCCCCCGCCGTAGGTCGGGAGGATCAGCACGTAGGGTTCGTGCACCTCGAAGGTGCCCTCGCGGTCATGAATGGGTATGCGCGTCGCAGGCAGCCCGAGCCGCTGGACGAATCGGTGTGTGTTCTCCGAGGCGCTGGAGAAGTACACCAGCGATGTCATCGGTTTCCACCATCTGGACTAGTACTACCGTTTACTGCCGCCCGGGAATCGGTTCGTTCTCCGCCTCGGGCGGTGCGATCGCTTCGCTTCAAGCAGCGTTTGCCGAGAGGGTCTTGATGCGGTCGGGGCGGAAGCCCGACCAGTGCTCGTCACCGGCCACGATCACAGGCGCCTGCAGGTATCCCAGTGCCATGACGTAGTCCCGGGCTTCGGGGTCTTCGGTGATGTCGACGACGGAGTATTCGATACCCGCCTTGTCGAGGGCCCGGTAGGTGGCATTGCACTGAACGCAAGCGGGCTTGGTGTAGACGGTGATGCTCATGAAGTCCCTCTTTCCACTGCCGAATGGAGCTGACGAAGTGTGTGTTCAGCGCACTGAGACTTCCCCGGATCGAGATGGCGGTGACCCCCGATGGAGATGCTCACCGAGTCGGTTCTCGTTGTGGTCTCTCAGTGCTCAAGACACTACACCTAGTGGCCGACAGAAACACTTAACCCGAGATGTTGTGAGTCACATTGATGAAATTCCCTGGTCGTCATCCCTCGGACCATAAATTTCGTGCTCGCTCCGGCGTGTCGCACATCACATTTTCCGCGTGACGCGGAACACCCCTCGCATCGCGCTCGTGCACTGGAGGCTTCGGGAGCTTACGTCACCTCCGAGGACACGCCCGCATCGGCGGCGCGGGCTCCCGCACAGCGCCGTCCGGACCGGCCGGACACCACTTCCGCCGAACGATGCCGGTCCTTCCGGGACCCGGCCCCGCCGCACCCCACACCCCCTCTCCCTCCTGCCGCGGCCGGGCGCACCGGGCGTCGTACCCGGCCACCGCTCCCACGCTTGCCGGCCGGTAACTGCAGGCCCCGACTCCCCCTCCCGGTACCGTGAGCGAATGTCCGACGACCCCCTGGACGACCTCGTCTGGTCGGCGCCCGTAGCGCGCACGAGGCGCGTGACGCCGAACATGCAGCGGATCACCCTCGCGGGCGGCGATCTGGGTCGATTCGAATCCAGCGGGACGCCCGACGAGCGCCTGCTCCTCGCGTTCCCGCCGGACGGCGCGGAGAAGCGCAGTTACACCGTGCGCCGCTGGGACCGGGACGCCTTGGAGATGGACATCGACTTCGCCGTCCATGCGGGCGGGACCGCGGCGCACTGGGCCGCGAGCGCGCGCCCCGGCGAGATGCTCGGGTTCTCCACCGCCTCGGGGTGGTACGCGCCGCCCGCCGACGCCGAATGGCAGCTTCTCGTCGCCGACATGACGGCACTGCCCGCCGTCGGACGGATCCTGGAGGAACTACCCGGTTCGGCGCGGGTGCACGTGATCGCGGAGGTCACCACCCCGGCGGACCGGCAGCAGTTCACGACAGACGCCGCGCTGACCGTGACATGGCTGGACGGAAGCGGCAACGGAGCCGCGGACAGCCTGCTGGCCGAAGCGGCCCGCGACCGGCCGCTTCCGGATTCGCCGGGATACGTGTGGTTCGCGGGCGAGGCGAAGGTGTCGCGGATGGTGCGACGCTGGTTGCGCCACGACCTGGGCTGGCCCGCGGACCGCTACGACGTCATCGGCTATTGGCGCGACAACAAAGAGGAGTGGGTCGCGCGGTACGAGACGGTGCGCGAACAGATAGAAGCCGCCAGGGACTATGCCCTGGCGGCCGGTGAAGACTTCGACGCGGTGCGGGACGCCGTCGACGCGGCCCTGGATCGGACCGGGCTGTAACGACGACGGCGTTCCGCGTACGGATCGTCAGGCGTCGACGAGTTCCTTCGTGGCGTCGACCAGGCTGGCGACGACGCCCGCGACCTGCTGCGCGACCTCGGCGTTCTCGCGCGGGTGCCGGTCACCGAACTTGTCGATGGTGCCGCCGATGGCGAGGGTGACGTCTTCGAGGACCTTGCCGCCTGCGATGCGGACGGCCTTGCGGGTGTCCTCGTGCGCCCACTGCGCGCCGTTGCCGCTGGGCGAGGCGCTGATGACGGCGACGGGCTTGTCCTTGACGGCGCCGGTGCCGTACGGCCGGGAGATCCAGTCGATGGCGTTCTTGAGGACGGCCGGGATGGTGCCGTTGTACTCGGGCGTGAGCAGCAGGAGGGCGTCGGCGCGGCCTGCGGCGTCGCGCAGCGCCTCGACGGCGGGGATGGAACCGGCGACGTCGATGTCCTCGTTGTAGAAGGGGACCTCACCGAGTCCGTCGAACACGATCACCTCGGCACCCTCGGGTGCCACGGCGACCGCGGTCTCGGCGAGCTGACGGTTGACCGAGGCGGCGCGGAGGCTGCCGACGAGAACGAGAACGTTGGTCTGTGACATGTCAATAATCCTTCGATGGTGCGTAGGGCGACTCGTGAACATGTATAGCAACTAAACGGACCGCGGTCCACTTATGTTCCCGTCGCGGTAGGATGCGGAGTGTGACCAGCCCCCTCCTGCCCCAGATCGGGGTCGATCCCCCGGAACGCGGAGACGCCGCACGTAACCGGCGTCTTCTGCTCGATGCGGCCGCGCTGCTGGTCGCCCAGCGTGGTGTCGACGCCGTCACGATGGACGCCGTCGCCTGCAAGGCCGGTGTGGGCAAGGGCACAGTGTTCCGCCGGTTCGGCAGCCGGTCGGGACTCATGCACGCACTCCTCGACCACACCGAACGAGAACTCCAGCAGTCCTTCATGTTCGGTCCGCCGCCCCTCGGGCCTGGCGCCGACCCGATCGACCGGCTGATCGCCTTCGGGCACGCCCGCATCGCGATCGTCGAAGTGCAGGGCGAGGTCCAGCGCGCGGCCGAGAACTCTCTCGAGTTCCGTTTCGCCGCTCCCGCGCGGGCGGTGTCCGTGCGCCATGTCGTCTCACTCCTCCGCGCGGCCGGCGTGCAAGGCGATCACGAACTGCTCGCCTGTTCGCTGCTCGCCCCCCTGGAGGCCACACTCGTACTGCACGAACTGCGCGACCTCGGAATGTCCGTCGAACGGCTCGGCGACGCCTGGGAGGACCTGATCCGGCGCGTTACCCGATGTTGATCCCGGATCCGGACATTTTGTCTAACCTCGGGGAATGCGCACCACCGCCGCCGTTCTCGGCCTCCTGACGTTCGCCTCGCTCACCGCCTGCGGCGGGGATGCGCAGCCCGAGGCCCCCGACCCGACCGGCCGCACGTTCGTCTCCACCTCCGTCGAGGGCGACCCCATTCCCGGCGGTGGGCCGCTCGTGCTCGGGTTCACCGACCCCGGGCGGCTGTCCGTCGACGCCGGATGCAATCAGGGCAGCGCCGACGTCGACCTGTCCGACGGGAAGATCGTGACGGGACCGCTCGCCATGACGCTGATGGCGTGCCCCGGCGAGGCGGCAGGCGCCGACGCCTGGGTGGCGGCCCTGCTGGACGCGCAACCGAACTGGACCCTCGGCGGCGACACGCTCACCCTCACCACGCCCACCGCTTCGGTGACGCTCACGGACGAGAAGGTCGCCCGGCCGGACCGGCCCGTCGTCGGGACCACGTGGACGGTGACCGCGCTGATCAGCCCGGACGCCGTCACCACGACAGCGGCGCTGGAGCGGACCGCACCGCAGTTGCTGATCGCAGCCGACGGTTCGGCGTCCGGTTTCACCGGCTGCAACCGGATGACCGGGACCGCGGACGTGCAGCAGAGTTCGATCACGTTCGGGTCGTGGGCCACCACCCGGATGGCGTGTCCGCCGGACGAGACGGAGGTGGAGCGCGCCGTCCTCGCGGCACTGACCGGGGAGACGGGATACAGCGTCCATTCGGATTCGATGCGCGTGGTCAACGCGGACGGCACCGGGCTGGAACTACGCGCGAGCTAGAGAGCGGTGAGCCAGCGCCCGAGTTCGCGGGCGCTCGCATCGATCCGGGCGGGCCAGTCCAGTGCCGAGTCGTCCGCCGTGTCGCTGACGTGCTTGACGAGCCGGCACCGGGCGCCGGCGCGGGCGCTGGCATACGCGACGGCGAAACCCTCCATGTCGACGAGGTCGGCTCTGCGGGCGAGTTCGTCGCGCACGCCGGCGTCGGACACGAACAGATCTCCGGTCGCGAGCACGGACCCGTCGCCGTCGGGCAGGGCCAGAAGATCGCCCACGTCGTGCCCGAGCGCCCGGATGGCGTCGCCGCTGATGTCGTGATTCAGGACGGTCGACGGCGTGAACAGCCCGCTGTGATGCTCGTGGAGCGCCCCCGCGGTGCCGATGTTGACGACGAGCGGTTTGCCGGTTCGCGGGTAGTCGGCGAGCGCGGACGCCACGGCCACGGCGGCGCTCACCTTGCCGATCCCGGTGATCAGGACCTCGAACTCGGACGGGACGTGCACCGCCTCCGCCTTGGTCGCGCTGACCACCAGAACGTCCGATCTACTCATGCGCGGAACCGTACCCTGCGCCCGTCAGGGGCACTCGCTAGAGTTCTGTCATGGCGAATCTACGTGCGCAGATCCTCGAGGAACTCGGTGCCCGGCCCACCATCGACGCGGCCGGCGAGATCCGCAAACGTGTTCAGTTCCTGAAGGACTACCTGCTGTCGACCCCGGCCAAGGGTTTCGTCCTGGGTATCAGCGGCGGTCAGGACAGCACCCTCACCGGGCGCCTCGCCCAGCTCGCGGCGAGCGAACTGCGCGAGGAGGGCCACGACGCCGAGTTCGTAGCCGTGCGGCTGCCCTACGGCACGCAGGCCGACGAATCCGACGCGCAGATCTCCCTCGACTTCATCAAGCCCGACCGGTCGGTGGTCGTCAACGTCAAGCCCGGCGCGGACGCGACCGCGAAGGAGTCCTCCGATGCCCTGCGCGACATCATCGGCGACGGCGGCGAACTCCGGGACTTCGTCCGCGGCAACATCAAGGCCCGCGAGCGCATGGTGATCCAGTATTCGATCGCCGGTCAGCTCGGGTATCTCGTCGTCGGCACCGACCATGCCGCCGAGGCGATCACCGGTTTCTTCACCAAGTTCGGCGACGGCGGCGTGGACGTCACTCCCCTGACGGGGTTGTCCAAGCGTCAGGGTGCCGCGCTGCTCCGCGAACTCGGCGCACCCGAGAGCACGTGGAAGAAGGTTCCCACCGCCGACCTCGAGGACGACCGTCCCGCGCTTCCCGACGAGGAGGCGCTGGGCCTGACGTACGCGCAGATCGACGACTACCTCGAGGGCAAGGACGTCCCGGACGCCGTGGCCGAGAAGCTCGAGGCGATGTTCCGCAGCACTCGGCACAAGCGCACGGTCCCGGTGACCCCGCTCGACACGTGGTGGCGGTGACCCGGTGGTCCAGGCGCTGGTCGCGGGCGGTACCGGCACTGCAGGCCGGCAGGTGGTCAAGGAGTTCCTCGCCCGCGGTCATTCCGTCCGGGTCCTGACCCGGCACGGCGGGGCGCCCGGTAGCGAGATCGCGCATTTCCACGGCGATCTCGTCACCGGCGACGGCCTCGACGAGGCGCTCGACGGTGTCGACGTCGTGGTGGACACCACCGACGGCAAGACCAAGGGCACCCGGGCGGTGCTGGAGAAGGGCGCCGAGAACCTGCTCGCCACCGCGGACGGCGCGGGCGTCGGACGCGCCGTCCTCCTCTCCATCGTCAACGTCGACCAGGCCGAACTCGCCTATTACCAGGCGAAGCGCACCCAGGAGCGGGTCTACGAGAGTGCCGCGATGGAGACGGCGATCGTGCGGGCAACCCAGTTCCACGACTTCATTCCCATGATCGCGAAGCCGGCGAGCCGGGCGGGGCTGATCCCGGCGTTCTCGAAGACGAGCTTTCAGACCATCGACACGAGGGACGTGGCGACCGCCCTGGTCGACGCCGCCCTGGCCGCCGACGCGCCGAAGGGGACGATCACCATCGGCGGCCCGGAGGTGCGCACCGCCCGCGATCTGACGACGGCGTGGAAGAAGGCCACCGGAACGCACGGGTTCGTCGTGAACGTGCCGCTTCCCGGCGCGCTGGGGCAGTTCCTGCGAAACGGATCGAACCTGGTGCCCGACAACCGGTTCGGAACGATCACCTTCGACCGGTGGCTGGCCGAGTCCATCCACTGAACGGCCCGGCGGACAGCGGACTAGCCGCCGGCGAACGGTGGCAACACGTCCACCTGGGCGCCGGCGGTGCGCGTCAGATCGCGGGTCAACTCGGAGTCCACCAGGAAGGCGGAGACCGAGAGCACCTGCTGCATGTCGGGACCGTACTTGGCGAGGAGAAGGTCCTTCACCTGGCCGAGATCCGCGGTGGCCGGGAGGTCGAGGGTCTCCTTCGTGCAGCCCGCCGCGTCGGCGGCGGCCGCGAAGTACCGAACCGAAATGCCTGTCACATCAACCACCGATTGCTCCCATGCTGCGTTGCGGCGGGGCGAAGCCCGCCGCGTTGATCCCGTGGCCTGCCCACTTGTTCCACATCGCGCCGCGCCACAACTGCGCCAGGTCTTCGTCGCCCGCACCCGACCGCAGCGCCGACCGCAGGTCGACCTCCTGGTCGCTGAACAGGCACGAACGTACCGTTCCCTCGGCGGTGAGGCGTGTGCGGTCGCAGTCGGAGCAGAACGACCGGGTGACGGACGCGATGATTCCGACCGTGCCCGGTCCGCCGTCGACGAGCCACTCCTCGGCGGGCGCCGACGGGTCTTCCCTCCCGTGTTCGGTGAGCGTGAACCGCTCGCCGAGGACGGCCAGCAACCGGTCGGCGGTGACCATGTTGTCGCGTGCCCACTCGTGATCGGCGTCGAGCGGCATCTCCTCGATGAACCGCAGCGTGACGCCCTCGTGCAGGCACCATTCCAGGAGATCGGCCGCTCCGCTGAGCGTTTCGGGCATCAGCACCGCATTGATCTTCATCGGCGCCAGTCCGGCTCGGGCGGCGGCGCGGATACCGGCCATCACCGACGGCAGACGGTCGCGCCTGGTCAGTCTCGCGAAGTGCTCACGATCGACCGAATCGAGGGAGACGTTGACCCGTGTCAGCCCGGCGCGGGCGAGCCCGGCCGCGCGGTGCTCGAGACCGACCGCGTTGGTGGTCATCGCGAGCGGAATCCCCGGCACCCGCTCGGCGCATCCGGCGATCATCCGCTCGAGATCCACCCGCATCAGCGGTTCGCCGCCGGTGAACCGGACCTCGCGGACACCGAGCCGGTGGACGGCGATGTCGACGAGCCTGACGATCTCGTCTGCGGTGAGGAGATTCTGCGCCGGAATGGCGGGCAGGCCCTCCTCGGGCATGCAGTACGTGCAGCGCAGCGAACACTTCTCGGTGATCGACACCCGCAGATCCCGCGCGACGCGGCCGAACCGGTCGACCAGCTGGTCGACGTCCGGTCTGCCGTCGAGCGAGACCGACGACCGGACGGTCGGGATCCCCATCTCCACCGTCGTCATCGAGTCGCCTTTCGCTGCATCTGTCCAGTATGCCGCGCGGGGGTGAGCGTTGTCCGATGCGGTGCGCGTCACTCCGCCGGGAGGTGCCTAGGATTGGTGATCATGGCCGGAGGAATATCGTGACCGCACGCTCTGTGGAGCAGCACGCCCAGCACGTCGCCGAACTCCTCGCGCCGTTGCACGGGCGCCCGCCCGAGGAGATCCCGCTGGGCGAGGCACTCGGGCGCGCCCTGGCCGCCGACGTCCGCTCCCCCGTCGACCTGCCGTTGTTCCGGAATTCGCAGATGGACGGATACGCGGTCGACGCCGCCTCCGTCACGTCCATCCCGGCGGTGCTGCCGGTCCGGGGCGTGATCGCCGCGGGACCGGCAGGCACCACCGTCCACACTCCCGGGACCGCCTACCGGATCATGACCGGTGCGCCGATCCCCGAAGGCGCCGACGCGATCGTCCCGGTCGAGGACACCGAGGCCGCGGACGGACAGGTCCGCATCGAACGCTCGCGCACCGCCGGTGAGTTCGTGCGCGAGCGCGGCAGCGACGTCCGGGAGGGCATGCTCCTGCTGCCCGCGGGCAGTGTGCTCGCCGCCCGGCACATCGCCGTCCTCGCCGCCGTCGGCTTGCAGCGCGTCCCCGTGCGCCCGCGCCCGCGCATCGCCGTGATCACCACGGGAGCCGAACTGGTGGACGCCGGAACGACGCTGCACCCCGGAGAGATCTACGACTCCAACGGAATCGCCCTCGCGTCCAGCGCCAGGGCCAACGGTGCCGAGGTCGTGTCGATCGCGCGCAGCGGCGACGACCCGGCCGAATTCCGGACCCTGCTCGCGGAGGCGACCACCACCGCCGACCTCGTCCTCACGTCCGGCGGGGTGTCGATGGGCGACTTCGAGGTGGTCAAGGAGACGCTCTCACCGCTCGGCGCGCACTTCGGGCACGTCGCGATGCAACCGGGCGGCCCGCAGGGCACCGCCGTCGTCGACGGCACGCCCGTCCTCAACTTTCCGGGGAACCCGGTCAGCACCCTCGTCTCCTTCGAGGTGTTCGCACGTCCCGAGATCCGGCGCGCCGCCGGGCTCCCGCCGACGGAACCCGAGGAACTGCCGCTCGCCGCGGCCGTCACCTCCATTCCCGGCAAGCGGCAGTTCCTCCGGGCGCGCCGCACCGACGCCGGAGTCGAACTCGTCTCCGGCCCCGGCTCCCATCTCGTCGCCGCGATGGCGTGGGCGGACGTCCTCCTCGACGTTCCCGCCGACGTCACCGCGCTCGACGCCGGCCAACTCGTGAAGGTGATCCCCCTATGAGCGACCTGACGCACCTCGACAGCGAGGGCCGCGCGCGCATGGTCGACGTGAGCGCGAAAGCGGACACGACCCGAACCGCGGTGGCCGCCGGGCAATTGGTCACCACCCCCGCGGTGATCGAACTGGTCCGGGCCGACGACCTCCCCAAGGCCGATGTTCTCGCGACGGCCCGGATCGCCGGGATCTCCGGGGCGAAGAAGACGTCCGAGCTGATTCCGCTCTGCCATCAACTCGCGCTGTCGTCGGTGAAGCTGGAGTTCGGGTTCACCGACACTGCGATCACCATCGAGGCCACCGCGAAGACGAAGGGCCCGACCGGCGTCGAGATGGAGGCCCTCACAGCCGTGGCGGTGGCCGGATTGACGTTGCACGACATGGTGAAAGCCGTCGACCCCGCCGCGACACTGGACGGTGTCCGGCTGCTCACCAAGGACGGCGGCAAACGCGGGCATTGGACGCGCGAGCAGCAGAGCACCGGAATGCCCACGGTGACAGCACGATCCGCGGCCGTACTGGTCGCCTCGACCGGCGGGGCCAAGGGCACGCGGGAAGACACGACCGGCCCGGTGATCGCCGCGTGGCTCGAGGAACGTGGCTTCACCACCCGGGGTCCGCTCGTCTACGCGGACGCGGACATCGCGTCCGGACTCGCCGACGCCCTGTCCGGGAGCCCGGCACTGATCATCAGCACCGGCGGCACCGGGGTCTCCCCCACGGACGCGACCCCGGAGGCCACCCGCGCGGTGCTCGACCGCGAACTGCCCGGCGTGGCCGACGCCATCCGGAACCGCGGCACGGAGGTGACCCCGCACGCCTCGCTGAGCCGCGGACTCGCCGGTGTGGCGAACGGCACAGTCGTGGTGAATCTCCCCGGCTCGCCGGGCGGGGTCAAGGACGGATTGTCCGTCCTCGACCCCATCGTCGATCATCTTCTCGCTCAGGTCGCAGGTGGAGGTGCGCACGATGCCTGACATTCTCGCCCAGATCTCGGATCAGCCGCTCGATCCCGCCGTCGTCGACGCCGCCGTGGCCGGGCCCGAACACGGCGCCGTCGTCGTGTTCACCGGCGTCGTCCGCAATCACGATGGCGGACAATCGGTCTCGGCACTCGAATACCAGTCGCACCCGGACGCCGAACGCTTCCTCCGCACCGTCTGCGAGGAGGTCGCGGCCTCGTCCGGACTCCCCGTGGCGGCCATCCACCGGGTCGGATCCCTCACCGTCGGCGACCTCGCGGTGGTCGCCGCGGTCGCCGCCCCCCACCGCGCCGAGGCGTTCACCACTTGCGCCGAACTGGTGGAGCGCATCAAGCACGAGGTACCCATCTGGAAGCGGCAGAAATTCGCCGACGGGGCGTCCGAATGGGTCGGTCTGTGACTCCTCGGTCGGACCGGCCGGCCGTCACCAGGTAGACTCGCCATTACTAGATGACCACGACGGTCATCCAGCGTCGTAGAACGCATTCAGTTCGGTCACCCGAATCCTGTTGGATGTGCACCACCGCATCCGCTCTTCTTACGGCGAAGAAGCTTGCCGACCGGCAACGCCGCCAACCTGTGCTCGAGCTCCGACGGAGACCTTCCGTATCGGCCCTCCGGGCACAACCCTGTGCTCGAAAGGCCTGACCACTTGTCTGACACGAATACCCCCGACACGACGTTCGCCGCGCTCGGTGTCCGCGAACCGCTGGTGAAAGCACTCGCCGACAAGGGGATCACCTCCCCGTTCCCCATCCAGGTCGACACCCTCCCCGACACACTGTCGGGACGGGACGTGCTCGGCCGCGGCAAGACGGGCAGCGGCAAGACGCTGGCATTCTCCATTCCGATGGTGTCCCGCCTCGCGGGTGAACTGTCCGGCGGAAAGCGCCGGCCGGGCCGCCCGGTGGGCCTGATCCTCGCCCCCACCCGCGAGCTCGCCACGCAGATCACCGCAACCCTCGAGCCCCTCGCCGCCGCGTACGACCTGCGAGTCACCACGATCTTCGGTGGTGTCTCCCAAAACCGTCAGGTGAGCGCCCTCAAGGCGGGCGTCGACATTGTCGTCGCGTGCCCCGGACGGCTCGAAGACCTGATGAAGCAGAAGTTCGTGAGCCTCGACGCCGTCGAGATCACCGTGCTCGACGAGGCCGATCACATGGCCGACCTCGGCTTCCTGCCCGTCGTCACCCGCATCCTCACTGCGACCCCCCAGCAGGGGCAGCGACTGCTGTTCTCCGCCACCCTGGACAACGGCGTCGACAAGCTCGTGAAGCGGTTCCTGAAGAACGAGGTGCTGCACTCGGTGGACGAGGCGAACTCGCCCGTCGCGGCCATGACGCACCACGTGTTCGACGTGGACGGCGTCGAGGCCAAGCGCAAGCTGGTCGAGCGGCTTGCATCGGGCACCGGACGCCGCATCCTGTTCATGCGCACCAAGCACCAGGCCCGCAAGCTGGCCCGTCAGCTCACCGAGGCGGGAATCCCCTCGGTCGACCTGCACGGCAACCTGTCGCAGGCGGCCCGCGACCGCAACCTCGCCTCGTTCTCCGCCGGTGAGGCCCGCGTGCTGGTGGCCACCGACGTCGCGGCGCGCGGCGTGCACGTCGACGACGTCCAGTTGGTCGTCCACGTCGATCCGCCCGCCGAGCACAAGGCCTACCTGCACCGTTCCGGCCGCACCGCACGCGCGGGCAGCGCAGGCGACGTCGTCACGGTCGTGCTGCCCGAGCAGCGCAAGGACCTGGCCGTCCTCATGCGCAAGGCCGCGATCAAGGTGACCCCGGTCCGCAGCACCGCGGACTCCGCACACGTGCTCGACCTGGTCGGCGACATCGCACCGCACGTCGCGCCGGCCCCCAAGGCGGCACCGGCGTCGAACGGCGGCGGCGGACGCAATCAGCGGCCGGGCGGCGCCCAGGGCGGACGCGGCGGTCAAGCCGGTCAGGGCGGCCGCGCACACGGTCAGGGCGGCGGCGCACGTCGCTCCCGCTCGGGTGGAGCCGGACGCCCCCGCGCAGCCTCCTCCACGGGCGGCGGAACCCGCACGGCGTCCGCCGGCGGTTCACGCCGCCGTCAGGGCTAGAACTTCTCGAGGTGGACGGCGTCGGCCAATGGCCGGCGCCCCCGCCACCCGAAGCGTTCGAGGTCCGGCACCTGCTGGAACTCGGCGACCCTCCCCACGCACAGCCACGCGATGGGACGCACCGGCTCGGGGATGCCCAGCAGTTCGGTGAGATAGGGCTCGTCGTAGAACGACACCCAGCCGACGCCCACGTTCTCGGCGGCCGCGGCGAGCCACAGATTCTGGATCGCGAGCACCGCGGAGAACAGGCCCGTGTCGTCGACCGTGTGCCTGCCGAGGATGTGTTCGCCGCCGCGGCTCCGGTCGTACGTCACGACTACCCCCATTCCGCTCTCGCAGATCCCTTCGATCTTGATGGGGTCGAACGTCTTCTTGCGATATTCGGGCAGCGACTCCGCGAACCGCCTGCGGGCGCCGGCCACGTGGTCGGCGAACGTGGTCAGCGTGCCGGTGTCGCGTACGACGACGAAATCCCACGGCTGGGTGTTGCCCACGCTGGGCGCGCAGTGCGCGGCGCCCAGGATGCGGTCGAGAACCTCCTCCGCGATCGGCTCCCCGGTGAACTCGGCCCGCACGTCGCGGCGGCGGCGGATCGCGTCGTACACCGACAGCGCCGGCTCGGGATTCGTATCGGGACTACACGCAGACTCGGTCACGCGGTCACGGTATAGCGGTGCACACCCAGCATCGCGCCGGGGTCCGCATCTTCGCCCACCGCCACGACGCAGCCCGCGAGCCGGGTCCGCACGTGCTCGCCCTCGATGTCGGCACCGATGAGCACCAGCTGGGTCGCCCGCTCCTCGCCGGGCTCCCAGCGCGTCGACGTGAATCTGATGTGCGGCCCGACGGTCTGCACCTCGAACTTTCGGGACTGCCCCGGCACCGCGAAATGCACGAATCCCTTGATCCGGTAGATCCCGACCGGTCGCTTCTCGAGGAACTCGACGAGCCGCCGCGGATCGATCGGCTCGTCCGAAGCGAAATCGACTGCCTCGTACGACGAATGCAGGTGGTCGTGGCCTTCGCAGTGGTCGTGCTGATCCAGCAGGAGCTGGTCGAGGGTGAGCTGCTCCCCCGGCGCCGGTTCACGCCCGGGTTCCCGGTCGAACAGCAGGGTGGGCTCGATCCGGCCGTGCGCGGTGGTGAGGACGGGCGCGCGGTCGTTGTAGCCGCGGACCATCGCCTGCACGGCGGCGCGCCGGTCGTCGTCGATGCGGTCCGTCTTGTTGAGGATCACGAGGTCGGCGAGCGTGACGTGCTTGCCGAGGTCCGGGTGCTGCTCGGACATGTCCTCGAACTGCTCGCCGTCGACCATCACGACGAGACCGCCGTACATCACGTGCGGGTTGGTGCTTCCGAGGACGAGACGAATCATGTTGCGCGGCTCGGCAAGCCCGCTCGCCTCGACGATGATCACGTCGATCTGCGACGCGGGATGCGCGAGGCGGTCCAGCATCTCGTCCATGTCACTGACGTCCACGGCGCAGCACATGCAGCCGTTGCTCAGCGACACCATGGAATCGACCTGGCCGGCCACCATCATCGAATCGATGTTCACGGCGCCGAAGTCGTTGACGATGACGCCGACCCGGACGCCGCGGTTGTTGCGCAGCACATGGTTGAGCAGGGTGGTTTTTCCCGAACCGAGGAATCCGGCGACGATGACGACGGGAATCCGCTTCTTCGCCAACGCTGCGACCTCCGTGGGACCTCGACGAGCTACCGGGCGCCCATCCTAACGCCCGGCACCCGGGCGCGCGTCAGCCGACCGCGGCGAGGATCGCCGCGTCCACGTCGGCGGCGGGCGTCATCGGCAGCGTGTGGTGGGTGACTCCGGGGATCGTCGTGACCGTGGCCGACGGGAGCAGCCGCCCGACGTTCTCCGCGACCCTGCCCGCGTCGTGCGCCCGGCTGCCACCCGCCAGCACCACCGTCGTGGGGACGGTCAGGCCCGCCAGCGCGTCGGCTGTCGGACGCAACGGCACGACGAGCGTGGTGCGGCCGAACGCGGCCGCACCGAGCGCGGTGACGCCGAGCCACCGCGGGTCGACTCCGGCACCCGCCGTCTCCCAGCGGATCAGCCTCCGCTGCCGTCTCTCCGTCGGCCGGATCAGCACCGGCGCCGCGTGGAGCAGGTACCGCGCGCTCAGGCCCGCAAAGCAGGACGTCGGGTCGAGCAGCGCCAGACGGTCGACGCGACGGGAATCGTGCAGTGCGTAGGCGAGCGCGATCATCGCACCGTACGAATGGCCGACCACCGCCGGCGCCGTCACCCCGAGGTGGTCGAGCACCGCGTCCAGCCACTCGAACAGGTCCGGGGCGGTGCGCAGCGGTGCACCGTCGTTCACACTGCGCCCCACATCGCCCATGACGTCCACCGCGAGCACCCGGTGACTGCGGGCGAGCGCCGCGACGTTGGCGACCCACACGGTCGACGTGGCCCCTCCGCCGGGAAGCAGCAGCAGCGGCGCCCCCGACTCCGGTCCGCACACGTTCACCCGGGTGGACCCGAACGGTGTGGGAACGTCGACGGGTGTGACGTCCACCGGCCAGTCGGCCAGCAGCGAGTCGTAGGCGCGGACGAAGTCGCCGACTGCCGTCATCGCATCCTCCTCGAAATATCTCGATAATCGAGATACTAGACAATCGAAGGAAAGGTCGCAGTAGATTGCGGAGCGTGGACCCGGACGAAGGCGCACAGACAGTGCACCGGCTGCGTGCACTCGCAGTGGAGCTGAACCTGCTCGGTGCCGAATTCGCGCAACTGCACGGACTGCACACCACCGATCTCCGCGCCCTGATCTGCATCCTCGACGCCGACCGGGCAGGCCTCGCCGCCACACCCGGATGGCTCGGAGGCCAGCTCGGCATCAACTCCGCCTCGGTCACCGCCCTGCTCGACCGCATGGAGAAGGCAGGCCTGATCCGCCGCGACCGGGACGCCGACGACCGCCGCAGGTGGTTGCTCGCGGTCACACCCCGCGCCGTCGATCTCGGTCAGACGTTCTTCGGGCCGCTCATCCACCGGACGGCCGCCGTCCTCGACGACTTCGACGCGGTCGAAAAAGCCACCATTTCACGGTTTCTCGACGGCGTGAACCGCGCGGTCGCCGTCGAACGCCAGGCCGGCCCTCAGCGCACGGACGGGGCGGAGTCGAGGTCGCGAACCCGGCGCGCGGGCGACCCCGCGTAGAGCCCGTTCGGCTCGCAGTCGCGGGTGACCACGGCGCCCGCCCCCACGACGCACCCTTCGCCCACCGTCACTCCGGGAAGGATGATCGCGCCCGCGCCGATCCAGCACCCGTCGCCGATCACGATCGGACGGTCGACCACGCGCCCGCCCCGGCCGGAGCTCGGACCGATCTCGTGGGTGCTCGTGACGAACTGGACGCGGTGCCCGACGGCGACCTGCCTGCCGAGCGTGATGGGCGCGGTGCCGTCGAACAGGACGCCGCGGTTGACGAAGGTCCCCAGCCCCATCGTGACGTCCTTGCTGCCGAAATAGCAGCCCGAATAGATGCCGGCTCCCCACACTTTCGCTCCCGCGGCCATCAGCAGCAGGACCCGCAACCACACGGGGACGAACGCGGAGGCCTGGACGATGGTGACGAACCGCATCCCGTCACCCTAGCCCCGCGGAGCACGTTCGCGATCGAGGTTTGCTATTCATTAACTATTTCACCGCACGAAACTGCACGGTGCGGCGTACCATGTGGGCGCCATCGAAAAGCACGAGGGGGGAACCGTGAGACAACTGGATAGCGACGGATTCGCTGCGCTGATGGAATCCATTCCCCACGCGATCAGCGTTCACGACCGCGAACGAAACGTCGTGTTCAGCAACCCCGCCTGCGCGGCCCTGATCGGCTACGACGCCGACGAATTCGCGGACCTCGATCACGAGCAACTGTTCCACCCCGACGACGCCGCACTGTGGGGCACCATGCTCGCCCGGGTACTGAGCCAGGAAAGCCCCAGCGCGACAGCACATCTGCGCATCCGGCACCGGGAGGGCCACTGGATCTGGGTGCTCGTCGCGGCGTCCACGTTCACCGCAGGCACCGAGAGACTGGTCGCCCTCGTGCTCCAGGACGAGTCCGACACGATCTGGGGCAACCCCACGGCCGCGAGGCAGCCGATCCGATAACCGTCCGCTCACCGGCCGTCGTCGGAACCGCCGCAGCACGGCGGAGTCCGAACGGTGGCGCCGCATCGCCGGCAGAAATGGGTGCGGTGCCCACCGTTGCTGGACGTCGCACACCCGCACACCTCCCACCCCACCAGGCACGTATTCGCGGCCAGCGGGTGCCCGTTCGGACAGCACCCCGGCGCGGTCTCGGTTCGGGCGGCCACACGTCGAATCTACCCGGCAGTCGAACAGATGTGCGAATCGCTGCCCGAAGCGTCACATGTAATTGCCGGGCGAACCGTCCTCCTGGCCGTCCTCCCGCTCCACCAGGAACCAACTCCCGGGGGCGTAGATCAGCTCCCGCGCGGCGCGGACGATGACGAGCGCCCCGGACTCGTGGATGCTGTAGCTGTCGTCGTCGCCGAAGTCGGTGACGGCGAACTCCGCCAATTGGTCGAATGAGCGATGCGTCACAGTGAATGTCATGACGCCAGTGTCCCACCGGGACAAGAGGGATGAATGAGGAAAGCCCCCCACCCGCATCGTCTGCGGATGAGAGGCTTCTCTCGAAAGTGGAGCTAAGGGGACTCGAACCCCTGACCCCCACACTGCCAGTGTGGTGCGCTACCAGCTGCGCCATAGCCCCGTATTCGGTTGTTCTCCGCACTCGGAATGACTTCCTCCGTGCTCGAAGAAAGTTACACCATTGCCGACCGGGCCAACAAATCGCCTGGTCAGGGGCGCTTCGTGCCCGTGCGTGGTTAACGAGTCCAGACACTCGTCAACCACGCACGGGCGGCGGAGCCGCCTACAGCTGCGACACCCAGTTCTCGTTGGACAGCGCGTCGATCACGGTGCCGTCCTTGACGACGGCGGGCGTGCCGGTGGCACCGCTCGCGGCGAGGGCCTGACGGCCCGCCTCGGCGTGCGCCCGGGCCTGCTCGACCTTCGCCCCGGTGGTGATGCACTCGGCGGCCGCGTCGGATGCTCCGGCGTCGCGGGCGATCTGCGCGAGTTCCTCGTTGGTGTGATCGGAGCTGCCGTTCTCCTTCGGCTGGTTCGCCGGCGAGAACAACGCCGCATGGAATGCCGAATACGCCACGGCGTCACCGGTTTCGGCGACGCACTCGGACGCGGCGACGGCGCGGGTGGAGTAGTCGCCGGTGGCCGAGAGCCGGTCGAGGAAGTTCAGGACGTGGTAGCGCACGGCCACCTTGCCGTCGTCGATGGACTGCGCGAGTTCCTGACCGTTCTTGTTCTCGAGCTCGGCGCAGTACGGGCACATGGGATCTTCGAACAGGTCGACCGTGGTGGCCGCATCCGGCCGGCCGAGGAGCACGACGCCGTCACCCTGCAACGCCACCTGGACCTCGGAGTTCTGGACCCCGCCGTAACCGTCGTTGCGCGGCTTGCTGCGGTTGCTCTGCCAGATCACACCACCGATGACGAGTACGGCGATGACCAGTACGGCGAGCCCACCGAGAATGTAGGTGGACCGGCTGGATTCCGGCTGCGGGTTGTACTTGTTCTTCGAGCTCACGTGGATGCAGTCCTTCGACGTCGGATCGATTTACCGAATGCTTACTCTGCCACCGTCTGCTGAGGGGTCACTGAGAAAGTGGTGCGGGAGCGGAGCCCCAGCGCGGACGGGGAACGGGGGAACACGATCAGCCACACCGCCAGTGCGAGGAAGCCCACATCCCGGAGGATTTCCTTGGTGTAGTCCCAGCCGTTCACGTCGGCCGCACCGCCGCCGCCGAAGCATCCGCAGTCGATGGACAGCCCGCGCGCCCACACCGAGACGATCACGCCGATGAGGACGAGCAGGAGCACCGCGGACACCGAGGCCGTGGCGCGGACGGCGAGCCCGATCAGCAGGAGCAGACCGAGGGCGATCTCGAAGAACGGCAGCGTGTTGGCGACCGGCCGGACGAGGTCTTCGGGCAGTAGCTGGTACGCCCGGACCGCGATGATCGTCTGGGCGGGGTCGGCGACCTTGAGTGCGCCGGAGACCAGCCAGACGGCAGCGAGTGACAGCCGGGCGAGCAGGGAGACGACCTTGATCCACACCCGGACGAGCGTACCGAAGACGCCGGTCAGACCGCCTCGACCGACACCTTGGGCGCCGGCTTGTTCGGGACCAGCAGCCAGCCGATGGCGGCGAGGAGCATGACCCCTCCGGTGACCCCGAATGCGACCGCGTACGACAGGTGCTGAGCGAGCAGACCCGCGCCGACCGGGCCGAGGACCCCGCCGACGTCGGCGACCATCTGGAACGCGGCCAGCACGGGGCCGCCGCGGGATTTCGCGCCCACGACGTCGGCGACCGCGGCCTGCTGCGCGGGGCTCATCACTCCGGATCCGATGCCCGCGATGCCGGACAGCACCAGGAACACCAGCAGGTTCTCGCTGAGTCCCATTCCGACGGTGCTGGCGCCGCACACCAGCAGTCCGAGCAGGACGAACACCTTCCGGCCGTAGACGTCCGACAACCGCCCGGACACGATGAGGACGAGCGCATTGCCGACGGCGAACACGGTGAGGGCGATACCGGCGAGGGCGGCGTCGCGGTGCAGCGCCTCGACGACGAACAGCGGCACCATCGCCACCCGCACTCCGAAGATCACACCACCGAACGCGAAGTTGGAGCCGAGCGCCGCCCGGTAGACGGGCTGCCCGAGTGCTTCCCGCAGCGTCATGGTGGCACCGGCAGCAGTGGCGTCGGGTGCCGTCAGGTGCGAACCCCGCAGGCTCACGAACACGACAGCGGCCGCGACGACGAGGGCGATCGCGTAAATCACGAACGGAACCCGGAGCCCGAATCCGACGAGCAACCCGCCGACGAGGGGTCCGGAGATCGATCCCATCAGGAAGCTGGTCGCGTAGAGCCCGGACACGCGGCCGCGGCTGTCCACCGGTGCGATGCGGATCACCAGGCCCATCGCCGACACCGTGAACATCGTCGAGCCGATGCCCCCGAGTGCGCGGAAGACGAGCAACTGCCAGTAGTCCCCCGCGACCGCGCAGGCGGCGGTCGAGGCCGCGACGATCAGGAGCCCGGTGATGTAGACGGGCCGCTCCCCCAGCTTCTGCACGAGCCGGCCGCTCACCGGGGCGAAGATCAGACGCATGAACGCGAACGACGAGATCACGACGGTGGCCGCCGTCACGCTCACGTCGAAGCTGCGGGCGAACTGCGGGAGAGCGGGTGCGACGATCCCGAATCCGAGTGCGATGACGAAGCTGGCCGAGACCAGCACCCAGATTTCCGAAGGGAGCCGCGGGCTGCGCCCGGCGGGCAGCCCGGCTGCGCGAGTGTTCATAGTTGAATCCGATGGTAGGTGCCCCCGCTTCCGCGACGGCACCTACCCCGCCGAACACCTACTTCAGGACGTCGGCCACCAGTTCCTTGGCCGCCGCCTGCACCTGCGCGAGATGATCCGGGCCCTGGAACGATTCGGCATAGATCTTGTAGACGTCCTCGGTGCCCGACGGCCGCGCCGCGAACCACGCCGATGCGGTGGTGACCTTCAGCCCGCCGAGGGCCGCCCCGTTGCCCGGGGCGCTCGTCAGCGTCGCGGTGATCGGCTCCCCCGCCAGTTCGGTGGCCGACACCTGTTCGGGCGACAGTTTCGCCAGCACCGCCTTCTGCTCCCGGGTGGCGGGGGCGTCGATGCGGGCGTAGGCGGGGCTGCCGAACTGCTCGGTCAGTTCCCGGTACCGGACCGACGGTGTCTTTCCCGTCACCGCCGTCATCTCCGAGGCCAGCAGGGCCAGGATGATCCCGTCCTTGTCCGTGGTCCACACCCCGCCGTCGTGGCGCAGGAACGACGCACCCGCACTCTCCTCGCCGCCGAAACCGAGCGAACCCTCGAGCAGCCCGGGGACGAACCACTTGAAACCCACCGGGACCTCGAGGAGTTCACGGCCGAGGCTTCCGACCACCCGGTCGATCATCGACGAACTGACCAGCGTCTTGCCCACCTTCACACCCGAGCTCCACCCTTGTCGGTGCGAGAACAGGTAGTCGATGGCGACCGCGAGGTAGTGGTTGGGATTCATCAGTCCCGCATCGGGAGTGACGATTCCGTGCCGGTCCGCATCGGCGTCGTTGCCGGTGGAGATGTCGAACCGGTCCCGGGCTCCGATCAGCGAGGCCATGGCGTTCGGCGACGAGCAGTCCATGCGGATCTTGCCGTCGGTGTCGAGGGTCATGAACCGCCACGTGGCGTCGACGAGCGGGTTGACGACCTCGAGGTCGAGGCGGTGGATGTCGGCGATCGCACCCCAGTAGTCGACGCTCGCGCCGCCCAGCGGGTCGGCGCCGATCCGCACCCCGGCGCTGCGGATGGCGTCGAGGTCGAGAACGCTCGGTAGGTCGTCGATGTAGAAGCGGAGGAAGTCGTACCGCTCGGCCCGCGCGATCGCCCGGGCCGCCGGGATCCGCCGCACGCCCGAGAGGTCCCGCCGGAGTAGCTCGTTCGCCCGGTCGGCGATGATCGTCGTCGCCTCGGAGCCGGCGGGGCCACCGTGCGGCGGGTTGTATTTGAAGCCGCCGTCGCGGGGCGGGTTGTGCGACGGCGTCACGACGATGCCGTCGGCCTTCGACTCCGGGCCGCTGCGGTTGTAGCGGAGAATCGCGTGGCTGACCGCGGGAGTCGGCGTGTAGCGGTCCCGCGAATCGATCAGCACCGTCACGTCGTTCGCGGCCAGCACCTCGAGCGCCGACGTCCACGCCGGCTCGGACAGGGCGTGGGTGTCGCGCCCGAGAAACAGAGGTCCGTCGATGCCCTGGGACGCCCGGTACTCGACGATGGCCTGAGTGGTGGCGAGGATGTGCGCCTCGTTGAACGCGGTGTCCAGGCTCGACCCCCGGTGGCCGGACGTCCCGAACAGCACCTGCTGCACAGGGTTCTCGGGGTCGGGCACGCCGCTGTAGTACGCGGTCACCAGGTGCGCGATGTCTACGAGATCCTCCGGCAGTGCCACCTGACCCGCCCTGTCGTGCGCCACGAGACCTCCTGGAAACGTTTCGGGATCGAACTCGGCTCCAACCCATCCTGCACCCTCGCGCCGGAGTCTGCCCTCAAGACGTCAATCGGAATCCCAGCCAGGCGACGGCCAGACCGGCCGTCACACTCGCGATCGTGTACACGACGGACGTGAGCGCCAGCCGGATCCGCAGCAGTCCCACCGATTCCACCGCGAACGTCGAGTACGTGGTCAGTCCCCCGCAGAAGCCCGTGCCCAGCAACGCGAACGCCTGCGCGGACATCGACGCCCCCGACAGCAGTCCGAGGATCAGGCACCCGGCGACGTTCACGAGGAAGGTGGCGACCGGGAAACTGCGGTACGAGTCGACGTACCGGCCGGCGAGGTACCGCGTCGTCGCACCGAGCGCGCCGCCGACCGCGACGAGGAGGACGATCATGTCGCCGCCTTCCGCGCCAGCCGGTGGCGGTGACCGACGAGCATCCCCAGCCGCGCCGCGAGCAGGGCGGGGATCAGGGTGGCCACGACGTAGAGGCTCGCGGTCACCACGTCCTCCCGCACCGCGTCGACGGCGAAGGTCGAGAACGTGGTGAAACCGCCGAGGACGCCGACTCCCAGGAACAGCCGCCACAACCGGTCCGGTCCCACCGTCTCGGCGAGGTAGCCGAGCAGCAGCGACCCGATCACGTTGATCAGCAGGACGGTCCAGATGCCCGGCCACAGCTCGGACAGGAGGAATCTCGCGGACGCACCGAGCGCACCGCCCAGGGCGACCACGGCCACCGGTTTCGTCAGGGACACGGCACACATCGTGTCACGGCGGCCCGCCAGGATGGTCGAACTCCGGTGCGCACAAAAAGGTCCGGGCCGGACACCTGGTGGTGTCCGGCCCGGACCTTGGTGGAGCTGCCGGGAATTGAACCCGGGTCCTCCGCAGCAAAGCTAGGGCTTCTCCGTGTGCAGTTTGCTATGTCTCTACTTGGATCTCCCAGTCTCGCAAACAAGCCAGGATGACGATCCCAGTCGCTGTTGGTTGTCCCATTCGACTCCGCGACCGAGTCGAACGGTAAAGCCCTCTAGCTGATGCCAGTACCCGGACCGAGGGCGAACCCGGACTGACAGACACGCAGTCGCTACTTAGGCAGCGAGTGCGTAGTCGCGCTGATTGGAATCGGCGCTTATATGTTTGCAGCGACGCTTACGGTGGTCTCTTGCCTGCACCGACACGCTTCCCCTACCTCAACGTACGCAGTCGAAACCGTTCAGCCCCGTACGTGCCCCACGAGTCTCGCGGGGCCACCTAGTGTAACGCGAACCCCGCCCGGTTTCATCCCGGTTTCCCCTGGGAGTGTCGACGGGCGTGTTTCAGCTGGCCACGGCGATCATTCCGACGGCCGCGAGGGCGAGGAGCATCCCCGCCTGCTGCATTCTGCTCACCCGTTCACCGAGCATCACCATCGCCAGCAGCACGGTGGCCGCGGGGTACAGCGACCCGATCACGCTGACGAGCGACAGCAGGCCACCCTGGAACGCGTACATCATCGCCGCGTTGGCCAGGACGTCGAGGAAACTCACGTACACGGCTAGTTTGAGGGGTTCGCCGTGGGGTGGCACGAAGTGGCCGGCGGCGAGGGCGACGAGCCACACCACCGCGGTCGCCGCGGCGCGGGACACGGCGAGCGCCCACATTCCGCCCTCCTCGCCGATCTGGTGCAGCGAGACGAAGGACAGCGCGAACGCGATGCCGGATCCGACGGTGAGCAGCGCCACGGTGCGGGTGAAGCGCAGCACCCTGCCGCCTGCCACCTCGCCCGCGGTCTCGTCGGGCGATTCCCGGCTGACGAGGACGACGGCGACGAGGGCCACTGCGATCCCGATGTACGCGACGGGCCCGGGCCGCTCGCCGAACGCGAGCCCGATCAACACCGGAATACCGGCGACCAGCACGGCCGTCAGCGGCGACACCACCGACATCGGTCCCGACGCCAACGCGAGATAGAACCACCAGACCGCCACGCCGCCTGCCACTCCCGCCACCGCGCCCCACACGAGGGAGGACGAGGTGAGAGTGCCGCCGGCGAACGGGGCGATCAGGAGCACGATCAGCAGGGACAGCGGGTACGACACTATGACGACGCGCAGCGCCGCCACCCTGCGGGACGCGACTCCGCCGACGAAATCGCTCACGCCGTAGCCGATCGCGGCCACGAGCGCGAGCAGGATGGACGTCAGCGCATGCCCTTGACTCGGCGTCCGAGTTCGCGGGTCACCTCACGCTCGGCGGTCCGCCTGGCCAGGTCCTGGCGCTTGTCGTAGTCCTGCTTGCCCTTGGCGAGCGCGAGCTCCACCTTGACCTTGCCGTCGGAGAAGTACATCGACAGGGGAACCAGAGTCTGGTTGCCCTCGCGGGTCTTGCCGACGAGGTGTTCGATCTCCCGCTTGTGCAGCAGCAGCTTCCGGGTGCGGCGCGGCGAGTGGTTGGTCCACGTGCCCTGCGTGTACTCGGGGATGTGCAGGGAGCGCAGCCACACCTCCCCGTCGTCGACTGTGGCGAACGCGTCGACCAGCGACGCCTTGCCCTCGCGCAGACTCTTCACCTCGGTACCGACGAGGGCGATCCCCGCCTCGTAGACGTCGAGAATGGTGTAGTTGTGACGCGCCTTGCGGTTGGTCGCAATGACCTTGCGGCCCTTTTCCTTCACGTTCCGGGCCTTTCAGTCCGCGATGTCCGAGGTGAACAGTTCGTACCCTCCAGCATAGGAGAAGGGGCAAACCGATTATTCGCGGACGTACAAGCGCAGGGTCACGTATGCGGTGACCGCCGCCATTCCGACGCCCACCAGCACCAGCACCGGCGACACGAACAGCACGTCGCTGTTGGAGATCCGGGCCACGATGTTGGCCTCGTACACGTCCGCGAGCACGTCGTCGATGAACATGTTCTTCGCGGTGAACAGGCCGACGATGGCCAGGACGGCGCCGACCAGCGCGGCGACCACCGCCTCGAGCAGGAACGGCAACTGTGTGTACCAGCGGGTGGCACCGACCAACCGCATGATGCCGACCTCGGTGCGACGGGTGAAGGCCGCGATCTGAACCATGTTCGCGATCAGGAGAATTGCCGCCACGGCCTGCACGATCGCGATCGCGAACGCGGCGTTGCGCACCCCGTTGAGGACGCTGAAGAGCCGCTCGACCAGTTCGCGCTGGTTGAGGACGCTCTCGACGCCCGGGCGGGTACCGAAGTTCTCGTTGATGACGCCGAACCGCTCCGGGTCGCTGAGCTTGACCTTGAACGAGGCGGGGAAGCTGTCGGGGCTGACGAGCGCGGCGAGTTCGGGCTGATCCTTGAACACCCGCTCGGTCGCGTCCTTCACCGCGTCGTCCCGGTTGAGGTACTCCACCGACACCACCGACGGCGTGTCCTCCAGTTCCGTGCGCAGCGACTTGCAGATCTCCCCCTCGCAGCCCGGGTCCGACGTGGAGATGTCGTCGGTGAGGAAGATCTGTACCTCGACGCGGTCCAGGAAGATCTGCTGGGTCTTGCCGGCCATCTGCACCACCAGCAACCCGCTCCCGAACAGGCCGAGGGAGATCGCGGTGGTGAGGATCATCGCGATGGTCATGGTGACGTTGCGGCGGAGTCCGGTCAGGACCTCACTGAAAATGAAACTGGCACGCATCGGGGAATCAGAGTCCTTCGTAGGAGACTTGGGGACAGTACTGAAGCTTGGAGTGCAGGGAGGGCGGCTAACGCCCCACGCCGTACACACCCCGAGCCTCGTCGCGCACCACTCTGCCGAGGTCCAGTTCCACCACGCGACGACGCATCGAGTCGACGATGTGGTGGTCGTGGGTCGCCATCACCACCGTCGTTCCGGTGCGGTTGATCCGTTCGAGCAGCAGCATGATGTCCTGGCTGGTCTCCGGGTCGAGGTTGCCGGTGGGCTCGTCGCACAGCAGCACCAGCGGCCGGTTCACGAACGCCCGCGCGATGGCGACGCGCTGCTGCTCACCACCGGACAGTTCGGTGGGGAGCCGGTCGGCCTTTCCGGACAGCCCGACCATCTCGAGCACCTCGGGGACGGTCCGGGAGATCATCGCGCGCGGCTTCCCGATCACCTCGAGCGCGAACGCGACGTTCTCGGACACGGTCTTCTTCTGCAGGAGCCGGAAGTCCTGGAAGACGACGCCCATGCTCTGCCGCAGCTTCGGCACACGCCGGGCGGACAGCTTGTTGACGTGGAAATCCGCGATGTGAATGTCACCCGACGTCGGCGACTCCTCCTTGAGGAGCAGGCGCATGAACGTCGACTTTCCCGAGCCCGACGGGCCGATCAGGAAGACGAACTCGCCCTTGTCCACCTCGACGCTCACCTTGTCCAGGGCGGGCCTCGTGGAGGTCTTGTACGACTTCGACACATTCTCGACGCTGATCACGAGGAGCCAGTCTAGACGTTATCGAACAGTGACCAAATGGAGCGACGCGCGCGTCATCGCCCCGTCTGCGGTGTCGCCGACGTCGTCGGGACGGAAGACGTGGTCGGCGGCGTGGTGGTCTGCGGAGGCGGGAACGGATTGGGAATCCCGAACGGCAGCGTCGGCGTCGACGTCACCTGACTGGTCCCGGTGGGCGCCGTCTGCTCCGGCGTCGGCTCGGGTGTCGACTCGGTGGTCGTGGCGGTCTCCGTCGTCGACTCGATCGTCGTCTCGAACTCCGACGTCGGCGGCGTGGTCTCCTGGATCGGCGCCTCCCGGGTGGGGACGACAGCCGGAGCGACCGGTCCCTGAACCACCTCTTCGGCGGGATTGAGGTACGTGTACAGCGTGTACAGCACCACCCACAGGATGCACAGCACCAGCGTCGACGTCCGCACCCGGCCGCCGAGGATCTTGGCGGGAAGGAACGAGGAGTGCAGAATCCGGTCCAGTCCGCGCCGGGGTTCGTCGGTCATCCCTCGCCCTCCGCTGCCCGGACCGTCTGGAGGTCCGGTTCGACGGTGATCCCCTGCCGTCGCATCGCGGTGGCGATGCGCACGCGCAGTGCGCGACCGACCTGGAACTGCTTACCCGGCAGGGTCCGCGCCACGACGCGGACGCTGACCTCGTCGACCGTCAGACTCTCCACTCCCATCACCGTCGGCTCGTCGAGCAGTAGTTTCTTCAGTCCGCGATCCGCGAAGGCCTCGACGCCGACCTGGTGGAGCACCTCGTTGACGCGGTTGATGTCCGACGTGGCCGGAACGGGAACGTCGATCACGGCGCGCGCCCAGTCCTTGGACAGGTTGATCGCCTTCACGATCTGGCCGTTGGGCACGGTGATGACCTCACCGTCCGAGTTCCGCATCCGGGTGACCCGGAGGGTGACGTCCTCGATCACGCCCTCGGCGTCCTCCGACGACCCCGTCACCGCGAGCTGCACCGTGTCACCGAATCCGTACTGGCGTTCGGTGATGATGAAGAAGCCGGCGAGGATGTCCTGCACGACGCGCTGCGCGCCGAAACCGAGCGCCGCACCGAGCACGGTGGCCGGGGCCACCAGGCTGCCGATCGGCAGGCTCAGCTGGTCGAGGACCTTCATCGTCGCGATCACGTAGATGATGGTGATGATCACCCAGGTGATCACCTGCGCCACCGAGTGGCGGTGCTTGGTCGCCTCGGACCGCACGAGGGCGTCGCCCTGCATGTAGTTGCTGTCGATCCGGTCGGTCACCTTGCCGCCGCCCCAACTGACGAACCGCGCCATCAGGATCGCTCCGAGGACGGTGAGGGACACCGCCAGCCCCGTCGACGAGAGCCAGTCGAGGAGGTTCTGGGTGGGAGCGAACACTGCCGCCGCCGGTTCCATGGAGATCAGGACGCCTGACTCTCGCGCATCCGCCACCGGATGCCGGATTCGAGGAAGCCGTCGATGTCACCGTCGAGCACCGCCGACGGGTTGTTGACCTCGTACTCGGTGCGCAGATCCTTGACCATCTGGTACGGGTGCAGCACGTACGACCGCATCTGGTTGCCCCAGGAACTGCCGCCGTCGCCCTTGAGCGCGTCCATTTCGGCGCGCTCCTCCTTGCGCTTGACCTCGAGCAGCTTGGCCTGGAGGACGCGCATCGCCGACACCTTGTTCTGCAGCTGCGACTTCTCGTTCTGACACGTCACGACGATGCCGGTCGGGATGTGCGTCAACCGGACCGCGGAGTCGGTGGTGTTGACCGACTGCCCGCCGGGGCCCGAGGAGCGGTACACGTCGACGCGGACGTCGTTCTCGTTGACGTCGATGTGGTCGGTGGTCTCGACCACGGGCAGGACCTCAACCTCGGCGAACGACGTCTGGCGGCGGCCCTGGTTGTCGAACGGGCTGATCCGGACCAGCCGGTGCGTGCCCATCTCGACGGAGAGGGTTCCGTAGCTGTACGGCGCCTTGACCGCGAACGTCGCGCTCTTGATGCCGGCCTCTTCCGCGTAGGACGTGTCGTAGACCTCGACGCCGTAACCGTGTTTCTCGGCCCAGCGGATGTACATGCGCATCAGCATCTCGGCCCAGTCGGCGGCGTCGACGCCACCGGCGCCGGAGCGGATGTTGACCAGCGCGTCACGCTCGTCGTATTCGCCCGAGAGCATCGTCTTGACTTCCATCGCCGCGATGTCCTCGCGCAGGCTGTGCCGCTCGGCGTCGGCGTCCGCGATGGCCTCCGCGCCCTCGTCCTCGGCGAGTTCGTAGAGCACCGGCATGTCGTCGAGCCGCGAGCGCAGTTCCTCGACGCGGCGCAGTTCGGCCTGGGAGTGCGACAGCTGGCTGGTGACCTGCTGGGCGTGCTCCTGGTCGTTCCACAGCTCCGGATCGGCAGCCTGGTGTTCGAGCTCGTCGATACGGCGGCGCAACTCCTCCACGTCCAGCACCGATTCGACGGTGCGGAGGGTGGTGTCGAGCTCGCTCAGGTCTGCGGATACGTCGGGATGCACGGTTCCCAAGGTTACCGGGTGCGGACAGGTGCCCTGTCACCCCTTCGTTCCGGCCGAAGTCACCCCTTCCGATCACGTGGCGCGAAAGCCTTGCGGACCCCGGAAGTGCCTTGTTGCATGCACGGGTACGCAATTGTTTGTGCCGCCATCCCGGACGGAGTCGACGATGACCGTGACCGACCAGTACCTGAAGAACAACGAGGAGTACGCCGCCGGATTCACCGGGCCGCTCCCCCTGCCCCCCAGCAAGCACGTCGCGGTCCTCGCCTGCATGGACGCACGTCTGGACGTCTACCGGATCCTCGGTCTCCAGGAGGGTGAGGCGCACGTCATCCGCAACGCGGGCGGGGTGGCGACGGACGACGAGATCCGCTCGCTCGCGATCAGCCAGCGGCTGCTCGGCACCACCGAGATCATCCTCATCCACCACACGGACTGCGGGATGCTCACGTTCACCGACGACGACTTCAAGAAGTCCATCCAGGACGAGGTCGGGATCAAACCGGCCTGGTCAGCCGAGGCGTTCTCCGACCTCGACGAGGACGTCCGGCAGTCGCTGCGCCGCATCCAGGCCAGTCCCTTCGTCACGGCGACCACCTCTCTCCGCGGGTTCGTCTTCGACGTCGCCACCGGCAAGCTCGCCGAAGTGAAGATCGACTGAGGTCCGCGCGGGCGCGGTACGACCGCGCGGTACGAGTAATCTGTGCGACCGTGACCGATCTCGACGCCGACCTGCAGCTCGCCCTCCGAATCGCCGACGAGGCGGATGCGATCACGAGGGCCCGCTTCGGGGCACTCGACCTGTCGGTGGACGACAAACCCGACCTCACCCCGGTCACGGACGCGGACCTGGCGGTGGAACGGGCGGTCCGGGCGACGCTGGAATCCGAGCGGCCCGCCGACGCCGTCCTCGGTGAGGAGTTCGGCGGCGACGCGCAGTTCTCGGGTCGGCAGTGGGTGGTCGACCCGATCGACGGCACCAAGAACTTCGTGCGGGGCGTCCCCATCTGGGCCACGCTGATCGCGCTGCTTGAGGACGGCGTTCCCACCGTCGGCGTCGTGAGCGCCCCGGCACTCGCGCGCCGCTGGTGGGCGGCATCGGGTCGCGGCGCCTGGTCGACGTTCGACGGCTCCGAGCCCACTCGGATCGCCGTCTCGGCCGTCGACCGTCTCGGTTCGGCCAGCCTCACGTTCTCGAGCCTGTCCGGATGGAAGGAACTCGGCATCCGCGAGCAGTTCCTCTCCCTCACCGACGACGTGTGGCGGGTCCGCGGATTCGGTGACTTCTTCTCCTACTGCCTGCTCGCCGAGGGCGCCGTCGACATCGCCGCCGAGCCCGAGGTGTCGTTGTGGGACCTCGCGCCCCTCGACGTCCTGGTGCGCGAGGCCGGCGGCCGGTTCACCAATCTCGCCGGCGCCGACGGCCCGCACGGCGGCAGTGCGCTGGCCACCAACACTCTGCTGCACGACGAGGCGCTGTCCCGACTGCGCTGATGCAGTAATACAGGCAGCAGTCCTGACAAGGCCTCCGCCCTCCTCGGCTCCCGAGGAGGGCGGATTTCGTATGTCCGCTGTCTGCACCCCCCGCCCCCGAGAATCGGGCTCGAACCCGACGCGGTGGGGAGCTCGTGGGCACCGGAACTTACTCGATAGTAGACACCCACCTTACTGCTAAGTAAGATAGTTGGTGTCCACGCCCGAACACCGAGAAACAGCTGGTGATCATGAGCAAGCAAGACACTGTTGCCCCCAACGGCAGAGCGAAGCGGAACCCCCGTGACACGTCCGCCGTCGGACTGAATCCCGTCAAGCGCGACGCCATGGGTGCCGCGATGCGCGTGCTGACCAAGATCACCGGATCCGATCTGGCCGAGAAGTACAACCTGCGCCAGACGATCGACCGGGTGACCTACGAAGGCACGAAGACCGGTTTCAAGACGCTCGGCGCCGCGACCCGCGGATTCCAGAAGGTGTCCGGCGGCGGCGCACCGAAACGCCTGCCCGACAACCCGACCGCCAAGGCCGGCTACTTCGACCTGACCCCGAGCGACGAGCAGCAGATGATCGTCGAGACCGTGCGCGAGTTCGCCGCCGAGATCCTGCGGCCCGCCGGCCACGACGCCGACGCTGCCGCCGCCGCACCGGCGGATCTCGTGAAGCGCGCCGCCGAACTCGGCATCACCCTGATCAACGTTCCCGAGGAACTCGACGGGGTCGCCAGCGAGCGCGGGGCCGTCACCAACTCCCTCGTCGCCGAGGCCCTCGCCCACGGCGACATGGGGCTCGCGCTGCCGATTCTCGCGCCGAGTGGCGTCGCGGTCGCCCTCACCCAGTGGGGCACCGACTCCCAGCAGAAGACCTACCTACCCTCGTTCACGGGCGAGCAGGTTCCGAACGCGGCCGTGGTCGTCAACGAGCCCCGCGCACTGTTCGATCCATTCGCGTTGCAGACCAAGGCAGTCCGCTCCCCCAGCGGCTACAGGCTCAACGGCGTCAAGAGCCTCGTTCCCGCCGCGGCCTCGTCGGAACTGTTCATCGTGGCGGCCGAACTCGACGGCAAGCCCTCCTTCTTCATCGTCGAGGCCGACACCAAGGGACTCGTCGTGGAGTCGGACCCGAGCATGGGCCTGCGCGCCGCGGGGCTCGGCCGGCTCAACCTCACCGATGTCGCCGTGCCCGAGTCGGGTCTGCTCGGCGCCGCCGACGCCGACGCGAGGAAGGCCGAATACGCCGACGCCATCCGGCTGGCCCGCCTCGGCTGGGCGTCGCTCGCGATCGGCACCGGGCAGGCCGTTCTCGACTACGTGATCCCCTACGTCAACGAGCGGGTCGCGTTCGGTGAGCCGATCAGCAACCGTCAGGCGGTCGCGTTCATGGTCGCGAACATCGGCATCGAACTCGACGGCCTGCGCCTGGTCACGTTGCGCGGCGCCTCCCGCGCCGAGCAGGGGCTCTCGTTCGCCCGCGAATCGGCCCTCGCCCGAAAGCTGGCGTCCGAGAAGGGCATGCAGATCGGTCTCGACGGCGTCCAGCTGCTCGGTGGCCACGGTTACACCAAGGAACATCCCGTGGAGCGCTGGTACCGCGATCTGCGCGCCATCGGCGTCGCCGAGGGCATCGTCCTGATCTGAGCGGCCGGATTCGAACTAAGGAAACAGTCATGATCAACCTCGAACTTCCCAAGAAGCTCAAAGCCTCCGCGAACCAGGCGCACCAGGTTGCGGCAGAAATCTTCCGGCCGATCTCCCGCAAGTACGATCTCGCGGAGCACGCCTACCCCAAGGAACTCGACACCATGGCCGCCATGGTGGAGGGCCTCAACGACTCCGGTAAGGGGGCGGCGGGAGCCGCCCTCGGACGCGGCGACGAACCGAAGGTCATCGGGAACGTCAACGGCGGCAACATGTCCTCGCTGATGAATGTCATCGAAACCTGCTGGGGCGACGTGGGCCTCACACTGGCGATCCCGTACCAGGGTCTCGGCAACTCGGCGATCGCGGCGGTCGCCACCGACGAGCAGCTCGAGCGTTTCGGCAAGGTGTGGGCGTCGATGGCGATCACCGAACCCGGTTTCGGTTCCGACTCCGCCGCCGTCACCACCACCGCGGTCCTCGACGGCGACGAATACGTCCTCAACGGTGAGAAGATCTTCGTCACCGCCGGCGAGCGGTCCACCCACATCGTCGTGTGGGCCACCGTCGACAAGACCAAGGGCCGCGCCGCGATCAAGTCGTTCGTCGTCCCGCGCGACGCCCCGGGCCTGAGCGTCGCCCGCCTCGAGCACAAGCTGGGCGTCAAGGCGTCGGACACCGCAGTGCTGCTGCTGCAGGACTGCCGGATCCCGAAGGACAACCTGCTCGGCACGCCGGAGGTCAACGTCGAGAAGGGCTTTGCCGGCGTCATGCAGACGTTCGACAACACCCGCCCGATCGTCGCCGGCATGGCCGTCGGCCTGGGCCGCGCCGCGCTCGAGGAACTGCGCAGCATCCTCTCCGACGCCGGTGTGGAGATCTCGTACGACACCCCCGCATACAACCAGCACGCGGCCGCCGCCGAGTTCCTGCAACTCGAGGCCGACTGGGAAGCCGCCTACCTGCTCGCCCTGCGGGCAACGTGGATGGCGGACAACAAGAAGCCGAACTCACTCGAGGCGTCGATGTCGAAGGCGAAGGCCGGCCGCACCGGAACCGCCATCTCCCTCAAGGCCGTCGAACTCGCAGGCACATGGGGATACTCGGAGCAACCGCTGCTCGAGAAATGGGCACGCGACTCGAAGATCCTCGACATCTTCGAGGGCACGCAGCAGATCCAGCAGCTCATCGTGGCCCGCCGTCTACTCGGGAAGTCGTCGGCAGAGCTGAAGTAGCACCCGCGCACGGCTCATACCGTCCGGGAACGGGATTCACGCGAGATCGCGCCACCGGACGAGAACCTCGTGCACGGCCTCGGCGCCCTGCAGAGGGTTCGGTGGCGCGGGCAGGTCCGCGGGATACAGCAGGAACGGCGTGTTCTGGGGTCCACCGAGCCCGCCGTGCGATCCGACCTGGTCTTCGAACGCGGCGACCTCCCGGGTATCCGGCCAGTACCGCCCGCCCACCATCAGGTCGGCGACGTTGTCGAACGTGTCCGTGCGGCGGACCCGGTCGAGGGCGCCGGGCCCGAAATCGGCGAGCGGATCGACGCCGTCGACCTCACCGGTGGCGACGTCGGCGCTGCCGGCAGATCCGAGCACGACCGAGCCGTCGTCGTCGCGGGCCACGAGCACGAACCCGATACCGGGATGTGTGACGAGCGCCGGAATCAGGTCCGGGTAACGGGCGTCGATCCATTCGCGGGTGGCCCGGCCCGGCACCCGCGGGAAGCTGACCAGCCCGAGATTGCCCGACGCGAGAACCACCGGATTCTCGCCCGGGGTGACGACGTCGGGAGTCGCTTCCGACCGGAGGCTGGCCTCGGCATAGCCGAGGCCCTCGGCGCCGCGCCCTCGGCTGCCGAGCGTGACGGAGTCGCCCTCACGGCGACCCGGGGCGTGGCAGGCGTCGAGCACGACGTCCTCGAGGCCCTTGCCGTAGCGGTCGCGGAACGTGGAACCCTGACTCTGCCCGTGATCCGACAGCACGACGATGCGGTAGTGCCTGCCCGCCTGGGCGGCGACGGCGGCGATCATCCCGATCTCGTCGTCGAGTGTGCGCAGGACCTTACGCGTCTCGGGGCGTTCGACACCGGAATGGTGGGCGACCTCGTCGTACCCGACCAGGTCGACGTACACGGGGCTGCGGCCCGCGATGAGATCACCGACGACCGCGGCGACGACGACGTCCGTCTCGACGACCGTCGTGAACGCACGGACCAGCGGATACAGCCCACCCCGCCGGACGCGCGGGGTGACGTCGGCGCGGCGTTGCCGGTACGCCTGCACGTTCTCCCGCAGCACCTCGGCGACGAGCCGAACCGCGGTGCGCACGGCGCTCGCCGGGTCGACGAAGTAGTCGGCGTATCCGGTTGCCCTGCCACCCATCCGGGCGCCTCGCATACGGCTGACCACGAGGACGTTGTCGTCGGCGCCGCCGGTGACCAGGTTGCCGCGGCTGGCGCCCCCGGTGAGGAGACCGGGCCGGTGCGCGCGCTCGAGTTCGCGGGCGGCGTTGTCGGCGGGATTGCTGAAGACGGCGACGGTGCCGCGGGTCTTGTCGTACCACCGGAACGCGGGCACGTTGTGGTTGTCACCGTGCAGGATCCCGAGCTGGCTCGCACCGGTCTGACTGCTCCAGTCCGTGTGCCAGGACGTCAGGACGTGGGAGCCCCGGTGCACGAGCCCGGCGAGGTGCGGCGTGACGCCGTCGCGGATCGCGCGTTGCAGCACCGCGTGGCCGAGGCCGTCGATCTGGATGCAGAGCAGTCCGGGTTCCCCCGCCGCCGCGTCCGCACCGCCGCGACGTCGTAGCCGGGACCGGTTGCGGCGCACCAGCATCAAACGGTACGTGTCGTCGCGCCTGGCCGCGATGGCTCCGGCGACACCGGAACCGACGACGGACATCACCAGGGCCAGCACCAGCACGTCGGCGACCCGTTCCGTGGTGGCGACCGGTACGACCCGCACGGCGAGCACCATGATCAGCCAGTTCCCGGCGAACACGCCCAGGAACAGCAGCGCCGGACCGACCCACAGCATCGCGCGCACGAGCAACGGCCACAGGGTGACCGACAGCAGTCCGTACACGAGGGCGAGGAACAATGCTGCCGGGATGGTGTCGAAGGGGCCGCCCGCAGGTGTCGGACGCAGCCGGACCCCCGGCAGGATCAGGTCGGTCAGGACCAGTGCGACGGCGGAGACGAGCCACAGCACGAGAAATTCGGTGACCGTCCTGGCCGCCGAGCCCAGAGAGCGCATCGCAGACCTCCCTTTTGGGGGATCGTAAGGTCTGACAGGGAGTGGCGCGGCGGAACTCATCGCAGCAGCGTCACCGCGACGAGCGAACGGGACCGCCATGACCGAGAACGCAGGGGTGCTCATCCGGTGGCGGGGGCATGCGACGGTCGAGATCACGGACAGCGGGACGACGATCCTGACGGACCCGGTGCTGACGGCACGGGTGGCGCACCTGCGGCGTCGCCGCGGCCCAGACCCGATGGCCGACCCGGTGCGGCCGGACGCCGTGCTGCTGTCCCATCTGCACGCCGACCACACCCACCTGCCCTCGCTCGCCCTGATCGGGAACGACATTCCGATCGTCGTTCCCCGCGGCGCGGTGGACGCGTTTGCGGGACTGCGGGTGTTCGGCGACCGGCTGATCGAGATGTCGCCCGGGCAGGACGTGCGACTCGGTTCGGTGACGGTGCGCGCGGTGCCGGCCGTGCACGACGGCAGACGGTGGCGCCGTGGCCCACAGCGGGCGCAGGCGCTGGGGTACGTCGTCGACGGCGCGGCGTCCACGTATTTCGCCGGTGACACCGCCCTCGATCCCGCGATGGCGGAGTGGGTTCCGCGCTGCGACGTCGCGCTGCTGCCGGTCGGAGGGTGGGGGCCGAATCTCGGACCGGGACACATGGATCCGGAATCGGCCGCCGCCGCGGCGAGGTCCGTGGCCGCCGTGGTGTCGATCCCGATCCACTTCGGCACGCTGTGGCCGATCGGAATGGACGCGGTCCGGCCTCGCCGGTTCCACGGCCCCGGTCGCGAGTTCGTCCGTCGCGCGGACGCGGACGGCCTGAGGGCCGTCGAACTGGACCCGGGCGAGGCATTCCGGTGACTTTCGGTTACGACCGGCACCGGTGCCGCTGTCCTCTACCCTGACTGGTGACACGGTCCGCCTATCCGAAGGGTTCGACATGTCAGTGCAGCACGTTCTCACCAAGCTGACGGACGCCGTGGGAGCTGTACGGGTGATGAACCGCGCAGGCCTCGTTCCGTTTCCCCGCGTCGACCAGGGTGTCCGATCGATTCTGGCGGTGCGGAAGTACGGCCCGTTCGCAGGACCCGTCCACGCGAACGCCGAGGCGGGCCTGGATGCGGTGGCCATCATCGACGAGCGCGGCGCCCTCACCTACGCCGACATCGAGGAACAGTCCAACGCCCTGGTGCGTGCGTGGCAGACCGACGGCATCACTGCGGGCTCCGTCATGGGATGCATGTGCCGCAATCATCGTGGCCTGGTGCTCACGATGCTCGCCGCCGCCAAGAACGGCACCAAGCTGGTGCTGATGAACACCGGTTTCGCCCGGCCGCAACTCGTCGACGTCGCCGCCCGCGAGCAGGTGCAGGCCTTCGTGTACGACGACGAATTCCACCAGGTCGCCGAGGCCCTCCCGGACGAGGTGATCGTCTATCGTTCGTGGGCGGAGGAAAATTCGACGTCCCGGGTCCGCACGCTCGACGACGCGATGGAGGGCCGAGACCGCGCTTCGCTGCCCGCACCGTCCGCGCTCGGTGGATTCGTCCTCCTCACCAGTGGCACCACCGGCACACCGAAGGGCGCTCCCCGCGGACACACGTCGCCGCTCGCGTCGGCACAGTTCCTCGACCGGGTTCCGCTGCGGCGCGGCCAGACGATGATGATGGCGGCCCCCGCCTTCCACGGGACGGGAGTCTCCCAGTTCGCACTCGCGCTGGCGCTGGGCCAGACCGTGGTGATGCATCGGAAGTTCGATCCGGAGAACACGATTCGCCTGGTCGAGAAGCACCGGTGCGACACGCTGGTCGTCGTTCCCACCATGCTGCAGCGCATCATCGATCTCGGACCGGAGACCTTGGCGAAGTACGACACGTCGAGCCTGAAGATCATCTTCGCGGCCGGGTCCGCGCTCTCCCCCGACCTCTGCAAGCGCACCACCGCCGCGTTCGGCACGGTGCTCCACAACCTGTACGGCTCCACCGAGGTCGCCGTCGCCACCGTCGCGACACCCGCCGACCTCGAACTGGCGCCGGGTACCGCGGGACGGGCACCCGTCACGTGCCACGTGGAGCTGTACGACGAGTCGGGTCGGCGGATCACCGAACCCGAGACCGTCGGACGCATCTTCGTCGCCAGCGGTCTCAGCTTCTCCGGATACACCGACGGTCGCGACAAGGAGCGCATCAACGGCCTGCTGTCGACCGGCGACGTCGGGCACTTCGACCGCAACGGCCTGCTCTTCGTGGACGGCCGCGACGACGACATGATCGTCTCCGGCGGCGAGAACGTCTACCCGCTCGAGGTCGAGAACCTGCTCGCGGACCGCGAGGACGTGCTCGAGGCCGCCGTGATCGGTATCGAGGACTCCGAGTTCGGCCATCGACTCAGGGCTTTCGTCGTGCCCGCCCCCGGGTCCGCGAAGGACGCCGAGGAAATGAAGGCTCACGTCAAGTCGAACCTGGCGCGGTACAAGGTGCCCCGCGAGATCATCTTCATCGAGGAACTACCCCGCAACGCGACGGGCAAGTTGCTGCGCCGCGTCCTGATCGAGATGGACGTCACGGAGAGCTGATCCACCGGCCTGCGCCCCACCCGGCGCTCCGTCGCCGGCCACGGAACTGAATACGGAAACAAAAAAGAACCGGTGCCCTGGATTCCAGGACACCGGTTCTTCGGTGGTAGCGGGGACAGGATTTGAACCTGCGACCTCTGGGTTATGAGCCCAGCGAGCTACCGAGCTGCTCCACCCCGCGCTGCATGAACAAAGTTACACGAGCGAACGAACGGATTGCAAATCGCCCGGAAAGAGGCCGACTAGCAACCTTTCAGCACCACCCGAGTCACATCCGTTACCTAAAAGTTATGACCTGCATCACACTTTTGGGAAAATCTGTAACGTTTTCGGAATCCGCAACTAGTGGGTCGACCTGCGAAAACACCGTGCGTTCATCCCAGTATTTGGACGCCCGTCACAGAAAATCGGCCCGTGACCATTCCGTGATCGCCGCGTACGTTCGTTGCCAGCCCGAAACCAACGGGCAACGCCGACCCGCCGCAGCTCGACCTGCCCCAGCGGGATCCGGAATCCCGACACCTCGAGGGGCAGGACGAGGACAGATCGACCAGCGGGTCGGCACACCAGCCGTCATCCACACGACCACCTCGTCGGCAGGCGCGGAGAGGAATCAACCACATGTTCAATTCCAGCATCGTCAAGCGGACCATGGGCGCAGTCGCACTCACCGGAGCAGTCATCGGAGTGCCGCTCGGCCTGAGCACCGGCACCGCTTCGGCCGCTTCCGGAGACTGGGACGCTGTCGCAGCATGCGAGAGCAGCGGCAACTGGGGCGCCGACACCGGAAACGGCTTCTCGGGCGGCCTGCAGTTCACCGACAGCACCTGGGCCGCGAACGGCGGCTCCGGCTCGCCTTCGAACGCCTCGCGCGAGGAGCAGATTCGGGTTGCCGAGAACGTCCTGGCGACCCAGGGACCCGGCGCCTGGCCGGTCTGCGGACAGTACCTCTGATCCGCACCCCACACTTGCCCGAGCGCCCTGGCGCGCAGCACGACTGCGCGCAGGGCGCTCGGGCATTGCACGGCATCGACCTACACCACCGAGATCCGTTTCCCCGCCATTTACGCGTGAGCCGCTGCACAAATTAGTAGTGATCCCCGCCACATAACAACGGTGTAACGAATCGACTCCGAAACGATATCAAGCGCTTCTGAACTGCGGAAACAGGGAAAATTCGCCCTCGACGCCGGACACCTGTCCACCATTTTCGCCAGGTGAACTGCGGGCGAAGCTCCCGTACGGTCGCTCTCGGCCCGAAACAACCGGGCGAAAGCCGGCCCGCCGCTGCTAGCTCTGCCCCGCGGGTTCGGAATCCCCGAAACCTTCGAGGGGCAGGGACGCGGCACAGAATCGCAGCCCGGCGCGACGACGCGAACGTCGTCGCCCGCAGGCCGGCCACGACAGCAAGCGCGGAGAGGATTGACCCCGCATGACCAATCACAGCATCAGCAAGCGTGCCCTCGGATGGATCGCCGTCACCGGAGCCGTCGTCGCCGTTCCGCTCGGCCTGAGCACCGGCACCGCCTCCGCCGCCTCCCACAACTGGGACGGCGTCGCAGCGTGCGAGAGCGGCGGCAACTGGGGAATCAACACCGGAAACGGCTACTACGGCGGCCTGCAGTTCTCGCAGAGCACCTGGGAGGCCAACGGCGGCAGCGGCTCGGCGTCGAACGCCAGCAAGGCCGAGCAGGTCCGTGTCGCCGAGAATGTTCTCGCGACGCAGGGCCAGGGTGCCTGGCCGGTGTGCGGTCAGTACCTGACCACCGGTGGCGGCGCCGTCGCCGAGGCCCCCGCGCCCGCTCCGGCGCCCACCCCTGCGCCCGCCCCCGCGGCACCGGCACAGGTCCAGGCGCCCGCTCCGGTCCAGCCCGCCGCGCAGCAGGCACTGGACGCCGCGCGTCAGGTCGCCGAGCAGAACGGCTACGGACAGCAGTTCCAGCAGCTGGTGAACGCCAACCCGCAGCTGGTCGACGCACTGCGCTGATCTTCCGCTCGTATACGACGAGGCCCTGTCATCCGGTTCGGATGACAGGGCCTCGTTCGCTCTCCGGTGAAACGCCTCTACTTCGGGATCGCCTCGTACGCGGCGACCGCCTTCTGCACCCGGGCGAGGGCCGCACCGTACGCCGCGAAGTCACCGCTGCGCTGCGCCGACGTCAACGCGTCGAGCGACGCATCCAGCTCCGCCACAGCCGCCGAGACGTCCGTGCCGGACGGCGGAGTCGCCGGTGCGGTGGGCGCTGCCGGGGCCGCACCCTGGGCGACGGGCGGCGTCGTGCCGGTCTCCGGAGGTGTCCCCTCCTCGGCGCTGGGCGCCGTGGCCACCGAGCCCGTTCCCGCACCGAACACCTGGTCGAGCGCCTGTGCCAGAGTCGGGGCGTACCCGACGCGCACACTGTTACTCGGCGGCGGCTCGCGGTAGCTCACCAGCACTCGGGACAGCTGCGGGAACGTCGACGTGTTCGGGCCCGTCGAACTTCGCTCCGTGTACATCGGTTCGACGTACAGGATGCCGCCGTTCGCGATCGGCAGTGTCAGCAGGTTGCCGTACTGAATCTTGTTCGATCTCTCGAGCAGCGTTCTCTCCGACGCCACCCGCGGATCGGAGATCATCGAGTTCTGCGTCTGCTGCGGACCCTGGGTCTGGGTGTCCGTCGGCAATTGGAGCACCGTGAACTTGCCGTAGTTCTCCGGGTCCGATTTCACCGACAGATAGGCGGACAGGAACTCGCGGCTGTAACCCACCATCGCACTGGTCAGGTTGAACGACGGTTTCCCGGTCTCGGGATCACCGACCAGCACGTAGTACGGCGGCTGGTTCGCGCTCGTGTCGATCGTGGGATCGCTCGGCACCGACCAGAACGCGTTGTTGGTGAAGAACTCCTTCGGATCGTCCACGTGGTACTTGGCGAGCATCTCGCGCTGCACCTTGAACAGGTCCTCGGGATAACGGAAGTGCGCGCGCAGTTCGTCCGGAATCGAGTCCGCAGGCTGAACCGCGTCGGGGAACACACCCATCCACGCGTCGAGCACGGGATCGTTCTGGTCCACCTGGTAGAGCTTCACGGTGCCGTCGTACGCGTCGACGGTGGCCTTCACCGAGTTGCGGATGTAGGACACCTCCTTGCGGGGCAGCAGGCGGCCGGTGTTCTGGTCGATGCTGTCCTCCACCAGTCCGTCGAGCGAACTGCGCTGAGCGTACGGGTAGTCCTGCAGCGTGGTGTAGGCGTCCACGATCCACACGACCTTGCCGTCGACGACGGCCGGGTAGGAGTCGCCGTCCGCGGTCAGCCACGGTGCGACGTGCGTGACTCGGTCCCGGGGGTCCCGGTTGTAGATGATCTTCGAATCCGAACCGATGGCACCGGAGAACAATATGTTGCGTTCGGTGTACTTCGCCGCGAACGCCAGCCGGTTGAACCAGTTGCCGATCGGCACACCACCCGAACCGGTGTACGTGTAGCGCGAGGTGTCGGTGTCGTACTCCCGCGGATCCGAACCCTGGGAACCACCGACGATCGCGTAGTCGGCATCGGTGTCGGCGATGACCTCGCCGTAGTAGATGCGCGGCTGCTCGACCGGGATGACCTGATTTCCCGCGGCCTGTGAGGCGATGTCGCTCACCATGTAGACGGGGTAACCGCTGTTGCTGTTGGCGGCTTCCTCCGCGGACTCGCCTGCGGCGGCGTTCACCCGGTTCGCGGGGGCCGCGACCAGTCCGTTGCCGTGCGTGTAGACGGTGTGCTTGTTGATCCAGTCCGTCTGGTTGCCCGTCAGGCTCTTCGACGACAACTCGCGGGCCGCGACGATGTAGTCACGCATCTCCCCGTCGATGTCGTACCGGTCGATGTCGAGCGTCGGCGGGAAACCGTAGAAGTTCTTCAGCTGCTGCTGCTGGGTGAACGTCCGCGACAGGATGTTCGGGTCGAGCAGTCGCGTGTTCGCGATCGTCGTCACGTCGGCGGGCACGTCGCGCGGCGGCGTCGTCCCGTACCCCTGGTAGTCCTGGTACTCGACCTTGTCGTCGGTGATGCCGTACGCCTGCCGGGTGGCGGCGATGTTCCGCTCGATGTACGCGCTCTCCTTGTCGGCGGCGTTGGGGCGCACCGAGAACTGCTCCACCACGAGCGGCCACACCGCGCCGACCAGGATCGACGAGAGCACGAGAAGGGCTGTGGCCATTGCGGGAATCCGCAGATCGCGCAGGAAGATCGCCGCGAAGAACGCGCCCGCGCAGATGACCGCGATGGCCAGCAGGATCAGCTTCGCCTGCAGCACCGCGTTCATGTCGGTGTAGCTACCACCGGTGAACGTGGGCTCCTTGCGGCTGCTCGACAGCAGGGAATACCGGTCGAACCAGTACGCGACGGCCTTGAGGAGAATGAACGTTCCCGCCAGCACTGCCAACTGGACTCGCGCCGCATTGGTCAGCGCGCCGCCCCGGCCCGCGAGCTTGAGCCCACCGAAGATGTAGTGCGTCACCAGGCTCGCGAAGAACGCCAGCAGCACCGCCACGAACAGCCAATTGAGGACGAAACGGTAGAACGGCAGATCGAACGTGTAGAAGCCGACGTCGAGGCCGAATTCGGGATCGGCGACGCCGAACGCGCCGCCGTTGACGAACAACTGCACCGTCACCCAACTGGACTGGGCGATCAGGCCGGCGAGCAGTCCCACCGCGATCGGAATCGCGAGGCCGAACAGACGCAGCCGGGTCATCACCGTGGTGCGGTACCGCGCCACCGGATCGTTGGGACCCGACACCGGGACGAACACCGGCCGCGAACGGTACGCGAGCAGCAGTGCCAGCCAGACGATTCCGCCGACCACCACCCCCACCACGAGGAAGAGCAGCAGACGGGTGACGAGGACCGTGGTGAAGACACCACGGAATCCGACCTCACCGAACCACAACCAGTCCGTGTACGTGCTGATCAGCCGAGGACCCACCAGCAGCAGGGCCGCGACGACAAGCGCCAGCACCAGCAGCACTCGACTGCGTTTGGACAACGACGGTAAACCTGCGGGGGGCCGCATGCCCACGTGCCACACTCCAAGAACTCGGCGACGTTCTCACGCCGCGGTCAACTGCACCGTTCGGTCGTCCACACCCCGAACAGCGAGGGCGTGACCGTTTCGTCCCACTCTACGTAACAACCGAGAGTTGCCGCCGTCGGTCCTGTTCCGGGGGTGCGAAGATGGGTCCTGTGAGTGAAGAGAATGTGAACCGAGAGACGGACGCCCTCGCCCGCTGCGTGCGTGAGGTGGTCGAATTCGTCGATGCCGGAGGGTGGGATCAGCCGCCCCAGATGTTCGCACTCGTCCCGACCGAACTCCTCGCGGCCGCCGAACCGAGCCTGCTCGACCAACTCGCCGACGGTGCGGAATTGACCCCGGTGGAACAGGATCCGTTCCCCGGCGACATCGACGGCGGGTCACGCGCACTCGACGAATTCCTCGCCACCACCAGCTGGCCCGAGTCCGTGGTCGGGTGCGCCCTCGTCCAGGAGATCGTGGTCCTGCCTCCCGAGGCGGAATCCGATCTCGACGACGCGCTCGTCCCCCTCCTGTCCGACCGCGACGCCGCCGACGACGCCGCACGGGCCGCGGCCGAGTCGCATCCCGACCGCCGGGCCGCCCGGCTCATCGCCGCCGTGCTGCGCGACGGACCGTCGCTGTGCCTGATGCAGTTGCGCCCCGACGAGGACGCCGACCCGTACGCCGGAATCGAACTGCTCACCTACGAGGACCTGGCGCCGAATCTCGTCAGCGCGCTGTACGCCACCCTCGACGCGACCGAAGAGGACTGACCGCTCCGCAGTCGAGAAGGACCGACCGCGCCGCAGTCAGCAGTGCGGCGCGTCGGCTCCGGCGTTGACGGCCTCGAGCGCGTCAACGGCCCCGTCGAGGTTCTCGACCTTCACCAGCCGGAGCCCGTCGGGTGCCCCCTGGCGTGCCTCGTCGCAGTTCTTCGCCGGCACGAGGAATGTCTCGGCGCCCGCTTCGGACGCGGCGATCAACTTGTACTTGATGCCGCCGATGGGGCCGACGTCGCCGTCGGAGTCGATCGTGCCGGTGCCGGCGACGAACTTGCCGCCGTTGAGTTCGCCCGGGCTGAGTTTGTCGATCACAGCGAGCGTGAACATGAGTCCCGCCGAGGGGCCGCCCACGTCGGCGAGGTTGAAGTCGATCGTGAACGGGACGTCCGGGACCTCCTCCGGCGTGATCCCCAGGTAGCCCTTGGCCTCGTCGTCCGGGCGGGCACCGAGCACCACCCGCACCGTGGTCTCGGCGCCGTCACGCCGGATCACGATCGGCACCTCGGTGTTCGGGGCCACGTCGGCCACCGCCTCCTGCACGCCGCCGACAGTCGACACCGGCTTTCCGTCGACACTGACCAGCACGTCGCCTTCGCGCAGCAGCCCCTGGGAGGGGCCGTCCTCACCGACCTTGGCGATCCGCAGGTCCACCGGCTTGCCCAGGAAGTGGAGCGCCGCGAGTTCGGCGCTGTCCTCCGACTGCTGGAAGTCGGCGTCGTTCTCCTGCTTGACCTCGTCCTTCGACTTGTCCGGCGGGTACACCTCCTCGCGGGGCACGATGCCCTGGCGTCCACTCGCCCACAGTCCGAACGCTTCGAACACGTTGAGGTCGTCGCGGACGGCGACCGTCGTCATGTTGAGGTGGCCGGTGGTGTCGTCCACGTCCGTCCCCGCGATGGCGACGACCTGCTCACCACCCACTTCGCCGAGGGTGTTGAACGTGGGTCCCGGCCCGAGAGCCACGAACGGCACCGTGATCACGGTGCCGAGAATGCCGAGTACCACGATCGGGGCCAGCGCAGCCAGAAGCGTCACGATCCGTCGATTCACCTGGACCAGCGTAGAGCGCGAACCACCGGGCACCGCTGTCGGCCGTCCGCGTGTTCGCCGTCAGCGTGACGCGGTCGGCAGCCACCGAACCATGCGCCTTGTACCGTTGAGTCATGAGCAATCCGCCCTTCGGCTTCTCCAAACCCGACGACGATCCCGATCGTGACAAGAACACGGGGGATCAGAACGGGCCCGACCGCGACAAGAACGCGGGCGGTTCCGGCGACTTCGGTTTCGGGGCGGGTGGTTTCCCCGCCGGGGGCTTCGACCCGGCCGCCCTCGGCCAGATGCTCACCCAGTTCGGCCAGATGCTGAGCGGGATGGGCACGTCGATGGGGTCCGGGGAGCAGACCGGCCCGGTCAACTACGAGGTCGCGAAGAAGCTCGCCCGCCAGCAGATGGGGTCCGTCGCTCCGATCACGCAGGGCAATTCCGAGGCGATCGCCGACGCCTCGCGGCTCGCCGAACTGTGGCTGGACGCCGCGACGACGCTGCCTGCGGGCGCGTCGAAGACCGTCGCGTGGACGCCCAACGACTGGCTCGACAACACCCTCGACACCTGGAAGCGGTTGTGCGACCCGGTGGCGGAGAAGGTGTCGGGCATGTGGGTGCAGGGGCTGCCCGAAGAGGCGCAGCAGATGGCAGGACCGATGCTCGGCATGATGAGCCAGATGGGTGGCCTCGCGTTCGGCTCCCAGCTCGGCCAGGCGCTGGGCCAGCTGTCGAAGGAGGTCCTCACCTCCACCGACATCGGTCTCCCCCTCGGTCCGGCGGGCACGGGCGCATTGCTTCCCGCAGCGGTGGAACGGTTCAGCAAGGGGCTCGAACAGCCCGACCGGGAGATCCTCGTCTTCCTCGCCGCACGTGAGGCCGCCTACCAGCGCCTGTACAGCCACGTCCCGTGGCTGCGTCAGCGTCTCCTCGCCACCGTCGAGGAGTACGCCCGCGGCATCACCATGGACTTCTCCGCCATCGAGGACATGGCGAAGGGGCTCGATCCGTCCGCGCTGACCGATCCGTCGCAGCTCGAGAACATCCTGCAGCAGGGTGCCTTCGAACCGCAGACCACACCCGAGCAGAAGCAGGCCCTCGAGCGACTCGAGACACTGCTCGCCCTCATCGAGGGCTGGGTCGAGGTCGTCGTCGCGTCGGCGTTGAACGACCGCCTCCCCGGCGTCGCGGCACTCAGCGAGACGCTCCGCCGCAGGCGCGCGACCGGCGGACCCGCCGAGCAGACGTTCGCGACACTCGTCGGACTCGAACTGCGTCCCCGCAAGGTCCGGGAGGCGGCGCAGCTGTGGACGCGCCTGACGTCCGAGTCGACCGTCGACGCCCGTGACGGCGTGTGGGCCCACCCCGACCTGCTGCCCGACTCGTCCGACCTCGACAGCCCGGACGCGTTCGTCGAACGGGTACTCGGGGGCGGCGACGGCGGCGACTTCGACAATCCGATGGCGCAGCTGGAGGCGACGGAGGCCCGCGAGCGGGCCGAGGAGGCCGAACGCGGCAAGTCCGGTAAGGACGACGAGCCGGAGTCCTGACCCCCTGATCGCACCAATGTGTCGGTAGCGGGAAGTCCGCAGGTCGGAGCACGTTTCGGCCTGTGGACAACTCGTCTTTTCCGGGCCGGCGACCAGTCGTGGCCTGGAATCCTCGGTGCGTGACCATCTCGCACCCGCACCCCGTCGGTGTCACCCTCGATCCTCGGATCGCCGTGCTCGTCCGCCCCGACGGGCGGGTGCAGTTCGGCTGGGATCCCGAGCGCGCACTCGTCCTCTCCCCACCGCCCGGAGTCCGGACCGAGCAACTCCTCGCCGTCGTCCGACTGCTCGACGGCAAGAACACGCGGCCGCACATCCTGTGGACGGCCGTCGGATACGGCCTGGCGCCCACGGACGTGTCGAAGCTGCTCGGCGATCTGGACCGCGCCGGTCTGATCGACGTCGCGGGCACCTCCCCCGTCGCGGACACGATCACCATCCGCGTGCACGGGCGCGGACCGCTGTCGGATGCGGTGTCCACCGGGCTCACCGACGGCGGCATCCGGGTCTCCCGCTCGTTCCGCTACTCCGCCGACGGCGATGTCCGGCGGTGGAACGCCCTGTGCGTCGTGCTCGCGGACGACCTGGTGGCGGACCCTCGCCTCGCTGCGGATCTGGTCCAGAACGGGATACCGCACCTGCAGGTCCGGCTGCGGGACGGTCGCGGTGTGGTCGGTCCGCTCGTGCTGCCGGGCCACACGAGTTGCCTGCGGTGCGCCGATCTCCTCCGTGCCGCGTACGACGAGGACTGGCCGCACCTGTCCGCTCAGCTCCTGGGGACGGTCGGGCATGCGAGTCCCGCCGTGATCATGGCCACGGCCGCAGTCGCCCTCGGCCAACTCGAGGCCGTGCTGTCCGCCCCGCGCGGCGCGCCGCCCAGCAGTCTCGACGCCACGCTCGAGATCGATCTGGGGGCGCACCGCCTGGTGACGCGGCGCTGGCCGAGGCAGGCGAGTTGCAGCTGCACGTATCTGGCGCCCGCCGTGGGCGAATCGAACCGGCATCGGTGATGATGCATGATGGTGGGGTGCCCGACATCCCCCGCAGGAGTTCTGCCCGCACCGCGAAACTCGCGAGCATCCCGTTGGGGATCGCGGGGCGTGCCGCGATGGGGTTCGGCCGGAAGCTGACCGGCGGCGACAGGGACGAGATCGACGCCCAGCTGAGCGCGAAGGCCGCCGAGCAATTATTCGCCGTCCTCGGCGAACTCAAGGGCGGCGCCATGAAACTGGGCCAGGCGCTCAGCGTCATGGAGGCGGCAATCCCCGAGGAGTTCGCGGAACCCTACCGTGAATCGCTGAACAAGCTGCAGGCGCAGGCACCTCCGCTGCCCGCGAAGGCGGTCCACCGGATGCTCGACCAGCAACTGGGCACCAAGTGGCGGGAGCGGTTCCAGTCGTTCGACGACACCCCGACCGCGTCGGCCAGCATCGGCCAGGTGCATCGCGCCGTGTGGGCCGACGGCCGCGACGTGGCCGTCAAGGTTCAGTACCCCGGCGCCGACGAAGCGCTGCGCGCCGACCTGAAGACACTGGGACGGTTCGCGGGTCTGTTCGCTTCGGTCATGCCCGGGGTCGACGTGCGGCCGGTCATCGACGAATTCACCGCCCGCACCGAAGAAGAACTCGACTACCGGATCGAGGCGAACAATCAGCGCCGCTTCGCGAAGGTGTTCGACGGGGACCCGCAGTTCGCGATTCCGCACGTCGTCGCCAGCGCCCCCAAGGTGGTGGTCACCGAATGGATGTCGGCGAAACCGCTGTCGGCCATCATCGCCGACGGCACCCCCGAGGAACGCAACACTGCCGGCGCACTGCTCGCGGAGTTCCACTTCGCCTCCCCCACCCGCGTCGGCCTGCTTCACTGCGACCCGCATCCGGGTAACTTCATGCTGCACAGCGACGGCCGCCTGGGGGTCATCGATTTCGGTGCCGCGGCACCGTTTCCGCACGGTCTCCCACCGGTGCTCGGGGCGATGGTCCGGCTGGCAGTCCACGAGCAGTTCGACGAACTGACGGAGTTGCTGCACGCCAACGGATTTGTCCTGCCGGGCAGGACGGTGACCGACAAGGAGATCGCCGACTACCTGCGTCCCGTCACCGATCCGATCCGCACCGAATCGTTCCACTTCACCCGCGCCTGGCTGCAGAAGGCGGCGGGTTCCGCGACCGACTTCAACAGTGCGCAGTTCCGGACCGCCCGGGCACTGAATCTGCCCGCCGAGTATCTGATGATCTTCCGGGTTCTCGTCGGCTCGGTGGGGATCTGCGCCCAACTGGACGCGTACGCGCCGTACATGGCGATCCTCACCCGGTGGCTCCCCGGGTTCGTGGCCCCCGACCTGTGAGTACTTGTTAACCGCGGGCGGTTAACAAGTACTCACAGGTGCTACGCACACACCAGAGCCGGCGTCTTGCGGGGACGTCCACGGGGACGCTTGCGGGCGATCACGACACCCTGGTCGAAGATCTCCCCACCCCACACGCCCCACGGCTCACCTCGATCGAGAGCGGCGTCGAGGCAGCGGGAGCGGATCGGGCAGGACGCGCACAGCGCCTTCGCCTGCTCCAGCTCGGTGGGAGAGTCCGCAAACCACAGGTCGGGGTCGTCGACCCGGCACGGCAGGTCACCACGTGCGGTAGCGATCTGAACAAATCCGCTTGTGGTGGTTGAGGTTTCGGATACCCCTCGGCATGTCACGGTAGACACGTCGTTCTCCTCTGCTCTCATTGCGACGGTTATTCTCTTCGGTTCGTTGAAATGGATGCGAACCAGAGCCGAGGCTGCGAGCGGGAAGGGTGCTCGAACTACGAAGGCCACGGTCCGCGATGCGGGTCCGTGGCCTTGAAAAGACGGTGGGAGTTGATCTATCGAGGAATTCCTCGACAACTCCGATACACGGACTCGACTGCTGTTGCGGGACGACGACGGGCTGCCGACCAGACGATCGCCGGTGCCTGTTCCGCCGCGTTCATGCCGAACAACGCGGAGGCAGCAGCGACTGCCGTCTCATGTGCTTGGAACTTCGTCATTTCACTGCCACCTCCATTTCTTCTCGATCCGATGTGAACCACACGGGTCTCCCCGCGCACTGAAACCACAGTAGGCAATTCTCCAGAACCGCACAACCTATTTTTGACCTGCAGTGATGCGTGCTACTTCACCCTCGTGCGGGAGTCGTTCAGCGAGTACCGCTTCCCTTGATCACACCGAGGACGTCTTCGCCGAACTGCTCGAGCTTCTTCGCACCGATCCCGGGGATCGCGACGAGTCCGCGATCGTCCTGCGGGCGCTGCTCGGCGAGAGCCGTCAACGTGTTGTCGCTGAACACCACGTACGCCGGGACCTTCAGCTCCCTCGACTTCTCGAGCCGCCACGACCGCAGCGATTCGAGCAGTTCCACGTCGACGTTCGACGGGCACCCCTCGCAGCGACCGAGCATGGTCGCGGTCGTCCCGATCAGCTGTTTTCCGCACAGCCGGCACCGGGGACGCTTCTTGTTGCTCTTGACGGGCGCCGCGATCCGCGAGGCCGGTGAGTCTTCGGGGATGAGTCCGTGCAGGAACCGCGAACGGCGCCGCGACTTGCGGCCGCCCTCGTTCCGGGACAGCGCCCACGACATCTGCAGGTGCTCACGGGCGCGGGTGACGCCGACGTACAGCAACCGGCGTTCCTCCTCGACGGCCGCGTCGTCGGGTGCCGAGTTGGAGTCGCCGAGCACGTGCTGGATGGGCAGTGTTCCGTCGGTGAGGCCGACGAGGAACACGGCGTCCCATTCGAGACCCTTCGCGGCGTGCAGGGACGCGAGGGTCACACCCTGCACGACGGGTGGGTGCCGCGCCTCCGCCCGCAGACTCAGCTCGCGCAACAGTGCGTCGAGGGTCAACTCCGGATCCTGGGTCAGCTGTTCCTCGGTGAGCGCGACGAGCGCCGACAGGGAGGCCCAGCGCTCGCGGGCCTGCGCACCCGCCGGTTCGGCGTCCGTCAGCCCCAGCGGAACGAGGACGGCGCGGACGAGCGTGACGAGGTCGGCGCCGACCGCGTCGGGCAGGTCGTCGCGGCCCGCGGCCTGGCGCAGCGCCGCCACGGCCTGACGCACCTCGGTGCGGGTGAAGAAACCCTCACCGCCACGCACCTGGTACGGGATGTCGAGTTTCGTCAGCGCCTGCTCGTGCACCTCGGACTGGGCGTTGATCCGGTACAGGACCGCGATCTCCGCCGCCGGGGTGCCGGACGCGATGAGCCGCTTGATCGTGCGGGCCACCCCGGCGGCCTCGGCCGGTTCGTCGTCGAACTCGACGAAACTCGGTTCCGGCCCGGAGTCGCGCTGCCCGATCAGTTGCAGACGGGTGCCCGCGATCCGGCCGCGCGCCGCTCCGATCACCCGGTTCGCCATCGACACGACCTCGGGGGTCGAACGATAGTCGCGCTCGAGGCGCACGACGGTGGCCTCGGGGAACCGGCGCGAGAAGTCGAGCAGGTAGTTCGGGGTGGCGCCGGTGAACGAGTAGATGGTCTGGTTGGCGTCGCCGACGACGGTGAGGTCGTCCCGCTCGCCGAGCCAGGCATCGAGGACACGCTGCTGCAGCGGGGTGACGTCCTGGTATTCGTCGACGACGAAGCAGCGGTAGCGGTCGCGGAACTCCTCCGCGACGGCCGAATGCTCTTCGAGTGCCGCCGCCGTGTGGAGCAGGAGGTCGTCGAAATCGAGGAGCATCCCGTCCTGGCCGCGCGCCTTGAGCTGTTCGTAGCCGTGATACACCTCGGCGACCTTGGCGGCGTCGACCGGCGCCTCCCGGCGCAACTTCGCCACCGCCCGCGGGTAGTCCTCCGGCGCGATCAGCGAGGCCTTGGCCCACTCGATCTCACTCGCCAGGTCGCGGATGCTCTCCGTGCTGGTGGACAGGCCGACCCGTCCGGCGGCGGACGACACGACCGCGAACTTGCGGTCCAGCAGCCGCCATTCCGTGTCGCCGACCACCTGCGGCCAGAAGTACCGCAGCTGCCGCAGCGCGGCCGCGTGGAACGTACGTGCCTGGACCTGCGCTCCCCCGTCGCCGATGCCCAGGCTGCGCAGCCGCCCGCGCATCTCGCCTGCCGCGCGCGCCGTGAACGTCACCGCCAGCACCTGCCCCGCGGCGACGTGCCCACTGGCGACGAGGTGCGCGATCCGCCGGGTGATGGTCCGGGTCTTGCCTGTTCCGGCACCGGCCAGCACACACACCGGCCCCCGGGGAGCGAGGACCGCTGCGGACTGTTCGGGATCGAGACCGGTAGTCGTCACCTCTGCTGCGCCGGCTGCTGACATGGCGTCCATCATGACAGGGGCGACCGACACGGCGCGAAGCGGACGAACACCGCAGTGGGAACACACGGCGGGCTCGTGGTGTTATATCCGCCGTGACTGCTACCGACACCCCGGCCCTGACCATCTACTCCACCACCTGGTGCGGCTACTGCCGGCGCCTGAAGACGCAGCTGGACGAATCCGGCATCGGCTACGTGGAGATCGACATCGAGGACGATCCGGCGTCGGCGGAGTTCGTCGGCAGCGTCAACGGTGGCAACCACGTCGTGCCCACCGTCAAGTTCGCCGACGGCAGCACCGCCACCAACCCGTCGTTGGCGCAGGTCAAGCAGCTTCTCGGCGTCTAGGACTCCGTCGCTGCCGCAGCCCAGGACTCGATGATTCCGCGCGCGATGGATATCGAGCCCGGCAGCAGCAGCGTGGCGTCGGTGTCCGACGCCCAGTCGCCGAGTTCGAGTGCCGTGCGCACCTCGTCCCGGGTGAACCACCGGGCCTCGGCGATCTCGCCGTCCGCGAACGTCAGCGGGGCGTCGGGATCGCCGACGGCCGCGAACCCGATCATCACCGAACGGGGGAACGGCCACGGCTGGCTGCCGAGGTAGCGCACGTCACGGACGTCGACGCCCACCTCTTCCTTGATCTCGCGGACGACGCACGTCTCGAGGGATTCTCCGGCCTCGACGAATCCGGCCAGGATCGAGAACCGCCGCGGCGGCCACGTGGGCTGCCGGGCCAGGAGCACACGGTCTCCGCCGTCGTGCACGAGGCAGATGACCGCCGGATCGGTGCGGGGAAATTCCTCGTGACCGGTGCTCGTCGAGATCCGCGACCATCCCGACATCGTCGGTTCCGACGCCGCGCCGTCGAGCGCGCTGAAGCCGGCACTGTCGTGCCAGTTGAGCATCGCGAGGGCGCCGGTGAGCACACCGGCGTCGGCGTCGTCCAGCGTGCCGCCCAGAATCCGGAGATCGGCCAGCTCGCCGGTCAGCGCCTGCACCCGCACCGCCCACACGTGCCGGTCCTTGCGAATGCCGAGGAACACCGCCCCCGGTTTCGGTTCGGGGCCGAGTTCGGTGGCCTCCGCGAACACCAGACCGTCGTCCCCCACCCGCACCTGTCCGCGGTGATTGACGCGCAGCAGCAGCGCATCCCGCCAGCCCGCACGCAGCGCGTCCGTGTCCGAACGCAATTCCTCGGCCCGCCCGACGGCGGAGCGGGACAGGAGCGGGGTGTCGTTGAGCCGGAATACAGTCACGCCGTCGACACTACTGCCGATCAGTTGGCGACCCGACGGATGTACAGCAGTCGGTCGTTCTCCTCGATCGAATCGACCTCCGGCGAGCCGACCCGGATCAAGCGGCCGTCCCGCACCACACCGAGCACGATGTCCGCGAGGTGGCGTGGAGAGCCGCCGATCTCGTCCCGCTCCACGGGACGTTCCGCGATCGCGAAACCCGCCTCCGGAGTCAGGAGGTCCTCCATCATCTCGACGACGCTCGGCGTCTTCGTGGCGATGCCGAGGAGCCGGCCCGCGGTCTCGGAGGACACGACCACCGAGTCGGCGCCGGACTGGCGGAGCAGATGCGTGTTCTCGGATTCGCGGATCGCGGCGACGATCTTCGCCTTCGGTGCGATCTCGCGCGCCGTCAGCGTCACCAGCACCGCGGTGTCGTCGCGGTTGGCGGCGACGATGATCGCCGACGCGTTCTGCGCGCCCGCCAACCTCAGCACGTCCGATTTGGTGGCGGACCCGTGGACCGTGACGAGGCCCTTGCTGGCCGCCGAGTCGAGCACGGCGTGGTCGGTATCGACCACCACGATCTCCGACGGCGGAACGTCGTCGCCGAGCATCGCGTCGATCGCGGTGCGTCCCTTGGTTCCGTAGCCGATCACCACGGTGTGATTGCGCACGTGCTGCCTCCAACGCTGAATTTTGAACGCCTGCCGGGAGCTCGCCGTGAGCGCGGAGAGAGTAGTACCGACCAGGACGATGAGGAAGAAGATTCGAAGGGGCGTGATCAGGAGGACGTTGACGAGCCTCGCCGACGGTGTGAACGGCGTGATGTCGCCGTATCCCGTCGTCGACAACGACACCGTCGCGTAGTAGATGCAGTCGAGCAACGACAGTTCGTTGTCCTGCACGTCGCGATAGCCCGCCCGGTCGATGTAGACGATGAGCACCGCCAACGCCAACGCCGCCAGGGCGATCCCCACCCGGCGGTAGATCGCCCGCGCCGGACTCGTCTGCAACTCCGGAATCCGCAGCACACCCACCAACGCGAAGTCCGGCCGGTCGGTGAGGGTGTCCGACCTGCTCAATCTCTCACGCAGCCTACCGGCCATATGTTCGTCTCCACGTTGCACTGAACTCCGACATCGGCTGGCAGCCTAACCCCGATTGTCCCACCGGACACACGTCGGAGCCTCGTTGTCGCGAACCGGGTGGTTCGGGCAAGCTGGCGTCATGCAACGAGAGAGCGTCACACCACGACCGAGCCAGAAGCCCGCACTCCGTCTCGCCGCGCTGCTGCTGGGCGCGGGCACGATGCACTTCGCCGCCCCGAAGTTCTTCGATTCCACGGTGCCCACACAGTTGCCGGGCGACGCCCGCACCTACACCTACGTGTCCGGGGTCGCCGAGCTCGCGATCGGCACCGCGCTGGCCGTGCCGCGCACGCGCAGGCTCGGTGGCGGTCTCGCCGCACTGCTGTTCGTCGCCGTCTTCCCTGCCAACATCAACATGGCAGTGGACTGGCTGAAGAGCCCGAAGACGACGACCGTGCAGAAAACCGGTGCGCTGCTGCGTCTTCCGCTGCAGATCCCGTTGATCGCCGAGGCCCTCAAAGCTCGGCGTCACGCCTGAGCTCGTCTTCGGGACCTCCGTCGGCGGGATCCGATTCGCCGGCGCCGGCGGTACTGAGGAGTCGGGCGAGCGCGTCGGCGCCGGGGAGGCGGTCCGGCGCGATCGTCCGTCCGGTCCGCACGTAATGGAATGCGGCGCGCACCCGCTCGATCGGAACGTCCATCAGTTCGGCCCACGCCAGCCGGTACGCGGCGAGCTGCATCACGACGGCCTTCTCGTTGGCCGCGCTCGGTTCGGCGCCGGTCTTCCAGTCGATCACCGTCCACCCGCCGTCGGGGTCGGTGAACACCGCGTCGATCCGGCCCCTCAGCACGGTCCCCGCCACCGAGGTCTCGAACGGCACCTCGACCTCCGTCGGGTTGCGGTCGGCCCACGGCGAGCGCAGGAACGCGTCCTGCAACGTCGCGAGATCGGCGTCCGGGCCCGCACCCGTGTCGGCGGCACCGGGCAGCTCGTCGAGATCGAGCAGCCGGGTGGCTCCGAAACGGCGCTCCACCCATGCGTGGAACGCGGTGCCGCGCCGCGCGAGCGGATTCGGCGGGAACGGCAGCGGCCGCCGCAGCCGGGCGGCCAGGGCGTCCGGGTCGGCCTCGAGTTCGACGAGCTGGCTCACCGACAGCTGGCCGGGTAACACCACCTCGGTCCGGGCGTTCGCACGCGCTTCCCGCTCCGCGAGGAGGGCGTCGACGTCGGCTGCCCAGTTCTCGTGGTCGTCCTCCTCGTCCGCCGGCGCCTGCCGGCCGACGTTCTTCAGTGCCGCGACGACCAGCGCCGCACCACGCTCGACCGCCTCCCGGCGGAGACCGAGCGGATCCCGCGGCCACACAGCCGACTTGGGGGTGCTGGTCAGCGGGTTCTGCTCCTCAGGTTCGGGCGTGGGCGCCCAGAGATCGACGATCCCGATACCCTCGTACTCCTCGTCCGTCACCGTGTCGCGCAGTTCGGTGAGGAACTCCGACGGCCCCTTCGGCTCGGTTCCCAATTCTGCCCAGTGGTGACCCGAAGCGAACAGCACCCGTTCGGTGCGGGTGAGGGCGACGTAGAACAGCCGGCGGTCCTCGTCCAGTCTGCGGGCCGCCAGCGCCGACTTGTGCGCCTTCACGGCCTCCTCGAGGTCTTTCCGGTCGTACAGGTTCTCGAGTTCGAGGACGGGTACACCGTCTGCCGACTCACCCGGCCGCTCCCGGTCTCCGCGCAGCGACGGCGGCAGTTCGCCGAGCGCACCGAGCCAGGACCCGGACGCGGTCCGCGACGGAAAGACACCGGCCGTGAGGTGCGGCACCGCCACCACTTCCCACTCCAGCCCCTTCGCGGAGTGCACGGTCAGCACCTGGACGCGGTGCGGGTCCACTTCGACTTCGCCGGGCGCCAGGCCTTTTTCGACCGATTCCGCGGCGGACAGGAAGGCGAGCAGTCCGGTGACGGTGGCCGACGTGCGGTTCGCGTAACCGGCGACGACGTCGGCGAAGGCGTCGAGATGTTCCCGGCCCGCACTCCCCCGCGCCGACTGCCGCGTCCGGGCCTGCGCTTCGATGCCGATCCCCAGCACCCGTTCGACCTCCGCCACCAGTTCGGTGAGCGGCTGCCCGATCCGCTCGCGCAGGGACGCCAACTCCGCCGCCACCGCGGTGATCCGTGCGTAGCCGACCTGCGAATAGCGTTCTGCGGGGCCGGGATCCGCCAGCGCGTCCGCCAGCCCCGCCTGCTCCGCGTGTTCACCGGGCAGCGCCTCGCCGACGGCGTCGGCGAGGGCGGCCGAATCCGTGACGGCGCCGGTGGTTCCGTAGCCCGTTCCGATGGCCAGTTCGGACGCTCGCCGCGACAGCGCCGTCAGGTCGGCGGCCCCGATCTGCCATCTCGCGCCGGTCAGCATCCGGACGGCGGCACTGCCCGCCATCGGGTCGGCGACGACCCGGAGCATCGCGATGACGTCGGCCACCTCGGGCGTGTGGAGCAGACCGCCGAGACCGACCACCTCGACCGGCAGACCCCGCGACCGCAGCACCTCCGCGACCGGTGCCGCGTCGGCGTTGCGGCGGATCAGCACCGCGGCGGTCGGCGGATCCTCGCCCCGGTTCGCGGCGTCCGCGTACTGTTCGGCGATGCGGTCGGCCACCCATTCCCGTTCCTGCACGACGTCACCGGTGAGGGCCAGCCGCACGTCCCCGGGTACGGCCTGCGGTCGCGCCCGCAGCATGCTGACCGCCACGCCCCGCTCCCGCAGGGACGCCGACGCCATGTTGGCCAGCGCCAGGGCCTCCGGCGGGTTGCGCCAGCTGGTGAGCAGTTCCAGCGTCGGCGCCGGATCCCCGTTCGTCAGCGGGAAATCCGTGGCGAAGCGGGGCAGGTTGGCCGCCGACGCACCGCGCCAGCCGTAGATCGACTGCATGGGATCGCCCACCGCGGTCAGCGCAAGTTCGCCGTCGAGTCCGCCGCCGAACAGCGACGACAGCAGCACCCGCTGCGCGTGTCCCGTGTCCTGGTACTCGTCGAGCAGCACCACCCGGAAACGGGTGCGCTCGGTGAGGCCGACCTCGGGGTGGTCCGCGGCGACGCGTGCCGCCAGCGACATCTGACTGCCGAAGTCGAGCGCGCCTTCCCGTCGCAGGGTGTCCGCGAGCCGCTGCACCAGCGGCAAGAGTTCCACCCGGCGGTGCTGGGTGTCGAGGATGTCGAGCAGTTCCTTACCGGGACCACCGCGCTGCCGCGGTCCGGCGGGCAGGGTGTGGACGAGCTTGTCGAGTTCGGTGTGCGCCTCCCGCAGGTCGTCCGGTTCGACGAGGTGCTCGGCGAGCTGCCCGGCCAGCGCGAGGACCGCCTCGGTGACGGACGCCGGATTTCTATCGGTGTCGAGGTCGCCGTCCCACGAGCTGACCACCCGGTGCGCCAGCTGCCACAGTTCCGTCTCCGACAGCAGCGTCGCCGACGGTTCGATGGGCAACAGGAGCCCGTGCTCGGACAGCAGTCGCCCGGCGTAGGAGTGATACGTGCTGACCTCCGGTTCGCCGGCGAGGATGCGCGACCGGAGGTCACCGCTCGGGTCGACCCGGCGGAGCAGGTCCGAACCCGCCAGACGGGCAAGGCGTTTCCTGATCCGGGCGGTCAGCTGCTGCGCCGCCTTGCGGGTGAACGTCAGACCCAGCACCGCCTCGGGGTCGACGACCCCGTTGGCCACCAGCCACACGACGCGGGCGGCCATCGTCTCGGTCTTGCCCGCGCCTGCCCCCGCGACGACGAGGGTCGGGCCGAGGGGGGCCGCGATGACGGCGGCCTGTTCCGGGGTCGGCGGATGCTGCCCCAGTCCGATCGCGAGTTCCACCGGGTCGATTCGGATGGTCATTCCGACGTCACCTGCCGTCCCTCGTCGTGCGCGGGACAACTCGTCCGCACCGGGCAGTGCCTGCATCCGTCGTTGACGCGGGCGAGGAACTCCGGCCCCTTGGTGGCGGCCGCCGCCGCATGGATGACCGCGAGCCACGTCTCGAGGTCCTCCTCCGACAGCGGTGCCTGCACCCGCTGCGTCGCGCCTTCCTTCTTGTGTGGTTTGGCGACGAAGACCAGCCGCGCCCCACCGGGTTTCGACGCCGGCTCCCCGTCGATCGCACCGGTGGCCGCCGCCACCTGGTACGCCGCCAGCTGGGCGTGCTGCTGGGCGTCGTCCCTGGTGACGGGTGAGCGGGCGGTCTTCACGTCGACGATCACGGGCCTGCCCTCGGCGTCGCGTTCGAGCCGGTCGATCCGCCCCCGCAGCCGGATTTGCGGGGAACCCTCCTCCCGCGGCTCGAGGACGCCGTCGACGGCCACCTCGACTCCGACCTCGGTGAGTTCGGACCGGGTGTTCCCGAGCCAGGCGGTGAACGTGGCGAGCATGTCCCGGGTGCGGTCGAGTTCGCGCCGCGAGTACCACTGGGAGCCGAGATCGATCGACTCCCAGGCGTTCTCGAGCGCACGTTCCACCTGATCGGGTGGGATGCGGCCTGCGAGCGCCTGCACCAGCGTGTGCACGAGCGTTCCGGCGATGGCGTGGGTGTTGTCGCCGTCCCGGCCGCCGTGGCGTTCGAGCAGCCACCGCAACGGGCAGGTGTTGAGCAGGTCGACGGTGGACGGCGACAGCGACACCGGTCCGTCCTCCGCGTTCCACAACGCCACGCCGGTGCTCGGTTCGGCCGTGCCGTACCACTGGTCCGGGTGGGCGCCGCGCACCCCGGCTTCGGCGAGCCGGGCGAGTTGGCGGGCGGCGCGTTCCTGGCGGGCGGGGTCGGATTCGGCGACGTCCGGATCGCAGACCACGCTGCGCAATTCGGCGACGAGGGCGGGCAGGGCCAGGACCCGGGTCGCCGGATCCTCCGCAGGAACCACCACCTCCTCGGCGTCCGAATCCTGTTCTCCGGCGAGCAGTTCGTCGACGAAACGGGAGTGGACGAGATCGGCGTCGCCGCTGGCCGAGTCGACCGCGGTGACCAGCAGACTCCGCCTCGCCCGGCTGCACGCCACCAGGAACAGCCTGCGTTCCTCGGCCAGCAGCGGTGCGGTGCGCGACATCCGGTCGGCGGCGGTCTCGCTGCCGTCGGACACGCCGCCCGTGAGGTCGATCAGCGCCTCGGTGCCGAGCAGGCTTCCGCGCGCCCGCAGGCTCGGCCACAGCCCTTCCTGCACACCCGCGACCGCGACGACGTCCCACTCCCGGCCGGCCGCCGAGTGGGCGCTGAGCACCGACACGGCGTCGCCCGGAACGACGGAGACGGTGCGCGCGGTGGGAATCGCCTGCCCGGTCAGGTAGTCGACGAACCCGGCGAGCTGCGCGCGAGGGAGACGGTCGACGTAACTCGCCGCTGCGTCGAACAGGGCGACCACGGCGTCGAGGTCGCGGTCGGCCTGCGCCCCGATCGGACCGCCGCGGGCGGAGGCCGCCGACCAGCGACGTTCGAGTCCGGTGGCCTGCCACGCCGCCCACAGCACGTCCTCGATGCCGCGCCCCCGCTCGAGCGGAACCCTCGCCTTGCGCAGCACGGACAGCACCCGGTTCAGGGACGCCGCTTCGACGTCGGTCAGCTTCGCCGTGACCCTGCGGGTGCTGTCCGTCTCGCCGACCAGCAGGAGACGGACCAGTTCCGCGGAGTCACGGTCGCCGCCGGAGGCCAGCTCGGCGCGCCGCAGACCCCGGCGAAGACGCCGGAGCGCCACGGGTTCTGCGCCGCCGACCGGGCCTGCGAGCAGGGCGAGCGCGTCCTCGCCCGTGAATTCCTGCCCCGACAGTGCCCGCAGCACCAGCATCAGCCCCGACACCCCGTGCTGACGAGCCAGCGGCAACTCGGACGCCGCGGTGGTGACCGGCACACCCGCACCGAGCAGCGCCCGCCGGAGCGGAGCCAGCGCCCGCGGAACCGAGCGCACGATCACCGCCATCTCCGACCACGGCACCCCGTCGAGGAGGTGGGCGCGGCGCAGGGTGTCGGCGATCAGCGCCGCCTCCTTCGCCGCGGTGCCCAGGACCCGGACCGACGTCCTGCCGCCGCCCTGGGACGGGGTCCAGATCCGGTGGGGCAGATGCCCCGGCAGGCGGGACGTGATCCGGGCCGCAGTGGTCGCGACCTCCGCCGAACTGCGGAAGTTGACCGGTAACAGCACCTGCCGGGGATCGCCCTTGTCGGCCAGGTCGGCGAGGAACGTGGGGTCGGCCCCGCGGAACCCGTAGATCGACTGGTCGGGGTCGCCGGCCACGACCGTGGTGCGGGTACCGGTGCCGACGAGCCGGACCAGTTCCGCGGCCTGCGGATCGAGGTGCTGGGCGTCGTCGACGAGCAGGTGCCGCACCCGGTCCCGTTCCGCGCGCAGCAGGTCCGGGTCGGTGGCGAACGCGGTGAGGGCCGCACCGATGAGTTCGGCCGCGTCCAGCGCCGGCGCCGTGGCCTCGGGGGCCTCGACACCCACCGCTCCGCGCAGCAGCATGCCGTGCTCGTACCGGGCGGCGAACATGCCCGCCGCCACCCACTCGGAGCGGTCGTGCCGCCGGCCCAGCGTGATCAGATCTTCCGGGCCGAGGCCCCGCTCGCTCGCGCGCAACATGAGGTCGCGCAGTTCGACGGCGAAGCCGCCCAGCGCCAGTGCGGGACGCAGCCGTTCGGGCCACATCTCGCCGCCGTCCGCGATGTCGCCCTGCAGCATCTCGCGGAGCACGGCGTCCTGCTCGGCGCCGGTGATGAGGCGCGGCGGCGGATTGCCGTGGGCGGCGGCCTGCAACCGCAGCACCGCGAACGCGTAGGAGTGGACGGTGCGGACGAGCGGTTCGCGCGTGGCCCGGGGCCCGTGGTGCTCGTCGTGGCCGATGAGGGCGGCGGTCACCTCTTCGCGCACCCGGCCCGCCGCTCGCTTCGACTGCGTCAGGACGAGCACCGACTCCGGGTCCTCGCCGCCGGCGATCCGGTCCACCGCGACGTCGACGAGTAGCGACGTCTTGCCGGTTCCCGGGCCGCCGAGCACCTGCCAGGGATTCCAGCCCATGCCGAGGGGCGGTGCGGTGAGGACCCGCTGCGTGGAGTCGTCCCACACCCGGGCCGGGCGGTCGGGGCTCGGGCGGTGCACGAGCCGGGCCCGGGGAGCCGACGTCCTGGTGCGCACCGCCGATTCCGTCATGGGCAGCATTCCACCAGAACGGTCCGACATCTCCTGCGGCGGCCCGATCCGGCATCATGGGTCACGTGTCAGCACTGAATACGTACCTGTTCGGCGCCGAGGACGGCACGGAGATCCTCGCCCTGCACGGACTCACCGGCCACGGCAGACGGTGGGAGGCGCTGGCCACCGACCAGCTGCCCGACGCCCGGTGGATCTCCCCCGACCTGCTCGGGCACGGCCGCTCGACGTGGTCGCCGCCGTGGAACCTCGAGGCCCACGTCGCGAGCCTCGTCGACACCCTCGACGCGCACGCCCGGGGACCGGTCCTGGTGGTGGGCCACTCGTTCGGTTGCGCCCTGGCGCTGCACCTGGCACGCGCGGTCCCCGACCGGATCCGCGGCCTCGTGCTGCTCGACCCGGCGATCGGGCTCGACCCCGCGCAGATGCAGTCGGTGGCCGATCTCACCATCTCCTCCCCCGACTACACCGACGTCGAGGAGGCCCGGTCCGACAAGCTGCACGGCTCGTGGGGCGAGGTGGCCCGCGACGTCCTCGAGGACGAGATCGCCGAACACCTGGTGCCCCTCGAGAACGGCCGGGTCAACTGGCGACTGTCCACCCCCGCCGTCGTCACGGCGTGGGGCGAACTGGCCCGCGAGGCGGTCCTGCCGCCCGCGCATCTGCCGACCGTGCTCGTGCAGGCGTCGAAGGTGCAGCCGCCGTACGTCACACCCGCGTTCCGCAAGGCCCTCGTCGACCACCTGGGCGGCAACCTCACCGCCGTCGACCTCGACTGCGATCACATGGTGCCGCAGGCCCGGCCCGACGAGGTGGCCGAGCTCATCCGCACACTTCTCTGATGGTCGCGACGACGGAGAAACAGGTCGAGGCGGTGCGCGCGCTGGTCGCGTCGATTCCGCCCGGCCGGGTGGCCACCTACGGCGACATCGCCGCGGCGGCCGGGCTGTCCAGTGCGCGGACGGTGGGCTGGATCATGCGCACCGACTCCGCCGACCTCCCCTGGCACCGCGTGCTGGGCGCCTCGGGGCGGCCGGCGCCGCACCTCGCGCACAAGCAGATCGCGAAGCTCGAACTCGAGGGCGTGCCCATCCGGGACGGCCGCGTGGATCTCGCGGCGGCGCGGTACCGGTTCGATCCGCCCGGCTGACGGTCCACCCACCTCAGCAGGTGCTCGGCGCGGGGTCGCCGCGGAACCGGGCGTCCATCCAGTCCAGCCCCTGGGGCAGTCCCAGCGCCGCCGCCGACAGATGGTCGGGTGTCGGCGTGAGCAGCGTCTGCACCGGGGTGCCCGCGTCGCAGTACCGCCGCAGGGTGGTGTCGATCGAATCGACAGGGATCAGCGCGTCCGTCGGACTGTGCCATTCGAAGATCGGTACGGTGGGCACGCCCGGGTACAGCTCCAGGCTGTTCTCCTCCATCACCTTCCACGCTTCCGGGTCGTCCATGAAGTGCTGGTTGTCGGTCATTTCCGAAGCGCTGTGCCCGATTCCGAACAGCATGATCTCGTTCGTGCATCCGTTGCCGATCATCTGCTTCATCCGGCGGCCCTCGTCGTTGAGTTGGCCGCTGACGTCGACGCGATCCGGGTATTCGCGTTCGAGACCCAGTGCGGCGGCCATCGCGAGACCGAACGCGGGGTGCGGATTGGTGCCCAGCGCCTCCGCCATCTTCACCAGGTTCATCGGGGTTCCACCCTCGGCGGCGCCGACGAGGTTCAGTTCGGGGGCGTAGCTCGGCGCCAGCGCCGCCGCCCATGCCGTCGCCATGCCGCCACCGGAGTACCCGCCCAGTCCGACCTTGCTGTTCTGTACCTGCAGTTCGGGGACCCGCTGGACGGCACGGATGCCGTCGAGCGTGATCTGGCCGCCGAGTTTGGCTGCGCCGTACGCCATCCGCGGTCCCAGATGGTCGGGCAGCGCCACCGCCCACCCGCGCGCGAGAGCGATGTTGAGGCCTGCCGCCTCCCGGATCTGGTGCAGGGGGTCGGTGGTGTACAGCTCGGTGACGATCTTGCACTTGTTGCCCAGTGAATTGATGATGTGCTGGTACGACACCAGCGGGCCGTCCGGGACGTGGTTCGGGGGCAGCACATACGTGGTGTTCGCCGCGATCGGTCTGCCCTCGGAGTCGGTGGTCCGGAACAGCAACTCCCACATCGCACTACCGGGGAAGTAGTACGACGGCGGCAGCTGGCGGATCTTCAGCACGTCACCCGGGGCGTGGTCGGCGATGTCCGTGGGCTGGATGTAGAAGGGGTCCGGGTCGGCGACCGGGAAGATCACGTCGGCAGCGGGCGGGGTCGGCAAGGGCGGCAACGGCACCAGCGGTTGTGCCGCGGAAATTCCTGCGCCGACGAGGGCGGCAGTCAGGGCGAGGACCGGGCCGACTACGGCGGTGCCGAAGGATCTGCGGAACAACGAGCCCATGACATACCCCACATTTCAGCGACGGGTCGACGGCATCACTATGCCAGAGCGTCGATAAAGATCCGCCCCTTTCCCGGTACCGAACAGGTCTCTGACCGATACTTCGATTCACAGATATTTTTCCGTGACACACCCGCGCGTCACACGACGAGCGTCGGCGTCACGGACATCGAGGCGTCGGCGGACACGACCAGCGTGGCAAGGACATTCACGGCGGCGGTCAGTTCGGACACCGGCCGTGTGAACGGCATCCGCTGATGGTCGTCGAACAGATGGCCGGTGCCGAACCGCGGCCCCGGCGCCAGCAGCAGCCCCCGCGACCGCGCGGCCGCGACGAGGTCCGTCGAACTCGTATCGGCAGGCAGCCTGCACCACAGGGACAGTCCCCCGGCGGGCAGCACGTAACTCCACCCGGGCAACCGCTCGTCGACCGCCGCCGCGAGCGCGTCCCGCTGCACCCGGAGGTCGCGGCGGCGCTGCGCGACCAGTCGATCGTGCCAGGCGAACAGGCGCACGGCCGCAAGCTGATCCAGCACGGAGACCGACAGCTGCCTTCGGGCCATGATCTTGGCCAGCTGCGCGGTGCGGGCAGCCTCCGCACGCACCCAGCCGATGCGGATACCTCCCCACACGGTCTTGCTGAGGCTGCCGATCGCCACGGTCGCCGATTCCGGGACCGGGACACCGAACGGCTCCAGGTCGTCCGGACCGTCCAGCACGATGTCCGCCGCCACTTCGTCCACGACAGTCACCACTCCGTGGCGGGCGAGGGTCGCGGCCAGCCGCCGTCTGCCCTCGGGAGTTGCCCTGGCTCCCGAGGGATTGGAGAAGTCCGGCATCACATACGCCACCGTGGGGGCACTCTGCCGGGCGGCCCGGTCCGCGTCGGCGACGAACGCGTCCGGGTCGGTCGCGTCGATCGGCACCGGAACGGGTCTGCCCCCGGCCGCCTGCACGGATTCGACCGCGCCGGGGTAGGTCGGGTGCTCGATCAGGACACGGTCGCCCGCCTCGACCAGTGCCTCGAACACCACCTCGGTGGCGTCACCCGCGCCCCCGGTGACGAGGATCTGGTCCGCGATGGTCGGGCGACCGCGGCGCGTGTAGCGGTCTGCTATCGCCGCCCGGAGTGTGGTCAGTCCGCCGGGGTGGTAGCCGTGCTGGGGCATGAAGCGGGGCAACTCGTCGACGGCGTCGAGGTACGCCTCCCTGAGTTCGGGAGCGGCCGCCGGTGCGGCGTTGACGAGGTCGATCACGCCGTCGACCGGCGCCCCGACCATGGTTCCCCAGGCGGGCGGACCCGACGGCATCGCCACGAATGTCCCCGATCCGTGCCGCGCCGACGCCCAACCGGCCTCTCGCAGTTCGCGATAGGCGGCGCTGACGGTCACCCGGCTGAGCCGGAGTTCCTCCGCGAGGGCCCGTTCGGCGGGCAGCCGGACTCCGACGGCCATGGACCCGTCGGCGACCCTCTCGCGCAGGGCGTCGGCGAGCCCGCGGTACAGGGGCTGCCCGCCTGCGGGCGCCGCACCGAGCAGCACCGCCAACTCGGCCGCGGAGACGGTTCGGACCGGTTCGCTACTCATACAGGCCACTTTTCCACAGAGGACTGGAAATCGCGGTCCACTTCGGGCCGACAATCGATTCATGTTGGTAATTGGAATCCTCTCGGCCCTCAGTCTGGCGTCGGTGGCCTGGCTCTGCGTCAGCACGGCGCAGGGCGGACGGTCCGGGCCGGCCGGCCCTCCGCGCAGCCACCTGCACAGCGACTGAGGGAGTGCGGCAGCATGAGGGAATGAACTCTGCCGCGCCCGTTCACGCGATAGTCCTCGCCGGTGGACGAGCCACTCGGATGGGCGGCGTCGACAAACCGGCCGTCGTGGTCGGCGGACGCCGGATGCTCGACACCGCCCTCGACGCCGTCGACGACTGTGAGCGCATCGTCGTCGTGGGACCTCGCCGCGCCGACCTCGATTCGACGGTGCTCCAGACGCAGGAGACGCCGCCGGGCGCAGGCCCGGTCGCGGGGGTGGCCGCCGGGCTGGCCGTGCTCGACGCCGACCCGGCCGACCGGGTGATCCTGCTCGCGTCGGACCTGCCGTTCGCGGAACCGGCGATGGCCGAGGCCCTCGCCGCCGCCGTGCAGGACGCCGACACCGTGTTCGCGGTCGACGAGTCGGGACGCCTGCAGTTCCTGTTGTCCGCGTGGCGCGTCGGCGCGCTCACCGACCGGCTCCGCGCGCTCGGCTCCGCCGTGAACCAGCCCATGAAGGCCCTCGTTCCGGAATCGTTCGGAACGGTGCTCTTCCGCGGCGTCACCGACTGCGACACACCGGAGGACGTCGAGCGGGCCCGGAACACGTCCGCGGCGGCGCCGGTCACCATCGCCGAGGCCCGCACCGCGATCCTGGCCGCGGTCCCCCCACTGCCACCGCGCGCCGCGGCGCTCGGCACGTCGCTCGGCGCCACGCTCGCCGAGCCGCTGCTCGCCGCCGACGCCCTGCCGCGCATCGCGGTGTCCGCCATGGACGGGTACGCCGTCGCGGGCGACGGTCCGTGGGTGCTGCGCGACGCCATCCGGTACGCCGGCAGCGACGAGGAACTCGAACTGGCAGAGGGCGAGGCGGCGCGGATCGCGACCGGTGCGCATCTGCCCAGCGGCGCCTCCACCGTCGTGCGGGACGAATTCGCCGTGACGACAGACACTTCCGAGGGGCCGCGACTGTCCCGCAGGGACGGCGTACCCGTGCGCGACGACGCGCGGCGTCGCGGTGAGGACTGGCACGAGGGGTACCGGCTCGCGGCGGAGGGAACGGCCGTCACGCCCGCGCTCGTCTCCGCGGCCGCGAGCGCGGAGGTGACCACCGCCGGGGTCCGCGGACCGGTCCGCGCGCACGTCGTGGTCACGGGCGACGAGATCCGGCGCGACGGCCCGCTGCGCCACGGGCAGACCCGGGATGCACTGGGACCCGTTCTCCCCCAGTTCCTCTCGTGGTGCGGCATCCACACGGTCGCCGACACGCACCTGCGGGACACGTCCGACAGCTTCGACGAGCTGTTCCGGGAAGTCCGCCGGCCCGACCTGATCGTGATCGTGGGGGCCACCGGCGGCGGCGCGGCCGACCAGCTGCGTGCGGCGCTCGACCGTGCGGACGCCCGGATCGTGGTGGGCAGGGTGCGGTGCCGCCCGGGCGGTTCGCAGGTGACCGCCCTGCTGCCCGACGGCCGGGTGGTCCTCGGGCTGCCCGGCAACCCGTACGCCGCGGTCGTGACACTGCTGACCACGGTTCCGTACATCGCAGCCGCGCTCACCGGTCGCACCCCGGCACCGATTCAGCTGGGGCGCATCGCGAATGCGTCCGAGGTCAGCAGCGACGCCACCCGCATCCTGCCCGCCGTCCCGCAACCGGACGGCACGTGGCGCGTGGACCCCGGAATCCGGACGGCGCATCTCGCGGGCCTGATCGACCGCGAAGCGCTGGCGCTGGTCCCGGCGGGGGCCGCCGACGGCGATCTCGCCGAACTGGTGCCCCTACCGCGCTGACCGGACGGTTCAGCGCTGGTACGACAGCGCGCGGACCGCGGCCGGGATTCCGCTGCGGTAGCGGTCCGCGACGAGATCGACGATCGCCGGATCGACGCCGAGCGGCTCGGCCACCCCGTCCGCACCGGCATCGGCGAGGCGGGCGTGGAACAGTCCGTGGGCCAGGAGGTACGACGCGACGAACACCCGCTTCTCGCCGCCGGCCCGCAATCCTTCGACCACGTCCGGGACGCGCGGCTGCGCGGTCGCGACGTAGCCGATCCGGACCCGCGACGCGACGAGTTCCGACAGCATCGCCGCGGCGCGCCGGACGTCGCGCAGCGCCCGGGGGTCGGACGAGCCTGCCGCGGCGAGCACGACCGCGTCGCCGGGCCGCCAGCCCGCGTCGACGAGACGCCGCAGCAGGACGTCCGCGAGAACGGGGTCCGGTCCCAGCGCCCGGGTCACGGCCACGGAGGGATGGCCGCTGTCGGCGACCTCCCGCGGAACGTCGGTGTGGACGTGGTAGCCCGACGCGAGGAACGCCGGCACCACGACAGCGGGCCCGGTGATGTCGCGGAGCACCTCGGCGGGTGACGGCCCGAGTACGTCCACGAAGGACACCCGGGTCGGTCCGACCTGCTCGGCGACGGCGTCGGCGAGCGCGGCGATCATTTCCACGCCTCGGGGACTCCGCGTTCCGTGTGCCACCAGTACCAGTGCTGTCTCGTTCATTGCTGTCCCTCCTCACGTGAATCGGCGCAGTCGACGGGATCGAGCGCGAGGCGGTATCCGCGCTTGACCACCGTCTGGACTGCCTTCGGTGCGCCAAGGGACGCGCGCAGTCTGGCCACCGCCGTCTCCACGGCGTGGGTGTCGCCGCCGCCGCCGGGCAGTGCCGCGAGCAGTTCGTCCCGGGGGACGACCCGGCCGGGCCGGGCGCCGAGCGTGCGCATCAGCGACATCGCGGCGGGCGGCAGCTGGCGTACCTCGCCGTCGACGACGACGCATCCGCCGCGGATGCTCAACTCGTGTCCGGCGGTGTGGATCTTGTTCGCCCGCCGCGGCAGCTCGTCGGCGATGTGCCGGGCGAGCGCACCCAGTCGTGAGCGTGCCGGCATCGTCGTGGGGACCTCGAGTTCGCGGAGCGGTCCGGCGGTGACCGGTCCGACGCAGGCCGCGAGAACCCGGTGCCGGAACGAGTGCAGCACCATCTCGATCATTCCGGTCTCCTTGGCGCGGGTCAGCAGCGAGGCCACCGCCGGTGCGCTGGTGAAGCTGACCGCGTCGAGACCGCCGGAGGCGATCAGTTCGATCATCCGGTCCATCGGGGCCTGGTCCTCGAGCGGCGTCCACCGGTAGACGGGGACGGCGATCACGTCGGCGCCCGCGCAGCGCAGCACCTCGCAGAAGTCCGCGACCGGCTCCCATTCCGTGGTGGCGCCGTGCAACTGGACCGCGATGCGCTTACCTTCGACGCCCTCGCCGAGCAGGTGATCGAGCACTTCGGCCGACGACTCCGACGCGGGCGACCACTCCTCCCGCAGGTCCGCCGCCCGGATCGCGCCCTTCGCCTTGGGTCCGCGGGCCAACAGGCGGCTCGCGGCCAGGGCCCGGCCCAGCTCCTCCGCTTCACCCCAGCCGTCCGCCGCCTCCATCCAGCCGCGGAAACCGATCCCGGTGGTCGCGACGACGATCTCCGGCGGGTTGTCGATGATCTGGCGCGTGACGCGCTCGAGTTCCGTGTCGTCGGCCAACGGGATGATGCGGATGGCCGGAGCGTGCACCACGGTGGCACCGCGCCGCGTCAGCAGCGTGGCGAACTCTTCCGCACGCCGGGACGCCGTGATCCCGATCGTGAACCCGCACAGCGGCGCCGCGTCGTTCACGCGTGCGTGCTGTGGACCTGGACGACGCCGGCCCACACCCGCACGTCGTACACGGGCAGCCGCACCGACTCGTCGTCGAGGCAGCGGCCGTCGACCAGCGAGAACACCTGCTTGAGCAGGGGCGACGCCACGGTGGGCTCCCCTGCCCGGTCACCCACGAGGCCGCGGGACATCACGGCCGCGCGCCCGAACGGGTCGATGTTGCCGACGGCGTGCAGGGATCCGTCCTCGAGAAGGAACAGTGCCACCTGCTCTCCGCCCCGCAGCAGCACCGCCACCCCGAGACCGGGGATCAGCTGGCTGAGCGGACACGCGGACGTCCATTCCAGACGGCCTGACTTGACGCTTTCGAACCTGGTTCCACTGGCACTGTGGACGTTCATGTCGACGACGGTCATCACAGTCCTCCTTCGGGCTGGTGTGTATCCGTGCTTGGATACATAGTTCGTGGTGGGTGTTTCCGCAGCGTTAAGCGGGGATTACTCCGATGTAGAAGCTGCGAATTTCGGCATTCCCATCAACACCGGAACCTTCCGGACACCCGTGTCGTCGAACGCGACGGTCGGATCGGCCTCGTCGGGCGCGTTGACGAACGAGACGAACCGCGACAGCTTCTCCGGGTCCTCGAGCACACCCGCCCACTCGTCCTTGTATCCCAGAACGTGCTTGGCCATGGCCGCCTCGAGATCGGCGGCGATGCCCAGGCTGTCCTCGCACACCACGGCCTTGAGGTGGTCGAGCCCGCCTTCGAGGGACTCGACCCACGGCGCGGTGCGCTGGAGCCGGTCCGCGGTGCGGATGTAGAACATCAGGTACCGGTCGATATACCGGATCAGGGTCTCGTCGTCGAGCCCGCCTGCGAGCAGCTGGGCGTGCTTCGGGGACTGGCCACCGTTGCCGCCGACGTACAGGTTCCAGCCGTTCTCGGTGGCGATGACGCCGACGTCCTTGCCGCGCGCCTCGGCGCATTCACGGGCACAGCCCGACACACCGAACTTGATCTTGTGCGGGGACCGCAGGCCGCGATACCGGTTCTCCAGGTCGACCGCCATACCCACGGAGTCCTGCACGCCGTACCGGCACCAGGTGGATCCGACGCAGCTCTTCACGGTGCGCAGCGACTTGCCGTACGCCTGGCCCGACTCCATGCCGGCGTCGACGAGGCGCTTCCAGATCGCGGGCAGCTGCTCGACGCGGGCGCCGAACAGGTCGATGCGCTGACCGCCGGTGACCTTCGTGTAGAGGCCGAAGTCGCGGGCCACCTCGCCGATGACGATGAGCTGTTCGGGCGTGCATTCGCCGCCGGGCATCCGCGGCACCACCGAGTAGGTGCCGTTCTTCTGGATGTTGGCCAGGAAGTGGTCGTTCGTGTCCTGCAGTCCCGCCTGGTTGCGGTGCAGAATGTGGTCCGAGTCGGTGGACGCCAGGATCGACGCGACGACGGGCTTGCAGATGTCGCAGCCCGAGCCCGTTCCGTACTTCGAGATCAGCGCGGAGAACGTGCGCGTGTCGGTGGCCTGCACGATCTCGAACAGCTCGGCACGGGACTGCTCGAAGTGCTCGCACAGCGCCTTCGACATCACCACTCCGGACGACGCGAGCAGCTGCTTGATGGTCGGCAGGCAGCCACCGCACGTGGTGCCGGCGTTGGTGCAGCTCTTGACCTGCGCGATGTCGCAGGCGCCGTCGGCGATGGCCCCGCAGATCGCGCCCTTGGTGACACCGTTGCAGGAGCACACCTCGGCGTCGTCGGGCAGGGATCCGGCGCCGGGCTTCTCCCCCGCGGGCGAGATGAGCGAGGCCGGATCGCCGGGCAGTTCGCGGCCGACGAGGGGACGCAGCGACGCGTACGCGGAGGCGTCACCGACGAGGATGCCGCCGAGCAGCGTCTTCGCGTCGTCGGACACGACGAGCTTGGCGTAGGTGCCCTTGGCGGCGTCGCTGAGAACCACCTCCAGCGCGCCGGGGGTCTGAGCGTGGGCGTCGCCGAAGCTGGCGACGTCCACACCCATCAGCTTGAGCTTGGTGGACAGGTCGGCGCCGGGGAACTCCGCCGCCCCGCCGAGCAACCGGTCCGCGACGATCTCCGCGGTGGTGTACCCGGGAGCGACGAGGCCGTAGCACCTGCCCTCCACCGCGGCGCACTCGCCGACCGCGTAGATGTTCTCGTCCGACGTGCGGCACCCGAGGTCGGTGATGATCCCACCGCGCTCACCGACCTCGAGTCCCGCGTCGCGGGCCAGCTGGTCCTGCGGCCGCACACCCGCGGAGAACACCAGCAGCGCGGCCTCGATCACCGAGCCGTCGGACAGTTCGACGGTGATCCCGTCCGGGCCCTCGGTGATGCCTGCGGTGCCGACACCCGCGTGGACGGTGAGACCCAGGTCGGTGACGAGGTTGGCGAGCAGCGCGCCGCCGCCCTCGTCGACCTGCAGCGGCATCAGCCGGGGAGCGAACTCGACCACGTGCGGGGTCATGCCCATCAATTTGAGGGCGTTCGCGGCCTCGAGTCCGAGCAGACCACCGCCGACCACGACACCGACGGCGCCGGGCCCGGCCGCGTCGGCACGCTTCCGGATGCCGTCCAGGTCGGCGAGCGTGCGGTAGACGAAGCACTCCGGCCGGTCGTGGCCGGGGATCGGCGGCACGAACGGATACGAACCGGTGGCCATCACGAGAGCGTCGTACCCGACGACCTCACCCGAATCGGTGGTGACCTTGCGGGCCTCCCGATCGATGGTCGCGGCCCGGCGGCCGATCCGGAGGTCGACGAGCGCGTCGTCCGGGTAGTCGTTACCCGCGAGCGCAAGCTCCTTGGGGTCCCACGCCCCCACGTAGGAGGACAGTCCCACCCGGTCGTACGCGGGGAGGGGCTCCTCGCAGAGCACCGTCACCGACCAGTCGTCCGACTCGTCGCGTGCACGCAACGCCTCGACGAATCGATGTCCGACCATTCCGTGTCCGATGACCACTGCTGACTTGCGGCTCATGCCGTCGCTCCTTCTAGCTGAATTACTCGAGTTCATGCGGTACTGCGGGAGGTCACGCCGAGACCGACACCTTGTCGTCGTCGCCGTCGGTGACGGTGAGCGCACGAGTGACGGACGGGCGGCGCAGGAAGACGAACCAGGTGACGAGGATGCAGGCGAGGTAGAAGGCGAGGAACACCCAGAACGCCATGGTCGCCGACTTCGCGGTGCCGCCGTAGGACGCGCGGAGCACCAGGTTGATTCCGACGCCGCCGAGGCCGCCGATGGCGCCGGCGAAGCCGATGAGGGCCCCGGACATCGCCCGCGACCACGCCGCCTTGGCGTCGCGGCTCAGTCCTTCGAGCCCCTGCGCCTTGGCCTCGAAGATCGACGGGATCATCTTGTAGACCGAGCCGTTGCCGATGCCTGCCAGCAGGATCAGGGTGATGAAGCCGACCACGAACGCCACCAGCACTCCGGCCGTGGCCGCGCCGGGCGTGCCGTCGTCGACGGTGCCCGCGGTCACCAGCACCGCGGCGGCGAGCGCCATGGCGACGAAGGTGTACAGCGTGATCTTGCCGCCGCCGATGCGGTCGGCGAGCTTGCCGCCCATCGGCCGGGCGATGGAGCCGAGCAGCGGTCCGATGAAGGCGATCTGCGCGGCGTGCAGGGCGGCCGCCGCGGGGGTGGCGCCACCGGCGAGGAAGTTGATCTGCAGCACCTGGCCGAACGCGAAGCTGAATCCGATGAACGATCCGAACGTGCCGATGTAGAGGAAGCTGATGACCCACGAGTCGGAGAACTTCAGCGCCTTGGCCATCGCCCGGAGATCGGACTTCTGGTTGCCGAGGTTGTCCATGAACAGGGCCGCGCCGACCGCGGCGACGGCGATGAAGACCAGGTAGACGGCGCACACGATCCAGGGGTCCGTGTTGCCCACGGTGGCGATCACGAGCAGACCGACGACCTGGATCACCGGGACACCGATGTTGCCGCCGCCCGCGTTGAGACCGAGTGCCCAGCCCTTGAGCCGCTGTGGGTAGAACGCGTTGATGTTGGTCATCGACGACGCGAAGTTTCCACCGCCGACGCCGGCGAGTGCCGCGACGAGGATGAACGTCGTGTACGACGCCCCCGGGTTCATCATCAGGTAGAGGGTGAACAGTGTGGGGACGAACAGGACGAGGGCGCTGAAGACGGTCCAGTTGCGGCCACCGAAGCGGGCCGTCGCGACCGTGTACGGGATCCGCAGGATCGAGCCGACGAGAGTGGGGACGGCGACGAGGAAGAACTTGCCCGCCGCGTCGATCCCGTAGATGTCGGTCGGCATGAACAGCACCATGACGGACCAGATCGACCAGACGGAGAAGCCGACGTGCTCAGCGACTACCGACCAGATCAGGTTCCGCTTGGCGATGTCCTTGCCGCCCGCCTCCCAGGCGTCGACGTCTTCCGCGTCCCAGTGCTCGATGTAGTGCTTCTTCACCCGGGCCTCCTCGTTGTGTGGGAGACCCAAAGGTAGAAAACCGGTGTTGCGGCGGTGCTGCGGTCGGTGACCGCAACGTCAACTGATCCTCACTTTTCAACTGGGGCGATGTGAGGTTTCCTGCATGTTTCCTAGACGTGTCGAAGAGCGTTCTCAGGCTCATTTTCGACGTGCCAGCTGTCCTCGAGCATGCGCGGCTTGCACGCCTGGAACGCCGCTATGAGGAGGATCACCACGCCGAACGTCAGGAATCCGAACGACACGGTCCATCCGCCGGAGGCGTCGTGGAACACCCCGAACAGCAGCGGTCCGAGGCACGCGACGGCGTAGCCCACACCCTGGGTGAAACCGGACAGCGTCGCCGAGCCGAGGTGGCTGCGCGTGCGCAGATTGATGAGCGTCAGCGACATGGGGAACGTGCTCGGCCCGAGCCCCAGCAGCACGATCCACAGGATCGGTGCGCTCATCGGAGCGAACAGCAGTCCACTGAAGGCCACCAGGTAGCAGACCGCGCATCCGATCACGATCGGGAACGGATTGCGCATGCGGGCGCACAGCGTGGGGGCGCCGAACGCGGCGACGAGACCCATGAACGAGAACAGTCCCACCATGGCACCGCCGAACGCTTCGCTCGCCCCGGCGTCGGACAGGATGTCGGGAATCCAGGTGAACATCGAGTACGTGATCATCGACGTCATTCCGAACATGCCGGCCATCCCCCAGCCGACGGGCGAACGCCAGGCCTTCCCGTGCGGGCGTTCGGCCTGCACACCCGCGGGCGGTTCCGCCGCGACGACCACGGTGCGACGTCGTTCGCGGGTGAGCAGGAGGATCCACGGGAGCGCCGCGGCGAAGCCGAGGAGCGCCCAGACTCCGATCGAGAACCGCCAGCCGAACGCCTCGGCGAGCGGGACGGCCACGAAGGCGGGCACGATGGTGCCGATCTGCACCCCGACGATGTACACCGAACTCATCACGGCCAACCGGTCGGAGAAGTAGCGCTTGACCAGCGGCGGAATCACTACGTTGCCGATTCCCATGCCGGCCAGCGCGAGCGCCGACAGCGCCAGCAACGACCAGGTGTCGCTCATCAGGGCTCTCGTGAGCATGCCGACTCCGGCCATCAGCATCGCCGCGAGCGCGGTCCGTTCCAGGCCCCACCGCTTGGCGATGAGCGGCGTTCCCAAGCCGAACAGCGCGAACATCGCCGTCGGCACCATCCCGAACACTCCGACCACGGTGGGCGAGAATCCGATGTCCTCCCGGATCTGAGAGGCCAGCGGGGTGAACGAGGTGACCGCGAGCCTCAGGACGAGAGCCGACATGGCGATCGCGCAGAAGACGAGGAGGCGGCCGCGTAGAAGAGTCACGAGAGAAATCATAGGATGACAGGATGACCTTTGGAAAACCCGTACGCCGCTCGAGTCTCATCTCACAGGTGACCGAGCAGCTACGCGACGAGATCTGCAGTGGCCGGTGGGCGGTGGGCGCGAAGATCCCCACCGAGACCGCGCTGTCCGAACTCACCGGAACGGGACGCAACACCGTCCGTGAGGCAGTGCAGGCCCTCGTCCACACCGGACTGCTGGAACGGCGGCAGGGATCGGGCACGTACGTCGTCGCCACCTCGGATGTCGGCGGCACACTCGGCAAATACTTCGCAGGCGCGCACGAGCGCGACGTCACGGAACTGCGGCAGGCGCTCGACGTCACCGCCGCCGCGCTCGCCGCCCGGCGACGCACCCCGGACGACATCACACGACTGCAGAGCCTGCTCGACGAGCGGTTCCGATGCTGGGCCGAGTCCGACACCGAGGCCGCCGTCGAGGCCGACGTCACCCTGCACCGCGCGATCGTCGAGGCGAGCCACAACGCCGTGTACCTCGAGTTCTACGACTCGCTGCTGCCGTCGATCGCCCAGACCGTCGACCGGCACGTGCACGCGACGGGGGCGGGATTCCACGACGAGCACCGGCACCTGATCCGGGCGATCGTCGACGGCGACGAGACCGCGGCGACCACCGCCGCCCGCGACCTGTTCGCCGAGCTGCTCACCACCTAGAGCAGGAGGCGCACCACGTCGGCGGTACGGGCGAGTCCGGGGAACGCCTCCGCGGTCGACCGCGGGTGCAGCACGTGGACGGCGAGCCGGAACAGCACCGCCCGCAGCAGCATCTGCGGCCACTCGGGCAGGTCTTCCCACCGCCCGATGAGGGCCTCGTCGGCCCCGCCCCAGGAGATGGCGTCCACCACCGCCACGGCCGCCGCCCAAGACGCGGGGCGCCAGTACGGCGTGATGTCGGTGATCCCCGGCGCGAGCGCACCGGCGAACAGGACGGTGCCGAACAGGTCGCCGTGGACGAGCTGATCCGGGCACGTGACGGGTTTGCGCAATGTCGCCAGCCCGGTGATCAGCTCGAGACTCTTGCGACCGTCCGGCGACGGGGTCTCGAGCTGTTCGGCGCCCTTCGCGCTGCGCAACGGGATCTTCTCCCAGGCCGCCCGGTCCGCCGCGACGAACACGTCGACCTCCGCCCACGGCGCGACCGGGGGCTGCACCAGGAACCGGGGACGGTCGAGTTGCGAGGTGGCGGCGTGCAGTCGCCCCGACATCGACACGACCTCGTCGTGACGCGGTTCGGGTGTGCCCTCGATGAACGTGTCGGCGCGCCACCCGGACACCACGTACCTGCCGTCGGTGGATCGCACGGGACGGGCGAGCCGAACGCCTTCCACCTCGAGCGTCTCGCGGACCTTGGCGGACCACGCGGCGCGCGCGTGGTCGGCGACGGCTGACAGGACTACGTCTCCACAGAGCCACCCGCCGTCCCAGTCCGCACCGAGTGGGATGGGCTCGACTTCCCGGAGGCCGAACGTGGAGCACACGTGCTGAGGGGGTTGGCCGGTGCTCACGTACTCAACGCTACCGCCGGGTGGGCCGGTGACAGCGCAAGGCGCGCTGGCCCGAAGACGTCAATCACGCCGCGACCGGGCCGGCAGACAGGCAGTGGTCAGTAGACGGGCAGGCTCGTGTCCACCTGCTTCGCCCACGCGATCACGCCGCCCTGCAGATGGGTGGCGTCGGAGAAGCCGGCCTTCTTCAGCGCTGCCAGCGCCTCCGCCGACCGGACGCCGGTCTTGCAGTGCAGCACGATCGGCTTGTTCTGCGGAAGCTCCGACAGCGCCTCCCCCGACAGGATGCGGTCCTTGGGGATCAGCACCGCACCGGGCAGGTGGACGATGTCCCATTCGACGGGCTCGCGCACGTCGACGAGTTCGATCTCCTTGCCGGAGTCGAGGAGGTCGCGCAGCTCCGTGGCCGTGATCGTCGAACCGGCCGCCGCGGCCTGCCCCTCGTCGGACACCACCCCGCAGAACGCGTCGTAGTCGATCAGTTCGGTGACCGGAGTCCGCGCCGGATCCCGGCGCAACGCGATGGTGCGGTATGTCATGTCGAGCGCGTCGTAGACCATCAGCCGTCCGAGCAGCGATTCGCCGATGCCGGTGATCAGCTTGACCGCCTCGGTGGCCATGATCGAGCCGATCGACGCGCAGAGCACACCGAGCACGCCGCCCTCGGCGCAGGACGGCACCATGCCCGGCGGCGGCGCCTCCGGGTACAGGTCGCGGTAGTTGAGTCCGCGGCCGTTCGGCGCGTCCTCCCAGAACACGGACGCCTGGCCTTCGAAGCGGTAGATCGAGCCCCACACGTACGGCTTGTGCGCGAGGACGGCGGCGTCGTTGACGAGGTACCGGGTGGCGAAGTTGTCGGTGCCGTCGAGGATCAGGTCGTACTGCTCGAACAGTTCGACGGCGTTGTCGGGCTCGAGCCGGAACTCGTGCAACCGGACGTCGACGTTGTCGTTGATCTCGCGGATCGAGTCGCGCGCGCTCTCGCCCTTCGGACGGCCCACGTCGGAGCGTCCGTGGATCACCTGGCGTTGCAGGTTCGACATGTCGACCTCGTCGAACTCGACGATGCCGAGGGTCCCGACCCCCGCGGCCGCGAGGTACAGCAGGGCCGGTGAGCCGAGGCCACCCGCCCCGATGACGAGGACCTTCGCGTTCTTCAGGCGCTTCTGGCCGGCCATGCCGACGTCGGGGATGATCAGGTGCCTGCTGTACCGCGCCACCTCGTCGCGGGAAAGTTCGGCGTCCGGTTCCACCAGCGGCGGCAGCGCCTCGGTGGTCTTCACAGAACGGTCAAGCGACACGGCCCACTCCTGACGATTGCGCGACGGCTTCCGATGTGTCGGACAGCATTGACTTCAACGCCCCGACAGGGTCCATTCTTCCCCTCCTGCCCGCAGTCGCGCGGGACCGGTCCAGACTCATGCCCGCGGGAAGGGCCAGGGATTGAAATGGCAGGTCAGCCCGTTCATCGGCACGATGCCCTCGGGGTCGAGCTGGGCGATGTCGTTGTTGGCCGTCCCGAACGTCTGCTGCATCATCACCGGCGCGAGGCCGCCTTCGGTCTCGCACGGCTGGTGGTCCTGGTAGCCGATGGCGTGCCCGACCTCGTGGTTGATCTGGTACTGCCGGTACGACCCGATGTCGCCCTGGAACGCGATGGCGCCGCGCACCCAGCGCGGCTCGTTGAGGACGACGCGGTCGATGCCCGGGTTGTAACAGGACACTTCCAACTGGATGTCGTAGCCACACGCCTCGCGAATGGTCATCTGCGACGTCAGCGACACCCGGAAGTCGGGATCCCCCTGGTCGACGCGGCGAAAGGCGAACCGCGGGTCCTTCGTCCAGCTCTTCGGATTCGACAGCGTCTGGTCGACCATCCGGCCGAACGACTCGTCGCCGCCGAATCCGGACGTGTCGACGCCGTCCTCGATCTCGACGCTGTACGTGAATTCACGTTCGGTGCCCTGCCCGACCTTGGCCCCGTTGCCGGGAACCACGTGCCAGGTGCCGGCGCCCACCGCCGTGAACGGACCACCCTCGGGCAACGCGCCCGAGGGAAGTTCGGCGGCGAAGTTTCCGTCAGCCTCCGGCGGGACCCCGATGACGCTGGAACCGTCGGTGTCGCGGGACAGAGTGCCGAATCCGGGGGAATCGGTCTCCGCCGTCGTCTCGCCGCCGCCGGTGTCCCGGACCGCGTCGACCACGACGAGCACGGTGACCACCAGGAGGATCGGGATCGCGTACGCCCGCCAGCCGTAGGTGGAGACGAACCGGCCGATGCGGCTCTGCTTCCGGGCCTGCCGCTCGGGGCGTGGGTTGCGGGGACGGCCCACGTCGCGGCTCGTCGGGTCCCATTGCGCGCGGAGCGGTTGATGCGACTGCGACTGCGGTGCCGACTGCGAGGCGCGGGGACCGACGTCACGCTGGTCGATGCTTCGCGATCGTCGCTCCCCGTCCTCGGAACTCTGGGGAGCCCGGCCGCGAACACGCGGTCCTCCTCGGTCAGTCACGCAGCCCAGAATCTCACAGTCCGGCACCGCCTCGTCCCAGTGCATCGTCCGCAGGTCATTCGGCGTGTCACCTGGATGCGGCCCGCAACGTCGCGGCTACCCAGGTCACCAGGTGTCCCGAACCCCTGCGGTACCCCAGTTACCGGACAGGCAATATCCTTGACCGGGCGAGTCCTGCGAGTCCACCATGAACGGTTCACTACGCGCGGGTATCGTTCACACAGTTACACAGAATGTGACGCGGAATACTTGTGCAGATTGGAAGCGCTATGACTGAACTCGCGGATCGGACGAACTCCGATCGCGATGCCAACACCGGAAAGGGCACCGGGGCCCGTCGCAGCACGCGACTCCCCCGCGATGCCCGGCGACTGCAGCTACTCGCCGCAGCCAGCGAGGTCTTCGTCACACGCGGATACCACGCTGCCGGTATGGACGAGATCGCCGAGTGCGCCGGTGTGAGCAAGCCCGTCCTCTACCAGCACTTCCCCGGCAAGCTCGAGCTGTACGTGGCCGTGCTGCAGAGCTATGTCGACAGCCTGATCTCGGGTGTCCGGCAGGCGCTGCGCTCGACCACCGACAACAAGCAGCGTGTCCGCGCCGCGGTGCAGGCGTTCTTCGACTTCGTCGACAACGACTCGCAGGGCTTCCGGCTCGTGTTCGAGTCCGACCTCATGGGTGAGCCGCAGGTGCAGAGCCGCGTCGAGCAGGCCACCGAGGCGTGCGTCGACGCCGTGTTCGACCTCGTCAGCCACGACTCCGGTCTCGACCCCTACCGGGCCCGCATCCTCGCCGTCGGCCTCGTCGGCGCCAGCCAGTTCACCGCGCGGTACTGGCTCGAGGCGGCGCGCCCGATCCCGAAGGAAGAAGCGGTCGACACGACGGTCACGCTCGCGTGGGGCGGTCTGTCCCGCGTGCCGCTGCATCCCGAACAGCGCTGACACCCACGAGAAAGGGCCCGACAGTCGATTCGACTGCGGGCCCTTTCTCGTGTGTTCACGTGGTCGGAGCGAATCCGACTGCGTTCACTTCGTCGGTGCGAATCCGACCTTGCGGATATCGGACGGGCCGATCTCCACGTAGGCGATCTTGCTGGACTGAATGAGGTACTTACGCCCCTTGTCGTCCTCCAGGGACAAGATCCCGTCGCCACCGGTGAGGGCGCCCGAGACCAATGTCTCGACCTCGTCCGGGGTCTGCTCGCTGCTGACGATGAGCTCACGCGGGCTGTCGATTACACCGATCTTGACCTCCACGGTCAACCTCCGAACTCTCCGAGAAACATCAGCTGTCCTGGCCAGGCTAATGCAGTGGCCGCCGCCGGTGCGCGTCTGTGGGCTGTGCCCTGAGCGAACACACCGACGGACCTGCCCCGACGACGGTGCCGCCTAGACCAGGCCCAGCACGGCCATGCGTTCGGCGTGCATCTCCTGCATGCGGTCGAACAGTGCGACGACGCCGTTGAGGTCACCGGATGCGGAGATGACGAGTTCGGTCAGGGCCTCCCGCTGCGCCAGGACGAACTGCGCCTGGGTAATGGCCTCGCCGAGCAGTCGCCTGCCCCACAGCATGAGGCGGTCCTTGTCGCGGTTGCTGGCCTTGATCGCCTGCTGCACCTCGTGGACGACGAACTCGGAGTGGCCGGTCTGCGAGAGCACCTCCTCGACGGTGCGCGACACCTCGGCGGGCAGCGAGTGCCCGATCTCGCGGTAGAAGTCCGCGGCGATCCCGTCACCGACGTATGCCTTCACCAGCGCCTCGAGCCACGTCGAGGGGGTGGTGGACGCGTGGTAGTTGTCGAGGGCGCGGACGAACGGATCCATTGCCTCGAAGATGTCGAAGCCGCGCGCGGTCAGCGCCTTCTCGAGCATCTCGAAGTGGCCCATCTCGGCGGCCGCCATGCTCGCGAGCGCCACCTTGCCCTGCAGGGTCCGCGCCATCTGCGCGTCCTCGGACAGCCGGTAGAACGCGGAGATCTCGCCGTATGCGAGGACCGCGAAGAGTTCACCGACGCCGGGGTGATCAGCGGGAATCGTGGAATCAGTGGATGCAGGGGTGTTGGGCTCCATGGCGCCACAGCCTAATGCGTCGAGCAGTGATGTTTGCCATGCGTAACCAGTTGTGGAGCGTTCTCCGGCTACAATGATGGTGGGCAACCGCTCGTCACCACGTTCGTCTCCGCAGAGAACGCGGTTCGAGTGATGATCGATCACGATCCGATCGGCGGTTCCCACCGATAATGTGCGCGCACCTGATCGACGGTCCCAGCCGCGCCTCGCCGAAATCTTCGATTTCTGCGCTGAGGCAGAGGCAGGATCGACTCGGAAGAGGACATCGACGAGCGTCGACTGGGAAATCGGGCCGACCAGCGGCCTGGCCCTTACCTCGTGCGTGCGTGCAGCTACGAGGAAGGCCAGACCCCTGAGCAAGATCACTGTCGACCATGAAGACGACGCCACCGAGACCACGCTGTCGGCGCAACTCGACTCCACACACGTCGCCCCCACTTTCGCCGAACTCGGAGTGCGTGACGAGATCGTCCGCGCTCTCGACGAGATCGGCATCGAGCGCACGTTCGCCATCCAGGAGCTGACGCTCCCCCTCGCCCTCGCCGGCGACGACCTGATCGGTCAGGCCCGCACGGGCATGGGCAAGACGTTCGGTTTCGGCGTCCCGCTGCTTCACCGCATCTCCTCCGGCACCACCGGGACGGCCGCGCTCGACGGCACTCCCCGCGCGCTGGTCATCGTCCCCACCCGCGAGCTGTGCATCCAGGTCACCAAGGACCTCGAGGGCGCCGCGAAGTACCTGAAGGGCGAGAAGAACAAGCCCCTCGAGGTCCTCGCCATCTACGGCGGCCGCCCGTACGAGACCCAGATCGCGACGCTCCAGAAGGGCGCCGACGTCGTCGTGGGCACCCCCGGCCGTCTGCTCGACCTCGCCAACCAGGGCCATCTGATCCTCGGCAAGGTGGAGGTGCTCGTTCTCGACGAGGCCGACGAAATGCTCGACCTCGGCTTCCTGCCCGACATCGAGCGCATCCTGAACATGGTGCCGGACAAGCGCCAGACGATGCTGTTCTCGGCGACCATGCCGGGCCCGATCATCACTCTCGCCCGCACGTTCCTCACCCAGCCGACGCACATCCGCGCCGAGCAGGCCGACGACTCGGCGGTCCACGACCGCACGAGCCAGCACATCTACCGGGCTCACGCGCTCGACAAGGCGGAGATGGTGGCCCGCGTGCTGCAGGCCGACGGCCGCGGCGCGACGATGATCTTCACCCGCACCAAGCGGACCGCGCAGAAGGTGTCCGACGAACTCGCCGAGCGCGGTTTCGCCGTCGGTTCCGTGCACGGCGACCTCAACCAGATTGCCCGCGAGAAGGCACTCAAGGCGTTCCGCTCGGGCAAGATCGACGTGCTCGTCGCGACGGACGTCGCGGCCCGCGGTATCGACATCGACGACGTCACGCACGTCATCAACTACCAGTGCCCGGAGGACGAGAAGACGTACGTCCACCGGATCGGCCGCACCGGCCGCGCGGGGCGTACCGGCATCGCCGTGACGCTCGTGGACTGGGACGACATCCCCCGCTGGCAGCTCATCGACAAGGCTCTGGGCCTCGGTATCCCGGATCCGGTCGAGACGTACTCGAGCTCCCCTCACCTGTACGAGGAACTGTCGATCCCGGCCGAGGCGACCGGCACGATCAAGCGCCCCCGGGTCGAGAAGGCTGCGCCCGCACAGAGCGAGAACACCGACACCGAGCGGCGCGAGAACACCGACACCGACAACGGTGAGAAGGCCGAGCGCACGGAGCGTCCGGCACGCACCCGCACCCGTCGCCGCACCCGTGGTGGCCGTCCCGCGGACTCGGTGGGCCCCAAGTCGCCGGAGCCGACCGCACCCGAATCGGCAGCTGCGAGCACGGACGCCGACGGCGAGAATTCCAAGCCCCGCCGCCGCCGTCGCCGCCGGACCACGAAGGTCGGCGCCGCCGCGACGAACGCGGAGTAACCAACCACCGTGCTCGCACCTGAGCGGCGCTCACGCGCCGATCTCGTCGTCGCCGCCGGAATCGCCGTCGCGGTCGTGGTCGCCCTCACCGTCGTGTGGTTCCGCAGCGATGCCCGGGGCACCACCTCGGTCACCGCCGCCGAGCCGCCGCCTGCGCTCGTCACGGCCCTGACGGTCCCGGAAACACTGAGCCCGATCTGGGACTCCGTCAGTTCCGCCACAGCGCCCCTCGTCGTCGGTGGTGCTGTCGTCACCGCCGAGGGCGGCGACGTCGTGGGCCGGGACCGGATGTCGGGCGCCGAGCTGTGGCGGTACGAGCGTGATCTCGACCTGTGCGGTGTGACGGCGTCGTGGGAGAAGGTGGTGGCCGCGTACCGCGACGACCGCGGATGCTCTCAGGTCACCGAACTCGACGGCGGCACCGGTGAGCGTCTGGCGCAGCGGAACAGCGACGCCGATCCCGCGGTGACGCTGACGGCCGACGGAACCTATGTCGCGTCCCGCGGCGACCGCCGTCTCGAACTGTGGCGCTCCGACCTCGTGCGCACCGTCGAGTACGGGCGGGTGGACGCGCCGGTGAACCCCAAGAAGCAACCCCGCAGCGGATGCACGCTGATCGACGCCGGTTCGAGCAGCAGCAGGCTGTCCGTGCTCGAGCGCTGCCCCGGCGAGGTGGCCGATCGTCTGACGGTCATGAACCCCTCGCCCAAGGACAATCAGGAACCCGAGGAGTACGGGTCGAGCGTCCTGGCGGGTGTCGACGCCGGCGTCGAGGGTGCGCGCATCCTCGGGGTGTCGGGCGAGACCACGGCCGTCTACCTGCCCGCGGGCAGGACGACCGGACCGCGGATCGGCCTGTTCGACGGCACCGGCAACGCCGTGTCCGAATACGCGCTCGCCCTGAAGATCGGACCGGATCCGGTCACGTCCGCGAGCAGTTCGGTGGTCACCTGGTGGACCGGTTCGGATGTCGTCTCGTTCGGCGCGTCCGATCTCGTTCCCCGCTGGACCTTCCCGGGCGCTCTCGGCCCCGGCGCCGTGATGGCCGGAAACCTGCTGGTTCCGGTGGAATCCGGGATCGCCGTGCTCGATCTGTCGAACGGCGCGTTGCTGCGCACGATCCCGGTCGCGCGGGACACCACGACCGGGCCGATCACCACGACGGTGGCCGGCGACGTCGTGCTCGAACAGCGCGGTGACGGTGTGGTGGCGCTGCGCTGAGGTCGCCGCTCAGGCGGGTTCGGCGAACACCACGAGGTAGCCGTCGAGATCGCGGAGCCAGATCTCGCGATGTCCCGCATTGGGATTGACGTGCACGTCCGTGACCACGTCGACTCCCGCCTCCCGCGCCCGCGCGACGGTGCCGTCGAAGTCGGTCGTCTCGAACCAGATCGCCACCCCGTTTCCGCGCGCGAGTGACGGATCGCCGAGGGGGCCGTGGTGGTGGCCTTCGTCGAGTCGGTGCAGTTGCAGGATCATGTGCCCGTCGACGAGGAGTTGCTCGTAGTCCTGCCCACCGTGACCGCTGCGTGCGTTCAGGACCTTCCGGTACCACTCGCCTGCCCGTTCTACGTCGTCGACGGCGAGGAGCGGCTGAGCCCGCATCGTCAGCGTGTTGTTGCGAGGTGTGTCCGAGACCGTCATGCGCCGAACGTTAGCGCCGGACGCTCCCCCGCTCTTGGACGAATGGGCACACCGTGCGCCCGTCAGCGGAAGGTGGCGCGGTATGCGGAGGGTGAGACGCCGACGGTGCGCGCGAGGTGTTGCCGCAAGGAGGTCGCGGTGCCGAATCCCGCGGCCCCGGCCACGTCGTCGACCGGCAGGTCGGTGTTCTCCAGCAGTTCACGGGCGCGGGTGATCCGCTGCTCGAGAATCCACTGCGTCGGCGACATCCCCGTCTCGGCGCGGAATCGACGGGTGAACGTGCGCACGCTCATCGACTCTCCCGCAGCCAGTTCCCGCAGCGACAGCGGCTGATCGAGGCGGGCCAGCGCCCGTGCCCGCGCGCCCGACGTCGACGCACCGTCGGCCTCCGGGACGGGCGCGGTGACGAACTGCGCCTGACCGCCGCTGCGATGAGGCGGCACGACCGTTCCCCGCGCCACCTCGTTGGCCACCGACGCACCGTGGTCGACACGAATCATGTACAGGCACAAATCGATTCCGGATGCGACACCGGCGGCGGTGAGCACGGTGCCGTCGTGGGTGTAGAGCACGCCGGGGTCGAGGTGCACGTCCGGGTAGAGCCTCCGGAACGCGTCCGCCGACTTCCAGTGCGTCGTGGCTCGCCGGTTCTCCAGCAGGCCGGCGGCGGCGAGAACGAACGATCCCGTGCAGATCGAGGCCACCCGGGTGCCCGGCCGGATGTGCGCGAAGGCGTCCGCCAGGTGGCGGGGCAGTCCGCCGTCCTCCGGCGGCTCGTAATCCTGATCGGACGCCGGGACCACGACCGTGTCGGCGGTGCCGAGCAGCGCCGGGCCGTGCTCGACCGACAGCGTCACGTCGGTGTCGGTCCGGACGATGCCGGGCTCGAGGGCGCACGTGAGGACCTCGTACAGCGGTTCGCCGTCCCGCGATCGCGCTTCGCCGAACAGTCGGTGGACGATTCCGAATTCAATGGGAAGCAGGCCGTCGCGCACGAACACGACGACGCGGTGGCGGCGCGCGGGCCGTTCGCCGCTCGATTCGGACATGGCCTGATTATTTCACATAGTGTCTCACCGGCCACTGGTGCGGCGACGTACGCCGATCCATGATCGGAAGGGTCGACGGCGACAGAGCGAAAGGTGGACCATGAAGATCCTCTGGGTGTCGGCACATCCCGAGCCGAAGTCCCTGAACGCGGCACTGCGCAGTGATGCCCTCGCGGCACTGCGCGGCGCCGGCCACGAGATCCGGGCCTCCGACCTGTACGAGATGCGATGGAATCCGGTGGTGACCGCGGACGACTTCGCGCACGATCCGAGCGGCCGCCTCCTGGTGGGAGCGCGGTCCGGGCAGGCGCTGACCGAGGGCACCCTGGCCCCCGACATCCTCGCCGAACAGCGCAAACTCGGGTGGGCCGACGCGGTGATCGTGCAGTTCCCGCTGTGGTGGTACGGCATGCCCGCGATCCTCAAGGGCTGGTTCGACCGGGTGTTCGTCGAGGGTTACGGATACGGGGTGCGCCGCGAGGACGGCTCCACCCGGCGGTACGGCGAGGGGACCCTCGCCGGCAAGCGGGCGATGACCGTCGTCAGTTTCGGCGGCAGCGCCGACAGCGCAGGCCCGCGCGGAATCAACGGCCAGATGGACGAGGTCCTGTTCCCCATCCACCACGGAATCTTCTGGTACACGGGGATGTCCGTGCTGCCCCCGGTCCTGATCGACAGCGCGGACCGGTTGAGCGCCGAGCACTACCCCGGCGTCGCGGCCCGCGTGATCGATCGCGTGTCCGGCCTGTTCACCGACGCGCCGTTGCCCTTCCGCTCACAGAACGGCGGCGACTACGACGAACGGTTCGTGCTGCGCGAGGACCGGGCACCCGGCGTCACGGGACTGCGCGCCCACTACGCCGACGCGGATTCCGCGGCGCACGGACCGGAGGCCGAAGTCCCCACCCGCTGCGCGGTGTAACGTGTTCTAATTCACGGCATGGCAACCTACGTGATCACCGGCGCGGCCTCGGGCATCGGGGCGGCGAGCCGCCACACCCTCGAGGCCGGCGGCCACACCGTCATCGGCGTCGACCTCGGCCACACCGACGTGACAGCCGACCTGTCGACCCCCGGCGGCCGGGCCGCGGCGGCGGCCGCAGTGACCGAAAGGAGCGGCGGCGTCGTGGACGGCCTCGTCTGCTGCGCCGGACTCGGATCGCTGTCCCACGTCCCGGGCGGCAAGCTGATCGCCGTCAACTATTTCGGGGCCGTGGAACTCGTGACGGCCCTGAAGCCCGCCCTCGAGCGCGCGGACGGCGCTTCGGTGGTGGTGATCTCGTCGAGCAGCACCACCACCCAGCCCGGAGTTCCCGAAAATCTGGTGACGGCGTGCCTGCGAGGCGACGAGGCGGAGGCGGTGCGCATCGGCGACGAGGTGACCGCCGTTCCCGCGTATCCGGCGTCCAAGCTCGCGCTGGCCTGGTGGGTTCGGCGAGAAGCGGTGCGGCCCGAATGGATCGGCAGCGGAATTCGGCTCAACGCGATCGCCCCGGGCATGATCGACACGCCGATGACCAGCGGGGACGACCTCGACCCCGAACTGGCCAAGGCCCTGGACTTCTATCCGGTGCCGCTCGGCAGGCGCGGACGCCCGGACGAGATCGCGGCGCTCGTCGAATTCCTGCTCGGACCGGGGTCGACACTGTTCTGCGGAAGCGTCGTCTTCGCCGACGGGGGCACGGATGCCCAGCTACGCCAACAGGATTGGCCCGCCGCGTGGAATCCCACGCCGGAGGAACTTACTCGCCACTTCCAGGCGAGAACGTAGCGAGCTCGGATCCCGCCCAGTGCTTGGCGAGGTTCTCGGCCAGGTCCCGGTACGCCTGGGCGCCCTTGTTCTTGCGCCCCGCCAGGACCGTCGCACCCGACGCCGTCGCCTCCGCGAACCGCACCGTCCGCGGGATCGGCGGCGCGAGGACCGGCAGGTTGTAGCGGTCGGACACGTCGGACAGCACGTCCCGGCTGTGGGTGGTGCGCGCGTCGTACAGCGTCGGCAGCGCACCGAGCAGCACCAGGTCGGGGTTGGTGATCTGCTGCACCTCGGTGACCGTCCGCAGCAACTGCCCCACACCGCGGTGCGCGAGCGTCTCGCACTGCAGCGGAACCAGTACCGACTGCGCCGCCGTGAGCCCGTTGAGCGTGAGCACACCGAGCGACGGCGGACAGTCGATGATGACCGTGTCGTAGTCGTCCAGCAGCGGCGCCAGAGCGCGCTTGAGGGCGAACTCACGACCCGGACGCATGAGCAGCAACGCTTCCGCGCCCGCGAGGTCGATCGTCGCGGGCAGGAGCGCGACACCGTCCTCGGTGTCGATCACCGCTTCGCGCGCCCCCAGGTCACCCGTCAGCACCTCGTGGACGGAGGCGTCCAGGCGGTCCGGGTTGTGCCCCAGGGAGAAGGTCAGGCACCCCTGCGGGTCGAGATCCACCACCAGAACCTTCTGGCCCAGCCCGACGAGAGCTGCGCCGAGTGAGGCGACCGTGGTGGTCTTCGCGACCCCACCCTTCTGATTTGCCACTGCAAGAACCGTTGTCACGGCTCGATCCTTACCTACTTCGTCGCCGGAGGCGAGCCATACACGCAGATTGACTGACATGATGGATGGATGCCACCCAGTGATTCGCCGCGCGGCCGTCGGATCGTCCTCCTCCGGCACGGCGAAACGGAATGGGCCCGTTGGGGTAAACACACCGGCCGGACCGACGTCCACCTCACCGAACTGGGTGAATCCCAGGCACGGCAGGTGGGCCCGGCGATGGACGCCCTCGCGCTACGCGACCCCCTCGTCATCGTCAGCCCGCGGCAACGCGCCCAGGAGACGGCGGAACTGGCGGGTTTGAAGATCCAGCGCACCTGGGACGCGCTCGCCGAATGGGACTACGGGATCTACGAGGGCATGACGACGCCCGAGATCCGGCAGCAGGTGCCGGACTGGACAGTGTGGACGCACCCGTGCCCGCGCGGCGAACAGGCCGAGCAGGTGCACACCCGCTGCGACCTCGTCCTGTCCGTCGCGCACTCCCAACTGGTCGACCGTGACGTGATCCTCGTCGGGCACGGCCACTTCTCCCGCGCGCTCATCGCGCGCTGGGCGGAGCTTCCCGTCAGCGAGGGGCGCCGGTTCGCGATGTCGCCGGGCGCGTACTCCGTCCTCGGCTTCGAGCACGGGGCGCAACAGGTGATCAGCCACAACGTGACGACGGAAGGTGCCCGATGATCAGACGCGCAGTACCCGAGGACGTCTCCGCGATCACCGCGATGATCTACGAACTGGCCGAATACCAGAAGGCCCGGGACGAGTGCACCGTCACCGCCGACCAGATAGACGACGCCCTGTTCGGTCCGCAGCCGTCCACGTTCGCCCACGTCGCGACGAACGACGACGACCGGGTCGTCGGGATCGCGGTGTGGTTCCGGAACTTCTCCACATGGGACGGAACGCACGGCATCTATCTCGAGGACCTGTTCGTCAGCCCGTCCGAACGCGGTTCCGGTCACGGCAAGGCCCTGCTCGCCACGCTCGCGAAGGAGTGCGTCGACAACGGCTACACGCGGCTGTCGTGGTCGGTGGTCAACTGGAACAAGCCGTCGATCGCGTTCTACGAGTCCCTCGACGCGCGACCGCAGGACGAGTGGACGACGTACCGGCTCACCGGGGATCCGCTCGGCCGCCTCGCGTCCGAGGTGAGTTAGCGCTCGGACGGGTTGTCGGCGTCGGCTTCCTGGCCGTACTCGGCGGCCATCCATTTCGACGTCGGGCTGCTGAACAGGCACCCGAGGGCTCCCACCACGACGACGCCGAGCAGCACGCCGAAGAACGGCTGGTGGGAATCGGTGAGCAGCGACCACGCCACCGGAAGCAGCAGCAGTTGGGCGACGATCGCGATCGCCCGCCCCCAGCGCCTGCCGAAGATCAGGGCGAGCCCGGCCGCGAGCACGGCGCCACCGAGAATGGCGAACCAGGCGGCGGTGCCGTATCCGCTGCTGACGCTCTGGTCGTGCCCGAGCAGCCCCCGGACCACCAGCACCACGGCGACACCGACCGCCACCGCGCCCTCGAGCGACACCAGGGCGCCCGCCGCGCGGACCGTGGTGGGCGTGGACTTGCTGAGAGACGGCTTCGGCACGTCGGCCAGCCTAGAACACCCCGCCGCCGGCGGCCTCGGACGGTGACACGTGCCGCCCCGGCTAGGCTTGGGCCCCGTGCGCGCGCTGCTGATCGTCAACCCCAATGCCACATCGACGACCCCGGCCGGGCGGGACCTGCTCGCGCACGCGCTGTCGAGCCGGGTGCGGTTGACGGTCGCGCACACGACGCACCGTGGCCACGCCGCCGAATTGGCGCAGCAGGCCTGCGTCGACGGGATGGGCCTGATCATCGTCCACGGCGGCGACGGCACCGTGAACGAGGTGGTCAACGGGCTGCTCGGCACCCCGGGCCCGAAGTCGATGAGCGCGGTAACGGTGGGGCCGATACCCCCGATCGCCGTCGTCCCCGGCGGATCGGCGAACGTGTTCGCCCGCTCGCTCGGCATCGCTCCCGACCCGGTGGACGCCACCAACCAGCTCATCGATCTCCTCTCCCACCGGCAGCGGCGCAGGATCGGGCTCGCCCACTGTGACCACCGCTGGTTCACGTTCAACGCGGGCGTCGGCTGGGACGCCCAGGTGTGTGAGGCGGTCGACATGCACCGCAAGAACGGGCGCCCCGCCACACCGGCGCAATACGTCCGCGCGGCGGTGCGCGTGTTCTTCCGGTCGAAGTACGCGGAGCCGACCCTCACCGTCGAGGTTCCCGATCGCGATCCGGTCGAGGGCGTTCATTACGCCTTCGTGTCGAACGCGAGTCCCTGGACGTATCTGAACAAGCGGGAAGTCCACACCAATCCCGACACCACCTATGACACCGGCCTCGGGGTGTTCGCGATGCGATCCACCGCGATCCTCACCACTCTGCGGGTGGCCCGCCAGCTGCTGACCCCCGGCACCCGGCCGAAAGCGAAGAAACTCGTCCGGGTCGACGACGTCCCGTGCGTGCGGATCTCCGCGTCGGAGCCGATCGGACTGCAGATGGACGGCGACTACATCGGACTTCGCAACGTGGTGGAGTTCGTGTCGGTGCCCGACGCGCTGGATGTCGTCGCGCCGCCGCGACCCTGAGCAATTCTCGAGAATCCCCGTTTTCACCTAGCGGGAAGCGCCGGCGCGAGGTAAAAAGGACGGCGCGCCTCGAAGGGCAGCCTAACTACGTGAGCTCCCCCACGGTGCGGCGGTTTTCTATTGACATCCCGCCAGTTCGTGAAAGCATTCACAAGCAACAGTGCGGAAACATTCTCTACGCACACATGAACTCATGAAGACGAAACGGTGCACGACGCACCCAGTTAAGGAGCAGAAGGATGGACTGGCGCCACAAGGCAATCTGTCGCGACGAAGACCCCGAGTTGTTCTTCCCCGTGGGCAACAGCGGTCCGGCTCTCGCGCAGATTGCTGATGCCAAGGTTGTCTGCAACCGCTGCCCGGTGACCGCCGAATGCCTCTCGTGGGCACTCGAGTCGGGCCAGGACGCCGGTGTGTGGGGCGGCATGAGCGAAGACGAGCGTCGCGCACTCAAGCGCCGGAACGCTCGGACGCGTGCACGCACCACCGTCTGATACTTCAGAAGGAGACGGGCCCGGCACCACATGGTGCCGGGCCTTTTGCTTGCCCGCCGGTCAGTACCGCGGTCCACGACGGCCCAGCGGTACGCGTAACACGGCATCCGTTCCACCCTCCGCCCCCGGGTGCAGACCCAGCGAACCGTTCAGTTCGGCGGCCACCAGGGTCCGGACGATCTGCAGACCGAGCCGGTCGGACCGCTCGAGGCTGAAACCGGGCGGCAGTCCCCTGCCGTTGTCGTGAATCACGACGTCCAGCCAGCGCGCCGACCGTTCCGCCCTCATCGTGACGGTGCCCGCGGCGCCCGGTTCGAAGGCGTGCTCGATCGCGTTCTGCACGAGTTCGGTCAGCACCATCACCAGCGGTGTGGCCCGCTCCGCGGAGAACACCCCGAAGCTGCCCTCCCGGCGGACCTTGATCGGGGTGCTCACCGTCGCCACATCGGACAGGATCGGCACGAGCCGGTCGACGACCTCGTCGAGGTTCACCTCCTCGTCCACCGACATCGACAGCGTGTCGTGCACGAGGGCGATCGACGTGACGCGGCGCACCGATTCGCTGAGCGCCTGACGGGCCTCCTCGTTGTTGGTGCGGCGGGCCTGCAACCGCAGCAACGCCGCCACGGTCTGCAGATTGTTCTTCACCCGGTGATGGATCTCGCGGATCGTCGCATCCTTGCTGAGCAGGGCACGATCCCGCCTCTTCACCTCCGTGACGTCCCGCACGACGACGGCGGCGCCGACCCGCTTGCCGCCGGGTTTGAGTACCAGGGCCCGCAGCAGGACGGTCGCTCCCCGGGCCTCGATCTCCATGCGGCGGCCCGGCTTGTCGGCGATCGTGTCGCGGATGTATCCGGCGACCTCCTGCGACTCGAACGGATCCGTCACGAGTGATCGTGTGGTGGCGGCGAGGTTCTGGCCGATCAGGTCCGAGCTCAGACCCATCCGGTGGTACGCCGACAGCGCGTTCGGACTCGCGTAGACCACGCTGCCGTCGGTGTCCAGGCGGATGAAGCCGTCGCCGGCGCGGGGGCTCGAGTTGGTGTCCGAGCGGGCCTCACGGATCGGGAACGTGCCGTCGCTGATCATCTGGCACAGGTCCTCCGCGCAGTCGAGATACGCCACCTCGAGCGGACTCTGCGCCCGCTGGTGCGACAGGTTGGTGTCGCGGCTCAGGACGGCGATCACCTCGCCGTTCCACCGCACCGGGACCGCGTCGCCGCGCGGCGGCAGACCCGCGTGCCCGCCGCCGTCCTCGGGGCGCACGACGTTGCCCTCCAGCAGCGCCTGCAGCACCTGCGGGTGTTCCGACTCCGACACGACGGTCCCGACGACGTCCTCCGGGAACGCGGTCGACGCGGTGGTGGGCCTGCAGTGCGCGACGCAGATCACGGTGCCGGTCGGGTTGGTGGCCGCGGAGTCCGCTCCGACCCACAGCAGAACGTCCGCGAAGGAGAGGTCGGCGAGCAACTGCCATTCGCCGACGACGCGCTGGAGGTGGTCGACGGCCTCGCCGGGCAGGTCGGTGTGTTCGGCGAGCAGATCGCTCAGGGTCGACATCGTGGGGTGTGTCAGTCAGCTCAGGAGATGACCGCGATCAGGTCGCCCTGCTGGATCACGTCGCCGACCTTGACGTCCACGGAGGTGACCGTGCCGGGTTCTTCGGCGATGACGGGGATCTCCATCTTCATCGACTCGAGGATGACGAGGGTGTCGCCTTCCTTCACCTCGTCACCCGCGCTCACCACAACCTGATACACCGTCGAAACCATTTCGGCGCGCACGTCTTCTGCCATTGTGATCCTTCACTCCCGGGTGTCGAGAAAGCCCTGTTGCAAGGACACCCAACCACACGTGGAAGACTGTGGTGAAAAGAAGGGAGATCTACTCATGGGTAAGCGTGGTCGCAAGAAGCGCAGTCGCAAGGGCAACGCCGCAAACCACGGCAAGCGTCCCAACGCCTGACGCGCCGTAGAACGCACCAGGGGCCGGAAAGCAGCGATGCTTTCCGGCCCCTGATTGCTGTTCTGACGGGTTACGACTCGGGTTCGGTATTCGTGATGAGGATCGTCCGCCGCAACTCGATGGAGAGCCTCTGACGCAGGCTCTCGGGTGCGTGCTCACCGCCGCACTTGCGGTTCACGAGGCTCTTGACCTTCTCCTCGATGCCGTACGCCTCGAGGCACGACCCGCACTCGTCGAGATGCCGCTGCAGCCGCGCCCGCGAGGCCTCGTCGCATTCACTGTCCAGCATCAGCCAGACGTCCGCGATGACGGCGGAGCAGTCGAGCTGCTCGAATTCGTCCTGCTCGCTCACCGAGAAACCTCCTGCTCCGCACTCACTACACTGTCGCCGGCCACCTCGTCGGTGCCGCCACGGTTGAATCCTCGTTCGCGTGCGACGTCGGCGAGCAGACCCCGGAGCTGCTTGCGCCCGCGGTGCAGTCGCGACATCACGGTCCCGATCGGGGTGCCCATGATCTCGGCGATCTCCTTGTAGGGAAAGCCCTCGACATCGGCGTAGTAGACGGCCATCCGGAACTCCTCGGGCAGGGCCTGAAGGGCTTCCTTGATGTCGTCGTCGGGGAGCGCGTCCAGTGCCTCGACCTCGGCGGACCGCAGCCCGGTCGACGAATGCTCCGCCGTCGCCGCCAGCTGCCAGTCGGTGATCTCGTCGGTCGGGTACTGCGCGGGCTGCCGCTGCTTCTTGCGGTACGAGTTGATGTACGTGTTCGTGAGAATCCGGTACAGCCACGCCTTGAGGTTGGTGCCCTCGCGGAACGACCGGAACGCCGTGTAGGCCTTCACGTACGTTTCCTGCACGAGGTCCTCGGCGTCCGCCGGGTTCCGGGTCATCCTCAGAGCAGCGCCGTACAGCTGATCCAGAAGTGGGAGCGCATCCCTTTCGAAACGCGCGATCAACTCGTCCTGTGGCTCGGCCTTCTCTGCCGTCGGACGGTCATGTTCCTGCACGCTGATCCCTTCGGTCGCCGTGGGCGTCAACGTTACCGCCAACTGCAGACGCGACGTGGGCTCGATTACCGAGGACATCACGATACGGACCACTCCCTTCGATGCACGGGTCTTCTGCAGGTACCAACACGACTCCCGCCCGCGGTGTTCCCGCACCGCGTGGCAGAGTGTTCGTCCATGGCCGGAACTGCCACTCCCGCGACGAAGTTGCTCGTCACACAGCGCATCGACCACACCGTGCACAGCTACGCGCACGACGAGCGGGCGGAGTCGTACGGTTCGGAGGCCGTCGACGCGCTGGGCGAGACGGTCGGCGTCACCGCCCACCAGGTGTTCAAGACGCTCGTGATCAAACTCGACACGGGCAAGCTGGCGGTGGCGGTCCTGCCGGTGCCGGAGAAACTGTCCCTGAAGGCGGCGGCCGCGGCGCTGGGCGCAGGCAAGGCCGTGATGGCGGACCGCACCGAGGCCGAGCGCTCCACCGGTTACGTGTTCGGCGGCATCTCCCCGCTCGGACAGCGGAAAACACTTCCGACGGTCGTCGACGCGTCGGCGCTCGACTGGGACCGGGTGCTGTGCAGCGCGGGCAGGCGCGGACTCGAGATCGAACTCGCACCCGCCGATCTGGTGCGGCTCAGCGGAGCTGTCACCGCGGCGGTCACAGCAGGCTGATCTGCTCCCCCACCTGCGCGTCGTCGCGACCGGCCGCGTCGGGGTCGAGGAGTTCCGGACCGTTGTTCTTCACGCTGTTCACCAGTGTGGACACCCGCCGGACCGTGATGTCGGCGATGGCGTCGGGTGACACCTCGAGCAGGTCCGTGGACGCGGGGTGCTCGGGATCGAGCCACGCGGCCCAGCGGTCGCGGGGCATCACGAGCGGCATCCGGTCGTGCACGTTCTCGAGCTGGGCGGCGGAGTCGACCGTGATGATGCTGCAGCTCAGGACGGGCGGCGACTCCTCGACCGCGGGATCGTGCCAGACCGACCACAGCCCGGCCATGTACAGGCGCGAGCCGTCCTCCGGCGACATGTAGTACGGAATCTTCTTCGCCTTGCCCGCCTTCTTCCCGGCGGCCGCCGGCTCGGTCTCGGTCTGCCACTCGTACCAGCCGTCCATCGGCACGAGGCAGCGCTTGTACTTGAACGAGGTCCGGAAGGCGGGCTTGTTGTCGACCGAATCCGCCCGGGCGTTGAACAGCACCGGGCCCTTGCCGAGCTCCTTCGTCCACGACGGCACGAGACCCCACCGCATCCGCCGGATCCGACGGGCGTCGTGCCGGTCGACCACCGTGAGGACCTGCGTGGTGGGCGCCACGTTGAAGTCGGGCGGACTCTCGTCCTCGCCGGCCTCGTTGATCGCGTCGAGGTCGGCCGCGAGTGTCGCCGGATTCGCAGTGGTCGCATACCTGCCGCACATGCCCACCAGAGTGGCACGAACCACCGACACCCGCGACACGCCGCCCACCCCGCCCGGCGACCCGCCCGATGGGCGAAGATGGAGACCGTGAGCCTGAGCCTGTGGAACGCCCCCCGTGCCGAAGCGCCCGTCGTCGCGACGGTCGCCCTCCCCGGATCGAAGTCGATCACCAATCGCGCGCTGATCCTCGCCGCACTCGCGGACGCTCCGTCCACCCTCACCGGGGCACTGCGCAGCCGGGACACCGACCTCATGATCGACGCACTCCGGACGCTGGGGATCGGCATCGAGACGGCCGGCGCCGACACGACGCTGCGGGTCACTCCCGGACGCCTCCGGGGCGGTGCGGTCGACTGCGGCCTGGCGGGCACCGTCATGCGGTTCCTTCCGCCGGTCGCCGCGCTCGCCGAGGGAACGGTCGAATTCGACGGCGACGAGCAGGCGCGTACCCGCCCGCTCGACACGATCCTGAACGCGCTGCGCGGTCTCGGCGCGGACATCGACGGCGACTCCCTGCCGTTCACCGTCCGCGGCGCGGGCTCCCTGCGCGGTGGCCGGGTCACGATCGACGCGTCCGGTTCTTCGCAGTTCGTGTCCGGGCTGCTGCTGTCGGCCGCCGCGTTCGACGAGGGCGTCACGGTTCATCACGACGGCAAGACGGTCCCGTCGATGCCGCACATCGACATGACGGTCGAGATGCTGCGCGAGTCGGGTGTCGAGGTCTCCACCCCGGCGACGGGCGGGGAGGCCGACACGTGGCGGGTGAGCCCCGGTCCGGTGCGGGCCGTCGACCGGGTGATCGAGCCCGACCTGTCGAATGCCACCGCCTTCCTCGCCGCCGCCGCCGTCACCGGCGGTGAGGTGACCGTTCCGCTGTGGCCTGCCGAGACGACGCAGCCCGGCGACGCGATCCGCGAGATCCTGCTGGCGATGGGCGCCGACGTCCGGCGGGACGGGGCGAACCTCACCGTCCGCGGCCCCCAGCAGCTGACCGGCATCGACATCGACCTGCACGACGTCGGCGAACTCACCCCGACCGTCGCGGCGCTCGCGGCACTCGCGGACGGCCCGTCCCGCCTGCGCGGCATCGCGCATCTGCGCGGACACGAGACCGACCGGCTGGCCGCGCTCGCGCACGAGATCAACTCGCTCGGCGGAAACGTCACCGAGACCGAGGACGGCCTCACGATCGTGCCCGCCGACCTGCACGGCGGGAGGTGGCGTTCCTACGCCGACCACCGGATGGCGACGGCCGGAGCCATCGTCGGGCTGCGGGTCGACGGCATCGAGATCGAGGACATCGGCACCACGGCGAAGACGCTGCCCGGTTTCGAGAACCTGTGGGCCACAATGCTGTCCGCGGCTGCGGGCACCGGTCGGAAGGCGAGCTTCTGAGTCGCAGGCAGTACGACGAGTCCGACGTCCGGGTGCGCCCGGGCCGAGGAACGCGCCCGCGCACGAAAACCCGGCCGGAGCACCTCGCCGCCGAGTCGGCGATGGTCGTCGCCGTCGACCGCGGCCGGTGGGGTTGCGTTCTGGGCGGCGACCCCGAGCGTCCCCTTGTCACCATGCGCGCCCGCGAACTGGGCCGCACCCCCATCGTGGTGGGCGACGAGGTGAGCGTCGTCGGCGATCTGTCCGGCAAACCCGACACCCTGGCGCGGATCGTGCGGGTGGCCGAGCGCGCCACGGTGCTGCGGCGCACCGCCGACGACACCGACCCGTACGAGCGGATCGTGGTGGCCAACGCGCAGCAGTTGCTGATCGTCGTGGCGCTCGCCGACCCGCCGCCGCGGACGGGATTCGTCGAACGCGCGCTCGTCGCCGCGTACGCGGGCGGGCTGAGCCCCATCGTGTGCCTGACGAAGAGCGACCTCGAGCCGCCCGAGGAGTTCGCGAGCGCGTTCGCCGACCTCGACGTCCCCGTGGTCGTGGCAGGCCGCGACGATCCGGTCGACGAGGTCCTGTCCATGCTGTCCGGCAGGCTCACCGCGCTGATCGGGCATTCGGGGGTCGGGAAGTCAACTCTCGTCAACCGTCTCGTGCCCGACGCCGACCGGGCCGTCGGCGTGGTGTCCGGCGTGGGCAAGGGCCGGCACACGTCCACGCAATCGGTCGCGCTGCCGCTCCCGTCGGGCGGCTGGGTGATCGACACCCCGGGCATCCGGTCGTTCGGACTGGCCCACATCTCCCCGGAGAACGTGGTGGCCGCGTTCTCCGATCTGGCCGCGGCCATCGAGGACTGCCCGCGAGGGTGTACCCACCTCGGCCCGCCCGCGGACCCCGAATGCGCGCTCGACCACCTCGAGGGCAAGGCCGCCAAACGCGTCGACGCGGTCCGTCACCTCCTCACGGCCATCGCGTCCAACGAGGCCTGGTGAGGGACGAACCGCGCCGTGGCGGAACTGTCTAGCGGGAAAGCAGCGCGCGCAGACCGCGACGCTTGCGGGTGCGCTTGATCGCGGAACTCAACCCCTGACGGCGGCCGGTCACGGGATCGATTGTCGCCGTGGTGTTTCCACCGAACTTGCGCTCCGACGCCGTCTCCGGCGCGTCGTCCGTGGTCGCCTTGAGGTACTTGTTCGGCAACGACAGCTTGGCGATGGTGCGCCACGACTTCGCGTACTGCACCAGGAACGGGCCGGAGGTGTACGGCAAGTCGTACTTCTCGCACAACTCCCGCACCCGGACGGCGATCTCCGCGTAGCGGTTGCTCGGCAGGTCGGGGAACAGGTGGTGCTCGATCTGGTAGCTCAGGTTGCCGGACATGAAGTCCATCAGCCTGCCGCCGTCGATGTTCGCGCTACCGAGCATCTGGCGCAGGTACCACTCGGGCTGCGTCTCGCTGTCGATGTCGGCCTTCGTGAACTTCTCGGCGCCGTCCGGGAAGTGCCCGCAGAAGATGATCGCGTTGGTCCACACGTTGCGGATCATGTTCGCGGCGATATTGGCAGTGAGCGTGCTCTTCCACGCGGGACCGGTGACCGCGGGGTGGATCACGTAGTCCTTGAGGATCTGCTTGCCGATCTTCTCGCCGACCTCGCGAAGCTTGCGCTGGGTTTCCTCGCTCGGTACGCGCCCCTTGGCGACCTTGCCGAGTTCGAGGTGCTGCGCCGCGATGCCGTACTCGAAGAACAGCGCCAGCAGGGTGTTGTAGAGGAGATTGCCGGTATTGAACGGCTTCCACCGCTGGTCACGTGTGACGCGCAGCAGTCCGTATCCGACGTCGTCGTCCATGCCGAGGACGTTGGTGTACTTGTGGTGGATGTAGTTGTGCGTCTGCTTCCAGTGAGCGGACGGTCCCGTCACGTCCCACTCCCACGAGGTGGAGTGGATCTCCGGATCGTTCATCCAGTCCCACTGGCCGTGCATGACGTTGTGGCCGAGTTCCATGTTCTCGATGATCTTCGAGAGGGAGAGCAAGGCCGTGCCCGCCAGCCAGGCAGGGCGCCGCTTGCTCGCGAACAGCACTGCGCGGCCGCCGATCTCGAGTCCACGCTGCAACCTGATGGTGTTCCGCACGTAGCGCGCGTCGCGCTCCCCGCGAGATTCTTCGATATCGCGGCGGATCGCATCCAACTCGCGCCCGAGCGCCTCGACATCGGCTTCGGTGAGATGTGCGTATTCCTTGACATCTGCAATCGCCATGGGGGACCTCCTCCTGGCTGGGTCGACAGTTCACACCGGATAGGCGCTGACATGACCTACCGTACCGTAAGTTACGACACCGTAGGTTACTTGAGTGTAGGTGTGAGTGAAATCACCGACGACGGCGCGAGATCTTGGCCTCCGCGTGGGCGCGCAGCGCCGACAGCAGACCCCGGCGCTGTCCGGTCACGGGATCCGTGCGCAGCGTCTCGACCATCGCGGCACCCGCGTCGCGAGCATCGCGGAACTTCCGTTCCGAGGACGTCTCGGGGGCGTCGTCCGCCGTCGCGCGCAGGAAGCGGTCGGGCAGGGCGAGTTTGTGGATCGTGCGCAGGGCCAGCAGGTACTGCTTGGCGAGCGACCCCGTGGTGTAGGGGAGGTCGTACTTCTCGCACAGCGCCCGCACTTTCACGGCGATCTCCGGGTACCGGTTGCTCGGCAGATCGGGGAACAGATGATGCTCGATCTGGTAGCTGAGATTCCCGCTCATGAAACCCATGATCTTGCCGGAGTCGAAGTTGGCGCTGCCGAGCATCTGCCGGAGGTACCACTCGTGCCGGGTCTCGTTCTCGTATTCGTCCACGGTGAACTTCTCGGCACCGTCCGGGAAGTGCCCACAGAAGATCACCACATACGCCCACAGGTTCCGCACGAGATTGGCGGTGGTGTTCGCCGTCAGCGTCGACTTCCACGCCGGTCCCGCGAGCACCGGGAACAGGAGGAAGTCCTTGCCGACCTGACGGAAGATCTTGCGGGCGAAATCCTTGTTGGCCTGCGAGTTGAGCTGCCCCTTCTCCGCGCCCTCCAACTCGGCCGCGAACGTGAGGTCGTGGAGCGCGATCCCCCACTCGAACGTGGCGGCCAGGACGATGTTGGCGAACGGCTGCAGCAGGTTGATCGGCCGCCACTCCTCGTCGCGGGTCATCCGGAGGATGCCGAAACCGACGTCGGAATCCATTCCCACGATGTTGGTGAACGTGTGATGGGAGTAGTTGTGGGCCCGCTTCCAGTGCTCGGACGGGCCGGTCTGGTCCCACTCCCACGACATCGAGTGGATCTCCGGATCGTTCATCCAGTCCCACTGGCCGTGCATCACGTTGTGGCCGAGTTCCATGTTCTCGATGATCTTCGAGAGGGAGAGCATCGCGGTGCCCGCCAGCCAGGCCGGCCGGTACCGGCTCCCGAACAGTGCGAGCCGGCCACCGAGCTCCAGCAGTCGTTGCGCCCTGATGGCCCGGCGGATGTATCGGGCGTCGCGGACGCCGCGCGAATCCTCCACGTCGAGCCGGATCGCATCCAACTCACGCCCGAGCGATTCGATGTCCGCTTCGGTCAGATGCGCGAACTCTTTGATGTCGGTGATCGCCACCGTGCTCCTCCGTCTGGTGAGAGTCCGAGAATAGCGGAGTCAGGTGAACAACACGCTCACGCTCACGCGTCGAGCGTGCAGTCCCCTGCCGCCGCCGAGATACAAGTCTGGACTCGGTCACCTTCGGCATGCTGCTTGCCGGACCTCAGGTCGATAGCGTGCCCGGCGAGGATCGGCACGACACAGGTCTGGCAGATCCCCATCCGGCAGCCGAACGGCATGAGCGCCCCGACCTGCTCACCGGCCTCGAGGAGAGTGGTGGCACCGTCGATCGTGACGGTCTTGTCGGCCTTGGCGAACGTCACCGTTCCGCCCTCGCCGGACGTGTCCGCGCGGGAGACGGCGAAACGCTCGAGGTGCAGCTTGCCCTCGATGTTCTCGTCGCGCCACAGCGTCTCGATCTCGTCGAGCATCGGCAGCGGCCCGCAGGCCCACGTCTGCCGTTCGCGCCAGTCCGGGCACACCTCGTCGAGCGAGGACAACGCGAACTTGCCCTGGCTGCGGGTGAGCTGGATCTTGCACCGGAAGTCGTCGTGCTCCTCGTGGAGCTGGGTGAGTTCGTCGGCGAACATCACGTCGGCGTCGGTGGGCGCCGAGTGGACGTGGAAGACGTCCGGGAGCTGGCCGCGCCGGTTCATCGTGCGCAGCATCGCCATGACGGGAGTGATGCCACTGCCCGCGGTGAGGAACAGGATGCGCTGCGGCGGCGGGTCGGGCAACGCGAAGTTGCCCGTGGGCGTCGCGAGCCGGACGATCGTCCCGGACGGCACACCGTTGACGAGGTGACTCGACAGGAATCCCTCAGGCATCGCCTTGACTGCGATGGAGATGCGCTTGTCGTCCCAGTTCGGCGGCGAGGTGAGGGAGTACGAACGCCAGTGCCAGCGTCCGTCGATGTGCAGGCCGATGCCGATGTACTGGCCGGGCTCGTAGTCGAAGTCGAATCCCCAGCCCGGCTTGATGACGATCGTGGCGGAGTCCGCCGTCTCCGCGCGCACGTCCACGATCTGTCCACGCAGCTCGCGGGCGGACCACAGCGGGTTGGCCAGGTGCAGGTAGTCGTCGGGTAGCAACGGCGTCGTCAGACGTGCCGCCGCACCGCGCAACCAATTGAGCTTGGACCGCTTGGCGGGCACGACCGCTGCTGCGGGCGCCTCGATCCAATCCTTCAGACCCATCCGACCTCCACCTTTTCCGTCACGACCTACGCTACCGTAGGTTTTCAAGTTACGGTACCGTAGGTTACCCCAAGGTAAGAGGACGCACCGGTCAGAGCAGTTCGAGCAGGAACGGAAGCTCCTGGGTGGCGTACCACGCCAGAACGTGATCCTCGGCGTCACCGAGAACGAACTCGGCGTCCGGATCCCCGAGATCCGCCTCGTCGATCGCCGACACGGCCCGTTCGATGTCGCGCTCGGCCTCCGCGAGGTCCACGTGCACCGACGCGACCCGGCCGATAGTCACCGGACCGGGCAACCGGACGACGGCGTCGTCGAGGTCCGGACGGGGTGTCACGTCGTCGATGTCCGCGGCGACCACGGCGCGGCGGAAGCGGACCCCGTCGCTCCCGCTCTCCCCCACCCGGCCCGCGATCAGACGCAGCGACGCCCGGGCGGCCTCGGCCATCGCGACCTCGGCCAGTTCGTCGTCGTCGCCCGACGAGTACGCCTCGCGGAGCGTGGCGGTGACGGCGAAGGCGGTACGGCTCATCGGATCGAACTCCTGGTCGGCGACGAGCCGCTGCAGGATCTCGATCGTCGCGGGAACGTACACCCTCGTCATGCGTCACCCGTCATTCGCACCGCAGACTTCTCACCGGCTGGCATCCAACAACTCCTCGAGAGATTCGTACAGCAGCGCCGCCACCACGTCCACGTCGGCCATGGCGTCACGGTCTGCATTCAAACCGTAGTAGACGTTGCCGTCGTAGGACGTGAGGCCGATGCTCAAAGTCTGGTTTTTCAGCAGGGGCGACACCGGGTACATCTCGAGCATCCGCGCTCCCCCGACGTACAACGGCATCTGCGGACCCGGAGCATTGGTGATCATCAGATTGAACATGCGCTGCGAGAAGCTGCTCGCGACACGGGCACTCATCGCGTGCAGCGTGGCGGGCGCGAACCCCGACAACCGCACCAGGGTCTCCGCGGTGACCCGCTGACTCTGCTTCGCGTGCGCCTCCATGGCGTGCGCCACGTGCGACAGCCGCACCACCGCGTTCGGTTCCCCGACCGGCAGGTCGATGAGGAAGGACGACACCATGCTCCGCGGGTCCGCCCACTCGCCGCGGCGGGACGCCTCGTCGTCGGCCTCGGGATCCGTCGCGTACACGGACATCGGGACCATGGCCCGGACCGTGGTCGACTCGGCCACCGGTTCACCGCGGGACAGCAGCCAGTACCGCATCGCACCCGACACGACGGCGAGGATGACGTCGTTGACCTCGCACCCGTACTGCGCGCGGATCTTCCGGTAGTCGCCCAGTTCGGTCTTGACCACCGCGAAGCGCCGATTGCGGGAGATCGTCGCATTGAGCGGACTCGACGGCGCCACCTGCGTCGCGGTGCGGACCACGGCGGCGAGCTTACCGACGGTGCGCACGGTCTCGCCGAGCGCAGACGCCATGTCACCCAACGTCATCCGCAGCGCGGCCAGACCCTCGCCCGGCCTCGACACCATCTCCGCCAGCGCCCCCGCGATGAGAGTGGACTCACTGGGGGCGGGGCTCGGCATCCACAGTTCCTCGGCCATCGGCCGCCGGGTCTTCGCCGGGTCCAGGATCACCTGACCGATCTCGAGCGCCGTCTCGCCGTCGACCAGCGAGGAATGAGACTTCGTGAAGATCGCGAAGCGGTTGTTCGACAACCCCTCCACCAGATACATCTCCCACAGGGGACGCGTGTTGTCGAGGGGCCGGGACGTGAGCCGTGCGACCAGGTCGTGCAACTGGGCGTCCGATCCGGGCTTCGGCAGCGCCGACCGCCGGACGTGGTACTCGATGTCGAAGTCCTGGTCGTCCACCCACACCGGCCGCGACAGTCCCAGCGCCACCTCCCGCACCTTTTGCCGGTAGCGCGGCACCAGGCTCAACCGCTCCTCGACCAGGTTCAGTAATTCCTCGTAGGACAACCCGTTTCGCGGCTTCCGGAAGATCGCCAGCGATCCCACGTGCATCGGCGTACTGCTCGCCTCGAGGAAGTAGAACGATGCATCCTGCGTAGTCAGTCTCGTCACCATGTCGGCGCCTGTCCCCCTTGCATCCCGTCTCGATCCACCTCGAGAAGTATCGCTATCTCGTCCGCCGTGGCCGCGCCGTCGACGTGGTGGATGCCCACCATCCCGACAGCCACTGCGCCCCGGACGTTGGCCGGCAGGTCGTCGACGAAGATACAGTCGCCCGGCTCCAGACCGAGCGCGCCGGCCGTCAGCCGGTAGATCCGCGGATCAGGTTTGGCGACACCGACATCCCCGGACAGCACGACCTGATCGACCAGCCGGCCGTCGCCGAGTTCCCGCAACCACTGCGCGCCGGGACCGCCGGGATCGTTGCTGAGGATCGCGGTCCGCACACCACGGGTCCGGGCACCGGCGAGGACGGACGACAGGCCGTCCATGTCCGAACCGGGACCCGCGAGAACTCCGCCGAAGTCCAATATCAATCCCCGCACGTCCCCACCCTAGGGTCCGCTCCACGGTTCGGCGACACGACGCCGGGATCCGTGCGATTATGACCGCTACGACGGCTGTCTCATGCCGAAACCGGGGGGTAAGAAATGAGTGAGTCCTACACGTTCCTGTCACGGGTGCCGCGCTTCGAGCCGGCGGCCGGCGACGACGCCGCGCCGATCCTGCCGGGAGGTTCGGCGGCGCAGTCGGGTGCGCGGCACCCGCTCGGGCACGGCAGACACCGGTCGTCGCCGCACTCGGGGGCGTCGCCGCGCACCGCCGCGAGGCACCCGGGAACACTGCCGATTCCGTCGCCGGACGTTCAGCGGTTCACGGAGCAGGCGTTCCGGCTCGTTCTCGAAGTGCTGGATCGGCGGCGCAACGTCCGGCAACTGCGGCCGCTGGTGGCGCCGTCGCTCGTCGACGTGGTGCGCACGTTCGCGCTCGCGGAGTCGCCTGCCCGGCGACTCGGTGTGGCGGCGCTCGTCCGCGTGCATCTGCGCGCGGTGGAGCCCTGCGTCTTCGAGGCCTTCGGCACGTACGGCCGGGGGCCACGGATCTTCGTGATCGCTGCCCGTGTCGAACAACAGTCCGACACGGGCTGGACCGTCACCTCGCTGGTGATCGGCTGATCGTCCCCGCTGCGGTCAGCGCTTGCGCTTGGTACGCGGGGCCTTCTTACCCTTCGACTGCGACCGCGCGGCCTCGCGCCGCTGGCGACGGGTTCCGGCGTCGGCGGAATCGTCCGATTCGGCCGCTCCGCGGCGGCTGAGCTGGGCGTTGCCGTCTTCGGCGGGCCCGGAATACGTGAGCCCGCGGGGCTCACCGTCGTCCAGTCCCTTCGCGCGGAGGGCCGACGGTGCCGCCGTGCCCTGCGCCTGCTGCGCTGCCTCCTGGGTGGGCAGCGGTCGCGGTGCCGCCGGAGCGGGTGCAGCCGACGCCGTCGCCGCGGCGGAAGCCGCGGTGACGCTGACACCCGGGGCCTGCGCCGCCTGCGGGGCGGCCGCCTCGACCTGGAGGTTGAACAGGAATCCGACCGACTCCTCCTTCAGGCCCTCGAGCATCCCACCGAACATGTCGAAACCTTCGCGCTGGTACTCGACGAGCGGATCACGCTGGGCCATCGCCCGCAGGCCGATGCCCTCCTTCAGGTAGTCCATCTCGTAGAGGTGCTCACGCCACTTCCGGTCGAGGACGCTCAGCAGGACCCGGCGCTCGAGTTCGCGCATCGATCCCTCACCGGCGACGCCGTCGATCTCGGCCTCACGCCGTGCGTAGGCCTCGTGCGCGTCCTTCAGCAGGGTCTCGCGCAGCTCGTCGGCGGTGATGTCCTTCGTCTCGTCGTCGCCGTCGCCGACCAGTTCCTTGTAGTCGACACCGATCGGGTACAGCGTCTTGAGCGCCGTCCACAGTTGTTCGAGATCCCAGTCCTCGACATAGCCCTCCGCGGTGGCGCCGTCGACGTAGGCGGTGACCACGTCGGTGATCATCTTCTCGACCTGGCCCTCCATGTCCTTGCCTTCGAGGATCTGACGGCGCTCGTTGTAGATGACCGTGCGCTGCTGATTCATCACCTCGTCGTACTTGAGGACGTTCTTGCGGATCTCGAAGTTCTGCTGCTCGACCTGCGTCTGAGCGCTCTTGATGGCCTTCGAGACCATCTTCGCCTCGATCGGGACGTCGTCGGGCAGATTGAGCCGGGTCATGATCGACTCGAGCGCCGCACCGTTGAACCGTCGCATCAACTCGTCGCCGAGTGACAGGTAGAACCGCGACTCACCCGGATCGCCCTGACGACCCGACCGGCCGCGCAACTGGTTGTCGATGCGCCGGGACTCGTGCCGCTCGGTGCCGAGGACGTACAGCCCGCCGGCCTCGCGGACCTTGTCGGCGTCGGCCTTCACCTCGGCCTTGACCTGGTCGAGGACGTCGTCCCACGCCGCCTCGTAGTCGTCGGGGGTGTGGACGGGGTCGAGGCCCTGCTTGCGCAGCGCGATGTCCGCGATGATGTCGGGGTTGCCGCCGAGCACGACGTCGGTACCACGACCGGCCATGTTGGTGGCCACCGTGACCGCGCCCGACCGGCCGGCCTCGGCGATGATCTGGGCTTCCTGCTCGTGGAACTTCGCGTTCAGGACGTTGTGTGCCACCCCGCGCTTGGTGAACTGCTTCGACAGGTACTCGGACCGCTCGACGCTGGTGGTGCCGATGAGGACCGGCTGGCCCTTCTCGTGCCGCTCCACCACGTCGTCGACGACGGCGTCGAACTTGGCTTCCTCCGTCTTGTAGATCAGGTCGCCGTTGTCGACGCGGACCATCGGCCGGTTGGTGGGGATCGGGATGACGCCGAGGTTGTAGATCTGGTGCAGCTCTGCGGCCTCGGTCTCGGCCGTACCCGTCATGCCCGACAGCTTGTCGTACAGGCGGAAGTAGTTCTGCAGCGTGATCGTGGCGAGGGTCTGGTTCTCGGCCTTGATCTCGACCTTCTCCTTGGCCTCGATCGCCTGGTGCATGCCCTCGTTGTACCGGCGGCCGACGAGGACGCGGCCGGTGAACTCGTCGACGATGATCACTTCGCCGTCGCGGACGATGTAGTCCTTGTCCTTCGTGTACAGTTCCTTGGCCTTGATGGCGTTGTTCAGGTAGCTCACGAGCGGCGAGTTGGCGGCCTCGTACAGGTTGTCGATGCCGAGCTGGTCCTCGACGAGCTCGACGCCGGCCTCGTGGACGCCGATGGTGCGCTTGCGGATGTCGACCTCGTAATGCACGTCACGCTTGAGCAGCGGCGCGATGCGGGCGAACTCCGCGTACCACTTGCTCGACGCATCGGCGGGGCCGGAGATGATGAGCGGGGTCCGGGCCTCGTCGATGAGGATAGAGTCGACCTCGTCGACCACGGCGAAGCTGTGACCGCGCTGGACGAGATCGTCCAGGGAGTGCGTCATGTTGTCGCGCAGGTAGTCGAACCCGAACTCGTTGTTGGTGCCGTACGTGATGTCCGCCGCATAGGCCGCGCGACGCTCGGCGGGCGACATGCCGGACAGGATCACGCTGGTGTCGAGTCCGAGGAAGCGGTGGACGCGGCCCATCCATTCGGAGTCGCGCTTGGCGAGGTAGTCGTTGACCGTGACCACGTGCACGCCGTCCCCGGCGATCGCGTTGAGGTATGCGGGCAACACGCAGGTCAGGGTCTTGCCCTCACCCGTCTTCATCTCGGCGATGTTGCCGAAGTGGAGGGCGGCGCCGCCCATGATCTGCACGTGGAAGTGCCGCTGGTCGATGACCCGCCAGGACGCCTCGCGGGCGACCGCGAACGCCTCGGGCAGCAGCTCGTCGAGCGTCTCGCCGTCACGGTAGCGGGCGCGGAACTCCTCGGTCTTCGCGCGGAGTTGCTCGTCGGTCAGGTCTTCGACCTCGGGCGACAGCGAGGAAACGTGGTCGGCGATGTGCTTGAGCCGCTTGACCATGCGACCTTCACCAACACGGAGCAGCTTCGATAGCGACAGCGACGGCACAGTCTTGTTCGTCCTCAATCTTCGGCAGTGGATGGGTGACACACAAAATCCGGCCGGAGGTCCGAGAACCCCGGCCGGATTCCATGGTAGGCGCTTCCGCGATCGGACGAGTAGACCGACCGCTCGGATCGTCAGGCGGAACGGGAGTACATCACGCCAGACGGATCAATCCGTAGTCGAACGCGTGCCGCCGGTAGACGACGGTCGCCTTGTCCGACTCCTTGTCGTGGAACAGGAAGAAATCGTGTCCTACCAGCTCCATCTCGTACAAAGCGTCGTCGACGGTCATCGGCGTGGCCTTGTGTTCCTTGGTACGCACGACATGACCCGGTGTGTGCTCGTCCGACACCTGACCGTCCAGGGAGATGTCGGGACTGATGCCGAGACTGTCGTCCTCGGCGAGTGCGGCGGTGGCCTCCGCCACCGACACCGGGGTCTTTTCCCCGTAATGGACCTTCTTGCGATCCTTCGTGCGGCGGAGCCTGCTCTCGAGCTTGGCGGTCACCGACTCGAATGCTGCATAGAAACTGTCGGCGCATGCCTCGGCTCGGGCTACCGGCCCCTTGCCTCGGGCAGTGATCTCGACGCGCTGGCAGTTCTTCCTCTGGCGCCGATTGGGTTCGTGGTGAAGTTCGACATCGAACAGGAATATGGAGGGATCGAAGCGCTCGAGGCGCGACAGCTTCTCGGAGACGTACACGCGGAAGTGGTCGGGTACCTCGACGTTGCGTCCCTTGACGACGATCTCGGCGGTGGGGGTATCCGTCTTCTCTTGTGCTTCCGTGGTGCGGTCGTCGACGAAAACCGAGGCTTGCGAAGGGGTCGTCACTCGTACCTCCCGATTACGGCCCCGCCCCTTGATGGGCGGCGGCGAGTTTGAGCAATGCCGGAAGGGGGTCCGCCCGGCACCAGGTTCGAAGTTCCACCTCCTACCTGTGTTTTCGGGTGTGTCCGCGACGCTAGTACGTAACGCGCGCGAGTGCCACTGTTCGGCAGAATTTCATCCAACACCCGCCACCACGACCACCGCGCTGATCCGGATACCCACTCTCGACAACACCCGAACCGACTCGGTCGCGGTCGCGCCGGTGGTCGACACGTCGTCCAGAAGAACCACCGAAACCCTGTGCAATGACGGCGATTCCGACTCGAGATGTCGCGCGAATGCTGCGCCGCTGCGCGTCAACCGAACGCCACCCTCTAGGTTTACTCGACGTTGATCTGCGTTCAGTCCGACCGAATCACGCACGGCGCGCCGCATCACGAGCGCGGGACACACGCGCCTGTCCCCTACCGCGGCGACGGCGATCCGCGTGACGGGGTCACCGCCGCGTGCACGGGCCGCCCGCGGACGCGTCGGAGCCGGCACGAGGACCACCGGGGCGACGTCCGGCGGGTCGAGTTCACCCCACTGTTGCAGACGGCTCAGAGCGCCCGCTACGGCGGATCCGAGCGGCGCAGCGAGATCGCGCCGCCCACGCTCCTTCGCGGCGATGACGGCCCGGCGGCGGGCACCCGAGTACGGCCCGAGCGCCCACACCCCGACGCCGGGGTCCACCCGCGGCCGGAGCAGCACGGGATCGTCGGCCAACTCCGTGGCGCAGCGGGCACACCACTGGGTGCCCGGCACCCCGCACCCGCCGCACTCGGCGGGCAGGATCAGGTCGAGCAGGGTGCGGAGACCGGGCAGGGCGCGCATGCGGGCAGTATCCGCGTTCGCACCGACAGCCGGCCCGCAGCGGCGGCCTCAGCCCGGCAGGACCGGGATCGCCTTCACACCCGTCAACCCGGGAACCTCCCGCCAGTACCGGTCGCCGGCCGGATCGTTGTTGTTCAACTGGAACACCGCCCGGGAGTCGGCGACGAACTCCGTGGTCGTCGACGCGTCCACGGCCACCACCGGCGCGGTCAGGTTGCGACTCGGCAGCGCGTCCATCCGCGAACCGTCGACGGCCACCTGCACCACCGGGATGTCCGACGCCGCACGCGCGACGACGATCGTGTCGCTCGTGCTCCAGTCCAGGGACAGCGCCGGGCTGCCCAGCCCGATCGCGACCGCACGGGGATTCGTCAACGCGTACTGACCACCCGGCGTCTGGGTGACGATGGCGAGATAGACCTTGCCGTCGACGATCAGTGCCGCACGCACCCCGTCGCGGGACAGGCGCAACTCGGTGATCGTGGCGCCCAGTGCGGTGACGGCGCCTGCGTCGACGTTGACCACCGACGTCCGGCCGGTGCCGGGCTCGCGCAACACCCGAATGACCGTGTTGCCGTTGACCGCTGCCCAGATCGCCGAGTTGTCGGGCGCCCACGTGGGTCGGGTGATCGCGCCACCCTCGAGCACCGATGCGGCACCGTCCTCGTACGCCCCGACCATCAGCGAACTCGCGGGTTCCGGCGCGGGACGCCCGGTGTCCGCGACCGCGGCGACCAGTTTCCCGTCCTGCGACAGCGCGAGCGACCGCATGTTGCGGGCCGAACCGAAGTACCCGGGCACCGGGGTGACACCGGTCTCGGTGACGCTCACCATCGACCCCTCGCGCAGCGCGTGCAGGCCGACGGTGGCGCTGGACGTCGCGAACGGGTTCATGGACGCGACGTCGGCGGTGGTCCACCCGTTCGGGAACCGTTCGTCGAACGGCTCGCCGTCGGCGAGCAGCACGTAGGGGCCCGAGATCTCCGCGTTGGCCAGCGTCCAGATCACCTGCGCCGCGAACAGCTGCTTCTGCTGCGCGTCCATCGGCGGCACGCCGGCGAAGTCGATCCGGATCCCGCCGAGCCCCACCCCGACCTGCGCGGTGCGGCCGTCGGCCTTCGTGATCGGGCCGCGCACCGAGACCCCGTCACCGAGCTCGTTGCGGACGGCCGGGGCGAGCGCGGCCTTGGGCCCGTCGATCAGCAGGCCGATCAGCTGCGACGCCATCTGGTCCTGGGCGCCCGACACCCAGCGCGGGTCCGGCACGACCGTCGTCCCGGCCGGGTCGAGGAAGTACAGCGACTTGCGCTGGTACGTGTTCAGGAACTGCGCCCGATCGAGGATCACGCCTGCGGGGAGTTCGGAGATCCGCCATTCGCCGCCCTGCAGCTCGAGACTGATCTTCGTCTCGAAACTGCCCTCCTCCGCAACGTACAGCCCACCGGGCTCGAGCTGACCCACCTTGTTGGCGCGGATCGTGTACGTCGCCTGGTCGGCCGACCGGGTCTCCGGGAGCACGTCGACCTTGTCGACGATCGTGGCGCTGGCCGCGTCGTCCCACCTGCCGGACACACCGGGGGTGAGGAACTGGCGGGCCGCGAGGTGCCGGTCGGTCGGATCGGTGCTGGCCTTGAAGAAGTCGCGCAGCAGCAGGTCTGGTTCGCGTCCCGGCGCCGGGGCCGCGACACTCGAGCCCGGCGAGTCACGGTTGATCGTGCCGATCGCCTGCGGGGTGGACGAATCCGGGAGGCTCGCGCACCCGCTGACGGTCACGAGCACCGCGAGGGCGATCGCACCGCACACCGACCGCGACTGCAGGGCGGATCGCCGGCCGGGCGTCACAGGTCCGACTCCGGCACGTGCGCACCGTCCCGGTCACCGACGTGCGCACGCTCACGTTGCTTGGGAATCGTGCGGGACTCGTCGGCCGCCGCCTCCGGGGCCTCGTTGCGCACCGGCAACGTGTCGTCGCCCGGAACCGGCTGTCCTTGAACGTATTTCACGGTTCCTGGTTTCAGCGGCAGCGGGCTCGACACGACCTTGCGTCCCCGCACCCGGGGCAGCGTCAACCGGAAGCAGGCGCCCTGGCCGGGTTCACCCCACGCCTCGAGCCTGCCGTCGTGGAGATTCGCGTCCTCCACGCTGATCGCGAGTCCGAGGCCGGTACCGCCCGACCGCCGCACGCGCGACGGATCGGACCGCCAGAACCTGTTGAACACCAGCTTCTCCTCGCCCGGCCGCAGGCCCACGCCCTGGTCGCGCACGATGAACGCCGCAGCGCTGTCGTCGGCGCGCACGCGCAGCAGCACCGGCTTGCCTTCTCCGTGATCGATCGCGTTCGCCAGCAGGTTCCGCAGGATGCGCTCCACCCGACGCGGATCCACCTCGGCCATCACCGCCTGATCGGGCAGGTCCACGATCAGTTCGGTCCCGCTCTCGCGCGCGAGGTGGCGGACGGTCGAGATCGCCGCACGCGCACACATCCGGACGTCGAGTTGCTCGGCGGCCAGTTCCGCGACGCCGGCGTCGTGCCTGCTGATCTCGAGGAGGTCGGCCAGCAGCCCCTCGAATCGGTCCAGTTCCGCGACCAGCAACTCCGAGGACCGCCGCAGCACGGGGTCGAGATCGTCGCTGCCGTCGTGAATGAGGTCGGCCGCCATGCGCACGGTCGTCAGCGGCGTCCGTAGTTCGTGGCTCACGTCGGAGGTGAATCGCTTCTGGAGATTTCCGAACTCCTCGAGCTGGGTGATCTGCTTGGACAGACTCTCCGCCATCTCGTTGAACGACATCGCCAGCCGGGCCATGTCGTCCTCGCCGCGCACGGGCATCCGTTCCTTCAACCGGCCGTCCGCGAAACGCACCGCGATCCGTGACGCCGACCGGATGGGCAGGACCACCTGCCGGGCGACGAGGAGCGCGATGGCCGCGAGCAGCACGGCGAGCACGGCGCCACCCACCAGCAGCGTGCCGCGGACCAGCGACAGGCTGCGGTCCTCACTGGCCAGCGGGAACACGAGGTACAGCTCGAGTGTGGAGATCGCCGACGCGGTCGGGCTCCCGACGATCAGCGCCGGCCCCGAATAGCCTTCCGGATCGTTCACGGTGGCGAACTGGTACGCCACCTGACCGGCCTGGACGAACGCCCGCAGCGACTCCGGGATCTGGTCCGCCGGACCACTCGACGTCGGCGCACGGGGGCCGTCACCGGGCACGATCAGCACCGGGTCGAACGTCCCCGCCGAACCCGACGCCTGCCCGGCGTCGGGTTCACGGTTCGTCAGGGCGGCCCTGGCGCCGTCGAGCTGCGTGGTGGGCGAACTACTGTCGTCCGCGCCTGCCAGCTGCCCCTCCACCGTGCTCCGGGCACGGTCCATCTCCTCGGTGGCCGCGTTGATCTTCGTCTCGAGCAGACGGTCGGTGATCTGACTCGTCAGCACGACGCCGAGCACGACGATGACGATGAGCGACAACGTCAACGTCGAGACGACGACCCTCAGCTGCAGCGAACGACGCCACGTGTGCGCGAGGGTATTGCTCAGTGAGTGACCCCACCGAAGGATCGGCGAAACGCGTCGGTTGACACGACGCCGCCATCGGGAAACACCTGTCACGGCGGTCCGGCCTTGTAGCCGACCCCCCTGACCGTCAAAACCACTTCGGGATTCTCGGGATCAGTCTCGACCTTGGCGCGCAGGCGCTGCACGTGCACGTTGACCAGTCGGGTGTCGGCCGCATGTCGGTAACCCCACACCTGCTCGAGCAGCACCTCACGGGTGAACACCTGTCGCGGCTTGCGCGCCAGAGCCACCAGCAGGTCGAACTCGAGGGGGGTGAGGGAGATCAGTTCTTCGCCCCGGCTCACCTTGTGGGCGGGGACGTCGATGACGATGTCGGCGATGCTGAGCAGCTCGGCCGGCTCGTCCTCGGTCCGGCGAAGCCGAGCGCGGACCCGAGCCACCAGCTCCTTGGGCTTGAACGGCTTCATGATGTAGTCGTCCGCGCCGGATTCCAATCCGAGGACCACGTCGACGGTGTCCGTCTTCGCGGTCAGCATCACGATGGGAACACCGGAATCGGCCCGCAGGACACGGCACACGTCGATGCCGTTCATGCCGGGCAGCATCAGGTCGAGCAGCACCAGGTCGGGGCGTGTCTCCCGGACCGCGGTGAGCGCCTGGGTCCCGTCCCCCACCACATACGGATCGAATCCTTCGCCGCGGAGCACGATCGTGAGCATCTCCGCGAGCGCAGTGTCGTCGTCGACAACCAGAATCCTTGGCTTCATGTCCCTATCGTTGCATCTTCGGAGGCCGTAACAGCCCGTTCGCCGTTACGGCGTGCCGTGTTCTTTCTCGTCACGGCGTGCCGTGTCGTCACTCAAGAGTGCCAGGTTTTCGGCGAGCGTGACCGGATCGGTGTCCGGGGTGAGCACCCACCACGGCGAAATCCAGTCCTTCACGGCCAGCTCGCGGTACACCTCACCGGTGCGTTCCTGCAGCCCACGGTCGCGTTCGTAGGCGTCGAGCGACCGGCTGGAATCCGCCGATTCGCGGCCACGGGCGCGTTGCGCGGCGAGCGCCACGGGAACATCCAGGTACAGCTGCAGGTCGGGTCGGGGCAGCCCCAGCCGCTCGAATTCGAGGTTCGCCACCCAGCCGACGAACTCCCCGTCCGCCGCCTGGTGCAACCGGGCCGCGCCGTACGCGGCGTTGGACGCCACATAGCGGTCGAGGATCACCAGGTCGTGGCCGGCGAGCAGCGCGGACAGCTCGCCGACGGCACCGGACCGGTCCAGCGCGAACATGACGGCCATCGCGTGCACGGAGTCGGCGAGGTCCCCGTGCGCGCCCTTGAGCGCCTCGGATGCCAGATCGGCGTGCACGGACCGGCCGTACCGCGGAAAGTCGAGGGTGCCGACCGTCAGACCCCGTTCGGCGAGGCGGGCCACGACCGCTCCGACGAGTGTTCGCTTGCCCGCGCCGTCCAGGCCTTCCAGCGCAATCAGTGTTCCCACGGGGAGAAAGGCTATCCCCCGGCCCGCACGCGACGGACCGGGGGACGCCGCGGCCTCTAGTACCGGTAGTGCTCGGGCTTGAACGGGCCCTCGACGTCGACGCCGATGTACTCCGCCTGCTCCTTGGTGAGCTTGGTGAGGGTGCCACCGAGGGCCTCGACGTGGATCTTCGCGACCTTCTCGTCGAGGTGCTTCGGAAGGCGGTACACCTCGTTGTCGTACTCTTCCGGCTTCGTCCACAGCTCGATCTGGGCGATCACCTGGTTGGAGAAGCTGTTGCTCATCACGAACGAGGGGTGGCCGGTCGCGTTGCCGAGGTTCAGCAGGCGCCCCTCGGACAGCACGATGATCGAGTGGCCGTCCTTGAACCGGAACTCGTCCACCTGCGGCTTGATGTTGATGCGGGTGATCTCACCGGAACGCTCGAGGCCGGCCATGTCGATCTCGTTGTCGAAGTGACCGATGTTGCCCAGGATGGCCTGGTGCTTCATCTGCTTCATGTGATCGAACGTGATGATGTCCTTGTTGCCCGTGGACGTGATGATGATGTCGGCCCAGCCGATGGCCTGCTCGACCGTCTTCACCTCGAAGCCGTCCATCAGTGCCTGGAGGGCGTTGATGGGGTCGACCTCGGTGACCGCGACGCGGGCACCCTGCCCGCGCAGCGCCTCTGCGCAACCCTTGCCGACGTCGCCGTAACCGCAGACGAGCGCGGCCTTGCCGCCGATCAGCACGTCGGTGCCGCGGTTGATGCCGTCGAGCAGCGAGTGGCGGGTGCCGTACTTGTTGTCGAACTTGCTCTTGGTGACCGAGTCGTTGACGTTGATGGCCGGGAAGACGAGTTCACCGGCAGCAGCGACCTGGTACAGACGCAGGACACCGGTCGTGGTCTCCTCGGTGACGCCCTGGACCGACTCCGCAACCTTCGTCCACTTGGTCTTGTCTGCTTCGAGGGACTGACGCAGCAGGGCGAGGAACACCTTGTACTCGTCGGAATCCTGGTCGTCGTCGGTGGGCGGCACGACGCCCGCCTTCTCGAACTGCGCGCCCTTGAGGACGAGCATCGTGGCGTCGCCGCCGTCGTCGAGGATCATGTTCGCCGGCTTGTCGGCGTCCGGCCAGGTGAGCATCCGCTCGGCGGCCCACCAGTACTCCTCGAGCGTCTCGCCCTTCCACGCGAAGACCGGGGTGCCCTGCGGCTCCTCCGGTGTGCCGTGGGGGCCGACGACGATCGCGGCGGCGGCGTGATCCTGCGTCGAGAAGATGTTGCACGAGGCCCAGCGGACCTCGGCGCCCAGCGCGGTGAGCGTCTCGATGAGCACGGCCGTCTGGATGGTCATGTGCAGCGAACCGGAGATGCGAGCACCCTTGAGCGGCAGCACCTCTGCGTACTCGCGACGGAGGGCCATCAGTCCCGGCATCTCGTGCTCGGCGAGCCGGATCTCCTTGCGGCCGAACTCGGCGAGCGAAAGGTCCGCCACCTTGAAATCGATCCCGTTACGGCTCTCGGCCACGGGCGTGGTTGAAACTGAGGTCGTCATCTGCCTCTCCTGGTTGACTGCTGTTTCGGTCAAGGCTATCGGTACTGCGGCCCGGGGGTCACACTCACGTGACGCTGCGCGGCCGGGCGATCACTCCCGATCGGCTCCGCCGACCGCCTCGTCCACGAAAGGACCCAGAAGAGCACCCAGATCCTCGGCGACGTTGGCCTCGGATTCGGGTGGCATCGAGATGTAACTCATAGCGAGACGCACGATGGCGCGGCTGAGGATCCCCGCGTCCGACGGGTTCGCCCGCACCCAGCCCCGCTGGAACACCTCGGCGAGCCGCGTCGACGCCCGCTCGATGATCGGGGCGCTCTCGGTCGTGATCAGCCGCAGCAGGTCGGGCTTGGTCTCGCCGCGCAGAAGTGACTGCACCAGAGGGTCGGACAGGCTGGCCGCGAAGAACGCGGTGAAACCGGCGAGCAGCGCGGCGCGGCCCTGCCCGACGTTCGTCACCAGCGCCTCGTCGACCGCGTCGACCAGTTCGTCGGCGAGCCGGAGGGCGTACGCCTCCGCCAGCCCCTGCCTGGACTTGAACTCGTTGTAGAGCGTCTGCCTGCTCACCCCGGCACCGGCCGCGACATCCGACATCGTGATGTCGGACCAGTCCTTCTCGAACAGGAGATCCCGCATCGCGTCCAGCACCGACTGACGCAGCAGCAGCCGCGCAGCCTCCTGATAGGGCACCCGGACACGCGACGAAGTCATGGCGACGACCTTAGTGCCCCGCTTTCGCCGCACCGTAATCCGGTCGGCTCCGCTCGTCCGGGGAGTCGTCCCAACGAATTACGGCGGCACACCACCGCGAGGCACCGAAACCCCCTGCGCCCCAGCAGGACACCCTCCGGCGTGTCAGACCTCGCCGCGGCTCCGCCGCTCCATCATCGAGTGACGGCGACTGTAGGCGAAATAGATGATCACACCGAGCACCATCCACACGATGAACCGGATCCACGTCTCGACGGACAGGTTGACCATCAGCCACACGCAGGCGAGAACCGCGAGGATGGGCACCACCGGCACGAACGGGACCCGGAATCCGCGGGGCAGGTCCGGGCGGGTGCGGCGCAGCACGATCACGCCGATCGACACGAGGACGAACGCGAACAGCGTTCCGATGTTCACCATCTCCTCGAGGGTGCCGATCGGGAAGACGCCCGCCAGCACGGCCACCACGACACCGACGAGCACGGTGATCCGAACGGGGGTGCCGTGCTTGCCGGTCGGCGCCAGCCGCCTCGGCATCAGCCCGTCCCGGGACATGGCGAACAGCACGCGGGTCTGCCCGAGCATGAGGACCATCACCACGGTGGTCAGGCCGGCCAGTGCACCGAACGAGATCAGGTTCTTCGCCCACGTGATCCCGTGAATGCCGAAGGCGGTGGCCAGATTGGAACTGTCCCCGGCCAATTCGTGGTAGTCGACCATGCCGGTGAGCACCAGCGTCACCGCCACGTACAGGATCGTCACGATCAGCAGGGAGCCCAGGATTCCGCGGGGCAGCGCCTTCTGCGGATTCTTCGTCTCCTCGGCGGTGGTGGCGACGATGTCGAACCCGATGAACGCGAAGAATACGAGGCTGGCCGCCGCGAGCAGCCCGTACCAGCCGAACGTGCTGCCGCCCGCGCCCGTGGCGTACGAGAACAGGGACTGATGGATACCCTCGCCCGTGCTGCCCGCCTCGGACGGCGGAATGTACGGCGAGTAGTTGTCGGGGTCGATGTAGAACGCGCCGACGACCACGACGACCAGGACGACGGCCACCTTGATCGAGGTGATCACGAGTGAGACGCGCGACGACAGCTTGGTGCCCGTCGCCAGCACGACGGTGATGATCGCGACGATGAGTACCGCGCCCCAGTCGAATTTGACCGAGCCGATCTGCGCGATCGGCGAATGGTTGCCGATCACCTCACCGAGATAGAGCGACCAGCCCTTCGCCACGACCGACGCGGCGAGCGCGAATTCGAGGATGAGGTCCCAGCCGATGATCCACGCGACCAGTTCACCGAACGTCGCATAGGAGAACGTGTACGCGCTGCCCGCGACCGGAACGGTCGAGGCGAACTCCGCGTAGCAGAGCGCGGCGAGGCCGCACGCGATGGCGGCGATGACGAACGCCGCCGACACCGAGGGACCCGCGACGTTGCCTGCGGTGCGCGCGGTGAGCGTGAAGATGCCGGCACCGATGACGACTGCGACACCGAAGACAGTCAGGTCCCACGCCGTCAGATCCTTGCGGAGTTTGGTCTCCGGTTCGTCGGTGTCGCGGATCGACTGCTCGATCGACTTGGTGCGGAACAATCCGGTCGGCCTGCCGCCGATATCCGGTCCTCCGCTGCCTTTGTCCTGGATGGCCACATCAGCCTCCTCAATCGAAAGTTGCCGTTCAGCCTATGCCTTCGGTTGCCCGGAACAGGTCGGGTTCGATGTAGATGCGGCGAGCCGCCGGGACGGCGCCCCGCACCCGCGCCTCGGCCTCGTCGATGGCCTCGGCGATCGTGCCGATGTCCGAACCGGGGGCCATCGCCACTTTCGCCGCCACGAGGATTTCCTCGGGCCCGAGGTACTGCGTCTTGCAGTGGATGACGCGCTCGATCTTCTCGCCGTCGGCGAGGGCGGCGAGGATCTTCGCCTCCTCGTCGGCGGTGGCGCCCTCACCGATCAGCAGGCTCTGCATCTCGACGATGAGGATGATCGCGATGACGCCGAGCAAGGCGCCGATGCAGAGGGTGCCGACCCCGTCCCACACCGGATCGCCGGTGAGCATCGTCAGCCCGACACCGCCGAGCGCGAGCACGAGACCGACCAGTGCGCCGGTGTCCTCGAGAAGCACGACGGGTAGCTCCGGGCTGCGCGACGTGCGGATGAATCCCCACCAGCTCGCCTGCCCCTTGAGCGGACGCGACTCCCGCATGGCGGTGAGGAAGCTGAACCCCTCGAGCGCGATGGCGATCACCAGGATGACCACCGCCACGAGTGGCGACGACAGTTCCTCGGGATGCTGGATCTTGTGGATGCCCTCGTACATCGCGAACAGCGAACCGAGGCTGAACAACACGAGCGCGACGACGAACGAATAGAAGTAGCGGCTGCGCCCGTAGCCGAACTGGTGCAGATCGTCGGCGGCGCGTTCGGCCTTCCTCTGGCCGAGCAGGAGCAGGCCCTGATTGGAGGTATCGGCCACCGAGTGCACGGATTCCGCCAGCATGGACGACGAGCCGGTGATCAGGAAGCCGGCGAACTTGGCAACCGCGATACCTGCATTGGCACCGAGCGCGGCGAGAATCGCCTTCTTTCCCCCATGAGCCGACAACTGACTCCTCCTCTCGGTCGCACACGACCCTCACGACGACGGGCCGCGGAGGCCTTCCCGGATCGCAGGGCGGCTCACAGGCTACGCGCGATCGGGGAGCCAACCCTCGCACTGAACAACTGGGCACACTCGGTGCCCGCCGTCACCACCACTTCGGGGTCCTCGGCCGCGATCCAGACGGCGTTTCCCTGGGAGAGTTCGAGGCCGTCGGTTCCGCACCGCAGCTCCACCGAACCCGAGGTGCACAACAGAATGTGCGGCCCATCCGAGTCGAGCCGGTGCTCCGCCGGGCCGGCCGGTGACAGATCGATCCGCGCGAGGACGAATTCCGGCGCCGGCGTCGAATACACGAATTCGCCCCCGCCTGGCCGCTCCCGAGCCTCCAGGATCGGAATGTCGACGGTGTCGAAATCGAGGACACGCAGCAACTCCGGTACGTCCACGTGCTTCGGCGTCAGTCCCCCGCGCAGCACGTTGTCGGAGTTGGCCATGATCTCGACCGCCATCCCGTGCAGGTAGGCGTGGAGGTTGCCGGCGTCGAGGTACAGACCCTGCCCCGGTTCGAGGGTGACCCGGTTCAGCAGGAGCGCGGCGAGCACACCCGCATCCCCCGGGTACACCTCGCTCAGTTCGAGGGCAGTGCGGACCTCCGCCGCGAATTCACCGTCCTTGGTGTTCGACAGATAGTCGACGCATCCGTCGAGCACCCTCGGCATCAGCGCACCGAGCACGGGCTGCGGCAACGTGATCCACGTGGTGAACAGCGCGCGGAGACCGTCCGAGTCGGGTTGGCCGGCGATCAGGCCCACGTAGGGCTGCAGTTCCGGAACGGCGATCGCCTCGAGCAGCTTGACCGTGCGCTGAGGGTCCCGGAAGCCGGCGAGCGCGTGGAACCTGCTGAGGGCCACGACGAGTTCGGGTTTGTGGCTGGCGTCCTTGTAGTTGCGCACGGAGGACTCGAGGGGGATTCCCACCTCGTTCTCCCGGGCGAAGCCCTCCCACGCCTGCTCGGCGCTCGGGTGCGCCTGCAACGACAACGGCTCCTCCGACGCGAGCAACTTCAGGAGGAACGGGAGGCGCTCGCCGAACGTCTCGACACTGCGCTTCCCGAGCTGACGTTCGGGCTCCGCGTGCACCAGGTCCAGAAGAGACCGGGGCCCCTCGTCGGTGATGACGCGGGCGGGATCACCGGGGTGCGCGCCCAGCCACAGTTCCGCCTCCGGATGGGCCGTGGGAACCGGAAGTCCGCGCAGCTGTGCGATGGCGGTGCGCGATCCCCACGCGTAGGACCGGAGCGCACCTTCGAGTCGGTGCACTAGATACCGCCGATCAACTGTAGATACGCGGCAGTCATGTCGAGCCTGCCGACCAGGACCGCCGCCTGTTCCAATTCGGGGCGCTGCGAGGGAACCTGCCCCTCGTCGGACGACGCGACGACGAGGTCGACGTCGCCCAGGACCGCGATCCTGCGTTCGACGAGCATCCGGTCGGCATCGGCCGACAGCACGAACGTGCGCACCGGGCTCGCCGGCGGCGGACCGTCCAGTTCGGGATCGTGGAAGATCGAGTCGTGCGCGGAGAGCGCCTGGTCGACGCGGAACGTGCCCGCCGCGCTCAGCACGTCCGGAAGCTCCGACGCCGTCGCCACGCGGCCAGCGTGCAGCAGCGCCTCGGCGCCGTGCCGGGCCAACTCCACCGTGCTCTCCGTATCACCGGTCAGCACGATGCGGCGTCCCTGCATGCGGGAGGCCAGAGACTTCGCGGGGTTGTGGAACACCTCGCTGTTCGGCCGGTCGCGCAGCGCCTCACCGTCGACCGCGTCGGCGAGTTGCTCGAGGTCGGGGACCTCGTCGCCCCAGCGTTCCGAACCGACCACCCGCAGGACGGCCAGCAGAACCGCGAAGTACCGGAGCAGACCGTGCCGGGTCAGTGCCCGGACCCGCGGCGCGAACATGACGACGCGTCCGGCCGCTGCCGCCTGCAAGGGTCCCTCGTCCGGTGCTGCGACCACCACTTCGGCGCCGCGCCGGACCGCCGCGTCGACGGCCTGCACGAGACGGGGGTCGCCTGCGTCGTCGCCGGCCACCACGACCACATCGAGCGGACCCACCCAGACGGGGGTCCGGGTGGCGCGCACCAGCGGGAATCCGATCCGTTCGGCGAGGACCGCCGTCAGGATCCCGGCACCGCGGCTGGCCCGTCCCGCGCCGGTGACCACCACCACGCTGCGCGGACGCAGCCCCTGAAGTCGTTCGAGAGCCCCTTCCTCGACCGCGGACCGGGTGGCCCGGATCTGGGCACCCCCCATTGCGGCGGAACGGAGTACGCCCTCGGTGTCCGCGGAAACCAGTGCGTCCCCGTCGTCCAGATCGAGCAGGGGCGTCGGCGCTGTCATGACACCGCACCCCCTTTCTTCGTCAGTGCAAGCCTCATCAGTGCAAGCCACATTCGCAGCACGAGCAGAACCTTGTTATTCCAACTATGGCAGTCAGGCTCGGACGATGCCCAATATCTCGGTAACGAGTGCATCTACGTCTGCCGTCGTGGGCGCTTCGACGTTGAGTCGCAGCAGCGGTTCGGTGTTGGAGGCGCGCAGGTTGAACCACGCGTCGCCCTGCAATTCGACCGTGACACCATCGAGCCGGTCTACACCCGAGGTGCGATCGGCGAACGCCGCCACCACCGCGTCGGTCCGCTCGGCGGCGTCCGACACCGTCGAATTGATCTCTCCGGACGCCGCGTACCGCTCGTACTTGGCCATCAGTTCGGACAGCGGACGGTCCTGCTCCCCCAGTGCCGCGAGGACGTGCAACCCGGCGAGCATGCCGGAGTCGGCGCCCCAGAAATCGCGGAAGTAGTAGTGAGCGGAGTGCTCGCCACCGAAGATCGCCCCCGTCTCGGCCATCTGCTGCTTGATGAACGAATGCCCGACCCGGGTGCGCACCGGGTGTCCACCCAGTTCGGTGACCAGTTCCGGCACGGCGCGGGAGGTGATGAGGTTGTGGATGACGGTTGCGCCCGGCTCCTTGGCCAGCTCACGCTCGGCCACCAGGGCCGTCACTGCGGACGGCGACACCGGGTTGCCGAGCTCGTCGACCACGAAGCAGCGGTCGGCGTCACCGTCGAAAGCCAGACCGATGTCGGCACCGGTCTCCCGGACGTACCGCTGCAGATCCACCAGGTTGGCCGGGTCGAGCGGATTCGCCTCGTGGTTCGGGAACGTGCCGTCGAGTTCGAAGTACAGTGGCTGCAGCTTCACCGGCATCGGCTCGAACACTGCGGGGACGGTGTGCCCGCCCATGCCGTTGCCCGCGTCCACGGCCACCGTCAGCGGCCGGAGGCCGGACAGGTTCACCAGCCCGCGGACGAAACTCGCGTACTGCTCGAGCACGTCCTCCTCGGACACCTCACCCGCGGCGCCGTCGTACGCGGGCACCCCGTCGACGACCTCCGCGGCGATCGCGGCGAGGCCCGTCTCCTGCCCCACCGGCTTCGCGCCCGCGCGGCACAGCTTGATGCCGTTGTACTTCGCCGGGTTGTGGCTCGCGGTGAACATCGCACCCGGGCAGTCGAACAGTCCCGACGCGAAATACAGCTGATCGGTGGACGCGAGTCCGATGAGCACGACGTCCAGACCCTGGGCGGTGACACCGTCGGCGAACGCGCGGGCGAGTTCCGGGGACGACGCACGCATGTCGTAACCGATCACGACCTTCGTGGCACTCTCCGCGCGGACGAGTCGTGCGAACGCGCCACCCACGTCCTGCACGAACGCGACATCGATTTGTTCACCGACGACACCCCGCACGTCGTAAGCCTTGATCACGGCATGTACGGACTCGGCTGATCGCGCCACTTCTGTTTTCTCCTTTTCGAGCACCAGTGCTGGCGCAAAGCCTAATGCCTGCCCGTCGCGGGCACGGCACGCCGCGGACCGCAGGCCCGGGACGAGCTGGGACGTCAGTTGGCAGGGTCGGGAAGAACCCGCAGGTGGCCACGCCGGCCGGTACGAGCCGGGCCGGGCTGGGTGCCGGTTTCGGCGCGCTCCTCGGTGGACACGGTCCGCTCGGACCTTCCGCGATCGCCGAGGCCCGCCTCCCGCACGGCCTCCGCCAGCGCGGTCAGATCGTCCTCGTCCGGGGTGCTCGACGAAAATCCGCCCTCGTACCGAACCAGTTCCCAACCCTTGGGTGCGGTGATCCTCGACGCGTGCGTTTCGCACAGATCCCACGAGTGCGGCTCGTCGACAGTTGCGAGCGGGCCGACGACGGCGGTGGAGTCCGAGTAGACGTACGTGAGCGTCGCGACAGCGGGGTTCTTGCACCCGGGGCGGCAGCATCGACGCAGAGATCTCACAGCTAAGAAGCCTAGCCCCACGAAGGCCCGACACCTACTCGGACACACCGACAGTGTCCGGCTGTCGTAATGTCCACTCCATGTCCAGAGCACGACGCAGGCGTCCCGTCACCACCCGATCCGTCGACCGACGGGGACGTGGGATCCGCGGGTCCGTGTTCCCCCCGGACGCGCCGGCGCGACGCAGCCGCGCGGAGAAATTCGATCTGGTGGTTCTGGAGGCGTTCGCGCCGATCGACTCACGCTGGCGTGAACGCCTCACGAAGTTGGACATCGCTGTCGACGAAGTCCCGAAGATTCATGCGCTCGACCCGGATTCGGTCAACTGGCCCGCCGAGGTCGTGGCGGACGGGCCCGTGCCGCTGTCCCGGTTGATCCCGGCAGGCATCGACCGGCACGGATCCACGACGCGGGCGCGAGTCGTCCTGTTCCGGCGACCGCTGGAACAGCGCGCCAAGGATCCGGACGATCTCACCGACCTGGTGCACGACGTGCTCGTACAGCAGGTGAGTACCTACCTCGGAGTCGAACCCGAGGTCATCGACCCGGATCTGCCGGGCGATGATGACTGACTAAACGATCCCCCGCTTCAGCCGCCGGCGCTCACGCTCCGACAGACCACCCCAGATACCGAACCGCTCGTCATTGGCCAGTGCGTAGTCGAGGCATTCGTCCCGCACCTCGCAGCCGAGGCAGATGCGCTTCGCTTCTCGGGTGGAGCCCCCCTTTTCGGGGAAGAAGGCCTCAGGGTCGGTCTGCGCGCAAAGTGCACGTTCCTGCCACTGATCCTCGATGGTGTCGAACAATTCGTCGAAACCGGTCACCAGACTCAATACCGGGCGGGGGCCCGCCGTCTCGACTTCCTGCGCGACGAGTTCCGGCACAGGAATTTCTTTCACACTGCTTTCTTGCACACTTATTTGTTGCACACCGTCTTCTTGCACACAGACTTCTTGAACACAGACGCCGTCCGCTGCGCCTGCTTCGGAATTGGTCTGCGGTTCGTCGCTTACTGTGCTCCAGCGAGTCTCCGACTCGAGCTGCTCATTGGGCATCGTTCCGCCTCCTCACCTGTGATAGCGCAGAAAATTTTGATCGATCATGTACCCCGAACCGAACACCCCTGCCACCCCGTTCGAACAACCGTTCGAATTGATCCCCGCTGCAAGTGATTCCACGTCCGCAACGTTGGAATGACATATTTGTGATTAGACACGCCCAGCGTGTCGCGGTCAAGCTAACGGCAAAAAGTCGATTACTATTTCGCGCTCTCCAATCGCCCTGGGGAAGCAGCCCACCGGACGCCGACGGCCACCGCCTAGGCTTGCACCGTGAACGTGACTGTATTGGTTGGCGGGGTCGGTGGGGCCCGGTTCCTGCAAGGGGTGCGGCGGCTTCTCGGTGTTGATGCGCCGGATGGTGGGGGTTCGTCGCATCGGATCACGGCGGTGGTCAATGTCGGTGACGATGTGTGGATGCACGGGTTGCGGATCTGCCCGGATCTGGACACCTGCATGTACACCCTCGGCGGGGGTATCGACCCGGTGCGGGGGTGGGGGCATGCGGGTGAAACCTGGAACGCGAAGGAGGAACTCGCCGCGTACGGGGCGAAGCCGGAGTGGTTCGGGCTCGGCGACCGGGACATCGCGACGCATCTGATCCGCTCCCAGATGCTGCGGACGGGGTATCCGTTGTCGGCGGTCACCGAGGCGTTGTGCAACCGGTGGCGGCCGGGTGTGACGTTACTGCCGGTCACCGACGATCGGAGTGAGACTCACGTGGTGATCACCGACCCGGAGGACGGGGAGCAGCGGGCGATCCACTTCCAGGAGTGGTGGGTTCGGCACCGCGCGCAGGTCCCGACGCACAGCTTCGCGCACATCGGCGCCGAGCAGGCGTCCCCGGCGCCGGGGGTGCTGGAGGCGATCGAGGGCGCCGACATCGTGTTGCTGGCGCCGTCGAATCCGGTGGTCAGCGTCGGGGCGATCCTGGCGGTGCCGGGGATCCGGGGGGCGCTGCGCACCACCACCGCGCGGGTGGTCGGGGTGTCGCCGATCGTCGGCGGGAAACCGTTGCGCGGCATGGCCGACGAATGTTTGGACGTGATCGGGGTGGAAACCTCCGCGGAGGCGATCGGGCGCTGGTACGGGGCGCGCAGTGGCACGGGGATCCTCGACGCGTGGCTGGTCCACGACACCGACACCGCCGACGTCCCCGGGGTGGCCGTGGCCAGTGTGCCGTTGCTGATGTCCGACCCGGACGCCACCGCCGCGATGGTGCGGGCGGCGCTGGACGTGGCCGGGGTGACCCTGTGACCGCACCGACCGGTGCATCCCGGGTGGATCACGCGCCGGGCGGGGCGATCGAGATCCTGCCGGTGACCGGGTTGCCGGAGTTCCGGCCCGGCGACGACCTGGCCGCCGCGATCGTCGCGGCGGCGCCGTGGCTGCGCGGTGGTGACGTGCTGGTGGTGACGAGCAAGGTGTTCTCGAAGGTGGAGGGCCGGATCGTGCCGTCCCCGGCCGATCCGGAGGAGCGGGACGCGGCCCGCCGGCGGCTGGTGGAGCAGGAAGCGGTCCGGGTGGTCGCCCGCAGGGGCCGGACGTTGATCACCGAGAACCGGTTGGGGATCGTGCAGGCCGCGTCCGGTATCGACGGCTCGAATGTGGAGGGTACGGAACTGGCGTTGCTGCCGGAGGATCCGGACGGCAGCGCCCGCGGGCTGCGGGAGGCGATCGCCGGGGCGCTCGGTGTCACGGTGGCGGTGGTGGTCACCGACACGATGGGGCGGGCGTGGCGCAACGGCCAGATCGACGCCGCGATCGGTGCGGCCGGGGTGCCGGTGCTGCACGGGTACGCCGGGGCCCGGGACTCGCAGGGCAACGAACTCATGGTGACGGAGGTCGCGGTGGCCGACGAGATCGCCGCGGCCGGGGATCTGGTGAAGGGCAAGCTCGGTGGGGTGCCGGTCGCGGTGGTCCGGGGTCTGGGTTTGGCCGACGACGGGTCGCGGGCGCGGGATCTGATCCGGGCCGGTGAGGAGGACCTGTTCTGGCTCGGTACCGCCGAGTCGGTGGAGCGGGGGCGGGCGGAGGCGGTGCTGCTGCGCCGCTCGGTCCGGGAGTTCGCCGACGATCCGGTCGATCCGGGTGCGGTGCGGGCGGCGATCGGAGAGGCGTTGACCGCCCCGGCGCCGCATCACACCCGGCCGGTGCGGTTCGTGTGGGTCCGCACCCGCACGGTGCGCGAGGAGTTGCTGACCGCGATGCGGGAGCGGTGGCGCACCGACCTGACCGCGGACGGTATGGACGGGGCGGCGGTGGCGGCGCGGGTGGCGCGGGGGAACATCCTGTTCGACGCGCCGGAGGTGATCGTCCCGTTCTGCGTGCCCGACGGTGCGCACGCCTACCCGGATCCGCGTCGGCGGGCGGCGGAGGCGACGATGTTCACCGTCGCGGTCGGTGCGGCCGTGCAGGGGCTGCTGGTGTCGCTGGCGACCAAGGGGATCGGCAGCTGCTGGATCGGTTCGACGATCTTCGCCCCGGACACGGTGCGCGGTGTCCTCGACCTGCCCGACGACTGGCAGCCGCTCGGCGCGATCGCCGTCGGCTACCCCCTCGAACCACTCGCACCCCGCCGGCCCACCGACCCCGGCGACGCCCTCATCGAGAAATGACCCACACACCATGAGCGCCGAATCACTGCACCGCACCGCGACCGCCGCGCTCGAGGGCTGGAAGACGCTCGACGAGAACGACGAATCGTTGCGGCACACCATGCTTGCGTTCCTCGCCTCCGCGCCGCTCGGGTGCCTGCGTGAGTACGCGCCCGGACACATCACGGCCTCCTCCCTCGTCCTGGACGAGGGAGGGTGTCATGTGCTGCTCACCCTGCATCCCCGGGTCGGCCGGTGGATCCAATTGGGTGGGCACTGTGAGCCTTCCGACGACACCGTCGTCGACGCCGCACTGCGGGAGGCGTGCGAGGAATCGGGGATTCCCGACCTGCGGATCGACCCCGAACTGCTGTCGGCGCACACCCACCCGATCACGTGCTCACTCGGACAACCCACCCGGCACCTGGATCTCCGGTTCCTCGTCCGCTCGCGTGCAGGCGCCCACATCGTGCGAAGCTCCGAATCGACGGATCTGCGCTGGTGGCCGGTGGACGCACTGCCGCCGAACGCGGAGAAGTCCACGATCGACCACCTCGTGCACCTCGCCGGATTGCGCTAGGGGCGCTTCATCTCTCACACGTCCGTGCTGAACCGCACCCCGCCGTCGGGCAGCGTCACGCCCGGCCACACCCGGGCCCCGCGCAGCAGTTCGCACCGGGCGCCGATGTCTGCGCCGTCACCGATCACCGCGTCCCGCACGAGGGCCCGCGGACCGATGCGCGCGCCGAAACCGATGATGGACCGTTCGACGGTCGCTCCGGCCTCGACGACGGCGCCGTCGAACAGCACTGCGCCGTCGAGTCGTGCGCCCGCACCCACCTCGGCGCCGCGGCCGACGACGGTTCCGCCGATCAGCAGCGCGCCCGGCGCGACACCCGCCCCGGGGTGGACGAGCGATTCGCCGCGCGGCCCGTCGAGCGCAGGCGACGGAGCGATGCCGCGCACCAGGTCCGCGGACCCGCGCACGAAGTCCTCGGGAGTGCCCATGTCGCGCCAGTACGACGAGTCGACGTGCCCGTAGACGCGGGCGTCCTCGGCCAGCAGCGACGGGAACACCTCACGCTCCACCGACACCGGACGGCCCTCGGGGATCCGTTCGATGATCTCGCGCTTGAAGACGTAGCAGCCGGCGTTGATCTGGTCGGTCGGCGGGTCCTGCGTCTTCTCGAGGAACGCGGTGACCCGGCCGTCGGCGTCGGTGGGCACGCAGCCGAACGCCCGCGGATCCCCCACCCGCACGAGGTGCAGGGTGACGTCCGCGTCCCGGTTGCGGTGGGTGTCGAGGATCGCCCCCAGATCGGTGCCGCCGAGGACGTCGCCGTTGAAGACCATGGCGTGGTCGCCGCGCAGCTTCGGCAGAACGTTGCGGATGCCGCCACCGGTGCCGAGCGGTTCGGTCTCTGTGACGTAGTCGATCTCGAGACCGAGCTTGGAGCCGTCGCCGAAGTACTCCTCGAAGACCTCCGCCTTGAAGGACGTGCCGAGCACCACGTGCGTGATCCCGGCCGCCCCGATCCGCGCCAGCAGATGCTGGAGGAACGGCAGACCCGCCGTCGGCAGCATGGGCTTGGGCGCCGACAGGGTCAGCGGGCGAAGCCTCGTTCCCTGACCGCCGACCAGCACCACTGCATCGGTCGTCTTCTCAATTGCCATGAGTCGTTCCCCCCTCGTTCTGGTTTCTGCGTCGTTCCCGGACTGCGGCAGCCACGGCGATCTTCGACCGCACTGCCAATCCTCCCCGAAGTGCCCACCGCAGCGGCGCCTGCCACCAGTGGGGATGACGATCGGCCTGGAACCGGTACGCGCTCTGGTGGTGAGCGGGCAGCATCAGTTCCGGATGCTTGCCCGCGGCGTGCCCCTTCGCGTGGGTGACCTCGGCGGAGGGCACGTACACGTTGAGCCACCCGGCCTTGCCCAGGCGGTCGCCGAGGTCGACGTCCTCCATGTACATGAAGTAGCGGGAATCGAAGCCGTTGATCGAGTCGAAGGCGACGCGACGCATCAGCAGGCACGAACCGGACAACCAGCCGACGGACCGCTCGCTGACCGTCTCGTTCTCCTGGCGGTAGCCGGCAGTCCACGGGTTGGACGGCCATACCGTGCCCAGCACCGCGTGCCCGGCTCCCGACACGAGGTCGGGCACCTGGCGCGCCGACGGGTAGATGCTTCCGTCGGGTTCCAGAACGAGGGGTCCGAGCGCCCCCGCACGCGGCCAGCGCTCGGCGGCCGCGAGGAGAACGTCGATCGATCCGGGCGCCCAGCGAACATCCGGATTGGCGATGACGACGAACTCGATGTCCTCGTCGATCTCCGCCACAGCCCTGTTGATGGCACCGCCGTAGCCGATGTTCCCGCCGGTGTGCAGCAGGCGCACGTGCTCGTGCGCCGCGTCCGCGGCCTCGGGGGCGCCGTCCGTCGATCCGTTGTCGGCCATCACGACCTGCGGATCTTCTTTCGTTGCCTCGGCGAGAGTGCCCAGGAATTGCTCCAGATGCTCACCTGGCGAATAGGTCACCGTCACCACGGCCAGCTTCGAACTCACGCGGGCAAGCGTAGCCGTTGAAAGGGGGTCCCCCTCACACCGCGGCATGCAGAGCGGCGCGCAACCCGTCCCGCCACGGCCGCAACGGGGTCAGCCCGGCGTCGGCCCACGCGCGCCCGGACAGCACCGAGAACGCCGGTCGCGGGGCGGGGCGCACGAACTGCGCGCTCGTGCACGGCCGCACACGCTGCGGGTCCGCGCCTGCTTCCTCGAACACGGCGCGCGCGAGGGCGAACCAACTTGCCCGGCCCGAGTTGGTGGCGTGGAGTACCGGCGCGTCGACGTCGCTGCGACCGGCCAGTTCGAGCAGCGCATCGGCCAGGTCGCCGGCGAATGTGGGCGAGCCCACCTGATCGTCCACGACGTCGACCGTGTCACGTTCACGCTCGAGGCGGCGCATGGTGGAGACGAAGTCGGAACCCACCCCGCTGTACACCCAGGCGGTGCGCACGACGTGCGCGGACGGAAGGGCAGCGTGGACGGCACGCTCGCCGGCGAGTTTGGTGCGTCCGTACACCGTCGCGGGACCGGTCGGGGCGTCCACCTCGTACGGCGTGTCGCCGTCCCCGGCGAACACGTAGTCAGTGGAGACGTGGATCAGCCGGGCACCCACCCGGGCGCACGCCGCCGCCAGGTTCGCAGGACCGTCCTCGTTCACCGCCCGCGCAGTGTCCTCGTCCGACTCCGCGGCGTCCACCGCGGTGTACGCGGCGCAGTTGATCACCACCGAACCGGCTTCGATCTGCGCAAGCACCGCGTCGCGGTCGGTGATGTCGAACTCGTCCGAGCCCAGTCCCCGGGCCGGAATCCCGGAGGCCTCGGCTCGTCGGAGAAGGTGCCCACCCAGCTGTCCCCGGGCGCCGGTCACAAGGATGTTCGTCACGGCGCCCAGTCTGGCACGCCGATCCACGCCTCCCTGCTCCAGCCGCGTCGACCAGTAGCCTGGTTTCCGTGTCACACGAGCAACCCGCACCAGACGCACCCCCGAGCACCGCTCGGCGGCCGATTCACATCGCTGTCGCGGTGCTGTCGGTGCTCGCACTCGTCGTCACGGGATTCGCGTGGCGGAGCATCGACTCGCTGCGCAACAATCTGGCAACCGCGGGCGGTCTCGGACTCGGCGGAAGCGCCGACGGCGCCGTCGACATCCTCATGGTCGGCACCGACAGCCGCACCGACGCCCACGGCAACCCGCTGTCCCAGGAGGAACTCGACTCGCTGCGGGCCGGCGAGGAGGTGGCGTCCAACACCGACACCATCGTCCTCATCCGCGTGCCGAACGACGGCAGTTCCGCCACCGCCATCTCGATCCCCCGCGACTCGTACGTCGACGTGCCGGGGATCGGCATGTCGAAGATCAACGCCGCCTACGGCGCCACCAAGGAAACCGAGCGGCTGAAACTCGTCGAGGACGGAGCCACCGACAAGGAGGCCGAGGAGGAGTCGACGAAGGCAGGCCGCGAGGCGCTCATCCACTCGGTGGCAGACCTCACCGGCATCACCGTCGACCACTACGCCGAGGTCGGGCTGCTCGGATTCGTCCTCCTCACCAACGCGGTCGGCGGTGTCGACGTCTGCCTCAACGAACCGGTGGACGAGGACATGTCCGGCGCCCACTTCCCCGCCGGGGAGCAGACGCTGAAGGGCGCGGACGCACTGAGCTTCGTCCGCCAGCGCCACGACCTCCCCCGCGGCGACCTCGACCGCATCGTGCGCCAGCAGGTGTTCATGGCCTCGCTCGTCGGCAAGGTGCTGTCCGCGAAGACTCTCAGCGACCCGGGCAAGCTGAACGAACTCAGCGGCGCGGTGCAGCGCTCGGTCGTGCTCGACGACGACTGGGACATCATCGAATTCGCCACCCAGCTGCAGGACCTCGCCGGCGGCAAGGTGCAGTTCGAGACCATTCCGGTCGCAGATCTCAACGGCATGACCGACTACGGCGAGTCCATCGTCGAGGTCAAGCCGAAGGACGTGAAGAAGTACGTGGCCGGTCTCGTCGGCGAGGAGCCCACCGACTCGGAGGACACCACCACCAAGTCCGAGACACCCGACATCGACGCGTCGACCGTCACCGTCGACGTCGCGAACGCGAGCGACGTCGGTGGCCTCGCGAACGGTGTGGCCGACGCCCTGACATCACTCGGCTACGGACAGGGTGAGATCGGCAACTACACGGGCAAAGCGGTGAGCAAGACCACCGTCTTCGCGCATTCCGCGGACGACGACAGCGCCAAGGCGGTCGCGGCCGCGCTCGGCGGGCTCCCCACCGATACCGATTCGACCCTGCCGAAAGGCTCGGTCCGGGTGGTGCTGGCCGGTGACTACCAGGGGCCGACGTCCGCGGAGACCATCAGCACCACCTCGTCGTCCGAGTCCTCGGAGACGAGCCTCGAACCCGTCTCCACGGCAGGAACGACACCCACCCCTGCACCGCCCGGCCCGCCCATCGATGCCGGCTCGTCGGGCCCGCGTTGTGTGAACTAGAAAACGAGAGACGGACTGTGTCCATGAACCATGCGTCCCGCACGCTGACCGACGCCCTGCTCGACCCCATCCTGAAGAACGACCCGGCCGGACCGCGCGTCACGTTCTACGACGACGCGACGGGCGAACGGGTCGAACTCTCGGCCCTCACCCTCGCCAACTGGGCGGCCAAGACCGCCAACCTGCTGCGCGACGAATTCGCCGTCGAACCCGGCGCCCGCGTCGCAGTGCTCCTGCCTGCGCACTGGCAGACCGCCGCGGTCCTCCTCGGCGCCTGGTGGGCCGGCGCCGACGTCGTCCTCGAACCCGATGCGGACGCCGAGATCGCACTCGTCTCCGCTGAGCACCTGGGCGACGTCGAGGACGTTCCGGAGGTCGCGGCGCTGTCGCTGGACGCGTTCGGCCGCCCCGTTCCCGACCTTCCCGTCGGCATCACCGACTACGCCACCTCGGTGCGCGTTCACGGCGACCAGTTCCGGCCGACGGTCGCCGGACCCGCACTGGCGGGCAAGAGCGTCGACGACGTTCTCGCCGCAGCCCTGGCGTCCGCCGAGTCGCACGGGATCACCGGCACCGACCGGGTGCTGTCCGTCGAGGCGTGGGACTCCCCCGACGCCCTGATCGACGGTCTGGTGGCGGTGTTCGCGGCCGGCGCGTCACTGGTGCAGGTCGCCAACGCCGACACCGCGGCTCAGGCGCGGCGCGTGGACACCGAGAAGATCACCCGTCAGCTGTCCCGGTAGCCGCCGTCCGCGAGGCCCGCGGCGATCTCGAACCTGTTCGAGGCGCCGCGGCGCCTCGACTCCTCGAACAGGTACCGCAGCGCGAAGGCCCACCCGTACGTCGCCCACTGGTCGGCGTGGACCGCTTCGTGTCGCAGGAGCGATCTCGCCGGTTCCCGGCCGGTGAGAAACGCACCGCCTATCGTCGTCCCGCCCCGCGCGTACCCACCGCGCATGCCGCTGCACACGAAGAGGCCGAACTCGGCGTCGAACGTGATGCGCGCACCCCACAGCCGGGCATACGCCAACGCCAGCCGAGTGATCGCCGCCGACTGAGGATTCCCCCGCGAAGCCCGGATCATCGGCACCCCGCGGCTACGTTTCATGTGCGCAGGATAAGCGCTCGCGGCAGCGTTCATCCACAACCTCGTGCCCATCCACAGGCGAACCCGAAGTCCCAGTTCGCGCGCCGGAGAGGTGACATGCGCCACCCCATGCTGTCGATCATGAGTGCACACATACGAACCCTGAAAGAACTGACCGACGCGGGAATCCCGCGTAGCACCATCGCCTCCCGGTGTCGGAGCGGCCGCTGGCTACGGCTCTACCGCCGCGACCTCGCACCGCGTTCGATGTCGACGGCCACTCTGCTTCCGACGGTGTCCCCCGCCCAGGCGCTCTTCGACTGCGCCGTCGTCATGCCCGAGCGAGATGTCGCATCACTCGTCGACGCCGAGCTGAATCGAAGCGTCGATCCCGACGAGTTCCGTGACCTCTGCCTCACCCACCGCGGTCGGCATGGGACGCCCGCGGCGCAGCGACTCCTGACACGCTTCCCTCCGCGCGGCGTCGGAACCCGAGCGCGTACTCGGCCGCGAGCTCAGCCTTCGCGGATTCGCACCCGCACCCAACCTGCCGATCGGTCCGTACGTGGGTGATTTCGTGGACGAACGTGCGCGGATCGTCGTCGAGGTCGACGGCCGCGAATTCCACAGTGAGCCCGACGTGTTCAGAGGCGACCGTCGGCGTCAGAATTGGCTCGTCCGGGAGGGGTGGATGGTGCTCCGCTTCGCGGCCTACGACGTGCTGGCCCATCCCGATGCGATCGCCGACGAGATCATCGCCGCCGTGCGTAGACGGCGTCGCAGTCGGCGCCGGAAGTGAACTCAGCCGCCACTCGTTGCCCGACGAGGGCTGTTTCGGCCCTGAAAGAGCGAACAGTGGCGGCTGAGTACGACGTCAGCCCAGCAGCTTGTCGCGGAGGGCCTGATCCTTGCCCAGGACCATCTTCTCGAGCCCGTCCTGGAATGCGACCATCTGCTGCTGCAGGGCGGGGTCGGCGGCACCGAGGATGCGGACGGCGAGCAGGCCGGCGTTGCGTGCGCCGCCGATGGACACCGTCGCGACGGGGACGCCTGCCGGCATCTGCACGATCGAGAGCAGCGAGTCCATGCCGTCGAGGTACTTCAGCGGGACGGGCACACCGATGACGGGCAGCGGGGTGGCCGACGCGACCATGCCGGGCAGGTGGGCGGCGCCACCGGCGCCGGCGATGATCACCTGGATGCCGCGGCCGGCGGCGTCCTTCGCGTAGTCGAGCATGCGCTGCGGTGTGCGGTGTGCGGAGACGACACCGACCTCGAAGCGCACCCCGAATTCGGCGAGCGCCTCGGCGGCGGCCTCCATCGTGGGCCAGTCGGAGTCGCTGCCCATGATGAGCCCGACCTGTGCGCCCTGCCGTGCTGCCGTGTCACTCACCGTGTTCATCCCATCCGTCGGTCCATTCAGCGTGCGAGAGCCAGTGCGCGGCGCGTTCGGCGCGCTCGCGGACCCGTGCCACGTACTCGGGGTCGTCGATCGAGCCGGGTCCGCCGACGATGTTCACGTGCCCGATCTTCCGGTCCTCACGTTCACCCTTGCCGTACAGGTGGATCTTCGCGTCGGGCATCCGGGCGAAGAGGTGGTGGACGCGTTCGTCCATGCTCATCTCGGGCGCGGTCGGCGCGCCGAGCACGTTCGCCATCACCGTGATCGGTGCGAGGGGTGCGGTGTCGCCGAGCGGGTAGTCGAGGACGGCGCGCAGGTGCTGCTCGAACTGTGAGGTGCGGGCGCCGTCCATGGTCCAGTGGCCGGAGTTGTGCGGGCGCATCGCGAGTTCGTTGACGACGAGCGTGCCGTCGGTGGTCTCGAACAGTTCGACGGCCATGGCGCCGACGACACCGAGTTCGGACGCGATACGGAGCGCCAGTTCCTCGGCGGCCTCGGCGACCGCGTCGGGCAGCGCGGGGGCGGGGGCGAGGACCACGGCGCACTGTCCGTGGCGTTGCACGGTCTCCACGACCGGCCACGTGGCGCCCTGGCCGAACGGTGACCGCGCCACCATCGCGGACAGTTCACGCCGCATCTCGACCTTCTCCTCGACCAGGAGGGAGACACCCTTGTCGAGTTGCTGGGTGACGATGCGCTCGGCCTCGTCGGAATCGCCGGTGATCCACACGCCGCGACCGTCGTATCCGCCGCGGACGGCTTTGATGACGACGGGCCAGCCGTGTTCGGCGCCGAACTTCACGACATCCTCGGCCCAGGTCACCTCGGCGAACGCCGGGACCGGGGCGCCGAGTTCGCCGAGCTTGCGGCGCATCGCGAGTTTGTCCTGCGCGTAGATCAGCGCCGTCGGCGGCGGCTGCACGTTGACACCCTCGGCGACCAGGACGTCGAGGTGCTCGGTGGGCACGTGCTCGTGGTCGAAGGTCAGCGCGTGCGACCCGACCGCGGCCCTGCGGAGCGCGTCGAGGTCGGTGTGGCTCCCGAGGACGACGTCGGGGCTCACCTGCGCTGCGGGTTCGTCGGCGGTGCCGGAGAGCACCCGCAGTGTCTGGCCGAGCGCGATTGCAGCCTGGTGGGTCATCCGCGCGAGTTGGCCGCCACCGATCATCGTCACGACGGGTTGCCCGGCGGTCAGATCGCGGGGTGTCGTGGGACGCGGTGTGGAGTCAGAGTTGCCGGTCACGGGTCACTAGTTTGTCACGTCCTGTGCCGGGTTCCGCCGCCGAGGTGGCCGGTCGGCAGTTTCTGTGATTCTCCTGATGATCTCGCCGCCAATTGGTGGTATCCGGTCCGGCTTTCGTAAACTCATCCGTTGTGTCATTTGTCGACGGCGTCCTTGCACGCGTTCCCCAGCCTTTCCGGGCTCTCGCGTTGCGCCATCACGAACTGATCAAGTTCGCGATTGTGGGCGGCACCACCATGATCTTCGACCTCGCGATCTTCTATTCGCTGAGCCTCACGATCCTCGAAGAGAAGCCGGTAGTCGCCAAGGTTCTGTCCGGAATTCTCGCGACGGTCCTGAGTTACATTCTCAACCGCGAATGGTCGTTCAAGAACCGCGGCGGACGGGAACGTCACCACGAGGCCCTGCTGTTCTTCACGATCAGCGGAATCGGCGTCCTCCTCGCCGCCGCGCCCCTGTGGATCGCCAACAACGTGTTCGATATCCGCGAGACGCAGGACAACCTGACCACGTTGGTGATCGTCGACTTCGTGCTCAACTACATCATCGGAAACCTGTTGCAGATGGTGTTCCGCTTCTGGGCCCTCCGCCGGTTCGCCTTCCCCGACGAGAACGTGCATCTCATCGATCCGGACCTCCTCGACGAGACCGCCGAGGAAGAAATCGGCCAACCCTGAGCTTCAGCGCGGTTCCCGGGTCCCGGTGACCCGCGTCGGCACGTGTTCCCGGGCGATGGGAACGAAGATCGCGAACAGGGCCGGCCGGCGCCGCTGAAGTTCCAGCCGGCCGCCGTCCGCTTCGATGAGCGCACGGGCCAGCGCCAGGCCCACACCGGTCGAACCGGCCCCCGAGAAACCGCGGTCGAAGATGTGCGGCGCGAGGTCGTTGCTGACGCCGACACCCTCGTCCGACACCTCCACACACACCATCGCCTCGCGCGGCGACAGTTCCTTGCCCGGCGCCCTCTGATTCTGTCCCTGGATCAGCCGCACCGAGACGGTGCACGTCCCCGACCCGTGCATGAGCGCGTTGTCGACGAGGACCGCCACGGCCTCACGGAGCCGGGAACCGGTGGTCGACGCCATCACGTTCGTGTCTCCGCGCAGCAGCAACTCGCGGTCGGCGTCCTCGAACGGCCGTTTCCAGTCCGCGATGACCACACTGAGTTCCCGGATGACCGACACCTGGGTCTCCGTGCCGCTGCTGCGGGAGGAACGGACCAGTTCGTCGATCGCGACGGTCAGCCGGTCCACCTGCGCCATGGCCTCGTCGGCCTCGACGACGACGGCCGGATCCGGGTGCACGGACAGCTCGTCGAGCCGGAGGCGGACGGCCGTGAGTCGGCTGCGGAGCTGGTGGGAGACGTCGGCGACGAGTGCGTGTTCGCGCTGCAACCGTCCCGCGATCTCGACGGTCGCCGAGTCGAGAACGTCGGAGACGCGGTCGAGTTCGGGGATGCCGTGTCGTCGCACGTCCGGCCGGAAGTCGCCCTCCGCGAGCCGGGCCGCCCGGTTCGCGACGTCCCGTAGCGGATCGGCGAGCCGCTTCGCCGTGACGTAGGCCACGACGGTGCCTGCGGCGATGGACACGAGTACCAGCAGCGCGACGGCACCGACGGCCTGGCGTTGCTGGGTGCGCATCTCGTCGGACGGCACCTCGAGGCGGAGCGAACCGGACGTGCCCATCGCGAGAGACTCCACCAGGGGCGACGGCACGGACGATTCGCCGATGTCGACGCGCGCGGCGCCGTCGTCGGTGGTCGGGTACACCACGACGAGTCGGCCCCCGGCGGGCGTCAGCAGTCGCAGAGAGTTCGTGTCGAGGTCGCCCTCGACGACGCCGTTGATGCCCTCCTGGGTGATGATCTCCGTCGCCATCCGATCCAGCCGGACCTGCAGGTCGCTCCGATTGAAGTCCTCGACCCACAACCAGGCCGTGTAGATCAGCGGCACACCGAGCAGCAGCGCCGTCAGGATCACGACTGCGAGGATCGACTGGAGAATTCTGCGGCGCACTGGCCCGCCTAGTCGGTGTTGATGCGGAAACCGACGCCGCGGACCGTCGCGATGCGACGTTCGGCGGCGGGGCCCTCGTCACCGATCTTCCGGCGAAGCCACGACATGTGCATGTCGAGGGTCTTCGAGCCGCGCAGTTCCACGTCGCCCCACACTTCCGCGAGGATCGTGTCGCGCGACACCACCTGTCCCGCGTGTTCGAGCAGCACCCGCAGAAGCTCGTACTCCTTGTTGGCGAGGGCGATCTCGGTTCCGTTCACGAGCACCCGGCGGGCCGCCGGCTCGAGCCGGATGCCCCCGACTTCGACGACCGAATCCTCGCCGCCGCCGCGACGGCGCAGCAGCGCACGCACCCGGGCCATCAACTCCGCCAACCGGAACGGCTTCCCTACGTAGTCGTCGGCTCCGGCGTCGAGTCCGACGACGAAGTCGACTTCGTCGGTGCGCGCGGTGAGCATGAGCACCGCCAGTTCCGAACTGTGGGCACGCACTTGCCTGCACACCTCGAGCCCGTCCATCCCCGGGAGTCCGAGGTCCAGGATCAGCAGGTCGTAGGCCCCGTCGAGCGCCTGTTCCAGCGCTGCCGGGCCGGTCTGCTCGATGGTGACGTCGTACCCTTCCCGGCCCAGTGCCCGCGACAGCGGGGCGGCGATGGCTTCGTCATCTTCGGCAAGCAATACAGCAGTCACCTCCACAGCGTACGGAGGTGCGGAGACGGCCGTGACCGGTTACCAGCCTTTGCCGGTGTCGGCGTCACCGCGCGGGTCTTCCCGCTCCTGTTCGCGGTGGAGATCCATCGCGTCGAACACCTGGTGGTAGAGCAGCGAGTGGACGCGCTGAACGTCGGGGATGTCGTCGAATTCCAGCGGGTCGTCGGAGGACGACACGATGACCAGCGTTCCGGTGCGGAGCATCCGGTCGAGGAGGCCGTGCCGGAACTGCACGTTGCTGATGCGCCCCATCGGAATGTCGATCCCCGTGTGCGTCATCACACCCTGGCGGATGAGGACGCGTCGGTCGGTGACGATGAAGTGGGTGAACTTCCAGCTGAGAAACGGCGCGACGCAGCGCCATCCGACGAGTCCCAGCCACAGCACGAGGACGACGACGAGCACGACGGTCAGTGCGGAGCCGTCCAGCTTGTTCTCGGCGAAGCCCGACGCGAATCCCGCGACCGCCGTCGCCAGCAGAAAGGTGACGGCGGGGAGCAGCAACATCTTCCAGTGCGGATGGCGGTGAAGCAGTAGTTCCTCGTCCTCGGCGAGCGCGTCCTCCGGATATCCCATGCGACGAGTGTGCCTCTACCGCATGCGGCTGAGCACGATCGGGGTGATCACGATGATGATGCCGTACAGCACCATCCACACTCCGACCACGATCACGAACACCTCGAGCGACAGTTCGGGCTGCAGGAGCACGAAGGCCCCGGCGACCACGCTGATCACTCCGAGCACGATGGTCAGACCGCGATTCGCGACCGACCCGGAGGCACCCTCGACGATTTCGAGGACACCCCGGAACACCCACCACGCACCGACGACGAGCGCGATGATGACGACGGTCTGGAGCGGGCTCCTCAGCACGAGGAACGCGAGAAGTATTGCCAGGGCGCCGGATACGCCCACGAGGGTGCGCGCGCCTCCACTGGCCTCGACGTCGGCGAACGCCCGGATGATCTGGACGATCCCGAATCCGAAGAACTGGATGGCGATCAGGACGGCCAGCACCGTGAGTGTCACGTGCGGCCACACGAGCACGGCGATGCCCAGGCCCAGGGTGAGCAGACCGAGCACCACCGTGAGGCCGGTCAACGTGCGCCGGGCTGCGGTGACGGAGGACTCCGGAATTGAGGTACTCATGTACCACAGTGTGGCACTACTCGGTGCGCACCGGGCGTAAATGTGTGATGTCACCTGCGGCGACGGCGACCGTGCCGGGCTGTCCGTCGGGGGCGATCACGACCCGGCCCTCCGCGTCGACGTCCGTTGCGATGCCGATCAGTTCACGCCCGCCGGGCAGTTCGGCGCGCACCCGTTGGCCGAGCGTGCCGCAGCGCTCACGGTAGGCCGCGGCGAGTTCCGTGACGTCCCAGTTCGAGTCGTGCCACTGCCGCCAGCGATCGGCGATAGCGCGCAGCACCGCCCGCACCAGGGTGTCGCGGTCACTGACCTCGGCGCCCTCGAGGACGAGCGACGTGGCGTGCTCGACGGGCAGTTCGTCTCTCGTGAGGCTCACGTTGAGTCCGATCCCCACGACGACCGCGGGATCCGGTGCCGTGGCGGACACCTCGGCGAGGATCCCGGCGACCTTGCGTCCGTCGATCAGCACATCGTTGGGCCACTTCAGTTCCGCGGGCACCTTGGCGGTGGCGCGCAGAGCGTCCACGACGGCGACGCCGGTCAGCAGCGGCAGCCACCCCATGTCCTGGAGGCTCATCCCCGGCATCGTCAGCAACGCCGAGACGGCGATCTGCGCCTGCGGCGGGCTCACCCAGGCGCGGGAGTGGCGGCCCCGGCCGCTGCCCTGGAATTCGGCGAGCAGCACGTGCCGGTCGCAGTCCGACGTCGCGGCGCGCGCGAGAAGGTCGGCATTGGTGGACCCGGTCTCCTGCACCACGTCGAGCCGAGACCAGAACTTGCGGGTGTCGCTGTCGTCGTCACCGCGGACGAGTGCCGCCCGCAGATTGTCGGCGTTGAGAGGGGGTCGGTTCAGGTCGGTCCACATCACCACAGCCTAGGACCAGCAGGAAAAGGTACTGGTCAGTAGCCGGGTCCGGGCAACCCGCCGCCTGACCACCTCCCTTGGCAGAAGCGCGCCGGCGCTCGTTAAGCTGACCTGTCATGACCACTGTTCAGGAGCCGAGCGCGGCGGAGTCGGCGAGTACGCCCGATATTCACACGACGGCGGGAAAGCTCGCCGACCTGCGTAATCGTCAGGCCGAGGCGCAGCACCCGAGCGGTGAAGCCGCGGTCGACAAGGTCCACGCCAAGGGCAAGCTCACCGCCCGCGAACGCATCACCGCGTTGTTGGACGAGGGCTCCTTCGTCGAACTCGACGCCCTCGCCCGCCACCGCTCGGTGAACTTCGGCCTCGCCGACAACCGCCCCGTCGGCGACGGCGTCGTCACCGGCTACGGCACCGTCGACGGCCGCGACGTCTGCGTGTTCTCCCAGGACGCCACCGTCTTCGGCGGCTCCCTCGGCGAAATCTACGGCGAAAAAATCGTCAAGGTCATGGACCTCGCCCTCAAAACCGGGCGCCCCCTGATCGGCATCAACGAAGGCGCCGGCGCCCGCATCCAGGAAGGCGTCGTCTCCCTCGGCCTCTACGGCGAAATCTTCCACCGCAACGTCCAGGCCTCCGGCGTCATCCCCCAGATCTCCCTGATCATGGGCCCCGCCGCCGGCGGCCACGTCTACTCCCCCGCCCTGACCGACTTCGTCGTCATGGTCGACCAGACCTCCCAGATGTTCGTCACCGGCCCCGACGTCATCAAGACCGTCACCGGCGAAGACGTCACCATGGAAGACCTCGGTGGCGCGCACACCCACATGGTCAAGTCCGGCGTCGCCCACTACGTCGCCTCCGGCGAACAGGACGCCCTCGACTACGTCAAGGACCTCCTCTCCTACCTGCCCAGCAACAATCAGGCCGCCGCCCCCCGAATGCTGCCCACCGACCCGATCACCGGAGCCATCGAGGACTCCCTCACCGCCGAGGACCTCGAACTCGACACCCTGATCCCGGACTCGGCGAACCAGCCCTACGACATGCACGAGGTCATCCGCCGCATCCTCGACGACGACGAATTCCTCGAGGTCCAGGCCGAACGCGCCGGCAACATCGTCGTCGGCTTCGGCCGCGTCGACGGCCGCTCCGTCGGCATCGTCGCCAACCAGCCCACCGTCTTCGCCGGCTGCCTCGACATCGACGCCTCCGAAAAAGCCGCCCGCTTCGTGCGCACCTGCGACGCGTTCAACGTCCCGATCATCACCCTCGTCGACGTCCCCGGCTTCCTGCCCGGCACCGACCAGGAATACAACGGCATCATCCGCCGCGGCGCGAAACTGCTCTACGCCTACGGCGAGGCCACCGTCGGCAAGATCACCGTCATCACCCGCAAGGCCTACGGCGGCGCCTACGACGTGATGGGCTCCAAGCACATGGGCGCCGACGTCAACCTGGCCTGGCCCACCGCCCAGATCGCCGTGATGGGCGCCTCCGGCGCCGTCGGGTTCGTCTACCGCAAACGCCTGCTCGAGGCCGCCAAGAACGGTGACGACGTCGACGCGCTGCGCCTGCAACTGCAACAGGAGTACGAGGACACCCTCGTCAACCCGTACGTCGCCGCCGAACGCGGCTACGTCGACGCCGTCATCCCCCCGTCCCACACCCGCGGACAGATCGTGGCCGCCCTGCGCCTGCTCGAACGCAAAATGGTCACCCTCCCGCCCAAGAAGCATGGGAACATCCCGCTATGAGCGTCGGCGAATCATTGGACAGAGTGACTGCTATCACCGAGGACGACGTGCGCACCGAGACCAGCCCGGACGCGACGTCGCCAGTCAACGGTTCCGCCGGGGGCACCACGCTCGAGGAGGGCGCGGTCACCGACCTCCCCGCCGACAGTGCAGCGGCCGACGCGGCCCGTGAGCCGTTCCTGAAGGTGGTCAAGGGTTCTCCCTCCGACGAGGAGATCGCGGCGCTCGTCGCGGTGCTGTCCGCGGCCGCCGCCGCAGGCAGCGGTGATCCGGATTCGGGTGTCCCGCCCGAGTCCTGGGGTGCTCCCACCCGGATGCACCGGAGCGTCGCCCCGTTCTCGCCGTACGCGTTCCCGAACGTGTCGGCGTACCGGCGTTGATCCGGGCCTCGTGACGTCGTTCGTTCTCGCCTCGGCGTCCCCGGCGCGGCTGGCCGTGCTGCGCAGCGCCGGGGTGGAACCGGTGGTGCGAGTCTCCGGGGTCGACGAGGACGCCCTCATCGCGGCACTCGGTGCCGACGCCGCCCCTGAGCACGTCGTCACCGAATTGGCCCGCGCCAAGGCAAAGGACGTCCTCCCCGTTCTCGCACGGGACGGGATCTCGGATGCCGTGATCGTCGGATGCGACTCCATGCTGCTGATCGACGGCGCCCTGCAGGGCAAGCCCGGGACCGTCGACGTCGCGCGCGAGCGCTGGTCGTCGATGGCCGGCCGTAGCGCGACCCTGCTCACCGGGCACAGCGTCCTGCGGATCACCGAGGGCACCGTGGTGGGTGACGCACACGACCACAGCGCCACCGTGGTCCATTTCGCGAGCCCACCGGACGCCGATCTGGAGGCCTACCTCGCGACCGGGGAACCACTCCAGGTCGCGGGTGCGTTCACCCTCGACAGCCTCGGCGGATGGTTCGTGGACCGCATCGAGGGCGACCCGTCCAGCGTGATCGGGATCGGTCTGCCACTCGTCCGGAGGTTGCTCGCGGACGTCGGGGTCGGCGTCGCCGAGTTGTGGGCGACGTCAGGCCGCGGCGACTGACCCGTCGTCGACCGGCTGGTTCCGGCGCGGCAGGGTCAGCGACGCCACCCCGATGGCAGCGGCGACCGCCGCGATGATCCAGAGGATGCGGCGTTCCGCCTGCAGAAACGCCTCGCCTGCCGCATTGCGGGTCGATTCCCGCGCCGCGACCACCGCGGAGTCGGCGATCTGCTGCTGGGCAGCACCGAGCGGGGTTCCTCCCGATACCGGTGAGCGGCACTCGTCGGGCACCTTCATCGGGGACGTGGACCCGAGCTGTTCCGACGCGCACCGCACGAACGTCTCCTCCGCGCGCGGGATCAGCCCCGGCGGCACCCCGACCTCGGCGAGCTGAGCGGTCAGCGCCGGCCGCTCGGCCTGCACCGCGTCCGCCGACTGCGTCGCGACGAGGTTGAAGAACACCACGCCGATCACCGCGAGCCCGATCGAACTGCCCACCTGCTGGACCGTCGGCAGCAGCCCGGACACCGAGCCCGCGTTCTGCGGTCGCACGGTCGCGAGGATCGCCGTCTGGAGCGGCGCTACGAACAATCCGAGCCCGGCTCCCCCGATGAACAGGGGCCCGGCCAGCGCCGACCACCTCGGATCGGTGCCCTCGTGCTGCAGTTGCGCTGCCAGCACGACGAGGGAGCCTGCGAACAGCGCCATCCCCGACGGCAGGACGAGGTTGCCGATGCGCCGGTAGACGGCGGCGGAGGCCAGCGCGGCGAGACCGGTGCCGAGCGCCCACGGCAGCGTCATCATCCCGGCCCGCAGCGGGGAGAACCCGAACCCGAACTGCAGGGTGAGAGAGATGGTGAAGATCAGCGACGTGAGCGTGCCGAAGAATACGAACGCGATGGCGGCGCCCAGCGAGAACGCGCGGTCGGTGAACAACTCCAGGCGCAGGACCGGGTCGCCGCCGCGGCGCCCGAGCCGCCATTCGTAGACGACGAAGGCGATCAGCACCGGCACCGAGCACAGCAGCATCACCACGATCGACGTCGGCCAGCCGCGTTCATCTCCTTCCGCGAGCGGAAAGATAAGGAGGAACAGCCCGACTGCCGACAGCACGGCGCCGCCCAGGTCGAGTTGGCGAACACCGTCCGGCTTCGCGTCGACGAGGTAGAAGTAGCCGAGGACCAGGGCGGCGAGACCGAGCGGGAGGTTGACGAAGAAGATGAGCCGCCAGCCCCAGCCGAAGAGGTCCCACTGGATGAGAAGTCCGCCGACGAGCGGGCCGCAGATCGTGGCGAGTCCGATGGTCGCGCCGTAGATCCCGAACACCCGCGGATGGGCGCGTTTCGGGAAGAGCCCCGAGATGATGGCGAACGTCTGAGCCGACATCGACCCCGCCGCGAGGCCCTGCAACGCCCGCGACACGACGAGCGCGGTCGGCGACTGGGCCAGTCCACAGAGCAGTGAGGCCACGATGAAGACGGCCAGCGCGGTGAGGAAGACCCGTCGCCTGCCGAGCAGATCCCCCAGTCGCGCCGCCGTGATCAGGGAACATGCGAAAGACAGCGTGTAGACGCTCACCATCAGCAGCTGCGCCGACACCGAGGCGCCCAGATCGACTGCGATGCTCGGAAGCGCGACGTTGACGATGGTCGCGTCCAGGAGTTGCATGAAGACGGCGGCGAGACTGGTGGCCAGACCCAGCCACGGGACCCACCGACCGAGTTCGCCTCGGTAGAGTGCGTCACGCTGAGTCACAGGCATCCGGACAGGTTAGCGGCTCGAACCTCACAGAAAGCTGTGAGGTTGTTCAAAGATTGCTGGATGCTACGCGAAGAACTTGCAGCGTGGAACCCTTTTGCCCGACACTTGACTGGACCGGGACCGACCTGTAATCAGTCTCATACTTCGTTACCTCTCGCGGTAAGGCACTCGGTGCCGCATCCTGTTGCGAGAAGTCCGTGCCACACCCGATCGACCTCGCAACTCGAATTCGACACCAGGAGCCGCTCGATGGACTTGAACTTGATCACCCACTGGAAGCCAGAGCCTGGGCGGGTCGTCGAGTGGAAAGTCACGGACGCGAGTGCACGTGCGGCTGCCGAGGCGCCGGTCGATCCGGCACTGCCGACCACCATGCAGGAACGGCATCTGCGGCGGGCCCGGCTGGCGGCGAACAACGGCGAGACCCAGTCCCCGTGGATCGGCATCGCCTTCGACTTTCCGGGCCGCCTCGACACCGCCGCGATGACCCGCACCCTGGAGCGTTACGTCCTACGGCACGACACGCTGCACAGCTGGTTCTCGTTCGAGAACGCGGACGCCGACCCCACGGACACCGCCAACGCCGTCCGACGGCACGTCGTGCCTGCCGACTCCATCGCGCTCACGGCACACGAGGGCGAGACCCTCACCACCCCTGAACAGGTCCGCGACCACATCGCCGCGCGCTTCGCGAACGATACGAGCGCGTTGGCCTGGCCTGCATTCGTGTTCGGGGTGGTGGAGCACTACGACACCGGGGTTCCCGGGAGCGAGGACAGCTTCACCCTGTTCCACGCCGTCGATCACGCGCACACCGACATGCAGTCGATGATCCTCACGTTTGCCGAGACCCGGATCCTCTATCGGGCCGAACTCGACGGCGCGGAGCCCGAACTGCCGGACCCGGGAAGCTACGTGGAGTACAGCCGGCGGGAACGGGAGAAGGCGGCGACGCTGACCCTCGCCTCCCCCGAGGTCCACGGCTGGATCGGCCACCTCACCCGCAACGGCGGAACCTTCCCGAGCTTTCCCCTCGACCTCGGCGCCTCCGACGAACCCAAACCGGCCATCGGCAGCCGGTTCGACCTCGCCGACGCCGACGAGTGCGAGCGGTTCGGTGCCGTGTGCAAGGCCCACGGTTCCAACTTCATCGGCGGCGTGTTCGCGGCCCTTGCCATCACCGAACACGAGTTGGTCGGGCGCGACCGCTACATGGCGCTGTCCCCCCTCACCACCCGCAACGATCCGCAGTTCTACTGGTCCCAGGGGTGGTTCATCAACCTCATTCCGGTCGGGTTCGCCCTGGAGGATGCCACGACGTTCACGGGACTCGCTCAGCGCGCGCAGGACGCCTACCGTTCGGGCAAGGCTCTCGGTGAGGTGTCCGTGCAGCAGGTGATCGACACCGTGCTCGCTCAGGCCGGCCCCGAGGCGACGTCGCAGCACACCACGCTCGCACCGCCGCCGATCGTGTCGTACATCGACGGCCGGCGGTTGCCGCAGACCGAGAATTTCACGTCGACCCGCGCGACCGGCATCGTAGGTGGCAAGGCCACCCAGATCGCGTCGATCTGGATCAATCGCGTCTTCGAGGGCACGTGGATGGCCGTCTCGCATCCGGACACCGAGGAGGCGCACCGATCGGTGACGGCGTATGCCGAACGATTGTCGACCATCATGAAAACCGTGGCACGCGACGGCGATTACACGGTGACGCCCTTCGCGCCGGCGGCCGCGGAATCCGCGACTGCCACAGGGGCGGAGTAGTGCACGTCACGTCCATCGACCGGTACATGCTCGAACCCGGCCTGGTGACGGAATGGTCCGTCGCGCCGGGCGAAGTGTCGGCCTCGGCGGTGCCGCCGTCGTACAACCAGCAGTTCCATCTCGATACCGCGCGCACGCACGGTGTCGGCCGAAGCGTCTGGATGGCAGCGGCTTTCGACCTCCCCGGCCGACTCGACCGGGACGCGCTCGCGGAGGCGCTGGTGCATTTCATCCGGCGTCACGACACGCTGCAGACCGGCTTCGACGTGAGCCCGGACGCGATGGCACGGGTGGATCTCGACCCCGACGACATCACCGTCGTCGCGTCCGAGTCCTCGGTGACGACGTCACCGCACGAGCTCCGCGACCATCTGCGGTACCGGTTCACCGAGGCGTGCGATCCGCTGACGTTCCCCGCCTACTTGTTCGCGACCATCGAGCGCGACTCGCACTACACCGTGGTCAGTGCGTTCGATCACACGCTCGTCGACGGGTATTCGCTCGTCATCGCGCTGGGCGAACTCCGGCAGATCTATCAGCGAATCATCGGGCTGGGCCGCTCGGGTGTACTCACCGAAGCGGAGCTGACGGAGGAACTCGGTGATCCGGGGAGCTTCCTGCGGTACTGCGAACTCGAGGCCGAGGCGCCGGTCACCGAGATCGGCGACCCCCGGGTGCGGGAATGGGCCCGCTTCTACGAGCGCTGCGGCGGCACCGCGCCCAGTTTCCCGCTCGATCTGGGTGTCGAGGCCGGTAGGCCCGCCCCGCAGGGCGCCGACGTGCGTCCCCTCCTCGATGCCGCGGACACCGACCGGTTCGAGGAGATCTGCCTGGACTCCGGGGGAAGCCTGTTCACGGGGACGCTCACCGCGATGGGCCTGGCCGTGCAGTCGATCGATGGCACCGACCGGATGCCGTTGCAGTTTCCGCTGCACATCCGCCAGGACCCGCAGTGGGCCAACGCGATCGGGTGGCTCACGACGAGCGCGCCGCTGACGGTCGAACTGACGCCCGACTGCGACTTCCAAGCCTCGCTGGCGCACACCCACGCCTCGTTCCGCACGGCGCTCACGCTCAAGGGCGTCACGATGGCCCAGGTGCGGGAGGCGCTCGGTGACGGATATCGCCGGACCCGCACCGATGTGTTCATGGTCTCCTACATCGACTACCGCAAGCTGCCGGGCACCGACGACCACGACGAACTGAACGCCCATCACATCAGCAACGTGACGGTCGCGGACGATGCCCAGTTCTGGATCTCACGCACCCAGCGGGGTCTCGCGCTGCGGTCGCGGTTCCCCGAGACGCCGACGGCACGGCGCGCGGTCACGGAGTTCCTGGTACGGCTGCGGGAGATCATGCACGACGTCTGCGAGAACGGTGTCACTCCCATCGCGGAGCTCACCAGTCAGCTGAGCCTGGAGGGCACTCCGGTCGTCTGACCACCGGAGGGCTCGAACAGCCGTAGCCGCATCCCGACTGCGATCCTGGCCGCCTCGACTTTGGCCTGCTGCGCGACGTCGCCGAGGAACAACTCGTCGACGCTGGACGTCCACAGCTCGACCCAGCGGTCGAAGTGCCGGTCGGTGAATCCGTGCCTGCCGTGCAGCGCCCGGTGCACGGCACCGACGCTGCCGCGGTAGATGCCGGTGCGCAGCAGGATCGTCTCCCAGAAGTCGCACATGACGGGCAGGTGGTCGTCCAGGCCGATCACCATGAGCGTCTCGAATACCGGTTCGAGGACCGGGTCGGCGAATGCCCGGCCGTAGAAGTGCCGGAGCAGCAGTTCCAGGTCGGCGCGCGTCGCGATGTCGGGCATGGGGCCTCCGTTCGGGTGCGAATCTACGCGCCCGCCCTCACGTCCTCACCCTGTGCGGAAGGTAAGTGTGAACGCCGGTCGGAAGAACTTCCGGCGTCCGCCTAGAATTGATCCGTCCCCGTCGCATCTGCCCCAGGAGCCCACCCGTGCCCGTAGCGCCAGATCCCACCCAGTCCTTCGCCGAGTACGCCAATCCCGGTCGGCTCGTGTCGACGGAGTGGCTGTCCGCGAATCTGGGCACACCCGGCCTCAAGGTCGTGGAATCGGACGAGGATGTGCTCCTCTACGACGTCGGTCACATCCCCGGCGCCGTCAAGGTCGACTGGCACCTCGATCTCAACGATCCGGTGACGCGTGACTACATCAACGGGGAGCAGTTCGCCGAGCTGATGAGCCGCAAGGGCATCAGCCGCGACGACACCGTCGTGATCTACGGCGACAAGAGCAACTGGTGGGCGGCGTACGCCCTGTGGGTGTTCACGCTGTTCGGACACGAGGACGTCCGTCTCCTCGACGGCGGCCGCGACGCGTGGATCGCCGAGAACCGGGACACCGCGTTCGACGTCCCCGAGACCTCCCCCACCGACTACCCGGTGGTCGAGCGCAACGACGCCCCGATCCGCGCGTTCAAGGACGACGTCCTCGATCACCTCGGCAAGGGACCGCTGATCGACGTCCGTTCGCCGCAGGAGTACACCGGCGAGCGCACCCACATGCCCGACTACCCGGAAGAGGGCGCCCTCCGCGGCGGCCACATCCCGAGCGCGCAGAGCATTCCGTGGGCCAAGGCCGCGGCACCCGACAGCCGTTTCCGTTCGCGCGGTGAACTGAACGAGATCTACGGCGGGGTGTCCGCCGACGACGACATCGTGGCGTACTGCCGGATCGGTGAGCGTTCCAGTCACACCTGGTTCGTCCTCACCCACCTGCTCGGTTACCCCAATGTCCGCAACTACGACGGTTCGTGGACGGAATGGGGCAACATGGTTCGCGTTCCGATCGTCAGGGGTGAAGAGCCGGGAGACGTTCCCGGCGCAACGTCATGACCGAACTACCCGATTCGCTTGCCGAGATCGTCGACGACTTCGCCGCCGTCGACGGCTCGGACAAGCTGCAGTTGCTGCTGGAATTCAGCCGCGAACTGGCGGCCCTGCCTGCCGAACTCGAGCAGGACGCGATGGAACCGGTGCCGGAGTGCCAGTCTCCGCTGTTCCTTTCGGTCGACGACTCCGATCCGGAGCACGTGCGACTGCACTTCAGCGCGCCCGCGGAGGCACCGACGACGCGGGGTTTCGCGTCGATCCTCCACCAGGGCCTGGATGGGCACAGTGCTGTCACCATCCTCGGCGTTCCGGACGATTTCTACTCCGCGCTCGGGCTCGCCGACGCCGTCAGTCCGCTGCGGCTGCGCGGCATGTCGGCGATGCTCGCGCGAATCAAGCGGCATCTTCGCGGCTAGGCAGGGTCTGAACACATACCGATGGAATTCACCGAACTTGCCGACTACCCCGTTCCGGTGGGTGCGCTCACCGAATGGCTGCCGTGCGCCCGCTCGGAGTGGGTGGACGATCCCCGTCCGGCTTCGTACATCCACGAGGCGCATCTGCGCCGGTGCGCCGATGCCGAGGGTCGCGAATCCTGGCTGGGCACCGCATTCGAGATCCACGGCGCACTGAACGTCACCGCGTTCCGGACCGCACTGGAGAAGTGGACCGATCGTCACGAGGTGCTGCGCTCGCACACGACGTTCGACACGGAGACCGAGCGGGTGTGCCGGCGGACCGTGCCGCAGGGCGGGCTGCACGTGGGGGTCGTCAGCCACGGTTACGACGCCGCCGGGGGCGACAACTTCGCGCACCTGCAGCAACTGTTCGACGAGTACGCCTCGCCGCACAGTTGGCCGTCGTACGTCTTCGCGACGCTGGAAACCGTGCAACGCGACCGGTTCACGGTGTTCTTCGCGGCGGATCACTCGATCATCGACGGGTTCTCCATCGTGCTCGTCGCCCACGAGTTGACCGCCCTGTACGAGCAGGCGCTGTCCGGTCGCACAGCCAACCTGTTCCCCGTCGGCAGCTACATCGACTTCGGCCGCGAGGAGCGTGAGACCTCCACCGACGCCGAGGTGAAGCGTGAGGCGCTCGACGTGTGGCGGTCCGCACTCGAGGGGCCGGGACTCCCCGAGTTCCCCCTGAAAGTCGGCCCGCGCACGTCGTATGCGCAGCAGAACCTGTCCGCCTGGATACTCGACGCCGACCAGGCGGCGGCGTTCAATTCGGCGTGCCGCGAGGCGGATGTGGGGTTCTTCCCCGGCCTGCTCGCGTGCCTCGGCCTGGCCGGCGCGGAAGTGGCGGGCGATGACCGCTTTCGGACGGTCACCCCGGTCCATACCCGGCACTCCCCGCAGTGGGCGTCCGCACTGGGCTGGTTCGTGGGTCTGAGCCCGATCGACTTCGAGGTGACCTCGGACGACTTCGCCGCCGTCGCCCGCGAGGCCGCCGACAGCGTGGCCCGGACGAAACCGATCTCGGTGGTCCCGTTCGACCAGATCGAGAAGGAACTCGACATCCCCATCCGGCCGCGCTTCGTCGTCTCCTACATGGACGTCCGGTTCGTGCCCGAAGCGGGCCGCTGGCACGAGCGCAACGCCCGGGCGCTGCGGAGCCGGCAGTACACCCACGACGTGTACGCCTGGATCAATCGCACCCCCCGCGGCGTCAATCTGGCGGTCCGATATCCGGGCAACGACATCGCCGCCGCGAGCGTCCACACGTGGGTCGCGAGCCTCCGCCGGCAACTGGAACAGGTTTCAACCAGCTACCCTTCGGTAGGGTTGCGGAGCGTCGGACAGGCCTGACGGCAATATTCGGTCCGGTGGCAACACCGATCGGTTCGGTGCCTAGACTCCGAAGTGATGCCGTAACCCACCGCCGGTGAACACCCCCGGGGACCACCGCGGAGACAGACCATGCGAACCACAGGAGGCTCAGTGCCCAGTCATGCCAGCGCGCACATCACGAAGGTGCTCGTCGCGAACCGCGGTGAGATCGCAGTGCGGGTGATCCGGGCCGCCGCCGACGCCGGGTACGGCAGCGTCGCCGTCTACGCCGAACCCGACGCCGACGCCCCGTTCGTGCACCTGGCCGACGAAGCCTTCGCCCTCGGCGGACAGACCTCCGCCGAGTCCTACCTGGTGTTCGACAAAATTTTGGACGCCGCCAACAAGTCCGGCGCCGACGCCATCCACCCCGGCTACGGCTTCCTCTCCGAAAACGCCGACTTCGCCCAGGCCGTCCTCGACGCCGGCCTGATCTGGATCGGCCCCTCCCCGCAATCGATCCGCGACCTCGGCGACAAGGTCACCGCCCGCCACATCGCCGAAAAGGCGAAGGCCCCGATGGCCGCCGGCACCAAGGACCCCGTCCGCAACGCCGACGAGGTCGTCGCCTTCGCGAAGGAATACGGCGTCCCCGTCGCCATCAAGGCCGCCTTCGGCGGCGGCGGCCGCGGCATGAAGGTCGCGCACACCATCGAGGAAATCCCCGAACTGTTCGACTCCGCCACCCGCGAGGCCGTCGCCGCGTTCGGCCGCGGCGAATGCTTCGTCGAACAGTATCTGGACAAGGCCCGGCACGTCGAAGCGCAGGTCATCGCCGACCAGCACGGCAACGTCATCGTCGCCGGCACCCGCGACTGCTCCCTGCAGCGCCGCTTCCAGAAACTCGTCGAGGAGGCCCCCGCCCCGTTCCTCACCGACGACCAACGCAACCGCATCCACAGCTCCGCCAAGGCCATCTGCACAGAGGCCGGCTACTACGGCGCCGGCACCGTCGAATACCTCGTCCAGGGCGACACCGTCTCCTTCCTCGAGGTCAACACCCGCCTGCAGGTCGAACACCCCGTCACCGAAGAAACCGCCGGCATCGACCTGGTGCTGCAACAGTTCAAGATCGCCAACGGCGACCACCTCGACATCCTCGAGGACCCCACCCCCCGCGGCCACGCCTTCGAATTCCGCATCAACGGTGAGGACGCCGGCCGCGGCTTCCTGCCCGCCCCCGGACCGGTCACCAAGTTCGTGCCCCCCACCGGCCCCGGCGTCCGGATGGACTCCGGCGTCGAAACCGGATCCGTGATCGGCGGCCAGTTCGACTCCATGCTCGCCAAACTGATCGTCACCGGCGCCACCCGCGACGAAGCCCTCGCCCGGGCCCGCCGCGCCCTCGCCGAATTCCAGGTCGAAGGCCTCGCCACCGTCATCCCGTTCCACCGGGCCATCGTCTCCGACCCCGCCTTCATCGGCGACGGCACCTCATTCGACGTCTACACCAAGTGGATCGAAACCGAATGGGACAACCAGATCGAACCCTTCACCGGCGCAGCCCCGCTCGACGACGAGGACACCCTGCCCCGGCAGAACGTCGTCGTCGAGGTCGGCGGCCGCCGCGTCGAGGTGTCGCTGCCCGGCCAGTTCACCCTCGGCACCGGCGGCGCGGGTGCCCCGGCCGGTGCGGTCCGTAAGAAGCCCAAGGCCCGCACCCGCGGCGGCGCCCACGGCGGCGCCGCCTCCGGTGACGCCGTCACCGCCCCCATGCAGGGCACCGTCGTCAAGGTCGCCGTCGAAGAAGGCCAGCAAGTCGAAGAGGGCGACCTCATCGCCGTCCTCGAGGCCATGAAAATGGAAAACCCCGTCAACGCCCACAAGGCCGGCACCGTCACCGGCCTCGCCGTCGAACCCGGCTCCGCCATCACCCAGGGCACCGTCCTCGCCGAGCTCAAGTAGGCGCCTGCACCACTCGTGAGTCCTTCTCGGCCCCGGGGTCGAGAAGGACTCACAGTAGTCTGTACGCATGTCTGACGTTCCCGAGATCCGTATCGGCACAGCCGAACGTGAGCAGGCCCTGAACTCGTTGAGCGAACACTTCGCCGCGGGCCGTCTGACGGTCCCCGAGTTCGACGAGCGCAGTCTCGCGGTCACGAATGCCACCACCCGCGGCGAACTCGATCGAGTGTTCACCGACCTTCCCGCGACCACGGCCGCCGCGCCCGCCAAGGCCGACGGAGCGGACACCGGCCACGACCAGAACTGGCGTCGCATCGTGATGTCGGTGATCCCGCTCATCGCCCTCGTGCTGTTCTTCGTCGTCCCCGTCGACAACAGCTGGCTGTTCTTCCTGATGATCCCTGCCGCCGGCGCCATCCTGTTCGGCACCCGCGACGACCGGCACGATCGAGATCGTCGCCGCGGCCGCCGCGACCGGGACCGCTGACATGGAACCGGTGGAGGTCAATGCAGGCGGCTGGTATCTGCGCGCACTGCGCGAGGACGAGCGCGTCAACGACCGTCCGGCGCTCGCGGACGGTGGAATTACCGAACCCGGCTACATCGCCCGCCGCACGGCGCAGTGGCTGAGCGACGAGCACTATTCGTGGGCGATCTGCCAGCCCAACACCGGCGAACTGCTCGCCGAGGTGGGGCTCACTCCGTCCGGTGAATCCGCGACCCTCACCGGGTGGGCGCGGGCCGGTCACGAGGACGCGCTCGCGAGCGGATCGGATGCGGTGCAACGGTTTGCGGAGGGCGCACTGGGGTTCACGGTCCAGCGGTGATCATGCGTTCCGTTCCGGTGGCGGCCCTCACCGTGCTGGCGCTGGTGATGTTGTTGTCTCCCGCGTCCGCGACACCGTCGGGTCCCGAACATGCCGACAAGGTGGTGCACACGCTGCTGTTCGCGGCGCTGGCGGCCGCCTCCCGGTATGCCCTTCTGACGCCACGGATCACGGTGCTCTGGCTCGCGGCGTTCGCGGTGATCACCGAGATACTGCAGGGCGTGCTGCCGATCGGCAGGCACGGTTCGGTCTGGGATCTCTGCGCGGACATGGTGGGTGTGGCGATCGGGTTGTCCGCTCAGTCCGCGATCATGCGCTCCCGCAGCAGAGTCTGAACTCCCGCGTCGAGGCCGAGTCCGTCGGAGAAGTACCGCTCGACCGTCCCGTAACGCTCGCGCATGACGGCCAGCGACACCTGCAGATACTGCTCGCGGACCCCGAGCACGGGCTCGAGCAGCGCCGGATCTCCACCCGCGTCGACGAATTTCTCGAACACGCCCGCGAACGCCGGCAGCAGGAGTTCGTTGGTCAGCAGGTAGTCGTGGAACACGTCGTCCTCGGCGACCCCGAGGAGCAGCAGCAGCGCCGCCGTGGCCCACCCCGTCCGGTCCTTCCCCGTGGTGCAGTGTACGAGGGCCGGCGTGTTGCCGTTCGACGCCAGACCGCCGAACAGTTCCCGGTACGAGGACACCGCACTGGGCATCGCGACGAAATCGCGGTAGCTGCCCTCGAAATACTCGATGGCGCGTCCACCGCCGAGTTCGCGTTCGGCGATCATCGGGTCGGCGATCACCTGCAGCATCTGCGCGGGGATCGAGCGGATCCCCTTGTCGGCGAGCACGTCCAACGCGACTGCGCGGGCCCCGTTCGGGAGTATGTCGGGGGCCGCGTCACGCTCGTCGGCGGTCCGCAGGTCGTACACCGTCCGGATCCCGAGGCCGTCGAGCAGCGGCATGTCCGCGTCCGCGACCCGGCTGAGATCGGTCGAACGGTAGAACACACCGGTGCGCACCTTCGCGCCGTCCCCGGTTCGGTATCCGCCGACGTCTCGCAGATTGGGCACGGACGTGAGCGGAATCGGCGTCATGCGTCGACGGTACCGCCCAGCACCCGTGCCAGTGCATCCACGGCGGCGTCGAGTTCCGCGGTCGTCACCGTCAGCGGTGGACGGAACCTGATCCCGCACTTGCCGGTGGGCAGGATCAGCACCCGCTCCCGGTCCCTCAGGTCCGCGACGACCCGGTCCCGCCGCTGCGGGGTGGGAAGCGTGATCGCGCACATCAGGCCCCGCCCCCGCGGCTCGGTCACGTCGGCGTTCGCCCGCGCGAGTTCCCGGAGCCGTCCGAGAAGGTGCGCCCCCGTCATCCGGGCCCGGTCGACGAGCCTGTCCTCCTCGACGATCTCGAGGATCCGGCGGGACCGCACCATGTCGGTAAGGTTGCCGCCCCAGGTCGAGTTGATCCGCGAGCTGACGGCGAACACGTTGTCGGGGATCTCGTCCACCCTGCCGCCGGCCATGATTCCGCAGACCTGGGTCTTCTTGCCGAACGCGACGACGTCGGGGTGCACCCCCAGTTGCTGGTACGCCCAGGCGGTTCCGGTGAGACCGCAGCCGGTCTGCACCTCGTCGAAGACGAAGAGGGCGTCGTTCTCGCGGCAGAGTGCCTCCATCGCCTGGAAGAATTCCGGGCGGAAGTGGTGGTCTCCACCCTCACCCTGGATCGGCTCGGCGATGAAACAGGCCACGTCCGAGGGGTTCTCGGCGAACGCGCGACGCGCCTGATCCAGTGCGTGCCGTTCGGCTTCCTCGACGTCCCGCCCGTCCGCGAGGTACGGGGAGTCGATACGCGGCCAGTCGAACTTCGGGTACCGCGCCACCTTGCCGGGCTCGGTGTTGGTGAGCGACATGGTGTATCCGCTGCGCCCGTGGAAGGCCTCGGTCAGATGGAGCACCTTCGTGCCGAGTGCCGGGTCGAGGCCCCGGCTCTCGTTGAGCCTGCTCTTCCAGTCGAACGCCGCCTTCAGCGCGTTCTCGACGGCGAGCGCGCCACCGTCGATGAAGAAGAGGTGCGGTAGTGCGGGATCGCCCAGCACCCGGGCGAACGTCTCGACGAACCGTGCCATCGGGACGGTGTAGATGTCGGAGTTGCTCGGTTTGTTGATCGCCGCCGCCGCCAGTTCCCGGCGAAACGCGTCGTCGTCCGCCAGTGCGGGGTGGTTCATCCCGAGGGCCGATGACGCGAAGAATCCGAACATGTCCAGATAGCTGGTGCCGTCCCGCAGGTCGACGAGATGCGTGCCGCGTGAGCGGTCCAGGTCGAGCACCAGGTCGAACCCGTCGACCAGAATGCGCTCGCGCAGCACGTCGTGCACCTGGCTCGCCGGCAGCTCGCCCCCATCTCCGGTAAAACGAATCGCTGTGCTCATACCGAGAGATTACGTCAAAATTCCTGTCTGCCGGCGACGATTCGGCAACATATCCGGTACGGGGCTCACTTGTCGTAAAATGTTTGCAAGATGATGGTGCTGCGCGTATGCACGTTGGCGGTGGCGCGGATCTCCTGCAGCAGGTGTTCCAGCTCCCGCGGCGAGGCGACGCGCACCAGCAGCACGTAGCTCTCCTCCCCCGCGACCGAGTGGCACGCCTCGATCGCGGGGAGGTTCCGCAATCGGGCGGGCGCGTCGTCGGGCTGCGACGGATCGAGAGGGGTGATCGCGACGAATGCGGACAGACCGTGCCCGAGCGCATCCGGATCGATCTTCGCGGTGTACCCGCGGATCACTTTGCGGGCCTCGAGCCTGCGTACCCTCGACTGCACCGCGGAGATCGACAGCCCGGCCTTCTCGGCGAGTGTCGCCAGGGTCGCCCGGCCGTCGGCCACCAGCTCCTGCATCAGTACCCGATCGATGTCGTCGAGAGGAGTATGGGGTGCGTCGCTACGGAAAGATTCCACCACCAGCGCAGGCTAGCCCAGCGGAGGTGCATCATGGTTGAAACGTGGGAGCTCCGCGCCCGCTTCGCCCGCGCACTGGGCGCGGCGTACGGCCGGACGGTGCCCGCCTACGACACGCTGGTCGAGGTGGCCGAAGAGGTCAACGCGGACTTCGCAGCGAGAAACCCGGCCGGCGCCGAACGCCGGGGTGGCCTTGCCCGGATCACCGTGGAGCGCCACGGCGCGATCCGCTTGGGCGGACCCACGGAGCTTCATCAGGCCGCCATCCTGTTCTCGGGCTTCGGGATGCACCCCGTCGGCTGCTACGACCGGCGCGACGCACCCGAGCCGGCGCCCGTCGTCTCGACGGGGTTCCGTCCCGTCGACCCGATCGAACTGGCCCGCAACCCGTTCGGGATGTTCACGTCGATGCTCACCACGGCCGATCGCCGGTTCTTCGACGGTGATCTGCAGCACCGCCTCGAGAATGTCCTCGCCGCCCGCAGCGTGTTTCCCACGGAGCTGTTGCACCTGGCCGCACTCGCGACCGAGGAGGGCGGGCTGACCGCGCCGACGGCGGAACGGTTCGTCGCGCTCGCGGTCACGGCGTTCGCACCGTCGGACACCGCGGCCGACCGATCCTGGCTCTCCGCGCTCGAACGCGTCGCACCCGTCGCCGCCGGCCTCGGTGGGCGCACGGGCGTGCGGGTCGTGCACCTCGCACCGCGAGTCTTCGACATCGACGACCTGTGCCGTCGGTCGGCGCGGCACGGCCTGAGAAGGATCGACGGCACCGGCCCTCGGCCCGCACGGGGCGGCCCGGACGTCCTGGTGCGACGGGTGTCGTTCGGCGCCGCCGGCACACCGGGCGGCGTCCTCGTGGCGGAATCACGTGGCATGGCACTGACACCCGAAGGACAGGAACTGTACGCCGCCCACGGCGACGACGAAATTCCGCAGACGGAAGCGGAACTGGAGGCCGGCGGGCTGGCGTACTTCACGCACCGCCGCACCGGCGCGGAGCCGATCCTCTATGAGGACTTCCCGCCGATGCCGGTCGGCTCCGGCCCCGACCACCTACCGTGGCTCTCCGAGACACTCGGCCGGGCCGTGCACGACCCGTTCATGCTCTACCGACAGCAGCAGGACCATTCCCGAGAGAGGACAGCATCGTGAACCTTCCCGCCCCCGAGGAGTTGTGCCGACGCGCCGAGCAAGCACTGATCAGGTGCGGTGCCGAGATCACCGACGGCGGGGGACCGCTCGTCGCGCGCACACCGATCACCGGGACCGAACTGCGCACGGTGACGGCGAGCAGCGCGGAGGACGTGGACCGGGCGATCACCGCGGCCCACGAGGCCTTCCTCGAATGGCGTTCCGTCCCTGCCCCCCAGCGCGGCGCCGTGGTGCGCCGTCTGGGTCAGCTCCTGACGGAACACAAGACCGATCTGGCGGAACTGGTCACCCTCGAGGCAGGCAAGATTCCGTCCGAGGCGCAGGGCGAAGTGCAGGAGATGATCGACATCTGCGAATTCGCGGTCGGACTGTCCCGCCAGTTGTACGGCAAGACGATGGCGTCGGAACGTCCGGGACATCGGCTGATGGAGACGTGGCATCCGCTGGGAGTCGTCGGGGTGATCTCGGCGTTCAACTTCCCGGTGGCCGTGTGGTCGTGGAACACCGCGGTCGCGCTGGTCTGCGGTGACACGGTGGTGTGGAAGCCGTCGGACCGGACGCCGCTGACGGCGATCGCGTGCGACGCCCTGCTGGCGCGCGCCGCCCGGGACGTCGGTGCACCCGCCGGGATCCACGCCCTGATCCAGGGTGCGGGGGACGTCGGCGAACGGCTCGTCGACGACGCACGCGTCGCGTTGGTCAGCGCCACCGGTTCGGTGCGGATGGGTCGCGCCGTGGGACCGCGCGTCGCCGCGCGCTTCGGTAAATGCCTGCTCGAACTGGGCGGCAACAATGCGGCGGTGGTGGCACCGTCCGCCGATCTCGATCTGACCGTGCGGGGCGTCGTGTTCTCCGCCGCGGGCACCGCGGGACAACGCTGCACGTCGCTGCGACGGCTGATCGTGCACTCGTCCGTCGCCGACGAACTGGTGGAGCGCATCTCTTCGGCGTACGGCCAGCTGAAGGTCGGGAACCCGTTCGACGACGGCGTCCTCGTCGGTCCGCTGGTGAACCGCTCCGCGTTCGACGCCATGCAGACCGCGTTGGACAAGGCCCGCGCCGACGGCGGGACCGTCGTCTGCGGTGGCGAACGCAGCGGTGGCAGCGACTCCGCCTACTACGTCTCGCCCGCCCTCGTCCGGATGCCCGCGCAGACGTCGGTGGTGCAGGAGGAGACGTTCGCACCGATCCTCTACGTGCTCACCTACGAAGACTTCGACCAGGCGATCGCGTTGCACAACGAAGTGCCCCAGGGACTCTCGTCGTCGATCTTCACCACCGATCAGCGCGAGGCCGAGAGGTTCCTGGCGGCAGACGGTTCCGACTGCGGCATCGCGAACGTCAACATCGGCACGTCGGGGGCGGAGATCGGCGGGGCGTTCGGCGGCGAGAAGGAGACGGGCGGCGGACGCGAGTCCGGATCCGACGCGTGGAAGGCCTACATGCGCCGCGCGACGAACACCGTCAATTACTCCGATCGACTCCCGCTCGCGCAGGGGGTGGAGTTCACCTGATCGGCAGCGTCGACCGGCTACTCTCGGGGCGTGAGCAACTGGACCGAGATGGCGCGTGAGATCGCCGAGAACGTGCTGTTCCCGGTGGCCGACAGCGTCGATGCCGACGGCGAGATTCCCGACAGTCACTTCGAGACTCTCGCCGCCGACGGCTTCTACGGACTCGCGGCACCCGGCGAAGAGGGAGTGACGCCGTCGGTGCTGGTCGACGTGATGGAGACGTTGTGCGGCGGTTGCCTCGCGACGGCGTTCACGTGGATGCAGCATCACGGCGTCGTCGCCGGTCTCGCCGGTTCACCGAACACGACCCTGCAGGATCGGTACCTCGACGGACTCGTCGACGGCACGGTGCGGGCCGGCGTCGCTCTGGCCGGAGCGATTCCCGTCCCGCCCACCCTGTGGGCGCGCAGCGTCGACGACGGCTACGTGCTCGACGGGGTGTCGCCGTTCGTCACCGGCTGGGGCATCGTCGATCTGCTCCAGGTATCGGCGCGCGACGAATTCGACGACTCCATCGTGCACGTCATCATTCCCGCACAACCTTTGCGCGGACTCACCGCCGAGGAACTCCCGCTGATCGCGGCGCGGGGGTCGAACACGGTCCGGCTGAAATTCGACGGGCTCGCCGTACCGCGGGATCTGGTGAGCGCCGTCGTCTCCCCCGAGGACTTCGCGAAGAGCCAACTGTTCGGGTCGTGGATCAACGGATGCATGGCGATGGGAATCACCCGGCGGGCGATCAGCGAACTGGAAGCCCTCGGCGTCGACGCGGACCCGTTCGAGGAGCAGGCTGCCCGGGCACGTCTCGACCTGAACGCGGCACTCGAAGGCCGGGCGGAGATCGCCGAAGCGCGCGCCCGTGCTTCGGAACTCGCCATCCGTACCGCCACCGCCCTCGTCACCGCGAAGGGCAGTTCCGCACTGCTCGTGGGAAATACGGCGGAACGACTGATGCGTGAAGCCACCTTCACACTCGTCGCAGCGGGACGTCCGGCGATCAAGTCCGCGTTGCTGCAGCGCCTCGGCCGCGACTAGCGCGTGGCTCCGCGTATCCCGACAGATCCAAGCTGAAAGTGGGTTTCGTCCATGGCATGCCGCATCAGTGAACTCGTGCTCGGTTGCCGCGACCCCGAGGTGCTGGCCCGGTTCTGGTGCGAGGTCCTGGACTTCGTGGTGCTCGACCGCGAGGGCGACGGAAGCATCGAGATCGGGCCACGCGAAGGGTTCGGCGGCCCGCAGCCGACGATCATCCTCAGCCGCCGCGACGTACCGGAGCCCGGGAAACCCCGGCTGCACATCGACGTCAACGCCACCGACCGCGATCAGGACGCCGAACTCGAACGCCTCCTGAAACTCGGCGCCCGCCCCGCCGACATCGGCCAGACCGGGGAAGAGCCCTGGCACGTCCTCGCCGATCCCGAAGGCAACGAATTCTGCCTGCTCCGGGCCCGCCTCGCTCCCCTCTGACGGTCCTGGCCGGGCGGGATCCCGTGCACGGGCATCGTGTTCGCGGTCGCCGGAGCTTCGCGTGCGTGCCTGTCGGTGCCGTCGTCTACTGTCTGACGGCTCCACCCGTGGCGCACCGCCCTTCGACCGAAGCGAGACAACGTGTTCAGGATGATCCGCGTCGTTGCGGTGGCGCTACTCGCCGTCGGCGCGTATGTGGCGCTGTCCGAGCACGAGCCGTCGACGGTCGAGGTGCCATTGCCGTCGTTCGCGCCGGCAGCAGTACCCGCCGCGGATCTCGCGACGGTGTGAACACAGGCCTGGGCTAGGGCCCTCGGTCCTCGGCGCGCACCCGGTCACGGAGCCTCCGGCGAGCACGATCGATCTGCTCACCGGTGTGGTGCCGGTGATTGATTCGCGGTTTCCCCTCCGGGTCGATGTGCGGTGGCGGTATCCATTCGGTGCGTCCCGCGTAGCCCGCTCGTGTGCATCCACCTTCGGCGGCAATGAGAGCGAGGCGTTGGTCCGCGCTGGCCACCCGTCGGAGCCGTCCGAGATGCAGGGGCCTGCCGTCATGGTCGAACAGGACGAGCACCGGGTGGGCGTTTTCAGCAAGTTTCAGCGCGTCGTCGAGGGGAAGGAGACCTCCCGTCGCCGTGGTCGCCATTCCGCCCGCAGCCTTCTCGAGTTGATCGAGCGTCATGATGATGATCGCCGTGACGGGCAGACCCCGGTGCGGACCCAGGATCCGAGATTCGAGCACGACCCTGAACATCGCACTCAGGGCGTCATGGTTCCGCTGCGCCGCGGTGCGCGTGTCCCGCGCCGCCGCCGCGACCAGCGCTTCACGATCGATGAGCGGATCCTCGGCGTCGCCGCGTGGTGACTCCGGGTCGTCCGGATTGTTCATGCCGGGGCGGGCCCACTTCGCGAGGATCGGGTCGAGGAGGGCGCGCGCGGTGGGGTCGAGTTCGCCGGAGATCTTCGACATCAGTTCGGTGTCCTGACGACCGAGGGAGATGCCGCGTCGGCCCGCCCGATCGCGATCGTCCGTGAGACGACCGTCGGGATCGAGGTAGGCGAGCAGTCGGTGACCGGCACTCTCGACGTCTTCCGGGGTGCCGCCACGCGCGCACCCGGCCAGGATCGCTTCGGCTGCGGCGACGTCCGCGTTCGACACGGCGTGCGGGATCTTGCGCATGATCTTCGAGACTGCCCGGGCGTGATCGGAGCCGATGGCACCGTCGCGTTGCGCGACCGCCGTTTCCGGAAGTGCCGCCGGCAGGTCGTCGCCCGACAGCGTGTGCCAGGCGCCGAGGTTGCGGGCAGCCGACACCCGGGCCGACGCGTCCGACGCCGACACGCGCAGCACGTCGACCAGCAGCTTGTTCGGTGAGTTGTAGCCGAGCGTCGCGGGCAGCGAGTGTTCGACACTCTCGACGATCAGCCGCTGCGAGACCGCGCCTGCGCGGCGGAGGGAAGTCTCGAGTTGCTGCATCGTCAGCATCACGTCGGAATCCGACACACCCGTGAGGTCCACGTCGAGCAATCCCGTGACGGCAGCAGCCAGCGCAGTCAGGTGTTCCGTCACCTGATCTGCCGCCCCCCGGTCGAACTCATGTTCGAATCATACTGTGCCCCACCGACACATTCAGCGGACCGCAGGGAGACCGCACAGCATGTGCCCGCCGCCTGTCGGACCCCCGGTGCAGTATGGAACGGTGACCGACGTCCTGGGCAGGTTCACCGCTGCCACCCGCGAGTGGTTCGGCGGCGCGTTTCCCGCGCCGACGGCCGCGCAGCTCGGTGCGTGGGAGTCGATCGCCAGCCGAGCGCACACGCTGGTCGTCGCCCCGACCGGTTCGGGCAAGACGCTGTCCGCGTTCCTGTGGTCCCTCGACCAACTCGCCGCAACGGACGGGAAGGACCGCAAGACCAAGGTCCTCTACATCTCCCCGCTCAAGGCGCTCGGTGTCGACGTCGAGCGCAACCTGCGGGCCCCGCTCGTCGGGATAACGCAGACGGCCAAGCGGCTCGGTCTCACGCCGCCGGAGATCTCGGTGGGTGTCCGCTCCGGCGACACACCGGCCGGCGACCGGCGCGCGCTGATCAAGAATCCGCCTGACATCCTCATCACCACCCCCGAGTCGCTGTTCCTCATGCTGACGTCCGCCGCGCGCGAGACGCTGACGCAGGTCGACACGGTCATCGTCGACGAGGTGCACGCGGTGGCCGGCACGAAGCGCGGCGCGCACCTGGCGTTGTCGCTCGAACGCCTCGACCGGCTTCTCGACACCCCGGCGCAGCGCATCGGGCTGTCGGCGACGGTGCGGCCACACGAGGAGGTGGGCCGGTTCCTGTCCGGCTCGGCGCCCATCCGTATCGTGGCACCGCCGTCGCCGAAGACGTTCGACCTCACCGTGCAGGTTCCGGTGGAAGACATGACCGAACTCGGTCTCGCCGAGCCCGCCGAAGGTTCGGCCTCGGCGACCCCGCAGGCGGGGTCGATCTGGCCGCACGTGGAGGAACAGATCGTCGATCTCGTCCTGGCGCACCGGTCGTCCATCGTGTTCGCGAACTCGCGGCGGCTCGCCGAGCGCCTGACCGCACGACTCAACGAGATCTACGCCGAACGCGCCGGGACAGCGGTCGACAAGAACCCGAAACCGGCCTCGCAGATCGGCACCCCGTCCGAGGTCAACTTCGGTGCGGACCCGCTGCTCGCCCGCGCCCACCACGGGTCGGTCAGCAAGGACCAGCGGGCCCTGATCGAGGACGACCTGAAGTCGGGGCGGCTGCGGTGCGTGGTCGCGACGAGCAGCCTCGAACTCGGAATCGACATGGGCGCCGTCGATCTGGTGATCCAGGTGGAGGCGCCCCCGTCCGTGGCGAACGGTCTGCAGCGCGTCGGCCGCGCCGGACACCAGGTCGGGGAGATCTCCCGGGGTGTGGTGTTCCCGAAGCACCGCACCGATCTCGTGCACTGCGCCGTCACCGTCGAGCGGATGGTCACCGGCAAGATCGAGGCGCTCGCCGTTCCCGCCAACCCGCTCGACATCCTCGCCCAGCACACAGTGGCGGCCACCGCGCTCGAACCGCTCGACGTGGACGACTGGTTCGAGACGGTACGGCGCAGCGGTTCCTTCGCGACGCTGCCGCGCTCGGCGTACGAGTCCACCCTCGACCTTCTCGCGGGCCTCTACCCGTCCGACGAGTTCGCCGAACTCCGGCCCCGCCTCGTCTGGGACCGCGAGGCCAACACGCTCACCGGACGCCCCGGCGCGCAGCGGCTGGCGGTCACGTCGGGCGGCGCCATCCCCGACCGCGGTCTGTTCACCGTCTACATGGTCGGTGAGAAGGCGTCCCGGGTCGGCGAACTCGACGAGGAGATGGTGTACGAGTCGCGGGTCGGTGACGTCTTCGCGCTCGGTGCCACCAGTTGGCGGATCGAGGAGATCACGTTCGACCGGGTGCTGGTCAGTCCCGCCTACGGCCAGCCGGGTCGGCTGCCGTTCTGGCACGGCGACGGTCTGGGCAGGCCTGCGGAGCTGGGCGAGGCGCTGGGACAGTTCCTGCGGGAGATCTCGCTCGGGCACGAGACCGAGGTGCAGGAGCGCTGCCGGACCGGTGGGCTCGACGAGAACGCCACGAACAATCTCGTGCAACTCGTCACCGAGCAGAAGACAGCCACCGGGCAGGTCCCCACCGACCGCACCCTGGTGGTCGAACGGTTCCGCGACGAACTCGGCGACTGGCGGCTGATCCTGCATTCGCCGTACGGCCAGCGCGTTCACGCTCCGTGGGCGCTGGCCGTGAGTGCCCGGCTGAGCGAGCGTTACGGCCTCGACTCGAACGCGACGGCGTCCGACGACGGCATCATCGTGCGCCTTCCCGACACCGAGGACACCCCGCCCGGCGCCGACCTCTTCGTCTTCGACACCGACGAGATCGAGGACATCGTCACCGAACAGGTCGGCGGGTCGGCGCTGTTCGCGTCCCGGTTCCGTGAGTGCGCGGCCCGGGCGCTGCTGCTGCCCCGACGAACCCCGGGAAAGCGCGCACCGCTGTGGCAGCAGCGGCAGCGGTCCGCCCAGTTGCTCGATGTGGCCCGCCGGTATCCGACGTTCCCGATCCTGCTCGAGACCGTCCGCGAGTGCCTGCAGGACGTGTACGACCTACCGGCCCTGAAGGACCTGCTCCGCCGGCTGGCGCGTCGCCAGATCCGGATCGTCGAGGTGGAGACGCAGTCGCCGTCACCGTTCGCCGGCGCCCTGCTGTTCAACTACGTCGGCGAGTTCATGTACGAGGGCGACAGCCCGCTCGCCGAACGCCGGGCCGCTGCGCTGTCCCTGGACTCGACGCTGCTGGCGGAACTGCTCGGCCGGGTGGAACTGCGCGAACTGCTCGACGCCGACGTCATCGCCCGCGCCGAACTCGAACTCCAGCGACTGCTCCCCGACCGCAAGGCGAAGGACCTCGAGGGCGTCGCCGACCTGCTGCGTCTCCTGGGGCCGCTGACCTCCGACGAGGTCGCCGCACGGTCGACCGCCGATCCGGCCCCCTGGCTCGACGAACTCGTGCGTGCGAAGCGGGCGCTCAGCGTGTCCTTCGCCGGTCGCGAATGGTGGACGGCCATCGAGGATGCGGCACGTCTGCGCGACGGGCTCGGGGTGCCGCTGCCCATCGGGGTTCCCGCCGCGTTCATCGAACCCGTCGACGATCCGCTCGCCGATCTGATCAGCCGGTACGCCCGCACCCACGGCCCGTTCACGATCACCGACGCCGCGGCCCGTTTCGGTCTCGGTTCGGCGGTGGCCCGCGACGTCCTGCAGCGGCTCGCACAGGGCAAGCGGGTGGTCGAGGGCGAGTTCCGCCCCGGCGCGACGGGCAGCGAATGGTGCGATGCCGAGGTCCTGCGACGTCTGCGCAGGCGCTCGCTGGCTGCGGCGCGTCAGGAGGTCGAGCCGGTCAGCACGGCGACGCTCGGCCGCTTCCTCCCGGCCTGGCAGCACGTCGGGGGCACACTGCGCGGTATCGACGGCGTCGCGACCGTCGTGGAACAGCTTGCCGGCGTTCCGGTTCCCGCGTCGGCACTCGAATCACTGATCCTGCCGTCGCGGGTGGCCGACTACTCCCCCGCCATGCTCGACGAACTCACGTCCACCGGTGAGGTGTTGTGGTCGGGGGCGGGCAGCATCTCCGGGAAGGACGGGTGGGTGTGCCTCCACCCCGCCGACGCCGCACCGCTCACGCTGACCACGCCCGCGGAATCGGACCTGTCCGACGTGCAGCGCCGGGTGCTCGACACGCTGTCCGGCGGCGGCGCGTTCTTCTTCCGGCAACTTGCGGACACCCTCGAGATGTCCGACGACAGCACGCTGGCCACCGCTTTGTGGGATCTGGTGTGGCTGGGCCACATCGGCAACGACACCCTTGCTCCGGTGCGCGCCCTGCTGTCGGACACGTCCAGGACCACCACGAGCCACCGGTCGCCACGACGTCCCCCGCGCGCCCGGGCGTATCGCAGTCTGACGGTCCCGGTGCGCACCGCACCGCCCACGGCCGGGGGACGGTGGTCGATTCTCCCCGCCGCCGAATCCGATGCCACGCTGCGGGCCAGCGCCACCGCCGAACTGCTGCTGGAGCGGTACGGGGTGGTGACCCGCGGGTCCGTGATGACCGAGAACGTTCCGGGCGGCTTCGCGCTGATGTACAAGGTGCTGGGCACGTTCGAGGACAACGGCCGCTGCCGGCGGGGACACTTCGTCGAGTCGCTCGGCGGTGCCCAGTTCTCCACTCCCCCCGTGGTGGACCGGCTCCGGAGCTACGGCGATTCGCTCGAGGGCAGGCACACCACACTGCCTGCCGTGACGCTCGCCGCCAGCGATCCCGCCAACCCGTACGGTGCGGCCCTGCCGTGGCCGCGGCGCGGCGACGACGCGCCCGCGCACCGGCCCGGACGCAAGGCCGGCGGACTGGTGGTGCTGGTGGAGGGCGAGCTGACCCTGTTCGTCGAACGCGGCGGACGCACCGTCCTCACGTTCACCGACGACCCGGGTGTGCTCCGCACCGCGGCCGTCACGCTCGCCGGGGTCGTCAAGCGCGGTGGGATCGACAGGATCGTGGTCGAGAAGGTGGACGGCGACACCATCCACGGCAGCGACTTCGCACCGATCCTGACCGAGGCCGGGTTCTCGCCCACTCCACGCGGTTTCCGGTTGCGAGCCTGACATGCCCGAAGGCGACACCGTCTGGCGCACCGCCAACTCGCTGCGCGACGCCCTCGAAGGCAAGGTGCTGACCCGGTGCGACGTGCGGGTCCCGCGGTACGCCACCGTCGACCTGTCCGGCCAGCTCGTCGACGAGGTGGTCAGCCGGGGAAAGCACCTCCTCATCCGGGTCGGCGACCACTCCATCCACACGCACCTGAAGATGGAGGGTGCGTGGCACATCTACGCGCCGGACTCGAGGTGGCGGCGTCCGGCGCACCAGGCGCGCATCGTGCTGGCCACCGAGGACCGGGTGGCGGTCGGGTTCTCGCTGGGCATCACCGAGATCCTCCAGCGTGACGACGAGGAGTTCGCGGTCGGCCACCTCGGCCCCGACCTGCTGGGGCCGGACTGGGATGCAGGCACGGCGGTCCGCAATCTGCGGGCGGCCGGCGAGCAGCCCATCGGTCTCGCCCTCACCGATCAACGCAATCTGGCCGGTCTCGGCAACGTGTACCGCAACGAAGTCTGCTTCCTCCGCGGCGTCCACCCGTACACTCCGGCGGCCGAGGTGACCGACCTGCCCGCAATGGTCACGCTCGCGCATCGCATGATTCACGCCGACAAGAACAACTCGATCCGTCACCGGCCGTGGGTGTACGGGCGGGCCGGACAACGGTGCCGCCGCTGCGGGACGGTGATCGAAGGCCACGACCTCGGCCGCCAGGAGATCTTCTTCTGCACGTACTGCCAACCGCCAAAAGTGGTTTAGCGGAGGACCGTCGTCGGCGGCCCGAGCGGCGGGGGTCGGCGCGTGCGCCTGCGGCCGAGCAGCCAGGCGGCACCGTCCGGCACCCACAGCACCGCGGCTGTGCCGATCGTCAGCAGATACGTGGGCGCGATCAGGGGCAGCAGGATGCAGCCCAGCAGGGCGACGGGAAAGTCTCTGCGCCACAACAGCGATAGCAGCACCGGCACCGCGAGCAGGAGGGCGGCCAGGCCTAAATGCGAGGTCGCCACGGCCCACGGCACGCCCACCACCCAGCACAGCATCCCGAGCACCTGGTGGGTGATCAGCAGGAACCGGACGACGTCGGTGAACGTCCAGAACCGGCCGACCTCGACGCCGACCCAGAAGATGCGGCTGCGGAACGGTCCGACGCCTTCGTCGAGCAGGGCGAGCCGGAACAGTTCGTCCGCGTGGCGTCGCAGCGTGTTTCCCTCCTGCCCCAGCGCGCTCGCACGTTTGCAGAGGTCGTCGTGCATGATCGCGGGAAGCAGTTGCCGGCCGTACGGCGTGAGCAGACCCTGCAGCGGCGCGGGGATCGACGCGAGATCCGTGCGGAGCAGGCACGGCATCGGGGCGCAGCCGGGCACCGTCACCACCGTGTCGCCGTGGACGTAGACGAATTCGCCGACGAGTTGGAAGAACTTGCGGTCGAGTACCCGGAGTTCGGGTTGCGGGCGAGTCGGATCGTCCACGGACACCTGGAACGGCATGCGCACCTCACTCGTGGCCGGCCTTGTTTGCCTCCACCACCAGAGTGACGCAATGCGCGACGAATTGCTCGCGCGACGCGGCAACAGTTCCGTCGAGATATCCGATGAACAGGGTCGTGAGGGCGCCCACCACTCCGACGGCGACGAGTTGCTTCGTCACCTCGTCGTCGACGGCGGAGAGCTGGTCGTGCACGAGTCCGACGAAGCCGGGCATCAGGTCGATGCCCCGCCTGCTCAGCGCGGGTTCGGACAAGGGCGCCAGCAGCAGGACGCGGCCCATGGCGGGATCGTCGACCATCAGCTTCACGAACGCGTCCACGGCCGCCTCGGCGCGCTCGCGTGCGGTCTCGGTGGACGCCACCGCCGCCACGAGCGCGGCCTGCGCCTCGTCTCCCACCGCGGTGTAGACCGCGCGCACGAATTCGTCCCGGTCCCGGAACGACTCGTAGAAGTACCGTTCGGTCAGCGATGCCGCACGGCAGACGGCGCGCACGTTCACGGCGGGCCCGTCCGCCGCACCGAGCAGGGCGACGCCCGCCCGCAGCAGCGAATTCCGACGTGCTTCCCGCCGGTCCTCCAGCGTCACTCTTCTCGCCCCAATCCTTGACTACACGTGTTGTCAGATCCTAGTCTGACAACGTGCGTAGTCACTTGAACGCGGACGGTACGCCCGTCCCGGCCTCCGCTCCCGTTCCCCTCGGCCCCGATTCGCTGACCTGGAAGTATTTCGGCGACTGGCGCGGAATGCTGCAGGGCGTGTGGGCCGGGTCGATGCAGAACATGCACCCCGGTCTCGGCGCCGGCGTCGAGGAACACTCCCGCTTCTTCGACGAGCGGTGGGAGCGGCTCTACCGGTCGCTGTACCCGATCGGCGGCGTCGTCTTCGACGGCGACCGCGCCCAGCAGACCGCGGAGCAGGTCCGGGGATACCACGACAACATCAAGGGAATCGACAAACACGGCCGCAGGTACCACGCCCTCGACCCCGACACGTTCTACTGGGCGCACGCCACGTTCTTCATGGGCACCATCCTCACCGGCGACAATTTCATGGGTGGCCTCACCGAAGACCAGAAGCGCCGCCTCTTCACCGAGCACATTCAGTGGTACCGCCTGTACGGGATGAGCATGCGCCCCGTCCCGGAGACGTGGGAGGCGTTTTGTGAGTACTGGGATCACATGTGCCGCAACGTGCTCGAGGACAACAAGGCCACCCGCGACGTCCTCGACCTGTCCGGGCTCGGCGCTCCCCCGTTCCTGTCGTGGCTGCCCGGCCCGGTGTGGGCGATCCTCCGCATCCCGGTGGCGAAAGGCTTCGTGTGGCTGACGGTCGGCATGTACGACCCATCGGTCCGCGACCTCCTCGGCTACCGCTGGACCACACGCGACGAGCGCCTGCACACTCTCGTCGGCCGCGCCGTGAGCGCCGTCTTCCGCCTCGTCCCCTGGCGGTACCGGTACCACCCGCGTGCCCGCGCCGGCTGGGACCGCGAGACCGGACGCGCCCCCACGCACGCGCCGCTCGTCCACACCCCGCGGCGCAATCTTCCCCCGGTCGACCGGCGCGACGACCCCCAGCACTACAGCCCGAAAGACTGAGTTCCCAGCGAGCTCACAGACAACGCCCACACTGCTCACGGGTTCCGGGACGACGCTGAATCACATGGAATTCATCGCTGTTTCAGCCCTCGTCGTCATGGCGCTCTCCGGGGTCGTCGCCGCACACGCACCGAAATCGCTCGTCCACACTCGCTGACCGCGTGCGCGTGGAATGCTCGGGGCCATGGAGTGGGACCTTCCGAAGCTCTTCAACCGCCCCGCGCAGCTAACCGACGCCCCGATCGACACCGAGCGTGTCGCCCGGCGCATCAGCGCCTACATCTACGGCAACATCCTCGTCCTCGCGGCGCTGATCCCCGTCACCAAGGCGCAGGAAACCGTCGGCATCGCGATCGTCGTCGGAGCCGCTCTGTCCACCTTCCTCGCGCACATATTCGCCGAGTCCGTCGGCCAGACACTGCGTCTCGACCGCACCCTCACCCGAGCCGAACGCAGCGGCGAACTCCGCGACAGCCTGCCCATCCTCACGTCGGCCGTCGTCCCCAGCATCATCCTGTGCACCGCGCTGATCGGCTGGCTCGAGCCGAGGACGGCGCAGTTGATCGCCGAGCTGGTGATGATCACCCGGATCGCGTCGATCAGTTACGTGATCAGCCATCTCCGCCGCGAGAAGGTCACGTCCGGCACCCACTGGGCGGCGATCGGCCTCGCCGCCGTCGCAGCGGCCGTCGTGGTGATCAAGGTATTTCTGACACACTGACCGGCGGTTCGAGCAGTTCGACCCGCGATTCCGGTGCTGCCGCCCGCAACGCGTCGGCGGACAGGTCGTCCGGCTGCGCCTGCGACTGCACCTCCGCCTCCACCCGCGCCTGGTACGTCTTCACCTCGCGGTCGATGTCGTCGGCGTCCCAGCCGAGGACCGGAGCCACCAGTTGCGCCACCTGCTCGGCGCAGTTCACACCCCGATGCGAGTACTCGATCGCGATGCGGGTGCGCCGGGCGAGGATGTCGTCGAGATGCAGCGCACCCTCCGCCGCCGCCGCGTACACGACCTCGACCTGCAGGTAGGCGGGCGCGTCGGTGAGGGGCTGGAGAAGTTCCGGCTTCTCGGACGCCAGGTCGAGCACCTCGCCGATCAGCGAGCCGTAACGGTCCAGCAGGTGCTTCACCCGATACGGGTGCAGCCCGTACAGCTGGCCGAGGTGCACGGTCTGGTTGACCAGCGCGAAGTACCCGTCCGCACCCACGAGCGGCACCTTCTCGGTGATGGACGGCGCCATCCGCGCCGGAATGTCCTCGGCCGCGAGATCCACGGCGTCCTCGGCCATCACACGGTAGGTGGTGTACTTGCCGCCCGCGATGGCGACGAGGCCCGGTGCCACGCGCGCGACGGCGTGCTCGCGCGACAGCTTCGACGTCTCGTCGCTCTCCCCGGCGAGCAGCGGACGCAGACCGGCATAGACACCGTCGATGTCGTCGTGGGTCAGCGACGTCACCAGCACCTTGTTGACGTGACCGAGGATGTAGTCGATGTCGGCCTTGGTGGCCGCCGGATGCGCGAGGTCGAGGTTCCAGTCCGTGTCGGTGGTGCCGATGATCCAGTGACTGCCCCACGGGATGACGAACAGCACCGACTTCTCGGTGCGGAGGATGATCGCGGCGTCGCTGACGATCCGGTCGCGGGGCACCACGATGTGGACGCCCTTGGACGCGCGGACGCGGAACCGGCCGCGTTGCCGCGACAGCGCCTGGATCTCGTCGGTCCACACCCCGGTCGCGTTGATGACGACGTGCGCCTTCACGTCGGCGGTGCGCCCGTCCTCGCAGTCCCGGATGCGCACCCCGGACACCCGGTCCGCCTCCCGCAGGAAACCGACCACCTGCGTCGACGTCCGCACGACCGCACCGTAGTGGGCGGCGGTGCGGGCGACGGTCATGGTGTGCCGGGCGTCGTCGACGACGGTGTCGTAGTACTGGATGCCGCCGGACAGCGAGTTGCGCTTGAGCCCGGGCGCCATCCGCAGCGCACCCGCGCGGGTCAGATGCTTCTGCGGTGGAACCGATTTGGCGCCGCCCATCCGGTCGTAGAGGAAGATGCCTGCCGCCATGTAGGGCCGCTCCCACAGCCTGTGGGTGATCGGGAACAGGAACTTGAGCGGCTTCACCAGGTGCGGCGCGAGGGTGGTCAGCGACAGCTCACGCTCCCGGAGCGCCTCCCGGACCAGTCCGAACTCGAGCTGCTCGAGATAGCGCAGCCCGCCGTGGAACATCTTCGACGAGCGACTCGACGTTCCGGACGCGTAGTCGCGCGCCTCCACCAACGCCACCTTCAGCCCGCGGGTGGCCGCGTCCAGGGCCGCACCGGCACCGACCACACCACCGCCGATCACGACGACGTCGAACTGTTCGGTCTGCAGCTCGTCCCAGGCGGCATCGCGCTGCCGGGGACCGAGGAACTGCACACCAGGCTGACTACTCAACTCGGGCTCCTGTGAGATGACGACGGATTCATGCCCAGGCTAGTAGCTTCATGCGTGTGATTCAGTACATCGCCGCGATAGACCAGGGCACCACCTCCAGCCGCTGCATGATCTTCGATCACGACGGCGCCGTGGTGAGCGTCGCCCAGAAGGAACACGAGCAGTTCTTTCCGCGCGCAGGCTGGGTGGAGCACGACCCGCAGCAGCTGTGGATCAACACCCGCGAGGTGGTGGCGTCCGCGCTCGCGAAGGCCGACCTCACCAAACGCGACATCGCCGCGATCGGCATCACCAATCAGCGCGAGACGGCGGTCGTGTGGGACCGGAACACCGGAGAACCCGTGTACAACGCCATCGTCTGGCAGGACACGCGCACCGACGAGCTGTGCACGCAGCTCGGCGGCGACGAGGGCCCGGGCCGCTACCAGAAGCGCACCGGTCTACCGCTGTCCACGTATTTCTCGGGGCCGAAGGTCCGCTGGATTCTCGACAACGTCGACGGCGCCCGCGAGAGGGCGGAGGCGGGTGAGCTCTGCTTCGGCACGATCGACAGCTGGATTCTGTGGCACATCACCGAGGGCACCCACGTGACGGATGTCACCAACGCGTCCCGCACTCTGTTGATGAATCTCGAGACCCTCGACTGGGATCCGGAGATCTGCGCCGATTTCGGCATCCCGATGTCGATGCTGCCGGAGATCCGCAGCTCGTCAGAGATCTACGGCGTCGGACGCGAACGGGGAACGCTGCCGGGAGTGCCCGTCGCGGGGATCCTCGGCGATCAGCAGGCCGCGACGTTCGGGCAGGCCTGCCTGTCCGAAGGCGAAGCGAAGAACACGTACGGGACCGGGAACTTCCTGCTGCTCAACACGGGAACCACACCCGTGCACAGCAAGCACGGCCTTCTCACCACCGTCTGCTACAAGATCGGCGACGCACCTGCCGTCTACGCGCTCGAGGGGTCCGTGGCCGTCACCGGTTCGCTGGTGCAGTGGCTGCGCGACAACCTGGGAATCATCAGTTCGGCCAAGGACATCGAGGATCTGGCGAAGTCCGTCGACGACAACGGCGGCGCCTACTTCGTGCCCGCGTTCTCCGGGTTGTTCGCCCCCCGCTGGCGGCCCGACGCCCGCGGGGCGATCGTCGGGCTCACCCGGTTCGTGAACAAGGGCCACCTCGCCAGGGCCGCCCTCGAGGCCACCGCGTATCAGACCCGTGAGGTGATCGAGGCAATGCGCGCCGATTCGGGCGTCGAACTCGCCTCGCTCAAGGTGGATGGCGGCATGGTCGTCAACGAGACGCTCATGCAGTTCCAGTCCGACATCCTCGCGGTGCCCGTCATCCGGCCCGTCGTCAACGAGACGACGGCGCTGGGCGCCGCGTACGCCGCGGGCCTGGCCGTCGGCTTCTGGGAGAGCGAGGACGACATCCGCGCGAACTGGGCCGTCGACAAGACCTGGGAGCCCGGGATGGACGAGGCCGAGTGCACCCGGCTGTACGCCGAGTGGAACAAGGCGGTCGAGCGGACCTACGACTGGGCGTGATCGGCGTACGCGTCGCCGAGCCTCGCCGCCGCACCCGTCAGCACGTCTTCCGAACAGGTCGCGAAGCACAGCCGCAGAGCGCTCCGGTGCTCCGCGGCGACGCCGAACGCCGATCCGGGGACGAAGGCCACGCCGTGCTCGACGGCGGTCTGCAGCAGCGCCGCCGTGTCGACGTCGGCGCTTGTGAACTCGGTCCAGCAGAACATTCCGCCCACGGCCGAGGATACGCCGGCGCGGTCGCCGAACGTCGAGGCGACACCGTCGGCGAGTGCCCGGGCCCGGGATCCGTAGCGGGCGCGCAGCATCTCCAGGTGCAGGTCCAGCCACGACTCGTCCGACAGCAGTCCGGCGGCGATCTGGTGGGTCAGTGACGAACCGCAGAGGTCCGCACCCTGCTTGAGCAGTTCGACGGCCTCGCACACCCGCCGGTCGCCGTGCAGCCATCCGACCCGCAGCGCGGGTGCCAGGATCTTCGAGGCGCTCGACAACCGGATCACCCGGTCCGACAGCGCCGCGACGGGCGCGGGCGGCGGCCCGTCGAAGAAGAGTTCGCCGTACGGGTCGTCCTCGATCACCCAGAAGCCGAAGCGATCGGCCAGTGCGGCGAGGTGTTCCCGGCGACCGGCCGCCAGGACGACGCCGCGCGGGTTGTGGAAATTGCTCACCGTGTGGACGACCGTGGGCCGCAGTCCGGTCTCGAGCATGCCCTGCAGGGCGGCGGTGTCGATGCCGTCGGCGTCGAGTGGGACGGACCGGACGTCGGCCTCCGCGGCACGGAACACCTGCAGCGCTCCGGTGTATGCGGGTTCCTCGACGATCACGACGTCGCCGGGGTCGAGCAGCACCTGTGCGAGCAGGCTCAGCGCCTGCTGCGAGCCGTGCGTGACGACGACGTCTGCGGCGTCGAGCGGCCGGCCGATCTTCGCGCCCTCGCGGGCGGCGAGCACGTCGCGGAGCTTGCGCAGCCCGGTGGTCTCGCCGTACTGGACGGACGCCGGATCCGCGAGCGCGAGTTCGGCTTCCTTCCGGATCCGTTCCCGCGGAATGAATTCGGGATCCGGCAGCCCGCCCGCGAGACTGACCACGTCGGGCCGGGCGGTGAGGGTGAGAAGGTCACGGATGGCGGAGCTGTGCAGCCCCTCCATGCGGCGGGCAAGTGATTGCGGCATGTCGACTCCCAGGAGGCACGTCAAAGCGGAGATCAGGTGAGGAACACCCTGTCCGTCCTGGGTCTGCGGGGCGGGAGAGCGCCGAGGCACGGCCGATGATTTCGGACCGTGCCTCGACTATCTCACCGCGGGAGCCACTATGTGAAATGCGATTCTCACATTTCGGGATCAGTCCAGGTCGTCGTGCCGCATCAGCTGGCGAGCCGCCTCGGTGATCGACCCCGTCAGCGACGGGTACACCGAGAACGTCGCGGCGAGATCATTGACGGTGAGGTTGTTCTGGACGGCGATCGCGATGGGCAGGATCAGCTCCGACCCGTTGGGGGCCACCACCACGCCGCCGATCACCACACCGGTGGCCGGACGGCAGAAGATCTTCACGAAACCGCGGCGCAGCCCGGACATCTTCGCGCGCGGGTTGGTGTTGAGCGGGAGCATGACGGTGCGGGCCGGGACCTCGCCGTCGTCGATCGCGGCCTGGCTGACGCCGACGGTGGCGATCTCGGGGCGGGTGAACACGGCCGACGCCACCGTCTTCAGCTTGATGGGGCTGACGCCCTCACCGAGCGCGTGGTACATCGCGATGCGGCCCTGCATGGCGGCGACCGACGCCAGCGGCAGCAGGCCGGTGCAGTCACCCGCGGCGTAGATCCCGGACACCGGCGTCCGCGACACCCGGTCCACGCGCAGGTATCCGCCCTTGTCGAGCTCGATGCCGACCTTCTCCAGCCCGAGGCCCTGCGTGTTGGGCACCGAACCGACGGTCATCAGGGCGTGGCTGCCCTCGACGGTGCGGCCGTCCGCGAGGACGACGACGATGCCGTCCTCGGTGCGCTTGACGGCGTCGGCCCTGGCGTGCTTGACGAGGGTGACGCCGCGTTCGGCGAGGACGTCCTCGAGAACGAGGGCGGCGTCGGCGTCCTCACCGGGCAGGACGCGGTCGCGGCTGGACACCAGGGTGACCTTGACACCCATCTCGGTGTAGGCGGACACGAACTCGGCACCGGTCACACCGGAACCGACGACGACGAGGTGCGTGGGCAGCTCGTCGAGGTCGTAGAGGTCGCGCCACGTCAGGATCCGCTCGCCGTCCGGCTCCGCCCCGGGGATCACCCGGGGGCTCGCGCCTGTGGCAATGAGGACGACGTCGGCGTCGAGCGTCTTCTTCTCGCCGTTCTCAAGGGTCGCACACACCTGATGCGACGCCATGCCGAGCCGCTGGTCGGTGAGCTCGGCGGTGCCCGACAGCAGTTCGACACCCACGGTCTGCAGCCGCGTGCGGATGTCGGAGGACTGCGCCTGGGCGAGGCTCTTCACACGGGCGTGGATCTTCGGCAGGGCGACCGTGGCCTGCTCGGGATCGAGCGCAATCCCCAGGTCGGTGGCGCGCCGCATGTCGGTGCGCACTCCGGTGGAGGCGATGAAGGTCTTGGACGGCACGCAGTCGAACAGAACGCAGGCGCCGCCCACCCCGTCCGAATCGATCAAGGAGACGGAGGCGCCGTGCTGTGCGGCCACCAACGCTGCCTCGTATCCGGCAGGCCCGCCACCAATGATCACGATTCGGGTCATCTGTCCTCCAATTCACCTGTCGACCGGGGTCTCCGGCCAGCTTTTCCTACGATCGCAGCGCGTCGTGTCGTGCACTGCATGCAACAGATTACTAGCCACCGTTTAGGCTTGCCGCCGTGTCGATCTATGCCGCCTACGGGTCCAACATGCATCCCGAGCAGATGTTGCAGCGCTGCCCTCATTCGCCGATGGCGGGGACGGGCTGGCTGCACGGCTGGCGACTGACGTTCAGTGGCGGGGACATCGGCTGGGAGGGCGCACTCGCCACCGTGGTCGAGGACCCCGATTCCAAGGTGTTCGTCGTGCTGTACGACGTCCCCGAGGAGGACGAGGTCAGCCTCGACCGATGGGAGGGCTCCGAACTCGGCATCCACCGCAAGATCCGCGTCCGCGTGGACACCGTCGGCGAACCGGAACTCGCCTGGTTGTACGTGCTCGACGCGTACGAGGGCGGCCTGCCGTCGGCCCGCTACCTCGGGGTGATGGCCGACGCCGCGGAGATCGCCGGGGCCCCCGCCGACTACGTGCGCGACCTGCGTACCCGCAACAGCCGCAACGTCGGACCGGGCACCGAATAGCACCGCCTGTCAGAACCGCCTGGTGCTGCGCCTCAGCCCAGCACCAGGCTCGACAGCACCCGCACCCCGACGCCGAGCGCCCGCTCGTCCAGATCGAACGTGGGCTGGTGGATGTCGAGTTGCTCGCCGACGCCCGACCAGACGCCGAGCCGGGCCATCGCGCCGGGCACCTCTTCGAGATACCAGGAGAAGTCCTCGCCGCCGCCCGACTGCGGCGTGTCGGCGAGGGCGTCCGGGCCGACGGTGCGGATCGCGTCCTCGAACATGCGCGTCGACACCTCGTCGTTGACGACGGGCGGGACGCCGCGGCGGTAGTTCAGCTGATACCGCACCCCGGTGGGCGCCAGGAGTCCGTGGACGATCTCCCGGACCAGCGGCTCGAGCATCTCCCACGTCTCGTGATCGCCGGTCCGCACGGTGCCGGTCATCATGCCGGTCTGCGGGATGGCGTTCGGGGCCCGGCCGGCGCTCACGGCGCCCCACACCATGACGGTGCCGGTCCGCGGGTCGATCCGCCTGCTGAGCATGCCCGGCAGTCCGGTGACGACGGTTCCCAGTGCGAACACGAGGTCGGTGGTCAGGTGCGGACGCGACGTGTGGCCGCCCGGCGAGTCGAGCACGACCTCGATCGTGTCGGCCGCGGACGTGATCGCGCCGAGTCGCACCCCGACCCGCCCGGCCGCGAGCCGCGGATCGCAGTGGAGGGCGAAGATCCGCGACACACCCTCGAGCCGTCCGGCCGCGACGACCTCCAGCGCACCGCCCGGCATGACCTCCTCGGCCGGCTGGAAGATGAGCCGGACACCCACCGGCAGGTCGGGGATCTCGCTGAGGGCGAGACCGGTTCCCAGCAGGATGGTGGTGTGCGCGTCGTGCCCGCACGCGTGCGACACGCCCGGCACCGTCGACGAGTACGTGGCACCGGTGAGTTCCTGGAGCGGGAGCGCGTCCATGTCGGCGCGCAACGCGATGCGGGGACCGTCCGACGGCCCGAGATCGCACGTGAGCCCCGTTCCCCCGGGCAGCAGTTCGGGTGACAGTCCCGCCGCGGCCAGGCGGGTCGCCACGAATTCCGTCGTCGCGTACTCGTGTCGCGCGAGTTCGGGATTGGCGTGGATGTGCCGCCGCCACTGGGACAGTTCGTCGGTGTGAGCGAGAATCCATTTGTCGACTGCCGCGTTCACCGGCGATCAACTCCTTCCAACAGCCGCACCCGCTGTTCGTCGTCCGTCGCAGCGCGAACCGCCGTGCGAGCCAGGGCAATCGCTCCGTCGATCACGGCCAGGTCGGCGGATTCGGTGATGCACGCCGCCGCGAACTGCGGCTGATGCGTCACCGCACCTCCCGAGTCGAGGCCGATGATCGGGTGAATTCCGGGCAGGACGTTGGTGACGTTGCCCATGTCGGTGCTGCCCAGCGGGCGGACACCTTCCCATTCGAGCGGCAACGGCGTCCGTCCCATGTCGAGGATCTGCTCCCGGTACGTCGCCACCAGCCAGGGGTCCGGTGTCAGTTCCGTGTACGTGGGCGACACCGTGCGGATCTCGTGGGTACACCCGGTGGCGAGTGCCCCGGCCGCGAAGCACGCTTCCGCGCGGGCCGTCAGCTCGGACAGCGCCCACGCCGTCTCGGCGCGCAGGTAGTACAGCATTTCGGAGCGGGCGGGAACGATGTTGGGCGCGGTGCCGCCGTCGGAGACGATGCCGTGGATCTGCTGTCCCGGCGAGAGATGTTGGCGCAGCAGGCCGATACCGACCTGGGCGACGGTCGCGGCGTCGGCGGCGTTGCGCCCGAACTCCGGCGCCGCCGAGGCGTGCGCTTCGCGGCCGTTGAACGTGACCGCGATGTCGGCCAGCGCGAGCGACGTCGCTCCTGTGATGTCGATCGGACCCGGATGCACCATCAGTGCGGCCGCGACCCCGTCGAAGACACCCTTCTCGAGCATGGCGATCTTCCCGCCGCCGCTCTCCTCCGCGGGCGTCCCGATGACCCGCACCGTGATCCCGAGCCGTTCGGCCACCGTGGCGAGCGCGACTCCGGCGCCGACCGCGGACGCCGCGATGATGTTGTGCCCGCACGCGTGCCCGATCTCCGGCAGCGCGTCGTATTCGGCGCAGATGCCGATGACGAGGTCGCCGCTGCCGAATGTGGCGTCGAACGCCGTCGGCAGGTCCGCGATGCCCGTGCGCACGTCGAACCCGCTGCGTTTGAGCAGTTCGGTGATCTTCGCGACGCTCCGGAACTCCTCGAACGCGAGTTCCGGTTCGCTGTGGATCGAATGGGACAGCGCGATCAGATCGGTCTCGATTGACCTGACCGCCGCCTCGACATCCGCATTCACGTGCTCATTCTCTCACCCGAAGCTGAAGTTGCTCTTGTCCGTCGCCGTGGCGAGCGCGGCGAGGGCGTCGTGATGGATTCCGCGCTTGATCCCGGCCAGGTTGGCGCCGCGGGTCGCGGTGAGCGCGGCGGCCCGTGTCACAGCGGCGGAGAGGACGGCGTCCCCCTCCTCGATCTGGTCGACGATGCCCGCGGCGAGCGCGTCGGAACCGCCGTAGCGGCGACCGGTCGTCATCGCCTCGACCGCGGTCTGCTTGGGCAGGCGCGTGTTCAGGAGCGCAGACATCCCGACGGTGAACGGCATGTTCAGCGACACCTCGGGAAGGCAGTAGAAGCCGCGGTCGGCGCGCATCGCCCGGAAGTCGTGCGACGTGGCGAGCATTGCGCCGGCACCGAAAGCGTGCCCCTGGACGGCGGCGACGGTGGCCATCGGGAACGCGAGCAGGCGGCTGTAGATCGTGTGCACGCGGTCGAGGTAGTCCGGGAGCTTGTCCGTGTTGGTAAAGATCCACGTGGTGTCCAGACCGTTCGTGAAGAATTTGCCCGTCGCGGTCGTCACCAGCGCTGCGGGACCCTCGTGGGCTTCGACCTCGTCGAGCGCGGCGTGGGTGGCGTCGATCCAATCCGGGTGGAAGCGGTTCTCGTTGTCCGTCTCGCCCTCGGTACCGAGGTACAGGATGAATACGTCGCCGTCGCGATCGAGATAGGGCATGAGTGGAAGACTATCGCCTCATGGGAACGCCAGACGCCGCGGCCGCCGCGCTCGCCGCGCACACGAACTGCGCCGAACACTCGATCGCCGTCGTCCTCGGATCGGGGTGGAATGCCGCCGCCGACCGGTTCGGCGAATCACTCTGCACCGTCCCGATGGCCGACCTCCCGGGGTTCACCCCGCCGTCCGCCGCGGGACACGCCGGAACGATCCGCTCCGTGGAGGTGGGCGGCAAACGGATCCTCGTCCTGCTCGGCCGCACCCACGCCTACGAGGGCCATCCGCTGTCGTCCGTCGTCCACCCGGTGCGCACGGCCATCGCCGCCGGGGCGTCGACCGTCATCCTGACGAACGCCGCAGGCGGGATCCGCGAGGACTTCACCGTCGGACAGCCGGTGCTGATCAGCGATCACCTCAACCTCACGGCCCGGTCACCACTCGTGGGCGCCGAGTTCGTGGACCTCGTCGACGCGTACGACCCCGAACTGCGGGCCCTCGCCCGCGACATCGACGGTTCGCTCAGCGAAGGCGTCTACGCCGGTCTGCCGGGCCCGCACTACGAGACCCCGGCCGAGATCCGCATGCTGCGGACGATCGGCGCCGACCTCGTCGGCATGTCCACGGTCCACGAGACGATCGCAGCGCGGGCGCTCGGCGCCCGGGTCCTCGGGATCTCGATGGTGACGAACCTCGCGGCGGGCATCACCGGCGAGCACCTGAACCACGAGGAGGTCCTCGCCGCCGGCCGGGCGTCCGCCGATCGCATGGGCGGGCTCCTGCGAGAACTGGTGGAGCGCTTGTGAACGATCCGATCGCGGACTGGATCGACGCCGACCCCGACCCCGGCACGCGGGCGGAACTCGCGAACCTGTCCGCCGACGAGCTCGCCGACCGCTTCGCCGCGCCGCTGAGTTTCGGGACCGCAGGACTGCGCGGGCCGGTGCGGGCGGGCCCGAACGGCATGAACCTCGCCGTCGTGATTCGCACGACCGCCGGGCTGGGCGCATGGCTGAAAGATCGCTGCCTGGGCGGCTCCACCGTCGTCGTCGGGCGCGACGCGCGGCACGGATCGGAGAAGTTCGCCGTCGCCGCCGCGGAAGTGCTGGCGGGCGCGGGATTCTCGGTCGTCCTCCTCCCCCGGCCCCTGCCCACCCCGATCGTCGCGTTTGCGGTCCGCCGCCTCCGGGCCGCCGCCGGCGTGCAGATCACCGCCTCCCACAATCCCGCCGCCGACAACGGGTACAAGGTCTACCTCGACGGCGGCGCCCAGTTGATCTCGCCGTCCGACCGGGAGATCGAGGCGGCGATCACAAGGATCGGGCGGGCGGATCTCGTTCCCCGGATCCCGGTGACCCCGGCGTCCGAGGAACTCCTCGACCGTTACGTCGACCGGGTCGCGTCCCTGCCGAGGGGCGGGTCGCGATCCGTGCGGATCGCGCTCACCGCCATGCACGGCGTCGGCGGCGAGACCGCGCTCGCCGCACTGAAATCCGCCGGGTTCACCGACGTCCACACCGTCGCCGCGCAGTTCGACCCCGACCCGGACTTCCCGACCGTCGAGTTCCCCAATCCCGAGGAGCCGGGCGCTTCGGACGCCGTACTCGCGCTCGCCGCAGACGTCGACGCCGACCTCGCGCTGGCCCTCGACCCCGACGCGGACCGATGCGCGGTCGGTGTACGCGGGCCGGACGGCTGGCGGATGCTCCGCGGAGACGAGACGGGGGTCCTGCTCGGCGACCACGTCCTCGCATCCGCCCCGGCGGATTCACTCGTCGCGACGACGATCGTCTCGTCGGCACTCCTCGGGAAGCTCGCCGCGGCCCGCGGCGCCCGCTTCGCCCGGACTCTCACCGGCTTCAAGTGGCTCGTCCGGGCGGGCGAGGGTCTCGTGTACGCATACGAGGAGGCGATCGGTCACTGCGTCGACCCGGAGTCGGTGCGCGACAAGGACGGTATCTCCGCGGCGGTGGTGGCCGCCGACCTCGCGGCCACCCTGCGGGCGGACGGGGCGACACTCCTCGACCGGCTGGACGAGTACGCGCTCGAATTCGGGTTGCACGCCGGAGACCAGGTGTCGCGCCGCGTCACCGACCTCGCCGACATCACCGCGATGATGCGCCGGCTGCGGGCGGACCTGCCGGCCGAACTGGCCGGTGAGCCCGTCGAGGCCACCGATCTGGCGGAACTGCGCGGGCAGTCCCGGACCGACGCCGTCGTCCTCGCCGGGTCGACGGTCCGGGTGGTCGTGCGCCCCTCCGGGACCGAACCCAAGCTCAAGTGCTACCTGGAGGTGGTCGTCCCGGTGCCGGATCGGTCGGCGCTACCCACGGCGCGCGAGACGGCCGCGACGCGGTTGAACCTGTTGCGCGAGTTCGCCGAAGCCCTGTAGCCGAGGCGTCAGCGCGGCCCGAACTGGCGGTCACCGGCGTCGCCGAGGCCGGGCACGATGAACGCGTCCCCGTTCAGTCCCTCGTCGACTGCCGCGGTGACGAGTCGCACGGGATGGCCGGACGCCGTGAGGGCGGCAACCCCTTCGGGCGCCGCGACGACGCACACGGCGGTGACGTCCGTGGCGCCGCGGGCGACGAGCAGGTCGATCGTGTGCACCATCGAACCGCCGGTGGCCAGCATGGGGTCGAGGACGTACACCGGGATGCCGGACAGGTCCGCGGGGAGCGACTCGAGATACGGCACCGGCAGATGCGTATCTTCGTCGCGGGCCATGCCGACGAAACCGACTCGCGCCTGCGGGATCAGGCTGCTGGCCTGCTCGACCATGCCCAGCCCGGCGCGCAGGACAGGAACGAGTAGCGGCGGATGGCTGAGCCGCACCCCGTCGGTGGTCGCGATGGGGGTGACCACGTCGAACGTGTCGACCGGAGCCTCGCGCATCGCCTCGTACACCAGCATGTGCGTCAGCCTTCGCAAGGCGGCACGAAATGTGGCATTGTCGCTGCGCGCATCGCGCATCGTGGTCAGGAGGACTGCTGCGAGCGGGTGGTCGACGACGTGCGTGTTCATGCTCGAAGAATAAGGGGGCGCGCGTCGAGATTTCGCAGGAGCGCAATTCTCGGCGAATCGGGGGGTGGAACCGGATCGGTGTCCCCCCGCGTCCAATATGGTGACCGGTTTGACGTCCTCTCGGCCGTGAACGACCGAGATTCCCCTCGGGACTCACGTCTCGAGGTTCCTGTTTCACCGACAGTCGCCGCCCCACACGTTATGTGCGGGGCGGTCTCACACCGTCTCCGCAGGCTGCCACCGTCAGTCCGACGGCCAAAATGTTCTTCGCAGCGTTCACATCGCGGTCGTGGACGGCGCCGCAGCGGCACGTCCACTCCCGCACGTTCAGCGGCATCGCCCCGGCGATTGCCCCGCACACCGAGCAGGTCTTCGACGACGGACAGAACCGGTCGATCGCCACCACCCGGCGCCCGTACCAGTCGGCCTTGTACTCGAGCATCGACCGGAACTCGGACCACCCCGCATCCGAGATCGCCCGAGACAACGACCGATTCTTCACCATGTTCCGCACACTCAGATCGTCGATGGCGATCACTTGATTTTCGCGCACCAGTCGAGTGGAGAGTGTGTGCAGATAATCGCGGCGCCGATCGGCGATCCGGCCATGAATCTTCGCGACCTTCAGTCGGGCCTTGGCCCGGTTCCGGGACCCCTTCTGCTTCCTGGCCAGCACATGCCTTCGCCAGCCGCTCACGATCCGTGCGTTCATGGCGCGGGTTGGTGATCTTCTCCCCCGTCGAGAGTGTGTAGAGGCTGGTGATCCCGGCATCGAGCCCGACCACCCGATCGGTCGGCTCGAGTTCGCTGATGGTGTCCTCGACGAGGATCGAGATGTGGTACTGACCGCGGGCATTGCGCGACACCGTCACCTGCGACGGCACGGCCCCCTCAGGTAAGGGCCTCGACCACCGAATGTCCAGGGGTTCGGACTGCTTGGCCAACCGGATCTGCCCGCCGCGGTAGGTGAAGCAGTTCGAGTAGTAGGTCGCCGAATCCTTCGACTGGCCCTTCCTCTTGAATTGCGGGTAGCGGGTCTGCTTGCGCCAGAACTTCTCGAACGCGCCCTGCAACTGCCGCAGCGATTCCTGCAGCGGCCCCTTCGACGGCTCCGCCAACCACGCGGTCTCGGGGTCCCGCTTCCATCCGGTGAGCATCTTCGAGGTGTCCGCGTAGGTGACCCGTCGCTGCTCCTGCGACCAGGCACGCGTCCGCTCGGCCAACGCCCGGTTGTAGACATACCGGGTGCACCCGAACGTCTGAGCAAGCTGTTCGGCCTGCACCGCAGTCGGATAGAAACGGTACTTGAACGCCCGCTTCACCACCCTCCCCGCCATAACCCAGACACTAGCCACACAGTCCGACAAAACCAGATCGGCTATCCCGGACCTGAAGGACCGGGTTTGCGCCGAAAGACTCACGGATCAAATCCGACTGGGGGGATGACGATGAACGACTTGAGGGCGGATACCGCGAGTATTGCCGAGTTCGCCGCCATAGCCGCGACCATGTCCGTGGAGATGCAGGCCGCGGGTCTCGGGGCCGCCGCCGCGGGACCGCTGCTGCTCGGTCCGGTCTTCGGGGTGATCGGCCGGCGATTTCGTCGCCGCCTTCGCGACAGCGCACGCCGCGCACCTGGCCTCCATCGAGAAGCTGTCCGGCGTGCTCGGCGGAATCAGCGCGACCGCGCTCGCGAATGCCGCCGCGTACGAGGGCACCGAGGCGGCCACCACGGCCGCGCTCGCCGCGGACGCGGTCGGGCTGGAGGCCTGACCGTGATCCCCATCGACCTCCTCACCCGCCCGATCCTCGATCTGCTCGGCGCGTTCGGCAGCGGAGTCCTTCCCGCAGGCGGACCCGCCGACGCCCTGCGCGCGTCCTCGATCGCCATCGACGCGGTGCACGACACCGGGCGCACAGGCATCAGCTCGATCTACGGCGACTGGCAGGGCAAGGGCGGCACCGGTGCGATCGTGAAGACCGAGGAGGCGCAGCGTGCGACGGTCGCGGTCTCCGATCGCGGCAACGACATGGCTGCCGTCGTCGCCGAGGCCTCCGAGATCGTCCGGGCAGGAATGCTGCAGTTGCAGGAGATCCTGCAGTCGTTCATCTCCCTCGCGGTCGCGGCCGGACCCGCCCTCGTCACCCCGCCCGGTCAGGCGATGATCGTCGCGGCGGCACTCGACCACCTCGGCCGGGCCACCGCGGTCGTCGCGAAGGTGCGGGCCGAACTCGCCGAGCAGACCGGTAAGATGGTCACCCTCACACCGGCCGAAGACATCCCGTCCGCGCCCGCCGCCACCGCACCCGCGAGCACGACCGCAGCGAGCACGGCGCCCGCCTCCGCGGCCCCCGTCGCACCCGCGGCTCCGACGTGGTCAGCCGTGCGGCGTCCGGGTTCGTGAGTTCCTCGGGTTCGTCGCCGATGTCGGGCCTGACGAGCATCTCCGCCCCGGCCACGCACTCGTCGGGCGGATGCGCGGCGGGCGGATTCCCTCACGGGCAGATCGGGAGGAGCCGGTCAGGCGCCGTCCACCTCGGATCCCGCCCACGGCGGCGAGGGCGTCGAGGTGGTCCTGCCCGACGGCAGCACCGCCGTCGCCCCCAACAAGGCAAGGAGGCGGCCGACGCCGTCCGCAACGCGCTGTCGCAGCAGGGTGTCCCGTACGTCTGGGGCGGGACGTCGCCCGGCGAGGGCCTCGACTGCAGCGGGCTGACGCAGTGGGCGTACGGCGAAGCGGGCGTGGGTCTTCCGCGCCTGGCGCAGGAGCAGAACGTCGGCACCGCCGTCGACCCGGGCGACCTGATGCCCGGCGACCTCGCCGTGTGGGACGGCCACGTGGCGATGGTGATCGGCAACGGCCAGCTCGTCGAGGCCGGTGATCCCGTGCAGGTCGGTCCGATCCGAACCAGCAACAGCGGCATGGGCTTCTACGGCTTCTACCGACCCACGGAATGACAGGAATCATGTTTCCCCCCACCCCGCCCCCGGCCGGCATCACGGCCGCAGTCAGCAATCGCTCCGGCACCGTCTCGGTCCGGACCACCGAGCAGGGTTTGCCGCTCGAACTCCGCATCGATCCGCGCGAACTCCGCTACGGCGGCCAGCGGCTCGCGGACGAGATCCTGACGCTCTGCAGGCGCTCGGCGATGGAGGCCGGCGCGCGCCGCCGCGACGAACTCGCCCGTGACGGCATGCCCGCCGAGATCCTCGACAAGCTCGGGCTGCCCACACGCGCCGACGTCGCCGCCGCGCAGGCGATCGAGGACGAGGAAGAACCCACCCCGACGAGCTGGATGCGACCACTGTGAGCGAACACGACATGGATGCGATCGTCGGCCGGGCCACCGAACAGGTGAACCTGCTCGAGGAGGCCCTCGCCGGGCTGCAGTCGATCGCGGCGCGGGCGTCGAGCGAGTCCGATCAGGTGACGGCCGAGGTCGACGGGAACGGCACGTTGACCGGTCTGTGGATGGACGACTCCATCTCGAGCCTCGACGCCCGCACCCTCGCGGCCATGATCACGAGTACCACCCAGGAGGCGGCCCGGCTCGCCACCGAACAGCGGACCCGGGTCATGGCGGCGCTGCAGGACGGGTTCGGGAGGGTGTGACCCTCACTGTCCGGCGAAGTCGCGGACCGTGGCGTGCCGGGTCGAAGGTTCCGGGGAGCGTCGCCGACCGCGTCGCGGCCGCTGCGGCACGGCGGCGACGGGCGTCGGAAACGGTCCGCACACAGCCCGGGTATAACTTTGGCCGCGGGGTCGATAGGCTTCGCGCCATGGCTGGAGACATCGTCCCGATCGAACTCGGTCTCACCGACGGCGACCTCGTGACACTGTGGGCACCACGGTGGCGTGAAGGCGACGACGAGTGGGAAGCATTCCTTGGTCACGAGGAAGACCTCTACGGGTTCGAATCAGTGGCAGAACTCGCTGCCTTCATCCGCACCAATACCGACAATGACCTCGTCGAGCACCCCGCGTGGGGCGTGGTGTCCGGGCTCTCCGCCGCCGAACTCGAGCCCGACGAGAACTTCTGCTTCGATCTGATCGGTGTGCCCGAACTGGCGGCGAGTGACCCCGACGCCGTCGTCGTGAGCGAACTCGAAGACACGCTCAACATGGTGCGCAACATCGGTGAGGTCTGCGAACTGGACGCGGTCACCAAGTTCTTCAGCGCGAATCCCATTCTCGGTGCGCTCCCGGCAGGCGCCAGCGCTTTCGAGGGACGCGAGGGCGAGGAGCTGTGGGCGCAGATCGGGACTGCGATCGCGAAGGGCTGGGATGACGTCCTCGACGCCGTCGACAACATCGTCGCCACCCCCGAGGTGGACGCCGAGGCGGTAGCCGTGGCCGAGGCCGAACTGGTGGCCGCCGACGAGAACACCGTCGACGTGGACGACGTCGCCGAGGAGGCCGAGGAAGACGAGGAGTTCGTCGCACTCGACCTGAACACCGAGGACGACGAGGAGGAAGACGACTCGTTCTGGGGTGCGGTGGGTGTCGACCCCGTCAAGATCATCACGTCCGGGGAGACGTACTTCACGCTCCGGTGCTACCTCGACGACGACGCGATCTTCCTCGGGCGTGACGGCGCGATCTTCGTATTCACGTCCGAGCGGGCACTGGCCCGGTACCTCGCCGACAACCACGAGCACGCCCTCGCTCAGGTCAGCACGTACGAGGAGATCCAGGTGGCGGCGGTCGACGGGTCGCTCGAGGTCGAGGTCACCGACGAGAACGTGTACGTCCTGCCCGGTCTCGCCGACGACCTGGCCGCAGGCCCGGAGTCCGTCGACGCGGACCAGCTGGACCTCGCCGTCGAATTGTTCACCGATGCAGCCGATTTCGCCGACGACGACTCGGTGGAAACCGCGCTCGTGTCGTCCGACCCGCTGGGCTGGTACGTCTCGTTCGTCCTCAACCCGGACCCGACGCGGATGGCGCCGAGCGCGCCCTTCGACGCGGAGGCCGAGGCGTGGCGGACGCTCGAGCGGGAGTTCGAGGCCCGCCTGCGGAAGGTCTGAGCGCCCGCCGACGGGACGCTCAGCCGACCAGCACGGCGAATCCCGGCTTGATCACCTCGTCGATCAGCTGCAGCCGCTGATCGAACGGGATGAACGCCGACTTCATCGCGTTGATGGTGTAGCGCTCGAGATCCGTCCAGCCGTAGCCGAACGTCTCGACCAGGCGGAGCATCTCCTGGCTCATGCTGGTGTCGCTCATCAGCCGGTTGTCGGTGTTGACCGTCACGCGGAACCGCAGCCGGGCGAGCAGGTCGAACGGATGGTTCTCTAGCGCGTCCACGGCCCCGGTCTGGACATTGGAGCTGGGACACAACTCCAGGGGAATCCTCTTGTCCCGCACATAGTTCGCGAGCTTGCCGAGCACCGGGACGCCGTCGGTGCCGATCGTGATGTCGTCGGTGATCCGGACCCCGTGGCCGAGGCGGTCCGTGCCGCAGAACGCAATGGCCTCGTGAATGGACGGCAGGCCGAACGCCTCACCCGCGTGAATGGTGAAGTGCGCATTGCTGCCCCGCATGTACTCGAAGGCGTCGAGGTGGCGACTGGGCGGATTCCCGGCCTCGGCGCCTGCGATGTCGAATCCGACGACGCCTCGGTCCCGGAACCGGATCGCCAGTTCCGCGATCTCCCGGGACCGCGCCGCGTGCCGCATCGCGGTGAGCAGGACGCCGATCCGGATGTTCTGGCCGCGCACCTCCGCCGCGGACTCCCCCGCCTCGAATCCGAGCAGGACCTGTTCCACCACCTCGTCGAGGGTCAGCCCCTCTTCGAGGTGCTGCTCCGGGGCGAACCGGACCTCGGCGTAGACCACGCCGTCGGCGGCGAGGTCCTCCGCGCATTCACGGGCGACGCGTTCGAGCCCTGCAGGTGTCTGCATGACGGCGACGGTGTGGGCGAACGTCTCGAGGTACCGCTCGAGGGAACCGCTGTCCGCGGCCTCCCGGAACCACTTCGCGAGCGCGGGCGCGGTGTCGGCGGGCAGCGCGTCGTAGCCGCAGTCGCGGGCGAGTTCGAGAACCGTCTCGGGCCGGAGACCTCCGTCGAGATGGTCGTGCAGCAACACCTTCGGCGCTCGGCGCAGGGCCGACAGATCCAGTGCGGTCATGGGACGACGTTAGCGTGAGGGATCCTCTATCCGCTCGATGACGAGCGGTGTCGTCACCGGCGGCGCGTCAGCCACGACGGTCCAGGCTTCGGAAAGTGCGGCTTTCGCCGCGGCGAACCGTTCGGGCGTGTCGGTGTGCAGCGTGACGAGCGGGGTGCCGACCGACACCGTCTCCCCCGGCTTCGCGTGCAGTTCGATGCCGGCCCCGGCCTGCACCGGCTCGCCCTGCCGTGCGCGGCCCGCACCGAGCCGCCACGCGGCGAGCCCGACGGCCATGGCGTCGAGACCGCACACCACACCGTCGGACTCGGAGAGCAGCACCTCGGTGTGCCGGGCCGTCGGCAGCGGGGCGTAGGGGTCGCCGCCCTGGGCGGCGATCATTCTCCGCCAGCGGTCCATGGCGGAGCCGTCCCGCAGCTTGTCGGCCGGGTCGACGCCGTCGATTCCGGCTGCCTTCAACATTTCTCGGGCGAGCTCGAGGGTCAGCTCCACGACGTCGGACGGGCCGCCCCCGGCGAGCACCTCCAGCGATTCCCGCACCTCCAGCGCATTGCCCGCGGTGTGACCGAGGGGCGCGTCCATCGCCGTGAGCAATGCCATCGTCCGCACCCCGGCGTCGTTCCCGAGGTCGACCATCGTCTGGGCCAGCTCGCGTGCGTCGTCGAGCTTCTTCATGAACGCGCCCGAACCGACCTTCACGTCGAGGACCAGCGCGCCGGTGCCCTCGGCGATCTTCTTGCTCATGATCGAGCTGGCGATCAGGGGAATCGACTCGACCGTCCCGGTGACGTCCCGCAGTGCGTACAACCGCCGGTCCGCCGGCGCCAGGTCCGAGCTTGCCGCGCACACGACGGCGCCGACCTCGGGGTCGGACAGGATCTCGGCCATCTCCGACGTGTCGAGGTCGGCGCGCCAGCCCGGGATCGACTCGAGCTTGTCGAGGGTTCCGCCGGTGTGGCCCAGCCCCCGCCCCGACAGCTGCGGCACCGCGGCGCCGCACGCGGCGACCAGTGGTGCGAGCGGGAGCGTGATCTTGTCGCCCACACCACCCGTCGAGTGCTTGTCCACGGTGGGGCGGCCGAGGTGAGTGAAGTCGAGGCGGTGACCGGACGAGATCATCGCCGTGGTCCAGCGACTCACCTCCTCGCGCGTCATCCCGCGGAAGAAGATCGCCATCGCCAGAGCCGACATCTGCTCGTCGGCCACGACACCTCGGGTGAATGCCTCCACCACCCAGTCGATCTCTGCACCGGACAGTTCTCGGCCGTCGCGTTTGGCGGCGATGATCGACGACGCGTCATGCATGGGTGATTCTCCCCTTCTCCTCCGGACCGAAAGCGTCCGGCAGCAGCTGTTCCAATGGGCGCACGCCGGCCCGGTGGTCGACGAGCAGTCCGGGGCCGCCGTGCTCGAAGAGAATCTGCCGGCAGCGTCCGCACGGCATGAGTATGTCGCCACTCGCGTCACAGCAGGTGAAGGCGATTAATCGCCCTCCGCCGCTCGCAAACAAGTTACCGACCAGTACGCATTCGGCGCAGAGCCCCAAACCGTATGAGACATTTTCCACATTGCATCCGACGACGATTCGTCCATCGTCCACCAGCGCCGCCGATCCCACCGCGAACCCGGAGTAGGGCGCGTAGGCCCTACCCATCACCTCATGCGCGTTGGCGCGCAACAGTTTCCAATCGATCTCGACCATGGTTACCCATCCAATCACGTGGGCTGAATGGATGCAGAGAATCGCCCGGGACGGCCCGGTCCGTATTGGAGAGGCAAACCTAAGTTCATTTGCAGGGGCGGTACGAACCCCGACTCGAATTAGTTCCCGCGTTTCTGTTGGGTTTAGAGTTCAGAGAAGTCGGTTCAGGATCACGTCGGGTCCCCAGTTGTGGTATGTCCGCAACGCTGCGCAGACTCGACACGTCCACCAATGACGTTGGAGGCACAGCACTCGATGAGTACTACGACTGAAGCCGCTCCGGCCAAGGAGCGCACACGGTCGCTTTACCGGGGCGACCCCGGAATGTGGTCCTGGGTTTTGCACCGGATCACAGGCGTAATGACGTTCTTCTTCCTATTCGTGCACGTGCTGGACACCGCGCTCGTGCGGGTGAATCCCGACACGTACGACAGTGTCATCGAGACCTACAAGAACCCGATCGTCGGGCTCATGGAGCTCGCTCTCGTCGCCGCGGTGCTGTACCACGCACTGAACGGTGTCCGGGTGATGCTGGTGGACTTCTGGTCCAAGGGACCGCAGTACCAGCGCCTGATGCTCTGGGTAATCCTCGCGATCTGGTTCCTGGTGATGATCCCGGGCGCAGGCCGCATCTTCTACAACATGTTTGCGGGGCACTGACATGACGACAGAAGCCAAGAGTCTCGGCAAGACCTACGACCGTCCCGCCAGCCTGGACAACCCGCGCTCTCCGCGCCGGACCTCGAAGAACAACTTCGAGCTGTACGCCTGGCTGTTCATGCGGTTCTCCGGTCTCGCACTGATCTTCCTCGTGCTCGGCCACCTCTTCATCATGCTGATGCTCGACGACGGTGTGCACCGCATCAACTTCGCGTTCGTCGCAGGCCGCTGGTCCAGCCCGTTCTGGCAGTTCTGGGACCTCACCATGCTGTGGCTTGCCCAGCTGCACGGCGGAAACGGACTCCGCACGGTCATCGCGGACTACTCCCGCAAGGACTCCACGCGCTTCTGGCTGACCACGATCCTCGTTCTCTCGATGATCCTGATCATGGGCCTCGGCACGTACGTCATCTTCACCTTCGACCCCAATATCTCGGCGAGCTAGGGGAGCACAGACTTCATGCAGGAACACCGTTATGACGTGGTCATCGTCGGTGCCGGCGGCGCCGGCATGCGCGCAGCGATCGAGGCCGGTCCCCGCGCCCGCACCGCGGTACTGACCAAGCTCTACCCCACCCGCAGCCACACCGGCGCGGCCCAGGGCGGCATGTGCGCCGCACTGGCGAACGTTGAGGAAGACAACTGGGAGTGGCACACCTTCGACACGGTCAAGGGCGGCGACTACCTCGCCGACCAGGACGCCGTCGAGATCATGGCCAAGGAGGCCATCGACGCGGTGCTCGACCTCGAGAAGATGGGTCTGCCGTTCAACCGCACGCCCGAGGGCAAGATCGACCAGCGTCGTTTCGGTGGTCACACCCGCGATCACGGTAAGGCCCCCGTGCGCCGCGCATGTTATGCCGCGGACCGCACCGGTCACATGATCCTGCAGACGCTCTACCAGAACTGCGTCAAGCACGACGTCGAGTTCTTCAACGAGTTCTACGCCCTCGACATCGCGATCACCGAGACGGAGAACGGCCCGGTCGCCACCGGCGTCATCGCCTACGAGCTGGCCACCGGCGAGATCCACGTCTTCCACGCGAAGTCCATCGTGTTCGCCACCGGCGGCTCGGGACGCATGTACAAGACGACGTCCAACGCGCACACCCTCACCGGTGACGGCATGGGCATCATCTTCCGCAAGGGCCTCCCGCTGGAGGACATGGAGTTCCACCAGTTCCATCCGACAGGCCTGGCCGGGCTCGGCATCCTCATCTCCGAGGCCGTGCGCGGTGAGGGCGGCATCCTCCGCAACGCCGACGGCGAGCGGTTCATGGAGCGCTACGCCCCCACCATCAAGGACCTCGCACCCCGTGACATCGTCGCGCGGTCGATGGTTCTCGAGGTCCTCGAGGGACGCGGCGCGGGACCGAACAAGGATTACGTCTACATCGACGTGACCCACATCCCCGAGGAAGTCCTCGACGAGAAGCTCCCCGACATCATGGAGTTCTCCCGCACGTATCTCGGTGTGGATCCGGTCAAGGAACCCGTGCCGGTGTACCCCACCTGCCACTACGTCATGGGCGGCATCCCCACCAGGATCAACGGTGAGGTCCTCCGCAACAACGACGAGATCGTCCAGGGCCTGTACGCCGCCGGCGAGTGCGCCTGCGTGTCCGTCCACGGCGCGAACCGTCTCGGCACCAACTCGCTGCTCGACATCAACGTCTTCGGACGCCGCGCCGGCATCGCCGCCGCCGAGCACGCCAACAACAGCGAGTTCGTCGCCCTGCCGGAGACGCCCGAGAAGATGGTCGACGAGTGGATGGCCACCATCCTGTCGGACCACGGTCACGAGCGGGTCGCGGACATCCGCACCGAGCTGCAGCAGTCGATGGACAACAACGCCTCGGTGTTCCGCACGGAAGAGCGCCTCACCCAGGCACTCAAGGACGTGCGTGCACTGAAGGAGCGCTACAACCACATCACGGTGCAGGACAAGGGCAAGCGCTACAACAGCGACCTGCTCGAGGCCGTCGAGCTCGGCTTCCTCCTCGAAATGGCGGAGGTCACGGTCGTCGGCGCGCTGAACCGCAAGGAATCGCGCGGCGGCCACGCCCGCGAGGACTTCCCGGACCGCAACGACGCCGAGTACATGAAGCACACGATGGCATACAAGGAGGGCGACGGCCTGCTCTCCGACATCCGTCTCGACTACAAGCCGGTAGTCCAGACCCGCTACGAGCCGATGGAGCGTAAGTACTGATGAGCGCACCTGCAGTCGACAAGAGCGAGAACAAGTCGGATCTCCCTCCCGTTCCCGAGGGCGCCGTCATGGTCACCCTCAAGATCGCGCGGATGAACCCGGAATCCGGCGAGGGTCAGCACTGGGACAGCTTCCAGGTTCCGGCGCTGCCGACGGACCGCATGCTGAACCTGCTCCTGTACGTGAAGGGCTACCTCGACGGCACACTGACGTTCCGCCGCAGCTGCGCCCACGGCGTGTGCGGTTCGGACGCGATGCGGATCAACGGCGTCAACCGTCTGGCCTGCAAGCTCCTCATGAAGGACATGCTGCCCAAGGACGGCAAGCCGGTGACGATCACCGTCGAGCCCATCAAGGGCCTGCCGGTGGAGAAGGACCTCGTCGTCGACATGGAGCCGTTCTTCGACGCGTTCCGCGCCGTGAAGCCGTTCCTCATCACCACCGGCAACGAGCCCACCCGTGAGCGCATCCAGTCGCAGCACGACCGGGCCCGTTTCGACGACACCACCAAGTGCATCCTGTGTGCCTGCTGCACCACGTCGTGCCCGGTGTACTGGAGCGACGGCAGCTACTTCGGTCCCGCCGCCATCGTCAACGCGCACCGCTTCATCTTCGACAGCCGTGACGAGGGTGCGTCGGAGCGTCTCGACATCCTCAACGACAAGGACGGCGTCTGGCGGTGCCGGACCACGTTCAACTGCACCGACGCGTGCCCCCGCGGCATCCAGGTGACGAAGGCGATCCAGGAAGTCAAGCGCGCGCTGCTCTTCGCACGCTGACCCGAGGTCTTCTCAGCACGTTCCAGGGCGCCCCCGGCCACTTCGGCCGGGGGCGCCCTGCGTCGTGTCCAAGCTCACTGTCCGAGCCGTCCCACGGTGAGATCCCCGCGCTAGTGTCGAGAACGGATGCTCCCGACGAACAGCGAGGTTCACACATGACGCAGTCGCCCACTCCCGCAGTGGTCACGGTCACCGGAGCGGCAGGAAGTATCGGTTACGCGGCGCTGTTCCGGATCGCCGCGGGCGCGATGCTCGGCCCCGACACTCCGATTCGACTGCGGCTCTTGGAAATTCCGTCCGCCGTGTCCGCGGCCGAAGGCACCGCGATGGAGCTCGACGACAGCGCCTTCCCTCTCCTTCGCGACGTCGAGGTGCACGACGACCCGAAGCGGGGTTTCGACGGCACCGACGTGGCCCTGCTCATCGGATCGCGTCCCCGGTCCAAGGGGATGGAGCGCGGCGACCTGCTGGCCGCGAACGGGCAGATCTTCACCGTGCAGGGTCGCGCGATCAATCAGGTTGCCGCGGAAGGTGTCCGGGTGCTGGTCGTGGGCAACCCGGCCAACACCAACGCGCTCGTCGCCGCGAACAACGCCCCCGACGTACCCGCGGAGCGGTTCACGGCGCTGACCCGGCTCGACCACAACCGCGCGATCGCCCAGCTCGCACGGCACTCCGGCGCCGCGGTGAAGGACATCAGCCGCGTCACGATCTGGGGCAACCACTCCGGCACCCAGTACCCCGACATCTTCCACGCGCGGGTCGGGGACCGGTCCGGCGCCGAGTTCGCCGCGGACCGCGAATGGCTCACCGGCGACTTCATTCCCACCGTCGCGAACCGGGGCAGCGCGATCATCGAGGCCCGCGGCGCATCGTCCGCGGCCTCCGCCGCCAACGCCGCGATCGACCACGTGCACGACTGGGTGCTCGGCACCCCGGACGGCGATTGGACGTCCGTGGCGCTGCCCTCCACCGGCGCCTACGGGGTGCCGGAGGGGCTCGTCAGCTCGTTCCCGGTCCGGTCGGTCGACGGGGCCTGGCAGGTCGTGGAGGGGCTGGAGATCGACGAGTTCTCGCGGAAACGGATCGACGCGTCGGTGGCCGAACTCGAATCCGAACGCGACGCCGTCCGGGGCATGGGTTTCCTCTGATCCGGCGTCACTCTTCCGGAACGGTCGCAACGACGTCACGAAAGCGTGTCGACACGTGTCCGTTTTCGGAAGTCGACCGGTCGTCGCATACGCTGCCTCTTCGATGATGTGGCGTCGAGTGTGTACCGCGGTTGTGTCCGGAACCCTGCTGGCCGGACTCTCGGTGAGCGCTGCCGGGGCGATCCCGCCCCCGGTCCCCTCCTCCCCCATCTCGGCGCCGTTCACCATCCCGAACACCGACGACTGCCCGCACCGGTCGGCCCCGGCCCCCGCGATCGACCTGTCCGAGGTGCCGCAGCCCGGTGATCCGGCACCGACCGCCGTGTCCGTGCCCGACCAGCCGGTGGGCGGGCCGAAGCTCGCCGAATGCGGGGTGACGCTCCCCGACGGCGCCCCCGCGCTGCCCGCCGACATCGTGGCGTCCGGCTGGGTGCTGGCCGACATCGACAGCGGCGACGTGCTCGCGGCGAAGGACCCGCACGGCCGGTACCGCCCGGCCAGCACCATCAAGATGCTGCTCGCGCTCGTGGCGCTGGGCGAACTGGACCTCGACAAGACCGTGACCGCCACCGCCGAGGACGCCGCGGTGGAGGGCAGCGCGGTCGGGATCGGCAAGAACGGTCAGTACACGAACCGGCAGCTGATGCAGGGCCTCGTCATGGCGTCGGGGAACGACGCCGCCCACCTCCTCGCCCGGCAACTCGGCGGCGACGCCGCGACGGTCGAGAAGATGAACCGTCTCGCCGACACCCTCGGCGCTCACGACACGAGGACCGCGACCCCGTCCGGACTCGACGGTCCCGGCATGAGCAGTTCGCCGTACGACCTCGCGCTGATCTTCCACAACGCGATGAAGAACCCGACGTTCGCGGAGCTGATCTCCACGGAAACCGTTCAGTTCCCGGGCTTCCCGAAGGATCCCGCGATCCCGGAAGACCAGGACCGGCCGCCGTTCGCGCTCGCCAACGACAATCAACTGCTCTACAACTACCCGGGCGCGCTGGGCGGCAAGACCGGATTCACCGACGATGCGCGCCATACGTACGTCGGCGGCGCCGACCACGACGGCCGCCGCCTGATGGTGACGCTGATGGGAGCCGAGGCGCAGCCGATCCGCCCGTGGGAACAGGCAGCGCGACTGCTGGACTACGGTTTCGCCCTCGACCGCGACGCCCGGGTGGGTTCGCTGGAGGACCTGTACCCGGCCGAGGACGGCTCGTCCGCGGTGCTCGCCGCACCGCCGCAACAGGATTCGGCCGCTGCCACGAGTTCCGTCGTCGCCTCGGGTTCCGACCATCCCGACAACACGCTGGCCCTGCGGGCGGGTGTGGGTATCGTCGGGGCGGCCGTCGTCCTCGTGCTGGTGCTCTGCGCACGCCGGCTGTCCCGCAGGCGCTGACGCTCCCGGATCAGCGCTTGTTGCGGGTGAACAGTCCGGACAACCCGAGCGCGGCAAGGGCCCCCACACCGACCAGGGCGAGTCCCCCACGCACACCCGGACCCTCGTGGACCTCGATCCGCGGCGTGATGACGGCCGGATCCGGCGGAGGCACGAACGCGAGCGCCATGCTGGCCCTGGTGGTCGCGGCCCACGCCGTCGAGAAGAGCAGCATCCGGCAGGTCAGGTAGATGAACACGAGCAGACCGATGATCGGGCCGAACGCCACTCCTGCCGGACCCGCGGTGACCGCAGTGAGATAGATGGCACCGACCTGCTTGAAGATCTCGAACACCACGGCCGCGAGCAGGGCCGCCTTGATCGCACTGCGGAACGTCACGGGCTCCCGGGGCAGTCGGGCAATCACCCAGGCGAACACCGCCCACGTCGCGACCAGCGAGAGCACGGTCGACAGTGCGCGCAGTCCGGCGTCGACGCCGGTCACCTCGTCGAGGTTGAGCACCTCGACGACCGTGCGGGCCACCGGACCGCTGCTCAGCGCGGACGATCCGATCGAGACGATCATCGCCAGGCCCAGTCCGAGCAGAGCGCCCGCGTCGCCGAGCTTGGTGCGCACGAAACCCTTCGTTTCGCGCTGGCTCTCCCACATCGCCGTGAGCGCGTCGCGCAGGTTCGCCATCCATCCCAGACCGGCGTAGGCGGCACCGAGCAGACCGAGGACACCCACGCTGGCGCGGGACGCGATGGCCGAATCGATGATGGTGTTGAGCGTGTCACCGAGACTTCCGGGCACGTTCTTCGTGATGCCGTCCTGCAGTTCCTGCAGCAACTCCGGCTGCCCGGCGAGCACGAAACCGGCGATGGCGAACGCGACCATCAGGATCGGAATCAGTGCGAGCACACTGAAATACGTGATACCCGCCGCGTAGTAGTCACCCTTCTGATTCTGGTACCGCTGAGCGGCCCGCATCAGATGGTCGAACCAGGGGCGCGCTGCCCGCTGCTTGTCGAGAAAACTCGGTTCGTCAGCCACAGTGCTATCCCTTCGGTGTCAGGAACCCTACCTTCTCGTACACGGCCGCCAACGTCTGCGACGACACTTCACGGGCCCGGTGGGCACCGGCCGCGATGACACGATCGAGTTCCGCCTCGTCCGAGAGGTACCCCTCCACTTTCGCTTTCAACGGTGTCACGAATTCGGCGAGAACGTCGGCCGTATCGGTTTTCAGGTCGCCGTAGCCCTTGCCCTCGTACCCGGCGACCAACGTCTCCACGGGGGTGCCGGACAACGCCGACTGGATGGTGAGCAGGTTGCTCACACCGGGCTTGGCCTGCGGGTCGTACCGGATCTCCCGCTCGTTGTCGGTGACGGCGGACTTGATCTTCTTCGCCGACACCTTGGGGTCGTCGAGCAGGTTGATCAGACCGGCCGGGCTCGGACCGGACTTGCTCATCTTCGACGTCGGATCCTGCAGGTCGAAGATCTTGGCGGTGCCCTTGATGATCTGGGCCTCGGGAATGACGAACGCCTTCCCGAACCGGGTGTTGAACCGCTGAGCGAGGTCGCGGGCCAGTTCGAGGTGCTGACGCTGGTCCTCGCCGACGGGGACCCGCTGTGGGCGGTACAGCAGGATGTCGGCGGCCATCAGCACCGGATACGTGAACAGCCCGACGCTGGCGTTCTCACTGCCCTGCTTCGACGACTTGTCCTTGAACTGCGTCATGCGACTGGCCTCACCGAAACCGGTGATGCAGTTGAGAACCCACGCCAGCTGCGCGTGCTCGGGGACCTGGCTCTGGACGAACAGCGTGGCGCGGTCGGGGTCGATGCCCAGCGCCAGCAACTGTGCCGCCGCGATCTTCGTGCGGCGGCGGAGTTCCTTCGGGTCCTGCGCCACCGTGATCGCGTGCAGGTCGGGGATGAAGTAGAACGCGTCGAAGTCGTCCTGCAGAGGCACCCACTGCTGCAGAGCACCCAGGAAATTGCCGAGGTGGAACGAGTCGGCGGTGGGCTGGATGCCGGAGAGCACCCGCGGTTTCGCGGTGGGTTTCTGAGCTGCAGGGGTCGACATGAGTATTGATCTTTTCACGTGTGCCGTGACGACACGAATCAGATACCGCCCGTCACCGGTACTGGACGGTGACCGGCGCGTGATCGGACCACCGCTGGTCGTAGGTTTCGGCGCGCTCGACGACGGCCTGCTTGGCGCGCTCCGCCAGTTCGCGGGTGGCGATCTGGTAGTCGATGCGCCAGCCGGAGTCGTTGTCGAACGCCTTCCCGCGGTACGACCACCACGAGTACGGTCCGGCGACGTCCGGTTCGAGCAGGCGCACGACGTCGGACCAGTGCGCGTCCTCGGCGAACAGCGCGGACATCCATTCCCGCTCGTGGGGCAGGAACCCGGAGTTCTTCTTGTTCGTCTTCCAGTTCTTCAGGTCGAGTTCGGTGTGGGCGATGTTCCAGTCGCCGCAGACCACGACGTGCCTGCCTGCCGCGACGGCGGCCTCGGCGGTGGCGGTGAGGTACCGGGCGAAGGAGTCCATGAACCGCTCCTTCTCCTCCTGCCGGGGTGTCTGGGCCTCCCCCGAAGGCAGGTACAGACTCGCCACCGTGAGGTCGTCGAAGTCCGCCTCGATGTAGCGGCCCGCGGCCGCGAACTCCTCGTCACCGTGGCCGACGCGGACGGCGTCGGCCGGCTTCCGGGACAGGATCGCGACGCCGTTGCGCCCCTTCGACGACGGTTCCGCGGACGCCAGGTTCCATCCGCCCTCCAGGGCGGGCGCGAGGGTCTCCGCGAGCTGCTCGTCCGACGCCCGCGTCTCCTGCAGGCAGACGACGTCGGCCTCCGTGCGCTCCATCCACTCGGTGAGCCCCTTGCGGGCGGCCGCGCGGACTCCGTTGACATTGACGGTGGTGATGATGTGTGGCACGGCAAGCACCGTAGCGGACGCGTACGACAGCGCGGCTACCGAGACGAACGGGCGCTGCGGCGTTCCATCGCGACGGCCACGGTGAGGACCACGAGGCCCGCGACGGCGAGCAGCGCACCCACCGCGGCGGGTGCCGTGTAGCCGTAGCCGGCGGCGATGACGACGCCACCGATCCACGCCCCGAACGCGTTCGCGATGTTGAGGGCCGCGTGGTTGAGCGACGCGGCGAGGGTCTGGGCGTCGGCGGCGACGTCCATCAGCCGGGTCTGCAGGCCGGGAACCATCGACGCGCCCGCGGCGCCGACGAAGAACACCAGCAGCAGCGCCGTGTACGGGTTGTGCGAGGCCATCACGAAGATGCCGAGCACCACCCCGAGCGCCGTCATCGCGGCGAACAGACCGGGAATCAGCGCCCTGTCGGCGAGCGCGCCGCCGATCAGATTGCCCGCGACCATGCCCAGCCCGTAGATCATCAGGGCCAGCGGCACCAGCGACCGCGACAGCCCGGCGACGTCGGTGAGGGTCGTGCTGATGTAGGTGTAGACGGCGAACATGCCACCGAACCCGACCATGCCGATGATCAGCGTCATCCACACCTGCGCACGGCGCAGGGCACCGAGTTCGGTGAGCGGATTCGTCATCCGCATCGCGGCGAGCGCGGGAACCCAGGACCAGATCGCGCCCAGCGTCACGACACCGATCAGTGCGACGAGGGCGAAGGCGCTGCGCCAGCCGAAGGCCTGGCCCAGCCACGAGGCGGCGGGAACACCGACGACGTTGGCCACCGACAGTCCCATCATGACGAGCGCGACCGCCCTGGCGCGCTGGCCGCGCTCGGCGAGGTGCGCCGCCACCAGGGCCGCGACGCCGAAGTAGGCGCCGTGCGGGAGGCCCGCGACGAACCGCGCGGCCATCAGCACCCCGTAGTTCGGTGCGAACACGGTGGCGGCGTTGCCGATCGTGAACGCCGCCATCAACGCGATCAGCAGCGTCTTGCGGGGCACCCGCGCGGTGAGCGCGGCGATGAGCGGCGCGCCCACGACCACGCCCAGGGCGTACGCCGAGATGACGTGCCCGGCCGTCGGCTCGGTGATCCCGAGGCTCGACGCCATCTCGGGAAGCAGTCCCATCGCCACGAACTCGGTGGTGCCGATCCCGAAGCCGCCGAGCGCGAGCGCGATCATGGCGAGCTTGCGGACGGACGGATGTTGCGCGATGACACCGAGGTGCTCGGGGCGGACCGGGGTGGAAGTGCTCACAGCAGGACTTTCGACTAGGCAGCAATACGACTACGCGGCGCACGGCGCCTCGTAGCGCAACGACCCACACCGGAATTCTCTTCCCCGGATTCCGCGTTTCGCGCCGCGAGCGGCCGTGAGATGACTCACCCGGCCCCGGAGACGCGAAACGGGACGACCCCGGCGAGGGGCGTCCCGTTTCGTACTGCTGCGGCGTCGGTGCCTACTGCTCGGCGATGGCCTTCTGGAGGTTGATGTCCAGTGCACCGAGGAATTCCTCGGTGGTCAGGTAGCCCTGGTCGCCGCCGACCAGCATCGCGAGGTCCTTGGTCATCTGGCCACCCTCGACGGTCTTGATGACCACGTCTTCGAGCTTCTGCGCGAAGCCGATGACGTCGGGGGTGCTGTCCAGCTTGCCGCGGTGCTCGAGTCCACGGGTCCACGCGAAGATCGACGCGATGGGGTTGGTGGACGTCGGCTTGCCCTGCTGGTGCTGACGGAAGTGACGCGTCACGGTGCCGTGTGCGGCCTCGGCCTCACACGTCTTTCCGTCCGGGGTCAGCAGCACGGAGGTCATGAGGCCGAGCGATCCGAAGCCCTGCGCGACGGTGTCGGACTGGACGTCGCCGTCGTAGTTCTTGCAGGCCCAGACGTAGCCGCCCTCCCACTTGAGCGCCGACGCGACCATGTCGTCGATGAGGCGGTGCTCGTAGGTGAGTCCTGCCGCGTCGAATTCCGGCTTGAACTCGGTCTCGTAGACGTGCTGGAAGATGTCCTTGAACGCGCCGTCGTACGCCTTGAGGATGGTGTTCTTGGTCGACAGGTACACCGGGTAATTCTGCTGCAGGCCGTAGTTGAGCGAGGCGCGCGCGAAGTCCTCGATGGACTTGGTGAAGTTGTACTGACCCTGGACGACGCCGCCGCCGTCGGGGAAGTTCACCAGTTCGTGCTCGATCGGCTCGCTGCCGTCCTCGGGCGTGTAGGTGATCATCACCTTGCCGGGGCCGGGGACCTTGAAGTCGGTGGCGCGGTACTGGTCGCCGAAGGCGTGACGGCCGATGATGATCGGCTTCGTCCAGCCCGGAACCAGTCGCGGGACGTTGGAGATGATGATCGGCGCGCGGAAGATCGTGCCACCGAGGATGTTGCGGATGGTGCCGTTGGGCGACCGCCACATCTTCTTGAGGCCGAACTCCTCGACGCGTGCCTCGTCCGGGGTGATCGTCGCGCACTTGACGCCGACGCCGTGCTTCTTGATGGCGTTGGCCGCGTCGACGGTGACCTGGTCGTCGGTCTCGTCCCGGTACTCGATACCGAGGTCGTAGTACTCCAGGTTCACATCCAGGTAGGGATGGATCAGCTTGTCTTTGATGAACTGCCAGATGATGCGTGTCATCTCGTCGCCGTCGAGTTCGACGACGGTGCCCTCAACCTTGATTTTGGACATGGGTGCTTCGCGTCCTCCTAGGAAGATTCCCTGGTTACACGGTTGCGGGCGCACTTCGTGAGTGGGTCCGCGAACGGTTCGCTTGTCAAACGTAGACGGTCGATGCGGCCGCTGGAGAGACCGCACTTAAACAAGACAAGCGTACTGCTATGCCCGGGGCGCGCAAGATGTGGGTGCGAAATCCCCCTCCCTACCAGCTGGTAACTTTTCGCTGCCAGCGGGCCTGATCGGTGCCGTTTCCGGTCGCTTCGCCGCAGCCGCTAAGATTCAACAGAGGTCATGAGTGCCAGCAACGAGCCCCGGCTAGCTGGCCGGCAACCCTCCGCCGCGGTGGGGTGCCCCGGGTGATGACCTGGTTCCCTGATTCATACAACAGTCGGGTGACAAGCGCGGGTCCGACATCGGAGGTTCATGATGCGTTGTTGTTGTCGTAGATAGACCCCAGACAGCCCTGTGCGCGAACGAACCAGTTCCTCGTCCGCGCCTCGTCAGACCACTGGAGTAGACAGCACATGACCGAGAACTGGTCGTTCGAGACCAAGCAGATCCACGCCGGGCAGACGTCCGACGCGACCACCAAGGCGCGGGCGCTGCCGATCTACCAGACCACCTCGTACACGTTCGACAGCACCGATCACGCTGCCGCGCTGTTCGGTCTGGCCGAGCCCGGCAACATCTACACCCGCATCATGAACCCCACCCAGGACGCCGTCGAGCAGCGCATCGCCGCCCTCGAAGGCGGCGTCGCCGCCCTCATGCTGTCGTCCGGGCAGGCCGCCGAGACGTTCGCGATCCTGAACCTCGCCGAGGCGGGCGACCACATCGTCTCCAGCCCGCGCCTGTACGGCGGCACCTACAACCTCTTCCACTACACGCTGCCCAAGCTCGGCATCGAGGTCTCGTTCGTCGAAGACCCCGACGACCTCGAGCAGTGGAAGAACGCGATCCGGGACAACACGAGGGCGTTCTACGGCGAGACCATCTCCAATCCCCGCAACGACGTGCTCGACCTGCCCGGCATCTCCGGCGTCGCACACCAGCACGGACTCCCGCTGATCGTCGACAACACCGTGGCCACCCCCTACCTGATCCGCCCGCTCGAGCACGGCGCGGACATCGTGGTGCACTCGGCCACCAAGTACCTCGGCGGTCACGGCACGGCCATCGCGGGCGTCATCGTCGACGGCGGCACGTTCGACTGGACCCAGGGCCGGCACAGCAGCTTCACCACCCCGGACCCGAGTTACCACGGCGTCGTCTACTCCGAACTCGGACCGCCCGCGTTCGCCCTCAAAGCCCGCGTGCAGTTGCTCCGCGACCTCGGTTCCGCGATCTCCCCGTTCAACGCGTTCCTCATCGCGCAGGGCCTCGAGACGCTGAGCCTGCGGATGGAACGGCACGTGTCCAATGCGACCGCCGTCGCCCAGTACCTGGAGGCACGGCCGGAGATCGTGTCCGTCGGATACGCCGGGCTCCCGTCGTCACCGTGGTACGACCGGGCGAAGCAGATCGCGCCGAGGGGTGCGGGTGCCATCGTGACGTTCGAACTCGCCGGCGGCATCGACGCGGGCAAGAAGTTCGTCAACGCACTCACCCTCCACAGCCACGTCGCGAACATCGGTGACGTCCGCTCGCTGGTGATCCACCCGGCGTCCACCACACACTCCCAGCTGACCCCGGAGGAGCAGGCCGCCAGCGGCGTCACCCCCGGACTGGTCCGCCTGGCGGTCGGCATCGAAGGGATCGACGACATCATCGCCGATATCGAGTCCGGAATTACGGCGGCGGCATCTTGACCGTGAGCGCAGTGCAGAACCTCCCCGTGGCCGACGGACGTCTCGGCACCGTCGACATCGGATCGCTCGAACTCGAGAACGGCGCGGTGATCCCGTCCGTGACTCTCGCCGTGCAGCGGTGGGGCGAACTGTCCCCGAACCGTGACAACGTGGTGCTCGTCGAGCACGCCCTCACCGGCGACTCCCACGTCACCGGCCCCGTCACCGACGAGCACCCCTCCCCCGGATGGTGGAGCGGAATGGTCGGTCCGGGTGCGCCGATCGACACCGACGAGTGGTGCGTCGTCGCGACCAACGTCCTCGGTGGCTGCCGCGGCACCACCGGTCCCGGTTCGGTCGCGGAGGACGGGCGCCCGTGGGGCAGCCGCTTCCCGGAGATCACCATCCGCGACCAGATCGCGGCCGAGAAGAAGTTCACCGACCTTCTGGGGATCGACAAGCTGGCGTCCGTGGTCGGTGGTTCGATGGGCGGCATGCGCGCGCTCGAGTGGGCCGTGACGTACCCGGACCAGGTTGCGTCGGCGCTCGTTCTCGCGGTCGGCGCCCGTGCGACCGCGGATCAGATCGGCACGCAGACCACGCAGATCGAGGCCATCACCAGCGACCCCGACTGGCTGGGCGGCGACTACCACGGCACCGGCCGGACCCCCCGGACCGGACTGCGCATCGCCCGCAGGATCGCGCACCTCACGTACCGCACCGAGAGCGAACTCGACTCTCGGTTCGCGAACTCGCCGCAGGACGGCGAGGACCCCTGGCGCGGCGGGCGGTACTCCGTCGAGAGCTACCTCCAGCACCAGGCCGACAAGCTGGTCGGCAGGTTCGACCCGGGCACGTACGTGCTGCTGTCCGAGGCCATGAACCGGCACGACGTGGGCCGCGGCCGCGGGGGTATCTCGGCGGCGCTGGGGGCGATCACCGCACCCGTCATCGTGGGCGGCGTCGACTCCGACCGCCTGTACCCGATCCGCCTGCAGGAGGATCTGGCCGAGGACATCCCCACCTGCGACGGCCTGCGGGTACTCAACTCGCGGGACGGCCACGACGGGTTCCTCACCGAGGCTGCCGCCGTCGCGAAACTGCTGTCCGAAACGATGCAACTGGCACGCGCCGGGCGCTGATCCCGCGCCGGGCGACGCCCGCTCGGACCGTCAGTCGGTTCCGAGCGGGTCGATCGACACGGCCAGCCAGACAATCGCGCCGCCGACGGCCACGAGTGCGCCCACGTCGAAGGCCTTGCTGCGCACCGCGAGCAGTCCGACGCGCTCCGACGGCATCGTCAACCGGAACGCTGCCGCGAGCAGGGTGGCGATACCGAACACGAACGCTCCCCGCCGCCACCGGTCCGCGAGCACGAACACCACGGCCACGACGATGACGACGAGGACTGCCAGCATCGGCAGGTTCTTCTTCGCGAACTGCCCCCAGTCGGCCATCTCAGCCGAGAGACGCTGCGACACGCTCAGCCCGCTCCACGACGTTGGTCAGCAGGAACGCGCGGGTCAGCGGTCCGACCCCGCCGGGGTTCGGGGACAGGAAACCGGCGACCTCGGCGACGTCCGCCGCCACGTCGCCGCGCAGCCCGTCCTCGGTGCGGCTCACGCCCACGTCGAGTACCGCGGCGCCGGGCTTGACCATGTCGGCCGTCACCAGCCCGGGAACACCCGCCGCCGCGATGACAATGTCGGCGCGCCGGACCTCCGCTCCGAGGTCCCGCGTGCGGGTGTGGCAGAGGGTGACGGTGGCGTTCTCGCTGCGCCGGGTGAACAGCAGGCCGATCGGGCGGCCCACGGTGACACCGCGACCGACGACGACGACGTGCGCCCCCTCGATCGGGACCTCGTAGCGGCGCAGCAGGTGCAGGATTCCGCGCGGCGTGCACGGCAGCGGCGCTTCCTTGCCCAGCACCAGGCGGCCGAGGTTGACCGGGTGCAGGCCGTCGGCGTCCTTGTCGGGGTCGATGCGCTCGAGCGCGGCGTTCTCGTCGAGCTGCTTCGGCACCGGGAGCTGCACGATGTACCCGGTGCAGTCGGGGTTGGCGTTGAGCTCGTCGATGGTGGCGTCGAGCTTCTCCTGCGTGATGTCCGCGGGCAGGTCGCGGCGGATCGAGGTGATCCCGACCTTCGCGCAGTCGTTGTGCTTGCCGCGCACGTAAGCGGCCGACCCCGGGTCGTCCCCCACCAGAACGGTGCCGAGACCGGGCGTGATGCCCTTGTCCTTCAGGGCGCTCACCCGCACCTTCAGGTCTTCGAAAATCTCGTCGCGGGTCGCCTTGCCATCGAGGATCGTTGCAGTCACGTGCCCCATTCTCTCAGGTTCGCCGAACCAGTGTCAGGCAGGTTCGCCGAACCAGTGTCAGGTCGGTTCCACCACGAGCCCGTTGGCCGTCGCGTACGCGATGGCCTGGGTGAGTTCGATCTGCGCCTTGTCCAGTGAGGCCGCCGTCCACAGGTTCGCGTCGACGTGCGCCCCGCGCAGGTCCGCGCCGTCGAATTTCGCGCCGCCCGTGCGGGCCCCGAACAGGTCCGCCGAGCGGAGCACGGCCCGGCGGAGGTCCGTGCGGACGAGGTTGGCTTCCCGGAACCGGCAGTCCGTGAAATCGAGTCCGCGCAGGTCGGCACCGCCCAGCGACACGAGCGTGAAGTCGCACTCGTCGAAGACCATCGGGCGCAGCCGGCAGTTGTCGAACTCCGAACCGAGGAAGCTGCAATTGCGGAACTCGCTGTGCCACAGCGTCGTTCTGGTGAACGCGCACGAGCGGAACGCCGTCCCCACGTGGTGCGACTCGGCGAGGTCGGCGCCCGTGAAATCGCATTCGGTGAAGATCACCGACTCGGTGCGGAGTTCGCTCAGGTCGGCGTCACGGAAGTTGCATTTCGTGTAGTGCCGCCGCTGCCAGTTCTGCGCGGGGAGTCGTGCGTCGCCGTAGTCCTCACCCACCACCTCTTCGACCGGATCCATGCGTCCATCATGCCGCCTCCCGGTGTGGCCCTAAGCTGTGCGGGTGTTCCGAGTGATGTTCCACGAACCCCGAATCCCACCCAACACCGGCAACGCCATCCGCATGGTGGCGGGCACCGGTTGCGAACTGCACCTCGTGGGACCACTCGGGTTCGACCTGTCCGAGCCGAAACTCAAACGGGCCGGGCTCGACTACCACGACCTGGCGTCGGTGACCGTGCACGAGAACCTGGAGGCGGCCTGGGCCGCGGTGGAACCGGCGCGGGTGTTCGCGTTCACCGCGCACGCCACCGTGTCGTACGCCGACATCGCCTACCGGCCAGGCGACGTCCTACTGTTCGGTCCGGAGCCCACCGGACTGTCGGCGGAGGTGCTGGCCGATCCGCATGTGACGGAGCGGCTCCGCATCCCGATGCTGCCCGGCCGTCGGTCGCTGAACCTGTCCAACGCCGCGGCCCTCGTGACGTACGAGGCGTGGCGCCAGCACGGATTCAGCGGGGCTGCGCTGTAGCTCCGGCAGCCATGGCCCCGACGCCCGCGGCGGCGCCCGCACCGAGGGCGATGTCGAGGAAGTCGCGGGCCGCACCCTGCACCCCGCGCACCGGGTCCCAGACGGCCGACAACCGCCGCGGCAGCGTCAGCCCCTCCACCTGAACGGAGGCGAGCCGGCCGTCCGTCAGGTCGGCGGCGACCGCCAGCGAGGACAGCACCGCCGGAGCGTTGCCCGCCACGACGGCCGCCTTCACCGCCGTGCACGACGTCAGCTCCAGCAGCGGCGGGACGCACTGCGGGACCGCATTCTCGAGGGTGGTGCGTGTTCCGGACCCGGATTCCCGCTGGATCATCGGCGTCGCCGCGAGTTCGGACACCGGAATCGGCGACCGGCGCACCCATTCGTGCCCCGGCGGCACCACGACCACCAGGTGGTCGCGGCCGATCTCCCGCACCTGCAGTCCCGCCGGAATGTCCGGGCCCTCGACGAACCCGAGATCGGCCTCGCCCGACAGCACCCGGGCGGTCACCTCCGACGAGTTCAGCAGCCGGACGTTCGTGACCACATTCGGGTACTTGCGCCGCATCGCGACGGTCCACCCGGGAACCAGATACTCGGCGATCGTCATGCTGGCCGCGACCGTCAGGCCGGCCTGCCGTTCCCCTCGCAGCGCCGCGACTCCCGACGCCAGCTCCTCCGCCGTGGCGAGGATGTGACTCGCCCATTCGAGGATGAGCGCACCCTCCGACGTGGGCCGCACCCCGCTGGCGCCGCGGCTGAACACCTTGATGCCGAACTGGCGCTCGGCCGACCGCACCCGGGCGCTGACGGCCTGCTGGCTGAGCCCGTGCTCGCGCCCCGCCGCACCCATGCTTCCGAGCCGCTCGACGGACAACAGGACGTCGAGGGCACTGAGTTCGGGTACTCGGGGAGACAGCGGCACAACCCAAGGCTAGTCCCACAAACGTGATTTGTGGGCATTCAACGACAAGCCTTCTACCGGCCACGACGATGCGACGGCAAGCTCTGGGTATGACCCCGAATTGGTTCGCAGCAGTGATGGGCACCGGCATCCTCGCAGTCGTCGCCGCCGCATTTCCGGCCGGCGTTCCGGTGGTCCGGACGGCCTCCGAGGTCTTCTGGCTGATCGCCGTGACGCTGCTCGTGCTGCTGACGACCGCACTGGTTCGGCACTGGATCCGCCGCCGCGACGACGCACTCGCCGACGCGCGCAGCCACACGATGTTCCCGTTCTACGGCGCCGTGTCGATGGCAGTGCTGACCGTCGGCGCCGGCACCGGATCCGCGGGTCACGCACTTCTCGGCGACGTCGCCGTCCCCGCCTCGGCCACACTCTGGGCGATCGGGACCGGCATCGGGCTCGTCACCTACGCCGTCATGGCCCGCAGGCTGACCCGGCCCCACCAGGTGACACCGGTGCCGTCCTGGCTCATGCCCGTAGTACCGCCCATGGTGTCGGCCGCCTCCGGATCCGCACTGGTCAAACACCTTCCCGAGGGCGCACCTCAGATCGCGATGCTGGTGGTCTGCTACTCGCTGTTCGCGCTGGCGCTGAGCGCCGCAGTGACCGTCGCCGTCGTCGTCGGCCGCCATCTGCTGAGCAACGGGCTCCCCGCCAACCCGCTCGTGCCGACGCTCTGGATTCCGCTCGGCGTGATCGGGCAGTCGGTGGCGGCGATCAATCTGCTCGGCGCGGCGTCCGGCCACGCCTGGCTCCACGCGGTGGGCGTCGTCTACGGGACCACCGTCGGCGCGCTCGGCGTCCTCGCCCTCGCGGCCGTGGTCACCGTGACCGCCAGGGCCTTTCGCCGCGGGTTGACGTTCACCCCCAGCTGGTGGAGTTTCACGTTCCCCGTCGGAACCTGCGCGCTGGGAGCGAACTCCCTCGGCCTGGCGACGGACTCCGTCGTGATCGTCGGCGCAGGCGTGACCCTGTGGTGCGCGCTGGTCGTCATCTGGGGCACCGTCGCGGTCCACACACTGCGGCACGCCGCCGGGCGACTGGGTGAGCGCGGCGCCCGGGACGATTCCGCAGCCCACGCCTTCAGCTCGGCGCGCTGACCACGAACCGTGACTCGGGAGTCAGGCGCCCGACTCGACGGGGCGTCCGGACTGCATCCACGCGGACGTCCCGCCCGCCACCGACACGGCGTTGATCCCCCGCGCATTCAGGTACTCCGCCGCCTGCAGGCTCCGGCCGCCGACCGCGCAGATCACGTAGACGACGTCGGCCTCCGGGATCTCGTCCACGCGCGCGACGAACTCGCTGAGCGGAATCAGTGTCACTCCCGGAACCCGGGCCTGGGCGTATTCGTCGGCCTCGCGCACGTCGATGACGGGGGCACCCGACGCCAACGCGCCGTCCAGGGCATTCAGGTCGACTTCGATCATTGCGTCTTCGCCTCTTCTCGTTCCGGCGCCGGTCCCGACGGGGGTCCGGGCGGCCTGTTGTACGTCCGGCGCAGACGGTACGCGCCGTACACGACCAGTGCGATGACGGCCACGAAACCGAACCAGGGAATCAGCGCCCCGACGACCACGGCGCCGGCCGCGATCGCCGACAGCAGGGCGTTCCAGCCCGCGACGACGCCTTCCCAGAAGTTGTCCGGACCGGGACTGGGCGGCTCGACATCGGTGGAGGTGACGTCGACCATGAGTGTGGCCAGTGCCACCTGGTCGCTCAGCGTCCGCTTCTGGGCGGTGAGGCTGTCCAGTTCGCCCTGCCGCTCCGACAACGCTTTCTCGGCCTCGATCAGATCCGCGGTGTTCGCGGCCGACGTGATGAGCCCCTGCAGACGGGTGACGGACGCCGTCAATGCGTTGATCCGGGCGTCGAGATCCTGCGACTGCATCGTCACGTCGCTCTTCGTGACGCTGACGCTGGTGACCTTGCCCAGTTCCCGCAGATCGTCCAACGTCCGGGTGAGCGAGTCGGCGGGCACCCGGATGGTCAGGGAACTGCTGGCGTCCTGGTCGTCGGAGCCCGGCTGTTCGGTGAGCTGGTCGACGCGCCCGCCCAGATCGTCGACCTTGTCCACGATCTGCCTGCCGACGGCCACCGGGTCGTCCGCGGTGAGCGCGACCTGACCGGTGATGATCTCCTGGCGGTCGGTGGGGGCCTGGTCTTTCGCGGGCGCCTGCACTGCCCCGCCGATTTCCATCTGACTCGAGTCCCCGGGCGACGGGGCGGGTGTCTGCTGGGAGGAGTCGCTGTCGGTCTCACCACACCCCGCGAGCGTCAGCGTAGCCAGGACGATCGCCGACAACACGTATCTCCTCATGACCAGATGCTAGCGGTGCGGGGCTCATCGGAAGTCCCTGGATTTGGCGGACACCCGCAAATCCATCAGCTGCAACCGATCCGCCACCACCGTCACCGCGCCTTCGGCGTTCTGCACCTTGCCGCGGACCAGCAGTGCGGGTGCCGTGTTGGCGAGTTTGCGGTACTTCGCCCACAACCCCACCGAACAGACGACATTGACCATGCCGGTCTCGTCCTCGAGGTTGATGAACGTGACCCCCGCCGCCGTCGCCGGGCGCTGCCGGTGCGTCACCGCCCCACCCACCAGAACCCGGTCGCCGTCGGGAACGTCGAGCAGGTGCGCCGCCGGGATCACCCCGAGCGCATCGAGTTGCGGGCGCAGGAACTCGGTGGGATACGTGTCCGGTGACACCCCGGTGGCCCACACGTCCGCCGCGGCCAGTTCGAGATCGCTCATCCCCGGCAGGGTCGGCGCGCGGGTGGACGCCCCGATCCCCGGCAGCCGGTCGCGACGCTCTCCCGCCGCGGCGCCCGCCGCCCACAGCGCCTCCCGCCGGGACAACCCGAAACTGTCGAGAGCACCTGCGGTGGCCAGCGATTCGGCCTGTGCCGTGCTCAGTTCCACCCGGCCGGTGAGGTCGAGGAAGGACGTGTACGGCCCGCCGTCGCCGCGGGACTCGACGATCCGCTCGGCCAGCGCGGTCCCGATGTGCCGCACCTCCCCGAGCCCGAGCCGCACCTCCGTCCCGCCCGCCTCGACGGTGGCGTGCGCGAGGCTCGCATTGACGTCCGCGCCGTGCACCCGCACCCCGTGCCTGCGGGCGTCGGCCACCAGCGACTGCGGCGAGTAGAACCCCATCGGCTGCGCCCGCAGCAGACCGGCGCAGAACGCCGCCGGGTGATGCAGCTTGAACCACGACGAATAGAACACCAGGGCCGCGAAACTCTGCGAATGACTTTCGGGGAAACCGAAATTCGCGAAAGCGTACAGCTTCTCGTAGATCCGGTCGGCGACGTCCTCGCCGATTCCGTGCAGGTCCCGCATGCCCTGGTAGAGCCGCCCCCTCAGCCGTTCCATCTTCTCGGGCGACCGCTTGGACCCCATGGCCCGGCGGAGCTGGTCGGCCTCGGCCGGGCTGAAACCCGCCACGTCGACCGCCATCTGCATCAGCTGTTCCTGGAACAGCGGCACACCCAGCGTCCGCTTCAGCGCCTTCTCCAGAGACGGGTGGTCGTAGGTCACCGGTTCGAGCTTGTTGCGGCGGCGGATGTACGGGTGCACCGATCCGCCCTGGATCGGGCCGGGGCGGATGAGCGCCACCTCCACCACCAGGTCGTAGAAGTTCCGCGGTTTCAGCCTCGGCAGGGTGGCCATCTGGGCCCGCGACTCCACCTGGAACACCCCCACCGAGTCTGCCCGCTGCAGCATCTCGTAGACGGCCTCCTCGGAGAGGTCCAGCTGCGCCAGATCGACCTCGATCCCCTTGTGCTCGGCCACGAGGTCGATCATGTAGTGCAGCGCGGAGAGCATGCCGAGGCCCAGCATGTCGAATTTCACCAGACCCACCGCAGCGCAATCGTCCTTGTCCCACTGCAGAACACTGCGGTTCGCCATGCGCGCCCACTCCACCGGGCACACGTCGGCGATCGGCCGGTCGCAGATCACCATGCCACCCGAGTGGATGCCGAGGTGCCGCGGAAACCCCTCGATCTGAGCGGCCAGTTCGAGGACGGCGGGCGGGATGTCGGTGCCGGCCTCCTTCCCGATCCCACCCCAGCGGCTGACCTGCTTGCTCCACGCGTCCTGCTGCCCCTGCGAGAAACCCAGCGCCCGGGCCATGTCCCGGACCGAGGACTTTCCGCGGTATGTGATGACGTTCGCCACCTGCGCCGCGTACTGGCGTCCGTACTTGGTGTAGACGTGCTGGATGGCCTCCTCGCGGCGGTCGGATTCGATGTCGACGTCGATGTCCGGGGGGCCGTCGCGTTCGGGTGAGAGGAAACGTTCGAACAGCAATTTGTTGCGGACGGGATCCACGTTGGTGATGCCGATGGCGTAGCAGACGGCGGAGTTGGCCGCCGAACCCCTTCCCTGGCAGAGGATGTCGTTGTTCTTGCAGAACGACACGATGTCGTGGACCACCAGGAAGTAGCCCGGGAAGTTCAGCCCGGTGATGATGTCCAGTTCGTGCTCGATCTGCCGGTAGGCCTCCGGCCGGTCCGCAGGCGCGCCGTAGCGGCGACGGGCCCCGTCCATCGTGAGCCTGCGCAGCCAGCCGGCCTCGGTGTGTCCGTCGGGAACGTCGAACGGGGGCAGTTGCGGCGCGATGAGCCGCAGGTCGAACGCGCACTCCAGGCCGAGTTCCGCGGCACCGCGGACGGCGTCCGGGTACGCGGCGAAGAGGTGCGCCATCTCCTCACCGGACCGAAGGTGCGCTCCCCCGGCGGGCGCCAGGTGCCCGGCCGCGTCGTCGAGACTCTGCCGGGCCCGGACGGCGGCCATCGCCATGGCCAGTCTCCTTCGCGGCGGTCCCGCGAAGTGTGCCGCCGTGGACGCGATCACCCGAAGTCCGTGCTGCTGTGCGAGTTCGGCGAGGCAGGCGTTGCGCTCAGCGTCCTCCGCGACGCCGTGATGGGTGAGCTCCACCGTGACCCGGTCGGCCCCGAATCGGTCGATCAGGTCCCGGAGCCGGACGGCCGCGGCGTCCGGGCCGCCACCGGCCAGCGCCTGACGCACATGCCCCTTCCGGCAGCCGGTCAGGATCTGCCAGTGCCCGCCGGCGGCATCGGCGAGGCCGTCGAGGTCGTAGCGCAGCCTGCCCTTCTCCCCTCCCGCGAGATGCGCCGCCGCGATCTCCCGGGAGAGCCGCCGGTACCCCTCCTGGCCTCGCGCCAGCACCAGCAGGTGCGCGTCGTCCAACGTCAGTTCGGACCCGAACACGGTGCGCATGTTCAGTTCCTTCGCCGCCTCGGCGAACCGGACCACACCGTAGAACCCGTCGTGGTCGGTGAGCGCGATGGCCTCGAGACCGAGCCGGACGGCCTCCTCCACCAGCTCTTCCGGCGGGGAGGCGCCGTCGAGGAAGCTGAACGCCGAGTGCGCGTGCAGTTCGGCGTACGGCACGGTGGAACCGGAACGCTCCTGACGGCCCGCCCGGTACTCCCCCCGTTTACGCGACCATGCGGGACTGTCGCCGCCGTCGCCCGGATACATCGACTCCGGGTCGACCCGCCCCGGCCTGCCCGACAGGACGCGTTCCATCTCGGACCACGTCGGCGGACCGTTTCCCCAACCCATCTGATTACACCTCTTCTACCCGCGCACGTGCGTGCCGAGATCACAGAAGATGCCGCTGGGGAAGGCGCATCATTCGAACGGGAGTTCGAACACTGTCAGTGTGCCATCACCCTCACGGGACGGTCAACGCAGGTCACGTCACGAGCGCGGCCAGACCTCTCAGACGGTCCTCGGCAGGCCTTCGCGGGCAGCTCACGCACTTGCCCGAGCCGGGGGTCTCGTAGATCAGGCAGCACGACGCCCGTTGCGTGAACCGGCGCGACAGCGTCCCGGCCCGGACGTCGACGAACCGCGGGTCCGGCAGCACGACACCGGCGCGGCGAAGTGCGTCCACCAGACCCCGGGCGAAGATGCTGCCGCGGGCGCGGTCGCCGCACGCCGTTCCCGCGTCGAGGGCCCGGTTGGCGATCGAATCCGTGGTGATCGCCCACATCGCGGCGTGCCGCACCCCGGACACCGCGGCGAGCGCATCGACGATCGGCGTCAGTGCCGCGGCCATCTCGGCCGCGAGTTCGGACAGCCCCTCGGTGACCGGCAGCCCCGACGACGCGGTGATGCCCCCGAGGTACCCGCCGTCGCGGAGGAATGCCACGGCGTCGCCGAGCCCCGGGTGGGCGGCGACACCCGTGACGAGCGCGGTCGCGATCGGGATCCCGGTCAGCGTCGAACTGGCCGAGTACCACCACAGCGTCCCGTTGACCCGGGGATCGTCGCTGCCCCACCGCCTCGCCGTGTCCGCGACCCGGTCCGCGAGCCAGCCGGGATCGGTCAGCCGCACGGCCGGGAACGAGGCTGCGCCGGGGTGTGCGATCTGGTCGGCGATCATCGGGACGCGGCGTGCGGTCAGCTCGTACGCGCGCCGCAGTTGCTCATCCATCGGCCAGCCCCAGGATCTCCATCGTCAGCCGCGGACTCGACCGCACGACGGCCCGGATGCCGAACACCCCGCCGAGCACGGTGTCGTCCAGGACGTCGGCGGGCGGACCGGTGCTGATCACCCCTCCATCGTGCAGCACGGCCAGGGTGTCGCAGTACTCCACGGCCAGCCGGAGGTCGTGCATGGTCACGACGATCGCGAGACCGTCGCGCGCGAGGTCGCGCAGCAGGTTCATCACCGTCAGCTGATGCCGCAGGTCGAGGTGGTTGGTGGGTTCGTCGAGCAGCAGGACCCGCGGCTGCTGCGCGAGAGCCCGGGCGATCGACACCCGCTGGCGTTCCCCACCGGACAGCGCCTGCACGTCGCGGCCGGCGAGTTCGGCCAGCCCCACCTGCCGTATACACGTCTCCACGATTTCGCCGTCGACCCCGTTCGCCCGTTCGAACCAGCCCCGGTGCGGGACGCGTCCGAGCGACACGGATTCGCGCACGGTCAGTCCCGCGGACACCCGCGGTTCCTGGGTGCTCGCGCCGATCGTGCGGGCGAGTTCTCGTCTGCCCAGATCGGCGCTGTCCGTTCCGTCGACGACGACGGCGCCCGCGGTCGGGGTGAGCGCGCGGTAGCAGCAGCGCAGCGCCGTGGTCTTCCCGGAACCGTTGGGCCCGACCAGCGCCAGCACCTCACCGGGACGGACGGCGAGGTCGACGCCGTGCAGCACTTCCCGCGATCCGAGTTCGGCGCGGACCCGGTGCAGGCTCAGCGCGGTCACTCGGCCCTCCCGTACTGCCGGTACAGCATCCACACGAAGATCGGTGCTCCCACCAGGGAGGTGACGACGCCCGCCGGGACCTCGATGCTCCGCGCGACCGACCGCGCGGCCGTGTCCGCCGCGACCATCGCGATCGCGCCGAGGAACGCGGCGACGGGCAGCAGCCTGACCGCGCGGGCACCCACGACGTACCCGGCCAGGTGCGGCACGAGCAGGCCGATGAAGCCGATGCCGCCGGCGACGGACACGGCCGCCCCTGCCAGCATCGACACCCCGAGCAACTGCACGACGCGGAAGCGCCGCACGTTCATCCCCAGGGCGGCGGCGCCGTCGTCTCCCGCCTGCAGCAGGTCGACACGGCTCGCGCTCAGCATCATCGCCGCCCCCACCGTCGCGAGTGCGAGAGCCGGGAAAATCACCGTCGACCAGCGTGAGTCGCCGAAACCGCCCGCCAGCCAGTGCATCACCGAACTCAGTTGGTGCTCGTCGGCGACGACCAGGATCGAGAAGGTGATGAGGGCGGAGAACACCTGCGCCGACGCGACACCGACGAGGATGACCGCGGTCGGCTGCGGATACCGGCCGCCGATCGCCAGTGACAGGAACAGCGGCACCATGGCGCCCAGGAACGCCGCGGCGGGAATCGTGAACACGCCGAGCGCTCCCACTCCGAGCCCGAGCACCGTCACCACCACCACGCCGAAACCCGCACCCGAGGACACGCCGAGCAGATACGGATCGGCCAGCGGATTACGTGTCACCGCCTGCGCCACGGCTCCTGCCAGGGCGAGCGCCGCCCCGACGACCGCGGCGGTCAGCGCCCGCGGCAACCGGGAGTCCAGCACGATCGATTCCCGGGCCTGCGACCACCAGGGCTCGAACGCACCCGGGGCCACCCGGTGCGCGACGATCGCCCAGACGTCGCCGACGGGGATGCGCACCGAACCGAACGACACCGCGAGGCCGAGGACGAACAGGGTCGTCAGGGCGAGCAGCATCATCAGGCCCCCGAACCCGACGCGCGTCCGGGCCGGGTGCGTGGGCGACGCGGGGGGCGCCGCACGTTCGGCGGTGACCGTCATCGCGCGCCGACGGCGTCCGGATGCAGCGCCCGCGCGATCGTCTCCACCGACCGCACCAGGCGCGGGCTCTCGAAGAAGTCGTCGAGCGGCACCACCACGAAACGGCCGGCTTTCACGGCGGGCGTCGTCGACATGATCGGGTGCGACTTCAGGAAGTCGATCTTCGCCTGCGCGCTCGTCGTGCCGTAGTCGAGGACGACGATCGCCTCCGGGGCGCGTTCACCGATGATCTCCCACGTGGACTTCGAATACGGCTTCTCCCCCTCCGCGAAGAGGTTGGCCGCACCCGCGTGGTCCGCGATGAGCTGGCCGACACCCACACCGCCGATCGTCAGCGGAACGTCCTCGCCGGAATCGTAGAAGAACGTCGGAACCGGGGCGGTGCCTGCGATCTCGTCCCGCACGGCCTGCAACCCGGACGTCACCCGGTCGCTGACGGCGACTGCCTCGTCCGGGACGCCGAGGATCTCACCGAGCTGCGTGTAATCGCTGCGCAGCAGTCCGATGTCGGGGAAACCCTGCCCGCAGTACTCGGAGAACAGGAAGGTGGGGATGCCCTGTTCACCGAGGGATTCGCGCGATCGTCCCTCCTTCTCGTCGAACGCGCTGCGCATGCCGCCGACCACCAGGTCGGGGTCGAGGTCGAGGATCTGTTCCCGGGTCGGGTATTCCTTCGCGAGTTTCGGGATCTTCGCGAAGGCATCCGCGAACTCCGGCAGCGGGGTCGCGTCGCCGTACCCCGTGCCGACGATGCGATCACCGGCCCCCATCTCGATCAGCACCTCGGTGACGTGATCGTTCATGCTGACGATGCGCTGCGGCGGCGCGTCGAACGTCTCCGTTCGCGCGCAGTTGGTGACGGACACCGGCTCGGCGAAGGATTCGGCGGAAGCGGTCTGCCCCACGGACTCCCCGCGCGAACATCCGGCGACCCCCAGCGCGGCCACGGCGAGCGTGACCAGAGCGGAACTTCGGAACAACTGACAGTGCATGTAAACCTCATTGCGGCTCAGAGCCACGAATGAGAAGCCGGCAGACGCCCACGTGCAGGCGCGCCTGCGGGACTCCGCTTCGTAGACCACGACGAAAAGGATGTCGCACACCACACGCCGGGTAATCGGGCTCGCCACCGAAATGCTCTGGTGGCCTACCGTTGCGGGTCAGCGCCGGATTCGGACCGGCTTCCCCCGTGCGTGTGACTGCAAGTGCACTGCCGAGTATGCACGATTTGCCGGGACCAGCGTCACACCCCCACCGGCAATCCCTCGATCCGCACTACAGTCGGCAGTCGCAGCCGACCGCCCCCGATCACCCGGAGTTGACGCATGACACGTTGGGCCTCGACCGTTGTTTCACGCAAATGGTGGGTCCTGACCCTCGCCGTGTTCGCCGTTGTGGTGAGCGGCGTGTGGGGCACCGGTGTGTTCGCGAAGCTCAGCTCCGGCGGATTCATCGACCCCGGTAGCGAATCCGCCGAGGTGGCGCGAATCGTCGAGGACAATCTGGGTCCGCAAACGCCGGACATCATCGCCATCTACACCGCACCCGACGGGAAGACCCTCGACGACATCGGCCCCCAGGTCACCGCGAGTCTCGACCGGTTCGCCGCCGAGGTGCCGACGTATTCGGTGACGTCGTACTGGACGGCGGACGCGACGAGGAAGCACCTGATGGTGTCGGAGGACGGCACCAAGGCGTCGGCCGCGATCACCGTCGACCCGGATGCCGGGATCACCGCCGCCACGTTCAACGATCTGCTGCCGAAGCTCGAGGTGGAGGGCGTCGACACCGAGTTCGCGGGCAACTCGGTGGTGGGTGTGGCGTTCAACAACCGGCTGCAGCAGGACCTGGTGCTGGCCGAGGCGATCGCGCTGCCGATCACTCTCGTGTTGCTGGTCTTCATCTTCGGCGGACTGGTCGCCGCCGCCGTTCCGGTGTTCGTCGGGCTGCTCTCGATCTTCAGCGCCCTCGCGACGCTGCGCTTGCTGACCCTGTTCACCGACGTCAGTTCGTTCGCGATCAATGTGGCGTCCCTGCTCGGCCTGGGGCTCGCGATCGACTACGGCCTGTTCATCGTCGGCCGTTTCCGCGAGGAACTGGAGTCCGGCGCCGACGTGGCCGAGGCGACCCGGCGCACCGTCCTGACCGCGGGTCGCACCGTGTTGTTCTCCGGTCTGCTTCTGGTGTGCGCGTTCTCGGGGATGCTGGTGTTTCCGCAGGACGTGATCAAGTCGCTCGGGTTCGGTGCGATGGCCGCGGTCGCGAGTGCGGCGCTGCTGTCCCTCACCGCGGTGCCCGCGCTGCTCGCGATCCTCGGTCACCGCATCAACGCGCTGAGCTGGCGCAAGGACGCGGCGCAGCGCGGTGAGGTGCGCGCCCGCAAGTTCTGGGGCTCCGTCGTCACCTGGGTGATGCGTCGGCCGGTCGCCATCGCGGTCGGAATCGTCGCGGGTCTGATGGTCCTGGCCGCGCCGCTGCTCAGCGCGTCACTCGGCGAGGTCACGTACACGGCGCTGCCCGAGAACGATCCCGCCCGTATCGCCACCGACACCCTCACCACCGAATTTCCCACCACCGGGAACGGCGCCACCCTGATCCTCCGCGGCACCGACGGCACCGCGCCGACCGCCGCCGACGGAGCCGCGGTGGCACAGGCCGCCGGCCAGGTGCCGGGCATCGGCGCCGCCACCGTCGTCGCGTCCAACGGCGAACTGGTGGCGGTGCAGGCCGTCTACTCCGAGGGAGTGACCACCGACGACCAGAGCGCGGCGGTGGACGGTCTCCGCGCCATCTCCGTCCCCGAGGGAACCGAACTGCTCGTCGGCGGCGGCCAGGCGACCGTCGACGACGGCAACGCGGCGATCGTGCACTGGATGCCGGTCATGATCGCGATCATGGTGGGTTCGACGCTGGTCCTGCTGTTCCTGGCGTTCGGCTCGGTGGTGCTGCCGATCAAAGCGGTCGCGATGGCGGGGCTGAGTCTCGCCGCCACGTTCGGGGTGCTCACCTGGATCTTCGAGCTGGGACACGGCGCGGGCCTGCTCGGGGTCAGTCCGGCACCGCTCGAGGCGACGTTCGTGGTCCTCATTCTCGCCGTCGTCTTCGGCCTGTCCACCGACTACGAGGTGTTCCTGATGTCGCGCATGGTCGAGGCGCACGAGGCGGGCGCGACGACGGAGGAAGCGGTGCGTTTCGGCACCGAGCGCACCGGCCGGATCGTGACGGCCGCCGCGCTGCTGCTCGTGGTGGTGACCGGGGCGTTCACGATCTCCGGTCTGTCGATCATGCGGTTCCTCGGCGTGGGCATGATCGTCGCGCTGCTCGTCGACGCGACGGTGGTCCGGATGCTCCTCGTTCCGTCCCTGGTGAAGCTGATGGGCGAGGCCAACTGGTGGGCTCCGGCCTGGATGAAGAAGGTGCACGCCAAGGTGGGTCTCGGCCACTAGTACATCATCTTACTTTGGAGTAAGTTCGGGGCATGGCCACCTACCTCGTCACCGGCGGTACCGGATTCCTGGGTCGGCACGTGCTGCCCCTGATCCTCGACCGCGATGCATCAGCCGAGATCCACGTCCTCGTCCGGCGCGCGTCCGTCGCGCGGCTGGAGGCACTCGTCGACGGCATACCCGGCGGCGAACGCGTGCATCCCCTGATCGGTGACCTGACCGAGCCCGGCCTCGGACTCGGGTCCGTGCCCACGGCCGACCACGTCCTGCACCTCGGCGCGATCTACGACCTCACGGCCGGCGACGAGCAGGCCGCCACGAACGTCGACGGCACCCGTTCTGTCATCGCGCTGGCCCGGGAACTGGATGCGACTCTCCACCACGTCTCCTCCATCGCCGTCGCGGGAGATCACGAGGGGCCGTTCAGGGAAACCGATTTCGATCTCGGCCAGAGCTTCCCCACCCCGTATCACCGCACCAAGTTCGAGGCCGAGAAACTGGTCCGCAACGCCGAGGGCCTGCGCACACGCATCTACCGCCCCGCCGCGGTGGTCGGCAGTTCGGTCACCGGCGAGATGGACAAGATCGACGGCCCGTACTACCTCTTCCCCGCCATCGCGGCGCTCGCGAAACTCCCCGCCGCGCTGCCCGTGGCCGTCCCGCGGATCGGCGCGACCAACGTCGTGCCCGTCGACTACATCGCTGCGGCCGTCGTGGAACTGATGACGGCGCCGGGACGGGACGGCCAGACGTTCCACCTCGTCAATCCGCGCCCCCAGCCGGTCCGGGAGATCTACGCCGCGCTCGCCGAGGCGGCAGGCGCACCGCACCCCGCGATCGGACTGCCCGGCGAACTCGTCCGCCCGTTCCTCACCCCCACCCCCGACTCCGCCCTCGACGCGGGCCGCAAGGCCGTGCTCGGCGCACTCGGCATCCCGCCGGCGCTCGTCGAGAACCTGACCCTGCCCACGGTGTTCGACGACCGCGACACCCGGGAGGCGCTGCGCGGCACCGGCATCGAGGTGCCGCCTTTCGCCTCGTACGCCGGCAGGCTGTGGTCGTACTGGCGCGAGAACCTCGACCCCGACCGGGCGCGCAGGCCCCACCCCGCCGGACCGCTCGTGGGCAGGCATGTCGTGATCACCGGGGCGTCGTCCGGGATCGGCCGGAGTTCCGCGATCGCGACGGCCCGCAAGGGCGCGAAGGTCATCCTGCTCGCCCGGCGCATCGCGGAACTCGACGCCGTCGTCGCGGAGATCCGCGCGGCGGGCGGCGAGGCCTACGGCTACCCCTGCGACATCACCGACGACGAGTCGGTCGAACACACCGTCAAAGCCGTTCTCGCCGAACATGATCACGTCGACATGCTCGTCAACAACGCGGGTCGTTCGATTCGCCGGGGGCTGTACCACTCGACGGACCGGTTCCACGATTTCGAACGGACCATGGCCGTCAACTACTTCGGCGCGGTCCGACTCGTTCTCGCCTTCCTCCCGCAGATGCGCGAGCGGCGGTTCGGCCACATCGTCAACATCAGCAGCGCCGGGGTCCAGGGCGCGACCCCGCGGTTCGCCGCCTACGTCGCCAGCAAATCGGCCCTCGACGGATTCACCGACGTCGCGGCATCCGAAACCCTCTCGGACGGAATCACGTTCACCACCATCCACATGCCGCTGGTCGAGACGCCGATGATCGCGCCCACCGGCCGGTACAACATCGGGCCGATCACGTCCCCGGAGAAGGCGGCCGCCATGGTCGTCCGTGCGCTGATCGAACGCCCCAAACGCATCGACGTCCCGACCGGCACGCTCGGTGAACTCGGCCACGTCTTCGCACCGGCGGTCAAGGACCGCGTGATGCACCAGATGTATCGCATGTTCCCCGATTCACCGGCCGCGAAGGGAACGAGCACGGACGACGCGACGCCGGCCCCTCGGCGCACGCCGGAACCCCGGCACCACACGTCGTCGGTGCTCGGCCGCGCCGCCCGGAAGGTCGGAAGGCTGGTGCCCGGCACCCACTGGTGACCGCCTCAGGGGGTGAGGGCGCGAACTCCGGTGGCAATGACGGGCCGTACCGGCTTCGGCGCCGCCCCGCAACTCGCCGGCCGCGGCGGCAGTTCCCACTCCTCGAGGTCGACGACCCAGCGACGCCCGTCGCGATGGGTGACAACCGAATTCGCGTCCACCGTCAGCTCGTCGGCGGTGGCGTCCACCAGATCGCGGACGGCGAGTTCCGCCACCTGCCCCTGGGTGTCCCAGCAACTGCGGCCGCGCAGCCCGGTCCGGTACACCTCGCCCCGGGCGGCGGCGCGGACCGCGTCGACGCTCTGCTGCACCGACAGCCGGCCGTACGTGTAGCCCGTCGGCAGCAGGATCAGCGACGGCGCGAAACGATGCCCGCCCGTGTGCGAGCACTCCCACACCGCGTCGCCGAACTCCGCGGTCAGGCCGGCCGCGACCGGCCGCCCGAGCACGGCGCAGCACTGATCTCTCTTCCCGTGCGCGCACACCAGGGCGACGGGGTCCGTCACCGGCGTGCCCAGACCGGGTGCGGGCCCCGCGACCAGACCGAGGTCCAGGTCGAGCAGGTCCTCCGGGTAGCCGATCTCGAGCCGCTCGCACCACGACCGCGTGGGGTGCGACTGTGCCAGCAGCACCGCTCGCCGATCCGGTGACGCGGTGCCGCGGCCAGGCCTCCGGATGAACATGATCCGCACCCCGGCGGCGTCGGCGCGGGCGTCGAGTTCGCGGGCCAGGTCCGTGCCGAGCGCCGCGCCGTCGAGCACGTCCCGGCCCCACGCTCCGGGGAATTCCAGGCACACCCAGCCCCTGACGTGCGCAGCGGTGCCCGCGAGGGGTTCGTCGGTCGCGGACAGCGCGGAGCAGGTGGCGGTGATCGTGTCAGGCACGCTGCCATTGTGTCAGTAGCGGAAATCGGTCAGTCGTGGAACTTCCTGCGCTCCGCCAGCTGCTGGACGAACTTCTCGATGCGGCGGGCACGCGTCTCCGGGCGTTTGGCGTCCTGCAGGCGGTAGTAGACGGCGTACCGGTTGTGGCTGTCGAGTGTCGCGTAGAAGGCCTCGGCCTCGGGATTCCGCGCGAGGGCGTCCAGGAAGTCCTGCGGCATCTCCGCCGCCTTCTGTCCTGCGTACGCGCGGTCCCAGCGGCCGTCCGCCCTGGCCCGCTCGACTTCGGCCACGCCCGCGGGCTCGAGGAGACCGGCCTCGGCGAGTTTCTCCGCGAACTCGCGGTTCCGCTTGGACCACGGACTCCGCGACGACCGCGGGGTGAACCGCTGCACGAAGAAGTCGTCGTCGACACGGCGCACCTGGCTGTCGATCCAGCCGTAGCACAGCGCGACCTCCAGAGCCCGGTCGTAGTCGATCGACGACTGCGCCGATCCCTTCTTGGCCATCTTCAGCCAGATACCGGGCGAGGAGGCGTGATGGGCGGCGAGCCACTCCCGGAACTCGGCCTGGCCGGTGAAGTACTCGACGCTCAACTCGGCAGCACCCATGCGCCTGAATCTAGCGGGAGAACAGCTTTCCCGCCCAGACCCTCACGAATCCCTGGGACAGGTACCCGAGCGCACCGAGCGCCAGCACCCATTTGGTGACGCTGACCGCGGTGGTGGCCCGCACGGTCGCGTCGGTGATGTGCTCACGGTGGGACAGCAGGTATAGCCCGACGACGTTCTCGGCGTAGTCGCCCGCCGCCGAGATCACCGGCACCGCCGCCAGCACCTTCCGCGTTCTCGGCGACAGCGGGGTCAGTTCCGCCAACCGCCGGGCGCCCGTGCGCAGCGCGACGGCGTAGATCAGCGGGTGGACGAAGTCCGGGTAGTAGTGGCTGCGGTAGCGCGCCGTGTCGGAGTCGGTCATTCCGTCGAGGATCGCCGTGTAGTCCCGGGCGGAGCGGGCCGTCTGGATCTCGGCGAGCCGGGGTGCCACGGGACCGAGCAGGCGGATGATGTTCGCCTGCGAGATCACGAATGCTGCGGACCAGCCGAGGAGTCTGCGGTCGAGTGCGGTGAGCGCCATGAGCAGATCCTGCCATTGCCACCGCGCAGTGTGTCTCAGCCGGCGGCCTCGGACATCGCCTTGGCGTCCTCCTCGCCGAACTTCTCCTCGAGCGCCTCGGGCGAGTAGTCCAGGTCGATCTCCTCGACCGGGCGTCCGCGCGCGGATTCGATCGCCCCCAGCCTGCGCTGCGCCCGGTCCGCGGCATACGCGATGAACTCCTGTTCGTCGAGCCCGTACGGCTGGACCTCGAATTGCTTGTTGACCCAGTCGATCATGCCCAGCGCCAACGGCATCAACTCCGCCATCCGCTCCTGGACCACGCCCCAGTTGCCGTCGTCGGCGGCGACGTGCCTGCGGCAGGTGAACGTCCCCCACGCCATGTGGCGTCGTTCGTCGTCGCCGATCCTGCGGACGAGTTCCTGCATTCCCGGCAGGATTCCGCGCGTCGTGCACACCTTCTGCCACGCGTAGTACCCGGTGAGCGCGAGGCTGCCCTCGATGACGTGGTTGTAGGTGACGCTGGCCCGCACCTGATTGGCCGGGCTGGGATCGGTCTCGAGGACCTTCAGCGATCCCGGCAACTCCTCGTAGAACAACTGCCGGTAAAACGGGTTCTCGGCGACGAAGGGGTGCAGGTCCCGGGTCAGGCCCACCGCATCCATCCACAACCGGAACACCTGGGTGTGCTTGGCCTCCTCGAAACAGAACTGCGTCAGATACATCTCGTCGCCGAAACGCCCCTCGGCGGCCATCGCCTTCATGAACGGCTGGATGTCCTCGGTGACCGCTTCCTCACCGGCGATGAACTGCGCGACCAGATACGTGGAGTTGCGCTGCTGCTCCGAGTTCAGCCCCTCCCAGTCCTCCGCGTCCCGGCTGAAGTCGAGGTCCGTGGGGTTCCAGAACTTGGCGTTGCCCTTCGTGAACAGCCGCAACGGGAACGCGTCCCAGTTGAGTCCCCCGTCGCGGAGCGAGCTGAACCCTTGCCTGCCGGGCGCGTAGGGACGTCCGGGCGTGAGTGTCGACATCGTGGGTCCTTCTTCCTCGTTCCGAGCCCCCTCTTTCCGTTTCCACGCTAGTCCTGTCGAGGCCGCTGCGGTTTACATTTTCGGACTTTTTGTCAGCTCGTCTGGGGCTGCATCAGAAACGGCAGGACCTGCGCCGCGAACTCGCCGTACCGGTCGCGGTGAATGCTGTGCCCGCCGGGAAACACCACCACCCGGCACTTCGGTATCGCCGCGACCGCGGACTCGAGCTTGCGCGGGTCGACCATCCCGCCCGGTCCACCGCGCAGGATGAGCGTGTCGGCCTCGATGCCCGGCAATCGGTCCCACCACAACGGATCCGGGCGGCGGAACTGTTCGATCGCGGAGCCCGTCATCGACCGGTCGAAGGCGAACACGGCCCGCGGATGCCGGATTACGCTCGTCGTCGCGTGCCAGAGTTCCGGCAGCGACGGCAGCCGGTTCGCGAACACCTGTTCCGGGTCACCGGGACGCAACGGGAGCGGGGCTTCCTCGATCACCAGCCGGCGGACCAGTCCGGGTCGGGCCTGCGCCGCGAGCGACGCGGCATGACCGCCGAGCGAGTGCCCCACGAGATCCACTCTCGTCAGCCCCAGGTTGTCGCACACCTCCACCACGTCGGCGCCGAACTCCTCGAACTGGTACGACGCGGCGCGGGCACTGCGACCGTGCCCCCGCAGATCCGGGACGAGAACGCGTCGCCCGCGGGCGACGAGTGCGCGGGCGAATCTGTGCCAGGTGCCGCCGTCACCGCCCATCCCGTGCACCAGCACCACCGGCACGGGAGGGACGTCCGCCGACCCCGCCACCGACGGCTCACCGCTGTCCCGGTAGGCGATCTCGATGCCGGTGCGCGTCGGGGTAGTCCTGCTCGTCTCCACGAGGGTCCAGACTAGCGAGCACCGGCAACCCGGCCGCGGACTACCGGCCCGACCCGTACGGGCGGGTGATGATCTCCAGGTAGTGTCCGGACGGGTCGAGGAAGTAGACGCCCCGGCCGCCGTCGTTGGTGTTGATGGTGCCCGGCAGCGTCTGCCGCGGATCCGCCCAGTGGTCGAGACCCCACTCGACGATCAGGCCGTAGATCCGGTCGAAGTCGTCCTCCCCGACGAGGAACGCGTAGTGCTGCGGCTGGAATTCGATCGGTGGTTCCGCGAAGTCGAGAGACACCCCGTTGTCGAGGGCGACCGCCAGGAAATGTCCGGCGGGCACGGCGTCCGGCAGCCCGAACAGCGTGGTGAAGAAGGTCGCCGACTCCTGCTTGTCCTTGGCGGCGACGATGGTGTGGTTAAAGGAAATGGTCACATTCGACCCTTTCGGGATATGCCACGAGCCGACGACGCGACTGTGGCCGGCCTCCATGCCTGACGCTGTCCGCCACCGGCACGCGACCCTCTGCACAGCAAAGCATTTCGGACGGCCGGTCCGCAAGCGATGCCTGCGCGCGTCCTGTGTCACTCATGGAGGTGTCACTCGTAGATTCCCTCCACCGACCAGCGGCCTGCCGTGCAGATCACCAGCAGCGCCCGCGACTCCTCCAGCAGCACCTGCGCCCTGGCCGCCGTCCGCGCCGCCGGAGGGTCCCACCACCGCTCGTCCACCGGCCACGGTCCGGCCCATCCGCACACCGCCCACTCTCTGCTCCCCCACCGCAGCCGCGCGGGAGGCGCGCTGAACACACCACGTTCCGTGACCGTCACAGCGATACCCCGCTCGTCCGACATCCACACCTCCGGATACGCGGTCAGCACCGCGGCGGGCGCCGGTTCCGGCAACGTGCCCGGCCACGGCTCCGACGGATCGTTGCGAGGAATCAACTCGTCGCCCAACGGCAGCAACGTGATGCGCTCCGCCGGTCCCCGCCCACCGCTGAGGACCCCCACCTGCACGGCTTCCCCGCCGAGCAGGCCCTGCACCCGCACCAGGGCCCGCCGGGCCCGTTCGTCCTGGTCGCCGACCCCACCCCACAGCCCCAACTGCAGGGCGCCTGCCGCCACCACCTCCACCGGTTCGAGCCGCAGGACGGCGATACCGGCGGTGGGCCGCTTCTCGCTGCGCCCGGTCAGCCACCCGTCCAGCTGCCACCGAACCCGGTCCGCCGTCGCCTCGGGGGTCAGCGGTTCCGCGCACCTCCAGATCCGGGACAGTTGTTCACCGTTGCCGGTGCTCGCCGAGATCGACAGCCGGGTGCAGGCCACCGCGGCGTCCGACAGCGTGCGATGAAGCTTCTCCGCCAACGCCCGTCCCGCGAAGGCGGCGGCGTCGACCCGTTCGATGACGGGATCGCACCGTTCCTCGACATCCAGGTCCGGAGGCAGCGACCGCCCCGACGGGGGACGCTCCGGCTCACCGCGCGCGGCCCGATGCGCCAGCACCGCATCGGTTCCGAACCGCGACGCCACGTCGCCCGCCGACAGCGCGGCGAAACTACCGATTGTGCGCAACCCGAGCCGGTGCAGCAGATCGACCAGCTCCCCGCGATGCGGCGCCGCGAGGCTCGGCTCCGCGGCAAGTTCCCGCATCGGGAGCGGCGCCAGGAAGGCCGCCCCCTCGCCGGGTGGCACGAGAGTTGCTCTGCGCGCGGCGATCACGGCCGTGGACAGCTGATCAGCTATACCGACCTGGCATTCCACCCCCACCGCCGACACCTGGTCCACCAGCCGTTCCGCGGCGGCCTCCTCCGAGCCGAAATACCGGGCGACGCCGCGAGCGGACAGCACCACGAGACCGGGCCGCAACACCTCGACGCCGGGTGCCACCGCGTCGACTGCCGAGGCGACCGGCTCGAACAGTCGCGCGTCGCGGTCGGGATCGGCTGCCACCACATGCAACCGGGGGCACCGGGCCTGGGACTCGCGGCGGCGCAGACCTCGCCGCACCCCGTCCGCGCGGGCCGGTGCCGAGCAGGCGATCACCCGGTTGCCCGACGTCACCGCCACCGGATGGGTGGGCGGGAGATCCGCGGCGGCGGCCGCCGCGACCGCGGGCCAGTCGGGGCACCACAACGCCAGCACCCGGCTCACAGGCCCACCACCTCCACCGGCTCCGGAAAGGGGACGTTCCCGAGAGGCACCACCGGTTCCGGTGTGCTCACCCATTCCACCCGGCCCTGCGCCGACCGCACGTCCAGCCGGGTGGTGCGCGGCTGGAACGACCGCCCCCGGGCGCACACTGCCAGGCTGAGGGACCGCAATCGCCCGCAGCCCCGGTCCTGAGATCCGTTGCCCAGCCCGGCATAACCGTGCACCCGCGCCTCCAGACGCATCTCCGCGCCGTCCCAGTGCCCGTCCGTGACGACCAGGGTCGCCCCCTTGCTCCGGGCGCGGGCCACCACCGCACGCGCCCGGGACGGCGCCACCGACGCCCCTCCCAGCCCGAGCACCACCAGGTCCATTCCGTCCAGCAGCACCGCGGCGATCTCCACCGGATCGGCGCCCGGGTCCGGGATCAGGGCCAGCCGTTCCAGTTGCGCGCCCATCTCGACCGCGGCCAGCACCCCGAGCCGGGGATGCCCGATCACCGCGACGTGACCGCCGCCCGCGGTCACGGACGCAACCAACCCCAGCAGGAGCGAGGTGGCACCCGACACCGACACCACCGAACCGCGCACCAGCCCGCCCCGGGGAAGGAGGCCTGCCAGCGCGGCCGGAACCGGAAGCACCCCGGCGGCGTGGGAATCGGGAGCCGCGGACGTGCCCGTCGCAGGAAATCCGCCCTCCACCGGGGCCCGGCTCGCCACCGATTCCCCGCGTGCGGGAACGGTGGCCATCCGTCGCCGGAGGTAGTCCAGACGCTCCTGCCGGGACAGCCCGGACAACTCGGGAGCCCCCGGCACCGGCAACCCCGGCTCGCCGGCCACTTCAACCAACTCGACACCCCTGACACTCGGCACCAACAGCGGTCGGCAACCACGGGGAAGACGCGGCTCGAACAAACGCTTTGTTCGAACGTATTTTCGAACCCGTTCTCAGTAAAGCGGGTCCGTGCAGGCCCGTCAAGTGGACCCCGAACGACCAGGTCAGGACGGCCGCGCGTCCCGTGTCCGCACAATCCTCTAACCTGAACGCGTGATGGAGCAGGAGCAGAGCGAAAGGGGCATCGGACCCGAATACCTGGTGGCCGGAAGGTACCGCCTGCGGTCCAAACTGGGCGGTGGCGGAATGGGCGCGGTCTGGCTCGCACGGGACACCCTGCTGCACCGCGACGTCGCCATCAAACAGGTCACCACGACAGCCGGACTCGACCCCGACGAGGCCCGCCGGGTCCGCGACCGCACCATGCGGGAAGGCCGCAACGCCGCCAAACTCGCGCACCGGCATTCCATCGCGATGTACGACGTGGCGCTCGAGGCCGGGGAGCCCTGGCTCGTCATGGAATACCTGCCGTCCCGCAGCCTCGCCCAGGCGATGAACATCGCCGACACCCTGCCCCCGCTCGAGGTCGCCCAGATCGGCGCGCAGGTGGCCGACGCGCTCACCGCCGCCCACGCCGCCGGGATCGTGCACCGGGACATCAAGCCGGGCAACATCCTCGTCGCCGACCGCGGCCGGGAACTCGGCACCGTCAAGATCAGCGACTTCGGTATCGCCCGGGCCAAGGGCGACTCCGCGGACACCGCGAACGGGGTCATCACCGGCACGCCCGCGTACTTCTCCCCCGAGGTCGCCCGCGGCCAGGACCCCACCGAGGCCAGCGACGTCTTCTCGCTCGGGTCCACGCTGTACACCGTCGTCGAAGGGCAGCCGCCGTTCGGGATCGACTCCGATTCCATCGCACTCCTGCACCGGGTCGCGAAGGCCGAGATCTACCGACCGAGCAAGGCCGGACCCCTCACCGACACGCTGCTGCATCTTCTCGAACCCGACCCGGCGCGTCGTCCGACGATGGCCGAGGCCCGCGACGCCCTGGCCCGGGTGGCCATGGCCGGGGACGGCAACGTCGCGCACCTCGTCGGCTCGCCCGTCTATTCCGCGGACGGCACCATCCCGGCGTGGGCTCACCGTTCGACACCGTTGCCCGACTCACGGCGCCGCGGCAAACTGGTCGGTTCCACGCAGGCCGGTCTGCCCGCCGTGCATCAGAGCACCCCGCTCAAGAACGTGCCGCGTCCGCTCGGCCGGTTGCAGTGGCCTCCGCGCCCGGCGAAGCCCGCTCCGGGTTCGCCGGCCCCCACCGTCCGCGACCAGGTGGTCGCGTGGGCGCCGATCGCCATGGGTGTCATGGTCGCGATCCTGATCCTGGCCGTGCTCGTGGCCGTGATCGTCCTGCTCGCGCAGCCCTGACCCCCGGGGACGTCAGTCGATCCGCCTGCGGTGCGCCCACCTCGTGAGCGCATTCCGGTTGGACTGCTGCGTCTTCCGCAGCACGTTCGACGCATGCGTTTCGACCGTCTTCACCGAGATCACCAGTTCCTCGGCGATCTCGCGGTACGTGTAACCGCGAGCGAGGAGGCGCAGCACTTCCAGCTCCCGCGGCGTCAGCGAATCCAGCTCCGGATCCAGCTGCGGCTCAGGAGCATTGGAACGTCCGGTGAAGGAGTCCAGCACGAAACCCGCGAGCCGCGGACTGAACACGGCGTCACCGCCGGCGACCCTGCGGACGCCGTCGGCCAGCTCGGCCCCCGAGATCGTCTTGGTGACGTACCCGCGGGCGCCCGCGCGAATCACGGCGATCACGTCCTCGGCGGCGTCGGACACACTCAGCGCCAGGCACACCGGACCCGACTCGATGCCCCGCAGCACCGCGACACCGCCGCCGTCGGGCATGTGGACGTCGAGTAGGACGACGTGCGGCGAGGTGGCGTTGATCCCGGACACCGCCTCCGCGACACCGCCCGCCTCGCCCACCACCTCCATGTCCGCTTCCCTACCGAGCTCGGCACGGACACCGGAGCGGAACACGGCATGATCGTCGACGAGAAAGACACGGTACGGGGGTGTTTCAGGCAAAGTCACTGCGGCTGTTCCTCGGCGTGGGCGGTAGTGTCACCCCACTGTAGAGTGTGTCGCACGATTCACCAGATCGCCGCACCACCGCGGGCATCCCGTCTTCGCCGTCCGTGGCGATATCCGATTCGACGATGGCAACGATACTTCGGAACCAGGCCTTCACCAGATATCCGAAGCTCGGCCACGTTCCGTCCTCCGGCCGCACTCGACGACGGCGTCGCCGAACCTCGGTGTGCCCACGGTCTCCTCCTGCACGTAGGAGCCGAGCATGCCGTTCATGCTGAGTGCCGTTCAGTGCACTGGGTCGTCGGCCGACCAGTCCAGGGTGTCACCGAGTTCGTGGAACAACCCCGACAACTCACGCAACGCACCGTCCGCGCCGATCCACTCCTTCGCCATCGCGGTCTCGACGTCACCACTGACACCGGACAACGCCGACCGGATCGCGGCATCGGCCTCGTCGATGGCCCATCAGAACAGCCCGGCGAGGCTGGACGCGGTGCCGTGGTCGGTGTCGTCGAACGAGTCGGCGGTACTCCGGAGCTTCGACCCGACCGCTGCCAGCGCCGCGACGGCGAACCCCAGCGAGTGTTCGGCCGCGTCCGCGGACGGCAGATACCCGCTCGCGAACGTCGTTCCGGTCTCGTCGGAGCCCCAGCACTCGCCCTCGCCGTCGAGGGTCGCGGTCAGGGTGGCGGCGACCTCGGCCATCCGCTGCGACAGGGCATCGAATCGGGGTGCGACGCCGCGCAGATGCGCCGGGTCCACCCACAGCTGCGCGCTCACTGCCAGCCGTCCCGCAGCAGCGGCCGATTCCACGACCCGTCGTCGGGGTCGGGAACGAGGTCCGGCAGATCCGGCAGGGTCTCGGTCGCGGACACGATCGATCCCATGATGCGCATCGACTCGGCGTGCGCGGCCTCGCCGGCGCGGCGGCGGCGTCGGTCATCGCGCGTCCCAGCGATTCGGGGGTGGAGCGCCGGAACGCGTCCGGTGCCAGGTGCACCTCGACCACCCGGCCGACCGAGTTCACCACCACCTGCACCAGCCCGTCGGCGGACTCACCCGTAACGCGCAGCTGTGCCACCTGATATGTACACCGGTTTGTCAAGGGCGCAGGGCGAGGCGGCGTCCAGGACCGTCGTCGTGGGCGCCGCCTCTGTGGGTCCGGTCGATCTGGGGTGGTGGCGAGCGTGTCTGTTTCGACGCGTGGTCAACTCTGATATGCGCGGGTTGGGTACCGCAGGACGGTTGTTCGGCTGGAGTGGATCGCTGGTCTAATGTCGAGCGTGATCCCAACGTACAGTTAAGGATTGCTCAATAGGTGGCTCGCGGATCACTCCCTGGCGCTGCCGTCACCACCGCATGATTCGCCCGGACGCTGTGGGGTCCCCGTTCCCCCGGTCCTTGCCTCACCGGTCGTCGGCGACGAGGGGGCAAAGGTGGAGTCCCCGCAGCGCAGCGAGGAGAACCGACCTTGCCGCCCGACCGAGTCGACGACCACACTCGCAACCGGGATGCGGGACGGGGACCGGGTTTTCAGGTGTCCAGCACGGCCAGCGACCAGCACCAGCCGGCGAGTTCGCGGGCGATCGCGGTATTCGCCAGTGCCGGGCGTTTGTTGCGGACGTCGAACCCGGCCCAGCGGGCGTGCAGGCGCCGGTTTGCTTGCTGTCCGCGGGCCCGAGCGGCGGGACTGGCATGGTCCCAACGTCGCCGCAGCTCGACTCCGGCGCGATACGGGGGACGGTGGTGCCAGGCGGCCTCGATCAGCAGCCGGCGGGCGTGGCAGTTGCCGGTCTTGGTGATCGACCCCTGCGAGCGTGTCGCGCCGGACGAGTGTTCGGTGGGCACCAGCCCGAGGTAGGCGCCGATCGAGCGTCCGGTCAGGCGCTGCCAGTCGCCGATCTCCACGGCCAGCCCGAACGCGGTCAGCGTGGACACGCCGCGCAGGCAACCGAGCCGCGTCACCACCGGGGTGTAGTCGCTGTCGGTGGCCATCGCAGCGATCGCCACATCCAGCCGATCCCGCCGGTCCACCGCCGCCAGCATGGTGTCATAGGCGGTCTCGTACGCCAGCTGCAGACCGGGCGCATCGAAGTGCTGGGCGCGCAACCAGGTGTCATGCACCTTCGTCCACGCGTGGCCGCCGTAGTAGACAATCCCCTGCCGCAGTAGCAGTTTCGACACTCGATGGCGGGCCGACATCAGATCGCCACGACAGTCCTCGCGGGCGCGGACCAGATCCCGGGCCGCCTCCTGCTCGACACTCGGCACCGACACCTCGACGATCTGTCCGAGGTGCAACAGACGAGCCAGATGCCGCGCATCGCGCGCGTCGTTCTTGACCCGATCTCCGGGCGGGCGCTGCAGCTTCGACGGTGCCGCCACCAGACACTCGATGCCCGCCGCTGTCAGACACCGCGCGAGCCCGAATCCGGTCGGCCCGGCCTCGTACGTCACCGCCACCGGTTCCGGCAGCATCCGGATCCACTCGAGGATCTCGCCCTGATCGGGTGTCAGTCGGCGTTCGAAGAGTTCACACGTCTGCCCGTCGAGGCCGCAGGCGACCACCGATCGTGCGTGTACATCCAAACCGATACTTGTACGCTGATTCATCGCTGGGGCCTCCCACATCTTGTGGCTCTACCGGCCAGGACCCGTTTCCTGCCGGCAACCCACGTTCACATGTGAGTGAGGTCCCAGCCCAGCCCCTCATATCGTCTAATGCTGAGCGGCATGCAGATCCTGCGTCTGCCGGTCGAGCGTGGCCAGCATCGAATCGATCTGACCCTGCAGTTCCTGCTCACGCACCCGCAGGCGTTCACGGTCGAACATGAATCCCCCCCTTGACGTCTCGCGTCGCACCCCGCCGCAGCACGGTGTGACCGCACGACCCCCACAGTCGCGTCGCGGGCGAACACTACCCCTCACGAGGACAGCAGCGAGCAGGCGCTGCGCACGAGGGGAACCGACACGACGAAAGTAGTGCTCACGCGCCCTGACTGAACGGCACGTCCTCGACGCCGGTGTCCGCGCTGTCGGCGGCCCCCGCTCCCGCACGGGTCCGGCCGTTCCGCGGCATGTGGATTCGCACCTCGGTGCCCTTGCCTGGCGTGGACCGCACGTCGACGTGCCCGCCTCGCCGTTCGATCCGCCCGCGAATCGACTTCGCCAGCCCCTGACGGTCCGGCGACACCTCGTCGACGTCGAATCCGACGCCGCGGTCCCGGACGAACACACTGACCTGCTCGCGCTCGGACTCGGCGAACAGATTGATGTCGGTCTCCCCGGAATGCTTGGCCGCGTTGACCAGAGCCTCCCGCGTCGCGCCGAGCACCGCCGTGAAACTCTCCTTAGACAGTCCCTCGCCGGTGCCGTCGACGTCGAGGGCCACGTCGCCGACCGTCACCGGCTGCACGGTGACGCCGTGGTGGTCCTCCACCTCGCCCGCGATGATGCGCAACGCCTCCGCCAGGCTCGAATGGTCGGCGTCTCCTCCACCGAACAACCACTTGCGCAGTTCCCGTTCCTGCCCCCGGGCGAGCCGCGCGACCTCCTGGGGATGGTCGGCCTGTTTCTGGATCAGCGCCAGGGTCTGCAGGACGGAGTCGTGCAGGTGTGACGCGATCTCCTCACGCTCGTCGTTGCGGATCCTCGCGGCGCGCTCCGCCCCCAGCGCCCGCCACAGCCGCAACCACAGGGGCACGGTCAGCAGTCCGGCGCCGACCAGGGTGACCACGACGGCCAGCAACGACGAACGCAGCGCGGCGAAGTCGACCTGCGCGAGGATCACCACACCGAGACCGGACACGATGAGCGTCACGCCACCGAGGACCCGCGCCCAGGTGAGGACGGTGGGGCGCTGCGGCAGACCGATGACGGTGCGCGGCCCCTCCGAATCGAATTCGCGCCACACCAGGGCCGCGCCGACTGCCACCACGATGATCGGTGCGATCACCGAACCGACCCGGCCGCTGAACAACCACGACAACGCGGACGCACCGGCCAGACCGATCGCGATCAGCCCGTACGCTCTGCGCCGCTCGGACGCACTGGGCTTCTCCGTGTCCGCACCCGCGGCCGTGAAGATCCACAACAGCCCGTAGCCGACGATGCCCGCGCCGGCGAACGCGGCGAGACAGGCGAACGCGACCCGCACCTTCATCACGTCGACATCCAGCTGGTCGGCGATACCACCTGCGACGCCGCCGACGATGCGGCCACCGGTCCGGCGTTCGAGCCGCGGCATGGGGAGACCGCCGGGCGGTACCGGCGCGGTGACGGTGCCCGCGTACTGGGCGCCGCCCGCGGACGTGTTCACAGGTTGCACACCTTCGATACTGGCACGATCCCCGGGCCGCGGCATCAGGGTCCGACCCTGACTTGGGGCCGCGTTCCGGCCCACCCCGACCGGAAAGATCAGGGTACTTCCCGATGTACGCGCGATGCGGCGACCGGAACGATGGTGGTATGAGCAATGGGAGCTTCCAAGAGCAGATACAGGATCTGTGGCGGACCCGACCGGTGCGGTTGCCCGGCCGTGGCCACGTCGCCGGTGTCTGTGCGGGAATCGGCTACCGCTACGGCGTCGATCCCGTACTGATACGAGTCGCGTTCGTCGTGTCCACCATTTTCGGCGGCGCCGGCGTGCTCCTCTACCTGGCGTGCTGGCTCGCCCTCACGAAGTCGGGCGACCCGGCCTCCCCCGCGGAGTCGTTGATGGGACGCGGTCACAGCTCCGACTCGGGCACCAAAACCATCGTCCTTCTCGTCGCACTGGCGATCGCGGTGAGCACCGTCGGCCCCTTCGGCGTCGGCCTCGGCGGCTCCGGGCTGATCAGCATGGCGCTGATGCTCGGCGGCCTGTGGCTGCTGTACCAGCGGCAGCCGATCCCCCCGCCGTCGCCCGTCGGAGCCGTCGCCCCCGGTGTCGGCACCGGCTATCCCGGGACGAGTTTCTCGCCCGGACAGTTCGGCGCCAACCCGTTCGGCCCGGGCACGTACGGTTCGGGTGCGTACGGTCCGTACACGAAGCTTCCCGACTCCTACACGCCGAGCACGCCTCCCACCACGGGGCAGCCGGCGGACGCGACCGGCGAGGCCCCCACCGAGGCACTGAAACCCGAAACCGCTGCCGCCCAGACCGATCCGGTGTCGTTCGAGAAGTCCCCGACCGCCGGTCCGCGGGTCGACGCACCGTCGGCGCCGTTCGCGCCGCTCGAACCGCGCCCCCCCGCATGGGACCCGCTCGGTGTCGCTCCGTTCGCGTGGGACCTGCCCGAGCCGGCCAGAACCAGCACTCCCGCAGTGCAACCGGAGCGCACGCATTCCCGCCTGACCACCATGGTGATCGGACTGGCCATCCTCGCAGCCGCGGCAGCGACGGCGCTGGCGGTCGCCACCGGATCCGACTGGCTGAATCCCGGTCGCATCGGCGCGGTCGCGCTCGCCGTCATCGGAGTGGGGCTGCTGATCGGCGGCTTCCTGCGCAAGGGCTACGGGCTTCTCGTCGTCGCAGGCCCGCTGATCGGTTTCGTGATCCTCGCCTCGCTCGTCGGGTCACTCGACCTGAACAGCGAGAACATGGGCGACCGGACCTGGGTGCCCCTGACGGCCGCCGACATCGAACCCGCCTACTCCGGCGGGTTCGGTAGCTTCACGCTCGACCTCCGGAACGTCACGCTCACCGACGACAAGACGGTCGACGTCAGCGGTCAGTTCGGTGAGGTCGTGGTGCTCCTGCCGCCCGGCATGAACGTCGAGAACCACTGCACCGCCCAGTTCGGCGACGCACAGTGTCTCCCAGACGGTCTCGACGGCGGTGCCGACGGAACGGACGGTCACGTCCTGACCCTCAATGCAGATGTCCGGTTCGGAAGTATGGAGGTGCGCCGTGGATGACGTCGACGACACTCAGGACGGCGAGCAGACCCGGACGCGCAAGCGCCCGTCACCGCTCCTGCTCCTCGCGGGGGTGGCAGCACTCCTGGTGAGTGGATGGGCGCTCGCGGGGCCGTTCTCGCTGGAGCCGCTCGCGAACGTCGAATTCCGCTGGCTGTTCGTGGTGGTCGCGGTGCTGGTCGGCGTGGTACTCGTGTTCGCACCCAACCGGCGACGATAGGCGCTGACGCGCACTGTGCGCGGTGAGCGAGTCAGGCGACTCGCCCACCGCGCACAGTGCGTCACTCCCACTCGATGGTGCCCGGCGGCTTGCTCGTGATGTCCAGCACGACCCGGTTGACGTCGTGAACCTCGTTGGTGATCCGGGTGGAGATCCGCTCGAGAACGTCGTATGGCAGTCGCGTCCAGTCCGCGGTCATCGCGTCCTCGCTGGACACGGGGCGGAGCACGATCGGGTGCCCGTAGGTGCGTCCGTCGCCCTGGACGCCGACGCTGCGGACGTCGGCGAGCAGCACCACCGGGCACTGCCAGATCTGGCCGTCGAGCCCGGCGGCCGTTAACTCTTCGCGCGCAATGGAATCCGCGTGACGCAGCAGGTCGAGCCGCTCCTGGGTGACCTCGCCGATGATGCGGATGCCGAGCCCGGGGCCGGGGAACGGCTGGCGTCCCACGATCTCCTCCGGCAGGCCCAGCTCGCGCCCCACCGCGCGGACCTCGTCCTTGAACAGCAGGCGCAGCGGTTCCACGAGCGTGAACTGCAGGTCTTCGGGCAGGCCGCCGACGTTGTGGTGGCTCTTGATGTTGGCCGTGCCGGTGCCGCCGCCGGATTCCACGACGTCGGGGTACAGCGTGCCCTGCACGAGGAATTCGACCGTGTCGCCGTGCGCGGCGTTCTCACCGAGCACGTCGCTGACGGCACCCTCGAAGCTGCGGATGAACTCGCGGCCGATGATCTTGCGCTTGGTCTCCGGATCGGACACCCCGGCCAGTTCACCGATGAAGGTGTCGGCCGCATCGACCGTGATGAGCCGGGCGCCGGTGGCGGCGACGAAATCCTGCTCGACCTGCGCACGCTCCCCGGCCCGCATCAGACCGTGGTCGACGAACACACACGTCAGGTTGTCGCCGATCGCGCGCTGCACGAGCGCCGCCGCGACAGCGGAGTCCACACCGCCCGAGAGTCCGCAGATCGCCTTGCCGTCGCCGACCTGCTCGCGGACCTGCTCGACGAGGGCGTCGGCGATGTTCGCGGCCGTCCAGGCGGGGGGAATGCCGGCGATCTCGTGGAGGAACCGGCTGAGCACCTGCTGGCCGTGCGGCGAGTGCAGAACCTCCGGGTGATACTGCACGCCGGCGAGCCTGCGGGCCCGGTCCTCGAATGCGGCGACGGGTGCGCCCTCGCTGGTGGCCGTCACCTCGAAGCCTTCGGGGGCCTCGGTGACCGCGTCGCCGTGACTCATCCACACGGGCTGACTGGACGGCAGCCCCTCGTGCAGCAGACCGCCCTGCACCTTCAGGTCGGTGCGGCCGTACTCACGGGTGCCGGTGTGTGCCACCGTCCCGCCGAGTGCGCCGGCCATGGCCTGGAATCCGTAGCAGATGCCGAACACCGGGACGTCCAGATCGAACAGGGCCGGATCGAGCTGGGGCGCCCCGTCGGCGTAGACGCTCGACGGCCCGCCGGACAGCACCACGGCGAGCGGATTCTTGGCCGCGATCTCCTCGACGGTCGCGGTGTGCGGGACCACCTCGGAATAGACCTTGGCCTCACGCACCCGCCGGGCGATCAGCTGCGCGTACTGCGCGCCGAAGTCGACGACGAGGACCGGTCTCTGTTGCTCGATATCTGCCACCGGATCAGTCTAATCGGCGCAGCTCTGTGGTCTGCGCGACCCCACGACCCGGCCCTCGCCGGCGCTATGCAACGCCGTGCTTCCGGGTGTCGGGCAGCACCGAGCCGTTTCGGATCTCGACGATCGGCAGCACCAGCGCGGCGGGCGCGCCTTCCGGGACGACCGGCTTGATCGGCGCGACCGGGTTCAGGCGCCGGTATCCCTCCCCCTGCGCCGGACGCAGATCCACTTCACCCTTGTTCGGCCACAGCGACGCCGCACGCTCGGCCTGCGCCGAGATCGTCAGCGACGGGTTGACGCCCAGGTTCGCGGACACGGCCGAACCGTCGACCACGCTCAGCGTCGGGTAACCCCACACCCGGTGGTACGGGTCGATGACGCCGTTCGACGGTTCCGACGCGATCGTGCAGCCGCCGAGGAAGTGCGCGGTGAGCGGGATGTTGAACACGTCGCCCCAGGTGCCGCCTGCGCGACCGTCGATCTTCTCCGCGATCCGCCGGGTCGCCTCGTTGCCCGCCGGGATCCAGCTGGGGTTCGGCTGACCGTGGCCCTGCTTGCTGGTGACCTTGCGCCGGCCGAACAGGCCCTTCTTCGTGTACGTGGTGATGGAGTTGTCGAGGTTCTGCATCACCAGCGCGATGATGGTGCGCTCGCTCCACTTGTACGGGGTGAGGACCTTCAGTGCCGTCGGATCCTTCGCGAGTTCCCTGAGGAACGTCATCCACCGCCTGCCGCCGCCGTCGGTCAGCAGCGTCTGCAGCATCGCCATCGAGTTCGACCCCTTGCCGTAGCGCACCGGCTCCACGTGGGTGTCGGGCGTCGGGTGGAACGACGACGTGATCGCGACGCCCTTCGTGAGCTCGAGCGCGGGGTCCACCTTGTTCTTGGCGGCGCCGAGGATCGACTCCGAGTTGGTGCGGGTGAGCACACCCAGCCGGTCGGAGATCTTCGGCAGCGCGCCCGACTCCTTCTGGTCGAACAGCAGATGCTGAGTGCCCCACGTGCCGGCGGCCAGGACGACGTTCGCCGCGGTGTACGTCTTGCGGTTCCGGTTCTTCCGCGGCCCGCTGCGCCGGGTGAACACGTCCCAGGTGCCGTCGGACGCCTCGCGCAGCCCCTTGACCGTTGTCATCGGGATGATCTCCGCGCCGGCCTTCTCCGCGAGGCCCAGGTAGTTCTTGAGCAGGGTGTTCTTGGCGCCGTGCCGGCATCCGGTCATGCATTCGCCGCATTCGATGCATCCGGTGCGGTCGGGGCCGACGCCGCCGAAGTACGGGTCCGGCACGGTCTTGCCCGCTTCTCCGAAGAAGACGCCGACCGGGGTCTGGATGAACGTGTCGCCTACGCCCATGTCCTCGGCGACCGACTTGATGATCTCGTCCGCGGGGGTCATGTGCGGATTCTGGACGACGCCGAGCATCTTGCGGGCCTGCTCGTAGTGCGGCGTGAGCTCGTCGTGCCAGTCCGTGATGTGCGACCACTGCTTGTCCTGGAAGAAGGAGGCAGGCGGCTTGTAGAGGGTGTTCGCGTAGTTGAGTGACCCGCCGCCGACGCCGGCGCCGGCGAGGATGAGGCAGTCGCGGAGCAAGTGGACGCGCTGGATGCCGAAGAACCCGAGGGCGGGCGCCCAGAGGAACTTCCTGAGATCCCAGCTGGTCTTCGCGAAGTCCGCGTCGGCGTAGCGACGGCCCGCCTCGAGGATGCCGACCTTGTACCCCTTCTCGACCAACCGGAGCGCGGTGACACTGCCACCGAATCCGGAACCGACGATGAGGACGTCGTAATCCGTTGTGCGCTGCTTGCTCATCACTCGACCTCCAACGAACCTGAGTTTATTACTCGCCAGTATGCACCCGGCAGTTGTGACAGCTGCCACAAGGGTTACCTTAACTGTAACGAGAGGTATCAGGAACGGTCGCGATACCCGCAAACGCACGTCGCCCGATGCCGTACCGGCGCAGTTGAACTGCACCGATGCGACATCGGGCGACGAGAGAAGCAGTGACGGACGTACGCCTCAGGCGCGGACCGTCAGGCCTACTTTCTGGAATTCCTTCAGATCGGAGTACCCCGCCTTCGCCATCGAGCGGCGCAGTCCACCGACCAGGTTCAGGGAACCGAACGGGTCGTCCGACGGGCCGGTGAGGACCCGGTCCAGCGACGGCCGGTCACCGAACGAGACCGGCAGCATCGTGCCGCGCGGCACCGACGGGTGCGCGGCGGCCGACGGCCAGTACCAGCCGCCGCCGGGAGCCTCCGCGGCAACCGCCAGCGGTGCGCCCAGGACCGCGGCGTCCGCGCCACAGGCGATCGCCTTCGCGAGGTCGCCCGAAGACGTGATGTCGCCGTCCGCGATGACGTGGACGTAGCGTCCACCCGTCTCGTCGAGGTAGTCGCGGCGGGCGGCCGCGGCGTCCGCGATGGCCGTCGCCATCGGGAGACCGATGCCGAGCACCTCACCGGTGGTCGTGGCGCCCTCGGTGGAGCCGTACCCGACGATCACCCCCGCCGCGCCCGTGCGCATCAGGTGCAGAGCGGTGCGGTGATCGCTCACCCCACCGGCCACGACGGGAACGTCCAGTTCGGAGATGAACGTCTTCAGGTTCAGCGGTTCGCTGTCGCCGTGGGCGACGTGCTCGGCGGAGATGATCGTGCCGTGCACGACCAGCAGGTCGATGCCCGCCTCCAGCAGTTGCGGGGTCAGCGCCCGCGCGTTCTGCGGACTCACCCGCACGGCGGTCGTGACACCCGCGTCGCGGACCTGCGCCACGGCAGCGGCCAGGAGCCCCGGCTGCAACGGTGCCGCGTGCAGTTCCTGCAGCTTCTTGATCGGCGCCTCGACGTCGACGTCCGACTCCGCCAGCGCGACGAGTTCCGCGAGCTTGGCCTCGACGTCCGCGTGCCGGCCCCACAGCCCCTCACCGTTGATGACGCCGAGGCCACCGCGCTTGCCGAGTTCGATCGCGAACGACGGCGACACGAGCGCGTCGGTCGGATGCGCCAGCACCGGGATGTCGAACCGGTACGCGTCGAGCTGCCAGGACGTCGACACCTCCTTGGAGGAGCGGGTCCGGCGGGAGGGGACGATGTCGATGTCGTCCAGCTCATAGGTTCGTCGGGCTGTTCGGCCCATGCCGATCTCAACGAGGTCGCGCACGCGCGCCCCTTTCTCGTGAATCGTGACTGGTTGCTAGCGAGCGGTGTAGTTGGGAGCTTCGACCGTCATCGTGATGTCGTGCGGGTGGCTCTCCTTCAGACCCGCAGCGGTGATCTGCACGAACTGCGCGTTCTGCAGTTCCTCGATCGACGACGCTCCCGTGTAGCCCATGGCGGCCCGCAGACCACCGGTGAGCTGATGTGTGACCTGGGACAGCGGACCGCGGAACGCGACCCGGCCCTCGATGCCCTCCGGGACCAGCTTGTCCTCGGACAGCACGTCGTCCTGGAAGTAGCGGTCCTTCGAATACGACTTGGCGGCCCCACGACTCTGCATCGCGCCGAGCGACCCCATGCCGCGGTAGCTCTTGTACTGCTTGCCGTTCACCAGGATCAGCTCACCGGGCGACTCCGCGGTGCCTGCGAGCAGCGAACCGAGCATCGCCGTCGACGCGCCAGCCGCGAGGGCCTTCGCGATGTCGCCGGAGAACTGCAGCCCACCGTCGGCGATCACCGGCACACCGTGCGGCTTGGCCGCGGCGACCGCTTCGAGGATCGCGGTGATCTGCGGGGCGCCGACACCGGCGATGACGCGGGTGGTGCAGATGGAGCCGGGGCCGACACCGACCTTGACCGCGTCCACACCGGCCTCGATGAGGGCGGCCGCACCACTGCGGGTGGCGACGTTGCCGCCGATGATCTGCACGCGCTCGTCGACCTCGGCCTTGAGCTTGGAGATCATGTCCAGCACACCGGCCGAATGACCGTGGGCGCTGTCGACGACGAGCACGTCGACACCGGCGTCGGTGAGAGCCATTGCGCGGCTCCACGCCTCGTCGCCCACACCCACGGCGGCACCGACCAGGAGCCGGCCGTCGCGGTCCTTGGTGGCGTCCGGGTGCTGCTCGGTCTTCACGAAGTCCTTGACCGTGATGAGCCCGGTGAGCTTGCCCTGGCCGTCCACGATCGGCAGCTTCTCGATCTTGTGGCGGCGCAGCAGTCCCAGCGCCACCTCGGCGGTGACACCCTCCTGGGCGGTGATCAGCGGCGCCTTCGTCATGACCTCGGACACGGCGCGGTTCTGGTCGACCTCGAAACGCATGTCGCGGTTGGTGATGATGCCGACGAGCTGTCCGGCCGCGTCGGTGACCGGGAGTCCGGAGATCCGGAACCGGGCGCACTTGGCGTCGACCTCGGCGAGGGTGTCGGACGGCTTGCAGGTGACCGGGTCGGTGACCATTCCGGCCTCGGACCGCTTGACCGTCTCCACCTGCCCGGCCTGCGCCTCGACGGACAGGTTGCGGTGCAGCACGCCCATGCCGCCTGCACGGGCCATGGCGATGGCCATCCGTGCCTCGGTGACGGTGTCCATCGCGGAGCTGACGAGCGGCACCCGCAGCCGGATGTCCCTGGTCAGCTGGCTGGACGTGTCGACCTGGCCGGGGATGACATTCGACGCCGCCGGCAAGAGCAGGACGTCGTCGTACGTGAGACCCAGCATCGCGACCTTGTTCGGGTCGTCACCGCCGGTGTGTACATGCCCTGCTGAACTTGTCATGCGGTTCGGGCCCTCCATGGAACATAGGTGCAGCGCCGGTGGCGCCGTCTGCGGACATTCAGATCTTCGATCTGGTGAAACTTGCGCGAACACGGATACAGGGAAAAGGCCGGAGCGACGATCGATATTCCCAGCTCCGCACACCATGATATCGGCTCGACGCGATCGCCACGGAGCCCACCCACGCTGGGCGTACGCCGAACGGCTGGCGCAGACCGGGCTGACCTGCGTACCGTGGTGCTGTGCGCGATCAACTGCCTCCAGGTCTGCCCCCGGACCCCTTCGCCGGCGACCCCGCCGACCCGTCCGCAGCTCTCGATGCGATCGAACCGGGCCAGCCACTCGACCCCCACGAGCGTCTCGCCGTGGAGGAAGATCTGGCCGACCTCGCCGTGTACGAGGCGCTGCTGGCGCATCGTGGGATCCGCGGTCTCGTCGTCTGCTGCGAAGACTGCCAGCAAGATCACTACCACGATTGGGACATGCTCCGTGCCAACCTCCTCCAGCTCCTGGTCGACGGCACCGTGCGCCCGCACGAGCCCGCCTACGACCCGACACCCGAGGCATACGTCACATGGGACTACTGCCGCGGCTACGCGGACGCCTCGATGAACGACGCTTTGCACGGAGACGGCTTCGACGCCTGATCCGGCACAACCCGATCCAAACCCTGTACTGACAGACGACTGTGGCCCGACACGCGAAGTGTCGGGCCACAGTCGTCTGTGCGGGTGGGCCGCCTAACCGCTAGCTGGTGGGCGGCAGCACCGGGACCGGGGTCGTCGTGGTGGGCAGCGGCACCGTCGAGGGCTGCTGAGACGGCTGCTGCTGAGTGGGCGGCTGCGTGGTCGGATTGTCCGGCGGCAGTATCGGCAACTGCATGATTGTCGGATCCGGGCTCGTGGACGGCATCGTCTCAGGCGGAAGCGGAAGCTGCGGCGGCGGCGGCGGCAAGGTGGGCAGCTGCGGCAGCGGAATGGGCGGCAGTCCCGGAATCTGCAGATCCGTCGGCAGGGTTCCCGGCAACTGCCCGACTCCCGGCACCGTCGTGGAACCGGATGTCCCCGGCACGGTGGCAGGCAACTCGGTGGCCTGCGTCGGCGCGCCGGTGGTGGTGGTTCCCGGCGCCGTCGTCGCCGGCGGCGTGGTCGGGGCGATCCTCTCGACCTCCGCGGCCAGCTTCGCCCGCCACACGTCGAGTTCGTTGCGCATGTCGGCGTCGCGTACCCCGCCGGCACGGTCGGCGGCGCCGTCGAGCAGGTTCTTCGCCGACTCCGCGTCGCCCGCGGCGATCAGCCGTTCGGCCTCCTGCAGCTGGGACGTGGTGTCGATCTGCGCGACGGTCGAATCGGCCTGCTGGCTGAACACGACCGACTTGACGCTCCACAGCGGATCGCCAGGTTCGGCGTTGTACGAGAAGATGGTGGCGCCGCCCATGACGACCGCGATCGCGGCGGCAGCGCCTGCGATGGGTCGCAACAGCCGGAGCTTGCCGCGGGCGGCGCTGCGTGCGGAACGGGCGTTGTCCGAGGCGTCGATCGCCGCGATCACGTCGTCGAGCAGCGGCCCGGTCGGCATCGGCGTCGACACGATGTCGGCACGCCAATTGGTCAGCAGAAGCGCGAGCTCGTATTGCTCCGGCGAATCCGTTGCGACGGGACCGCCACCGGCGATCGCGTCGATCAATGCGTCGTCGCGGCGCACTGCCGCGACGTCCACCGGTGCGTCGTCTCCTGGGAGATCGGCATCGGGATTGCCGTTGCGCTTCATGCCCCTAGCCAAACCTCTCACCTGCCTTTGTCACTTCTTTTTTCAGTTTCGCGATGGCTCGGTGTTGAGCCACGCGGACAGCTCCCGCGGTACTACCCACGGCCGCGGCCGTCTCCTCGGCTGACATACCGACCACGAGCCGGAGGATCAAGATCTCCCGGTGCTTCTCCGGCAGCGTGCTCAGCAGTTCGTTCATCTGCCTGCTCGCTTCCGAGTCCAGCGCCCGCTGTTCGGGTCCGTCATCGTTGGCTACGACATCAGGTACTTCGGCGACGGGCTCCGACTTGTTACGTGCGGAGTTCCGATGCGCGTCGGCGACCTTGTGCGCGGCGATCCCGTAGACGAATGCCATGAACGGCCGGCCCTGATCCTCGTAGCGAGGTAGGGCCGTCATCACGGCGAGGCACACTTCTTGTGCCACGTCGTCCGCAGAGAGTTGTCCCCTCTCCGCAGCACCGACCCTGGCTCTGCAGTAACGCACAACCAAGGGCCGAATGTTTTCCAGGACCAGAGCTAAAGCGGCCCGGTCACCCTGCGTTGCAGCGGCGACGGCGGAGTCCAACTCCTCGCTCGTGTTAGTCATCGTTGCTGAATATCCTGGCGTTACAGTGGCACCTCCCCCGATGGGTGTGCTCCCGCTCTCAGCGGAACACTCCAAGAGTAACGGTGCGGACCGAACGGTATTCGCCCGGATTCGCACCGATTCGTGAACAACACGGGCCCACGGGGCCCGATCAGCGGTGTCAGATTCGGAAGCGCCCACCTCGCGCCCTGATGAGCGCTTCGCACTCCTCGGACACCGCCTCCGCACGTGAGTCGGACGTCACACCACTCAGCAACATCGCAGCCGCCCACTTCAGGGGTATCAGGCCGTACCGATCGCAGCGGTCGAGCACATCCGCGGCGAGCCGCGCCGCCGGACCGGAATCGGACTCCCCCGTCATCGACGCACTCCGCAGCAGGTCCGATTTGACGTGGTGCCGCACTGATCCGGCGGCCTCCGAAATTTCTGCCGCGGCCTCGGCGTGGCGGCGCGCCGCGGTGAAGTCCCCGTCCGCGAGGAACAACTCCGCGCTCACCCAGTGCCTCCGGACGTGCTGCCGCCACAGTTCGCCGTGGGCGTGCACGTCCAGGTGCTCGGCGCACCGATCGAGCAGCCGCCTGCCCAGTGCGAGCCGGCCGCACCCCAGCGCGTCGGCGGCGAGTCCCGTCATTGCGTCGCACCGCGCCTCCACGGCGAGAACACCGTCCGACGCTCCGGGACCCGTCCCGACGACGGCCAGGGCCCGGCCGTCGAATCCGGACGACACGGCGTGCCAGCCGAGCTGTCTCAGCAGCGACGCCTGCGTGCTCCAGGCGAGCGAGACGACCGCGGGTTCGGCAACCCCGCCGCGCGTCAGGGCGTCCAGTTCGGCGCGGGATCGGCTGTAGTACCCGCGGGCACCCCAGGCCACCGCCCGCATCCAGCGTTCGACGGGAACGTCCGACTCCGGCAGGGGGCTCACGCCCGGATCGGCGCCGAACGCCGCGCGGATCAGTGGATTCGTGACTGCGGAACGGAGAGAGGAGTCGGGCACGCCGAGATCATCGCATCGCCCGCCCTCGCACCGGTCAGGTGACCGCAGCGACGGCGCCCACGGCCGCATCCAGCGCTCCCAGCACCGTGATCGTCCGTGGTAGCGACTGTGTCCGGCAGCCGGGACCGCCCGCCAGCACCGTCAGCCCGGTGCGCCTGCGGCGGATCGCCCGCAGCAGGGAAGGTACGTCGCATCCGGCGGCGGGCAACCAGAGGACGATCACGTCCGGTTCGGCGTTGGTCACGGCGGCGAGCAACGCCGACCGGCACAGTGGCAGCGCGATCCGCGTGTCCACCGACGCCGTGGCCAGGGCGGCGCCCAGGGCCCGGAATTCGAGACCGTACGGGTCCGCGGGAACCGCGTCCGGCGGGTCCGCGGGCACCTGCACGAGCAGGACCCGGCCACCGCCGCCGATCGGTGCATCCAGGGTCATCGTGGACAGAATCCCCGCGACACATTCGGCGAAGACACGGACGCTCACAGCGGCAGCGTCGGAATTCCTGCCGTCGTCCGCCCATTCGAGCACCGGAGCGACCACCGTCGTCCACATGGAGCTGAATCCTCGCTCCGCGACCGCCCGCACGACGATCCGGCGGATGGTCACGACGTCTCGCGCCAGCAACGCACCCGACAAATTGCGGACGGCGGCCTCCGCGTCGGCGAGGCCGGAAAAGGACGACAAAAGGTTCGACGAGCCTGTTTTCGTCCCGTTCACCGAGTTGTCATCCAGATTTTCGCCGCCCGGCCGGCGGCCGCTTTCTGACGAATATGTAGCCATTGCGTTAATCGCATATCTCGCGGCCTCCGCGGAGTTTGCACCACCGTCCAGAGCCTGTTGCATGCATTCGAGCCGGGCGACGTCGCGCGACGTGTATCGCCGGTGACTTCCCTGCGGGTGGACGGAGGGGCCGATGCCGTAGCGGCGGTCCCACGTGCGAAGCGTCGACGGTGCCACCCCGAGCCTTCTGGCCAGCGCGGATACCGACATCGTGGGTCCCTCGTCCGGAGATCCGGAGGGGGTCTGCGTTTCAGGCTCCGCGGGCTGGGGCACCCGCACATCGTTACCCGTACCCCAAGGTCTTTCAACCCGAAACGGAAACACGGAAACGCGGGAAAGTAAATATTTTCCAGGTTAACTTTCAGCTCGTGGGATATGTAAATCCCCACTGTGAACAACTATTGACGCGATTTCCGAACCGACTCTACGGTTAGCAACGTGAATGATTCAGCGGCTTGAACGTCGAGCCCACGGTCCGCTCGCCGCCCGAGGCGAGCTTGCAGCTAAGGAGTCCACATGCCTGCACCCAACCACCTTCCCGGCCCGAACGCGGATATCTGGGATTGGCAGATGCACGGACTGTGCCGCGGAGTCGACTCCTCGATGTTCTTCCATCCCGACGGGGAGCGCGGCCGTGCCCGCGCACAGCGGGAGACCCGTGCGAAGGAAATGTGCAGACGCTGCCCGGTCCTCGCCCAGTGCCGCAATCACGCGCTGAGCGTGTCCGAGCCGTACGGGATCTGGGGTGGAATGTCCGAAACGGAACGCGAGATGCACGCCCGGCACAGACGCGGCCGGATCGCCGTTTGACCGCTCGCCCACACTCATCGAGGGACCCTCGCCGCCGTGCGAGGGTTCCTCGCGTCACTTCGATCCCCTCGCCACCCATCCACGGCGACTCGGTCTCCGAATGCCTACCGGCTGGAGGAGATGAGCGGACATGCACGCTACCGTGGTTCTCGATGAAGCGAGACGAGCGCTGGTGACGAACCACGAGGGCAAAACCCCGGCAGACGACGTGTGCTCGGCGGACGCGGCCGGGGCACACAGCGCCCGGGCCACCGAATCCGCGGAGCTCCACGACACCATGGCCCGCGTGGCGAACGGGGACGCCGACGCATTCGCCGAACTCTACGACCGGACGAGCGCCCGAGTCCACGGCATGGTCCTGCGGGTGCTGCGCGACCCCGGGTACGCGGAGGAGACGACGCAGGAAGTCTTCCTCCAGGCCTGGCGCACCGCGTCGAACTTCGACCCGGCAAAGGGTTCCGTCATGTCGTGGCTGATGACACTCGCGCACCGCCGGGCCGTCGACCGCGTGCGCTCGGAGCAGGCAGGCACCGACCGCGAGTCCCTCTACGAGACCACCAACATCGCGGGGCCGTTCGACCACGTCACCGAGGAGGTGACTCGCCGGCTCGAGCATCAATCGGTGCTCGTCTGCCTCGACTCGCTCACGGACATGCAGCGTGAGTCCGTTGCGATGGCGTATTACGACGGCCGCACCTACCGGGAGGTCGCCTCCCACCTGGGGGTCGCGCTGTCGACGGTGAAGACGCGCATCCGTGACGGATTGACGCGTCTTCGCGGCTGCCTGGGAGGTCTGTGACATGAACGACGAACTCGTGGGCATGGCCTACCCGTACGCACTCGACGCACTCGACGACACCGAGCGCCGCGAACTCGACACCGATCTCGCAGGCACCGACGGGGACACCCGCTCCACGTTCACCGACGAGGTCCGGCGGATCCGCGAAGCGTTCGCGGTGGTGAGCGCGGTGGGCGCCGTCGAACCGCCGCCACGGGTGCGGATCCGGGTCCTCGATGAGATCAGGCGTCCCGCGCCCGCGCCGACGTCGCTCGCCGAGCGTCGCTCCCGCAGGCGGCGCTGGCAGATCGCCGTCGCCGCCGCCGCGGCCGTCGGGGTGCTCGCCGGCGGAACGGTGATCGTCCGGCAGCTCACGGAAGGCCCGGCGCCCACAGTCTCGGAACAGGTGCTCGACGCCGCCGACATGCACTCGTCGACGAGTCCGATCGCGGCAGGCGGGTCCGCGACCGCCAGCTACTCGAAGTCGCAGGACGCCGTGGTGTTCGTGATGGACGGTGTCGCCCCGCCCAGCGCGGACACCGTGTATCAGCTGTGGTTGATGCCCGAGTCCGGGGACGCCCCGGTGCCCGCCGGAACCATGTCGGCCGGCGACATGCAGCCGACCACGACGATCGTCCTCGACGACGTGGGGTCGATGTCGAAGCTGGCCGTCACCGTCGAACCGCCCGGAGGGTCACCCCAGCCGACGTCTGAACCGTTCGCGGTGCTGCAACTGAGCTGATCCGGCCGCCGCCGGACACAGAGAAACCCCCGCGCGGTGATCCGCACGGGGGTTTCTCGTTCGAACGATCGGAGCCCGATCGGCCGCGACGGCAGAGCCTAGTGGCTGTGCCCGTGGCCGGTCTGCTGCTCTTCCGCTTCCGCGGGCTTCTCGACCACGGCACTCTCCGTGGTGAGGATCATCCGCGCGACCGAGGCCGCGTTGACGACCGCGGAGCGGGTGACCTTGACGGGGTCGACGACACCGTCGGCGAGCAGGTCGCCGTAGGTGAGGGTCGCGGCGTTGAAACCGTGGCCCTTGGGCTGCTCGGCAACCTTGCTGGTGACGACGGCACCGTCGAGACCGGCATTGCTGGCGATCCAGAACAGCGGCGCCTGCAGTGCTTCGCGCACCACCTTGACGCCCGTGGCCTCGTCCCCGGTCAGACCGAGGTTGTCGGCCAGCTCGGTGCTCGCCTGGACGAGGGCGGAACCACCACCGGGGACGATGCCCTCGGCGACTGCAGCCTTCGCGGCGTTGACGGCGTCCTCGACGCGGAACTTGCGCTCCTTGAGGTCCGTCTCCGTGGCCGCGCCGACCCGGATGACGGCGACGCCACCGGCCAGCTTCGCCAGACGCTCTTCGAGCTTCTCGCGATCCCAGTCGGAGTCGGTGTTCTCGATCTCGCGGCGCAGCTGCGCGACGCGGCCCTTGATGTCGTCGTCGGTTCCGGCACCGTCGACGATCGTGGTCTCGTCCTTGCTGACCACGACGCGGCGGGCGCTGCCGAGCAGGTCCAGTCCGGCGTCCTTCAACGTGAGGCCGACGTCGGAGTTGATGACCGTGCCGCCGGTGACGACGGCGAGGTCGTCAAGGAACGCCTTCCGGCGGTCACCGAAGAACGGCGCCTTGACGGCGACGGCCTTGATGGTCTTCCGGATGGAGTTGACCACGAGCGTCGAGAGAACCTCGCCCTCGACGTCCTCCGCGATGATGAGGAGGGGCTTGCCGCTCTCGGCAACCTTCTCCAGCAGCGGCAGGAAGTCGGGCAGGGACGTGATCTTCTCGCGGAACAGCAGCACGAGTGCGTCCTCGTACACGGCCTTCTGTGCGTCGAGGTCCGTGACGAAGTACGGCGACAGGTAGCCCTTGTCGAACTGGACGCCCTCGGTGATCACGAGCTCGGTCGCCAGGGTCGAGGATTCCTCCACCGTCACGACGCCGTCGGTGCCGACGCGGGTGAGCGCCTCGCCGACCATCTCGCCGATCTCCTCGTCACGCGAGGACACGGTCGCGACCTGGGCGATGGACGTCTTGCCCTCGACCGGCCTCGCGGCGGCGAGCAGTGCCTCGACGACCTTGTCGGCCGCGGCGTTGATGCCGATGCCGAGCGCCATCGGGTTCGCACCCGCGGCTATGTTCTTCAGACCGCCCCGCACGATGGCCTGAGCCAGCACGGTCGCGGTGGTGGTGCCGTCGCCTGCGACGTCGTTGGTCTTGGTGGCGACGCTCTTGACGAGCTGCGCTCCGAGGTTCTCGAACGGGTCCTCGAGCTCGATTTCCCGGGCGATGCTGACACCGTCGTTGGTGACGGTCGGGCCGCCGAAGGCCTTCGCCAGCACTACGTGGCGGCCACGCGGACCCAAGGTCACCTTGACCGCGTCGGCAAGCTTGTCGACTCCACGCTCGAGAGACCGGCGTGCGATCTCGTTGAACTCAATCTGCTTGGACATGTGTTCTGTCTTCTCCTGGATCTCAGGGTTACGCGCGTGAACGCACTCCGCCCCGGGATCCTGTGGGGACTCCGGGGCGGATCACGTATGGCTTACTTGGAGACGACAGCCAGCACGTCGCGTGCCGACAGGATCAGGTACTCCTGGCCGGCGTACTTGATCTCGGTTCCGCCGTACTTGGAGTAGATGACCGTGTCACCCTCCTTGACGTCGACCGGGATGCGGTTGCCCTGCTCGTTGACGCGGCCTTCGCCGACTGCGACGACAGTGCCCTCCTGGGGCTTCTCCTTGGCCGTGTCGGGAATGACCAGGCCGGAGGCAGTCGTCGTCTCAGCCTCGTTGGCCTGGACGAGGATCTTGTCCTCGAGCGGCTTGATGTTGACGCTCGCCACGATGAGCCCTCCACTTTGGGGTATGCGGATCCGGAGACTTCTCCGGACTCCTGTTTGAGTGTTCCGTTTACGGCACTTCACACAGCCCCGTCGTCGCGGGTGCCGGAGCTCGATCGGCGCCACTTGGCACTCTATACGTGAGAGTGCCAACCCTCAAGGAGAAGGGGGTGGTAGATCGCGCCGCGCCGAATATCGTCCTGTCTCAGGGGTCGTCACCTAAGGTTCCTCTGGTGTCTGACATCAATAGGCGTAAATTCCTGACGTTTGCCGGGCTCGGGGCGATCGGGACGGTGGGGTTCGGAGCACGCCCGTGGGGGTTGCAGTACGCGGGCGCGGCCCCGCTCCCGACCTCCGGGGCCGGCACCACCCTCGAAGCGGTGGCCGTCCCCCTCGGAAGCTCCGGCTACCGCAGACTCGGCGCGGGACCGGGGTGGCCGACGATCGTCCGCACCGAACTCGCCGAGGCCCGCAGCGGGCGCGAGGACCGGCGCACCGCACTCGCCTCCCTCGTCCAGCTCACCGACGTCCACCTGGTCGACGCCCAGTCCCCGATGCGCTTCGAATACGTCCACCCCTTCACCGGTTCCGCGTTCCGCCCGCACGAGACGCTCACCGCGCAGGGTCTCGTCGCACTGGTCGCCCGCGTCAATGCGCTCGCGTCCGGCCCGCACACCCAGCGCGCGTTCGATGCGGTCGTGAGTACCGGCGACAACACCGACAACAAGGAATTCGCCGAACTCGGGTGGTTCCTCACCGCGCTCAACGGCGGCACCATCGTCCCCAACACGGGCGCCCCCGACCGCTACGAAGGCGTGCAGAACTCCGGGGCCGACCTGTACTGGAACCCGGAGTCCTCCGTCCAGGACATGTACAAGAAGGCCGGGTTCCCCGAGATCCCCGGCCTGCTCGGCGCGGCGATCGCCCCCGTCACCAGCCCCGGCCTGAACACCCCCTGGTACTGCGTCTTCGGCAACCACGACGACTCGGTGGAGGGCACCGTCCCGAGCGGCATCCCCCCGCTCGAAGCCATGTACACCGGTTCGCTGAAGTTCGAGGTCCCCGGGTCGCCGGAGCAGGCGAAGGCCGTCGACATCGCCACCAAGTTCGACCCCGGCGCCATTCCCACTGCGCTGTCCGCGTTCACCACACCCCCGCGGGTCGTCACCCCCGACCCCACGCGGGCACCGTTCACTCCCCGCCAGTTCATCGCCGCACACCTGGACCCGGCCAACACCGGCCCCGGACCGGCCGGTCACGGCTTCGCACCCGACGCCGGCGAGACCGGAATCGGCTACTACTCGTTCGAGATCGCACCCGGTGTCGTCGGAATCAGCATGGATTCCACCAACCGGGCGGGGTTCGTCGACGGCTCGCTCGGCGCCGCGCAGTTCCGGTGGATCGAGGACACCCTGGCGGCAGGCAGCAGCCGGTACTACGACACCGCGGGCAACCCTGTGTCGCAGGCACGCAGCGACACCTGGTTCGTCCTGTTCAGCCACCACACCAGCGGCAGCATGGACAACGTCGTCCCCGACCCCGCCGCCCCGGCGGAACCCCGGATCCGTGGTTCGCGACTGGTGGACCTGCTGCACCGATTCCCGAACGTCCTCGCCTGGGTCAACGGACACACCCACGAGAACCGGATCACCCCATGGCCCGGATCCACTCCGGAGCAGTCGTTCTGGGAGATCAACACGGCCTCGCACATCGACTTCCCCCAGCACGGGCGGATCATCGAGGTGGTCGACAACGTCGACGGAACCGTGTCGCTGCTCACCACGCTGTTCGAGGCCGACAGCCCGTACGCCGTGGACCACACCGACCTCTCACCGCTCGGGCTGGCGTCGCTGTACCGGGAGTTGTCGTTCAACGACATTCACGCCGACCCCGACCTGGGCGGCGGGACGGCCGACCGGAACGTCGAACTGGTGCTGGTGTCGGGTCGCTAGTTCCGGCGCTTGCGGGCCCAGTCGACGGCCGCGACGACCGCGCGGATGCCGACGCCGAGAAGGATCAGATTTCCGATGATCTGCACACTCACGACGGCTCGCGACGCATCGGTCGTCGCGGCGATGTCGCCGAACCCGACGGTGGAGAACACGGTGAGCGAGAAGTACAGCGCACCCATCCGAGTGAGCGGTTCGGTGAAGAAACGCGGATCGCTTTCGGACATCAGGCAATATCCTGTCGCGAACCCCAGCAGGTAGAGCGGCAGGATCAGGGAGAGTGCCTCGATGGCCTGGAGCGCAGGCACGTCGGACCGGAAGATCCGGCGGATCTGCCAGACCGCCGCCGAGCCGACGACCAGCAGGCCCCCCGCCAGGAAGAGCAGAGCGGACATGTTCCCGATCGAGGTCCACGGCAGGGCGAAGTAGACCACCGCGCACAGGACGACGGTGCCCAGCGGGCGCACGAATGCGCGCACCAGAAGCCGTCGGCGCTCGCGTCTCGTGAGGTTGCGAAAATCGCTGGCGCGTCCCATGAGATTCCTTTGGACAACTGTGCAGGTGAGACCGGATATCGAGCGCCATCTTCGTCTTCGGGGGCCGGAAGTCGGGAGCGAAATCCGTTTGTTTTCTGTAACGTTCAGATAACAGTCGCCGATTCAACGGGCAGGGAATACCCGCTGAACAGGGCGTTCCGGCAGAGACAGCAGGTCACGCGTCGAAAACGTGAGGGGGTGTGTGATGGGTATGTCCCTGGGGATGTCGACCGGCGCGGCAGGTGTGAGTTCCGCGCTCGTCACCACCGCCTCCAACGGCGCGCAGAACGTCGAGTTCCGTTACCTGTCCGCCGATCAGGCCCACACCGACCTCGGTGATCTGGTCCGCTCGTCGATCTCGCTGATGACCACCCAGGTTCCCGCCGATCCCACCACCCCCGACGCGTTCGCCGTCGCGTACCGGACGCAGGAGCAGGCCCACTCGATCCGCAGCGCCGTCAGCAGGCAGCGCCATCGTGTGCACCTCGTGCCCGAGACCGCGGCCACCCTCACCTACCTGCGGCACACCGGCGAGGTCGCACAGCATGCCACCGTCGCGATCGTCGACTTCGGTGAGTCCGGGTTGTCCGTCGCCGTCGTCGATCAGGTGGACGGCACCGTCCTGCACGCCGACCGCACGAGCCACGTGAGCGGCACCGGTATCGACGACCTGATCTTCCACCACGTCGTCGGCAGCCTCACCACTCCGCATCCCCTGCGGCACCTGGACCGGGATCTGCTCTCGGCGCGGTGCCGCGTCGCCAAGGAGCAGTTGTCCTCGGAGCCGAAGTCGCACGTCGACATCGATCTGCAGGGCGTCCGCCCGATCGAGATCAGCCGCACCGGGTTCGACGAGATCGTCGCACCGACCGTCCGCGTCGCGGTGGAGTTCATCCGTGCCACGATCGCCGACTCTCCGCGCCGGCCCGAGGCCCTGGCCTTGGTCGGCGGCGGCGCGAACATTCCCGCGATCGCCGCCGCCGTCACCGACGCCGTCACCGCCCGGGTCATCGCGGTGCCCGAACCCGACACGGCGACCGCGAAGGGTGCGGCGCTGCTCGCCGTGTCCTCGGCCATCCGCGACTACCCGGCCACCGAGTCGAACCGCCCCGGTTCGGCCGCGAAGGTGTCGGGGGCTCTCGTCGGCGCGCTGGTGGTCGGCGGCCTCGTTCTCGGTTACGGCGTGAAGGAACTCGCGCCCGCACCCGATCCCAACGTCTCCCCTGCGGGGACCGACAGTTTCCAGACCGCCGAGCAGGTCGCGACCACGACGACCGACGAGCCTCCCGCCACGCGGATTCCGTCGTACGATCCGACGCCGACCTCGGAGTACTACCCGAATCAGGTTGCCCCGCCCACGTCCGAACCGCGCACCGACCAGATTCCTGCGCAGGCGCCCGATTCGACGACCGAGACGACGCCCCCGCGCACCACCACCCCGCTGCCGACCCCCACGACTCCTGCGCGTCCGACGCTGCCCGGAACGGAGCCGCCGCAGCCCTCGTGGCCGCACATCGAGTGGCCCGCGATTCCGCCGCTGTGGCCGCAGGTTCCCGGCGAATCGACGCCGAACGAACCGCGCCCCGTCGCGCCCGCACCCGGTGGTCCCGAAGTGGCACCTCCGCCCACCGGTGCACCCGGTGCACCCGCCGAATCCACCGCGCCTGCGGCGCCCGCGGCACCGACTGCGCCCGCGGAATCGGTGCCCGCCGCACCCGAAGGGCTCTTCCCGATGGTCCCGGCGCCGGGCACGGTCGCTCCGAGCGCTCCCGCCGGGGCGCAGCCGAGCGGCTCTCAACCCGGTGAGGCGCTGACTCCCCCGGCCACGCAGACCGTCACCATTCCGGTCAGCTGAACACCTGACTGGTCGCCACCGACAGCCCGGGGTCGCTGGCCACGGTGAGCAGGGAGGGCGCGGCGCCGCCGGCGATCAGATGCGCGCCGAGCGAGGCGATCATCACTCCGTTGTCGGTGCACAGGCGAGGTTTCGGGACTCGCAGGGTCAGACCGGCTTCGGCGCAGCGTTCCTCGGCGAGCGCGCGGATACGCGAGTTGGCCGTCGCGCCGCCACCGAGCACCAGAGTGTCCACGCCGGCGTCACGAGCCGCGCGTACCGCTTTCATCGTCAGCACGTCGGCCACGGCCTCCTGGAAGCTCGCGGCGATGTCGGGCACCGAGTACGACTCGTCGGCCCGTTCCTTCGATTCCACGTACCGCGCGACGGCCGTCTTCAGTCCGGAGAACGAGAAGTCGTGCCGTGCGTCCCGCGGTCCGGTCATGCCGCGCGGGAAGGCAATCGCGTTCCGGTCGCCGTCCTGCGCCGCGGCGTCGAGGGCGGGGCCACCGGGGAATCCGAGTCCGAGGAGGCGGGCCACCTTGTCGAACGCTTCGCCTGCGGCGTCGTCCACGGTCGTGCCCAGTTCGACGATGGGCTTCGCGAGGTCCTCGACGTGCAGGAGGTGGGTGTGCCCACCGGACACGAGCAGCGCCACGCAGGGCGGCATCGGTCCGTGCTCGAGGGTGTCCACCGACACGTGCCCGCCGAGGTGGTTCACCGCGTAGAACGGGACGTCCCACGCCGCCGCATAGGCTTTCGCGGCCGCGACGCCGACGAGCAGGGCTCCGGCCAGACCGGGGCCGATGGTGACGGCGAGTGCGTCCGGTTTGACGATCCCGGCGGCAGAGAGGGCCCGCCGCATCGTCGGCACGATCGCCTCGAGGTGTGCGCGGGACGCTACCTCCGGCACCACCCCGCCGTAGCGTGCGTGCTGGTCGACGCTGGATGCGACCTCGTCCGCGAGCAACTCGCAGGTCCCGTCGCCGTTCCACCGGACGATGCCGACTCCGGTCTCGTCACAAGAGCTTTCGATCCCCATGACGATCATTGCACCGGCTCCTCACCCGTTCCGGGGCGACGCATCGTGAACGCGTCCGCACCGCTCGGTTGGTAGTACTTCTTACGGGTTCCCACGATCTCGAATCCTTCACGTCGGTACAGGGCGATCGCCGCGTCGTTGTCGGTGCGCACCTCGAGAAACACGGGGCCGCCCCGTGTGTCGGCCACGCGCAGCAGCTCGTCGAGGAGGGCCCCGCCGATCCCCCGCCGCTGGCACGCCGGGTCGGTTCCGATCGTGTGTATCTCGGATTCGGGGTGCGAACCGTTGCCCAGCAGGGCGATTCCGGCGTACCCGACGACGTGGCCGGTGTCGTCCCGCGCCACGGCGTAGTGCACGTGCGGAGCGGCGAGTTCCGCCCTGAACGCGTGTGCGCTCCAGGGTCCGTCACCGGCGAAGAGGAGGGTCTCGAGCTCCGCGCACCGTTCGGCGTCGGCGACCGCCATCGGTTCGATGCGGAAAGTCATTTCTTCCGGTCCGCCAGTTCCACCGCGTCCGGGCGTCGCAGGTAGAGCGGGACGAGCGCCGCCGGGGCCGCACTACCGAACAGCGCATCCGCGGCCACCGCGACCAGCCCTGCGGGCGAGGGGGTTTCCACCGGTTCGACCGGCAGATCGAAGAAGTCGACGTGCGACGGCGATCCCGCCACCACCTCGGACGGCATGGGCTCGAGCTCGCGCGGCTTCACCACCGCGGGACCCTCCACCCGAACTCCCGCCGAATAGCGTGCCCAGTACACCTCGCGCCGGCGTGCGTCCGTGACGACGAGCAGATTCCGGTCACCGTCCACCTGCTCCGCGATGGCGTCGAGGCTGCACACCCCGTGAACCGGGATGCCGAGGGCGTCGGCGAACGCGGCGGCGGTGGCCATCCCCACGCGCAGTCCCGTGAACGGACCCGGCCCGGCCCCGACGACCACCGCATCGAGGTCCGCGGGGACGTGCCGCGCCTCGGCGAGGCACTCCAGGATGTGCGGGGTGAGCACTTCCGCGTGCGCGCGCGGGTTGACCGTCACCCGCACCGCGAGCGTGTGGACCGCCTCTACCGATGCGGAGCCGGCCGAAACCCGGACGACTCCGGCGGTCACGGCAGGCGTGGACGTGTCGATGGCGAGAACAAGCACGGTAACTGAGGGTACTCGCACGTCAGATACGCTCCCGACACCCGACCCGTCAGGAAATCCACTCCCAGTGGGCCGTGCGGACATCCGACTCCGGTTCGCGGCGCAGGCGTACCCGCAGGTGACGATCGGCCAGCTGCTCGACGATGCCCTCGCCCCATTCGACGACGACAACGGCTGCGGCCAGGTCGGTGTCGAGATCGAGCGCGTCGAGTTCGTCCAGCGCGTGCGGGCCGCTGCCGCCCAGTCGGTACGCGTCCACGTGCACCATTCCGACCGGCGCACCCCCACCCGGCCGGGTGCCCGCCCGGTGCTCCCGCGCGATCACGAATGTGGGCGAAGTCACTCGCCCCTGGACACCGAGCCCGGCCCCGATTCCCTTCGTCAGTGCGGTCTTCCCCGCACCGAGAGGGCCGTCGAGCACCACGAGATCACCGGCGACGAGTCCCCGGGCAAGGTTCCGCCCGAACTCCTCCGTGTCTTCCGCCGTCGCCAGCACCACGGTCCCGCTCACGGGCAGTACTCCTTCCTCAGCCGACATCGGACTGCTCACCCGATTGGAATGTGGCCAGGCCACGATGCAACAACCGGTCGACCGCGTCCGACACCACGGACGGGAACTCGAGCTGCACCAGGTGACCGGCGCCGCGCACCCGCACCAGTTCGGACTCCGGTAGGTCCGCCGCCAGTTTCCGGGAACTGCCGAACGGGATGGTCATGTCGCTGTCGCCGCACACCACGACGGACGGGGTGTGTCCGAGCGCCGCGAGTGACGCGGACTCGTCGTGCAGTTCGAGCGTGCGCAGGAAGTTCACGATGGTGACCACCGACGTCCGGTCCAGCATGGAGTCGGAGAACTTGTGCAGCCGCGGACTCACGTCCGTGCCGTACGACGCCGCCCGCAGGATGGGGGTGATCAGGACGCGGGCCGCGCCGCGCGCGTGCTGGACGAGTTCGGGCGAGGTCCGGACCGCGAGCCGGAAGCCGTCGATGACCGGGTTCTGCAGGTTCCGCGTCAATCCGGTCTCGCTGAGCCCGGCCGCGGCCGTGGCCACCAGGCCCGCACCGATCACCCGCTCCGTAACCAGCTCGGGCCGCTGCCCGGCGAAGGCGAGCACCGTCATCCCACCCATCGAATGCCCCACCAGCACAATCGGTCCGGTGGGGGCCTTCGCCTCGACCACGGTCGCGAGATCGGCGCCCAGCTGAGCGATGGTGCAGCTCGCCGCGGACGGCACACCCGAATCGCCGTGCCCGCGTTGGTCGTAGAACACCATCCGCACGTCGTCGCCCCACCGCTCGGCGAGCTGACGGCGCTGGAAGTGCCACGACGTCATGTCCAGGCAGTACCCGTGCACGAACACCGCCGTCACCGGGGCGTTCTCCGGGCCCACCTCGCGGACGGCGAGCGCCACGCCGTCCTCGGCGACCACCACGCTGCGCCGGTCCCGCGTCATCAGGGTGAAGTCCTCGTCGCCGTAGATCTCGCGGCCGGGCCGGGTCGCGCTGCGCACTGCGTTGACTCCGGCCACCGAGCCGAGCGCCAGCGCGCTGAGCACACCGCCGACGAGTCCCATCCGCTTCGACACACCCATGCCTAGGTGCCCGTCCCACCGACGTAGCTGCGCACCGTGCGTCCGCGCACCCCCGTCACGACCTCGTAGTGGATGGTGTCGAGTTTGTCGGCCCACTCCTGTGCGATCGGCTCGCCGAGGTCCCCGTTGCCGAAGAACACCGCGGTGTCTCCCTCCCGGACTCCCCCGCCGTCCGGTCCGAGATCGACGACCACCTGGTCCATGCAGACACGTCCGATCCCCGGACGTCGCTCCGCACCCAGTTGGACCTCGAATCGGCCGCTCAGCGAACGCGGGAGCCCGTCGGCGTACCCGAACGGCAGCAACGCCACTGTCGTGTCCCTCGGGGCCACCCACTGGTGCCCGTAGGACACGCCTTCACCTGCCGCCACCTTCTTCACCAGAGCCACCCTCGATCGCAGTGTCATCGCCGGGCGCAACCCGAACTGACCGAGTTCGGGAACGGGCGACAACCCGTATATCGCGATTCCCGGGCGAACCATGTCAAACCGCAGATCGGGGCGGGTCAGGGTGGCCGCGGAATTGGACAGGTGCACCACTTCGGGGACCAGTCCGTGACGCTTGGCATCCGCGATCGCAGCGACCAGTCGATCCCGCTGGGAATCGATCCAGGCGTGGTGCGGCTCGTCGGCATGGGCCAGATGCGAGAAGACGCCGCGCAGCCGCACCGAACCCTCGGCCTGCGCGCGGGCCAGGTCGACGAGGGTCTGCTCCAGTTCGTCGGGTGCCACCCCGTTGCGGTTCAAGCCGGTGTCGACCTTCAGAGTGACGATCGCCGTGGTGCCGACGGTCCGCGCCGCAGCTACAACCGAGGCGAGGTGGCGGGGTGAGGAGACGCCGAGTTCGACACCGGCCGCGATCGCGGGGGCGAAATCGGCGTCGACGGTGTGCAGCCACGCGAGGACGGGTGCGTCGATCCCGGCACGACGCAGCGTCAGGGCCTCCGACACGGTCGTCACACCCAGTTCCGACGCTCCCGCAGCCAGCGCCGCGCGGGCCACGGCTACCGCGCCGTGGTTGTAGCCGTCCGCCTTCACGACGGCCATCATCGCCGCGCCCCGAGCGCTGTCGCGCAGGATCCGGACGTTGTGCGCGATCGCGTCCAGATCCACCACTGCCTCGGCCTGCGGTGCCGGCGCCGCCTGCGCGGGCGCTGCGGGTTCGCTGTGTCCGTGGTCGTCGGCCGGTACTGCTTCAGCAAGCGTCATATGTTCGATCCTGCCATTCACGCGGTGGCCGGCATTTCGTCGGGTGACACCCCCGCACGGAGAACTCTGATCGACTCCCTGAGGTGCGCGAGCAGCGTTCCCGCGGAGATCGGTGCTGTTCCGCGCCCCGCGGAAAGGTCGGCGCCGCCGCCTCGGGCCGCCAGGTTCGCGGCCAGCGAGTGAGCGCGCGCACCCACCGCGGCGGCCCGGTCCGGGGCGAGACCGGCGGCCATGAGTGCGCCGATGATCCCGGCGAGCACGTCGCCCGCCCCCGCCGTGGCGGACCACGAACCGCCCGCCTCGTTGACGAACACCCGGCCGCCGGGCTCGGCGATCACCGTGGCCCGCCCCTTGAGCAGCACGTGCGCGTTCCAGTCGGCCGCGAGCGCTCGCACCGACGCCACCCGGTCCGGGCCCGGTCCCTTTCCCGTCAGCCGGGCAAACTCCCCGGCATGCGGTGTCAGCAGCGTCGCAGCCGTCCGCGAGCGCACCAGGTCCGGGTCCTCGGCGAGCAGGGTCAGTCCGTCCGCGTCGACCAGTACGGGCACATCCGCGTCGAGCACCGTCCGCAACGTCCGGCGGGCGGCGTCGTCGGTGCCCATGCCCGGCCCGACCACCCACGACTGGACGCGTCCGGCCTTCGCGAGATCGGTGGTCGCGATCACCTCCGGCGCATGCGCGAGCACCTCGCCCGTGCACGGCCCGGCATAGCGGACGAGCCCCGACGTGGCGGTGACCGCCGCTCCCGTGCACAGGACCCCGGCTCCGGGGTAACCGTCGCTGCCCGCGACGACCCCCACCACGCCCTGCGAGTACTTGTCGTCGTCCGCCCCCGGCACCGGCCACGCCGCGCCCACGTCGGCGGCGTCCAGAGCGGTGATTTCGGCATCGCCGAGCGACAGTCCGATGTCCACGAGTTCGACTCGGCCACACTGCGCCGCGCCCAGCGCGTGAACCGGTTTGAGGGCGCCAAACGCCACGGTGACCGCGGCGCGCACGGCGGGCCCGTCGACGGCGCCAGTGTCCGGGTCCACCCCACTCGGCAGGTCCGCCGACACGATCGGCGCCTCGATCCGTTCGACCAGCGCAGCAGCATCGGGTCGTAGCGGTCCGCGGCCGGAGATTCCGACGATCCCGTCGATCACCAGGTCGGGCAGGCCCAAGTCGTCGGACGGGGCGGCCACCCGCCCGCCGGCCGCGGTGAACGCCGCCAGCCCGGCCGCGTGCGCCTTCTCCGGTTTCAGCAGGACCGCTGTGGCGGCGACACCGCGCCTGCGCAGCATCGACCCCGCCCACAGCGCGTCCCCGCCGTTGTCGCCGGACCCCACCAGCACCGTGATCGTGCGGCCGGCGACACCCCCGGTCCGCGCCCGCAGTTCCGCCGCCACCACCGTGGCCAGTCCGTGTGCGGCGCGTCGCATCAGTGCGCCGCCCGGAAGGGACGCCAGCAACGGCGCCTCCGCGGCTCGAACCTCGTCAGCGGTGTAGTAGCCCCGCATGGGAACTCCTCGTCGAGCCGGCCCCACGGCCGGCCGCTGTGCAGTGAAGGGTCGGTACCGGGTCAGACTACGCTCGACGCCATGCGTGTACGTGGAACGTCGTGGATCGCCGGAGTGGCTCTCGCCGCGAGCATTTCGATGACAGCCGTCGTCTCCGGGTGCAGTTCGCCCGCCGAGGAGGCACCCGAGGCGACGACCGGACCCGTCGTGCAGGTCGCGAACATGGCGTATGAGCCCTCGACGATGACCGTCCGGGCCGGAGACACCGTCACCTGGAATTTCGACGACCGGGGCGTCACCCACGACGTGGTGGGTGTCGGGGCCGCGAAGAGCGTGCTGCGGAGCCGGCTGATGCAGACCGGCACGTTCACGTACACGTTCACCGAACCGGGCACCTACGAGTACACGTGTTCGCTGCATCCGGACATGACGGGCACCGTCGTCGTCACTCCGTAGGGGCGCGGCCCGGCCGCGCCCCCGACGTCGCGCCTATTCGACAGTGACGGACTTGGCGAGGTTACGCGGCTTGTCGACGTCGTAGCCCCGTGTCTGCGCGACCTCCGCCGCGAAGACCTGCAACGGCACCGTCGACAGCAGCGGCTGCAGCAGCGTCGGCGCCGACGGGATCTCGATCAGGTGGTCGGCGAACGGCCGCACGGCCTCGTCGCCTTCCTCCGCGATCACGACGGTCCGCGCACCGCGGGCCTGGATCTCGCGGATGTTGCTGAGCAGCTTGGAGTGCAGCACCGCGCGCCCCTTCGGCGACGGCATCACCACGATCACCGGCAACCCGTCCTCGATCAACGCGATCGGCCCGTGCTTGAGTTCGCCGGCCGCGAAGCCCTCGGCGTGCATGTACGCCAGCTCCTTGAGCTTGAGCGCACCCTCGAGCGCCACGGGGTAGCCCACGTGGCGGCCCAGGAACAGCACCGTCGACGACGACGCCAGTTCCCGTGCCAGCGCCCGCACCGGTTCCACCGTCTCGAGCACCCGGCTCACCAGATCGGGCATGGCCTCGAGATCGGCGTACTCGCGTGCCACCTCGTCCGGGTACTTGGTGCCGCGGGCCTGCGCGAGAGCCAGGCCGACCAGGTAGTTCGCCGTGACCTGCGCGAGGAACGCCTTGGTCGACGCGACACCGATCTCCGGACCGGCCCGGGTGTAGAGGACGGCGTCGGCCTCGCGGGGAATCTGGGCACCGTTCGTGTTGCAGACCGCGAGCACCCGCGCCTTCTGATCCTTGGCGTGGCGCACCGCCTCGAGGGTGTCGGCCGTCTCACCGGACTGCGAGATGGCGACCACCAGCGTCGACCGGTCCAGGACCGGGTCGCGGTAGCGGAACTCACTGGCCAGCTCGACCTCGACGGGCAACCGGGTCCAGTGCTCGATGGCGTACTTCGCGAGGAGCCCCGAGTGGTAGGCACTGCCGCAGGCGACGACGAAGACCTTGTCGACGTCGCGCAGCTCCTGATCCGACAGTCGCTGCTCGTCGAGAACGATCTTCCCGTCCGCGAAGTGACCGAGCAGGGTGTCCGCGACCGCGGCCGGCTGCTCCTCGATCTCCTTGAGCATGAAGTAGTCGTGGCCGCCCTTCTCGGCGGCGGCGAGGTCCCAGTCGATGCGGAACGGGCGGCCCTGCGCCTCGGACCCGTCGAAGTTCAGAATCGAGTACCCGTCCGCGGTGATCACCACGACCTGGTCCTGCCCCAGCTCGACCGCGTCGCGGGTGTGCTCGATGAACGCCGCGACATCGGACCCGAGGAACGTCTCGCCCTCGCCGACACCGATGACGAGGGGCGTCGAGCGACGCGCCGCGACGATGGTGTCCGGGTGGTCGGAGTGCGTGAAGACGAGGGTGAACGCACCCTCCAGCCGGCGCAGCACGCTCAGCGCGCTCGCGACGAAGTCGCCTGCCGTCTCACCGGAGGCGTACGCCCGCGCGACGAGGTGCACCGCGACCTCGGTGTCGGTGTCGCTGGCGAAGTCGATTCCGTCGTGCTCGAGTTCGGCCCGCAACGGGGCGAAGTTCTCGATGATGCCGTTGTGGACGACGGCGACCGTGTTGCCCGCGTCGCGGTGCGGGTGCGCGTTGCGGTCGGTGGGCCTGCCGTGCGTGGCCCACCGGGTGTGACCGATCCCCGTGCTCCCGGTGAAGTGCTCGGCCCCGACCTCGTCGAGTTCGGCCTCCAGATTCGCGAGGCGCCCCGCCTTCCGCTCGACCGCCATCCCACCCTGCCCGTCGAGCACGGCGATGCCGGCAGAGTCGTATCCGCGGTATTCCATTCGCCGCAAAGCCTCCACCACAACAGTCAGAGCCTGCCGGTGGCCGACGTATCCCACGATTCCGCACATGGTTCATCAGGGTACTTGGACCGGGCGACGCCGCGAAGTCGGAGTGTGGGCCGCATCGGCTCTCTCGCCGGCCCGCGAATCGGATAACGTTCTCCCCGTGGCGCCGAAACCGAAGACCCTGGCCCGTGAACTGTCCAAGCGGGGACCGCACCGCGTGCTGCGCGGTGACCTCGCCCTCGCCGGACAGCCGGGCGTCGTGTACACGCCCGAATCAGGCTTCAACCTGCCCGCCGTCGCGTTCGCGCACAGCTGGATGGCAGGTGTGGACCACTATCGGAAGACACTCGAGCATCTGGCGTCGTGGGGAATCGTCGTGGCCGCCCCCAACAGCGAACGTGGTCCCGTGCCCTCCCACCTCGGCCTCGCCACCGACCTGCGGGCCACCCTCGACATCTGTGTGGGTGTGCGTCTCGGTCCGGGGCAGATCAGCGTGCGGCCCGACCGCGTCGCTTTCGCAGGTCACGGGATGGGTGCAGGGGCGGCCGTGCTCGCCGCCGCCCAGCGGGACGTGGCGGCGGTGGCCGCGTTGTTCCCGGCGCCGACCGCGCCGAAGGCCGAGAGGTATGCGTCCAAGATCACAGCGCCGGGGCTCATCGTGGCCGGGGCCGACATCGACACCATGAACAGCAACGCCAAGGCGCTGGCCGAGGCGTGGGGCGGGGAGTATGTCCTGCGCGCCGTCAACGGCGCCTCGGAGTCCGGGCTCACCGAAGGTCGCCGCCTGCTGGGCGCACTCGGCATCGGCGGTTCGGAACGCAAGACCCAGCAGATCACCCGCGCGCTGCTGACCGGCTTCCTGCTCTATCACCTCACCGAGGACAAGAAATATGAGGTGTTCGCGAAGGCGGACGCCGAACTTCCCCACACCACCCTCGTCGATCCGCACGAGGAGCACACCGATGCGGGCTTCAAGGGTGTGCTCCCGCACATCTGAGGTCCGGTCACACCAGCCAGCTGCGCGGACGATAGAACTCGTCGTCGTCGAGTGTTCCCTGTCGCGGCGGCAACACCGGTGACACTGCGGCCGCGGGCTCGGCACGGCCGCGGTTCGCTGCGGCTGCCTCGTCTCTGGCTCTGGCTTCGTCGATCCGCTCCCGGAACAGTTCCAGGTCGGCGCGCATCTGTGCCCGTTGTGCCCGCAACTGGGCGGCTCGGTGGCTCACAGTGGACCGGCCTCGGCCAGCTCGGCGCCGCTGTCGAGTCCGGCGACCGGACCGGTCGCGAGTTCGGGTGCAGACCGCGGTTCCTGCGGCGGGGCCGGTGCGTCGGGCGCCGCGGGGGCGGGCTCCTCCTGCATCGTCACCACCTGCGGTGGCGGGACGGTTGAGGCGTCCCCGGCAGGCACGGGTGCCGGTGCGTCCTCCTGGTCCGGCACGTCGTCCCCGGCATCTCCGTCCGGCGGCGGCCCGTCTTCAGCCGTCGTCGGCGGCGCGTCTGCTCCAGCGTCGACCCGCGATTCCGGGTCGGGCTCGGCGGGTGCGCAGTCGGCACCGTCGGGGTCTCCGTCGGCGGCAGCGGTTTCGGCGAGGATCTGCGGCAGACCGTCCGGGCCGATCTCGACTCCGAATCTGGCCGTCCCGCCCTGTCCGTCGCTCATCTCGAGATGAATCCCCTGACCGTCCGCAGCGACGGCGAGCGTCCACGACTGTCCGTCGAGGTCCAGTTCGAGACTCTTGCCGTGAGCCGGCTCGCCTTCGTCCGCAGGCGGATCGTCGAGTTCTTCACGGAGGTCGTCGGGGTTCCCGTCCTCGTCGGCCCTGTCGGTGAGGCCCGAGAGGGTGTCCTCGATCAACGGGCGCAGGATGGAACCGAGATCGACCAGACCGCCCGAAAGGCCCTGCCGCACCAGATCGCCCAGGCCGGGGACGTTTCCCGTGCTCTGGACGGCGCCCGGTGCCGGCACGAGTGACCCGGGAATCCCGGCAAGCCCGGGCATTGCGGGCGGGACCGGTGCGACCGGGGCAGTCGTCATGGGCGCCGTGGCCGTCGGAGGGGCCACGGGCGCCGGCTGTGCAGCCCCGATCGGAGAAGCCGCAGCGATCGGGGGCGCGGCGGCCGCCGGACCGGTGGTCGCGTCGCCGCCACCGGATCGAGGCGGGACGTACGCGGGGCCGTCGTTCGCGGGTGCCGCGGCCGGTCCGGCCGGCGCAGCAGGTGCGGGAGCAGGTCCCAGTGCCGCAGCCGGGACGGTGCCGGCGTTGTGGACCTCGGGTGCACTCGGCGCGGGCGCCGGTTCGGGGGTGTCCTCGGGACGGAACCCGGGCTGTACCTCGATCGACCGCGCCTCGGCGACGACGGCGTCGTAGGCGGCGTGCACCGCATCGGCGCAGTCCGCACAGGCAGCGGTGAACTCCTGCTGCTTCTCCTCGAACACGCGCCGGAAGTTCGCGTCGAGCCAGTCCTTGGCGATTCCGGCGGCCCGCCGCACCACGTCGTCGCGGTCGAGGCGACGGAGCGCACCGGCGCCCCCGTCCTTGTACAGGCCGTTCACGTGCCGGTAGTCGTCGTCGGCGAGTTCGGGGAACCAGTAGGACGCGTCTTCCATGCAATCCTTCGCGACGGAATTGTCGCCGTCCTTGCCCTCGGAGTAGATCTGCGCGAGGACGTCGATCTGCGCGGCGCTGTATCCCCCGACCGTCGGCTGGTGCAGCGACACCACCTTGTACGCCTTGTTCGTCACGGCCGCGCTCAGGGTGAGGTTCGCTTCGAACAGCACCTCGGCGAGGTCGCCGAGCCGATCGACGGTGACGGCGACCTGAGCGTTCCGGCGGTCGGCGGCGTCGATCGCTGCCGCGGCCGCGATTCCGCTCCACCCGGTTCGCACCGCGGTGACGCATTTCTCGTTGTCGTCGAGTTCCGTGCGGGCCGTGTCGACGCTGCGTCCGAGGGTGTCGACGTCGCGGGCGAGCGCGTGCAGGCGCATCCCCCGTTCGGCGTCGAACCGAGCGTAGTAGTCGGTGAGTTCGAGGGATTCGTATCCCAGCTTTTTCGCGGCGGGGAGGAACAACTCGAAGAATTCGAGCCCGCGAGCGCCGAGATCGAGCATGTCCTCGGGATCGTTGAGGGCATCCGGGTGCAGGTGCTCTCCCAGCGCGATGCGGGATGTGTTGGCGGTCTGGGCGTCGCTGCCGTGCTCGAGCAGTGCCGCGTACCGCTGGTCGGCGGACGGCGTCCGGTCACGTTTGCCGAGTCCGTACTCGTCGAAGTACGGCTGCCACGACGACTCGTCCTCCTCTCGGGAGGCGGCCCACGCCTGGAGGAGTTGCTCCTTGAACTCGCGGCTCAGGTTCGGGTCTTCGATCAGCGTTCTGGGATCCGTGGTCACCACTGCACCCCGTCCACGTCGGCGGCCACGCTCGCGTCCGTTCCGGAGTAGCGCGCCGCGGCCTCCCGGAACGCGTGACCGAACGATTCCGCGTCCGCGGCCCACTGCTCGAGCGCGCCCCCGACGACGCCGAGGGCGTCCCGCACCGCGTCGCCCTTCGCGGTGTAGTCGCGGCCCGCCTGCGCTCCGGCGAATTCCAGCCGGGCGGTCTCGGCGGCCCGCTGTCTCAGAACCTCCGCCGACCGCAGCAGCCTGGTGCCCGCGTCCGTCACCACCGCGACGTCCACCTCGAGTCCCTCGCCCATTGCCCCACCCTCTCTTCGCGACCTACTGCATTAGACGCGACAGCGCACCGATCGGTTCCCGGCCGATCGGTGCGCTGTGTCCGCTCGCATCACACGGAGGCGACGGTACCCGCCAGTTCGTCGGCGAGCTTACGAGCCACTTCGAGATCGGAAGCCTCGACCATCACCCGCACGAGTTGCTCGGTGCCGGACGGCCGCAGGAGCACCCGCCCGTTCTCACCGAGGCTGCGCTCCGCGGCCAGCACTGCGTCGAGCACGACCGGGGACGCGGCGACGGCACGCTTGTCGGCGACCTTCACGTTGATCAGGACCTGCGGGAGCGTCGTCATCGCCGACGCCAGTTCCGCGATCGGCTGCCCGGTTTCCGCCATCCGGCCCATCAGCCGCAGTCCCGTCAGCACTCCGTCACCGGTGGTGCCGAAGGCGGGGAACACGACGTGACCGGACTGTTCGCCGCCCAGGCTGAACCCGCCGGATCGGAGTCCCTCGAGGACGTAGCGATCACCGACCGCCGTGGTGACCAGCGAGATTCCGGCCTCGCGCATGGCGATGTGCAGACCGAGATTGCTCATGACGGTCGCGACGAGGGTGTCGTCCACCAGTTCGCCCGCATCACGCATGCCGAGGGCGAGCACGGTCATGATGGCGTCGCCGTCGATGAGGGAACCGGCTGCGTCGACGGCGAGGCATCGATCCGCATCCCCGTCGTGCGCGAGCCCGAGGTCGGCGCCGTGCCGGACGACGGCCTTCTGCAGACCCTCGAGGTGCGTCGATCCGCAGTTCTCGTTGATGTTGAGTCCGTCGGGTTCGGCGTTGATCGCGACGACCGTGGCGCCGGCGGCCCGGTAGGCGGCGGGGGCGACATCCGAGGCCGCGCCGTGCGCGCAGTCGACCACCACGGTCAGTCCGTCGAGGCTGTTCGGGAGTGCGGTGGTCAGGTGCTGCAGGTACCGGTCCGCGGCGTCCGGCACCGTGCGGACACGTCCGATCCCGGCCCCGGTCGGCGCCCGCCGTGTCGCGGTGCCGGTGGCGACGGACTCGATCCGGTCTTCCACCTCGTCGTCGAGTTTGTGTCCGCCTGCCGCGAAGATCTTGATGCCGTTGTCTGGCATCGGATTGTGCGAGGCGGAGATCATGACACCGAGAGCCGCGTCCAGTTCCGCGGTCAGGAACGCCACCGCGGGCGTCGGCAGCACCCCGACGTTCAGGACGTCGACGCCGGCAGACGTCAGGCCCGCGACGACCGCCGCCTCGAGCATTTCGCCGCTGGCTCTCGGGTCACGGCCGACCACGGCCGTCTTGCGTCCGCCCGAACCCGGCGACGCCAGCACCGTCGCTGCGGCGGAGGCCACCTGCAACGCCAGCTCGGCGGTCAGCTCGGTATTCGCGAGACCACGAACCCCATCCGTCCCGAACAATCGACCCATAGACCAGACCCCTCGCACCTAGAAAACCCATTACATCTCGGATAAAGCACGAGAGCAGGCGTCCGGTAACGATGGACGCCTGCTCTCGGGAAGAACAGGTGCCGAAGCCGACCCCGGAGGGCGGCTTCGGCGACACATCAGCGCTTCGAGTACTGAGATGCCTTGCGGGCCTTCTTCAGGCCGTACTTCTTGCGCTCGACGGCGCGGGCGTCACGCGTGAGGAAGCCGGCGCTCTTGAGAGCCGGACGGTCCTCGGGGGTGACCTCGATGAGCGCGCGGGCGATGGCGAGACGCAGGGCGCCGGCCTGTCCGGACGGTCCGCCACCGTGCAGCAGCGCCACGATGTCGAAGGACTCGGCACGCTCGACCGTGACCAGCGGAGCCTTGATCAGCTGCTGGTGCACCTTGTTCGGGAAGTAGTCCTCGATGGTGCGGCCGTTGAGCTTGAAGTCGCCCGAACCGGGGGTCAGACGGACGCGGACAACCGCTTCCTTACGACGACCGACGGTCTGGATGGGGCGATCGATCACGATCGGGGCCTGCGGCGCAGCAGCGGCCTCGATGTCCTCGGCGACCTCGGGCTCCTCGACGGACACGTACTCGTCCGCCGCGACCTCGACAACCTCGGTGATCTCTTCGGGGTTGGACACGTTCTGCTCCTCCGGCGCCGTCACTGGGCCACCTGCTTGATCTCGAATGGCACCGGCTGCTGCGCGGCGTGGGGGTGGTTCGGGCCCGCGTAGACCTTCAGCTTGCTGCTGATGGCGCGACCCAGCTTGTTCTTGGGGAGCATGCCGACGATGGCCTTCTCCACGAGGCGGTCGGGGTTCTTGTCGAGAACCTCACCGACGGAGCGGGACTTCAGACCACCGGGGTGTCCGGAGTGGTGGTAGAGGAACTTGCCCTCGCGCTTGTTGCCGCTGATCGCGACCTTCTCGGCGTTGATGATGACGACGAAGTCGCCGCCGTCAACGTGCGGTGCAAAGGTGGGCTTGTGCTTGCCGCGCAGCAAGTTGGCTGCCTGGACGGCAAGGCGGCCGAGCACCACGTCAGTGGCGTCGATGACGTGCCACGTGCGGGTCACATCTCCGGCCTTCGGGGTGTACGTAGACACAGAACTTCCTCGTCTTGTTCAATCCGCTGCTGGCCATTGCGTATCGTCGAGCGATTCCCGGCGGCCAGTTGAGACCCGAGAACCGCCAGCCACTGCGACACGGAGACGCAGCGGCGCACGGCACGCCAACGGAGAACAATACCGGTCAGGGCGCCCCAGGGTCAAAACTCACTCGGCGAGCGCATCGGCGAGCTGTTCGACGGCCCACGTCAGCTCGTCGCGTTCGATCACCAGCGGCGGGGCGATGCGGATCGTGCCCTCGTGCGCGTCCTTCGCGAGGACCCGGCGCGCCAGGAGTCTTTCACAGATCGTCCGGGCGGCCGGCATACCGTCGGCGAGCTGCACACCGGCCCACAGTCCGCGCCCGCGCACCTCCGACACGTGTTCGGGAGGCAACTGCGACAGCATGTCGTGCAGGTAGGCGCCCAGTTCACGGCTTCGCTCCTGATATTCGCCGGTCTCGAGCAGGTCCACCACCGCACTGCCCACCGCGCAGGCGAGCGGGTTACCCCCGAACGTGCTGCCGTGCTGCCCGGGGCCTATCACCGCCATCACCGGCCAGTCGGCGACGACGGCGGAGACCGGCATCAGGCCGCCGCCGAGCGCCTTGCCCAGCACGTACACGTCGGGGGTCACGTTCTCGTGGTCGCACGCGAACGTGTCGCCGGTCCGTCCGAGCCCGCTCTGGATCTCGTCGGCGATCATCAGGATTCCGCGCCGGGTACAGATGTCCCGGACCGCCGCGAGGTAGCCCGGGGGCGGCACCAGGACTCCGGCCTCACCCTGGATCGGTTCGAGGAGCACGGCCACCGTGTTCTCGGTGATCGCGGCCTCGAGCGCCGCCGCGTTCCCGTATTCGACGGACGAGAACCCTGCCGGGTACGGACCGAACCCGGCGTACGCGTCCGGATCGGACGAGAACCCGACGATCGTGATGGTGCGGCCGTGGAAGTTCCCGGCGCACGTGATCACCTCGGCGCGCCCCGGCGGCACACCCTTGACGTCGTACCCCCACTTACGGGCCAGTTTCAGCGCGGTCTCGACGGCCTCGGCGCCCGTGTTCATGGGCAGCACCGCGTCCTTCCGGCACAGCCGGCTCAGGTCCTCGCAGAAGGTAGCGAAACGGTCGTGCTGGAACGCGCGGCTGGTCAGGGTGAGCCGGCCGAGTTGTTCGCGCGCCACCCGGACGAGCGCGGGGTGTGCGTGGCCGAAGTTGAGTGCCGAGTAACCGGCGAGCACGTCCAGGTAGTCGACGCCGTCGATTCCCTTCACCCATGCGCCGGCACCCGATTCGATCACGACCGGCAGCGGGGAGTAGTTGTGGGCGCTGTGCTCCTCGGCCCTCTTCAGCTGCTCACGCGTGGCATCCGACACGGAAACGACACCGTCCGACATTGCTGGTCACCCCTGACTTTCGTCCCGGATCCCGCGGAAGCCGCGGAGCTCCAAAGTGCTGCACTTGATTCCGCCACCGGATTTGAGGAATTCCGAGTAGTCGACCGGAACGGGTTCGTACCCGCGGTCCGACAGCTGGTCGGCGAGGTGTGAAGCCTGCACGGGCAACACCACATTGGCGCCGTCGCTGACCAGGTTGAGTCCGAGCCAGTCGGTGTCCGTCTCGGCGGCGATCACCGCATCGGGGAACATTCGCCCCAGCACGTCGCGACTGTCGGGCGAAAACGCGGAGGGCAGGTACGCGATGGTGCTGTCGTCGAGCACGCCCAGCGCGGTGTTGAGGTGGTAGTAGCGCGGGTTCACCAGGTTCAGGGTGATCACCGGACGACCGAGGTGCGCCGACGCCTCGGCGTGCGACCGTGGGTCGGACCGGAACCCGGTTCCAGCGAGGATCACGTCGCCGACGACGAGGAAGTCGCCCTCCCCCTCGTTGACGTACCGCGGCAGGGTGGGCCTGATCAGCCCGTTGTCCCGAAACCACCGGAACACGTGTTCGGCCTCGGCGCGTCGCTCGGCGGTCCGGTACCGGGCGCCGAGAGCGACGCCGTCGACGACGAGTCCGCTGTCGGTGACGAACACCATGTCCGGGAGCCCCTCGACGGGGTCGATCGTCAGCACCTCGTGGCCGAGCCGCCGGTAGGTGTCCGCGAGCGCGGACCACTGCGACATCGCACGGTCCCGGTCCACGGGTTCACCGGGGCGCATCCAGTCGTTGATGGCGTAGACGACGTCGAAATACGTGGGCGGGCACATCAGGTAGGTCCGCGGGTGGGCGTGGCGGACGGCGTCGCCCGGCGCGACCGCCGGCTCCTCGTAGGGGCTCTCGGACTCGATACCAGCAGTGGGCGCCATCTCCACTCCCCCTCGATCGGTGTCGGTGACATCAGTATCCACCCACCAAAAGGCCTGATCAATGCGCTAGCGTTCCATCACATGGATGATTCGTTGCGTCTGGACGGGCTCGATCGGCGGATCGTTGCGCGACTGGAGCGCAATGCACGGTCCAGCTTCGCCACCATCGGCGCCGAGGTCGGGCTGTCCGCACCGGCCGTGAAGCGCCGGGTCGATCGACTGGTCGAGTCCGGAGCGATCACCGGATTCCATGCGGCGCTCGATCCCCGCGCCCTCGGCCCGGGCGTCGAGGTGTTCGTCGAGTTGTACTGCAGCGGTCGCACGTCGGCCGTGGAGATCGCGCGGATCGTGTCCCGCCACACCGAGGTTCAGGAGGCGTACACGGTCACCGGCGACGCCAACGCCCTGCTCCGCGTCCGCACCACCGACACCGCACACCTCGAACGAACGCTGGAGAACCTGCGGTCGGAGCCGGCCGTCCTCCAGACCAAGAGCAGCGTCGTCCTCAGCCGACTGATACCGCCCGCCGACTGATCCCCTCGTCGTACACGGCGACGACAGTGCCCCAGCAACCGTGGATTGCTGGGGCACTCGGGTGTGTCACGCGAAGATCAGAGCCAGGCCGTGGCGTTCCGGTCTTCCGCGGACTGCATGTCGATGGCGCCGTCCTGGACGACCTTCGAGATCGTCTGCAGGACCTGGAGCAGATCCTCGTGAGAGCTGTCCCACTTGGCCTGCACAGCCTGGTAGTTGTCCCGCGCACCGCTCTCCCACTGCGCCACGAGGCCGTTGACGTAGCCCTTGAGCTCGTCGTGCGTCTCGCGCAGCTTCGCTTCGTTCGACTTGATGTCGGCCGCCAGCGCCTGCAACTCGGCAAATCCGTACTTCAACATTCGGTGCTCCCCTCGAGCTTCGTAACTGTTCTCGGTGCCGGCGCTAGATGTCGAGCGATCCCGAGGCTCCAGCCGAATGGATCGCATCCTGGTTGGCCTGCTCGGCGGCGTCGTAACCCTTGCCGTTCTCGCGGATCTTCACCGCAATCTCGTCCAGCGACTCCTGCATACGGCGCGAGGCATCTCCGTACCGTGCCATCAGGTTCATGAACGCCGTCTGCGCTCCACCCTGCCACGCCGAAGACGACTCCTCGCAACGACCCTTGAGGCTGTTGATCGTGCCCTGCAGCTGGCTGTTCACCGTCTGCACGTGATTGGCCGCGACCTCCATCTGGCCGACATCGGTAACAACTCCCGCCATGTGTGACTCCTTCTGCTCTCGGTGCGGCGGCCCCCACTGGACTGCCCGAATTCACCCCTACACAAGATTGGACGCGTCATCCGCCCAATCGGTTCCACCTCCGTGGAAGATTTCTCGGCGAAGAGAACGGGATCACCGGACGATCACCAGCGACCGCACGACGTCCTCGCACACGCTCTCGATCGACTCCCACTCCTCGGCCAGGAACTGGCAGCCGACGCTCACCTGGAGGTCGCGTTCGACGAGTACGTGCCATCGCACCGCGGAACTCTCGTCGGGGAACTCGCTGTACGCGATGCCGGGTCTGCCTCCGAACACGACGTCGCGCTCGAGTTCGCCGAACAGTTCGGGCCGGCCGCGCTGCGCGATCTTCGACGCGAGCGTCGCCGCCACCTCGTCGTATCCGGAACCCTCTCGAACCGCGTTCTGCGTGATGATGATTCGCCTGTCGGCCCCACCTGCCGGCACCAATTCCAGCCGGGGCACGGCGGAGTTCGACGCGGGTGCCCGCTCCTTCCATCCGCTCGGCAGCGTTACACGAATGCCGCCCACCTCGAGGCTGGCGTCGGTCGTGGTGGTCGTCGGCACCGCGGACCGCGTGAGCGTCGGGGCCGGGGCCGCCGGTGCCGCACTCGCGTCGAGTGCGCGGACCGTTTCGGTGCCGGGGTCGGGGTCGCGAAGTGTGAAGACGAGAACGGCCCCGACGACCACTGCCAGCACCGCAGCCACCGCGAGAAAAGTGGGCCGCACGTTCCGCCGGCCCCCGCGATCCGACCCCTGCAGTGCCGGTTCGAGCCAGTTCGACTGCGGGACAGCCATCGTCGTCGGCGCTTCGTCGGCGTCGACCACGCCGGCGACGAGTGCCCGGGCAATCTCTTCTCCGGTGACGATCCGGACATCGGTGTTCGCGGGCGCGACCGCGACCACGGCGTCCCGCATCGATGCGCGCTCCTGCGAATCTCCGGCCCCCGTCAGGAGGATTCCGTCGACCGGGCGATCACCGCGGGCCCGCGCACCGAGTTCCGCGATCGCCGCAGCCCACTCGTCGATCCCCTCGTCCGCGCAGAGCGACGGGTCGTGCTCGCATGCGACGACCCGGTATCCGCCGACCTCACCGACCACGTAACTGGCCGTCGCGCCCATCGTCCGGCTTTCGAGCACCAGCCATCGACCGCCGGAAGAAACAGCACCCTCGGCCGCCGCCACCGCGACCGGAACCAGCACGGTGTCGGCGGCAACCCGTGAACCCGCGGCGGCGAGCACATTCTGCCGCGCGGAACCCCACTCCGTCGGGTGCGACAGTACCGCCGTCGCGATCGGCGACGCCTCCCCCGCACCGCCGATCACAGACCGGAACACCGCGGTCAGTGCGTCGGACACCGCGAGAACACCACCGTCGACGTCGACGTACTCGTCGTCGACGAAGCACAGCGGCGTCGTCTCGCGTACCGCCCTCGTCACGCCCTGCACGCAGGACCACATGCCGGATTCAGTGAGGTGAATCGCGACCGACGACATCACAGCGGGGGCATCCACGCGAGCTGGATCAGGCCGGTACCCGCACGGTTGACCAGCGTTCCGCGCCCGGGAGGCATCGCGCTCGGACGGACGGTGCCGATGAGGTTGCCCTCCTCCCGGTTGCCGCTCATCACGAGGCCCGTGGATTGCAGATCACGCAGGCGTGCGATGACCGGCTCGTACATCGCCCGTGCCGCACCGCCGGAGCGTCGCGCGATGATCAGGTGGAATCCGATGTCGCGGGCGTGCGGCAGGAATTCGACGATCGCGGAGACGGGGTTCCCGCTCGAGGTCACGACGAGGTCGTAGTCGTCGATGACGACGAAGATTTCGGGGCCCGACCACCAGGACCGGTCGCGCTGCTGCTGGCGGCTGAAACCGGGACCCGGCATGCGCTCCTTCAGCAGGAACGCGAGATCCCTCATGTTCGTCCCCAGCACGTCCTCGGACGGTGCGTACGAGGCGAGGTGCTCCGTTTCGACGACACCGAGCATCGTGCGCCGATAGTCGCCGAGAATGATCTTCGCCTGTTTGCTCGTGTTCGACGCCATGATGCCCTCGCAGATGTTCCGCAGGAGCGTCGTCTTACCGCATTCGGTGTCGCCGAACACCAGGAAGTGGGGCTGCTCGGCGAAGTTCAGGAACGTCGGGACCAACTCGGCCTCGTCGAGGCCGATCGGAATCTGCAGACATGCCTGCGCAGGGTCCAGGTAGGACGGCCACCCCCCGGCAGCGTGGAGCAGGTCTTCGCGGGCGATCTGTGCCGGCAGCATTCGCACCGCCGGAGCGGGCCTGCCGTGGGTCGCGGCGGCGACGGCGGACACCGCGTGCGCCACCCCGGTTGCCAGGTCGGTCGGATCCGAGCTCCCGTCGAACCTCGGCAACCCGATGAGCAGATGCAGGCTGTCGCGGGTCATGCCGCGTCCGGGCCTGCCTTCGGGAACGAGTGCCGCGGTCTTGCGACCGAGGTCCGAGTCCGACGGGTCACCGAGCCGCAGCTCGATGCGCGTGCCGAGCTGATCCTTGAGCGCGGGCCGGACCTCGCCCCACCGTGACGCCGTGAGGACCACGTGCACGCCGTACGACAACCCCTGGGACGCAAGGTTGGTGATCTGCTGTTCGAGAGCCTCGAAATCCTGACGGATGCTGCCGAACCCGTCGATCACCAGGAACACGTCGCCGAACGGGTCCTGCGCGACCCCCGCAGCCGGGCCGCCGCTGCCGGGGTCGGAGGCACGTAGACGGCGGAACTCCGCCATCGACTCGACCCCGAGTTCGCGGAAACGATCCTCGCGTTGACGCACGATGGTGTTCATCTCGGCGACGGTGCGCCGCACCCGGTCCACGTCGAGGCGGTTGGCGACCGATCCGACGTGCGGTAGTCCCGACAGTCCGGCGAGCGTGCCGCCACCGAAGTCGAGGCAGTAGAACTGCACCTGCTCCGCGGAATGGGTGGCGGCCAGCGACGTGATGAGCGTGCGGATCGCAGTGGACTTGCCCGACTGTGGTCCACCCACCACGGCCATGTTGCCGGTGGACCCGGACAGATCCACGACGAGCGGGTCGCGCCGCTGGTCGTAGGGTCTGTCGATGATCCCGATCGGTGCACGCAGCGAACTCAGCGCGGGAACCGGTTCGGTGAGAACGGACCTCGGCAGCATCTGGTCGAGGGTCGGCGCGGCGTCGAGGGGCCGCAGCCACACCTCGTGGGCGCGCGGTCCGCGGTCCTTGATCCGTTCGACCACGACGTCGATGGTGGTGCGGGTTTCCGCCGCCTCCTCGGTCAGGTGGAGTGACTGTGGTTCGTCGTGGATCTCGACGACGTCGACGGCGACGGGTGCGGCCGTGAAGATCTTCGGCCGCAGGTCGACCGCCGCCTCACCGGGGCGCCGCACGTTGTCGACGCGACCGCCCTCGTAGGTGCCGGACACGTACGAGGCCTGGAAGCGGACGATCTCCGCGGAATCGCATTTGAGGTATCCGGCGCCCGGGGTCGCGGGCAGGTGGTAGGCGTCCGGTACACCGAGCACGGTGCGCGATTCGTTGGCCGAGAACGTCTTGAGGCCGATCCGGTACGACAGGTGGCTGTCGAGGCCTCGCAGTTTGCCCTCTTCCAGCCGCTGACTCGCCAGGAGCAGGTGGATGTGCAGCGACCGGCCGAGTCGGCCGATGGCGACGAAGAGGTCCGCGAACTCGGGCTGCTGGCTGAGCAGTTCGGAGAATTCGTCGACGACGATGAACAGCGCGGGCAGCGGGTCGAGGTCGGCGCCGGCCTGGCGGGCCTTCTCGTATTCGGTGACGTTCGCGAAGTTCCCGGAGGAGCGCAGAAGTTCCTGGCGTCGGTTCATCTCACCGGCGAGGGCGTCCCGCATCCGGTCGACCATCGCGAGTTCCTCGGCGAGGTTGGTGATCACCGCGGCGACGTGCGGCGCGTCCTCGAGGCCGAGGAACGTGGCGCCGCCCTTGAAGTCGACGAGGACGAGGTTGAGCGCCTCGGGCGAATGCGTCGAGATCAGCCCGAGCACCAACGTCCGCAGAAACTCCGATTTACCGGAACCGGTGGCTCCGATGCACAGTCCGTGGGGCCCCATTCCGTTCTCGGCCGACTCCTTCAGGTCGATCTCGACCGGGTGACCGTCCACTCCCACACCGATCGGGACCCGCAGCCGGTCGCGGCCCTGGCGGGGCAGCCACGCGTGATCCGGGTTGAGACGGCCGACGTCGCCGATTCCCAGCATCTGGCTCCACGTCTGGACCGGCTGATCGTCGTCGCCGGCGTCCACTGCCGTATGCGACGCCGTCCGATACGGCGCGAGTCGCCGGGCCAGTGTTTCCGCCTGGTGAGCGCTGACGAGGTCCGCTGTCGCGAACATCTCCACTCCGACTCCGCTGCGGGCGCCGAGGGATCCGTCCTGCGCGACGAGTTGGAGGCCACGCGTGGCCGTCAGTCGCGGGCAGAAACCGCTGATGTCGAGAACGGAGACCGAGTCGACGCCGCCGTCGGTGATCATCCCCGATTCGCCCTCGAGAATCCCTCCGTCGACGACGATGACGAATTGCGGAACACCGGGTGCGGCGGGCGCGTTGCGCGAGAACCGGTTTCGCATCGACAGCTGGGGGCCGAGCGCGGATTCGAGTTCGAGGATCGAGCCGTAGATCATGCGGGACGAACCGACACCGTCGGACGAGTCCGGATGCTGCGCGTGCGGCAGCCACTTCGCCCAGTCCCACTCGTGCTCCGTGTCGGGACCGCACACGACGGCGACCAGGAGATTGTCCGGGCCGTGGAATGCGCACAACTGCATGAGCATCGACCGCACCAGGGACCGTGCGGTACCGCGGTCCCCTTCGACGGAGATGGCCGCAAAGCCGCGCAGCGACACCGCGGTGGGCAGGTCCTGAACTACGGAGTGCGCGCGGACGAAGCGACGAAGCGACACCGCTGCAACCGGTTCCAGATCCTCCACCGGTCCGGTCTCCGGCGCGATCAGGCGGGTCGCGAGGCGCTGGCTTCCCCGGCCGACGCGCACGTGGCAGTAGTCGGGGTCGGTGATACGGCGCTCCCACATGCGAGCCGTGCCTGCGAGGGTCCACAGCAGACCGGGTTCGGGGTGACTCCAGTCGAGCGCTTTTCGCTGCTGCCCGCCGGTCTCGTTGACGTCGCGCCGCAGCTGATCGAGGTAGCGCAGGTAGTCCTTGCGGTCCTCGTTGGCCTCCGCCGCTTTCGGGCCACCACGGCCGCCGCCTGCCAGCATGCCGAGCATCGACACCATCATCATGACGGGAAAGAGCATCGACATCGGATTGCGGGCCATGCCCGACGAGAACATCAGGGCCATCATCCCGACCATGGCGACGACCATGACCACGGGAAGGAGCTTGGTCAGAAGGTTTCCGGGAACCAGACGTGGAATCTCGGGCGGAGCCTGCAAGCTCACTTCGCCGCCCGGAATGCGTGGTACTTCCCGTCGCGCTTTGCGCACGAATCGAATAGTGCTCACTACTCGCCCCCCATGACTACAACCGCCCAGAAAAAACCGTGCAGCCGATCCGATCCCGAAACTCCGGGTCCGCCCCCCTGGGCTCGATCCGCGAAGTCAGACACTAACCCATGGAGGGCGATCGGGCATATAGGAGGTCGTGCCCTGTAGACACTGGAGGCACCGCCCGCAGTGTCGTAAGGTCACCCGTGATCAAACCGGACGACGATCCGTGATCTGTCGTCGATCGGTGTCGTAACGGCGCAGATGGGGTTGTGCGTCGGAAGAGTTGGGGGAATCGCAGTGTCCGTCACCCATGACGAATCGCGGGGATCCGCTTCGTCCACCCGTCCCGGTGCCGCGGCCGATCTGTGCCGCATCACCGTCCTGTCGACGCATTCGCAGGTCGACATGGCCGTGCCGTTCGGTGTGCCGCTCGCCATCCTCGTTCCGGGGATCGTCGACACCATTCGCACCCATCGCAGTACCAACGATTTCGACGACTCCCTCGAACAGTACGAACCGAGCGAGTGGGTTCTCGCGAAGATCGGGCACTCGCCGCTCTCGACCACGTTGACGTTGCACGAGCACGGAATCCGCGACGGGGATCTCCTCGTGCTGCAGAGTGTGCACGCCGGCGCACCGCCGCCGCTGTTCGACGACATCATGTACAACGTGGCGATCGCCGACGCCGAGGGCGACCGCGAGTGGACCCGGGGTTCCGCACGGGTCGTGGGCTCCGTCGCCGCCGTGCTCGGCACCGTCGTCGGTTCGTTCGCACTGTTGTGGTCCGGGGCGGGGACGGAAGGATTCCTGGGGGCGGGTTGTGCCGTCGCGACGGCCCTGCTGTTCCTGATCGCCGGCGCGGTCACCGGCCGCGTCTACGGCGACGCGCCCAGTTCCGTGGTCCTCAGCGGATGCGCCGTTCCCCTCTCGTTCGCCGCGGGAATTCTGTTCGTGCCGGGCGATCTCGGCGCTGCGCACCTGCTCCTCGGGCTCGCGCTGGCCGGTACCACCGCCGTTCTGGCGTTACGACTGGGCGGGGTCGGGCTGCGACTGTTCACGGCATTGTCGGTGACGTCCCTGTTCGGATCGATCGCCGCGCTCGTGGCCACGCTGTTCGGCAACCCGACCGCCGCGGTCGGCGCGGGCGTCGTGGCGGCGGCGCTGGTCGGACTCGCCTTCTCGGCCCGGGTGTCGATACTGCTGGCGAAGCTTCCGCTGCCCCCGGTCCCCGCTCCGGGCACGTCGGTCGATCCGTCCGAGGACGACCCGGACGACGAGGTGACGATGCCCTCGTTCGACTCCCTCGCACAGCGAGCGGCACGTGCCCGCAAGTACCTCACGGGCCTGGTCGGCGCGATGACGGCACTCGCCGTGACCGGCGCCCTCGTCGCGGCGCACCCGGGCGTGCACGACGGAATCTTCTGGCCCGGACTCGCTCTCGCCGTCGCCACCGCCACCGTCCTGATGTTCCGGGGACGCACATACAGCAGCGCCGAGCAGGCCGTTCCGCTGATCGCGGGCGGGGTGACGATACTGGTTCTGCTGCTCACCGCCGCGGCTGTCGCCGTGCCCGACTTCGCGATCGTGTCGTTCGCGGTCGCGATCCTGTTCGCCGTCGGCGGGCTGGTGCTGGGAATCCTCGCCCCCCGCCGGACGTTCTCGCCCGTGATGCGGCGGGTGGCCGAGCTCATCGATCTGGCGGTGATCGCGTCGATCGTCCCGCTGGTGTGCTGGGTGACCGGTCTCTACTCGCTGATGCGTGGACTGTGAGGCGCCGGCTCACCCGCGTCGTCCTGGCCACCGCGATCGTGGCGGTCACCGCCGCCGTGGGTCAGGGCGGCGCCTCGGCTGTGGCGCCCGCTCCCGTGGACGTCGGACTTGTTCCACCGACGGACCGCCAGAAGGCCGAGCTACGCCGCAATTGCAAAGATGCCGTGCGCGTGCCCGACGGCCCCGACGTCCCGGCGGCCCAGCGCGATCTCGACTTCCAGTCGGTCTGGCCGATCACGAGGGGCGCCGGTCAGATCGTCGCGGTGATCGACACCGGCGTCTCGCGGCACCCCCGTCTCCCCGGACTCGTGGACGGCGGCGACCTCGTGGGGACGCAGACCGGAACGGTCGACTGCGACGCGCACGGCACTCTCGTCGCCGGGTTGATCGGCGCCTCGCAGGTGCCCGGTTCCGGTTTCTCCGGTGGCGCACCGGATTCGCGGATCCTGTCGATCCGGCAGTCGAGCAATGCGTACAACCCCGCCGGCCAGGCCGACGAGGTCGACAACGCCGGCAACTCGGTCGGCGGATACGGAAACGTTGTGACGATGGCGACGGCGATCCGGCGTGCGGCCGACCAGGGTGCGACCGTCATCAACATCTCCGAGGTCGCGTGCAAGACCGCTGCGGAGGGGATCGGCAGCGGCGACCGGTACGTGGGAGCTGCCGTGAAGTACGCCGTCACCGTGCACAACGCCGTGGTGGTCGCGGCAGCAGGCAACTTCGGTTCAGGAGACTGCAAGATTCAGAATCCACCGGTCGACCCCCTCCGGCCCGGCGCCGATCTGTGGGACTCCGTCAGCACCATCGCGAGTCCCGCCTGGTACGACGACTACGTGCTCACCGTCGGCTCCGTCGAGCCAAACGGTTCGGCGAGCGACTTCAGCCTGGCCGGTCCGTGGGTCGACGTCGCAGCCCCGGGAACCGGTCTCACGTCACTGCACCCGACCACCGGCGACCTGACGAACACGGTGTACGCCCCAGAGGGCAACGCAGAGCCGGTGCAGGGAACGAGTTTCGCCGCCCCGTACGTCTCGGCGACCGTCGCCCTGGTTCGTTCGCGGTTCCCGCAACTGTCCGCACAACAGGTCATGGCCCGCATCGAGGCCACGGCGCATGCTCCGGCAGAGGGGTGGAATCCGTCGGTCGGGCACGGGATCATCGATCCGCTGGCGGCAGTCACCGCCGACGTTCCCCTCGACGATGCCATCGTCGATCAGTCGAATTCCGTCGCGATCGAGGAGCTTCCGGCCGCTGTTCCCCCGGACCATCGGCCGCGCAACGTCGCAGTGGCGGCCACCGGAACGCTGAGCGCACTGCTCGTGCTCGGCGTCCTGGCGTCGTTCCCGCTCCGCCGCCGGTTCCGCTCGGCGACCGACCGGAACTGACCCTCCGCCCGACGGGGAGGATGCGGACGCCTGAACGAGACCGCGTCCTCCCCCGCGAACTCCTATCTGGATCCTGACGCGACAGCGGCAGGGTCGAGGTCCGGTGCGACACCGTCGTGTGCAACGAGCGCCGACGACTTTCCGAGCGAGGGGCCCTGCGCCAGGAGGGCGAGTATCTGCCAGGGCGCGAGAGGCTGGGCGCCGTCGAGCCCCAATGCCTTGGCAGAGTCTTTGTCCGCGTCCCTGTCCGGGATACCGAACCGAACTCCCGTGTCCGCGACGAAGAACCAGCTGTCACGTCGCGTGCTCGTGGGCTCGATGCCGGTGGACTGCACGAAACCGCTGGTTCCCGGTTGTACATAGACCGTGTCGGCGTTGTCGCCCGCGCCGTCCGCCTGGGCCAGTTCGACCGCGCGGGCGTCGCCCGGGATCGGGAGGGCGCGGCCCGCGACCAGCGACAGTTCGGCCGCCGGACCACTCGAGCCGGTCTCGTCCGGTGCACGGAGAGGCTTCCACGTCAGGCAGCTCACGGGACTGTCGGAGGCATCGACGATCGTGGGCGCCGACTCGGGAAAGCTGTCCACCTCAATCTGTTCCACGGAGGGGATTCGCTTGGTGGCGTCCGGCGGGACGCTCGACATCTCGGTGTCGCCGTGCGAGTCCGACAGGAAGATCAGGTTCGCGACGGCCGAGCTGATCTTCTGGATTCCGTCGCGAAGGACCACGTAGTGGGTGGCCTCGGAGCCGATCAGCGCCGTGAACACCGATCCCACGACCTTGTCCTGCAACGGATACCGAGGGCTGCTTCCGGCCCCCGGAATGACGGGAGCCGCGAGTGGCGGCACCTCGGGGATGGCGTTGACGAGGCCCTTGCTCACCGGACGCGGCCGGGCGCCTTCGAGGCCCAGCGCACGGGTGACAGCAGGGTCGTCCAGGTCGACCCTGGCCCGCTTGCCGCCGTAGATCAGGTACGACGCGTCGGAGGTCGACGCAAGCAGTGCCTGATCTCCCGTGAGGGACCCGCCGCCGTCGGAACCCTCCGTCTTCCCGACGATGACCGATGTTGTGACGGAATGATTTCCGTCGGCCGCGATCGAATCGCACACGGTCCACGGGGTCTTCGCCGCGGGGTCTCCGGCAGGCAGCGCCGACGGCGCGCCGGGGATCCCGACGAGGGCACCGCGCGCGCGGGTGTCGAGTTCAGATTCCTTGACGATCACCGGATTCTCGGACTTTCCGACGATGAGCCGGGCGGACGCGAGATTCAAAACGGGACGGAGAGTGTCGCCCATGACGACGAACATTGCGCCCGAGTCCTTGCCGACGACGATCGACGCGTCACCGATCTTGTCCTGCGGACGGAACAGCGCCAGCGCTGCGCACCCGGCGAGGCCGAGTGACGCGATCACAACCCCCACCGCGAGTGCGCGTGACTGCGACCGCATGGGGTCGTGCAACATTCGGACGTCGCGACGCACCAGGGCGTGCTCCATCCTTCTGATCAGAAAGCGATACCCGTTGACCTGCCACCGGGTGGTGGGTGTTACAGCCATTGTTCCTCCCCCGTGCTGCACAGCGCTCGGGGTGACACAGTACAGTTCCATCGACAATCTTCACGGCGGACGGGTACGGGTCTGCTGGGTTCAGGTATTCGGGGGAGGAACCATGGACCGCTCACGCGTCACACGTCGGCCGTCGTCTCTTCGGTTCTCGGCGACCGAGGTGATCATCGCACAACTTCTGGGGGTGACCGGCGGCGTCGTGGCCTCGCTGTGCGGGCTGGTCTGGTGGGGCGCCGTCGCACTTGCCGTCCTTCTCGTCGTCGCCGCGCTCGTCCGGGTAGGCGGCTGGTCGAGCCTGGACTGGGCCCGGACGTACTGGCGGTACTGCACCGAACCCGGCCGGACGGAGTCCCGCACCGTCGGTTTCCAGGCGCCGACCGGCCAGTCCGTCGGGCTCCGCTGGGACGGGGGGAACGTGGTCGCCGTCGTCGAGGTCCTTCCTCCCGCGGGCAGTCTCACCCAGATCACCCGTGACGGCTTCCAGACGACGCACGAACTCCCCACCGACGCGCTCGCCGCGTGCCTCGTGCAGCACGACATCTCGCTGACCGGAATCGACATCGTCAGCCACGGCTATCGCGCCGCGGCAGGCACACCCGCGACCGATGTGTACGACAGACTGGTCGGACCGCTCCCGGCGACGGCGACCCGGATGGTCTGGCTCGCCCTGCGATTCGACGCCACCGAGAGCGTCGCGACTGTGGCCCGGCGAGGCGGCGGCGAGGAAGGCGCTTCCCGCGCGATCACGATCGCGGCCGGCCGGGTCGTGCGCGCCCTCGCCGATTCCGGCTGCCGCGCGCGGATTCTCACCGCCCCCGAGATCGACTCCGCCGCGCTGCAGATCAGTCGCGGCGTCGACCCGAAAACCTTCACGCAGACGTGGAAGCAGGCGCCGCTGCCCGGAGTGTGCAACACCGGCTACGGCGTCGACCCGCGGTACCTGACGAGAGATCTGCTCGCGAAGCTGTGGGTTCCGTCGAGCCTCGGCACGACGGTGACGATCCGTCTCCGCCCCGGCGGGTACGACGGCCAGGTGAAGATCGGTGCGGCCTGCCGGGTGACCACCCGGACGATGCCCGCGCCGCTCGCGATTCCCGGGCTCGTCTCGATGCAGGGCAGGCACAAGGACGGGCTGCTGTCCAATCTCCCCCTCGCGATGTCGGACCTCGACGACGTGATGCCGTTGACCGACATGTCCGTCGAGGAACTGCGCGCCTTGCAGTTGCCACCGGCGGGGTGCGGCCAGCTCATCGGTTCCGACGACTACGGCCACGGAATCACCGCCCGCATCGCAGGTCCCGGCGTCGGCATGGTCTATGTGGCGGGCGAGCTGTACCTCGCCCAGCAACTGGTGTTCCGCGCCGTTGCAACAGGTGCCCGGGTGCTCATCCACACCGATCGGCCCGACGCGTGGTCGTCGTTGATCGACTCCATCGCCACGCCTGACCGGTTGCGCATCGCGGGTCACAACCCGCAGTCCGACAATAGGTTCAACACGGTGGTGTTCGACGGCGTCAACGCGCTGCCGCCCCGCGCCGGGGTCACAGCGATCTACCTGTACGGGGAGCCGAGTCAGTGGCCCGGCGCCGAACCGGACCTGTCCATCGTCCAGCCGAATGCTCTCGGCGACCGGATTCTTCTGTCGACGGGAGGGACGAGCATCGAACTGATGCTGGTCACGATCTCGTCCGAGACTGCGTTCATCGGCCGCCCGCGCGCGGTGGAGGAGTACCCGCCCGCCTACCAGTACTAGCCGGGGTACGGCGCGGTCTCGCGCTGAACCCGGACCGCGTCGGCCCACCACACCAACTGGGCCAGCATGCGGTCCGCCGAGTCGATGGCGGCGCCGTCGGTGGTCTGCCCCTGGTCGTCGAATCTCTTGCGCACCCGGTGGAAGCTCACACTCTGCCGGACCGACACCATGTGCAGTTCCGCCACCACCTGGCGTAGCTGTTCGGTGGCCCGGAGCCCGCCGGCCAGCCCACCGTACGACACGAAACCGATGGGCTTCGAACGCCATTCGTGTTTGAGACTGTCGAACGCGGTCTTCAGCGCCGCAGGGTAGCCGTGGTTGTATTCGGAGGTGACGGCCACGAATCCGTCGGCTCGGCCCACCCGCTCGCGGAATTCGTCCGTCACCGGGGAATCGCCGAGATCCTGCGGCAACGGCGTGTCGGCGAGGTCGATGACCCCCACGTCCAGTCCCGGGTAGGCGCGCGCACGTTCGGCGAACCAGCCGGCGACGACGGGAGCGATCCGGCCCACTCTGACGGACCCGATGATGATCTCGAGTCGGACGGGCTCGACTGCGGTCATGAACACACTCCTTCTTTCCGGGGCAATCCTGGAGGTCGACGATCCGGCTTCAGTCGCCGCAGCAGCCACCGGGCACGGTCCGAACGTCCCGGGTGATCTGGTTGCGTGCCGCCAGATCCGCGTCTTCGGGGTAGTCGACCCGCACCAGGGACAGTCCGTGCGCGGGGGCCACCAGAATCGAACTCGACCGCGACTTCTCGCGGAGGAGACCCTCGATCCAGCCGAGATCGCGCCTGCCCTCCCCCACGGCGAGAACCGCACCGACGAGACTGCGCACCATCGACCAGCAGAACGCGTCGGCGCTGACGAAGGCGGTGAACACGTCGCCGTCGCGTTCCCAATCGAAACGCTGGAGATCGCGGACCGTGGTGGCCCCTTCCCGGCGTTTGCAGAACGCCGCAAAGTCGTGCAGTCCCAGCAGCATCGCGGACGCCGAGCGCATGAGTTCGAGGTCCAGGACCTTCGGATACGACACGGTGTCCCTCGCTCGGAGCGGGTCGGCACCGTAGACCGCCGATGTCAGGCGGTACTCGTAGTGCCTCCGCATCGCGGAGAACCGTGCATCGAAGTGTTCGGGCGCGAAGGAGATCCGCTTGATCCGCACATCCTTCGGCAGAAAGCGCGCGAGCCTGCGGACCAGCCGGGACGGGTCTTCCGGCAGGGCGTCGACCGGAAGGTCGACGTGCGCGACCTGACCGGTGGCGTGGACGCCGGCGTCGGTCCGCCCCGCCACCGTGAGCTGCAACGGCGTGCGCAGGACGGCGCCGAGCTTCTCCTCGATCTCCCCGCACACCGTGCGCAGGCCGTTCTGGCGGGCCCACCCGGAGAAATCGGTTCCGTCGTACGCGATGTCCAGGCGCAAGCGACGGGTCTCATACGAAACGGGCCCGCCGTCCCCCGGGGGGACGACGGGCTCGTTCGATTCAGCGTGTGCCGAAACCAAGTGGACTAGTCCTTCTTGGCCTCTTCGGCCTCGGGAGCGTCGGCCGCGGTGGCGGTCTCGTCCTCGATGGCCTCGACGACGGCGTCAGCGTTCTCGACCTCGGCGTCGGTTGCCTCGGCCTCGACGGCCTCGACGACGTTCTCCTCGGCGGGAGCAGCAGCCGGCGCATCCTGCGATGCCTTCACGCGACGAGCACGGTCGGCCTCGGAGGTGACGGTCTTCTCCTTGACGAGCTCGATGATCGCCATCGGCGCGTTGTCACCCTTGCGGGGGACCGTCTTGATGATGCGGGTGTAGCCGCCGTCACGATCGGCGTAGAACGGGCCGATCTCCGCGAACAGGGTGTGCACGACATCCTTGTTGCGGATGACCTTCAGAACCTCGCGACGGTGAGCCAGGGTTCCGGCCTTGGCGTGCGTGACGAGCTTCTCGGCGTACGGGCGCAGGGCCTTGGCCTTGGACTCCGTGGTGGTGATGCGGCCGTGCTCGAAGAGCGCGGTAGCCAGATTGGCGAAGATCGCCTTCTGGTGCGAAGCCGACCCGCCGAAGCGAGCACCCTTCTTGGGCTTGGGCATGATGATCTCCTAGTAAAGGACCGTGAGCTACAGCTGTTCGGTCTCGGCGTAGTCCTCGGTGCCCTCGGCATCACCGAAGGAACCGGCGTCCGTGTCGCTCCACGTTCCGGTGGCGGCGTCGTAGCCGGCAACGGTGGTGGGATCGAAGGACGCGGGGCTGTCCTTGAGGGCCAGGCCGAGCGAATGCAGCTTGACCTTCACCTCGTCGATGGACTTCTGTCCGAAGTTGCGGATGTCGAGCAGATCGGACTCGGTACGGCCGACAAGCTCACCGACGGTGTGAACACCTTCGCGCTTGAGGCAGTTGTAGGAACGGACCGTCAGGTCCAGGTCCTCGATGGGCAGTCCGAACGAAGCGATGTGATCGGCCTCGGCGGGCGAGGGTCCGATCTCGATGCCTTCTGCTTCGACGTTCAGCTCACGGGCCAGGCCGAAGAGCTCAACCAGGGTCTTGCCCGCCGAAGCGAGCGCGTCCCGAGCGGTGATGGAGTTCTTGGTTTCCACATCGAGCACGAGCCGATCGAAGTCGGTGCGCTGCTCGACGCGGGTGGCCTCCACCTTGTAGGTGACCTTGAGCACCGGCGAGTAGATCGAGTCGACCGGGATACGGCCGATCTCGGCGCCGGACGCCTTGTTCTGGACGGCGGGGACGTAGCCGCGACCGCGCTCGACGACGAGCTCGATCTCCAGCTTTCCCTTGTCGTTCAGGGTGGCGATGTGCAGATCCGGGTTGTTCACGGTGACGCCGGCCGGGGGCACGATGTCGCCTGCGGTCACAGCGCCGGGGCCCTGCTTGCGGACGTACATGGTGACCGGCTCGTCCTCTTCGGAGCTCACGACGAGACCCTTGAGGTTCAGGATGATGTCGGTGACATCTTCCTTCACACCGGGAACTGTGGTGAACTCGTGCAGAACGCCGTCGATGCGGATGCTGGTGACAGCAGCGCCGGGAATCGACGAGAGCAGCGTACGGCGGAGCGAATTGCCGAGTGTGTACCCGAAGCCTGGCTCGAGGGGCTCGATGACGAACTTCGAGCGGTTGTCAGCGATGACCTCTTCGGTCAGCGTGGGTCGCTGAGAAATGAGCATTGGATTTCCTCCTGTACGGGCGTCCGCTATTTGACGCCCACGATGGGAAAGGCACTTCGTGCCCGTGCGCCTTTCCGGTAGTCGGAACTACCGGAAAGGCGCACGAGCCGTCAGGCCTACTTCGAGTAGTACTCGACGATGAGCTGTTCCTGCAGAGGAACGTCGATCTGCGCACGCTCGGGAAGCTGGTGAACCAGAACCCGGAGACGTCCACCGACAACCTGCAGCCAACCCGGGATCGGGCGATCGCCCTGGGTCTCGCGCGCAACCTGGAAGGGAAGCGTCGACAGCGACTTGTCCTTGACATCGATGATGTCGTACTGCGAGACGCGGTAGCTGGGGATGTCGACCTTCTTGTTGTTCACGAGAAGGTGACCGTGCGTGACCAGCTGACGGGCCTGGCGGCGGGTGCGAGCCAGTCCGGCGCGGTACACGACGTTGTCGAGACGCGACTCCAGGATGCGGAGCAGGTTCTCACCGGTCTTACCGGGGCGGTTGTTCGCCTCCTTGTAGTACAGGCGGAACTGCTTCTCCATGACGCCGTAGGTGAAGCGAGCCTTCTGCTTCTCCTGCAGCTGGAGCAGGTACTCGCTCTCCTTGATCCGCGCGCGGCCGTGCTGGCCCGGCGGGTAGGGACGACGCTCGAACGCCTGGTCGCCTCCAACGAGGTCGACGCGCAGACGACGCGACTTGCGGGTGATGGGTCCGGTATAACGTGCCATTTTTTTCTACCTATCCTTCCCGCTAGACCCGACGCCGCTTGGGCGGACGGCAGCCGTTGTGCGGCTGGGGGGTGACATCGGAGATGGTGCCGACCTCGAGGCCTGCGGCCTGAAGCGAGCGGATCGCGGTCTCACGGCCGGAGCCGGGGCCCTTGACGAAGACGTCGACCTTCTTGACGCCGTGCTCCTGCGCCTTGCGGGCTGCGTTCTCTGCGGCCAGCTGGGCGGCGAACGGGGTCGACTTACGCGAACCCTTGAAGCCGACGTGTCCCGAGGACGCCCAGGAAATCACGTTTCCGGCGGGGTCCGTGATGGACACGATGGTGTTGTTGAACGTGCTCTTGATGTGAGCGGCGCCGTGCGGGACGTTCTTCTTGTCCCTGCGACGCGCCTTCTGGGTCTTCTTCGGACCGGTGCCACGTGACTTGGGGGGCATTACTTCGCCTTCTTCTTGCCTGCAATGGTGCGCTTCGGACCCTTACGGGTGCGGGCGTTGGTCTTGGTGCGCTGACCACGCACGGGCAGACCACGACGGTGGCGCAAGCCCTGGTAGCAGCCGATCTCGATCTTGCGTCGGATGTCGGCCTGGACCTCGCGGCGAAGGTCACCCTCGACCTTCAGCGACTCCTCGATGTACTCGCGGAGCTTGGCCAGATCCTCGTCCGAGAGATCCTTGCTCCGCAGATCCGGGCTGACGCCGGTGGCGTCCAGGATCTCCTTGGAGCGGGTACGGCCGATGCCGTAGATGTAAGTAAGTGCGATCTCCATCCGCTTTTCACGGGGAAGATCGACACCTGCGAGACGTGCCATGTCGGCATTCCTATCGGTGTGCGGAGGTCTGCTCCCAGTCCATCCCCTGTGCCTCTTCAAACGTCGGCGGTCTCGCGACCGGCGATGCTTCAACTAACTCAGTGGGGCCCCGGCCTCCGTGCCGGGGGTGAACCAGTACCTGCTCGAGAGCCGTGGGTACTGGCTGGTGCTGGGAGGTCATCTTTGCTTGTTGCCAAGCAGATCCTCGAAAAGCGGAGATCTAGCCCTGACGCTGCTTGTGGCGCAGGTTCTCGCAGATCACCATGACCCGGCCGTTACGACGGATCACCTTGCACTTTTCGCAGATCTTCTTGACGCTCGGCTGAACCTTCACGTCTTCTGATCTCCTGTTTTGTGGCAGCCCACTACGCAGATCCGCAGCGGACGTACTTCTCCCCGACCTGGTCGGGCGGGGAAGCTTCTACTTGTACCGGTAAACGATGCGTCCGCGCGACAAGTCGTAGGGCGACAGCTCCACGACAACGCGATCTTCCGGGAGGATGCGAATGTAGTGCTGACGCATCTTTCCGCTGATGTGGGCGAGAACCTTGTGGCCGTTCTCGAGCTCAATGCGGAACATCGCATTGGGCAGCGGCTCGACTACTCGTCCCTCGACCTCGATGGCCCCGTCTTTCTTAGCCATATCCTCCGCGATCCATGTGGTTTGGCGTGCTTATTGCATCTGTTTCCGTTACCGTGGCGCCCAATGGGATCTTCACCGGCCGAAACATGAACAATCCGGATCGAATCCGGCACTGGGCACGCAGACAACCGGCACGCATAGCGCACCGTTGATCCATGTTACGGGAAATTGCTCACCAGGCCAAATGCGGTCCCCGGCGGACCCGCCCGCCCGGCGAGAATTCCGCTTCCGAACCCCACCGGTCACGACTCGAAGGATGGTGTGCGTGCGCGCCCTGGTACAGCGAGTGACGTCCGCGTCGGTCCGGGTCGACGGCGACGAGGTGGGACGGATCACTCCCCCGGCCGGCGGCCACGGGCTGCTCGTCCTGATCGGCGTCACCCACACGGACGACGCGGCGAAGGCGGCTCTGCTCGCGAAGAAGGTGTGGACCATGCGCATCCTGGAGAACGAGCAGTCCGCCGCCGACCTCGACGCCCCGGTGCTCGTCGCCAGTCAGTTCACGCTGATGGCGGACACCCGCCGGGGCAGGCGCCCGTCCTGGTCCGCCGCGGCGCCGAGGCCCGTGGCGGAACCACTGGTGGACGAATTCACCGGCGCCCTGCGCGAGCTGGGCGCCACCGTCGAGACGGGTGTGTTCGGCGAACACATGGAGATCAGCCTCGTCAACGACGGTCCGGTGACGCTGCTGATCGACGTGTAGGCCCGCGCCCGCGGGCGCTCGCTACTCCGGACGCAGGGTGAGGATGCGCGGTCCGTCCTCGGTGACAGCGACGGTGTGCTCCCAATGCGCGGCACGAGTGCCGTCCGTGGTGACGACAGTCCAATCATCCTCGAGGACAACGGTATCCGTGGTCCCGAGGGTCAGCATCGGTTCGATCGCGAGAACGGATCCGACCACCAGCTGGGGTCCCTTGCCCGGGGCTCCCTCGTTGGCGAGGAACGGCTCCATGTGCATTTCGCGGCCGATGCCGTGACCGCCGTAGCCGTCGACGATGCCGTACTTGCGGTCGTGCGCGACCTCGGCGGCGCGGGTACCGAGTTCGATGGCATGCGAGATGTCGGTGAGCCGGTTGCCGGCCAGCATGGCCGCGATGCCCGCCTCCATCGACAGCCGGGTGGCCTCGCTGAGTTGCTGGTCCGCTTCGATGATGTCGCCGACACCGAAGGTCCACGCAGAATCGCCGTGCCAGCCGTCGAGAATGGCGCCGCAATCGATGGAGACGAGGTCTCCCTCGGCGAGAATGTCTTCTGCCGAGGGAATCCCGTGCACCACGCGATCGTTCACGGACGAACAGATCGACCCGCTGAACCCGTGGTAGCCCTTGAACGACGGCACGGCGCCTGCGCCGCGGATGACCGACTCGGCCACCTCGTCGAGTTCGAGCGTGCTCACACCCGGCTTCGCCGCTTCGCGGACCGCGACGAGAGCCGCACCGACGATGGCACCGGCGGCCGCCATCGCGTCCAGCTCGCCCGCGGTCCGGAACGGAACGACCTTGCGTTTACGCCCGAAGCCCATTACTTGCCCAGCGCTGCCAGTGCGCGAGCGTTGACCTCGTCGACCTCACCGAGGGCGTCGACGGTCACCAGCTGCTCCTTGTAGTAATCGAGCAGCGGCGCGGTCTCCTCGCGGTACACCCGGAGCCGGTTGCGGATGACGTCCTCCTTGTCGTCGGCGCGGCCACGGGCCAGCATCCGCTCGACCACGACGTCTTCGTCGACGATGAACGACAGCACTGCGTCGAGCTTGGTGTTCAGCTCGGCCAGGATCGCCTCGAGCGCCTGGGCCTGGTCGACGGTCCGGGGGAAGCCGTCCAGCAGGAAACCGTTGGCCGCATCGGGCTCGCCGACGCGGGCCTTCACCATGTTGTTGGTGATCTCGCTGGGAACCAGGTCCCCGGCGTCCAGGTACTTCTTCGCCTCGAGGCCGAGAGGGGTGGCCTGGCCGATGTTCGCGCGGAACAGGTCGCCCGTGGAGATGTGCGGGACGCCGAGCTTCTCGGACAGAATCGCGGCCTGGGTGCCCTTGCCTGCACCGGGAGGACCAAGGAGGACAAGTCTCACTTGAGGAACCCTTCGTAGTTACGTTGCATCAATTGACTTTCGATCTGCTTGACCGTGTCCAGGGCGACGCTGACGAGAATCAGCACGGCCGCACCACCGAAGATGCTGCTGGAGGTCTGGCTTCCGGACAGGAAGAAGTGGGGCAGCACCGCGATCAGGCCGAGGTAGATCGAGCCGGGAACGGTGATGCGGTTGAGCACGTAATTCAGGTAGTCCGCGGTGGGGCGACCCGGGCGGATACCGGGGATGAAGCCGCCGAACTTCTTCATCTCGTCCGCGCGCTCTTCCGGATTGAACGTGATCGCGACGTAGAAGAACACGAAGAACACGATCAGCGCGAAGTAGATCACGATGTACACCGGGTTGTTCGGATTCACCAGGTACTCGTTGATGATCCGCTGCCACCAGCTGGGGTCGGCGGACGACGTGGCACCGGTGAGCTGCGCGATGAGGTTCGGCAGGTACAGCAGCGAGGACGCGAAGATGACCGGGATGATGCCGGCCTGGTTGACCTTCAGCGGCAGGTACGTCGACGAACCGCCGTACATCTTGCGGCCGACCATGCGCTTGGCGTACTGCACCGGGATGCGCCGCTGGCCCTGCTCGACGAAGACCACGCCGGCGATGATGGCGAGCGCCGCGACGCAGATGATCGCGAAGATCAGTCCCCCGCGGCTGTCCAGGATGGCCTTGCCCTCGGACGGCAGGCGGGACGCGATACCCGAGAAGATCAGCAGCGACATGCCGTTGCCGACGCCGCGCTCGGTGATGACCTCGCCGAACCACATGACGAGGGCAGCGCCCGCGGTCATGACCAGCACGATGATCACGAGGCCGAAGATGCTCTTGTCGGCGATGATCTCTTCCTGGCATCCCTGCAGCAGCTGGCCGCGCGACGCGAGCGCCACGATGCCGGTGGCCTGCAGGATCGCCAGGGCGATCGACAGATAGCGCGTGTACTGCGTCATCTTCGCCTGGCCGGACTGGCCTTCCTTCCGGAGTTCCTCGAACTTCGGAATGACGACCGTCAACAGCTGGACGATGATGCTGGCCGTGATGTACGGCATGATGCCGATCGCGAAGATGGACAGCTGCAGCAGTGCACCGCCGGAGAACAGGTTGATCAGCGAGTAGATGCCCGCGGAGTCGCCGCCCGACAGCTGATCGACGCACGATCGGACGTTGCCGTAGTCGACACCCGGCGACGGGATCACCGCGCCGATGCGATACAGCGCAACGAGACCGAGCGCGATGAGGATCTTCCGCCTCAGGTCCGGGGTCCTGAGGGCCGAGACGAAGGCGGAAAGCAAAGATCCTCCTGGCACGACGGTGGGGAGACGAAGTCGTAACCGACTTGTCCGTGAATGAACTCTAGAACTCTAACAGTGGCAACTGAACGCACAGTTGGGAGACCTGCGGCAGTGCTTCCCGTACAGCCGCAAATGGCCGCAGTACAGCGCGAGGCTGTACTGCGGCCATCTACTGGCTAGCGGTGATAGCTCACAGCTCGGTGGCGGTACCACCGGCAGCAGCGATCTTCTCCTTGGCGGAGCCGGTGAACTTGTCGACCGTCACCTGGACGGCGACAGTCAGGTCGCCGTCGCCGAGAACCTTGACGAGCTGGTTCTTGCGAACGGCACCCTTGGCAACGAGGTCCTCGACCGTGACCTGTCCACCTTCGGGGAACAGACGGGCGATGTCGCCGACGTTGACGACCTGGTACTCGGTGCGGAACGGGTTGGTGAAACCCTTGAGCTTGGGCAGACGCATGTGCAGCGGCATCTGTCCACCCTCGAAGGCGGCGGGCACGTTCTTGCGGGCCTTGGTGCCCTTCGTGCCGCGACCTGCGGTCTTGCCGCGCTTGCCGCCTTCACCACGACCGACGCGAATCTTGTCCGACTTGGCTCCCGGCGCGGGGCGCAGGTGATGCAGTTTGATGGTCATGGTTAGACCTCCTCAACTGTGACGAGGTGGCGCACCACGTTGATCAGACCGCGGTTCTGGGCATTGTCCTCGCGGACAACCGTCTGACGGATGCCCTTCAAGCCGAGGGTGCGCAGCGAGTTCCGCTGGTTCTGCTTGGTACCGATGGTGCTCTTGATCTGAGTGACCTTGAGTTCGGCCATTACTTCACGCTCCCAGCCTGTGCGCGCGCACGCAGCATGCCGGCGGGGGCAACGTCCTCGAGGGCGAGACCGCGGCGAGCGGCAACTTCCTCGGGGCGCTGCAGGCCCTTGAGCGCAGCGACGGTCGCATGCACAACATTGATGGCGTTGTCGCTACCGAGCGACTTCGACAGAATGTCGTGGATGCCGGCGCATTCCAGCACGGCACGCACCGCGCCACCGGCGATGACACCGGTACCGGGGCTTGCCGGACGCAGCATGACGACGCCCGCTGCGGCCTCACCCTGAATCGGGTGCGTGATGGTGCTGCCGATCATCGGAACACGGAAGAAGCTCTTGCGAGCCTCCTCGACGCCCTTCTGGATGGCCGCAGGAACTTCCTTGGCCTTGCCGTAGCCGACGCCGACCAGTCCGTTGCCGTCGCCCACGATCACCAGAGCGGTGAAGCTGAAGCGACGACCACCCTTGACGACCTTCGACACGCGGTTGATCGTGACGACGCGCTCGATGTGGTTCGACTTCTCGGCCGACTGTCCGCCGCGACGATCGTCGCGACCGCCACCACGACGGTCGCCGCCGCCGCGGTTGTCCCCGGTGTTGGGGCCATTCTGTCCGGCGGGTCCGCTTCCGCCGTCACGCCTCTGACGTCCCGGCATCAGGCTGTCCTTCCGTTCATGTACTCGGTCTTGGTCATCAGAACTTCAACCCGCCTTCGCGAGCTGCGTCCGCAAGGGCCGCGATGCGACCGTGGTAGCCGTGTCCGCCGTGGTCGAACACGACGGCCTCGACACCGGCTGCCTTCGCGCGCTCGGCGATCAGCTGACCGACCTTCGCACTGAGGGCCTTCTTGTCGCCGTCCGCTGCACGCACGTCGGCCTCGGTGGTCGACGCCGCGGCCAGGGTGTGGCCTGCGAGGTCGTCCACGAGCTGGACGTGGATGTGGCGCGAGGACCGGTTGACGACCAAGCGGGGACGCTCGGGCGTGCCGGAGACCTTCTTGCGGAGACGGAAGTGACGACGCACCTTCGACAGGCGACGCTTCGTGGACGCATCCTTGCCGAGCGGAACCCGCTTGGCTTTCTGGTTTGCAGTCTGGCTCATATCACTTACCCGTCTTTCCGACCTTGCGGCGGATCTGCTCACCCTCGTAACGCACGCCCTTGCCCTTGTACGGGTCCGGACGACGGAGACGACGGATGTTGGCCGAGATCTGCCCGACCTTCTGCTTGTCGATGCCCGACACCGAGAACTTGGTGGGCGACTCGACCGCGAAGGTGATGCCTTCCGGAGCCTCGATCGGGACCGGGTGGCTGTAGCCGAGTGCGAACTCGAGGTCCTTGCCCTTCAGAGCAACGCGGTAACCGACGCCGTGAATCTCCATCTTGGTGGTGTAACCGTCGGTGACACCGGTGATGAGGTTCTGCACCAGGGTGCGAGACAGACCGTGCAGCGCGCGGCTGCGACGCTCGTCGTCCGGACGGGTCACGCTGAGCGTGCCGTCGTCGTTCTTCGCAATGGCAATCGGCTCGGAGATCGTGAGGGCCAGCGAGCCCTTGGGACCCTTGACCGTGACGTCCTGGCCGTCGATCGAGACGTCGACGCCGCCGGGGACGGTGACGGGAATCTTTCCAATACGCGACATTGTGGTGGCCTCCCTTACCAGACGTAGGCGAGGACTTCCCCGCCCACTCCTTGATTGGCCGCCTGGCGATCGGTGAGCAGGCCGGTGGACGTGGAAATGATCGCCACGCCGAGGCCGCCCAGAACCTTGGGCAGGTTGGTGGACTTCGCGTACACACGCAGACCGGGCTTGGAGACGCGGCGCACGCCGGCAAGGCTGCGCTCACGGCTCGGGCCGTACTTCAGGTCGACGATGAGGGTCTTGCCCACCTCGGCGTCTTCGGTGCGGTAGTCGGCGATGTAACCCTCGCGCTTGAGGATCTCGGCGATGTTCGCCTTGATCTTCGAGTGGGGCAACTTCACCTCATCGTGGTACGCCGTGTTGGCGTTGCGCAGACGTGTCAAGAAGTCTGCGATGGGGTCGGTCATGGTCATGAGGTTGACCTCTACCTTTCTCACAACGGTTCCCTCTGCCGTTTCCGGCGCAGGCCTATCGCGAAGTAGGTCTTACGTTTCCCGGTCCGAGGTTACGAACCGGAAGTCTGTGGGGGTGACGCCGTCGCCGTTGCGGCGACGGCGTCACCGGCTCACCAGGAGCTCTTGTGAACGCCGGGCAGCTCGCCGGCGTGCGCCATCTCACGGACGCAGATTCGGCACAGGCCGAACTTGCGGAACACCGAGTGCGGACGGCCGCAGCGCTGGCAGCGGGTGTAGGCGCGCACCGCGAACTTGGGCTTCTTGTTGGCCTTGTTGACCAATGCCTTCTTAGCCATTAGCTCAGTTCTCCTTGAACGGGAAGCCGAGGTGCTTCAGCAGGGCACGGCCTTCTTCGTTGTTGGTCGCGGTGGTCACCACGGTGATGTCCATGCCGCGCGGGCGGTCGATCTTGTCCACGTCGATCTCGTGGAACATCGACTGCTCGTTCAGGCCGAACGTGTAGTTGCCGTTGCCGTCGAACTGGTTGCCCGACAGGCCGCGGAAGTCCCTGATGCGGGGAAGCGCGACGGACACGAGACGGTCCAGGAACTCCCACATGCGGTCGCCACGCAGCGTGACGCGGGCACCGATCGGCATTCCCTCGCGGAGCTTGAACTGCGCGATGGACTTGCGTGCCTTGCGGATCTCGGGCTTCTGACCGGTGATCAGAGCGAGATCGTTGACGGCACCGTTGATCAGCTTGGCGTCGCGCGCGGCGTCACCGACACCCATGTTGACGACGACCTTGACGACGCCGGGGATCTGCATCACGTTGGCGTAGTCGAACTCGGTGTTCAGCGCAGCCTTGATCTCCTCGCGGTAGCGAGTCTTCAGGCGCGGCTGGATCTTGTTCTCAGTGGAGGTCATGTCAGATGTCCTTCCCGTTCTTCCGGGAAATCCGAACGCGCTTGCCGGACTCTTCGTCGGTCCGGTAGCCCACGCGAGTGGGGTTGCCGTCCGAGTCGACGACCGCGACGTTGGAAACGTGGATCGGGGCTTCCTGCGTGACGATGCCGCCGGAGGAAGCTCCGCGCTCGTTCGCGGAAACCGCGGTGTGCTTCTTGATGCGGTTCACGCCTTCGACGAGGACCTTGTTGGTCGCGGGGTAGGCCTGGATGACCTTGCCCTTCGCGCCCTTGTCCTTGCCGGCGATGACCAGCACGGTGTCACCCTTGTGCACCTTCATCACAGCACCTCCGGGGCGAGCGAGACGATCTTCATGAACTTCTTCTCACGCAGCTCACGGCCGACGGGGCCGAAGATGCGGGTGCCACGGGGATCGTTGTCCGGCTTGATGAGGACGGCGGCGTTCTCGTCGAACTTGATGTACGACCCGTCCGGACGGCGGCGTTCCTTGGTGGTGCGGACGATGACGGCCTTGACGACCTCGCCCTTCTTGATGTTTCCACCCGGGATGGCGTCCTTGACGGTGGCGACGATGATGTCACCGATCCCGGCGTAGCGGCGAGACGAACCACCGAGAACGCGGATGCAGAGAATCTCCTTGGCACCCGTGTTGTCGGCGACGCGCAGCCGCGACTCCTGCTGAATCACTTACTTCTCCTTGACCTGGACTGTTGCACGGCAGATTTCCGACCCGACGTGCGCGGTCTGCACCCGTGCCCTGCGAGAGGGGCCGCCCGGGTGGGCGGCACAACGGTGGGGTTGCCGTGCGTCTGCCGCAAGGCAACCCCACCATCGTACTGGATGCATTATTCGGTTTCTTACTTGGCCTTCTCGAGGACCTCGACGAGACGCCAGTGCTTGGTCGCGGACAGCGGACGGGTCTCCATCAGCTGCACGCGGTCACCGATGCCTGCGACGCCGTTCTCGTCGTGCGCCTTCACCTTGCTGGTGCGCCGGATGATCTTGCCGTAGAGCGGGTGCTTGACCCGGTCCTCGAGCTCGACCACGATCGTCTTCTCCATCTTGTCGGAGACGACGTATCCGGTGCGGACCTTACGGCTGCCGCGCTCTTCAGTGCTCACTGCTTTTTCCTCACTCATGCCGCGTCACCTGCGTCCGGACCGACGGCCAGCCCGAGCTCACGCTCACGCAGAACGGTGTAGATGCGCGCGATCTCGTGACGGACGGTACGCAGTCGACGGTTGTTGTCCATCTGACCCGTGGCCATCTGGAAACGAAGGTTGAACAGCTCTTCCTTCGACTCACGAAGCCGGGTGACCAGCTCTTCTTCGGTGAGCTCGCGGAGCTCTGCGGCTGGGGTTCCAGTAGCCATCAGAACTGCTCCTCCCTTGTCACGATCCGGCACTTGCACGGGAGCTTGTGCATCGCGCGACGCAGGGCCTCACGAGCGATCTCCTCATTGGGGTAGCTCATTTCGAACATCACGCGACCGGGCTTGACGTTCGCGATCCACCACTCGGGCGAACCCTTACCGGAACCCATGCGGGTTTCGGCCGGCTTCTTGGTGAGGGGGCGATCCGGGAAGATGTTGATCCAGATCTTGCCGCCACGCTTGATGTGCCGGGTCATGGCGATACGAGCGGACTCGATCTGCCGGTTGGTGATGTAGGCGGGCTCGAGAGCCTGGATGCCGTAGTCACCGAAGGTCACCTGGGTTCCACCCTTGGCGGCACCCGAACGGCTCGGATGGTGCTGCTTGCGGTGCTTGACCCGCCGTGGGATCAACATGCGTCAGCCCTCCTTCTGTTCAGTCGTAGCGGGTGCATCGGCGGTGGCGGTCGCTGCGCGGCCGGCATCGGTGCTGGTCGCGGTGGTGCCGGTGGCACCGGAGCGACGGGGACGGCTCGGACGCTCACGCCGCGGGCGGTCGCCTGCGGGAGCAGCCACGTTGGCGGCGAGCTCACGCTTGCCACCGACGATGTCGCCCTTGTAGATCCAGACCTTCACGCCGATGCGGCCGAAGGTGGTCTTGGCCTCGTAGAGGCCGTAGTCGATGTCCGCGCGAAGCGTGTGCAGCGGCACACGGCCTTCGCGGTAGAACTCCGACCGGGACATCTCGGCGCCGCCGAGACGACCGGAGCACTGAACGCGGATTCCCTTGACGTTGGGCTGACGCATGGCCGACTGGATGGCCTTGCGCATCGCGCGACGGAAGGCGACACGGTTCGAGAGCTGCTCGGCCACACCCTGTGCGACGAGCTGAGCCTCGGCCTCGGCGTTCTTGACCTCGAGGATGTTCAGCTGGACCTGCTTGCCGGTCAGCTTCTCGAGCTCGGAACGGATGCGATCGGCTTCGGCGCCGCGGCGGCCGATGACGATGCCCGGGCGGGCGGTGTGGATGTCGACACGAACACGGTCACGCGTGCGCTCGATCTCGACCTTCGCGATGCCCGCGCGCTCCATGCCGGTGGCGAGGAGCTTACGGATCGCGACGTCTTCCTTGACGTACTCCGCGTACTGCTTGTCTGCGTACCAGCGAGACTTCCAGTCGGTGGTGATGCCGAGGCGGAAGCCGTGCGGGTTGATTTTCTGGCCCACTACTGAGCACTTCCCTTCCGGCGATTACGGGTCGATGTTCCGGTCTTCGGCAGGCTCTCCACGATCACGGTGATGTGACTGGTGCGCTTGCGGATACGGAACGCACGTCCCTGTGCACGCGGCTGGAACCGCTTGAGGGTCGCGCCCTCGTCCACGAACGCCGTGGCGACGACAAGCGTGCTCGGGTCGAGGTCGAGGTTGTTCTCGGCGTTGGCCGCTGCGGAGGCGATCACCTTGGCGACCGGCTCGCTCGCTGCCTGCGGCGCGAACTTCAGGATGTTCAGGGCGTCTTCAACCGAACGCCCGCGGACCAGGTCCACAACGCGACGCGCCTTCATCGGCGTGACGCGCACGTGGCGCGCTACTGCCTTGGCGGTCGGGTTGGCGGTTTCGGTGTTGCTCATCGCCTCTTCGCCTTCCGATCATCCTTGATGTGACCCTTGAACGTGCGGGTCGGTGCAAACTCTCCGAGCTTGTGTCCGACCATCGAGTCGGAAACGAACACGGGGACGTGCTTGCGGCCGTCGTGAACCGCAAACGTGTGGCCGATGAAGTCCGGGATGATCGTGGAACGACGGGACCAGGTCTTGATGACCTGCTTGGTTCCCTTTTCGTTCTGCACGTCCACCTTCGCGAGGAGGTGGTCATCGACGAACGGGCCCTTCTTGAGGCTGCGTGGCATCCTTCACTCCCTCCTAGCGCTTGTTCTTGCCGGTACGGCGACGACGGACAATGAGCTTGTCGCTCGCCTTGTTCTTGCGGGTGCGGCCCTCGGGCTTGCCCCACGGGCTGACCGGGTGGCGACCACCGGAGGTCTTACCCTCACCACCACCGTGCGGGTGGTCGACCGGGTTCATCACGACACCACGGACGGTCGGGCGCTTGCCCTTCCAGCGCATACGGCCGGCCTTGCCCCAGTTGATGTTCGACTGTTCGGCGTTGCCGACCTCACCGATCGAGGCGCGGCAGCGAACGTCGACTCGACGGATTTCGCCGGACGGCATACGCAGCGTGGCGTAGGTGCCTTCCTTACCGAGCAGCTGGATGCTGGATCCGGCCGAGCGGGCCATCTTCGCGCCGCCACCCGGGCGGAGTTCCACCGCGTGGATGGTCGTACCCGTCGGGATGTTGCGCAGGGGCAGGTTGTTGCCGGGCTTGATGTCGGCGCCGGCACCGGACTCGACCGGTGCACCCTGGAACAGGCCCTTGGGGGCGATGATGTAGCGCTTCTCGCCGTCCGCGTAGTGCAGCAGGGCGATACGCGCGGTGCGGTTGGGGTCGTACTCGATGTGAGCGACCTTGGCCGGCACGCCGTCCTTGTCGTTGCGACGGAAATCGATCAGCCGGTAGGCGCGCTTGTGTCCGCCACCCTTGTGCCGGGTGGTGATACGACCGTGTGCGTTACGTCCACCGCGTCCGTGGAGCGGGCGAACCAGCGACTTCTCGGGGGTCGACCGAGTGATCTCGGCGAAGTCCGAGACGCTCGAGCCACGACGGCCCGGGGTAGTCGGCTTGTACTTACGGATTGCCATGAGTCTTCTCGTCCTCTATGTCTCGTCAAGTCCCGGCGCTTACGCGACCGGTCCTCCGAAGATCTCGATGGGCTTGCTGTCGGCCGAGAGGGTCACGAGCGCGCGCTTGGTGTCCTTGCGCTTGCCGTAACCGAACCGGGTCCGCTTGCGCTTGCCCTGACGGTTGGCGGTGTTGACGCTGGTCACGGTGACGCCGAAGATCTTCTCGACGGCAATCTTGATCTGCGTCTTGTTCGAGTCCGGGTGCACCAGGAAGGTGTAGGTGCCTTCCTCGATCAGTCCGTAGGACTTCTCGGAGATGACCGGGGCGAGCAGGATGTCGCGGGGATCGGCGATGGTGCTCACTTGCCCTCCTCCTTGTTCTCTTCCTGGGCGGTCTCGGCGGGCCCGTGGATGAACGCGTTGAGCGCCTCGACGCTGAACACGACGTCATCGCTGTTGAGCACGTCGTAGGTGTTGAGCTGGTCGGGTGCGATGGGGTGCACGCCGTCCAGATTCTGGACGCTCTTCCAGGCCGCGATGTCCGCGCGTCCGACGACGAGCAGGACCTTCTTGCGATCCGAGATCTCGCCGAGGAAGGTGCGGGCGGACTTCGTGGACGGAGTCTGACCGGCGACCAGTTCGGTGATCACGTGGATGCGCTCGTTGCGGGCCCGGTCGGAGAGGGCTCCGCGCAGGGCGGCGGCCTTCATCTTCTTGGGGGTCCGCTGGCTGTAGTCGCGCGGCTGCGGGCCGTGGACGGTGCCACCACCGGCGAACTGCGGTGCACGGGTCGAGCCCTGACGAGCGCGGCCGGTGCCCTTCTGGCGGTACGGCTTCTTGCCACCGCCGCGAACCTCGCCGCGGGTCTTGGTGGAGTGGGTGCCCTGACGTGCAGCGGCGAGCTGCGCGACGACAACCTGGTGAAGAAGCGCGATGTTGGCAGGCGCGTCGAAGACCTCCGCGGGGAGATCGACGGTGCCGTTGGTCTTGCCGCCGGCGACCTTGACGTCCAGCGTCAGCTTGGTCGTCGATGTCTCGGTGCTGGTCATGCTCGTGCACCACCCTTCACTGCACTCTTGACGATCACGAGGCCACCCTTGCGGCCGGGGATCGCACCCTTGATCAGCAGCAGGCCGTTCTCGGCGTCCACCTTGTGAACGGAGAGGTTCTGCGTCGTGATGCGGTCGCTACCCATGCGGCCGGACATGCGCATGCCCTTGAACACGCGGCCCGGAGTGGCGCAACCACCGATGGAACCGGGGCGACGGTGAACGGCCTGTGCACCGTGCGATGCACCCTGACCGGCGAAGCCGTGGCGCTTCATGGTTCCGGCGAAGCCCTTACCCTTGCTGGTTCCGGTGACGTCGACGTAGGCGCCGTCCTCGAAGACCTCGGCGGTAAGTTCCTGGCCGACCTCGTACTCCGAGGTGTCGGCAACGCGGAGCTCCACAACGTGGCGGCGCGGGGTGACGCCGGCCTTGGCGAACTGGCCGGAAGTCGGCTTGTTCACCTTGCGCGGGTCGATGGCGCCGAACGCGAGCTGCACGGCGCTGTAGCCGTCACGCTCTTCGGTACGAATCTGGGTCACGACGTTCGGTCCGGCCTTCACGACGGTGACCGGAACGACCCGGTTGTTCTCGTCGAAGACCTGGGTCATGCCGAGCTTGGTGCCCAGGATTCCCTTGATCTTGGTATCAGTCATTGTTTTTGTCTCCGCCGCGCTCACTGAATGTTGACGTCGACGCTGGCCGGAAGGTCGATGCGCATGAGCGCGTCAACCGTCTTGGGCGTCGGGTCGAGGATGTCGATAAGCCGCTTGTGAGTACGCATCTCGAAGTGCTCGCGCGAGTCCTTGTACTTGTGCGGCGAGCGGATGACGCAGTACACGTTCTTTTCGGTCGGCAACGGCACGGGTCCAACGACGCGGGCCCCGGTACGGGTCACCGTCTCGACGATCTTGCGCGCTGACGCGTCGATCGCCTCATGGTCGTAGGCCTTGAGCCTGATGCGGATCTTCTGTCCCGCCACGCTTAGTGTCCTTTTCTTGCCGCGTTTCGTAGTCCCACCCGAGTCGGGCCGAACTACCTCGTCTGCACAGTCCCTTACCTGGGCCGCAACTGTCCGAACGCTAGGCGACCGGGACACACCCGATCCGCTGCCGCTGTTCATCTGTCATGGTTCTCCGGTACACGCGGTCGGGCGTGTCGCCCTCCCACTCATTCTCCGACCCGCAACTTTTCAGCTCTTCGGGCCGGGAACGCGTACCGGATGCACTCGTTTCGAGTGCCAGTAGGTACTGCTTCCGTCTTGCATGTGGCCGCGAGCAGGTCATTCGATCTACACCGCGACGTTTCACCCCACCTGTTTCGGGCCGCAAACGATCGCGTCCCAGACAAGGCAACCCGACCAGTATGCCGTACCGGGCAGAAGAGATCAAACCGGGCTCGATCACTCTCGCCGGGCCTGAAACTTACTTTCAAGTAATATCTGGGCATGACACCCTCGAGCCCCACTTACGCCGCCTGGCAGAAGCTCCCCGACAACGCGCTCGGACACGCGTTGTTCTCCGTCGGCATGTGCATCCGCGTCCCCTACTTCGGTTCGGTGCTCCCCCGCGTCGTCGAGATGCGGCCGGGCCGTTGCGAGGTGCGGGCGCCCAAGTGGTGGGGCGTCCGCAACCACCTGGGCACGTTCCATGCGATCGCCGCGTGCAACCTCGCCGAGGCCGCCATGGGCATGCTGTCCGAGGCGACCGTGCCGTCGACCCACCGGTGGATCCCGAAGTCGATGACCGTCGACTACCTCGCCAAGGCGAACGGCCCGCTGCGCGCCGTCGCGGAACTGACAGAACTGCCGGACTTCGGCGCGATCACCGCGGGCACCGACGTGGTCGTGCCCGTGCGCATCCTCGACCGCCGGGGAGCCGAGGTGGTCCACGCCGACATCACGACGTGGGTCACCCCTGAGTAGTAAGGACAGAAGTAGACAGGGACAGAAGCAGCAGGAGCGACCGGCTACGGGTCGGCGCGCACCCGACGGGGACGCGAAAGGCGCATGTCGAAGCTCACATTCGGTCCGGCGGTCGCGGGGGCGACCCGAATTGCCCTGTGGCGCTTGTCCCGAACCAGAACGTTGCGGCACGTCACGACATTCCGGCCGATCGACCCGGTGAACGCCGCGGCAGCAGGGGACGAAGTGGTACAGACGTCCGGCAATTATCGTGTGCGTGTCTCGACGCGTTACAAAAGTTTCCGCTTCCCGTTCGGCGGGCGCGAAGGTGTACGCCGGTCTGCGTTGATCACCTTCTTCGCGTGACATACTCGGGGACATGCCTGCACCTGACACCGCCGTTCTTGTCGAGGGAATCGAGAAATCCTTCGGTGACGTAGCAGCGTTGCGGGGTGTCAGCTTCGAGGTGCCCCGCGGCACGGTGCTGGGCATCCTGGGCCCCAACGGCGCAGGGAAGACCACCACCGTCAACGTGCTGTCGACGTTGCTGCGCCCCGATGCGGGCCGCGCATTCGTCGCCGGGCACGACGTGGTCGAGGAGGCGGCCGACGTCCGTCGCAGCATCATGATGACGGGCCAGTACGCCGCTCTCGACGAGTCGTTGACCGGCCGCGAGAATCTCGTGCTGTTCGGCCGCCTGATGGGCCTGCCCAAGACGGCGGCGAAGGCGCGGGCGCAGGATCTGCTGACCCAGTTCGATCTGCTGGACGCGGGCGACCGGAAGGTGTCCGGGTATTCCGGCGGTATGCGCCGGCGCGTCGACATCGCCTGCGGCCTGGTGATCCGGCCCGAGGTGGTGTTCCTCGACGAACCGACTACCGGCCTCGACCCCCGCAGCCGCCAGGGCGTGTGGTCCCTCGTCTCCGCACTCAAGGAGCAGGGCATCACCATCCTGCTGACCACGCAGTACCTCGAAGAGGCCGATCTACTGAGCGACAACATCGTCGTCATCGACAAGGGCACCGTGATCGCCGAGGGAACGGCCGACGAACTGAAGGCGCGAACCGGCGGAAGCTACTGCGAGGTCGTCCCGGTGAGCCTCGACGACCTGCCGCGGGTCCGGGAGATCCTCACGAGCCTGTGCCCACCCGGCAGGGCCATCGAGGAAAGCACCGACCGGTTGTCGATTCCCGCCGAACACGGCGCCCAGACTCTCGCCGAGGTGCTGCGCCGCCTGGACCTCGCCGAGGTAAAGCTCGCCGACATCGCTCTGCGGCGCCCGTCCCTCGACGACGTGTTCCTCTCACTCACCGGGCACGTCCACGTCGACGAGAGCCTGCCGTCGTGACGGCGCCCGCCCAGCTCGGATTCGAGAGCACCCTCGGCAGCAGGCACCGGCGACCGCGTCCTTCGAGCATCCAGCAGTGGATTGCGTTGTCCGCACGCAACCTGCACACGATGTGGGTCTTCGGCCAGTTCTTCATCGCAGTGCTGGCGCCGTTGATCTTCACCATCGGCTTCTACCTTCCGCTACGCCTGGTCATGAAGTTCCAGGGCATCGACTATGCACAGTTCGTCATGCCGATCATCGTCCTGCAGGCGATGGCGTTCACCGCGATTTCGGCAGCGCACCGCGCGGCCACCGAGGCGTCGAACGGGATGAACTCCCGGTTCCAGACCATGCCGATCGGCGCGGCAATTCCGTTGGCGGCACGGATGACCGCCAGCCTCGTACAGTCTTCGATTTCGCTCGTGGCCTCGATCTGCTACGGGTTGCTCATCGGATTCCGATTCTCCGGCGGTGTGGGACAGACTGTTGCGTTCTGCGCACTGGCCATGGCCATCGGGTTCACACTCACGACTGGTGCCGATGCGCTCGGCACCCTCACCCGAAGCCCTGAAGTGACCAGCCAGGCCCTGACACTCCCCCAGCTGATCCTCGGCATGTTCTCCTCCGGTTTCGTGCCAGTGACGCAATTCCCCGAGTGGGCACAGGGCTTCGTGCGGAATCAGCCGATCTCACAGTTCTCGACGGCCATGCGCGCGATGACCGATGGGACGATCACGTTCCAGCTACTGACGCCGACGTTGCTGTGGTGCGCGGGGTTTGCGATCGTCTTTCTTCCACTGTCGATCTGGTCGAATGTGAGGCGCGGATGACCACCGAATACCGATCCGACTCGCCTGTGACGGTGACCTTCCCCGAAGTCGTCGAACCCCACCCGGAGAACTCTCTCGCCGCTCTCTTCTCGCACAGTCTGTTACAGACGAAACGACTTCTGCTGCGCTGGGCCCGCGACCCGTACACGATCATTCAGGCGATCGTGTATCCGGCGCTGATGTTGTTCATGTTCTGGGCTGTCCTCGGCATCTCGATCACCAAGGCCACCGGCGTCAACAGCGTGTATGGGACCGTTCCGATGATCACGCTCGTCGGCGCCATGTTCGGGTCCATCGCCGGCGGTCTGTCGCTGAAGAAGGAATGGGCCGACGGGCTCCTGAGCCGGTTCTGGGTGCTGCCCGTCCACCGGGCCTCCGGACTGCTCAGCCGTCTCATGGCCGAGGCCGTCCGAATCGCCCTCACCACCGTGCTGATCATCGCCGTCGGTTTCGCCCTCGGGTTCCGGTTCGACCAGGGCATCCTCGCCGGCATCGCGCTGATGCTCCTGCCCCTGCTGTTCGGATTGAGTTTCGCGACGATGGTGACGGCCCTCGCCGTCAACGCTGCGAAGGCGCCACTCGTCGAAATTCTCTCCCTGCTGTGCACTCTGCTGCTGTTCTTCAACTCGGGATTCGTGCCCACCGGCGCCTACCCCACTTGGCTTCAGCCGTTCGTGGAGAACCAGCCGATGTCCTGCGCGATCGACGCGATGAAGGGACTGTCGATGGGCGGTCCCGTCGCGGAACCTCTGCTGAAGACGATCGCGTGGTCGGTCGGCGGCCTGCTGATCTTCACCTACCCCGCGGTGCGCGGTTACCGCCGGGCCGCGGGCACCCCGGCGTAGCAACCGCGCCTAGCGTGGGGTGACGCCCGTCAGCGGGGGTTCGATGACCAGCGGATCGTCCGCGGTGGGTGGGCCGTAGACACCGCCGTTCCTGGTCGCGTTCTCCTGACCGAGGTCGTCGGGTCGAGGGACGTTCATGGCGCCGCGCTGCTCGAGATACTGCTGCGACTGGCAGGTCCAGTCCAGCGCGGGCGTGCTCGGTTCCGCCTCGGTCACCAGACGGCGTGGGGCGTCGTACACGCACATCGGCCCCTGCGTTCCGACGAGGAGAAGGTCGGCGAGGCCGCCCTTCTCGATCGACGCGATCTTCGGTAGTGCGCCGGGCATGATGGTCAGGCCGTATTCGAGGGAGGGGGTCCGGTCGCCGACGATCTCGGTGGGGAGAACCAGATTCGCCATCAGGGTGCCCAGGGAGTCGCGGTTGCCCGACAGCAGTGCGTCCAGGCTCGCCATCGTCTGCGGCGAGCGTCCGAGCAGGTCGACGAGCGCGGAGTCGTGGGCCCGCAACTGCTCGAGCACGCTGCGGGCGGTGCTCGCCGATTCGGGGAGGGCCGCGGTGAAGCCGTCCACCGTGTCCAGGAGCGGCATCCCCTTGTTGACGATGGTCGACAGTGCGTCGGTGCGGGTTTCGAGGGTCCGCGCGATCTCGGCGGAACCGTCGAGCATGTTCTGCAGGTCGGGTCCGGTGCCTCCGAAGGCGGTGCCGAACGTGTCCGCGAGCGAGGACAGGGCGGTGACGTCCATCGAGTTCACGAGGTCCGTCGTCTGGACGAGGGTCGCGTCGAGCGATCGCGGAACTCCCTCCTGCGGGACGTCGATGAGGTCCCCGTCCGCGAGGTACGGCGGATCCGCGCTGTCGGGCATGATGTCGAGCGCCTGGATGCCTATCGCGTTCTCGGTGGTGATCTTCGCGGTCGAACCGGCGGACACCTGTGTGCCGGGGTGCAGTTCGATGCCGAGGACGATGCCCGTCCCCTCCTCGTTCACGTCGACGGAGCTGATCTTTCCCACGCCGACTCCGCGGTAGTTGACGGATGCCCCCTGCGCGAGACCGGCGGCGTGGTCGAGCCGGGCGGTCAGGTGAATGGGGTCTCCGAACGTGTCCGGGCCGGTGACGTACCGCAGCCCGAACAGGATGGCGGCGACCGAGATGACGAGGAACAGCACCAGTTGCGCCACGACGTGGCGTGTCATCATCGGACGCCTCCGCCGAGTACCTCGGGCAGCGTGCGGGCTTCGGGCACCTCGAGCGGAGCCGAGCCGGTGAGCAGCTTCGCGATGACGGCCGTGACGTCGAATGTTCCGTCGAATGTCGTGTAATCACCGGGTGTGGCCGCGGCGAATCCGCCGAGGAACGTCGCCACCGAGTCCAGGGTGGGGGCGAGTTCCGACTCGAAGCCGTCGAGGGCGGCTAGCACGGTCCCGGCGTCGCTGATCTCGGTCGACAGTGCGGATCCGGAGCTGCCGAGGACACGTTCCGCCTCGCGGCTGAGCCGGGACGCCTCCCCCATCAGAGCGGTGATCTGATCTCGTTGCGACACCAGGAGATCCACCATCGGCGCCAGGTCGGTCATCGCCCGGTCGAGGACCGGTTGCCCGGCGGCGAGTTCCGCTGCGAACGCATGGGACGCCACCATCGCCCGATCGAGTTCGTCCCGGTGGTCGTCGACGACGCCCAGCGTATCGTTCAGCATGTCCACCAGTTCCCGGATCTTGTCGGAGCGGCCGGTGAAGGCGGCGGTCAATTCGTTCATGATGGCGTGTATCTGGTCGATGCCGCTGCCGTTGAGCACCGTGGCCAGGGCGGCCAGCCCGCTTTCGATGTCGGGGCCGCGCGACGTCTGCGCCGGCGGGAGCACGTCGCCCTCGCTCATCGGTGCGCCGGCCGCATCCGCGACATCGAGTCGGATGAAGGGATTGCCGAGGGCCGTGGGCAATTCGATGCGTGCCGTCGCGTCCCGCGGAATCGGGACGTCATCGCGGATCCGCATCTCGACCTCTGCGGTGAAATCCCGGGTCGACACGTCCGAGACACGGCCCACCACTTCCTGTCCCACCCGGACCTCGGCGCCGGGCACGACGCGATCGACGCCGTCGAACTGCGCGGTGATTTCGTAGGACGGACCGTCCGGTGAGCGGCCGACCGACAGTTCCTGGAGGCTCAGCGAACAACCGGCGGCGGGCAGCGTCGCGCCGACGATCAGCGCCGCCGTCAGCGACGTCGTTCTCGTGCGGATCGTCATCGTCCTCCGACCATGAGTTCGCGCAGCCCGAACGGGTCGGACATGCTGGGCGGAAACTGAATCGGGTTGGTGATTCCGGCTCCCCGGCAGAGGATCGGATCCACCACCGCGCAGAGTGGGGACGTCGGCTCGGCCTGCGCCAGGTTGGTGGAGATGTTCAACCGGATGCGGGCACGCTGGTCGGGAGTGACCGCGCGCTGGATGTTGTCGATCAGCAACGGCACCAGGTCCATGATCTCGGCGAGGTCGGTGTCGTGTCGCTGCAGCATCTCGCTCACCCCCGCCAGATCGTCGATGCCGGCGGCGATGTCGCCACCCCGGGCGGACACGAGGTGGTCGATCTGATTCAGCAAGGCGGACAGCTGATTCACCGTGTCGCCGATCGCGAACTGCTGCCCGGCGAATTCGTCTCCGATGGCGGTGAGCGACCCGGAGAGGGAGTCGACCTGCGCCTGACGCGCCGAGATCGCGTGGACGAGTATCTCGAGGTTGTCGACGAGCGCTCCGACGTCCGCGCTGTTGCCCGCGATCACCGAGCTCGCCTGCGACAGTGTGCGGATGGCGTCGTTCATCGCGGGACCGAGCCCGTCCGTGGACGCCGCGGCTGCCGAGATCGCGGCGCCGGCGTCGCCGCCGTCGGGGCCGAGGGTCTTGACGACGGTGTCGACGCTGTCCATCAGCTGGTCCCAGGTGATGGGCGAATGACTGCGTTCGGGGGGAATGGTCTGCCCGCTCTCCAGCACCGGACCGCCGGTGTACGCGGGACCGAGTTCGACGAAACGCTCCCCGATCGCGGAGGACACCAGCACGTACGCGTGCGCGTCGGCGGGCACCACGACGTCGGACGCGATCGACATCGTGACCGTCACCACCCCGCCCCGCGGTTCGACGGACCCGACGGTGCCGACGGGCACGCCGAGCACGGTCACCTCGGTGCCGGGGAACACGCCGTTGACGTAGGCGAATTCGGAATGAATCACGGTCGAGGAGGTGCGGAAGATCAGCAGCCACCCGGCCACGACGATCGCCACCACGAGGACGAGCACGCCGCCGATCCCGACGACCCGGCGTGCGGTTCCCGCGTTCACGAGCATCCCGTGATCAGTCCGACGACGCAGAGCAGGTTGTCGGCGATCACGGCCGACGGCGCCGACACGTCGGCCCAGTCACCGTTTCCGGTCGCGTTGACGAGCGCCCTCGCCGCCGGTGCACCCGTGGTGAGCAGTGCGTCGAGGTTGGCGAGGTTCGCGTCGAGTCGCTCCGTCACCTGCCGCGCGTTCGCGAGCAGTGAGTCGAGTTCGGCGGTGTTCTCCCCCAGGAACTGGGACGCCTGCGCGATCAGGGCCTGGAGATCGTCGACCATCCGGCGGATCGCCTCGCGCCGGGTGGCGAGCGTGTTCATCACGACGTCGGCGTTGCCGAGCAGGGTGGTCAGCTGATCCTGCTGACCGACCAGCACGTCGGTGAGGGTTCGCGAGCTGTCGAGCAGTTGCGTGACCTGATCCGCGTTCTTCGCCAGGATCGCGGACGCCGCACTCACCCCGGACAGTGCCTCCCGGTTGAGGGTCGCGTCCTGCGGCACCGTGTCCGTCACGACGGTGAGCATCTTCTGCAGTCCGCCGAGGTCGAGGTCGTCCGCCGTCTCGAGCGCGGACGAGCCGATGTCGTCGAGCGAGTACGGAACGCTGGTGCGGCTCAGGGGAATCACTCCGTCGTCGCCCAGGTCGCCGGGCCCCGACGGTGACACGTCAAGATACCGCTTGCCGAGGATGGTCGACAGTTTGACGCCCGCGGACGTCGTCGACCCGAGGTGACGCGCGCCGTCGAGCCGGAAGTGGACGACCACGTGATCGCCCGCCAGGTCCACCGCGGTCACCCGGCCGGCGGGCACCCCGGCCACGTACACGTAGTCGGAATCGGTCAGGCCTGCGGCGTTCGCGAGTTCGGCGGTGTAACCGTCGGTTCGCACACTGAAGCTCACCCGCGGGATCACGAGAACCAGGGCCAGCGCCAGCGTCGCGGCGATGATTCCCACGATTCCGACGATCAACGGGTTGACGGGCCGCACCCGCTGGTTTCCGGCCAGCGCGTCCCAGACGTCGCGCACCGTGTCGGTGACACTCATTGGCAGTACCTCGAATGCAGGTCGGGACCGAGGGCGCCTTCGCGACCGTCGACGTTGACGATGAACGTGCACAGGTAGATGTTGAGCCAGGAACCATAGGAGCCCGAGCGGTCGACGGAAGCAAAGAATTGCGGCATGGCCACCATCAGGTGATCGAATTCCGGGTCGGCACCGACCATCGCCCCCGTCAGCGATTCGAGTCGGTTCACCGTGCGGCCGAGTTCCGGAACCCGCCCGTCGACGATCTGCAGCGCCGAGCGGCTCACCGCCGCACTCTGATCGAGGGTGTCCATGAGAACCTCGTTGTTCTCGGCGAGCATCCCGCTGAACTGGGTGAGGCTGTCGACGAGGTGGGACAGTTCCGGACCGCGGGCCGCCGCCGTTCCCACCACCACCTCGAGGTTCGCGATGAGATCAGCGATCAGCTGATCGTGATTCGCGAGGGTGCCGGTGACGTCCGCGACCCGGCGCAGCAGCGTTTCCATGCTCGTCTTCCGGCCGTCGAACACGGCGACGACTTCGGTGGCGAGTTCGTTGACCTGCTTCGGGTCGATCGCGTCGAACAGCGGCTTGAATCCGTTGAAGAGACTCGTGAGATCGAGTGCGGGCGACGTCCGGTCGAGCGGAATCGTGTCGCCCTCCGCGAGGGTGCCCTCCTCGCCCGACGAACCTGCCGCGAGATCGAGATACCGGATCCCGAGCAGGTCACCGTATCGGATCGCGACTGTCGTGGCGGCGGGCAGAGTCTGATCGCGCTGCACCTCGAAATTCACCAGGGCGGTGGCGCTTCCGGCGTCGCCGTCGACGATGTCGACCGAAGCCACCCGTCCCACCCGCACACCGGCGATGGTGACGTCGCTGCCGGCAGTCACCCCCTGGGCGTCGGTGAACAACGCCTTGTACGCGACGGTCGGTCCCTCCACCGGCACCCGCAGTGTGTTCACCACGAGGACCGCGGAGAGAATTCCGAAGACGGCGAAGACCGCCAGTTTGATTGCCGAGTTCCGGACGCTCATCCTCCGCCACCGCCCCCGCAGTTCGGTCCGTTCAGGCCGGGGTACCGCGGGCAGTCGGACGAGCTGTAGGGCCGCGGGTTCGACAGGTCGGCGGCGACCCGCACCGCGAACTTACCGGTGGAGAAGACGGCGGCGCCGGCGTCACCGAACGGACCCGCCTCGTCCAGCGTCGCCCGCAGCAGGTCGGACTTGCCGGCCAGGGTGCCCAGGGTCGGCGAGACATTCAGTGCCACCGCGATCATGTTGTCCGCGTTCCGCTCCAGGACGTCGCCGGAGTTCCTCGTCACGACGAGGGAGGCGGCGAGGAAACCGGTGAAGCTGCCGGTGTTCTCGACGAGGGTGTTCGACAGCGACACCGCCGCGTCCATGCTTGCGAGGACGTCGGGTGCGGCCGTCGCCAGCTGTTCGCTGATCCGTGCGATCTGCGGCGCGCGCTCCGCGAGGGAGTCGACGAGAGGCGCGGTCGACTGCGCCACCGTGTGGAGGCTGTCGATGGTGTGCCCCAATTGTTCGCCGCGCCCGCGCAATGCGTCGGCGACGGCGCTGAGCGCGGCCTGCATCTGCTCGGGCTTCACCCGGGACACCAGGTCGTAGACCTTCGAGTACAGGTCGTACATCTGGACGGTCTCGGCCGACGTGTCGGGTTGCAGCCGGGCACCGGCCTCGAGCCGCGCACCGCCGGTTCCCGCGGTGGACACCAGCTCGACGGTCTGGTCGCCGAACAACGTGCGGGGCACCACCCGCACCTGGACGGACGCCGGGATGTGCTGCATCTGTTCGGGGCGGAGACTGATGTCCATGCCCGTCTCGTCCTGTCCGGGGTCGACGCTCGACACGGTGCCGACGGTTGCGCCCTTGTAGGACACCGTGGTGTGCGCCTTCACCGCACCGGCGTCCGCCGGAAGCGTCGCCGTCACCACGGGGTCGGTGACGATCGCACCGGTGCCGAAACCGACCAGCAGCGCCGATCCGACGGCCAGGACCGCCACTCCGATCACACCCCGCACCGCGAGGGCACCGTTGCCCGGACCTCCCGGGCGGCCGCGCATCACGGCAACCCCAGAGCCGGGGCGGAGGGGACGAGACCCCACAGGGTGAGCGTCAGCAGCAGGTCGACGATGCCGATGGCGAGGATGCTGGTACGCAGCGCGCGCCCGGCCGCCCGGCCGACGCCCTCGGGCCCGCCGTAGGCGTGATACCCGTACGAGCAGTGCACGAGCGCGATGATCGTCGCGAACACGATCGCCTTCACGAACGAGTACGCGACGTCGGTGGGCGTGAGCATGAGGTGGAAGTAGTAGTCATAGGTTCCGGCCGACTGCCCGCTGAACGTGACGATCACCAGTCGCGAAGCCAAATAGGACGACAGCAGCCCGACGACGTACAGCGGCACCACACAGACCAGGCACGAGACCAGCCTGGTGCTCGCGAGGAACGGCAGCGACGGGATCGCCATCGCGTCCAGCGCGCTGATCTCCTCCGAGATGCGCATCGCGCCGAGCTGTGCGGTGAACCCCGTCCCGACCTTCGCGGCGAGCGCGATGCTGGCGATGACGGGCGCGAGTTCGCGGGTGTTGAGGATCGCGGACAGGAGCCCGGACAGCGACCCCATTCCGAGCAGGTCCAGTCCGCGCAACCCCTCGATGCCCACCTGCGTCGCCGCGACCGCGGACATCGCGAAGACGACTCCGATCGCTCCGCCGCCGGCGAGCAGGGTCGCACCACCGAAACTGATGTCGCCGATCTGCCGCATGATGTGCCGCCAGTACTTTACGACCGCGAGGGGGACGCCTGCGATCACGCTGCCGTAGAACGTGAATTCCCGGCCCAGTCCCGTCATCAGTTCGAGGGGCTGCCGGACCCTGGACCGCACCCAGTGTGCTGCGGGCCATCGGGTACTCACGACCATCAGTAACCACCTACGGGGACGACGAGAACGGAATAGAGCTGACTGAGCACGGTGTTGACGATGAACACGAGGATGAAGGCGAGCACGACGGCCTCGTTCACGGCGTCGGCGACACCGCTGGGTCCGCCTTTGGCGTGCAGCCCTTTGAAGCTGGCGACGAGCGCCGACGTCACCGCGAACGCCATCGACTTGACGAGGGCGACCACGAAATCCGACAGCCGCGTGTACTGGGACAGTGCCGCGAGAAAACTTCCCGCCGAACTGTTCTGGACGACCACCTGGAAAAGGAAGCACGCCGACACTCCGACGGCGGTGACCATGGCGCAGAGTGCGACGCCGACCAGCACCGCGGCGAGCACCCGTGGAACCACGAGCCGCTCGATCACATCGAGTCCGAGGACCTCCATGGCCTCGACCTCTTCGCGGATCGTGCGCGAGCCGAGGTCCGCGCAGATCGCGGACCCGCCCACCCCGGCCAGCATCAGCGCACAGACCAGCGCGGACGCCTGCCCGACGATCACGAACCCGACGACCGCCCCCGTGTACCCCTCGGCGCCGAGCTGACCGGCGAGGCTGCCGATCGTGACGGCGATGAGGACTCCGATGGGGATCATCAGCAGCAGGGCCGGCGCCGACGTAACCGAGGCGATCCGCCAGGCCTGGTCCAGCAGTTCCCGCCAGGCCAGTTTGCGCCGCACCAGAACTCGGACGGCGGCCACCGTGGTCGCGATCGAGAACCCGATGAGCGCACCGACTTCGTTGGCGAAATGGCTGACGGGCCCTTTGGCGGGTGGCAGCTGGAATGTCACGCGGTCCTCCCCCGGTGCCGGTCACCTGCGATCGGTGACCGGCGTCGAGCAGTATGGGAATCGGGGTCAGACGACCGCGACGTCGTGGGCGCCGTGGGCTTTTCGAAGCTCACCCTTGACGACCTTGCCGCTGGCATTCCGGGGGAGGGCGTCGACGACGACGACGTCTTTCGGATGCTTGTAACGGGCCAGTTTGTCTTCGAGCCACGCGGCGAGTTCGTCGACCGTCAGATCGTCGCCGTCGTCGTCGAGCGCCACGATCGCCACGGGCACCTCGGTCCACTTGGGGTGGGGCCGGCCGACCACGGCGGCCTCCCGGATCCTCGGATGCCCGAACAGGACGTTCTCCACCTCGGCGCAGTAGATGTTCTCGCCGCCGGAGATAATCATGTCCTTCTTGCGATCCACCACGTAGACGAAGCCTTCCTCGTCCTGCCGCACCAGGTCGCCCGAGTGGAACCACCCGCCGGCGAACGCGTCCGCCGTCGCGGCCGGGTTCTGCCAGTAGCCCTGCATCATGGTCGGGCCGCGGTACACGATCTCGCCCACGGTGCCGGGGGCGACGTCGTTCATCTCGTCGTCGACGATCCGCGTCTGGATGGTCGGGACGGGCTTGCCCACCGAGCCCAGCTTGCGGATCGCGTCGTCGCCGTCGAGCACGCACGTGATCGGGGACATCTCGGTCTGCCCGAACACCGCCACGACGAGAGCCTTCGGGAAAGTCTCCGCCATGGCGCGCAGGACGGTGTCCGATGCGGGTGCGGCACCCCAGCTGATGACGCGGAGGGCGAGGTCGCGGCCCGCGGCAGTGGGGTCGGCGCAAACGGCCTGCCACTGCACCGGAACGAGGAACACCGTGGTGATGCGCTCGCGCTCCCACACGTCGAGCATCTCGGCAGGGTCGAACGCCTTGAGGGGGTGGATCACGGTCGTCGCGCCGAGCATCAGCATCGGGGCCACCGAACCGAGGGCGGCGACGTGGAACACCGGGGACGCGAGGAACCCGACGTCGTCGCCCCTGTCGTAGCGCATCGCCCGGATGCAGGTGATGGACTGCCCGACCATGTTCGAGTGCGACAGCACCGCACCCTTGGGTGTTCCGGTCGTGCCGGAGGTGTAGAGGATGAGCGACGGCGTGTCCTCCGGCAGGTCGACGGGGGCGAAGGCGGGACCGTCTTCCGCGACGAGGTCCTCGTAACCGAGAACGTCGCCCTCGGTCTCCGCGCCCATGACGATCGCGAGGCCGAGATCGGGAACATCTTGCCGCACAGCGGAAACGAGAGGCGCGAGCGCGGGCTCGGTGACGACGGCTCGTGCGCCCGAGTCCCGTGCGATGAACGCGACCTCGGGCGGTGTCAGCCGGAAGTTGACCGGGACCGCGATCGCGCCCAGCGCGTTGATCGCGAGCACCGCCTCGAAGAATTCGGTGCGGTTGAGCGTGAGCAGCAGGACGCGGTCGCCGAAGTTCACCCCGCGCCGGGACAGCGCCGCCGCGAGGGCCTGCGAGCGCTCGTGCAGTTCGCTCCACGACGTGCTCTGCCCGAGATGGCGGAACGCGGGATGGCCGGGCTTCGTCCGGGCGTGGGTGGCAACCCAGTTGTTCCAGTGGTTGCGGCGGGATTGCAGTGGCTGCGTGAGCGTCTCGCTACGTGATGACATGTGATGGTGGTCCCTTCGCTGTACTCGAGTTCGCCCCTCGGGCCCCACACGGAGGCTGTGACGAGTATTACAGATGTCGACGTCTATCGGAACGGTCTTGTTAACCACAATTCGCATCAGCTGCCGAAGTTCGGAGTACGTTTCGTGAGCATGGCCGTGACCCCCTCGGCGAAGTCTGGCGACTGGAGCAATTCGGTCTGGCCGGCCTTCTCGCGGCCCAGCGCCGGGTCCAGTTCCGTCAGCGTGGTCGCCGTGAGAGCCTGCTTGGTCAGCGCGATGGCCCTGGCCCTGGCCCTGCCGATCGAGGCGGCGATCAGCGCGCTCCGGCGGCGCCTCCCGGCCGCCCGCTGCGGCCGCCGCCGTGAGATCCGCGCCGGTGCAGAATGCCGCGCCCGCACCCGAGAGGACGACGACGCGGACGGCAGGATCCGCCGCCGCGCCTTCGAGCACGTCGCCGAGTGCGGTCATGTGTGCCAGATCGAGTGCATTCATCCGGTCGGGCCGATCGATCGTGATCCGGAGGATCCCGCCGTCCACGACCACCCGGAGACCGCCGGCTGCGACGGCGGAGACGGTCGACGGTTGCCGTGGTGCACTCATGAAGCCAGCTACCTCCGAGGGAATCGACCTGCGAGGCCGAGGAAAGGCGGGGCGACGGAAGAAGGCATCGTCGCACGCGAATTGCTGTTAACTTATTAGGGTCGTTCGGTACGTGTCAATACCTCTCGGAACACATTTCGTACTGTCTTACTGGCGATTCATCGAGACGCCGGGCGAACACTCCAGCGCAGGGTGACCATCCGAAGCTCGTCGGCGCGGGAGTCTCGGTTAAGATGACCGCAGAGGAACTGGCAGACGACTGCCCACTACTGGAGGTGACCGTGGCCCGGACCAGCACGGCGGCCGGTGCCGCCACCGACCGGCCGATCCGCCGCCGCCCCAAGAATCGCAAGGCCCAGATCGCGAACGTCGCAGCCGAAGCCTTCAGCGAGCGCGGCTACCATGCGGTCGGTGTCGACGAGATCGCCGCCACCATCGGCATTTCCGGTCCCGCCCTGTACCGGCACTATCCCAACAAGTACGCCCTGTTCGTCCACGCGGCGAGGACGACGGCCGACGCACTCCAGGCAACCGCGGACAGCGCACTCGACGGCGTCGCCGAACGCGAAGCCGGCGACCGCCTCGAACGCCTGATCGCCGCCCTCGTCGCCAACAGCATCGAAAACCGCAAGGTCGCCGGGCTCTACCGCTGGGAGGGCCGGTACCTCGAGGCCGAGGACCGTAAGCGGATTCGTGCCGTCTTCGTGCACGTCACGCAGTGCGTGGCCGCGCCGCTGCGCGAGATTCGCCCCGAACTCACCGCCGTGGACGCGACGACGCTGGGAGCGTCGACGCTGAGCGTGATAGGCAGCATCAGCGCACACCGGACCACCCTCGCCACCCGCAGACTCGACACGCTCCTGAAGTCGGCATGCGGGTCGATCCTGAACGCGACACTCCCGCCCGCCGTCCCGAACGCGGGCAGGGGCGCCGCCGCCGGCGCGGTGCGGGGACTCGCCGTGACGTCCAAGCGTGAATTGCTGATCAACGAGGCCGTCAAGATCTTCGACCGGCACGGCTACCACGACTCGAGCATCGAGGAGATCGGCGCCGCCGCCGGCATCAACGCGTCGAGCGTCTACCGCCACTTCCCCAGCAAGGCAGACCTTCTGGCGGCAGTGTTCTACCGCGCGTCCGACCGGCTGGCCGTGGCCACGTCGGCGGCGCTGTCCACGGCCACCGACCCCGAGGACGCCCTCCGCAAGCTCGCCGAGTCGTACCTGGAACTGTCGTTCGGGAACCCGGAAGTGCTGTCGGTCTACTTCGCGGAGATCGGGAACCTCCCGAAGAACGAGCGCACCAATCTCCGTAACGTGCAGCGCCTCCACGTCGAGGAATGGGTCCACCTGGTGACCGCCGTGCGGTCCGAACTCTCGGCGCCGGAGGCACGGTTTCTGGTGCACGCGGCGCTGGGGCTGGTTCTCGACATCGGCCGACTGGTCCACTTCGACACCCGCGAGGAGTCGCGTGCCCGGCTCCACACCCTGATGACCGCCGTGCTGCTGGGGCACTGAGCCCGTGCCCCTGGGCGAATCACCCAGGGACACAGTTCTCATGCGGCCCGCCGGCGGGCCCCTCGTTGCCTGTCGTTGTCCGCGCCGAGGTCACGGGGGCGGTAGCCCACCGGGTATCCGGGGTAGGTCCGGTTGCGCGGATCGCGTGCGGCCTTCGATTCGCGGCGCGGTGGCAGGAGGCGCACGAACCGCGCCCGGATCCGCAGCGCACGTCGGGACGCGTTCTGCAGCCAGCGCGGGGCTGCGGGAAATCCGAACGCCGCCAGCATCATCGGGTCGAGGAGCGCGTAGACCCCCATTGCGACGAGCGGCCGGAGTGCCGCCGGAAACCAGGAGCAGAACAGCGTCAGCGTGTACGTGCCGACCCGATGGTTATCGTCGGTGTACCGGAAGTGTGTCCGCTCGTACTCGGCCTTGAACCGGTAGAAGTCCTCGAAGGTCTCGGGGATGTTCCTGATCCCCATGCGAACCCCCACCTGACGGTAGAAGTGGAAGCACGCAAGACGCTCGTTCGGGGTGAGCCGCCGCCACCCGAACCGGTCGATCCAGTCGATCGGCTCGTAGATGAAGGTGGTCAGCACGTACAGCATGTCGTCGTTGTCGATGTCGTACTTGCCGTGCATGCGGTTCACGACGCGCAGTGATTCGACGCCGCGTTCGGAGTCGTAGCCGTGTTCGACGAGTTCGGCCATCAGCAACGCGGTGTCGTCGTATCGCTTCTGCGGCCGCTTCTCGAACTCGCCGGTGCGCTGCAGCAGTTCCGAAATCGTGGGGACGCAATACGTTCGGAACAGTGCGAACTCGAGGGACCGCTGGTAGTCCCACGGAAACTCGTAGCCGGCAGTGATGCGGTGGATCTCCTCGTGGTCCCTGACCGGGTCGAGTTCCTCGATCCGGCGCTGCCAGCCGTGCCTGCCCCGTGGAACCCCGCCCGGCGCACCGGTGCCGGTGCGCATGGTCTTCGTCAGCATGTGGATGCCCTCCCGCGATCAGCGTCCGTGTCGGTTCTTCAACATCCAGGCGGAAATCTTCATGTCCCGCGACTTGCGCTGCATGGTGAGCAGGTTCAGCGGAGCCGCGAACTTCTGCCGGGCGATGGATTTGACCCGGCTGAATTCACGCAGACCGTCCGCGCCGTGGATGCGGCCGAAGCCCGAATCTCCGACACCGCCGAACGGCAGCGCCGCCACGCCGGCGAACCCGAGCACCGAACCGATCGTCACGACACCGGCCCTGAGCTTTTCCGCAGCCTGCATCGCCTTCGTCGCGTCCTTGGTGAAGATGGATGCGCCGAGACCGAACGTGGTGCCGTTGGCCAACGCGACCGCCTCGTCGAGGCTGGCGACCTTGTTGACGACCACCGTGGGGCCGAACGTCTCCTCGCGGATCGCGGTGCTGTCCTCGGGAACGCCGGTCAGCACGATGGGCCCGACGTACCCGTCCGCGATGGAGTCGAGTCCGCCGACCACCGCGGATCCACCCTTGTCGAGTGCGTCCTGGACGTGGCTGCGAACCACGTCGGACTGGCTGGTCATCGTCATGGGGCCGTACGCCGCGTCCCGTGGCCCCGGGCGCAGGACCTTCGATTTCTCGGCGACCAGCCGGACGAACTCGTCGTAGACGGAGTCGACGACGTAGATGCGCTCGACGCCCGCGCACGTCTGTCCGGCGTTGCCCATCGCCCCGAACACGGCGAACCCGGCCGCCTCGTCCAGGTTCGCGTCGGCGTCGACGAGCATGGCGTCCTTGCCTCCCGCCTCGACGACCAGCGGCGTGAGCGTTTCGGCGCAGGCAGCCATGACGCGCTTGCCGGTGGCGGCGGACCCGGTGAAGGCGATCTTGTCGACGCCGGCGGAGACGAGGGCGGAACCTGTCGACCCGTCGCCGGTGACCACCTGCAGGACAGGCTGATTGGGAATGAGTGCCTTCCACTTGTCGGCGAGCCACACCGCGACCCCGGGGGTCAGTTCACTGGGTTTGAAGACGACGGTGTTGCCCGCTGCCAGCGCGTAGGAGATGGAGCCCATCGGCGTGTAGACGGGGTAGTTCCACGGCCCGATCACACCGACCACACCCATCGGCTCGTACCCGACGCTGCTGGCCTGGTTCGCGCTGACCAGACCGGAGGGCACCTTGCGCCGCTTCAGGACCTTGCCCGCGTTCTTCGCCGCCCAGTCGAGATGCTCGATGGCGAGCATCACCTCGAGCAGCGCGTCGTCGTAGGGCTTGCCGGTCTCGGCGGCGACGAGTGCGGCGAGTTGCTCGCCGTCCCGTGCCATCGACTTCTTCCAGTCCAGGAGCCATTGTTTGCGGCCGTCGAAGCCGAGGGCGTTCCACCACTGCGCGGCCGACCGGGCCGCGTCGACGGCGGCGCGCACCTCCCGCTCCCCCTCGATCGGGTACTCGGCCAGGACGGTGCCGTCGCGCGGGTCCAGGGACGCGAACGTCTTCGGCGCCGACTCCGCCGGCCCCGTCGGAGCCGTGGGCTGAGCGCCTGCCGTCGTCTCGGTCGTCTCCGCCTGCTGTGGCATGGTCGATATCCTCCCTCGAGATCACATCAAATATATGTGATGTGATGTAATGTAGTGGACATCACAGTATGCGGGTAACCCCATCGCGGCAAGCCCCACACAGTCACCCCCGGCCGGCCTGTTCGCCGCCCGCATCACCCACGAGGAGCTCCCCGGACATGAGCGTCGAATTCACCAGTGAACAGAAGGACTTCGCGGCGGCGATCGCCGATTTCTGCAAGCGGGAGAGCGGCACCCGCGAGCAACGCGACAGGCTGACGAATCACGGCGAGCACAACCACAATCAGGACCTCTACGAGAAGATGGCGAAGCTGGGCTGGCTGGGCATCACCATCCCCGAGGAGTACGACGGCTCGGCCGCGAGCCACGTCGACATGTGCATCCTGCTCGAGGAAGCCGCCAAGGGCATGGCGCCCATCGGCGGAATCGGGCCCACCCTGATCACCGGCGGCGCGTACGCGAAGTTCGGAACCGACGCACAGAAGGACGTCGTGCTGCGCGGCATCGTGGCAGGCCGGTCGCAGTCCATCTCGATGTCCGAGCCGGAGGCCGGTTCCGACGTCGGCAACCTCAGCACCCGCGCGGAGAAGACCGCCGACGGCTGGGTGATCAACGGCCAGAAGACGTGGTGCTCCAATGCGCACTTCGCCGACAACATCCTGCTCGTGGCCCGCACCGGGCGCGGCGACGGCAAACACGAAGGCCTCACGATGTTCCACGTCCCCGCGGATACCGCGGGACTGAAGATCAGTGGCATCGACACGATGGGCGGCAAGGAGGTCAACGACCTCTACTTCACCGACTGCGTCCTCCCCGAGGACGCGGTGGTGGGCGAGGTCGGCAACGGCTGGCGCCAGCTGATGACCGGACTGAACTTCGAACGCCTGATCCTCGCCGCCATGATGCTCGGCACCGCGCAGCGCGCGTTCGCGGACACCCTCGATTTCGTCACCCAGCGCAAGCAGTTCGGGCGTCCCGTCGGATCGTTCCAGGCGCTACGCCACCGCATCGCCGATCTCGCGACGGAGATCGAGTGCTGCAAACTGCTCGTGTACAGCGTCGCCAAGGACGTCGACGCGAACCCCGACAAGATGCTGGCCCGCGAAGCGTCGATGGCCAAGCTGAAGGTCACGGAGACGGCGAAGAAGGTCGCGCTCGAGGGCATGCAGATGATGGGCGGGTACGGCTACGCCACCGAGTTCGACATGGAGAAGCACGTCCGCGCCACCATCGTCTCGAGCATCTACGGCGGTACCAACGAGATTCAGCGCGACATCATCGGCAAGACCTACGGCTTGTAAACATCCACTGCGGTTTATGCTGGTTTGCCGCATCGAAGGAGTTCTCCATGGCATCGCCCTCCGTGTCACGATCCCCAGCGGGCCGCACCCTGCGCCGCCGACCCCAGTTGTCGGACGACGTCGCCGTGCACGTCCGCAACCTGATCATGTCCGGGGGCGTTCGCCCGGGTGACTTCATCCGCCTCGACGAGACGGCGGCGGACCTGGGTGTCAGCGTCACACCCGTCCGCGAGGCGCTCCTGACCCTGCGCGGCGAGGGACTCGTCGAACTGGTTCCCCACCGCGGCTACGTGGTCGCCCCGCTCAGCCGGGACGACATTCACGACCTCTTCTGGCTACAGGGCCAGATCGCCGAGGAACTCGCGGTCCGCGCGACGCGGTCCGTCACCCCGGAGGTCGTCGAGGAGCTGACCGCGATCAATGAGAAGCTGCGGCGGGCCGTCGAGGACGGCGAGGCCGACCGCATCGAGGATCTCGAGTTCTCCTTCCACCGTGTCATCAACCATCTCGCCGACGCGAGCAAGCTGTCGTGGTTCCTGCTCAGCGCCACCCGGTACACGCCGGTGCAGTTCTATTCGTCCGATCCGGCCTGGGGCGAGTCGGCGGTCGAGAGCCACCGGCGCCTCATCGCCGCGCTCGCCGACGGGAAGGCCGACGTGGTCGGCGCCGAGAACAAGGCCCACTTCATCGACGGCGCCCAGCGACTGGTCGCACATCTCGACGAGGTCGGCATCTGGGACTGACCGGCGCCGCCGATCACCCGTGCCGGGTCAGCACGGTGCGGGGTTGCGGTCTCCGTAACCGGGGTCCAGTGCCCGCTGGATGATGTACACGGCCCGCGGATCGGTGGTCAGCTGGCCGTGGTCCGCGGTGTTCGTGTCGCAGCCGTCCTGGAGCCAGATGTTGTGCACGGCGGCCCCGGGACCGGCTGTCAGGAACGTGTTCTCGGGAGGGGTGGACACGGTGTCGCTGCGACTGGCGACCACCGTGTAGTCGATGCCCGGGTCGGTGTCGCCCGCCGCGTTGAGGAGCTGTAGGAAGGGCGAGCCCACCATCTGCTGGATGTAGGACGGCCCGACCGCGACACCGGCGAGCGTTGTGACCGGCACACCCAGTGCCTGCGCGATCGCACCGAGCGACTGGACGTCCCCGAAGCTGGTGCCGTGGTTGGTGGCGCCGAGCGTGACGAGCGAGTGCACCTTGTTCAGCGCGGGGTTCGCCCGGTCGGCACCGCCTTCGAACCGCAGGTACTGACGGGACACCGTGCCGCCGAGCGAATGCCCGATCATGTCGACCTGCGGAGCACCGGTGGCGGTGCGGACCAGCTCGACGAACCCGGCGAGCTGCCGAGCGGACTCCTCGATGTCGGCGCCGCCGAACATGCGCATCATGTTGCCCTTGGTCAGACCGGCCGCCTGTCCGTAGTTGAGGGCGAAGACGCAGTAGCCGTCCGCGCTGAGCTCCGGAGCGAGGTCCTTCCACGTCCCCACCATGCCGGTCCAGGTGCCGTGCACCAGCACGACGGGACGGGGGTGTGCCGCGGACGGCTTACAGCTCCAGTCGTTGGCCCCGGGAAGCGCGGACGGATCGACCACGGGCGCGGGTTCCGCTTCCACGGGATCCGCTGCCGCCGGTGCCGCACTGCCCAGCATCACGATGCCTGCCAGCACGCACAACAGAGCCCTAGTGGCCGACGATATACGCATATTCCTCGTATCCTGAGTGTGCGGAAATAGACTTCAGGTTACGTTAGCCAACCGTCCATCAAAGTCTCAACCTGAGATCGAGACTCCCGGGGGTGATAACCCACCAGGTTCGTTTTCGGCCGATCGACCACGGCACTCCCGGCCATCCGGAAGGCTCATGGAAACGAACCACCAACGACACACGATAGTCGGGATGAGAGAGCTACTGCCGATCGAGTGAGTGGGGCGATTATGTACTTCTCCGTAGAACAGCGGAACGGCGACGATTCCGGAGAGCATTCTGACGCCTCGGCGCAGCACGCACTCGAGAGTCTGCGCGCGGAACTCGACGCCGTCGACGCGACCCTGCTCGAGGCGGTCCGGCAGCGGTTGGAAGTGTGCCTGCGGATCGGCGAACTGAAGCGCCGCGAGCACATCGCCATGATGCAGCCGGGACGGATCCACATCGTCCACGAACGGGCGCGCCAGTACGCCGACAGCCACTCCCTCTCCCCGGAGTTCTTCGATTCGCTCTACGACCTCCTCATCGCCGAGACGTGCCGGCTCGAGGACCTCGTGATCAACGCGGAGACCGTCGACGAGGCTCCCCGCCACAATGGCAACCACAACGGCAGCCACAGCCACGCCGGCAACCACCAGGTTCGCCACAGTTCCGTGCCGTCTGCGAATGTCGAGTCGTGATGAGTACCCGGACGCTGCTGGTCGACAATTACGACTCCTTCACCTACAACCTGTTCACCCTGCTGGCCGAGGTGAACGGGGAACCGCCGACGGTCGTGCACAACGACGTGGAGTGGGGTTCGATCCCCTGGTCCGACTTCGACAACATCGTCATCTCCCCCGGCCCCGGCCGGCCGGACCGGAAACGCGACTTCGGGATCAGTGCCCGCATCATCAGGGAAACCGAACTCCCCGTGCTCGGCGTGTGCCTCGGCCACCAGGGGCTGTGCCAGCTGTTCGGGGGCAAGGTGGTGCTCGCGCCCGAACCGATGCACGGCCGCGTGTCCCTCGTCGACCACGACGGTTCCGAACTCTTCGCCGGCATTCCGTCGCCGTTCCCGACGGTTCGCTACCACTCGCTGATCGTCGAGGATCTCCCCGGCGACCTCGAGGCCACCGCCTGGACGGCCGACGGACTCCTGATGGGCGTGCGGCACCGCACCCGCCCGCTGTGGGGAGTCCAGTTCCATCCCGAGTCGATCAGCACCGCCTTCGGCCACGAACTGCTCGCGAACTTCCGCGACCTCACGCAGACGCATTCCGGGACACCCACGCACGGTTCCCTGCTCAGAATCCCGATCCCCCACGCGCCGTACGTGGTCCAGCAGGTGCGGGTCGACCACGAAGTCGACCCCCGCACCACGTTCGAGGATCTGTTCGCGTCCGGACCCAACGCGTTCTGGCTCGACGGGACGTCGGCGTCGGAACCGACTTCGCGTTTCACGATCATGGGCAACTGTTCCGGTCCGCGCGCCGAATACATCACGTACGACGTCAGCGAAGCGATCGTCCGGATCACGCGCGAGGGGTTACCGGTCGAACAGGTGCACGCACCGTTCTTCGACTACCTCGAACGGCAACTGCAGGCACGGTCGGTGCCCGGACTCCCGGGTGTGCCGTTCGGCCTCGGCTACGTGGGATACCTCGGCTACGAGTTGAAGGCCGAGACCGGCGGAACGGCGGCACACAAGTCGCCCACCCCGGACGCCGCGCTGGTGTTCGCGGACCGCGCCGTGGTCATCGACCATTCGAACGAGCGCACGTACGCGCTGTGCCTGAGCGATCACCAGGACGATCCGGAGTTGCGCCGCTGGCTCGACGAGATGGAGGCGGCGCTGCACCGGCTGGCCGAGCCGGACCAGCCGCCGACCGCGGTGCCGCCGATCCGGAAACCGGAATCCGCCGAACTCGCCCTGCGGCACGACCACGACAAGTACCTCGACCACATCGCGACGTCGCTCGGCGAGATCCGGACCGGCGAGTCCTACGAGGTGTGCCTGACCAACATGGCGACGGTGGACCAGTCGATCGATCCCCTGCACACGTTCGAACTGCTGCGCTCCATCAGCCCCACTCCGTACAGCGCGTACCTCCAGTTCGCCGGACTGTCCGTTCTCAGCGCCTCCCCCGAACGGTTCCTGCGGATCGGCGCGGACCGGGTGGTGGAGTCCAAACCCATCAAGGGGACCCGTCCGCGCGGTGCCACCCCCGCCAAGGACGCGGCGCTGCGGCAGGATCTGCTCGACAGCGAGAAGGATCGCGCCGAGAACCTGATGATCGTCGATCTGACGCGGAACGATCTGGCCCGGGTGTGCGTTCCCGGCTCGGTGCACGTTCCGAAGCTGTTCGACGTCGAAACGTACGCGGCCGTGCATCAACTCGTGTCGACCGTGCGCGGAACCCTCAGCGCCGACGCCTCCGTCGTCGAGTGTGTCCGGGCCGCCTTCCCCGGCGGATCGATGACGGGCGCCCCGAAGATCCGGACGATGGAGATCATCGACCGGCTCGAGTCCGGGCCGCGCGGTGTGTATTCCGGTTCGATCGGCTACTTCTCGCTGACGGGGACGGCCGACCTGTCCATCGTCATCCGGACGATCGTTGCCACGGACACCGAGGTGACATTCGGCATCGGCGGTGCGATCACTGCGCTGTCGGACCCGGAGGAAGAGTTCGACGAGGCAATGGTCAAGGCCGCCACCATGTTGCGGGCGCTGTCCGTGACGGCAGACCGGCCGAACGAGATCGGGCAGTGAACGCCCCGGCCGCATCCGCCAGGACCGTCGCACTGATCGGCGGTTCGGGCGATGTCGGCCGGATGCTCGCAACCCGGCTCCGCACCGACGGAAACACGGTGCGCACCATTGATATCCGGTTCACCGACCGGTCCGACTCGGATCAGATGAAGGGCGACGTCACCGACCCGACGCCGGAAATGCGGGCGGTGGTGCAGAACGCCGATGCGGTGATCCTCGCGATACCCGAAAGCGTCGCGCTGGAGTCGATTCCGTTCGTCGTCGCGGAGTTGCGCGAGCAGGCCCTGCTGGTCGACACGCTGTCCGTGAAATCTCGATTCGATGCGGCCCTGCGGGAGAGCGCACTGCGGGGCGGCGCGGTGGGCATCAACCCGATGTTCGCGCCGTCCCTCGGACCGGAGGGCCGCCCCGTCGCGGCCGTGACCTACCGGGACGGCGCCGGGGTCGAATGGTTCCTGTCCGCACTGTCCGGCTGGGGATCCTCGGTGGTCCGCCTGGACGCCGAACACCACGACCGGCTCACGGCAGCGACCCAGGCACTGACACACGCCGGCGTCCTCGCTTTCGGCCTCGCTCTCGCGGAACTCGGTGTCGACGGCGCCGAACTCACCGCGGTGGGCACCCCTCCGCATCTCGTCTCGCTCGCGCTCCTCGCACGGGTCGGCGGCGGCGTCCCGGAGGTCTACCACGACATCCAGGCCGGCAATCCCTTCGCCGGCGACGCCCGCCGCGCGCTCGCCGCCGCGCTCGCCACGCTCACCGACACCGTCGAGCAGGGTTCGGAAGACGATTTCGCCGCGCTCATGTCCCGCGCGACGTCCCCCCTCGGCGACCGGAACGAACCCCTCGCCCGGCTGTGCGCCGACCTCTTCACCGATCTCGTTCACCGACAGCCGCGGAACGGAGATACGTCATGACGACCCGGAACTTTCCCTCGCTCCCGGAGTACGACCCGTCCGATCCGGTGGAGAGTGCCGTCGTGACGCGGCTCGCCCGCAACTGGGGGCAGCGGGCGACCGTGAAGAAGCCGGAACCGGACCTCGACGCGCTGTTCGACCTCGGCAAGCAGGACTACCCGAACGAGTTGCTGCCGTTCGCCGATCACGACCGGTTCCTCCGCATGGGCGGCGAGCAACGGAACCAGCTGCGGGCGTGGGCCTGGATCGCGTTCAACAAGAACGTCATGGACATCGAGCAGTACGTGGTCAATCCCGGGTTCGACCTCGTCGCGCACGACGCCCTCGACACCGGGCTCGGAGACACGTTCGCCGTGGCCGTCCACCAGGCGATGGTGGACGAGCAGTACCACACCCTCATGCACCTGAACGCGAGCGCGGTCACGCGCCGTCAACGCGGTTGGGCGATGCCCAATAACGCCCTGCCCGACGTCCTGACGTTGCGCCGCCAGCGCGCGGCGACGACCGAGGCCGCCGACCCGAGGCAGCGGGCGATCACGACGTTCGCCTTCATGACCGTGGCGGAGATCTCGATCAGCTCCTACCTCGACCTGATCTCCGAGAACGACGTCATCCAGCCGGTCAACCGGGCGACGGTCCGGCTGCACAATCGCGACGAGTACTGTCACGCCTCGATCGCCGACGACATCGCGGGCGTCGTCTACGACACCCTGAACCCCGGCGACCGGCGGCTCTTCCTCGACCGGCTGGTCGACGCGATGACCGCCTTCAGCAGCAACGACTACTCGACCTGGCACACCATCGTCGACATTCTGGACCTCGAGGGCGGTCAGGCGATGATCGACGACGCCGAACACGACACCCGGCGATCCGCGCTGGTCCAGGATTTCGGTGGCATCCACAAACTGTGCAAGCACCTCGGGGTCGCGGGCGAGATGTCCTACGAGTGGGCCTGACGTCGCGGGGAAGCCGCCCGATTTCCGTGACAGCCGCTCCCGTCCGGTTGTCACAGAACGGCGGGGCCCGGTGTCTGGTGTGTGACACCGTCGAGAACGAAGAGGAGCCAGCCATGGCCGGCACGTCGCAGACCACACCTGACGATCGCGGCGGGAGCACGGATGCTCGTTCCGATCCCGCCACCGAGGCGTTCGTCGCCCACCGCAATCTGCTGTTCACCGTCGCCTACGAGATGCTCGGCTCGGCCGCCGACGCGGAGGACATCCTGCAGGAGACGTGGCTGCGGTGGGCGGGCGTCGATCTGGGCACGGTGCGGAATCAGCGGGCGTACCTGGTGCGGATCACCACCCGCCAGGCGCTGGTCCGGCTGCGCACGGTCGGCAGGCGCAGGGAGTCCTACGTCGGCCCCTGGCTACCGGAGCCGCTGTTGACCGCGCCCGACGTGGCCGAGGACGTCGAGTTGGCCGACAGCGTGTCGATGGCGATGATGCTGGTGCTGGAGACGCTCGCACCCACCGAGCGGGCGGTGTTCGTGCTGCGTGAGGTGTTCGCTCTGGAGTACGGGGAGATCGCCGCCGCCGTCGACAAGAGCACGGACGCCGTCCGTCAGATCGCGCACCGGGCGCGGACCCACGTCGCGGCGCGCCGGCCGCGGGGCGTCGTCTCCCCGGCCGAGTCCCGGGATGCGCTCGATGCGTTCAAACGGGCGCTCGAGACGGGCGACCTGCAGAGCCTGCTCGACCAGCTCGCACCGGACGTCGTCCTCCTCGGTGACGGCGGCGGAGTCAAGCAGGCCGTGCTGCGACCCATCGTCGGGGCCGACAAGGTGGGCCGCCTGCTGGCGGCAGGCCTTCCCCGGATCGGCGGCGAGGTATCGGTCGAACCCGTGCAGATGAACGGCTCCCCCGCGCTGATCGTCCGGCTCGACGGGGAGATCGACGACGTCGTGGCCGTGCGGATGGACGACGGCAAGATCACCGGGCTCTACATCGTGCGCAACCCCGAGAAACTGTCGCGGGTCGAACGGGAAACCGCGGTGAGCCGCTGAGGCGGACCCGTGAACTGACGATGCCCGTGGTGGGAAGGCGCGGAGCCTTCCCACCACGGGCGCTCGGAGATCAGTTCCCGGACCGCTCCTCGGCCTGAGCCACGAGCGCGGTGAGCGCCGCCACCCAGAACTGCCCGAACCGGTCCACGTCCGGCGCCGAAAGGATGCCGGGCGGGAACGACATGAACGCCGACAACTGCAGGCCCTCAGCAGTTTCCGAGATCACCGACTGGATGTCGAGAACGGCCTGGGCGGGCATCGCACTGTTCTCGAATCCGCCCGCGACGGGCGTCTCGAAGTCGGGCAGCCAGTCGAGTCCGCGGACCGCCTCGGGAACCTCGGCGGCGCTGACGCGTCCGATGTAGTTGAACACGATCTGCGGTTCCGGCCAGTTCCTCATCACCGACGTCGTGTCGGGGTTGAGGTACCGCAGCAGTCCGTATCCGATTCCCCGGTCCGGGATCGCACGCAGCTGATCCCGCACCGCGCGCACCGCATCCGCGGCGCCCGCACCGCCCCGCAGGGCGTCGGCGATGTCGACCCCGGCGAGATCGAGCCGTGCCGGGTACATCGTGGTGAACCAGCCGACCGTCCGCGACAGATCCGCACCCGGCACCGCGGACTCTTCACGTCCGTGACCCTCGAGCGTGACCACCGTCGACGAGGCCTCGACTCCGCGGTCGCGCCGCCACGCGGCCACCGCCAACGCGAGGGCCGCCGCGAGGACGTCGCCGATCTCACCGTCGAGCGCACCCGGCGTGCCGCCCAGCAACGCCTCGGTGACCGGTGCGGGCACGTCCACCCGGGTCCGTTCCAGCGTGCTGACCAGATCGGTGCGCAGGTCCAGCTCACGCGATCCGAGCAGCGGATCCGGAGCGGTCAGCATCCGTTCCCACACCGCGAGTTCGGCCACCCGCTCCGGTGTCGCCGCCGCCTCGAGCAGACCGTCGGTCCACCGCCGCAGCGACGTTCCGACCGGCTCCAGCGACGGCGTCGTGCCTGCTGCGATCTGGGCGCCTGCGGTCGCGAAGTCCGGCACCAGGATCCGCCACGACACGGAGTCGATGACGAGGTGATGCGGCACAACGAGGAGCCGTCCGCGCCGATCCGCCTCGGCGGGGTCGAACCAGACGAACTGGAGCATCGACCCAGTGCGCGGATCGAGACGATCCAGCGCCGCATCGAATGCCGCACCCGCCACCGCGTCGAACTCCGGCGAACCCGGCTCGGCACCGGCCGCGATCTCCACCCGCTGCACGGTGGCGTCGAGGTCGACGCTGCCCGCGGGTGCGATCTCGAGCGCGTCCCCGGCACCGTCCGTGACCAGTGTCGACCGCAGCACGTCGTGCCGGTCGACCACCGCGGTGATCGTCGCGATCACCTGCTCGCGTTCGATCCCGGCGGGCAGTGTCAGCAACAACGGCATGACGAATCGGTCGAAGTCGCCGCCGCGCTCGACCATCTTGCGGGCGACCGGGGTCAGCGGCACCGTTCCGACGCCGCCCTCCTCGTACTCGGCCAGTACCGCCGCCGCGGACTCGCCCGAATCGGCCACTGCTGCCAGCTCGGCAACGGTGCGCCGCTCGAACACATCGCGCGCCGTGAAGTGGATACCGGCCGAACGCGCCCGCGCCACCAACTGGATGGACACGATGCTGTCGCCGCCGAGTTCGAAGAACGAGTCGTCGATGCCGACGCGCTCCCGGCCGAGCAGCTCCCCGAACACGGTGGCGAGTGCCCGTTCGGTGTCGGTGCGCGGCGCGCGGAACTCGGCCGCCGACGCGAAGTCCGGCACCGGCAGCGCGCGCCGGTCGAGCTTGCCGCTGGTGCCCAGCGGAAGCTCCGCGAGAACCATCACGGAATCCGGGATCATGTACTCGGGCAACGATTCCGCGACGAACGCATTCAGCGCCGCCTGGTCGATGGCCGCGTCGGGCCTCGGCACGAGATAGGCGACGAGCCGCGCGCCCACCTCACTGGTGTGCACGATCACGGCTGCCTGCGCCACGTCGCCGTGCCGGACGAAGGCCTCCTCGACCTCGCCGAGCTCGATGCGCAGTCCGCGCACCTTCACCTGGAAGTCGGTGCGGCCCACGAACTCGAGGGCACCGCTCTCGTTCCACCGGACGAGGTCACCGGTGCGGTACATCCGCACACCCGGATCACCGAACGGGTCGGCGACGAACCGTTCCGCACTCAGCGCAGCGCTGTTGACGTAGCCGCGCGCGAGTTGCGCGCCGTCGAGGTACAGCTCGCCGGGAACACCGATCGGCGCCGGGTTCAGGTGGGCGTCGAGCACGTAGGCCCGCGTGTTCCAGGCCGGCGAACCGATCGGTGCAATCGTCGCCGTCCCCGACCTGTCCACCACGTGGGCCGTCGAGTTGATGGTCACCTCGGTCGGGCCGTACAGGTTCACCAGCTCCGCGGAGCCGAGTGCTGCAACCCGCTCGGCGGCCGACTGCGGCAGCGGCTCACCACCCGCGAACACGAGCCGCAACGAACCGCACCCGTCGGCGGTCGCGGCGTCGAGGAACATGGTGAGCACGGACGGGACGAACTGGATCACCGTCACCGATTCCGTGTCGACCGTCGCGGCCATGTACTCGGGATCGCGATGACCGTCCGGTGACGCGATCACGAGGGTTCCGCCGACCACCAACGGCAGGAACAGCTCCCACACGGAGGCGTCGAACGTGAACGGCGTCTTCTGCAGCACCACGTCCTGCGCGTCGATGCCGTAGACATCGCGCATCCACGCCAGCTGATTGGCCAGCGCCGAGTGCGGAATCGCCACACCCTTCGGACGTCCCGTCGAACCCGACGTGTACAGCGCGTACGCCAGGTTGTCCGGGCGCAGGTCGGCGAGCCGTTCGGTGTCCTCGATCGGACCGTCGCCGTACCCGGACAGGTCGAAGTCCTCGACCAGGTACACCGGGACCTCCACGTCGAGGTTCGCGATGTCGTCGGCCGAACTCAGCACGCAGGCCGGCGTGGCGCTGTCCACCACGTACGACGTCCGGTCGGCGGGATGCTCGGGGTCGATCGGCACGTACGCGCCGCCCGCCGCGTGGACGGCGTAGAGGCTGGTCAGCATGTCGAGCGAGCGCCGCATCGCGATGCCCACCACCGTGTCCGGTCCCACCCCGATCGCCATCAGGTGCCGCGCCAGGCGGTTGACCCGCGCGTCGAACTCGGCGTAGGTGAGCCGCACGTGGTCCGCCACCACGGCGGTCCGATCGGGTGTGCGCGCAACCTGGGCACCGAACATCGACACCACGGATTCTTCCGCGACATCGCGGCGGGAATCGTTCCATCCGGATAGGACGAGGTCGCGCTCGTCCTGCGCGAGCAGGTCCAGATCGCCCACCAGAGTGGAACTTCCGGCCGCGATGGTCTGCAGGATCCGGTTCAGCCGGGCACCGAGGCGCTCGACGGTGTCGGCGCCGAACACATCCGGAAGGTACTTCAGGACCAACTGCAGTTCGCTGTCCGACTGCGCCAGCAGGCTCAGCGGGTAGTGCGAGGCGTCGCTGATCTGCACCCCGGCGACCCGCAGGCCGTCGATGTCGCTGTCCTCGGTGAGTCCGGCCCGGTCCACGGGGTACGACTCGAACACCGTCAACGTGTCGAACAGCCCGCCGATTCCGGCGATCTGCTGGATCTCGGGGAGACCGATGTGGTGGTGGTCGAACAGAGCGGACTGTTCCGCCTGCAGCCGCTCGAGCAGTCCGAGGATCGACTCGCGGGGATCGACGCGCACCCGGATCGGGATGGTGTTGATGAACAGACCCACCATCGACTCGATGCCCGCGACCTCCGGTGGGCGGCCCGACACGGTGGCGCCGAAGACGACGTCGTCGGACGCGGTCATCCGGGCCAGCAGCAGACCCCACGCCGCCTGGACGATCGTGTTCATCGTCAGGCCGCGATCCCGCGCGATGCGCGCCAGGTTCTCGCTCACCACCTCACCGAGATGCAGTGCGATCTCGGCGGGCTCGGGACGGTCCTCGCCGGCAGGTGCCGGGGCCAGGACGGTCGGCCCGTCCAGCCCGGCCAGTGCGTGCGCCCAGGCGCTGCGCGAGGCGTTGGCGTCGCGTTCGGACAGCCAGGTGAGGAAGTCACGGTAGCCGCGGACTCGCGGCAGCACCGAGCCGTCTCCGCGGGTCGCGTACAGCACCAGCAGATCCTTCATCAGCAACGGCATCGACCATCCATCGAGCAGGATGTGGTGATTGCTGATGGAGAACCGGTAGCTGCTCTCCCCCGTGCGGATCAGCAGGAACCGCATCAGGGGCGGACGGCCCATGTCGAACCGCGCCGAACGGTGTTCGCTCAGAACGGAACCGATCCGCTCCTCGCGGTCGGCCTCGGACAGCGCCGACAGGTCGAGTTCTTCCCACGGCAGCGCAACGTGGTCGACGACCACCTGGACCGCGGTCCCCGAATCGTCGGGGACGAAGGCGGTGCGCAGGTTCGCGTGCCGCGCGATCAACGCTTCCGCCGCGCCGCGGAGGCGGCCGGTGTCGACGACGCCCCGGAAATCGAGCACCACCTGAGCGGTGTAGACGTCCACCGTGTCCTCGGCGAGAACGGAATGGAAGAACATTCCCGACTGCAGCGGAGCGAGCGGCCACACGTCGGTCGCGGCGGGGTAGCGCCTTTCGAGCGCCTCGAGGTCGTCCTGCGTCACGGTCACGAGCGGGACGTCGGACGGCGTGAGACCGCCGCTCTCCGGCCCGGACGCGTGCTCGGCGAGCGCGGTCGCCGCGGCGTGCCACAGCTCCGCGAACTCCCACACGTCCGCCTCGTCGAGAATCTCGGTGGCGAAAGCGATCTTGGCCTCGATCTGCGGGCCGGACGCCGTCTCCGACGTCACGGCGTTGATGCTGAGCACCGCAGGCGCCACCATCTCGTCGTCCATGGCGCCGCCGAACTCACCCGAGTCGCTGTCCGGAATCCAGCCGAGATCCCGGATCTCGGCGGGCAGATCCACCGAACCCGCCCGGCCGAGGTAGTTGAACCCGATCTGCGGAGTCGGCAGCGACGCCAGCGCCGGAGCGGTCTCGTCGTTGAGGTAGCGCAGGAGGCCGTAGCCGATGCCCTTGTCGGGCACGGCCAGCAACTGTTCCTTGACGGCCTTCAACGCAGAACCCGCCGAGATGCCGCCGTCGAACGCGTCGGCGAGATCGGCCCGCGACACGTCCAGCCGCACCGGGTACAGGCTGGTGAACCAGCCCACCGTGCGGGCGAGGTCGGCACCGGGAACGGTCGACTCTTCGCGGCCGTGTCCCTCCAGGTTGATCAGCACCGAACGATCCGTGGTGCCGCCGCGGAGTTCACGCCAGCGCGACACCGCGAGGGCGAGCGCCGCGAGCAGGCCGTCGTTGACGCCGCCGTTCACGGACTGCGGGATCGTGGTCAGCAGCGCCTGCGTCACCTGCGTCGAGAACGTCATGCTCAGGCGGTCGGTCCGGGCGATCACGTCGCGTTCCGGATCGAACGCGCGCCGTCCGATCAGCGGATCGGTTCCCGCGAGCATGCCGCGCCAGAAGTCGAGTTCGGCCACGCGGTGCGGAGACTTCGCCTCCTCGGCGAGTCCGTGCGCCCACGCCCGGACGGAGGATCCGACCGGTTCGAGCTGCGCGGGCGCTCCCGCCATGATCTGCGAACCCGCGGTCGCGAAGTCCGGCAACAGCACTCGCCAGGACACCCCGTCGACGACGAGGTGGTGCGCGAGCACCAGCAGGCGTCCGCTCTGACCCGGCAACGACTCCGCCGGGGCGAACCACACGAACTGCGTCATCCGGCCCGCCGCCGGATCGAGGCGGTCTGCGGCACGACTGAGAGCCGCGCGGGCCAGCCGCTCGAACTCGTCGGTGCCCGGCTTGTCGGTGAACTCGATCTGCTCGATCAGCTCGTCCGCGTCGAACGCGCGTCGAACGGACAGCGACTCGAACGACCAGTCGTCCCCGACCCGCGTGAGCCGGGAGCGGAGAATGTCGTGGCGCGCCAGGATCGCGTCCACCGTGTCCGCCAGCTGATCTCGCGTGACGGCGGGCGGGGTGGTCAGCAGGACGGCCTGCGAGAACTTCTCGAAGGTTCCTGCAGTCTCCACGAGCCAGTGCGCGATCGGGGTGAGCGGCATCGGTCCGACGCCGCCGCCCGGCAATTCCTCGAGCTTCACCGAGTCGACCTCGGTGGCCCAGGCGGCCACCTCGGCCAGCGCCGCCACGGTCTTGCGTTCGAAGACGTCGCGCGCGGTGAACAGCACCCCGGCGTTCTTCGCCCGGGTTGTCAGCTGGATGGACACGATGCTGTCGCCGCCGAGAGCGAAGAACGAATCGTCGACGCTGACCCGGTCGACACCGAGGACCTGCGCGAAGACGTCGGCGATGGCCTTCTCCATCGGCGTCGACGGCGCGGTGTATTCACTGCCGACCGACACGAACTGCGGCTCGGGAAGCGACTTGCGGTCGAGCTTGCCCGCGGGTGTCAGCGGAACCGAGTCGATGGCCATGATCGACGACGGCACCATGTACCCGGGCAGGGTCTCGGAGACGAACGCCGACAGCTCGGCGACGTCGATCGACGCGCCCGATGCAGGCATGACGTACGACACGAGCACGGTCTGCCCGGTCTGCTCGCGGTGGTGGCCGAGCGTGACCGCGAAGTCGACACTCGGGTGCCTGCCGAGTTCGGCGTCGATCTCTCCGAGTTCGATGCGGAATCCGCGGACCTTCACCTGGAAGTCGGAACGGCCGACGTAGTCGAGGACGAGGTCGCCCGTCTCGTCGTCGTGCACCCAGCGGACGACGTCGCCGGTGCGGTAGAGCCGCTCACCGGGACCGCCGAACGGGTTGGCGACGAATCGCTCTGCCGTCAGGGCGAACCGGTTGTGGTAGCCGCGGGCCACACTCGGACCCGCGACGTACAGCTCACCCGCGACACCCACCGGGACGGGCGTGAGCCGGGAATCGAGAACGACCACGTCGACGCCCCGGGTGGGACCGCCGATGGTGACGGGCCGATCCGCCGTCATCGGGTTGCTCGACGTGCTCCAGATCGTCGCCTCGGACGGGCCGTACAGGTTGAACATGCGCCTGCCCGGTGCCCACTTCTGCATGAGCTCCGGCGGGCAGGCCTCACCGGCCACCGACAGCACCTCGATGCCTTCCAACCCGGCCGGGTCCACCGTGGTGAGCGCGGCGGGTGTGATGAAGGCGTGCGTGACCTTCTGCTTCTTCAGCAACCGGGCGAGTTCGTCTCCGCCGTACACGACACCGGACGCGATGACCATCGTCGACGCGGCGGCCACGGCGTGCAGCAACTCGAAGACGGAGGCGTCGAAGCTGGGCGAGGCGAAGTGCAGCACCCGCGACTGCGGGGTGAGCCGGAGCCGCTCGACCTGCTCGGTCGTGACGTTCGCCAGGCCCGTGTGGGTGACGACGACGCCCTTGGGCAGACCCGTCGATCCCGACGTGTAGATCACGTACGCCGCGTCGTCGACCCGGGTCGGACGGATGCGGTCCGCGTCGGTGACGGCCTCGTCCGACACGGACGCGCACAGTTCGTCCATCTCGTCCGCGCCGAGCACGAGCCAGCGCACGGTGTCCGGGAGTTCGGCGACGTGGGCGCCGGTGGTGAGACCGATCTCCACGCGGGAGTCCGTGACCATGTGCAGGATCCGGTCGAACGGGTAGCTCGGATCGACCGGGACGAACGCCGCCCCGGTCTTCGCGACCGCCCAGATGGAGAGGATCGATTCGACGGAGCGTGTCAGTGCCAGCGCCACGAAGTCGTCGGCGCCGATGCCCCTGCCGATGAGAACGCGGGCGAGACGGTTCGAGCGCTCGTCGAGTTCGCGGTAGGTGACCTGGTCGTCGCCGCACACGACGGCGACGGCGTCCGGGTTCACCGCCGCGGCAGCGGCGAGGATGCCCGCCAGCAGCTCGGGTGCGGCGGTGTCCGCGCCGCGCACCGGAGCCAGCACGGCGTGCTCGTTCTCGCTGAGGACGTCGATGTCGCCGATCAGCACGGACGCGTCGGCGGTGATCGCCTCGAGGATGCGCTGGAAGCGGAACGCGAACGACGCGATGGTGCGCTCGTCGAACAGATCCGTCGCGTAGGTGAACACGCCGCGCATCGGCGCGTCCCCGTCCGCGCCTGCCGCGTCGGCGAGCGTGAGCTGCAGATCGAACTTGGCGGCGTTGATCCCACCGTCGAGTCCCTCGACCGTCAGGCCGGGCAGTTCGAGGTGCGCCTGCTCGATGTTCTGGAACGCGAGAGCGACCTGGAACAGCGGCGAGAATGCGGTCGAGCGTTCCGGCTGCAGGATCTCGACCAGCCGCTCGAACGGCACGTCGGTGTGCGTGAACGCGCCGAGGTCGTGCTGACGCACCTGCGCGAGGAGGTCGGCGAACGTCGCGTCGACGTCGACCTGCGCGCGCAGCACCAGCGTGTTGACGAACATGCCGACCAGGTCGTCGAGTGCGGCCTCGCCGCGGCCCTCGATCGCGGTACCCACCGCGATGTCGTCCGTGGCGCTGAGCCGCGCGAGCAGCACCGACAGCGCCGCGTGCGCGACCATGAACAGCGACGCGTTGTGTTCGCGGGCCAGTGCCCCGAGCCGGTCGCGCAGTGCCGCGTCGATCTCGAAGTCGAAGTTGGCGCCGCGCATCGACTGTGCGGGCGGCCGCGGCCGGTCCGTCGGCAACGGCAGCACGTCCGGCAGACCGCTCAGCGTGGTCCGCCAGTAGTCGATCTGCTGGGTGGCCAGCGAATCCGGAGCGTTCTCGTCACCGAGCAACTCGTGCTGCCACAGCGAGAAGTCCGCGTACTGGACGTCGAGCGGAGCCCAGGCGGGTTCCGAACCGGCGGCGCGGGCGCTGTAGGCGATCACCACGTCGCGTGCCAGCGGTGCCGTCGAGGCGCCGTCGGACGAGATGTGGTGGACGACGATGACCAGCACATGCTGGTCGGCGTCGATCCGAAGGAGCCGGGCGCGGACCGGAACCGCCGTCGCGACGTCGAATCCGGCGGTGACGAGAGAGATCACGCGTTCGCGCAGCACAGTCTCGTCGGCGACGTCCTCGACGTCCAGGGCCGTGAAACTCCGGGCCCGCGGCAGCACGACCTGGCCCGGTCCGTCACCTGTGTCGGGGTAGGTGGTGCGCAGCGTCTCGTGCCGCTCGACGACGTCGCCGAGCGCCTGCTCGAGCGCGGCGACGTCGAGGTGGCCGGTCAGCCTGATCGCCAGCGGAATGTTGTACGCCGCCGACGCGGTGTCGAACTGGTTGATGAACCACATGCGGGACTGCGCCGGGGACAGCGGAATCCGGGCGGGACGCGACTGCGGCACCAGAGCCGGCCGGTTCGCACCCGCCGAATCGGACTGCTCGGCGCGAGCCGACAGCGCGATCACCGTCGGCGCCTCGAACAACTCGCGCACACCGATCGACGTGTCGAGGGCTGCGTTGAGCCGGGCGACCACACGGGTCGCGACCAGCGAGTTGCCGCCGAGGTCGAAGAAGCTCGTGTCGGCGCTGACCCGCTCGTGGCCGAGAACGTCCGCGAAGACCCCCGCGACGATTTCCTCGACCGGGGTCCGCGGAGCCCGGTAATGGTCCGCGGCACCGCCGAACTCGGGTTCGGGAAGCGCCTTGCGGTCGAGCTTGCCGTTGATGTTCAGCGGCAGCTCGTCGAGCACGATCAGCGCGGACGGCACCATGTAGCCGGGTACCGACCTACCCGCGAACGCGAGCACGTCGGCGTCGTCGACGGCGCCGCCCGGCTCCGGCACGGAGTGACCGCGTGCCTCCGGCACGACGTAACCGACGAGGCGGTCGCCGGTGTGCCGGTCGCTGTGCACCACGACGACGGCCTGCGCGATCGCCGGGTGCGCCACGAGGGCACGCTCGATCTCGCCGAGTTCGATGCGGAAACCGCGGACCTTCACCTGGAAGTCGCTGCGCCCGACGTAGTCGAGGTTGCCGTCGCGATTCCACCGCACGAGGTCGCCGGTGCGGTACATCCGCGCACCGGCCTCGCCGAACGGTCCGGCGACGAATCGTTCCGCGGTGAGGTCGTGGCGGCCGAAGTACCCGCGCGCCAACTGCTCGCCCGCGAGATAGAGCTCACCTGTGACGCCGGCGGGAACGGGGTGCAGACGCGAATCGAGAACGTAGGTCTGCGTGTTCCATTCGGGCCTGCCGATCGGGACCGAACCGTCGCGCTCGTCGCCGCACCGGTAGTGGGTGACGCTGACGGCGGCCTCGGTGGGACCGTACAGGTTGAAGATGTCCGCGTCGCAGACGTCCCGGAACCGGAGCACCGTGTCGGCGGGCAGGGCCTCACCGATGCACAGCACCCGGCGCAGCGACGCCAGTTGCGCGGGTTCCGCCACCGCGACGAACGCGGACAGCAGCGAAGGCACGAAGTGCATCGTCGACACCTGCTGCTCGGCGACGAGTGCGGCCAGGTAGGACGGGTCGCGGTGGCCGTCGGGTGCGGCGACGACGAGCCGTGCGCCCGCGGTCAGCGCCCACCAGAACTCCCACACCGACAGGTCGAACGTGGCCGCCGTCTTGAGCAGCACCGAATCCTCGGCGGTGAGCGGGTATTTCGACTGCTTCCACCGCAGCTGGTTCGCGATCGCACCGTGCGCGATCGCCACGCCCTTCGGCCGTCCGGTCGAGCCGGACGTGTAGATCACGTACGCGGCGTTCTCCGGCCGCAGCGGTGCGGTCCGCTCCGAGTCGGTCAGCGGAGCCGGGTCGATATCGCCGAGATCCAGTTCGTCGAGCAGGAGATAGTCGACACCACCGGGCAGTCCCGCGACGACGTCGCGGGACGCCAGGACGCAGACGGGTTGCGCGCTCTCCAGCACGTACGCGGTGCGCTCGGCCGGATGGTCCGGGTCGATCGGCAGGTACGCGCCGCCTGCCGCGGCGATCGCGTACATGCCGACCAGCAGTTCCACCGAACGCGGAATCGCCAGGCCCACCACGGTTTCGGGGCCGACGCCGCGGCCCACGAGATGCCGGGCCAACCGGTTCACCCGCGCCGAGAACTCGGCGTACGTGAGCGATTCGCCGTCGAACACGAGGGCGGTGACGTCCGGGTTCTCCGCGGCGGCGGCCGCGAACATGTCCGCGAGCGTCGTCGCGGGCAGTGCCTGCGCGGTGTCGTTCCATCCGGACACCACGAGTGCGCGCTCGTCGCTGCCGGTGAGCGGCAGGTCGCCGACCGCTGTCCGCGGCGAATCCACCGCGGCGGCCAGCACACGGCGGAACATGTCCGCGAAGCGCTGGACGGTGGCGGCGTCGAACAGGTCGGTGGCGAACGTGAACACACCCGACATCTGCTCACCCTCGGGGCTGTCCCCGAGGATCAGATGCAGATCGAACTGCGCGGTGTCGCCCTCGACGTCGAGCGGCGCGACGGTGAGGTCGGGCAGTTCCAGCTCGGCCTTCGTCGTGTTCTGGAACGAGTAGCCCACCTGGAAGATCGGGTGGTGGGCCATCGAGCGTGCCGGGTTCAGGACCTCGACGAGGCGCTCGAACGGGACGTCGGCATGCGAGAACGCCTCGAGGTCGGCCTCCCGGGCGCGATCGAGGATCTCGTCGAACGTCTGCCGCCTGTCGACCTGCACCCGCAGCGCGAGCGTGTTGACGAACATGCCGACGACGCCGTCGAGTTCGCGCTCGCCGCGGCCGGCGATCGGGGTGCCGACGGCGATGTCCTCGGTGCCGGACAGCCGGCTGAGCAGCACCGCGAACGCGGCGTGCACGGCCATGAAGACGCTGGCGTTGTGCCTGCGGGCCAGTGCGGCCAGTCCGCGGTGCACCTCGGCGTCGACGGTGAAATCGATCCGCGACCCGCGCAGCGACTGCACGGGCGGACGCGGCCGGTCCACGGGCAGCTCGAGGAGGTCGGGCACGCCCGCGAGGGTCTTCGTCCAGAAGCCCAGCTGGGCGGCGATCAGGCTGTCCGGGTCGTCCTCGCTGCCGAGGAGTTCCCGCTGCCAGATCGCGTAGTCCGCGTACTGCACCGGAAGCGGCGCGAAGCCGGGTTCGTGGCCCGCCGCCCGGGATGCGTACGCCACCATGACGTCACGCACGAACGGGGCGGTGGATTCGCCGTCGGTCGACACGTGGTGCACGACGAGTGCCAGCACGTAGTCCTTCGGACCGGCCTCGAACAGTCGCACCCGGATCGGCGGCACATCGGCGGTGACGTCGAATCCGGTGGACACCATCTCCACCAACTGCTCACGCAGTTCGGTCTCGGTGACCGGAACGGGTGCGACATCGATCGGCACCTGCGCGGCCGGGAGGATCACCTGGTGCGGGCCGTCGGCCGAATCCGGGTAGATCGTGCGCAGCGACTCGTGCCGTCCCAGCACGTCGAACACCGCGGACTGCAGTGCGTCGACGTCCAGCGCGCCGGTCAACCGGACCGCGAGCGGGATGTTGTAGGCGGGCGAGTCCGGGTCGAAGCGGTTGATGAACCACATCCGGGACTGCGCCAGCGACAACGGGACGAAGGCAGACCTCTCCCGTGGTGCAAGGACGGGCCGTGGCCGGACGTTCTCGTCCGGGGTGGCGATGCGGGCGGCCAGGCCCGCGACCGTCGGGGCCTCGAACAGTTCCCGCACGCCGATGCGGAGTCCGAAGACCTGTCCGGCACGCGACACGACCCGGGTGGCGCTCAGCGAGTTTCCGCCGAGGTCGAAGAAGCTGTCGTCGACGCTGACCTGCTCGAGTCCGAGCACGTCCGCGAAGATGCCCGCGATCGTCTCTTCGACGGGTGTCGTCGGGGCACGGAACTCCGCACCCGCGGACACGAACTCGGGCTCGGGCAGCCGCGCCCGGTCCAGCTTGCCGATGCCGGTCAGCGGGATCTCGTCGAGGAGGATCACGACGGACGGCACCATGTACGGCGGAAGTGTGTCGCCGACAACCGACTTCAGCGATTCCGGATCGACGGTCGCGCCGTCGGCGGGCAGGACGTACGACACGAGGGTCGTCAGTCCGGCGGGGTTCTCGCGTCCCACGGTCACCGCGAACTCGATGTCGGGCTGCGAGGTCAGGGCGGCGTCGATCTCACCGAGTTCGACGCGGAACCCGCGGACCTTCACCTGGAAGTCGGACCGGCCGACGTACTCCACCCGATGTCCGTCCGCCCAGCGCACGACGTCGCCGGTGCGGTACATGCGGGCGCCGGGCTCGCCGAACGGGTTGGCCACGAACCGTTCCGCCGTGACGGACGGACGGTTGTGGTAGCCGCGGGTCACCGACGGACCGCAGATGTACAGCTCCCCGGGCACGCCCTCCGGCACCGGACGCAACCGCGAATCGAGGATGAGCGATTCGACGCCACGCAGCGGCGAACCGATCGTGACGCGTTCACCGGCCACCATCGGTTCGGTGATGGTGACGATGACCGTGGTCTCGGTGGGACCGTACGCATTGCGCATCTCGCGGCCGGGAGCCCACCGCGCCACGAGTTCCGGCGTGCAGGTGTCGCCGCCGACCACGACGGACGTGACGGAGTCGAGGCCGTCGGGATCGACCGTCATCAGCGCGGTCGGCGTCATGACCACGTTGGTGACCTGTTCGCGGCGGATCAGGTCGGCGAGTTCGTCGCCGCCGTAGACGTCCGCGGGCGAGATCACCAGGGTGGCGCCCGCACTGAACGCGGCGAGCATCTCCCCGACCGACGTGTCGAAGCTCGGCGACGCCACGTGCAGGAACCGGGACTCCGGCGACACGACGTAGTGCTCGCGCACCTCGCGGGTGAGGTTGGCCAGACCGCGGTGGGTGACCACCACGCCCTTCGGCTTGCCCGTCGAACCCGAGGTGTAGATGAGGTACGCGGGGTGATCGACCGTCAGCGCGCGGCGCAGATCGGCGTCCACCACCGCGGCCGCACTGCGGGCAGTGATCTCCTCGGCGGCTGCCGTCTCGTCGAGGACGATCCACGGCACCGTGCCGGGCAGGTCGGTGTGATGGCAGGCGACCGTCAGTCCGAGGACCGCTCCCGAATCGGACAGCATCTCGCCGATCCGCTCGAACGGAAGCTTCGGATCGACGGGCAGGTAGGCGCCGCCGGCCTTGGCGATCGACCAGATCCCAAGGATGGATTCGACGGAGCGCGTGATCGCCAGCGCGACATAGTCCTCCGGCCCCACACCCCGATCGATCAGGACGCGCGCCAGCCGGTTCGACTGCTCGTCGAGTTCGCGGTACGTGAGCTCACGACCCTCGAAGGACACCGCGACCGACTCCGGCGAGATCTCGACGCCCGAACGCAGCACTTCCGGCAGCGTGCTCGGCTCGACCGACTGCGGCCCGCGGACCGGGGCGATCGCGGCCTTCTCCGCGGCGTCGAGAATCTCGATGTCGCCGAGGACTACGTAGGCATCCGCCGCAACGGCAGCAAGGATCCGCTGGAACCTGTCCGCGAAGCTGCGGACTGTGTCCTCGTCGAAGATGTCTGTTGCGTAATCGAACTGGGCCGCGATGCCCGCAGGCTCGGCGTCGGTGCCGAACCGCTCCCCCAAGCTCAGCTGGAGATCGAACTTCGATACCGCGAACGGTGCATCGAGGGCTGCGATGTCGAGATCCGGGAACTCCATGTGCACGGACTCGTTGTTATCGAAGGACAAGGCCACCTGGAACAACGGCTGGTGCGCCGTCGATCGCGGAACGTCGAGCAAATCAACGAGACGTTCGAACGGAACGTCACTGTGCCCCAGCGCGTTCAAGTCGGTTCCGCGAACCTGGGCGAGCAGCCCGGCAAACGTGTCGTCGGGGTTGACCACCGCCCGCAACACGAGGGTGTTGACGAACATGCCCACGAGCCGGTCCAGCGCGGCATCGCCGCGGCCGGCGACCGGCGTGCCAATCGCAACGTCCGTCTGCGCAGACAGGCGCTCGAGCAGCACCGCCAATGCGGCGTGGACGACCATGAAGAGGGTCGAGTTCGACGCCCGAGCCACGGAAAGCAACGCTCGGTGCGTCTTCTCGTCGATCGAAAACTGCGCCGCCGCGCCACGCAACGACTGCATCGCGGGGCGGGGACGGTCGGTCGGGAGCTCGAGCACCTCGGGCAATCCGGCGAGCGCCGTGTGCCAGTACTCGAGTTGCCTGCCCATGACCGACTCCGGGTCGGACTCGTCGCCGAGGACGTCGCGCTGCCAGAGCGCGAAGTCGGCGTACTGGACAGGCAAGGGCTCCCACCCCGGGGTGCTACCAGCTGCCCGCGCGGCGTAGGCGGTCATCACGTCCGCGAACAGTGGAGCCAGCGACGCACCGTCGGCCGAGATGTGGTGGATCACAACCATCAGGACGTGATCGGTCTCGCCGACCTCGAAGCATGCGACGCGGACCGGCACCGTCTCGGTAACGTCGAACCCTGTGGCGCCGAGATCGGCCATCCGGGCGTACAGATCCTGTTCGTCGGCGACCGGTGTGACCGTCAAGTCGGAGACAACGTCTGCAGGCGGTCGCACCACCTGGTGCGGGGTGTCGCCATCGACGGGGAACAACGTGCGCAACGACTCATGGCGTGCGAGGACATCCGACCACGCACGCGCCAGGGCGTCCAGATTCACGGCTCCGCTCATGCGAACCGCCAGCGGAAGGTTGTACGCCGGCGACGTCGTGTCGAACTGGTTGACGAACCACATGCGCGATTGCGCCAGCGACAACGGGACGCGGGCGGGCCGGTCCGCGGGCACGAGCGGGGTGCGCTCGCGACTGGACGAGCCGAGGCGTTCGAGGAGCGCGCTCACGCCCTCGACCGTCGGATTCTCGAACACCTCACGCACCGTCAGCTCGGCACCGAGGGCCATGTCGAGCCGCGCGACGACCCGAGTCGCGCTCAGCGAGTTGCCTCCGAGATCGAAGAACGAATCCGTCGCACCGACGTGCTCCGCACCGAGGACCTCGGCGAACGCTCCGGCAACGACTTCCTCCATCGCGGTGCGCGGGGCGACGAACTCGCTTGCATGCACCTCGAAGTCGGGCTCGGGCAACCGCTTGCGATCGACCTTGCCGTTGTTGTTCAGCGGCATCTCATCGAGTACCACCAGCGTGTCAGGCACCATGTGTTGCGCCAGGTTCTCACCGACAGCCGCGAGAACGGCTGCCGAGTCCAGCGCCTCTCTCGATTCTGCCGACGGGACGAGGTAACCGACGAGCCGCTGCCCCTGATCGCTGTCGTGCACGACGACGACCGTCTGGTAAACCGAGGGCTGTGCGCGCAGCACCGACTCGATCTCGCCGAGCTCGATGCGAAGACCGCGGATCTTCACCTGGAAGTCGGTGCGGCCCAGGAACTCCAGGTTCTTGTCCGGGCGGCGGCGGACGAGATCGCCGGTGCGGTACAGGCGCGTCCCGGGTGCGCCGAACGGATCGGCGACGAACCGCGACGAGGTCAGGCCCCGCAGGCCACCGTATCCGCGGCCGACCGCGATCCCGCCGACGTACAGCTCACCCGTGACACCGTCCGGTACTCGCCGCAACCGCGCGTCGAGGACATGCAGGGAGACGTTCGCGAGCGCAGTGCCCGTGGGCACGCGGAGTTGTCCGGCCGCGGCGCCGTTCGCCGTGATCTCATAGCGGGCCACCACGTCCGAGGCCTCGGTCGGACCGTAGCTGTTGACGATACGGACGCCCTCCGCGAGCAGCGGCTTCAGCGGCGCGATGTTGACGGATTCACCGCCGAGGATGATCATCCGCAGCGACGACAGCGCGTTGTCGTCGTCGAGGTCGACGAGCACCTCGAACGCGCTCGGGGCCATGTTCACGACATGGACGTCGTTGTCGGCGATCGTGCGCAGGATCGACTGCGGCTCGAAGCCGTCCACTGCGAGGTACACACCGGCGCCGGACGACAATGCTCCCCACACGTTCTTCTGGGTGAGGTCGAAGCCGGGCGCGGCGGTGACGAGCACGCCGTCACCTGATGACAGGCCCGTCTCGCGCCGGTACCAGTCCAGCATGTTCACGAAGCCGGCCATCGGGACGAGTGTCGGTTTCGGCCGCCCGGTGGACCCGGACGTCGAGATCACGTACGCCAGCCGGTCGCCGGCTCCGGGCTCCGCCCAGCGGTCTGCCGGATCGGAGTCGTCGCGCGCGGCGAGTGCCCGTGCCACGCCGGGGTCGTCGAGGACGAGGGCCTCGGCGGCGACGGCGCCGGCAACGGGCGATGCGGTCGTGGCGACCACGGCCCGCGCCCGGCTGTCCTCGATCATCGCCGTGATGCGTTCGACCGGGTAGGCCGGGTCGACGGGGGCGTACGCGGCCCCGACCTTCCATGCGGCGAGCATGCCGACGACCCACTCGACGGACCGCGGCACGACGAGGGCGACCACGTCGTCCGCACCGACGCCCCGGGACTCGAGTTCCCGCGCGAGCTGGTTCGCCCGGCGGTTCAGCTCCCCGCGGGAAAGGCGGACACCGTCTGCGTCCAGCGCGAACGCGTCGGGGTCGGCCTGAACGTGCCCCGCCCAGGACTCGAGGGCGCCCGCGAGCGGAGCCGATCGGTCGGAGGCGGTAGTCGTCTCTGCGATGACCCCGGCGAGCATGCCCGCGAATCGATCCGCGAACCCTTCGCCGGAAGCACCGTCAAGGATCCCCGGCAACAATGTGGAGAGTGCAACGGTCACTGCGGCCTCGGGCCCGACGCCCACACTCGCCAGGGTGCGGGCGAGTTCACCGGACTTCTCGTGCCACTGACCGTAGGTAACGTCGGTACCGTTGTGCGACAGTGCGATTCCGTCGGGGTTGATCGACGCCGCTGCGTCGAGGAGCTCCGGTAGCGGACGGGTGGCGAGTTCCTCCGCCACCGCGTGCGATCCGAGCGACTGGACGGCACCGTCGTCGGCGCTGTCCACCAGATCGGCGTGCTCGTCGGCCGATAGGATGTCGATGTCGCCCACAATCACCGCGCTATCGGCCGTCACGGCACGGAGGATCCGCAGGAACCGATCCCGGTACCCCGCGATCGTCGCCTCGTCGAAGATGTCGGCGGCGTAGTCGAACGCTGCACGGGTGGCGCCGTTCGCGTCCGAGCCCTGGTCGTCGATACCGAGTGTGAGGTCGAACTTCGCGAGCGTCGTCTCGGTGTCGAGGGTAGTCACGGTGAGACCGGGCAGTTCGAGCCGCGCGGTCTCGTTGTTCTGGAAGGTCAGCATCACCTGCACCAGTGGGGCGTAGCCGGCGCCCCGGCCCGGGACAAGCACCTCCACGAGGCGTTCGAACGGTGTGTCGGTGTTCCCGAACGCACCCAAATCGGTTTCCCGGGTGCCCTCGAGCACCTCGGCGAACGTCGCCGACTGGGAGACACCGGTACGCAGCGCGAGGGTATTGACGAACATACCGACCAGGTCGTCGAGCGCGGCATCACCGCGACCGGCGACCGGCGTGCCCACGACGACATCGTCCGATCCGCTCATGCGGGACAACAGCACTGCGAACGCGGTGTGGACCACCATGAACGGGGTGGCCGAGTGACGTCCGGCGAGTTCGGCGAGTGCCGCCCTCAGGTCGGCGTCGATCTCGAACTCGACCCGGGCCCCCGTCGCAGACCGGTTGGGTGTGCGGGGCCGGTCGAGAGGCAGATCTAGCAGGTCGGGGACACCGGCGAGGGTGTCCTTCCAGTACGCCAGCTGACGCGCGGACTCCGACTGCGGATCGACTTCGGACCCGAGCACGTCCCGCTGCCACAGTGCGAAGTCGGCGAACTGTACCGGCAGTGGCGCCCATGCGGGAGCGTCGCCCTGTGCCCGGGCGCTGTACGCGACGAGCAGGTCGCGCGCGAGCGGCGCCATGGAGCCGCCGTCCGCGGAAATGTGGTGGATCACGACAACGAGCACGTGTTCGGTACTGCTCTCGCCACCTACCTGGTAGAGCGCGGCGCGAACCGGGACGGCCTTCGCGACGTCGAAACCGGTCGTTGCGAGGGCGAACACCTGCCGGTGCAAATCGGTGTCGTCAGCGACAGGCGTGACCGCCGCGAGATCGAGCCCTACCTCGTCGGGGGTGCGCACGACCTGGTAGGGCCCCTCCGGAGAGGAGGGGAACAACGTCCGCAGCGATTCGTGCCGTACCACGACGTCCCGCAACGCGGTCTGCAACGCCGCGACGTCGAGCGATCCCGTGAGCCGTAGGGCGAGCGGGATGTTGTACGCGGCTGAAGCCGGGTCGTACCGGTTGGCGAACCACATCCGCTGCTGTGCGAGAGACAGCGGGATGCGGTCGGGGCGCGGACGCGGAACGAGCGCTGGGCGGGTTATCGCCCCGGCCCCGTGTTCCGCCACGCGCCGGGCAAGGCCGGCGACGGTCGGGACCTCGAACAGTTCTCGCACACCGAGATCGGTGCTCAGCGCCGCGTTAAGCCGCGACACCAGCCGCGTTCCCGCGATCGAGTTTCCACCGAGCATGAAGAAGTCGTCATCGAGACCGATGTTCTGTTCGATACCCAGCACCTCTGCGAAAATCGATGCCAGGATCGTTTCGACGTGGGTGACAGGCGTCCGAAACGCACGCGCGTGGTCGTGGTAGTTGGGCTGCGGCAGTGCCTGACGATTGATCTTGCCGGCCGGAGTCAGGGGTACTGCCTCAATTGCGACGATTGCCGTCGGCACCATGTATCCAGGAACGAATGTTCCGACGAAGTCGAGAACTGCAGTCTCGTCGAGGTCCGCCCCGCGTGTGAGGAGCACATGGGACACGAGTGTGGGATCACCGGTCGGGCCGGGCACCACAGACGTCGTCGCGAAGTCGATGCTCGGGTGCTTACCAAGAACAGCATCAATCTCGCCGAGTTCGATGCGAAAGCCCCGCACCTTCACTTGAAGGTCGGATCGCCCAACGTAATCGAGGGTCAGAACTCCGCTCTCACATTGAAGCCACCGAACGACGTCGCCAGTCCGGTACATCAGCGAACCTGAATCACCGAACGGATTCGCAACGAAGCGGCTGGCACTGAGACCCGCTCGTGCGTGATATCCACGGGCCAGCGCCGCACCGGAAACATAGAGTTCACCCGAAACCCCAAGCGGTGTCGGTCGCAGGCGCGCATCAAGCACCAGCGCCGCAGACCCACGGACGGGACCACCGATCGTCACGCGCTCGCCGAGGGTCATCGGCCCGTCGAGGCTGGTCATGACCGTAGCTTCGGTGGGTCCGTACGCATTGAACATCTGCACGCAGGACGACCAACGGTCTGCCAGCTCACGAGGGCATGCTTCGCCACCCGTCACGACCACCTCGAGCGACTGCAATCCTGTCGGATCCAGCGATGCCAGCACGGCAGGAGTCGCGAAGGCGTGGGTTACCTGCTCGGTGGAGATGAGCTTCTTCAGCTCCTCTCCACCGTAGATGTCTGCAGGCGCGATCACCATGGTCGCCCCTGCCGGGGTGGCCATCAGCAACTCGAGCACTGATGCGTCGAAGCTCGGCGACGCGAAGTGCAGAGTGCGGGAGGTGGTGTTGATTCCGTACCGTTCGCGCTGTTCTGCCGCGAAGTCCGCAAGGCCACGGTGCGTAACCACGACACCCTTGGGCTGCCCGGTGGTGCCGGACGTGTAGATCACGTAGGCGCTGTTGGCCGGTGCCACCGCCGTGCGACGCTCCGCGTCCTCAATGGGCGCCGTGGAGTATTGCGCGGCGACGTTCTCGAAGTCTTCGGTGTCGAGGACGAGCCAGTCGACGTCCACCGGAAGCCGGCAGACCTCGGAGCTGACCGAAAGCCCGAGCGACACACCGGAATCGGCGACCATGTGCGCGATGCGCTCGTCGGGGTAACGCGGGTCGATCGGGACGTAGGCGCCGCCACTCTTGACAACGGCCCAGATGCCGACGATGGACTCGATCGAGCGGGAGATCGCGAGCCCGACGAACGTCTCTGCGCCGACTCCGCGCTCGATCAGGATGCGTGCGACGCGGTTGGACCACCCGTCCAGCTCGCGATAGGTAATGCTGTCACCACCTGCGACGATCGCGTCCCCGTCCGGATTCGCGGCGACCGCGGCGGAGAGCAGTTCGACGAGCGTCGTGGGCGCCGTGCCCTCGATACCGCGGACCGGTGTCAGTTCCTCGGTCTCCTCGGTGTCGAGGATGGGGATGTCACCTACCGCGATGTCTGCGTTCGTCGCCACAGCCTCGAGGATCCGCACGAAACGATCCGCGAATCCCTCGACCGTGCCTGCATCGAAGATCTCCGTCGCGTAGCCGAGCGACCCACTGATGCCGGTGGGAACTCCCTCGTCGGACCACTGCTCCTGCAGGTCGAGGGTGAGGTCGAACTTGCTGAACTCGACATCGACCGCGCCGGGGGTTGCTTCGAGCCCCGCGAATTCCAGCGCCGGAATTCCGTTGACTTGGTGCGTCAGGACTACCTGGAACAGCGGCGTGTACGCCGTGGATCGCGTCGGCTTCAACGCGTCGACCAACTGCTCGAAAGGAACGTCCTGGTGGCTGAACGCCTTCAAATCTTGTTCGCGGACCTGTTCGAGGAGAGCCGTGAACGACGCACCGGGTTCGACCTCCGTACGCAGTACCAGCGTGTTGACGAACATGCCGACAAGGTTGTCGAGAGCCTCGTCGCCGCGGCCTGAGATCGCCGTACCGATGGCGATGTCGGTGCTCGAGCTCAGCCGCGCCAGCAGCACGGACAGCGACGCGTGCAGAACCATGAAGAGGGAGACATTGTGCTCCCGTGCGGTCTCCCCCAGCCGACGGTGCAGGTCGGCACGGATGGTGAAGCCGACCGAGCCACCTGCCATCGACCGCACACCGGGGCGGGGCCGATCGGTCGGCAGCTCGAGCACGTCAGGCACACCCGCGAGAGTCTTCGACCAGAAATCGATCTGCTGCGTGGCAACAGATTCCGGGTCGTCTTCGGATCCGAGGAGAGCGCGCTGCCAAATCGCGTAGTCGGCGTACTGGACCGGGAGTTCCGGCCACTGTGGCTCGCTCTCCTCGAGACGCGCAGTGTAGGCCGCCATGATGTCGCGTGCCAGCGGAAGGGTCGACGCGCCGTCGGAGGCGATGTGGTGCATCACCAGAACCAGTACATGGTCGCCCGCACTGATCCGGAACAAGCGTGCGCGGACCGGGAGGGTATCGGTGACGTCAAATCCCTGGGACGCGAATTCGAACAGCCGCGCCGTCAGATCCGCCTCGACCACCTCGACCGATTCGAGCCCCAGGTCGACGTTCGACGCAGGAAGAATGACCTGGTGCGCACCGGAATCCGAGTCGGGGAACACCGTCCGCAGGATTTCGTGGCGCGTCACGACGTCGGAAAGCGCAGAAGACATCGCCGCGACGTCGAGGTCGCCACGGAGCCGGACCGTCAGCGGCACGTTATACGCCGGCGACGACGGATCGAAACGGTTGAGGAACCACATGCGCTGCTGTGCAAGCGACAGCGGGAGTTCCTGTGGCCGGGCCTGCGCGACGAGAGCGGGGCGCGGTGTTCCGTCGCCACCCTGCTGCTCGACGAAGGCGGCCAGTTCGGCGACGGTGGGAGCCTCGAAGAGATCCCGCATGCCTACGATCGCACCCGTCGACGACGACAGGCGTGCCGCGACCCGGGTGGCGCTGAGCGAATTACCGCCGAGATCGAAGAACGACGCGTTGACACTCACGCGATCGACACCGAGCACGTCGCCGAAGATAGCGCCGATGACTTCTTCGAGGGGCGTGCCCGGAGCGACGAACTCGGCACTGTCCGAGTCGAATTCAGGCTCCGGGAGGGCCTTGCGGTCGATCTTGCCGCTGGAGTTGAGCGGCATCTCGTCGACGACGACCAATGCATCCGGAACCATGTGCGACGGAAGCACAGAGCGCAGGTGCGCGGTGACGTCGCGTGTCCCCACGGTCGCGCCGGCCACGGCGGTGACATACCCGACGAGCCGCTGCAGACCGTCACGCTCGTGGACGACGACGATCGACTGTTTGACCTCGTCCATCGCGGTCAGGGCCGACTCGATCTCACCGAGCTCGACCCGCAGACCGCGGATCTTGACCTGGAAGTCGCTGCGCCCGAGGAAGATCAGCTCACCGTCGGCGCGCTCGCGCACGAGGTCGCCGGTTCGGTAAATGCGGGAGCCGGCATCGCCGACGGGGTTGGCGACGAAACGCGCGGCGGTAGTATCACACATCCCGCCGTAACCGCGGCCCACTACGACGCCGCCGATGTACAGTTCGCCCGTCACGCCGGCTGGCACTGGCCGCAGCCGCTTGTCGAGCACGTAGTAGTCGGCACCGGGCAGCGCGGACCCGATCGGGATCGGGGTGGCCTCGGCGCCGGGTGCAGTCAGGTCCAGCTCGTAGGTCGCGCTCACGTCCGACGCTTCTGTCGGGCCGTAGGAGTTGACCAGGCGGACACCCCGGCCGATCAGCTTCGCGTACGCGGCCGGCCGGATCTGCTCCCCACCGAGGATGACGCAGTCCAGCGACGTCAGGCGGTCGTCGACGTCGAGTTCAGCCAGCAGTTCGAACGCGCTGGGCGCCATGTTGACGACGCGGACGTCACCCATGGCGAGATGACGGAGTATGTCCGCCGGGTCGAAGCCCTCGGCCGCGAGGTGGAGCACGCCACCGGAGATCAGCGGAACCCACACGTTCTTCTGTGTGAGGTCGAACAGCGGGGAACTCGCGACGAGGACACCCGTGCCCTCGCCGATGCGAATTTCGTCGCGGTACCACCGGTAGGTGTTCATCACACCAGCCATGGGCACCATTGTCGGCTTCGGCCGGCCCGTCGAGCCCGAGGTCGAGATGACGTATGCGAGACAAGCCCCCGCCTCGTCGTCCGTCCACGGGTCGAACGCGAGGTCGCTCGCGTCGTACTCGGCCAGCGCCGCGACAGTCTCAGGAGTGTCGAGGACGACAGCGTTGTCGAGAACGGCGTCGCCCAACGGCGTCGAGCCCAGTTCTCGCCACGACGACGTGGTGATCGCCACGCGCGCTCCGCTTGTCTTCACCAGTCCGGCGATACGCTCGAGAGGCCACGCCTGGTCGAGCGGCGAGTACGCGGCACCGACCTTCCACGCGGCGAGCATCCCGACGACCCAGTCGAGCGAACGCGGGACGATCAACGCGACGACGTCGTCGGCCCCGACACCCCGATTCGCGAGTTCGCGGGCAACCTGGTTGGCGCGGCAGTTCAGCTCGGCGCGCGTCGTCGCGACTCCCGCGCCGACCACCACGACGGCGTCGGGGTCGCGCTGAACGTGCTCGTTCCATGCAGCGAGGGGCGACTCCGGCCGGGCCGCGGCCGCATCGGCGGTAGCCGCCTGTTCCGAGACGATCGGTGCGGCCGTGTACTTGTCGAGGTCGATGTCTCCGACTAGCGCGTGCGCATCGGCGATCACCGTGTCCAGGATCGCCCCGAAGCCGTCCTTGCCGTCCGCGGACGGCGGGGCCATCATGATCGTCGGCACCAGACCGGACAGGACAACGGACACGATCGCGTCCGGTCCCATGCCACGTTCCGCCAGCGGTCCCGACATCAAGCGCAGTCGCTCATCGAACTCGCGGTACGTCACCTGCATGCCGTCGTGCGCAACTGCGACTGAGTCGGGGGCGACCTCGACAGCGGCGGCCAAGAGCTGCGGCAGCTCGCGAACAGTGATCGTGTGGGCGGCCCTGACTGGGGTCAACTTTGCTCTTTCACGTTCGGTGAGAATGTCGATGTCACCCACGGCGACATCGGGATCGGCGACGACGGCGTCGAGAATGCGGACGAATCGTTCCGCGATCCGCTCCACGCTCGCCCGTTCGAACAGGTCGGTGGCGTACGTGAACCGGCCGGCGAGTCCAACAGGCTTTCCGGTGTCGTCGACTCGCTCGGTCAGGGTGAGGGTCAGGTCGTACTTCGCACCCTCGCCAAGGTCCTCGAGCATCCGCACCGACAGGCCAGGCAGCTCGAGGGCACCGATACGGTTGTTCTGGAACGAGAGCATGACCTGGAACAGCGGCGAGTACGCGGTCGAACGCCGGACACGGAGAGTCTCCACCAGGCTTTCGAACGGCACGTCGGAGTTCTCGAAGACGTTCAGGTCCAGCTCTCGAACCCGCGCCAGCAGATCGCCGAACCCCTCGCCCGCGTGCACCTCGGTACGCAGGACCAGTGTGTTGACGAACATTCCCACCAGGTCGTCCAGAGACTGGTCCCGGCGCGCCGCCGTCGGGGTGCCGATCGCGATGTCGTCGGTGCCGCTGAGCCGCGAGAGAAGCGCCGCGAGAGCGGTGTGCGCGACCATGAACAGCGAGGCGCCCCGCGCCTTCGCAAGTCGTTCGAGCCCGTCGTAGACCTGTGACTCGATTCCGAAGTCGACGAAGTCTCCCCGCATCGACTGCCGAGCGGGCCGCGGGCGATCGGTCGGGAGTTCGAGCAGCTCCGGCGTGCCCGACAGCGTCTCCGACCAGTACGCGATTTGCTTCGCAGCGAGCGACTGCGTGTCGGCGGGGTCGCCGAGGACCTCGCGCTGCCACAGCGCGAAGTCGGGGTACTGCACCGGCAGCGGCTGCCACAGCGGGGCCGCGCCCGCGGTGCGCGCGCTGTAGGCGACCATGACGTCCCGCGCGAGCGGCGCCATCGACGCGCCGTCGGCGCAGATGTGGTGCACCACGAGGACGAGCAGGAATTCGCTCTCGCTCGTGGCGAACAGCCGGATCCGCAGCGGGGGCGCGACCGTGACGTCGAATCCCTCGGTGGCGAATTCGGTGAGGGCCGTGTGGAGCCCGGCCTCGGGCACCCGCACGGGCGTGAGGTCGAACGGAACCTGGGTGACGTCGACGACCTGCTGGTACGGCCCGTCGGCGGAGTCCGGGAACACCGTCCGCAGCGACTCGTGCCGCGCGAGTACGTCGGAGACGGCCGACGACATCGCGTCGATGTCGAGTGCACCGGACAGCCGAACGGCGAGCGGGATGTTGTACGCCGAGGACGCCGTGTCGAACCGGTTCATCAGCCACATGCTCTGCTGCGCCATCGACAGCGGAACGCGCTCGGGGCGCGGCCGCGCGACGAGCGCCGGGCGGTCCGAGCCGGTGCCTGCCTGCTCGGCGACCTTGGCGGCGAGCCGCTCCACGGTCGGCGCCTCGAACAACTCGCGCACGCCCAGTCGGGTGCCTGCGGCGGCGTTGAGCCGCGCAACTGCCTTCGTCGCGACGAGCGAGTTGCCGCCGAGGTCGAAGAACGACTCGGCGACGCTGATCTTCGGAAGCCCGAGCACGTCCGCGAGGACACCGGCGACCAGTTCCTCGGTGGGTGTGCGCGGTTCGACCATCTCGCCCTGCAGGGCGTCGAAATCGGGCTCGGGCAGAGCCTTCCGGTCGAGTTTGCCTGCCGTGGTGAGCGGGATTTCGTCGAGGACGACGATCGCGCTCGGCACCATGTGCGCCGGCAGTGTGTCGCCGACGAAGTGCGTCACCTCGGCGACGTCGACCGTGGCACCCGCGGTCGGCAGCACGTACGACACGAGGGCCGTCGATCCCGACGGCAGCGACGTGCCGAGGGTGGCCGCGAATTCGAGGTTCGGGTGCGCCACCAGCGCCGCGTCGATCTCGCCGAGTTCGATGCGGAAGCCGCGGACCTTCACCTGGAAGTCGCTGCGGCCCACGTACTCCACCCCGTAACCGGCGCGGTGCCCGGGGTCGGCGACGAACCGGACGATGTCGCCCGTGCGGTACATCCGGCTGCCGTTCTCACCGAACGGGTTGGCGACGAATCGTTCGGAGGTGAGGCCGAGACGGTCGTGGTATCCGCGGGCGAGACCGGGGCCCGCGATGTACAGCTCCCCTGCCACGCCGACGGGTACCGGGCGCAGGAGTGCGTCGAGGACGTAGACGGTGACGGCACAGACGGGACCGCCGATCTCGATCCGGTTCCCGGGCACCAGCATGTTGCTGACGTTGCTCATGACCGTGGCCTCGGTGGGACCGTAGCCGTTGTACATCCGGCGGCCCGGCGCCCAGCGTTCCACCAGTTCCGGCGGGCACGCCTCGCCGCCGACGACGACGACCTCGAGCCGATCGAGTCCGGCCGGCTCCACCGACGCGAGCGCGGCGGGCGTGACGAAGGCGTGGGTGACGTCGTTGTCCGCGAGGAAGTGTCGCAGTTCCTCGCCGCCGTACAGGTCGGCGGGGGCCACGACCATCGTCGCGCCGCAACCGAACGCGAGCAGCAGTTCGAGGACGGACGCGTCGAAACTCGGGGACGCGAAGTGCAGGGTCCGCGCCGAGGGGCTCACCCCGTAATGGGTGCGCTGTTCGGCGGAGAAGTTGGCCAGACCCGTGTGGGTGACGACGACGCCCTTGGGCAGACCTGTGGTGCCGGACGTGTAGATCATGTAGGCCGCGTCCTCGAGCCGGACCGGCACGGTCCGCTCGGAATCCGTCACCGGCTCCGGCGACTTCGGGGCGCACAGCGACTCGCACTCGGACGAGTCCAGCGCGAGCCAGTCGACACCCGACGGAAGGTCGTCCCGCTGAGCGGACACGGTGAGGCCGAGGATCGCGCCGGAGTCGGCGACCATGTGCGCGATGCGCTCGGACGGGTAGCGGGGGTCGACGGGCACGAACGTGCCGCCGGCCTTGGCTACGGCCCACGTGCCGATCACCGAGTGCTGCGAGCGCGTCATCCCGAGCGCCACAGACGTTTCCGGTCCGACTCCGCGGTCGATGAGCACGCGAGCGAGACGGCTCGAGCGCGCGTCCAGTTCCGCGTAGGTCATCGACTCTCCGTCCGCGACGAGCGCGATGCGCTCGCCGTTCTCCGCCGCGGCCGCAGCGAGGATCTCCGGCAGCGACAGCGGTGCGGCGGCGTCGGTGCCGTGCGCCGCGAGCAGCGACGCGCGCTCGTCGGGAGCGAGGATGTCGATGTCCGCGATGCGCGTGTCGACGTCCCCGGACAACGCCCCGAGCACGCGGACGACCCGCGCCATGATCTCCTCGACATCGGCGGCCTCGAACAGCTCGGGAAGGAACTTGGCGGTCAGGTGCAGCCGCGGGTCGGTCATCGCGACGATCGCCAGCGGATAGTGGGTCGCGTCGTTGGCCCGTACGTCGAGGACTCGAAGCCCTTCGATGTCGGTACTCTTCGTCAATGCCGCGCGGTCGAGTGGATAGGACTCGAACACCATGAGAGTGTCGAACAGGGAACCGATCCCGATACCCTGCTGAATTTCCGTAAGTCCGATGTAGTGATGGTCGAGCAGGGCCATCTGCTCCGACTGAACCCGCTCGAGAAGCGAACCGACGGTGTCCGCGACGTCGTATCCGATCCGGACGGGGATCGTGTTGATGAAGATTCCGAGAATCGACTCGACACCGGCGACCTGCGGTGGGCGCCCGGACACGGTCGTTCCGAACACCACGTCGCCCCGGCCGGTGAGGCGACCCAGCACGATTCCCCACGCCACCTGAACGATCGTGTTCATCGTGACGCCGAGGCCTCGGGCACGATCCGTCATCGCCGACAGCAAGTCATCCGGAAGATCGATCGTTACTTCTCGAGGATTCCTGGAATCTGTCGCGGCGCGCGCCCCTGCCAGCAACGTCGGTTCGCCTATCCCGCCGAGAGCGCGGTTCCACGCCACGACGGAGTCCCGCCCGTCCTGCGCCGCCAACCATGTCAAGAAATCGCGGTACGGGCGTGGCTGCGGCAATGCCCTGATCTCACCAGACGCCGCGTACAGGCCCAGCAAATCCTGGATGAGGATCGGCAGCGACCATCCGTCGAGCAGGATGTGGTGATTGGTTATAGCGAACTTGTAGTGCCCCTCGGCAATCCGAATGAGCAGGAACCGGATCAAGGGCGCGTCGGCCATGTCGAATGCGTCGGTACGGTTCGCGTCGATCACACGCGCGAGTTCCACGTCCCGCGAGTCTTCGTCGAACCGCGAGAGATCGACCTCTGTCCAGGGAACCTCTACCTCACCGAGAACAACCTGCATGCCGACGCCGGTGTCGTCGATGACGAAAGCAGCACGAAGGTTGGGGTGCCGGGCTACGAGCGACTGGGCCGCACGCCGGAGTCGGGCGGGATCGACAATGCCGCCGAACTCCATCACCAATTGGGACGTGTAGACATCGACCGATTGCTCGGCGAGCGCCGCGTGGAAGAGCAAGCCCGACTGCAAGGGCGCCAACGACCACACATCGGACAGCGAAGAATAGCGCAACTCGAGAGAATCGATCTGCGCCTGCGTGAGAGAAACGAGGTCGAAGTCCGAGGGCGTCGCCCCGCCGGCGTCTGGGCTCGACGCATGACGAGTGAGACCCTCCAGCGCGTCGACCCACATGTCCGCAAGCTGCTCCACGTGCACGGCTTCGAACACCCCTGCGGGATAATCGAAGGTTGCAGACAAACGTTGCTCACCATCGACCTCGGAGACGACGGCGTTGATGTCGATGGCGAAACGCACTTGCATCGAGGCGTCACGTGTTCCCGTGAGATCCATGGTGTCGGTGTCCGGGAGCCATCCAGCGGCACGTAAGGACGAGGGGATCTCACCTGTCGAGACACGACCGAGGTAGTTGAAGCTTATTTGCGGAGCGGGCAGAGCCTCGAGGATCGACCTCGTATCCGGATTCAGATAGCGAAGGAGACCGAATCCGATTCCATTCTCCGGAATCGCGGCCAACTGTTCCTTAACCGCCTTGAGTACGGCACCCGCCGCGGGGCCTCCCGCGACAGCTTCATCGAGGCCTACGTCGGGGACAGACAGCCGCACGGGAAACATGCTTGTAAACCATCCGACCGTACGCCCGAGGTCAGCACCCGGAAGTGCCGTTTCCTCACGACCGTGGCCCTCGAGGTTGACCAGTACGGACGATGCTTGCGCGCCGCGGGACCGATGCCATCGTGCTACCGCGAGTGTCAGCCCTGCCAGTAGTCCGTCGTTCGCTCCTCCCCGGAAAACTGCGGGGATTCGGGTCAACAAGCGCTCGGTCACATCGGCCGATACGCACACTTCCACTCGACTGACAGTCGAGACGGTGTCGCGCTCGTCGAGCCGACGGGAACCGATCATCGGGTCCTCGGAGTGAAGGACGCTCTCCCAGAACGGAAGCTCGGAACTCCGCGCCGCACTTCTGGCGTTGTCCGCGAGGCCATGCGCCCACCTGCGCATCGACGTACCGACCTGCGGCAGCATGGGGTCTCCCCCATTCGCAGCCTGCGCCCACGCAGACGCGAGGTCGGGGACGAGGATGCGCCACGAGACACCATCCACTGCGAGATGGTGCAGAACCACGAGCAAGCGTCCTCTTGACGTGGCGCTGTCGCGATCGGAGGAGCCCTCGGGATCGGTCGCGTTGCCGGGAGCGGTGTCACGGGGATCGAGCCAGACGAAACGAGCCACGATTCCTGCTGCCGGATCGAGCTGTTCGGTCGTCCGCGCCAAGATGTCGGGCACCAACCCCGCCAATTCGCTTTCGCCGCAGGAATACTCGATGCGTTCGAATTGGTCGGTGACGCCGACTGATCCGATCGGAGCGACCTCGAGAATCCACCGGCCTGCGTCCGCATCATTCCGGAATGTGGTTCGAAGTACGTCGTGTCGATCGATCACAGCGGCAAGCGCGCGAATGAGAGAGGTCTCGTCCACGGATTCCGGCAAGGTCAGCAGAATCGATTGCGAGAATTGCCGGAACTCACCGCCGAGTTCCGTCATCCAATGCGCAGCGGGCGTCAGCGGCATCGATCCGATGCCTGCGCCCGGCAACTCCTCGAGAACATGCACATGCGCTGACTCGGAGGCGAAGACAGCGATCTCCGCAAGCGATGCAACGGTCTTGCGCTCGAATACGTCTCGGGCTTTGAACAGCACTCCCGACTCCTTCGCCCGTGATACGAGCTGGATGGAGACGATACTGTCGCCGCCGAGAGCGAAGAACGAATCACCGACGCTGACCTCGGACACGCCGAGCACCTCGGCGAACAGGCCGGCGATCAACTCCTCCATCGGGGTGCGCGGCGCGATGTACTCCGATGCTTCTGTTGCGAAAACAGGCTCCGGCAACGCCTTCCGATCGAGCTTTCCGCTCGCGCCGACCGGTACGGAGTCGATCACCATGAAGACGTCCGGAACCATGTACGCGGGCACTGCACGAGAGACGTTCGCTCGCAACGCGTCCAGGTCAACGGTCTGTCCGACCCCAGGCACGATGTATCCGACGAGACGCTGACCCAGGGGACTGTCATGCACCACGACAACTGCCCGGGCGAGGGCAGGATCGGAGGTCATTACCTCCTCAATTTCTCCGAGCTCGATTCTCAGCCCACGCACCTTGACCTGGAAGTCGGTCCGGCCGATGAACTCGAGCACGCCCTCTTCGCTCCATCGGACGAGATCACCTGTGCGATACATGCGTTCGCCTGACGGGCCGAACGGCGAGGCGACGAAACGATCAGCGGTGAGACCCGGACTGCCGGCATAGCCACGCGCCAACTGCACGCCCTCGAGGTACAGCTCACCCGGCACCCCCACAGGCGACGGATGCAGATGTCCGTCGAGTACGTATGCCCTCGTGTTCCACACCGGCGTGCCGATCGAGGCCACGGCCTGATGAGAGGGCCGGCTGACCGCATGCGTGACGGTGTTGACCGTCGCCTCAGTTGGGCCGTACAAGTTTACGAGCTGAGCGCTTCCCAGGTCTGCAACCCGGTCGTACATCGACTGAGGAAGAGGCTCACCACCGGCAAAGATCAGCCGCAGCGTGCCGCAACCCTCGCTGCCCAGAGCGTCGAGGAACATCGACAGCACGGTCGGCACGAACTGAACCACCGTGACCGCTTCGGATTCGACGAGCCGAGCCAAACCCGAGGGGTCACGATGCCCTTCGGGGCCCGCCACAACGACGGTCGCGCCGAGCGTGAACGGCAAGAAGAGTTCCCACACCGACGCGTCGAATGTGAATGGGGTTTTCTGAAGTACGACGTCAGTCGGGACTATGCCGTAATCGTGACGCATCCACGCAAGCTGGCTCGTGAGGGCAGAGTGCGATATCTGCACACCCTTGGGTCGGCCGGTGGAACCCGACGTGTACAACGTGTAGGCGAGATTTTGTGGGTTGACAGCACTCGCACGTTCACGGTCCGCGATCGCGCCCGCCGCGTACTGCGACACGTCGAGGGTATCGACCGACACGACCGGGACGTCAACAGCTACTCGACCCGCGTCCGTGGTGCTCAGGACGCAAGCGGGAGCGGCGCTGGAGAGTACGTAGGAAATTCGTTCGGCGGGATGGTCGGGATCGATGGGCACGTAAGCCCCGCCGGCTGCGAGAACCGCATGCACGCTGACCACCATGTCCAGCGATCGGCGCATGACAACGCCCACGACGACGTCGGGGCCGACCCCGATCGAGATCAAGTGTCGGGCCAAACGATTCACGCGAGCGCCGAATTCTGCGTAAGTCAACCGCACCGATCCAGCGATCAAAGCCGTCGCGTCAGGAGTGTCCGCGATTTGGTACGTCAGCTGATCTGCCACAGTTCGAGCGGACGGGAACACAATGTCTCCGTTCCACCCGTCGACCACTTGCCTGTACTCGGCCTCGCTCATGCTCGTGAGCGAAGTGATCAGGGACTCGTCACCCGAGGCCAGGAATCGCTCGAAGAACTCGAAGAAGCGACGATGGTGGCGGTCGAGATCGTCAGCCGAATAGAGATTCGGATTCGCCTCGAAGTCGATGTGGATCTTGCTTCCGGCCACTCCCTGGTAGATGTTCAGCGACAAGTCCTCGACCGGTCCGGTCGTCAGAACGTTCTGGCGGCCGGTAACCGCCCCCAACTTGATCTCGCTGTGGAACATCATGATGTTGACAGACGGACCGAAGAAACCGCGCTGACCTTGTGCGGACCCGGCGTCGCGCCGGATGTCCTCATGCCGGTAGCGCTGACGGCGCAATGCACCCGTCAGCTCGAGTTGCACGCTCTTGACCAGCTCGGCGACGGTCATTTCCGCACCGATCTGCAGCCGAAGCGGCACGATGTTCGACACCATGCCGCCGCTCCGCCGGAGGGTGGCTGTGGTCCGCGCGGACACCGGCAGGCTCAGCACCACGTCGTTTCGGTCGGTCATGTGCGCGAGATACGCCGCGAAGGCGGCGACGACGATCGGCGCGGATCCTGCGCGTCCGCCGGACACCTCCTCCAGCAGGTCGGCCGTCGATTCGGGTAGCGCGTCCGATGCGATCCGCGCGAAGCTACCCACGTGGGCGGCCCGACCGGCCAGACTCGGCGCTTCGGGAAGGTGAGCAGTGCGCTCCGCCCAGTACTCGCGATCCTTGTCGAACCGCTCGGAGCTGCGATAGCGCTGCTCGTCCTCGACGATCCGGACCAGATCCTCGGCACGGCACGCCGGCGGCTCGGCGCCTTCGTACAGCGCCGTGTAGATTTCGGCGATTCGAGCGACGAGGGCCATCGCGCCGAATCCGTCGAGCGCGATGTGATGGATACGGCAATACCAGAAGTAGTGGTTTTCTCCGATGTGAAGGAGATATACGACGACGAGGCGGTCCTCGAGGAGGTCGACGGGAGCGCTGTAGTTGCTTCGCATCCAATTCTCGGCCGCGTCTGCCGAATCGTCCTCGCCCCGGAAATCGACATACGTGATTGCGTCGTCGAGCGCCTTGTCGACGTACTGGTACGGAACGCCCTCAATCTCGACGAGGCGGAGGAAGCCGGAGCCGAACTCCCGGCCGGTGCGCTTGCTGGCCTCGGTCAGGAGGTCGAGGTCGATGTCGCCGCGAAGCTCGATGTACTGGGCGATAGTGAGGGGAACGTCGCCCATCGCGTGTTGCGCGAACCAGATGCCACGCTGCGCGGCCGACAGCGGAAACGCTCCTTCCGGAGCACCGCTACTACCCGCTGCATGTCCCGACCCCAAGGGTTACTCCGTTCTCGAACGCGTGGCGACTGCCGCCTGTGTCTTTGGTGATTCGTAGCTCTCGGTCCCACGTACTGCGCCGCGGGACGGTCTTCCGATGAACGCCATCACATGAACGGGCCTCGCCGGTTCGAAGCTTCCCGCGGAACAGGGACGTGCCGAGCGCGGGACGACCTGCACTGATCGAAGAGTTCCACCACACTCGGAGTCGATGTCAGACGATCGTCCGAAACCCGATTGCCTGCGACGCCGAACACTCCAAGGCCCTTACATCCCGACCTACTTGCGGTGAGCGGGTTCATACGTGGCTCCGTTCTCTCATCGATCCAACAAGCGGCCACCCAATCGGTGCTCGTCATCCTCCGAGTCGAGAGCCGAGTCTACGGCCCTGGTGAAGGAACGAAACATCGTCGCGATCATCGCTTCGGCCTCCTCTCGCTCGGTGGTGACATTTTCGGTTCGTACGGTTCCGCGGCAACGCCGGGAATTACATCGGTGTCAGATCCAGTACCGTTACCGGCGCTGCTGTGACGTACCCAACCCTCGATACTTCCAGAACCAGGCCTGAATTCGATCTTCGACGCGCTCATATTCAACAGGCAGAACCACATTCCGGGCGCCGTGTCCAACCGGAACGCGGATACCGTACCGAGAGTCGGAATTTCGCTAGGTGTACAACTGTCGTATCCAGTTTCATGTTCCGCCTCCCGACTGTCCTCCATGCACGGTGCAGCCGATCAGGTGATCGACCGCGGCGTTGAACACCCACTGCCCCCCGTGACCGCAGTTTTTGCCAACCACCGTGTCTACCAAAGCCCCGAGCAGGTCTCAAAACGACGAGCACCCGAGGTTGCGCGCGGGGAATAACCGACCAGGTCCGTCGCCCGTCCATATCGAGCGGAATACTGGACGCCCGACCACTGCGCTGTGCGCATCCAGGTCGGGGCAGATCGCCCGCTGACCTGCCACGGAGAAGCGCAGGCACTACCGCGGCGAGGACGGGCGAACCAGCGAGATCGCGGCCGCATCCCAGCATCTGGAACGCGCTCCCGAAACTCTGCACCCCCGGTGTCCGATTAGTCGCATTTTCTGCGGCGCGACCAATCGGAGGCGGGCGGGAGATATCTCACATTCGCGGATACCCGGCCGTCGGCAGGTCGATCTCTCGCAGCCAGTAACAAAGGTAAGACTAACCTAATCGTTGGCGCCCAACGACACTGAGATCGGCGGAGTCGCTGCTCAGCGTCCGTGCCGCGCGAACCAGTCGAGCAGGCCGGGGTCGTCGACGGCACTGCGGTCCACCGTCCGCCCCGCGTCCGCACCCTGGAAGATTCGCTTGAGCGGCACCTCGAGTTTCTTGCCGGTGCGGGTGTGCGGGATGCCCGGCGCCTCGATGATGTCGTCGGGCACGTGCCGCGGCGATGCCTGCTCCCGGATAGCTCCGCGGATCCGCTGCTTCAGCGCGTCGTCGAGTTCCGCACCCTCCGAGAGGACCACGAACAGCGGCATCCAGTATCCGCCGTCCGCCTGGTCGACCCCGACGACGAGCGCCTCGGCAACCTCCGGGAGCTTCTCCACCACCTGGTAGATGTCGGCGCTACCCATCCGGATTCCATTGCGGTTCAACGTGGAATCGGACCTTCCGTGCATGAGGACGGTCCCGCGATCGGTGATCGTGATCCAGTCACCGTGCCGCCACACTCCGGGGAACACTTCGAAATAAGCTTCGCGGTAACGCTTTCCGTCCGGATCGTTCCAGAACGACACCGGCATGGACGGCATCGGCGCGGTGACGACGAGTTCGCCCACCTCGTCTCGCACCGGCCGGCCCGACTCGTCGAACGCCTCGACGGCGACCCCGAGGCAGGGGGCGGACAGCTCGCCAGGCCAGACCGGGACGGTGCGCGCTCCCCCGATGAACGCCGACACCACGTCGGTCCCACCGGTGATCGACACGACGGGAACGCGGCGACCGACGTTCTCCGACAGCCACAGCGACGACGCCGCAGGCAGCGTCGATCCGGTGACTCCCACCGTGCGCAGCGCGCTCAAATCGTGGTCGCGGACGGGGATCACCCCCGCCTTGTCGCACGCGAGAACGTAGCCGGGACTGGTGCCGGCCACCGTGACACCCAGTCGTGACACCAAGGCCCACAACGCATCCGGAGTCGGATGCGACGGGCTTCCGTCGTAACAGACGATCGTGGCTCCCACCAGCAGGCCCGCCGTCTGGAAGTTCCACATCATCCAACTGGGACTGGTGTACCAGAAAAATTTGTCCTCGCGGCCGATGTCGAGCTGGAGCGCCAGCGACTTCACGTGTTCGAGGAGAACACCTCCGTGACCGTGCACGATGCCCTTCGGCAGGCCGGTGGTCCCCGAGGAGAACACCACCCACAACGGGTGGTCGAACGGGACGGGAACGGGCTCGAGTGCGCGGCCCCCGGCGGTGGCCTCCGCCCAGGTGACGCCGCCGTCGACGGCGGCGTCCGCATCGAGGTGGGGCACCACCACGGTGAGGGCCGGCGACAACCCGGCGCGCAGCTCGGCCACCGCCCCCAGACGGTCGTGCTCCTTGCCCCCGAACCGGTACCCGTCCGCGGTGATCAGCGCTGCCGGCTCCAGTTGACCCAGCCGATCGAGCGCGGCCGGCGCGGAGTAGTCCTGCCCGCACGCCGCCCACACGGCGCCGAGCGACGCCGTGGCGAGGAATGCGACCACGGCCTCGGGGATGTTCGGAAGGTAGCCGACCACGCGATCCCCGACCCCGACCCCGTGCTCGCGAAGCGTCGCGGCGAGTCCCGCCACCGCGGAACGCAACTCGTCCCACCCGATCGAGACGTCGGCGCAGCCCTCACCCGCGTACAGGATCGCCGGACCGCCGGGGCGGGCATTCCGGAAGACGTGGTCGACATAGTTGAGCGTGGCCCCCGAAAACCAGACGGCGCCCGGCATCGCGGCGTCGGCGAGGGCGGGCCCGGGGTCGGTGGCGGACCGGAACTCGAAGTAGTCCCACACGTCCTGCCAGAACTCCCCCGGCGCCGCCACCGACCAGCGCCACAGCGACCGGTAGTCGTCGACCGTGACACTGTGGCGCCGCGCGACGAACGCGGCGAAATCGGTGATCACCGCGTCGCGCACGTCGGCTTCGGTGGGAACCCATTGCGGATCGGCAGCCATGGGCACCATCTTCCCCGAGAGCGCGGCCGTTCCGCGCTCTTTCGCCGCCTACTGCCGACCTCAGGCCGGCGTGTCCCGCGCCGAACCGACCTGTGAGCGGCGCAGGATCGCCTCGGCGTGACGCAGGACCGGCGCGTCCACCATCTTTCCCTCGAACGCGAACACCCCGCGCTGATCGGCGACGGCGGCGAGAACCCGCGTCGCCCAGTCGACGTCCTCTTCGGACGGCGCATACGCCTCGCGGATCACCGCGACCTGACTCGGGTGGATGGCGACCTTGACGTCGAATCCGACGGCGACGGCATCGAGTGCTTCGGCGCGGAGCCCACCCAGGTCCTTGATGTCGAGATAGACGGAGTCCAGCGCGAGCCGGTGATAACCCTTGGCCGCCAGCAGCGTCGACGACCGCACCTGGGTGGCGACGTCGCGGTAGCTGCCGTCGTCGCGGCGGCTGGAGTTGCCGCCCATCGCGGCGACGAGGTCTTCGGCCCCCCACATCACACCGATGGTGCTGGCCGCCAACGCGATCTCGGTGACCGCGAGCGCACCGAGCGGCGACTCGACCAGGGCGATCACCTCGCGCGGAGCCAGCGACAGCACCTGGTCGGCCGACTCGCACTTGGCCAGCATGAGCCGGGTGTAGCGGGTGCCGTCGAGCGCCAGCAGGTCGCGTTCGTGGTCTTCGGTGCCGACCGGGTTGACCCGCACGACGGTGCGATCGGGATCGAGCGGGGTGTCGATGAGGGCGACCCGGGCCGCCTCCTTGTCGCCGGCCGCCACCCCGTCCTCGAGGTCGAGGATCACGACGTCGGCCGCCGCGGCCGCCTTCGCGTACCGTTCGGGCCGGTCCGCCGGGCAGAACAACCAGGCGGGACCGGGCAGTTCCCAGCTCACGACGGCTTCTTCTGGACGAGGGTCTTGCGGACCGCGATCGCCACCACGTCGCCGTTCTGGTTGCGGCCGGTGTGCTCGAGCGTGACGATGCCCTCGCCGGGACGGCTCTTCGATTCGCGTTTGTCCGCGATCTTCGTCTCCGCGTACAGCGTGTCCCCGTGGAACAGCGGCTTCGGGAAACTGATCTCCGAGAACCCCAGGTTCGCGACGATGGTCCCCTGCGTCAGCTGCGCCACCGACAGTCCGACCAGCGTCGAGAGGGTGAACATCGAGTTGACGAGGCGCTCGCCGAACTGGGTGCCCTCGCTGTACGCCGCATCCAGGTGCAGGGCCTGGGTGTTCATCGTCTGCGTCGTGAACAGGACGTTGTCGGCCTCGGTGACGGTCCGGCCGGGGCGGTGCTCGTACACCGCGCCCAGCTCGAACTCCTCGAACCACAGGCCCCGCTGGACGATTCGCCTCGGTTCGGTGTCCGTGGTGCTCTCCGCGGAGGTCACAGTCCCGCCTCCCGCGCGATCAGCATCAGCTGGACCTCGGTGGTGCCCTCGCCGATCTCCAGGATCTTGCTGTCCCGGTAGTGCCGCGCCACCGTGTACTCGTTCATGAACCCGTAGCCGCCGTGGATCTGGGTGGCGTCCCTGGCGTTGTCCATCGCGGCCTCGGAGGCGACGAGCTTGGCGATGGCGGCCTGCTTCTTGAACGGCTTGCCGGACAGCATCCGGGCGGCGGCGTCGTAGTACGCCGTGCGCGCGGTGTGGGCGCGCGCCTCCATGCGGGCGATCTTGAACGCAATGGCCTGGTTGTGCCCGATCGGCCGCCCGAACGCCTCCCGTTCCTTGGCGTACTTGACCGACTCGTCGACGCATCCCTGGGCGGCGCCGACGCTGAGCGCGGCGATGGCGATGCGCCCCTCGTCGAGGATCCGCAGGAAGTTCGCGTACCCGCGGCCACGCTCGCCGAGCAGGTTCTCCTCCGGGACGCGCACGTCCGCGAACGTGAGCGGGTGGGTGTCGGAGGCGTTCCAGCCGACCTTGTTGTACGCCGGTTCGGCGGTGAAGCCGGGTGTCGACGTCGGCACGAGGATGGTGGAGATCTCCTTCTTGCCGTCCTTCGTCCCGGTCACTGCGGTGACGGTGACGAGCTTGGTGATGTCGGTTCCGGAGTTGGTGATGAACTGCTTGTTGCCGTTGATGATCCATTCACCGCTGTCGAACTTCGCGGTGGTCTTCGTGCCGCCGGCGTCGCTTCCGGCACCCGGCTCGGTGAGCCCGAACGCGGCCAGGCTCTTGCCGCTCGTCAGCTGCGGCAGCCATTCCTGCTTCTGCTCCTCGTTGCCGAACCGGTAGATCGGCATCGCACCCAGCGACACACCGGCTTCCAGGGTGATCGCGACACTCTGGTCGACCTTGCCGAGTTCTTCGAGCGCCAGGCACAGGGCGAAGTAGTCGCCGCCCATTCCGCCGTACTCCTCGGGGAAGGGCAGGCCGAACAGGCCCATGTCGGCCATCCCCGACACCACCTCGTACGGGAAGGTGTGGTTGGCGTCGTGTTCCGCCGCGACCGGTGCCACCACGTTCTTGGCGAAGTCGGCGACGGTCTTCGCCAACTGCTGGTACTCGTCCGGAAGCTGGCCGGTGGCAAGGAATTCGGTCATGACGCGTCTTCTTTCGTGTCGGTGGTGTCGGTGTGCGGGGTGACTCGGGCGAGCAGTTGGTCGACCATCACCTGGTCACCGGGCGCGACGAGGATGTCGACGACGCCGTCGACGGGGGCGGTGAGCGAATGTTCCATCTTCATCGCCTCGACCACGACGAGGCTCTGGCCGGCGGTGACGTGGGCGCCCGCTTCGGCGCCGACGGCAATGACGGATCCGGGCATGGGGCTGGTGATCTCCGCCTCGCCTGCGTGGACGTCGCCGGTGCGGACACTGAGTTCGCGGACCTCACGCAGCATCGTCGTGCCGTCGGACCCGGCGAGCCAGATGTGCCCGTCGGTCTGGGCGACCCGGTAGGTCTCGCGCCTGCCGTCGATCACCACCGAGAGCGTGGACCCGTCGAGCGCCGCGGTCAGCGACAGGGTGTCGCCGTCCTCGACCTGTGCGGTGGCCTCGGACGGGCTGCCTGTGATCCGCACGTGGTCGGTGCGGGTGGGCGAGGACAACCGGATGCTGGTGGGTGCGGGCGTCCCGACCCGCCAGCCGCTCGGAACGTCCCACGGGTCGGCCTGCGCCCCCACGGGCCAGCGCTGCAACCACCGGAACGCCGCGGCGGCGATCAGGGCGCCGTCGGTGGCCTCCGCGGCGACGAAGTCCTCGAGCCGCCGATCGAGCAGACCGGTGTCGAGATCGCCCGCCACCACGTCCGGGTCGGCGAGCAGGAAGCGCGCGAACTCGATGTTGGTGACCACGCCCAGCACACCCGTGCCGGCCAGGGCGCGGTCCAGTTTCCGCAGCGCGGCGGCGCGGTCGTCGGCGTGGGCGATGACCTTCGCCAGCATCGGGTCGTAATCGCTGCCCACCACCGTGCCGGGCTGCAACCCGGAATCGACGCGGACACCGGGGCCGGCGGGTTCGACCACGTCGGCGACGAGTCCGCCGGTGGGGAGGAAGCCGCGGCTCGGGTCCTCGGCGTAGACGCGGGCTTCGATGGCGTGGCCGGTGAGGGTGATGTCGTCCTGGGTGAACCCGAGCGGCTCACCGGCGGCGACCCGCACCTGCCACTCGACGAGGTCGAGACCGGTCACGAGTTCGGTGACCGGGTGCTCGACCTGCAACCGGGTGTTCATCTCCATGAAGAAGAACTCGTCGGGCTTGTCGGCGGAGACGATGAACTCGACCGTTCCCGCTCCGGAGTAGTCGACGCTGCGCGCGGTGTTGCAGGCGGCCTCGCCGATCCGGGCGCGGGTCGCCTCGTCCAGCAGCGGCGACGGCGCCTCCTCGATGACCTTCTGGTGCCTGCGCTGCAGACTGCATTCGCGCTCCCCGAGGTGGACGACGTTGCCGTGCCCGTCCGCGAGGATCTGCACCTCGATGTGCCGGGGGCGCAGAACGAATCGCTCGAGGAAGAGGGTGTCGTCGCCGAACGCCGACGCCGCCTCACGCCGCGCGCTGCGCAGCGCCTCGGCCAGCGCGCCCGGCTCCTCCACCAGGCGCATGCCCTTGCCGCCGCCGCCCGCCGAGGGCTTGACGAGCACCGGGTATCCGATGTCGCCTGCGGCCGCGATCAGTTCGTCGTCGGACAGGCCGGGCCGGGCGATGCCGGGGACGACCGGCACGTCGAACGTCGCCACCGCGTTCTTGGCGGTGATCTTGTCGCCCATCACCTCGATGGCGTGAGCGGACGGGCCGAGGAACGCGATCCCCGCATCCGCGCACGCGCCGGCGAACTTGGAGTTCTCCGACAGGAACCCGTACCCGGGATGGATGCCCTGCGCGCCGGTGGCGCGGGCAGCCTCGATCACCTTCTCGATGACGAGGTAACTCTCCCGCGCCGCGGCCGGGCCGAGCAGCACCGCGGTGTCGGCCTCGCGGACGTGCCGCGCGTCCCGGTCCGCCTCGCTGAAGACGGCGACGGAACGGATGCCCATGGCCCGCAGCGTGCGGATCACGCGCACCGCGATCTCGCCGCGGTTGGCCACCAGGACGGTATCGATCCGAGTCATTTCAGTCATTCCACTCACATCCGGAAAACGCCGTAGGAGACCGGCTCGACCGGTGCGTTCGCACACACCGAGAGCGCCAGTCCGAGAACAGTTCTGGTATCGGCGGGGTCGATGATGCCGTCGTCCCACAGCCGGGCGGTCGAGTAGTACGGGTTGCCCTGCGCCTCGTACTGCTCGCGGATCGGCGCCTTGAACGCCTCCTCGTCCTCGGCCGACCAGGGGTTGCCCGCGCTGTCGAGTTGTTCGCTGCGCACCGTCGAGAGCACCGACGCCGCCTGCTCCCCGCCCATCACGGAGATCCGGGCGTTCGGCCACATCCACAGGAACCGCGGCGAGTACGCCCGCCCGCACATCGAGTAGTTGCCCGCCCCGTAGGAGCCGCCGATCACGACGGTCAGTTTCGGCACCCGCGCACACGCCACCGCGGTCACCATCTTCGCGCCGTGCTTGGCGATGCCGCCGGCCTCGTAGTCGCGACCGACCATGAAACCGGCGATGTTCTGCAGGAACAGCAGCGGAATCTTGCGCTTGTCGCACAGCTCGATGAAATGCGCACCCTTCATCGCGGACTCGGCGAACAGCACACCGTTGTTGGCGATAATGCCGACCGGGTGGCCCTCGATGTGCGCGAATCCGGTGACCAGGGTCTTGCCGTACTCGGCCTTGAACTCCTGGAATTGGCTGCCGTCGACGATGCGGTCGATGACCTCGTGGACGTCGTAGGGGGTGCGCGGGTCGGTGGGGACCACGTCGTACAGGTCGGTCTGCGGCGCCGTCGCGGGGACGGCGCTGATCACGTCCCACGGACGCTCGGCGCGCGGGCCGAGGGTCGCGACGATGTTCCGCACGATCCGCAACGCGTCCTGGTCGTCCTCCGCGAGGTGGTCGGTGACACCGGAAACCTTCGAGTGCAGGTCGCCGCCGCCGAGTTCCTCGGCCGTCACGACCTCACCGGTCGCCGCCTTCACCAGCGGCGGGCCGCCCAGGAAGATGGTGCCCTGGTTGCGGACGATGACCGCCTCGTCGCTCATCGCTGGCACGTAGGCGCCGCCCGCGGTGCAGGAGCCGAGGACCGCCGCGATCTGCGGGATTCCCTGCGCGCTCATCGTGGCCTGGTTGTAGAAGATGCGCCCGAAGTGCTCGCGGTCGGGGAACACCTCGTCCTGCCTGGGCAGGAACGCTCCGCCGGAGTCGACGAGGTAGATGCAGGGAAGCTGGTTCTGCAGCGCGATCTCCTGCGCCCGCAGGTGCTTCTTCACCGTCATCGGGTAGTAGGTGCCGCCCTTGACGGTCGCGTCGTTGGCGACGATCACGCATTCCCGGCCGGACACCCGGCCGATGCCGGCGATGACGCCCGCACCGGGGCACTCGTCGTCGTACAGGCCGTTCGCCGCCAGCGGCGAGATCTCCAGGAACGGGCTGCCGGGATCGAGCAGCGTGTCCACCCGATCGCGGGGCAGCAGCTTGCCTCGGCTCACGTGCCGCTCGCGCGACTTCTCGCTGCCGCCGAGCGCGGCCACGGCCAGCCGCGACTTCAGCTCGTCGACCAATTTCGTGTGCTCTGCCCGGTAGCCCTCCCGTGCAGTGATTCCGCCCAGTGCCATCCTGCCGCCTTCTTTTCTTGACGCCCGTGCCGAGTGAGTTAATGCTCGATAACTGAAACTAAGATAACTGTGATTAACTGAGTTGTCCAGACCGCACCCCGGAAAGAGCAAGGCGATGACTGCAGACGTCGACGGCACCGAAGCGACGACCCCGACCATCGACGGTGCCCCGATCACGCGCCGCGAGCAGATGAAGGCGGATCGCCGCCGCCAGCTGCTCGACGCCGCCGCCCGCCTCATCGCCGAACGGGGCTTCCTCGGAGTCCGCCTCGAGGACCTCGGCTCCGCGGCGGGAATCAGCGGCCCCGCCGTGTACCGGCACTTCCCCAACAAGGACGCCGTCCTCGTCGAACTGCTCGTCGGAATCAGCACCCGGCTGTTCGAAGGCGGGTCGCTCGTCGCCGCGGAGGCAACATCCCCGGACGCGGCGCTGGAAGGTCTGATCGATTTCCATCTCGACTTCGCACTCGGGGAACCCGACCTCATTCGCATCCAGGACCGAGACCTGGAGAGCCTGCCCGCCGACGCGCGCCGGGAGGTCCGGCTGACGCAGCGGCGTTACGTGGAGATCTGGGTGAAGGTGCTTCTGCAGGTGGATTCGTCGCTGGACGAGACAGATGCCCGCACCAAGGCGCACGCCACGTTCGGGCTCATCAACTCGACCCCGCACAGCGCCGACCCCGCCACCCCGTCGCGCACCCGGAAAGTGCTGCGCGACATGACGTTCTCATGCCTGCGGCCCGTGAGTACTTCTTAACCGCAGGCGGTTGAGAAGTACTCACGGGCCGCAAGGCACTGTCGGGTGGTTACACCCTGTTCTTGCTCGTCATCGCGGTGTATCCGAGCGACAGCACGGCCGCTGCGGCAATGCTGATGATCCACCGGATCCAGTCGATCCCTCCGGTGTTCCCCTTGCCGAGGAGCCCCTCCCACACCCAGTACCCGATCAGCGCACCGATGATGCCGAGGACGACGGTGATGACCCACCCCATCGCCTGCTTTCCCGGAATCACGAGACGCGCCAGAACGCCGATGACCGCACCGAAGATGATGGTGCCGATGATGTTGCCGACCATGGCCCTTGTCCTCTCAACACGCAATTCATGGTGCGAGCGGAAGGTCACCGCTCATTTCGAACATAACCACCTGGACAGCTGTTCGACAGGGCTTCGGCAAATCGTTGCCAAAAGGTTCACGCGGTGTACCACCGCGAATCCCCCGGTTCAGCGGATGCCCTGCCGTCGCAGCGCCACGGACACGGCCGCGGCCCGGGTGTCGACACCGAGCTTCGAGTAGATGTGCGCGAGGTGCGTCTTGACCGTCGCCTCGCTGATGAACAGGGCTTTGCCGAGTTCCTTGTTGGTCATCCCCTTGGCCAGCAGGGTCAGCAATTCGGCCTCCCGCGGCGTGAGAGCCTCCTCGGGGCGCTGCATCTGCTGCAGCAGGCGCGACGCGACGGGCGGCGACAGCACACTCTGGCCGGCCGCCGCGCCGCGGACGGCGGCGAAGATCTCCTGGGGCGTCGAATCCTTCAGGAGGTACCCGATGGCACCGGCGTCGACGGCGCGGACGACGTCGGCGTCCGTGTCGTATGTCGTGAACACCAGCACCGGCAGGTCCCGGTCGACCTGCCGGATCCGGCGGATGGCCTCCACCCCGTCGATGCCGGATCCGAGGGCCAGATCCATCGTCACGAGCCGCGGCCGGTGGGTGGTCACGGCGTCGACCGCCTCCTCGCCCGTGCCCGCCTCGGCGATCACCTCGATGTCGGGCTGGGAGTCGAGCAGCGCCCGCAGTCCGGCGCGCACGACCGCGTGATCGTCGACCAGCAGCACGGTCACGGTCGTCATGCCGAGGTTCCTCTCGCACACGGTATCTGTGCGGCCACCACGGTGCCCTCGCCCGGTGCGCTCTCGACGGTGAACGTGCCGCCCAGTTGCTCGACGCGGCTGCGCATCGCACGCAGGCCGTATCCGCCGCGGTCCGAGGGAGGTCCGCTGGGTGCGGGGTCGAAACCGGCGCCGTCGTCGTAGATGTCGAGTGCGACGGCGTCCGGAAGGTACGTCAGGGTGACACCGACGGTGTCGGCCCGTGCGTGCCGGGTGATGTTGGAGACGGCGCTCTGGGTGATCCGCAGCAGCGCGTGCGCCACCTCCGCAGGAATCGCGATCGGAGTGCCCACGATCCGGAGTTCCGCCCGGGGGTGGTGGGTACGCGCGGCGGCGAGCAGTGCCGCGTCGAGCGGCTGGGATTCCAGGTTGGGCGCTGCGAGATGGTGCACGAGACTGCGGGTTTCCGCCAGGTTCTCGCGCAGCGTTCCGGTCGCCACACGGACGTCCTCGCGGGCCCGCGCCTCCGCCCGCGGATCTGCCTGCGCCCAGATCTGCTCGGCGGCCTCGAGCCGGAGGAGACTGCTCGTCAGTCCTTGCGTCACGGTGTCGTGGATCTCGCGGGCCAGTCGTTCGCGTTCGGCGAGGACCCCCGCCTCCCGCTCGGTCTCCGCGAGCCGGGACCGTGTCTCCGCCACCTGACGGAGCAGCCGCACCCGTTCCCGGCCATCCCGCTCGATCTGGCTGTACGCCATGACGATCAGCGCGCCGGTGCACAGCGGTCCCACCAGCACCGCCCACTCGGTGCGCCCGGAGAACGTGAAGAACGCCAGCGACGTGAGGACGGCGAGAACACCGACGACGGGATACGCGATACGGCTCGGGTAGGCCCTCGTGCAGAGGAAGAACATGGGAAACGCGCACCACGCGAAACTCGGCGCGAGCCAGACGAGTACCGCCCACGTCGTCAGCACCGGCCACACCCACGGTTCCCACGCGCCGCCCCGCCGCGCCACCACCACGGTCGACGTGTACAGCGCGGCGAGCGCCGCGATCAACGCGACCACGACGACGAACTGCCCGCTGACACCGTGGTACGTGAGGTACCGCGCCGTCGACGTCGCGAGGAGAACGTAGAAGGAGACATGGATGGCCGTACCGAGTGGGCCGCGCAGACTCTCGCCGGCCGACCTGTCCACTCCGTCCACGGGTCCAGTCACGTCTGTGGATCCTACGGACGTGCGGCAGGTCGTGGATCCACCGTTCGGATGATCTACCCCCGCCGGACGGATGAGCCCGGGAGCGCCGTCGGCCCGATGCGGTCACCGGCGCTTGCGGGCCAGGCTGGTCACGTCAGCTCGTCACTCCCTTGAAAGGCCTTCCGATGCGCACCTTCCACCGACTGCCCCGCATTCTGGCGATCACCGTCCCGCTGGCCGCGATCGTCGCAACCGCCGCGTGCGGCGCTTCCACGACGGACGAGGCGACGGCGGCGTCCACTCCGGTCGCGACGGCCGCCGCACCCGCCCCGGTCGACGGCGCGGACGGCCTGGTCAGCCAGAACCGTCTCGGTGTCGGGGCGGCGCAGACCGCCGCGCAGGCGGCGCTCGCGAAGTGCCAGGCCGACGGACTGGGCTTCGTCACCGTGTCGGTGGTCGACCGCAACGGCAACGTGCAGGCCATGCTGCGGGGGGACAACGCCGCGCAGCACACCGTGGAGGCGGCCCGGCAGAAGGCGTACACCGCCGCCGCGTTCGGCGCGAACACCAGCGACCTGAGCGAACGCGCCAAGGGCGACGGCGCGACGGTCGCCGACCTTCCCGGCACGTTGTTCCTGGCGGGCGGCGTGAGTGTGAAATCGGCGAGCGGGTCGATCGCGGGTATCGGCGTCGGCGGCGCCCCCGACGGAATGCGGGATCAGGCCTGCGCGGCGGCCGGTCTCGACGCGATCGCCGGCGCCCTGGGTTGAAGAGCCGCTCCCGTGTCGACTCCCGAACTCGAGCACGCACTGTTCGACGCCGTCGCCCGTGACGACGCGTCGGCGGTGCGCGCGCTGCTCGACGCCGGAGCCGACGTGAACGCGAAGAACGCCCGCGAGGACTCGGCGTTCCTGTACGCGGGCGCGGAGGGGCTGAACGAGATTCTCGCGCTCACCCTCGACCACGGCGCCGACGTGACCAGCATTAACCGGTTCGGCGGAACCGCGCTGATCCCGGCGGCCGAGCACGGCCACGTCGAGACCGTGCGGATGCTGATCGACGCGGGTGTTCCGGTGAACCATGTCAACGATCCGGGCTGGACGGCACTGCTCGAGGCCGTGGTCTACGGCGACGGCTCCGCCCGCTACCAGGACGTCGTCCGACTGCTCCTCGACGCGGGCGCCGATCCGGCCATCGAGGATGCCGACGGCCGGACGGCACTGCAGCACGCGGAGCGACGCGGGCAGGATGCCGTCGCGGCGCTGCTGCGGACCGGGTGACCGGGGGCGGGTCAGGTGTGCCCGATCAGGTCGAGGGACTGCTCACGCATCTCGACCTTGCGCACCTTGCCCGTCACGGTCATCGGAAACTCGTCGACGACGTGCACGTACTTCGGGATCTTGTAGTGGGCAAGCTTGCCGGTGCAGAATTCGCGCACCTTCGCCGCGTCCAGAGGTTCGGTGTCTTCCTTCATCCGCACCCACACCATCAGTTCCTCGCCGTACTTGGCGTCCGGCACGCCGATCACCTGCGCGTCGAGGATGTCGGGGTGGGTGTACAGGAACTCCTCGATCTCCCGGGGGTAGACGTTCTCGCCGCCGCGGATCACCATGTCCTTGATCCGCCCGGTGATCGCGACGTACCCGTCGGAGTCCATCACACCGATGTCGCCGGTGTGCATCCACCGTCCGGCGTCGATCGCTTCCGCAGTCTTCTCCGGGTTGTTCCAGTACCCGAGCATCACCGAGTACCCGCGAGTGCACAGCTCCCCCGGCTCGCCCCGCGGAACGGTCAATCCTGTTGCCGGATCGACGATCTTGACCTCGAGATGTGGGCCGACCCGGCCGACGGTGGAGACCTTCTGGTCGATGGTGTCGTCCGACCGCGTCTGCAGCGACACCGGCGACGTCTCGGTCATCCCGTAGCAGATGGAGACCTCGGCCATCCCCATCAGTTCGATGACGTGCTTCATCACCTCGACCGGGCAGGGCGATCCGGCCATGATTCCGGTCCGCAGACTGGACAGGTCGAAGGACTCGAAGTCGTGCTCGGCGAGTTCGGCGATGAACATCGTCGGCACCCCGTACAGCGACGTGCACTTCTCCGCCTCGACGGCCTGCAGCGTCGCCTTCGGATCGAACGAGGGACCCGGAATCACCATGGTCGCGCCGTGACTCGTGCACGCGAGGTTTCCCATGACCATGCCGAAGCAGTGGTAGAACGGCACCGGGATGCAGACGCGGTCGTTCTCGGTGTAGTGGCACAGCTCGCCGACGAAGTACCCGTTGTTGAGGATGTTGTGGTGGCTGAGCGTCGCCCCCTTCGGGAACCCGGTTGTCCCCGAGGTGTATTGGATGTTGATCGGGTCGTCGGGCGACAGCGCGGCCTGCGCCGCGCGCAGCCGGGCCGGATCCGCGGCATGCGCGGCCATGCCGTCCGACGCCAGCCTGCTCCACTCGGCACTCCCGAGCAGCACGACCACCTCGAGATCGCCGCACTCGGGCCGGACCTCCTCGATCATCGCCGCGTAGTCCGATGACTTGAACTGCGGAGCCGACACGAGCAGCCGGACACCAGCCTGGTCGAGCACGTACTTCAATTCGTGCGCCCGGTAGGCGGGGTTGATGTTGACGAGGATCGCGCCGATCTTCGCGGTCGCGTACTGGATCAGCGTCCATTCCGGGCAGTTCGGCGCCCAGATCCCGACCCGGTCGCCCTTCGCGATGCCCCGCTTCAGCAACCCCGCCGCCACGGCGTCGACGTCCCGCTTCAGTTCGGCGTACGTCCACCGCCGCCCCGACGGCCGGTCGACCAGGGCGTCACGATCGGCGTGGGCCGCCACGGTCCGGTCGAAGTTGTCTCCGATGGTGTCGCCGAGCATCGGGGCGTCCCACACGCCGTGGGTGTAGCTGGGAAGCGGGGTTGTCATCACTCTTCCTCTCCAGGAACCCGTTCGGGCGCCTACGGGACGGGCAGACCGGAAGGCCCTTCCGCGGTCGAACTTACTCTTGGTTGTTGTGATCCAGGGCATACTGCACGGCGAGGGGTGCCGGTAACTGTGCGAAGTCCGGACACCCCTCGCCTGCGGGGTCAGAGCGCGTCGTCTTTCGTTTCCACCAGGGCCTTCGTGCACAGCAGGCTCACCACACCGAGGACGGCGAGCAACACGCCGATCGCGGCACTGCCGTACGCGGACGCCAGGGGCGCGGCGATCAGCGGCGGCACCGCGCCGCCGAGCACGCCGGCGAGGTTGTAGCCGAGGCCCGCGCCGGTGTAGCGGTACCGCGTCTGGAACATTTCCGGAAGCAGGGCGCCGCAGGGACCGTAGGCGATCCCGAAGATGGCGAGCGTGACCATCACGCCGATCGTGAACGCGACGGGCGAACCGGTGTCCAGCAGCGGGAACAGCGCGAGCGCCCACACGACGGCCAGGCCGCAGGAGATCATGATGACCCGTCGACGTCCGATCCGGTCCGAGTACAGCGCCGAGACGACGATGGTGAATCCGAAGACCACCGCCGAGGCGATCCCGACCGTCAGCACGAACGGGCGGCTGAACCCGAGGGTCTTGGTGCCGTAGCTGGTGAGAAACGCCGTCCCCATGTAGAAGAACGCGAACAGGGTGGCCAGCGCGCCGGCCGAGAGGAGGATCTCCTTGGTCTGGAACCGCCAGGCGTCCATCAGCGGGAGGGTCCGCGGGGCCGCATCCGCACGGTCTGCCTGCTGAGCGGCGCGGAACACCGGCGTCTCCTCGATCGCCAGGCGCATGTAGAGACCGATGCCGACCAGGACGGCACTGAACAGGAACGGAATCCGCCACCCGTAGTCGAGGAAGACCTCGTTGGTGTCGCCCAGCAGGCTGCCGGTGACGAGGAACGTGGCGCTGGAGAGGATGAAGGCCACCGCGGGCCCGAGTTGCGGGAACATCGCGTAGAGGCCGCGTTTGCCCGGCGGTGCGTACTCCGCCGTCAGCAGCGTGGCGCCCGCCCACTCGCCGCCGACGGCGAATCCCTGCCCGAAACGCAGCAGCACCAACAGAATCGGGGCCGCGACGCCGATCGTCGCGGCGCCGGGCAGCAGGCCGATGAGGAAGGTCGAGACGCCCATCAGGATGAGCGTGGAGATCAGGGTCTTCTTCCGCCCGATCCGGTCACCGTAATGGCCGAACAGCATCGCACCCACCGGCCTGGCGACGAAGGCCACGGCGAAGGTCGCGAAGGAGGCGACGGTGCCTGCGGTGGAGCCGAGTGCGGGAAAGAACACCGTGGGGAACACCAGTGCTGCGGCGGTGCCGTAGATGAAGAAGTCGTAGAACTCGATGGTCGTGCCGATGCCACTGGCAATGGCCACCTTGCGGACGCTGGTACCGCCCTGTCGCACCGGCGTGGGGGCGTGGGGGGCGCCCGCACCCGAGTTGGAGACTGTGGTCACTCGATTCCTCCGTGGTCCGTGGGGAACACCCTGGTGGGCGTATCCCGGATGAGAGGAAAAGTAGTGATCCGGCTCACTGCGTCACCACCCCCGAATGGGGGGGTGGTGACGCGGCTCACGTCACTCGGTGGCGCCGGACGCGCCGATCAGCTCCCTGCGCAGCTCGGTCCACACGGTGGCGTAGGAGTCGATCACGGGCTCCGAGATCCACTTCGTCTCCCCCGCAGCAACTTTCGCGAGAGCATCGGCGAACAGGTCCTGGTAGCGGGACAACCGGGGCACGAACGCCGACAGGTCGTCGAACACGACCGACGCGCGACGGTCCAGGTCCGCCAGCTGATCGGCGTCGGCCGTGTCGATGAGTCCGACGAACTCCTCGTGGAACGGCACGAAGCTCTCGTACACCTCGGCGATGGAATCCTCGTCGATGGACACCCGCTCGGCGTCGAGCTGGTCCTCGAGCTCCGACAGCCCGGCGCCGGTGAGCGCGATCCGGCCGTCCGAGGCCTCCTGCGCCTTGCCCTGGGTCAGCAGCGCGTCGTACGCGGCCTGCGCGGACGCGGCGCTCACACCGAGATGTTCGGCGAGTACCGCCGCGCTGACCTGCTCTTTCAACCGGACCGCCTGCAGCAGGGCCAATTCGTCCACATTGCCAGCGAAGGCCATAGATCTCTCCTCGTCACACCCCGTCCAGGGCGGTTCTCCGCAGGCCCGGTCGGACCTGCCGCCCTTTAGATAACACGACTACAGTTCGAGGATCTCCGAGGGGGCTGCCAGCGCATCCGCGCGGGAAGTGTCCTTCAGCTCCACTCCGGACCGGCCCAGTTTCCGGGCGCCGGACACCAGGCCCGCCACGACGCGAGCGGCGAGTTCGTAGCCGAGCCCCTCGGGTGGGTGGATGTTGGACACGCAGTTCCGGTCGGCGTCGGTGCGTCCGGGGCGCGGGAGGTGCGTGAGGTAGACGCCGACGCTGTCGGCCACCGACAGTCCCGGCCGCTCGCCGATCAGCAGGACGAGCGTCTGCACACCCAGGGCCTGCGCGATGTGGTCGCCGAGCGCCACCCGGGCCTGGGTCGCGATCACCGGCGGCGCCAGCGAGTACGTGCCGCCGAACTCGTCGACCAGCGCGGACAGCAGGGACACCCCGTGATCGGTGAGCGCGCGGGGCGACAACCCGTCGGCGAGGACGAATCCCACCTCGGCCGTTCCCGCGGGGACACCGGACAGATCTGCCGGCGTGCGACCCAGGTCGGGCCGGCGCAGGTATTCGCTCCGGTCCGACGCTTTGCTCGTGACGATCACCGGTCTTCCCAGGCCCACGGCCTCGACCTGTTCGGCCAGTGCCTGCGCGTCGAGCGGCTGGTGGACGGCGTCGCGGGCCGCGGCGTGCGCCGACCGGAACTCGAGGACGCGCTGCGTCGGCAGCGCGTCTCCGGTGCGGCCGAGGCCGATACGCGCCTGCGTCGTGGCTCGCAGTTCCGCCCAGAAGTCTTGTGCGACAGGATCGGTCATCGTGCCCCCGTCAGCGCTCGAAGCGGCGACGCCGCGGCGTCGACCGGCAGCACACGACCGGCGTCGTCGACCATGCCGAGATGGCGCATCCAGTCCTCGAATTCCGGTGCGGGCCTGAGTCCGAGCACTTGGCGCGCGTACAGCGCGTCGTGGAACGACAGACTCTGATAGCCGAGCATGACGTCGTCCGCGCCCGGCACCGCGATGACGAAGGCCGCGCCCGCCACACCGAGCAGGGTGAGCAGCGTGTCCATGTCGTCCTGGTCGGCCTCGGCGTGGTTGGTGTAACAGACGTCGACACCCATCGGCAGGCCCAGTAGTTTCCCGCAGAAATGGTCCTCGAGTCCGGCCCTGATGATCTGCTTGCCGTCGTACAGGTACTCGGGTCCGATGAACCCGACCACCGTGTTGATCAGCAGCGGTTCGAGGTCGCGGGCCACCGCATACGCCCTGGTCTCCAGGGTCTGCTGGTCGACGGGCCTGCCACCCGTGCCGAGGTGCGCCCCGGCGCTCAGGGCCGACCCCTGCCCCGTTTCCAGATACATCACGTTGTCGCCGACGGTGCCGCGTTTCAGCGACCGGCCTGCCTCGTTCGCCTGCCGCAGCAGCGAGATGTCGACGCCGAAACTGGAATTGGCGCCCTGTGTTCCGGCGATCGACTGGAACACCAGGTCGACGGGTACGCCGTCCTCGATCAGGCCCATCGTGGTGGTCACATGCGACAGCACGCACGACTGCGCCGGAATGTCGAAGCGCTGACGGATGTCGTCGAGCAGGTGCAGCAGTTCCGCGGTGGCGTGCGGCGAATCGGTGGCCGGGTTGATGCCGATGACGGCGTCACCGCAGCCGAGCAGCAGCCCGTCGAGCGTGGCGGCCGCGATCCCGCGGGGGTCGTCGGTGGGATGGTTGGGCTGCAACCGGGTTCCCAGGTGCCCGGGTACGCCGAGCGTCGTGCGGAACCCCGCGGTGACGGTGACGGCCCGTGCGACCGCGATGAGGTCCTGGTTGCGCATGATCTTGCTGACTGCCGCGACCATCTCCGGTGTCAGCCCCGGGGCGACGCGGCGGAACGTCTCGGCCGCGCCGTCCCGCGCCGCGACGTCCAGCAACCAGTCGCGCAGGCCGCCGACGGTGAGGTGGGAGATCTCGCCGAACGCGACCCGGTCGTGCGAGTCGATGATGAGCCTCGTGACCTCGTCGTCCTCGTAAGGCACCACGAGTTCGTTCAGGAACGTGCCGAGCGGGACATCGGCCAGCGCCCACTGCGCGGCGGCGCGTTCGGCGTCGGACGACGCCGCGCACCCGGCGAGTTCGTCCCCGCTGCGCAGCGGTGTCGCCTTGGCCATGAGGTCGACGAGACCGTCGAACGTGTACCCGGTTCCTGCGACTCCGTGACTGTAGGTGGTCATTCGAGTTCTTCCTCCGCCTTTGCAAGAACAGCAAACTCCTCGTCGGGCGAATTGGCAACGAGGTGATGGCGGCTGTACAGGCCGAAGTACGCCATGAAGGCCGCGAACGCGATCAGCGTCCACAGTGCGGCGACCGGATCGACGAGGAACGTGGCGATCACCGCGGCGGCCGCGATGACCAGCGCGAACGATGTGGTGACGATGCCGCCGGGTGTGCGGTACGGCCGCTTCATCTCCGGCTCGCGCCTGCGGAGGACGATGTGGCTGACCATCATCAGCACGTAGCTGACGGCCGCGCCGAACACGGCCATGTTCAGCAGCATCGCGCCTTCACCGGTGAGCGAGAGTGCGAACCCGATGACACCCGGGACGATGAGTGCGAGCGTGGGCGCTTTCCGCGAGTTGGTGACCGACAGGTTCGTCGGCAGGTAACCGGCGCGGGACAGCGCGAACGTCTGCCGCGAGTAGGCGTACATGATCGAGAAGAAGCTGGCGACGAGGCCGGCCAGGCCGATGTAGTTGACGACCTTCGCCGCGGTTCCGTCACCGAGCGCCTCGACCAGCGGATTCCCGGACGTCGACAGGCTCTCGGCACCCAGTGCTCCCGTCGCGAGGAACAGGACCGTGGCCCCCGTGACGATGAGGATGAGCATGCTGATGATGATTCCGCGCGGTACGTTCTTCTCCGGCTCGCGTGCCTCTTCGGCGGCCAGCGGCACGCCTTCGACGGCGAGGAAGAACCAGATGGCGAACGGGACGGCCGCCCAGATGCCGAAAGCGCCGAACGGCAGGAAACTCGATGCCCCCGCTGCATCGGTCGGGGCGATGTCGGTGAGGTTGCCCGCGTCGAACAGCCCGATCGCGGAGACCGCGAAGATCACGAGCCCGACGAGTGCGATCGCCGTGATGACGAACATGGCTTTGAGCGCCTCGCCGGCGCCGGTCAGGTGGATTCCGATGAAGATCGCGTAGACCGCCAGGTACACCCACCACCCGTCGGTGATGCCGAACAGGTTCAGTGATTCGACGTAGCTGCCGATGAACGTCGCGATGGCGGCGGGCGCGATCGCGTATTCGATGAGAATGGCGGTGCCGGTGGCGAATCCGCCCCACGGTCCGAGCGCCCGGCGGGCGAACGTGTAACCGCCGCCCGCGGCGGGCAGGGCGGAGGACATCTCGGCCATCCCCAGCACCATGGCCAGGTACATGCCCGCGATGACGACGCCGGCGATCAGCAGTCCGCCGAATCCGCCCTCGGCCAGCCCGTTGTTCCATCCGGCGTAGTCGCCGGAGATCACGTAGCTGACGCCGAGGCCTGCGAGCAGCACCCAGCCCGCCGAACCCTTTCGGAGCGTGCGTTTTTCCAGATAGCTGTTGTCTTCGGAGTGGAAGTCGGCAGCATCGTGGTGTTTACCGGTTCCGGAATTCTTGGATGGTTCTACGAGTGACATTCCGTCCCCTACGTCGATCCGAATGTTGCCTCGCCGGCGCCGCGCGAGAGCGGTGCCGAACGGCCGAGGCCAATGGTGAATGAGCTGTGTACACGTCGTGTCAGCAAAACGTGACCACGACGTAAAAACCGCGGTCGCAGTGAACTTCGGGCGCTAGGGGCCCGGGCGGCGAGCGGGCACGGGACATGCGTCGACGGCTTCGGCGACCACTTGCGGTTCGGGTGAGGGTGCGGGTCTCCAGCCCTGCTCCCACCGCTCGCCCACGATGACGTCCTCCGCGGCGAGGCTGGTGTTCTCCTCCGGGGTGAAGGCACGCGCACGGCTGAGGAAGCGCATGCCTTCCGGGCTTTCGAGGCTGAAGCCCGAACCGCGACCGGGCACCACGTCGAGCACCAGCTGGGTGTGCTTCCACGCCTCGAACTGCGAACCGGAGATCCACACGGGCAGGGCATCGGCACCCTCGGGCCGGGTGGACGGGGTCTCCCCCACCCCGAGACGCAGGTCGAGGACACCGAGCAGCACGTCGCGGTCGCCGACGATGAATTCGCCGTCGGGGTAACACATCGGCGCGGACCCGTCGCAGCATCCGCCGGATTGATGCATCATCAGCGCCCCGTGGGTACCGCCGAGGCGGCGGAGAAGCTCCACCGCCCCGGCGGTTGCCTTCAGGCGCTGAGGCGCCCGGGCTGCGTCCATCAGAAGAAGCCCTGAGCCTTCTGGGCGTAGCTGACCAGCAGGTTCTTCGTCTGCTGGTAGTGCTCGAGCATCATCAGGTGGTTCTCGCGGCCGATGCCGGACTGCTTGTAGCCACCGAACGCGGCGTGCGCCGGGTACTGGTGGTACGTGTTGGTCCACACGCGGCCGGCCTGGATGTCGCGGCCCGCCCGGTAGGCGACGCCGCCGTCGCGGGACCACACGCCGGCGCCGAGGCCGTACAGCGTGTCGTTCGCGATCTCGATGGCCTGGTCGTAATCCTTGAATGACGTGACCGACACGACGGGACCGAAGATCTCCTCCTGGAAGATCCGCATCTTGTTCTGACCGGTGAAGATGGTCGGCTGCACATAGTAGCCGCCGGACAGGTCGCCGCCGAGTTCGGCGCGCTCACCACCGGTGATCACCTTCGCACCCTCGCCCTTGCCGATCTCGATGTACGACAGGATCTTCTCGAGCTGATCGTTGGAGGCCTGCGCGCCGATCATCGTGTCGGTGTCGAGCGGGTCGCCCTGGCGGACGGCCTTGGTGCGGATGGCCGCCATCGCGAGGAACTCGTCGAAGATGTCCTCCTGGATCAGCGACCGCGACGGGCAGGTGCACACCTCACCCTGGTTGAGGGCGAACATCGTGAAGCCCTCGAGCGCCTTGTCCTGGTAGTCGTCGTTGGACGACAGCACGTCGGAGAAGAAGATGTTGGGGCTCTTGCCGCCGAGTTCGAGGGTGACGGGGATCAGGTTCTGGGACGCGTACTGCATGATGAGCCGGCCGGTGGTGGTCTCACCGGTGAACGCGATCTTCCGGATCCGCGGGCTCGAGGCGAGCGGCTTGCCCGCCTCGACACCGAAGCCGTTGACGATGTTGATCACACCGGCGGGCAGCAGGTCGCCGATGACGGAGATCAGGTGCAGGATCGACGCCGGAGTCTGCTCGGCGGGCTTGAGGACGACCGCGTTTCCCGCGGCGAGTGCGGGAGCGAGCTTCCACACGGCCATGAGGATCGGGAAGTTCCACGGGATGATCTGGCCGACGACGCCGAGCGGCTCGTGGAAGTGGTAGGCGACGGTGTCGGAGTCGATCTCCGACAAGGCGCCTTCCTGCGCGCGGATCGCACCGGCGAAGTAACGGAAGTGGTCGATGGCCAACGGAATGTCGGCGTTCAGGGTCTCACGGATCGGCTTGCCGTTGTCCCAGGACTCGGCGAGCGCGATGGACTCGAGATTCTCCTCGATGCGCTCCGCGATCTTGTTCAGGATGATGGCGCGCTCGGCCACCGACGTCTTGCCCCAGGCCGGAGCCGCGGCGTGTGCGGCGTCGAGGGCGAGTTCGATGTCCTCGGACGTCGACCGCGCGACCTCACAGAACGGCTGCCCGGTGACGGGGGTCGGATTCTCGAAGTACTGGCCCTTGACGGGCGCAACCCACTGGCCGCCGATCCAGTTGTCGTAACGCGATTGGAAGGACATGACGGCGTCGGGCGAACCCGGGCGGGCATACACGGTCATCGATAACTCCCTGGTGTCGTGAAACTCGGTGGAACTTTCTCGGTGTGACTCACAACACTAGGGACCGTACCGTTGCAACTACGTTGCGTACTGCTGATCGAACAGATCGATCCTCGACTTGACCTGGGAATACAACGGGGAACGCGGATCGAGGCCCGCGAGGTACGCCTCCCACGCGGCGACGTCCTCACGGCCGTGGACGGACGTGGTCCACTTGGCGAGCAACCGCTGATCGCCCTCCCGCAGCAATGCCGCCTGGACGCGGGCACGCAGTTCGCCGCGCAGGTCCTCGACGCCGGGCGCCTCCGACCCGGGTAGCACCGGACCCGAGTAGACGTCGAGGGCGGCGGCCAGCTCTCCGCGGTCCAGGGCCCCACGCACCTGCCGGACGTCCGACGTCAATTCGGTGAGCAGCCGGTACGGCCGCGAACCGAGGTTCGCGGGACCGAAAACCTTGCGCAGGCGCGACATCTCGGCACGAATGGTGACGGCGTCGAGTTCGTTCTCGTCGAGTAGCACCGCGAGCCGGTCGGAGCTCAGGCCCTCCGGATGCTCCGCCAGGAGCAGCAGGATTTCCGCGTGTCGCTGCGAGAGCGGGATGCGTTCGGCCCCGCGCACCAGAGTCGGTCGTCCCGACCCCAGCACCTCCAACCGCAGCACCGTCTCGACCAGCGGCTGCGGCGAGCGCAGCAGGTGCAGGCGCAGTTCCGCCTCGGCGGCCGCGACGGTGGCCCGGATCAGCGACAGCACCTCGGGTACCGCGACCCGTGGGCCACCGGTGATGTCGATGGCGCCGACGATCAGCCCCGTCGCCGGGTCGTGGACGGGCGCCGCCGAACAACTCCAGTCGTGCACCGACCTGCTGAAGTGCTCCGCTCCGAAGATCTGCACGCAGTGGTCGAGCGCCAGCGCGGTGCCCGGGGCGTTGGTGCCGACGGTGTCCTCGCTCCAGTCGGCGCCCTCGACGAAGTTCATCTCCAGTGCGCGGTCCTTGGCGGACGAATCGCCCTCGACCCACAGCAACTGGCCCTTCTCGTCCGTGATGGCCACGAGCAGTCCGGTGTCGGCGGCATCCTCGACGAGGAGTTTGCGGACCACGGGCCGGATGATCGACATCGGGTGCGACGCCCGGTACGCGGCGAGATCCGCGGCCGCCAGATCGACCGCGCGGGCGGACCCGTCCGGGCTCACGCCCTTGCTCGTGCTGCGCATCCACGAATCGAGGATGACGGACCGCACCGAATTTCCGTCGCCTGCCTGGTCTCGGCCTGCGGGGGCGTGACGCTCGACGAACAACTGATGCGCCGACGACACCCTGCGCGCCAGCATCGCGACGTCGTCTCCCGGGCGCACGGCGACCCACGGATTGCCCCCTGTGGGCGGTTGACTTTGCATCGAACTCCTCCACGGCGTCTCTGCCTACTGTAACCCGGGTCACACGGGGCCGGGTTCCGCCCTCCGTCACTCCCTCAGGAAGGTACTGACCCGCTCGGCGACCATGACCGCGGTGGCGTGCGGCCCACGGCTCGGGACCACCGGGAACACCGAGGTGTCCGCTATGGTCAGACCCTGTATTCCGCGGACGTTGCACCGCTCGTCCACCACCGCACCCACGTCTGTGTGTCCGCCCATCCGGCAACTGCCGCACAGGTGCAGAGACGTCCCCAGGTGCGCGAGCACCGAGCGGTCGGACACCTCCTCGGACAGCGGCCGGACCAATGGGCCGAGCTCCGGCGAGCGCAGCAGGTCCAGCGCGATGGCCTGTCCCTCGCGCAGCGCCCGGCGGTCGGCGGCCGATTGCGCGTACCGGTACTCGATCCGGGGACGGTCCCTGCGGTGTCCCGACGTGAGCCGGATGTCGCCCCGGCTCTCCGCCACCATGAGCCCGATTCCGAGGACCGGGTCGGGTTGCCCGGATCCGGGGACGAGCACGTCGAACGGCGCCGTGTACGGACGGATCTCGAGGTCGTCGACGTTCAGTACCGTTTCGACGACCGGACTCGTGTCACTGCGGCGGAGTGTGTCCCGGACACGGTACGGCAGAGCCACTTCGGGGTGATCACTGAAATCGGTGCCGACACCGGGCACGTCGAGGACGACGTCGATGTCGTTGCCCCTCAGATGTTCTGCCGGTCCGATTCCCGAAAGCATCAGCAGCACCGGGGTTTCGACGGGTCCCGCCGCCAGTACGACCCGGCCGGTGCGGACCCTGCGGCGGGTGCCGCCCGACTCGACCTCGACCCCCACCGTCTCGTTACCGGAGAACAGAATTCGCACGACGTCGGAGTTCGCCTCGACCGTCAGGTTGGGCCGCTCCGACGCCGGCAGCAGATACGCGACGGCGGTGCTGACCCGGCGGCCACCGTCGACGTTGAGCGGCACCGGGCCGATCCCGCCGCCGCCTGCTCCGTTCTTGTCGGGTTCCTCGGAATGTCCCGCGCCGAGGGCCGCGGCGCGGAACGCCGCGCTGATCTCGCTCAGCTGTTCCGCGGGCTGCCTGCGCACGGGCATCGGGCCGGCGGTGCCGTGCCGGGAGTCGTCGAAGTCGGCGTCACGCTCGAGTGCCCGGAAGGCGGGCAGCACGTTCTCGTACGACCACGACGCGGGCCAGTGCCGAAAGTCCGCTTCCGTCCCGCGGACGAAGTAGGCGCCGTTGACGGCGCCCGACCCGCCGAGAACGCGGCCGCGCACCATGGCCGAGGGCACGCTCGGCGCCAACTCCACGCCGTACGTCTGCGCGTATGCGCTGCCCGGGCCGACCGGCAGCGTCCGGTAATCGAGGACGGGACAGTCGAGGGCCGACCGGTAACCGGGTCCGGACTCGAGGAGGAGGACCGATCGTCCCGGATCCTCGCTGAGCCGCGTGGCCACCACGCATCCACTCGAACCGCCGCCGACGACCACGACGTCGGCGGCGCGAATCGGATCGGTCACTACGACTTCAACCGGGGCTTCAATGCGTCGAAGTCGCGGGCGGCGACGGCGCCCTTCCAGAGCCCGGCACCGTACGCGATGTCGTCGAGCCGCTTGAACACCGTGTGCCGCACCGGTCCCAGCCCTCCGGGCTCCCGGTGGGTGACCCAGTCGGCGACCCCCTCGGCGACGGCGATCGCGAGCGCGATCCGGCGAATCCGTTTCGAGAGCACTACCGCCAGCAGCGTGACGGGCCAATAGTGGCGGCACATCGCGGACGCCAGCTGCCAGGCGCCACCGGCGAAGCCCTGGGCGGCGAGGATGGCGGCGATGCGGGTCGGCTGATCGAGTCCCGTGAACATGCGGCGCAGGCGCACCAGCATCATCGCGAGCGTGGCGACGGCGCCGAGCAGACCCAGCCGGGTGCAGGTGGCCGCGGCGATGCACGCGAAGAACGTCCACGGCGACATCGACAGCGGTGGGACCATGCCCGAATGCCTCGCCGCCAGGGGCGCCGCACCGGTGCCGTAGAACAGCTTGCGGTCGAACCACTTTCCGAACGTCACGCGATGGTCGTGCGCGACGTGGGCCACGGGCTCGTACCGCAGTCGCCAGCCGGACTCCTGGAGTCGCCAGCACAGGTCGACGTCCTCCGCCACGTGCATGGACTCGTCGAAGCCGCCGAACTCGTCGAGCACCTCACGCCGGGCGATCATCGCGGCGCTCGGGACGTACGACACCGGGCCGCCGGACTGGACCGCGGATTCCTTCCGTCCGAGGTCGAGGGAGGATCGGGCGTGCTCGTACCGCGCGAGCGTGCTCGCCTCGGGTTCGAGCGCGACGATCCTCGGGGCGACCAGCGCGACCGCGGGGTCGCTGAAGTGGCCGAGCATGACCTCGATCCACCCGGTGCGCGGCAGGACGTCGGAGTCGAGGAACGCCACGAACGGAGTTGCGGCGTAACGCAGACCGGTGTTGCGGGCCGCGGCGGGCCCCTTTGCCGTCTCGTGGCGCAGCACGGTGACGCGGCCGCCGCACCCGTTCTGCAGCGCGGGGGCGACGATCGGGACGTCGGAGCCGTCGTCGACGACGACCACCTCGAGTCCGCGGAGCGCGGCCAGCACGCGGTGCAGCCCGGGCGCGTTGTTCTTCACCGGAATGACGACGGTGACGTCCTGCGGGGACGGTGTGCTCATGGGGCGCGGGTTGGCGACCCCCGAGTCGAGGAGGCGGCGTGCGACGACGGCGGACTGCGGATCGACGACCTCGAGGTAGCCGTCTCCGATCATGGCCGCCGCGGTGGGCGCCAGCTTCAGCATCCGGGTCGGCGAACCGCCGATGAGCACTCGGCCTCCGGAATATGCGCGAACCTTGGGGTCGATTCGGATCCCGAATCCATCGGGAAGTCGAGCTTGGCGCATCAGTCGATCGTATGCGGATCGGACAGCGCCGGCAGGGCATGCCGGAAATCAGCCGCAAGGATGTGCCGAAAATCCGCCCTCGGCAACTCGAGGGCGCCCGTGCGGGTCATTGGAGCCTCCCATCGGCGCCCGGTTCGCACCGGAGCCGTCCATCGGGGCCCGGTTCCCACCGGGCCAGTGCCTTGGTGACTGTGTGGACGAGCACGCCGAAGATCTGCGCCCCCTCCGCGGCCGTTGCGCCCGTCGGGTCACCGAGCACCCCATTGGCCGACACGGCGACCATACCGCCTTCTCGCAGTCTTGGCATCAACCTCGCGATAGGTTCCGTATTACCGGGCTCGGCCCTGGACAACCTCACTCGACCAGGTGAAAGGTGTAGCAACAAGGACGTTTCCGTACGTCCGGCATGGGCGTCGGCGCCGGGGACCGCGCACGGCACCCAGGCCACGTCACGGGCCTCGTATCGAAGCAAGGCGACAGCCTTGACCAATGCGGGTCCGTTTCCTCCGTGCCCGTTGACGAACAGCACGCGGTCCGCCCACCGGCACGCGGACCTGCCGTATTCGACCAGCACGGTCTCGAGGGCCTCCGCCCCCAGCGAGACGGTCCCGGGAAACCCCTCGTGCTCACCGCTCGCGCCGTACGCGATCGGGGGTGCGACGAGCACGTGCGGCAGCGCGCGGGACACGGCGTCGGCGATGGTGGTGTCGGTGTCGAGCGGCAGATGCGGTCCGTGCTGCTCGAGGGAGCCGACCGGGACCACGACCGTCGAGACGTGGGACACGAGGTCGGGCCACACCGCGTCGTCGAGGTGTCCGGAATGGGGCATCCTCCGATGCTAGGCGACCGCGGATTCGACCCGGGCCGTGACTGCCTGCGTCAGAGCGCGAGCGCGATCCGCTCCCCCTCGATGACGGCGGAATGCGCGCGGCGCGGAGCCAGGGCGTCGCCGATGCGATGGACCTCGATGCCGCTGTCGGCCAGTAGTTTCCAGAGCTCGTCCTCCGGTTGCTGGTGCGCGGACGACACCACCCAGTCGACGGTGAGCCGGCGGGACGCGCCGGTCGGGTGGTGCAGGAGCGTGACCGCGATCCGGCCCCCGCCGGCGTCGTCGCACCCGGTCGGCACCACGTCCGTCACCTGGGTGATGCCCTTGCCGTGCGCCCGCCGATTCCATCCCTCGAGGTCCAGTGTGATCCCGAGATCCTGGCCGACGATCATCCCCGGCGTGCAGATCGTGACGGCACACCCGGCGTCGGCGACGAATTCGGCGACGGACGTGCCCTGATGGAATCCCAGTTCGTCGACCACCAGCACCGTCCCGGACGGATCCGCGCGGCCCTCCAGCACGTCCCGCACATCCACCACCCGATCCGACGCACCCGCCCAGCGCGGACGGCTCGGACGCGCTCCGGTGGCGAGCACGACCACGTCGGGACGTCCCTGCGCGAGCGCCTCGGCGGTCGCCTCGGTGCCGGTCCGCACGTCCACGCCGCGCCGAACGCATTCCGCTTCCAGGTCGACGACGAGGCCGAGGACCTCGCGGCGCCCAGGGACGACGGCGGCCGTCCGGAGCTGACCACCGAGGACGGTGTTGCGTTCGAACAGCGTCACGTGGTGCCCCCGCTGCGCGACGGTGGCGGCGGCCTTCAGCCCGGCAGGTCCGCCGCCGACCACCACGACCCGCCTGCCGCGGACGGTGGGTTCGGGCAGCAGAATCGATTCCCTGCCCGCGCGCGGGTTCACGACGCAGCCGAGCCACCGGCCCAGCCCCATGCGTCCGATGCATTCCTGATTGCACGCCAGGCACGATCGGATGGCGTCCTCTTCACCGGCGAGTGCCTTGGCCGCGAAGTCCGGGTCCGCGATCTGGCCGCGCACCACCCCGATCAGGTCGCAGTGCCCCTCGTCGAGAGCCCGGTCGGCCTGATGCGGATCCGAGAACCGGCCGACACCGACCACCGGAAGTCCGACCCGCCGCCGGATCGCATTGGGGACGAACAGCGCATACCCGCGGGGGACGGCCATGGACGCCTCGATCATGTGCAGCGTCTCGGTGGCCATCCCGATGGACGTGTTGAGGTAGTCGACCCGCCCGTCCGCCTCCAGCAGGGCGGCCACCTCCACCGCCTCGTCGAGGTGTACGCCACCGTCGAACAGGTCCTCCCCCGCGAGCCTCACCCCGAGTGCGCGGTCCGGGCCGATCGCCGTTCGCACGGCTTCGACGACCTCGAGGAGGAACCGGGCACGGTTCTCCAACGACCCTCCGTACCGGTCCGTGCGCTGGTTCGTGGCGGGGGCGAGGAAACTGCGCACCAGCGACGAGTGCGAGCACTGCAGTTCGATGCCGTCGAATCCGCCTCGGACACAGTGCTCGGCGACGCGCGCGTAACCGTCGACGAGGGCCCGGATCTCGCGCTGATCGACCGCCTTGGGAACTTCGCGGAACAGTGGGTCGGGGACGGCGCTCGGCGCCCACAGTGGCCGCCGCGAATACATGCTCGATCCCTGGCCGCCGTTGTGGTTGACCTGAGCGAGGATCGGAACTCCGTGTGCGTGGACCGCGTCGGTGATCCGCCGGTATCCCGGGACGACCTCCGGCCGGTAGCCGGCGATCACCTTCTCGTACGGCCAGTCACCCGGATGGGTGGCGTGCTCTTCGGAGATGATCAGGCCCGCACCGCCCTTCGCGCGCGCCGCATAGTAGGCGGCGTGCTGGGCGGTGGGGAGACCGTCGACGGCGTACCCCGTGAGGTGCGCCGAGAAGACCACCCGATTGCGCAGCGTCAGCGGTCCCAGGCGCAACGGGGTGAACAGGTGGCGGTACGCGGAGGTGCTCACACCTTGGTGTTGCCCATGTCGACGGCGACCTGACTGCCCGTGACCCGCCGCGAACCGTCACCGGCCAGCCACAGCACGGCGTCGGTGATGTCGTCGGTGTCGGCCAGCGGGTGTTCGGTGAGGATGGTGCCGAAGCTCGACAGGTAGTGCGGGTGCTTCTCGAGAATCACGAGGCTGCCCGGGTCGGTGCCCATCGGGGTCTTCACTCCGTAGGGGTGGATCGAATTGACCCGGATGTCGTACTCGCCCAGTTCCTTGGCCGCGGTCTGGGTGAGTCCCACGAGCCCGAACTTGGAGGCGGCGTAATTGGCCTGCCCCGGGAGCGGCTTGATCCCGGCGACGGAGCTGATCACGATGATCGATCCCCCGCGGCCACCCTCGATCAGTGCCGGGACCGCAGCCTTCAGCGTCTTCCAGGCGCCGGTGAGATTGACGTCGATCAGAGTCTCCCACTGCTCGTCGGGCATCTCCCAGAAGCGGTTCCAGTTGCAGATCCCGGCGTTCGCGATCACGATGTCGAGACGGCCGAACTGTTCGACTCCCCGGTCCACGACAGCCTTCAGTTGCGCGCTGTCCCGCACGTCCGCCTGTTCGGCGAGGATCTTGCCGCCCTCGGATTCCACGAGCCGCACCGTCTCGGCGAGGTCGTCCGCCGTCGCCGGTTCGTAGCTGTTGTACTCCGACACCGGCCCGCAGATGTCGACGGCGATGATCGCCGCACCTTCGCGCGCCAACCGCACCGCATGCGTTCGCCCCTGCCCACGGGCAGCCCCGGTGATGAACGCGACCTTGTCGTCGAACTGTCCCATGAAATGTCCTATCTCTCGGTGACGAGGGTGAACGGATGGTGATCGAACTCGGACCGCCGGTGGGCGGTCGCGGTCAGCGCCTCGGTGCGGCCCTCGCGGACCGCCTCGAGCAGTGTGCGGGGGGCCACGCAGTCGCCGGCCCGCACCGTGTCCGGGCGGGTCGAGCCGAGCGTGTCCTCGGGGAGACGATGCGAGCAGTCGATCAACACGGTGCACGGCACCACCGACTCTTCGGCGGTGTACCGGTTGCGCAACCGCATTCCGTCGCCGTCGATCGACACGATGCGGCTGTCGAGGTGACGCGTCACCCCGGCCCGTTGCAGGCGGGTGTTGGCGTCGGCGAGGTCGCCGGTCATGCCGAGTCGCGAGCCGGCCACGGAGTCCTGGGTCACGATGCTCACGTCGCGGCCCCGCGCCGCGAGCCATTCGGCGACCGCCACGCCGACCGGTCCGCCGACCGGGTCGAAGACGATGTGGGGCCCCTCCGCAGGCACGTCACCGTCCCGCAGATCCGCGGCGCCGAGACACCGGACACTTCCCCCGACGGGGAACGGAAGCGGCCGGGGCGTGCTGCCGGTCGCGAGGATCACCGTCACACCGTCTCGTTCCGCGGCGTCGAGTTCGGCTTCGGAGACCGTGGCGCCGAGACGGAATTCGACTCCGAGACAGCGGCATTCGTTCTCCAGCCAGTCGGTCAGCGCCCTGAGGTGCGGCGCCCCGGCCGCGGCCCGCACCATCCCGCCGAGCCGAGCCGATGCCTCCGCCACGGCGACCCGGTGACCCCGCAGCGCAAGCACCCGCGCCGCCTCGAGACCGGCCGGGCCACCACCGACCACCAGTGCCGTGCCTGCGACCACAGCGGCGTCCTCGGTGGGATCGACGGTCTCGTGCCCGGCAGTGGGATTGCCGACGCATGTGACGACCGGGTTGCGGGGGTCGAGCACCTGGCACGTCTGGTTGCACAGGACGCACGGCCGCGGCACCGCACCGCGCCGGATCTTGACGACGAGATCGGGATCGGCGATCTGGGCACGCGTCATCTCGACGACGTCGGCGACTCCGTCGTCGAGCGCCCACCGGGCATCGGCCGGATCGACGACGCTGCCCTGGAGAACGACCGGGACCGCGCCGGCGACCGCCGTGCGGATGCCGCGGCAGAGTTCGGTGTTGAACGCGGGTGGCCGGTGGAAGTCGGGGCGGTAGGCGTTCGGCGACAGCGGCCCGCCCCGGACCACCACGAGCAGATCGAGTGCGTCGGCCAGGGCCCGTCCGTGTCCGGCGGCGATCGACGGTGTGATCCCCGCCCAGGACGTCTCCTCGTCGCAGCTCAGGCGCAGGGACAATATCCGGCCGGGGCCCAGCTCTTTGCGGACGGCGGCGAGGACCTCGCGGACGAGCCGCAGCGGGTCGGTGCCGTACTCGTCTTCGCGTACGTTGGTGAGGTTCGAAAGGAACTGCCGCAGGAGCGCTCTCGGCCCGGCGTCGAGCTCGACGCCGTCCGCGTCCGCCGCGACTGCCGCGGCGGCCCCGGCCCGGAAGCCCTCGACGAGGCTGTCGATCTCCGCCTGCTCCATCTGCATCGGCATCTCGCGGGAGATCACGTCGGCGACCCCCGACGGTCCCCACAGCACCGACTGCGAGTAGGCGCTCGACCCCTGCAGTCCGGCGTGCCCCAACCCGGCCAGCACCAGTGTGCCGTGCGGGCGGCAGGCCGCGACAATGTCCCGCCACCCGGCGACGCAGTCGGACGCCAGCGGAGCCCGTTCGTACGGCCAGTCGGAGGCATGGACCGACGCCACCTCGGTGACGACGATCCCCGCACCGCCCCGCGCCCGGCGCTCGTAGTACGCGACATGACGCGGCGACAGCGTCCTTCCCGCACCGAGATTGGTGGGGTGCGGACCCAGAAGCACCCTGGACCGGGCGTGGCGTCCGGCCAGGGTGATCGGGTCTGTCAGTTGCGCAGACATCTACGCCGTTCGTGGTTCAGGATTCGGCGCCGAGTACGCGAGCGAATCCGGGCGGGATCACGATGTCGGACGGGGTGAGGTCGTGGATGTTCGAGTGGCCCAGCCCGAGCAGCGCCGAATCGATACCGCCGCGCAGGACGTCGAGGACGTTTTCGACGCCGGCCTGACCGTTCGCCGAGAGACCCCACAGGTACGCGCGGCCGATCATCACCGCCCGCGCGCCGAGCGCGACGGCCTTCACGACGTCGCTACCGCGGCGGATACCGCCGTCGAGGAGCACCTCGACCTGATCGCCCACGGCCTCCGCGATGGCGGGCAGCGCGCGGATCGGCGCCGGGGTGCCGTCGAGGTTGTTGCCACCGTGATTCGACACGGAGATCGCGGTGACGCCGGCATCGACGGCCCGCTTGGCGTCGTCGACCCGCATGACGCCCTTGAGCATGAACGGCCCGCCCCACTGCTCACGCAGCCATGCGATGTCGTCCCACGTCGGCAGCGGCGTCTGCATCCACTCGCCGTAGGCGCCGAAGAACGTCGGCGGTTCCTGACCGGGCTGCGCCAGGTTCGGGGTGGTCAGATCCGGGATCTTGCGGGTCTTCGCGAACTCGTACAACCACTTCGGCCGGGTGATTCCCTCCGGCGCGAACTGCAGCATCGCCTTCAGGTCCATCTTCTCGGGGATGGCCGGGCTACCCCAGTCACGACCGTACGAGAACGACCAGTCGGTGGTGATGATCAGTCCGGTCGCCCCGGCGGCGCGGGCGCGTTCCATCCGCTGGATCAGCACCTCCCGGCTGCCGACCCAGTACATCTGGAAGAACGTCTGAGGGTTGGCGGCCGTGACTTCCTCGACCGACTTGCTCGCGAACGAACTCAGACCGATCGCCGTGCCGCGTGCCGCCGCCGCACGCGCGACAGCGACCTCGCCGTCGGGATGCACCGCCTGCACACCGGTCGGGGAGATGATGACGGGCAGCGAAATCGACTGCCCCATCACGGTCGTGGACAGCTCACGCTTGTCGGACAGCCCCACGACGTGCGGAGCAAACCCCAGTTCACCGAACGCCGCGATGTTGTCGTCGACCGTCACGCCCCGCTCGGAACCGGCGATCAGCGCCGCGTACACCGACTTCGGCAGGCGCTTCTTCGCGCGACGCTGAGCCTCGGCCACCGTTTCGAAGAACGGATTCTTACCCATGGCAATACCTCTCGTACCTGGCAGACGACTTACGTCTGGTCCATGCCCGCAAGCGGGTTCTCGTCACAAATCTTGGCCGGCGGACGCACCATCAGCGTCAACGGAACCGGCGCCCGCGGAGTCCGGCGCTGGCCGGTGCGGGAGTGGTCGACACTGGATTTCGGGATCTCCCCCGCGGCAGCCAACGCCAGTTCGCCGTTGCCGATCACACATTCGGGGTCCGGGCCATCCATCGGCAGCCCGGTGAAGAATTTCGCGGCCATGCATCCGCCGCGGCAGGAGTCGTAGTGGTTGCACTTACTGCACGCGCCGCCGGTCTGCGGGGACCGCAGCTCCTGGAACAGCTCCGACGTCTGCCACACCTGCTGGAAACCGCCGTCCGCCACGATGTTTCCGGCGAGGAACTGGTCGTGGATCGCGAACGGGCACGCGTAGACGTCGCCGATCGGGTCGATCAGGCACACCACCCGGCCGGCACCACACAAGTTCAGGCCGGGCAACGCGTCGCCGTAGGCGGACAGGTGGAAGAAGGAGTCACCGGTGAGCACGCCCTCGCCGTTGGCGACCAGCCAGTTGTACAGCTCGCGCTGCTGCGCCTGCGTCGGATGCAGTTCGTCCCACACGTCCGCGCCGCGCCCCGACGGTCGCAGCCGGGTGATGCGCAGGGTGGCGCCGTACTTGTCGGCCAGCGCCTTGAAGTCGTCGAGCTGGGACACGTTGTGCCGGGTGACCACCACGGAGATCTTGGCGTCCTTGAACCCGGCCTCGGAGAGATTCTCGAGCGCCCGCACCGCCATCGCGAACGAACCCGGACCACGGACGGCGTCGTTGACCTCGGCCGTCGCACCGTCGAGGGAGATCTGCACGTCGACGTAGTCGCTGGCGGCGAGCCGGGCGGCGACCTTCTTGTCGATCTTCACCCCGTTCGTGGAGAACTTCACCCCGACCTGGTGGGCGGTCGCGTAGTCGACCAGCTCCCAGAAGTCCGAACGAACCGTCGGCTCACCGCCACCGATGTTCACGTAGAACACCTGCATGCGCTGCAGTTCGTCGATGATCGACTTGCACTGCTCGGTGCTCAGCTCCCGCGGGTCACGCCGGCCCGACGAGGACAGACAGTGCACGCACGACAGGTTGCACGCGTAGGTCAACTCCCAGGTCAGGCAGATCGGGGCGTCGAGACCGAGTTCGAACTGGTCGACGAGGCGGCCGACCGGAGCGACGGGGGCTGTCACCGCGGAAGGCCTTTCGAGCATGGAGGTCATGGGCTGTGTCCTCTGGTACGGGGTGAAGAGAGCTGGTCAGGCGGGGACGATCATGTGCGACTCGGCCAACGTGCCGAGCGCTCGCGCGTACTGCGCGGCCGCGTCGTCCCCGATACCCTGCGCCCGCAGTGCGGACCGGGCGTCGGCGTGTGAGGGAAGCGATTCGACCACCGCGACGATCGTGCGGTTCTTCAGGAACGACAGTTTGCGCGTCCCGAAGTGGTAGAGCAGCGCCCCGAAAGGTTCGGGACGCAGCGCCACCTGCGGATGAAGCTTCCAGCCCACATCGAGATCGATACCGGCGTTGCCGGTCACTGAAGCAGATGCTGGAGCGGACATGATCAGTACACGCCGCACATGCCGTCGATCGAGACCTCTTCCACCAGGGATTCCTCGACCAAGTCGTTTTCCAGCACGTTGTTGTCGCGATCCGACATGATTTCCTCCTACTGTTCGGTGATACGGCGCGAGCCGGAGGGATGTTCCCCGTCATAGGTGACCATTCCTGTGACTCGCCTCACCACTGTAATGGCATCGAGTGCAGAATGACAGCTCGGGAGGGTACGAAAGTTGAGAAGTCGTCGAAAACCATCCAGTCGGATAGGGCGACGCCCGTCCACGACGCAGGATCGGATCAGCACCGTCGGGATCGAGTTGTTCACGGAACAGGGCTTCGACGCCACCAGCGTCGACGAAGTCGCCGAAGCGTCCGGCATCGCCCGCCGCACCCTGTTCCGCTACTTCCCGTCCAAGAACGCGATCCCGTGGGGCGACTTCGACGCCCACCTCGCCGAAATGCGCGCCCAACTCGCCGCGCAACCCGGCGACATCCCGATCGTCGACGGACTCACCGCAGCACTCCTGCAGTTCAACGCGTTTCCCGAGAGCGAGGAAGTCAACCACCGCAAACGCATGGGGCTGATCCTGCGCGTGCCCGCGCTGCAGGCGTATTCGGTGGTGATGTACGAAGGGTGGCGCAACGTAATCGCAGAGTACGTCGCGAGCCGGCTCGGAGTCTCACCGACCGACCACGTTCCACGGACCGTCGGCTATCTTCTACTCGGCGTTGCGATGTCGGCGTACGAGCAGTGGCTCGACGACGATTCGCTCGAACTGAACGAACTACTCGCCAGCGGCATGCAATCGCTCTACGATGGGCTGAGTTCCCTCGGCGAGCCCGACACCCGGACCTGACCCACGCCCGCCATCACCTCTCGGCAAGGTTGCTTCGAATGACTTCCACTCTCGACACGCCCGCGTTCGACTCTCTCGCTCCGTGCGAACCCGGACTGTGGTCACACGGTCACGTCACGGTCGAGCGGGTCACGGACGGGCCGCTCACCCTCACCCGCGACGGCGACCGGTTGCGGGTCACGCACGCCCTCACACCCGAGGATCTGAGCGAGCGACTCGTCGCCTCGGTCACCGCGTCCATCGAGGACGCCGACTTCGGTCAGGGCGAGTTCGAATCGACCATGGTCGGACTGGTGCGCTCCACCGTCGACGGCGCACTCGACGCGTGGACCGTCTACTACCGCAACTCTCTCGGCGAGCTGCTCGACGGCACCGCCGACTTCGCACCGATCCACGAGAAGGCGGAACAACTGGTCCGCGGTTCCGTCCTCGACCTCGGGTCGTGCTTCGGCTTCCTCCCGTTGCGACTCGCCCGCGCCGGGCGGTCCGTCACGGCAACCGACATCCTCCCCGGCACCATGACCCTCCTCGACGCCGTGGCACCGGAACTCGGACTCGATCTGCGCACCCTCGTGTGCGACGCCGCGCACGTGCCGGTCCCCGACGACAGCGCAGACACCGTCACCGCCATCCACCTCCTCGAGCACGTCGGCGAAAACATCGGTGCCGCAGTGATATCCGAGGCCCTCCGCGTTGCCCGCGAACGGGTTGTCGTCGCCGTCCCCTACGAGGACGAGGCAACGGCCTGCCACGGACACATCCGCACCTTCGACACCACGTCGCTCACCGAACTCGGCGAATCGACGGGACGCCCATTCGAGGTGTTCGAGCACCACGGCGGCTGGCTCGTCATCGACTGCTGACCTCCTCATGACGCTCGGAGGTGCGCGGGCGCCGGCAGCCGTGGCGCTGCCGAGCGGTAGTGGTGCCCGGTCGGGGTGCCGAGGTCAATGAGGTGGGTGCGGCCGGGGTTGCGTACCGGGCGGGCGGTCCAGGCGTCGCCTTCCTTCGCGTAGTTGCAGGCCTCGCACAGTCCGGACCCGTTGTCCGCGCTGGTGGCACCCGACTTGCCGTGTGAGCGGATGTGATCGTGATGGCGGATCGGGGCATCACACCAGGGCGTGCGGCACGTTTGATCCCGCAGGTCGATCAGCTTTCTCAGACTCTTCGGGAACATGCGGGATTGGGATTCCATCGCCGTCAGCGCCCCCGACTGCGGGCACGCAACACTCGCCGCAACGACACCTCGGTGTCCGAATCCACCGCATCGGCCACCAGCTGCCGAGCGATCCCCGCCGGCACCGGCCCGAACCCATACAGCTGCGCAGCCTCGTGACCGCCGGCGAGGAGTGTTTCGTCCGAGAGCACAAGGTTCACAGCCACCGGAACACCCGACGCCACGTCGGCTCCGGTGCCACGCGTGAACAACAAGTCCACCATCACTTGATTGCGGGTGCGCCCACCACCCTTCCCGGTCGCGATCAGGCTGTCCGCATCCCGACCCAGCGTGGCCTGCAGGCACACGGCTTGTTCGACCGGCATCAGTACACTCAGATAGGCCATCGAATCCGGGGCCGGACGTGTCGTAACCCGTCGTTCGGACACGGCCTTGCGGTGCCGGGCCACGACCGAGGCGGCGTCGAGTTCCACCGCAAGGGCTTTGGCCCGCGCGATCAGACCGCGGTCGCCGACGCCGTCGAGAGTAGCTGGGTTCGAACATAACTGGCGATCCACGATCGCCCGATCGGCCGCCGACAAGCATGCCGTCTCCCGCACCAACAACGTCGCACGCCATTCATTCAGCCGGCCGGTCTGCAACATGGCAAGGGTGTGCGGCATTTCGTGCACCAGAGCCTGCGCGAAACCCAGATGCCTACCGCCACGGTTCGGGGACTCCCTGCGCGCCAACGCAATCTGCGACGCAATACCCCGACCCCACTCGGACTGCGGAAGTCGCCGAGCCCTACGGTCGGCACGGATACTCGTCGCGACATCGTCGGTGATCACCGCCTGCACCGCACACCCGACCGACTTCAACGTCTCGATCGCATCGAGCAGATCGATGCCCAATCCCGCGTCGCCACTCGCCGCCTCGGCACATTGCAACCGCGCCGTGAATGCGCGTAATTCCTCGAGAAGCATTGCCCCCACAACCGACCTCCCCCAAAGTCATTCGAAACTTTGTTCGATTTTAGCAACCAAACGCGACCCGAGCAATGGGTTCCGACGTTCCGGTCAAATAGGTGCGCGTTCGACTTATCTCCCTTCGACCGGAACCACGTGTTGATCACGCGGCAGCGCCGGGCCCGGGAAGGTCGTCGACATCGCCGGCCGCAACCGAATGAGAATTCCGACCGGTTCGGCGACGACGGGACCCCGCACCCTGCAGCACCGCTGTTCGTCCTCAGCCACCGGCCGGGCCGCAATGGCCGGCGGCCAGAGGCTGACCGCGACTGGGCTGGCGCACGCCGTCGCGGACGCCAGTTGCCATCGGCCGGCGGTTGGACTGGCCGGGCGCGCAATTGGTTCACATCCGCCACCGACAGCCTCCTCATTCCGCGCCTGCTCCAATCGTCGCCCTCCCAGGAGAACTCGAGAACAGCGCGGGGCCGGCCGGTGATCCGTTCGGACAGCCGCCCGGCGGTGAGCGCCTCCGTATTCTCCGCCAGCTCGCGAAGAACGTACTCCGCGTCCTCGTCGCACGCGTCGCAGCCACACGCCGGGAGCGCGAAGTCGTGCCACGCTCCCGCACGCAGGTACAGACCGGGAAATAAGGTGAAGGTGATCGCCAGTGGAGCCTGATCCCGCTGAGCCGGAGTGATCGTCACCAATTGCCAGAGTCGCCACCGTCCGCGACCCCGACGGCGGCGCGGGCGCGCGCATCAACGTCTTCGAACGCTGGGAGCCGCAAGCGGCGGTCAACACTTTCCGAGGCAGCGGCCTCAGCGACGAACAAGGCGCGGACATCCTCTCGGCGTCGGTAGCCGAGTACGACGTCGCCGACGTGCGACCCCTGTTCGGGGAAGGCACAGCCTGAACGCGCGGTACGGAACAGCCCCGATGGTCGAAAATGGAATCATGGCAGGGGAAGCGAGCGAGATCGTTCTGAGCAAGCAGGATCTTCCTGAGGTGACCATGTTTGCTGCGGGGTGCGCGGAGGTGGTGCTCGAGATATTCGAGGCCGATCAGCCGCACGACTCGCGGCCCCGAGACGCGATCACTGCTGCGTGGGAGTTCGCGCTGGGTGATGAGCGTGGGAATTCTCTGCGCGACACCGCGTGGACGGCGCTCGCGGCTGCCAAGGGCACGAACACTGGGGCGGCTCGGGAGGCAGCGTGGGCAGCGGCAGGCGCCGCCTATCTAGCACCGGGGGCGGTGGACGGGTCGGTGAGTTGATCCGCATGCTGGACACCGACCTTCGTCGCCGACCGTCGACCCAGCCTCCCGGTTCCGCTAAGAATTCGTGAGGTCTCGCCGGCGGAACAGCACCACTCCGGCCGCACCCACCACGGCGGCGATCACCGCGAGCCAGACGAGCGGAGCGGCCGTCACTTCCGCGGCGGGAAGGGCGGGGACGTGTGTGAACGGCGACAGGTCGCGGACCGTCTGCGGAAGCCCGAGCAGCGATCCGAGGAATCCGAAGATCAGGCAGATCGCGAGCACGCCCCAGGACAGCCCGGCCGACCAGGCGGGCACGCCGCCGAACGCCAGCACCGCCAATGCCGCGACCACCCCGATCGCCGGCACGAAGACGAGGGCGGCCCCCGTGAGGCTCACGACCTTTCCCGGCACGTCTTCGGTCACGAGACCGTACGCGAGGCCGGTCGCCGCCCCGGTCAGTGCCTGCAGGACGACGATGCCCACCGTGACCAGGCCGACGTGCGCCAGCATCCACCGCGGACGCGAGACCGCCGTCGCCAGAACGGGTTCGAGTCGCCCCGCCGCCTCCTCACCGCGCATTCGGAGCAGCGCCTGCACCGCGTAGCCGGCCACCGCGATCGCCATCATGCCGAAGATGGCGGCGAAGTAGGCGTCGACCATGTCGGTGGTGCCGCCACCGAGTTGTTCCATCATGTCGGCGACCTGCTGACCCTCCCCGAGGAAGTCGTCGATCTGGTCTGCGATCGCGCCGTACACCACGGCGAGGACGGCGATCCCGAATGCCCACCAGAACAGGATCGTCCGTTGTATCCGCCACGCCGATCCGACGGCCGTCGGCAGTGAACGGGACGCGCGGGCAGGGCCGGGGCGGGTCGGCACGAGGCCGGAGCCGACGTCCCTGCGTTCGGTGAGTGCGAAGCCGACGGAACCGACGACCAGCGCGAAAACGGCGGGGAACGCCAGCACCCACCACGCGTTGTCGTCGTAGGGGCGGACCTGTTCGGCCCAGCCGATCGGCGACAGCCACGTCAGCCAGCCACTGACGACCCGGGTGCCGTCTTCCGTCACCGTGCCCGTCATGTCGCCGACGGCGCGCAACAGGAATGCGATGCCCAGGGCGGCCCCGGCCAGTCCGTTGGCGGTGCGGGCACTGTCCGTCACCTGGGCGGTCACCGCGGCGATCGCCGCGAACGCGATGCCGACACCGGCGACGGCCGCGCCGAGAGCCACCGACCCGTCCAGTGGCAGACCCGCCGCGACCAGCACGACGACGTTGAGCAGTCCGAGAGTCAGGTTGGCACCGACCGCGACCACCAGGGCCGCGGTGAGCAGTGCTTTCCGGCCCACGACGGCCGCCTCGACGAGTTCGGCGCGGCCGGTCTCCTCGTTCTGACGGGTGTGCCGCACGACCAGCAGGGTGGTCATCAGGCCGGCGGCCAGCGACATCGGCATGACGATCTGGCAGGCGAGCACGGCGCCGGCGCTGTACCCCGACACGAGACCGTTGGTGGCGAGCGCGACCGGCGACGCCGCGGTAGCCATCGCGAAACTGCGCAGGTCGGGTTCCGTGGGATACAGGCCGAGCACACTGGACGCCGAGAATGCTTGCAGTGCGGCGAGAGCGAGCAACCATACCGGCAGTTGGATGCGGTCGCGGCGCAGGGCGAGCCGCACGAGCCGTGGGGTTCCCGCGTACTGGCCGCGCCCGGTGGTCTCCGGCGTCGTCACCGTGCTCATCGCGTCCGTGTCCCGGATTCGGCGCGCCGGTGGTTCTCACCCTCCCGGGCCAGTTCGTCGCCGTAGTGCCGCAGGAACAACTCCTCCAGTGTCGGTGGCGTCGACGTCAGCGACGCAACCCCGAACGACAGCAGGTGGCGCAGCACGCCCTCGATCGCACTGGTGTCCACCTCGCATCGGGTGTGCAGGCCGTCGACCCGCACGTCGTGCACGCCCTCGACGGCGTCCAGTCCGGTCACCGGCTGCTGTGTCTCGACGGTGATCGACGTGCGCGTGAGGTGCCGCAGTTCCGCGAGCGTGCCGGTCTCCACGGTGCGGCCCTCGCGGATGATGCTCACCCGGTCGCACAGCGCCTCGACCTCCGCGAGGATGTGACTCGACAACAGGACGGTCTTCCCCGCGTCCGACATCTCCTCGACGCAATCCTGGAACACCGACTCCATCAACGGATCCAGCCCCGACGTCGGTTCGTCGAGCACGTACAGTTCGACGTCCGACGCGAACGCGGCCACCAGTGCGACCTTCTGCCGGTTACCCTTCGAGTACGTGCGCGCCTTCTTCGTCGGATCGAGTTCGAACCGCTCGAGCAGTTCCGCGCGCCGGGGCTCGTCGAGCCCACCGCGCAATCCGGCCAGGAGGTCGATGGCCTCGCCGCCGGTGAGGTTGGGCCACAGGTTCACGTCACCGGGTACGTAGGCGAGCCGTCTGTGCAGGGACACCGAGTCGTGCCACGGGTCGCCGCCCAGGAGGGTGGCGGTCCCCGAGTCCGCACGCAGCAGGCCGAGCAGTACCCGGATGGTCGTCGACTTGCCGGACCCGTTGGGCCCGAGGAATCCGTGCACCTCCCCCGTTCCCACCTCGAGGTCGAGGCCGTCGAGTGCGCGGGTCGGACCGAACGTCTTGACGAGATTCTCCACCGAGATCGCAGCCATGGTGGGGACGCTACGCCGGTTCGCGGGTGGTCACGACGGGTTTCCGCGGTCGCGGCCGCGGCGGTGCCGGATCAGATCAGGCCGAGCTTGCCCGCCTCGTAGACGGCCTCGGCGCGCCGGCCGACGTCGAGTTTGCGCATGATGTTGCTGACGTGGAATTTCACCGTCGTGGCCGAGATGAACAGCCGCTCCCCGATTTTCGCGTTCGACAACCCCTTGGCGAGGAGTTGCAGGACCTCGAGTTCGCGCTCGGTGAGCCCTTCACGTGGGGTCGTCTGACCGTTGAGCGAGCGGATCACCGCGGAGGCGCTGCGGGAGTCGAAGGCGCTCTCGCCGCGGGACACGGCACGGATGGCGCGCACCAGTTCGGTGGTGTCGACGTCCTTGACGACGTATCCGCGGGCGCCGGCGTGGATGGCGCGAACGACGAGTTGTTCGTCGAGAAACGTCGTGAGCACGAGCAACCCCATCGTGCCGTCCGCGGCGGACAGTTGGGCGCACAGTGCCAGCCCCTCGTAGTCGGAGGCCGCCGACAGTTTCAGGTCCATCAGCACGACGTCGGGGGCGACGTCACCGACGACGGCCAGCGCCTCCTGACTGGACGATGCCTCGCCGACGACCTCGAGATCCGGTTCCCGTTCGAGGACGGAGCGCAAACCCTGCCGGAGTATCGCGTGGTCGTCGACGAGCACGAGCTTCACCACCGACGTGGGGCGGGCGGACCCGGTCTGGTCACGCACCGAGGTTCGTATGGTCATCGGTCCACCTCACTGTCGGAATGTAACGGAATGCGGGCAGCCACCCGGACTCCGCCGATCCTGGCCCGCGCCACCTCGAGAGTGCCGCCCAGCTCCGCTGCCCGGGCCTGCATGTTCGCCAACCCGCGGTGGTGCCCGTCGAGGTCGTTGTTCGCCGCCATCCGCAGCATCAGGCGCATCCGCTTCGGGTCTCCGTTCCCGTCGTCGGCCACGGAGAGCAGCACCGAGTCGGCCGAATACGTGAGCCGCAGGACGGCGCGCGTCGCGTTGGCGTGGACCGCCGCGTTGAACAGCGCCTCGCCGGCGATCCGCAGCAGCGCGTGTTCCCGTTCGCTGGACAGCTCCGCGGGTGTGCCGCCGACGCGGACGGTGACCGCGAGTTCGTCGGGCATGTGCACCACCCCGAGCTGCTCGAGCATCTCGGGCAGGGACGTCCGGTCGGAACCGCCGGAGTGGTTGAGCGCGTAGATGGCCGAACGCAACTGCTCCACCGCGCGGCGCGTCAATTCCTTTGCGAGATCGAGCCTCTCGCTGCGCTCCTCGTCCGGGACACCGCTCCGGCACACCTCGATCTGCATGCCCGCCGACAGCACCGCCTGGGTGACGCTGTCGTGGAGTTCGCGGGCGATCCGGTGCCGTTCCTCGTCGAGCACCTGGTGCCGGTGGGCCGCTCCGAGTTGACGCTGGGTGGATTCGAGTTCGGCGTTGCGCACCGCGAGATCGGACGCGTTTCGACGCGCCTCCGAGTACGCGTGCTCGGCCCGTTCGAGCAGCAGCTGGCCGCGTTGGTACAGCGCCGAATTCTGCAGTGCCACGGCGGTCTGACTCGCCAGGATGCTGAGGACCGCACCATCGGTGGTGTCGAGCGTGCGGTGCTCGGCCGTCCAGGCCGCGAAGGCTCCCACGACGCCACCTTCGAGGACGATCGGCACGAACGCGTGGTGCGTGTCGATGACGGGAGCGCCCCCGGTGCGCGCGGACCGGATGTCGGCCAGACACGTCACCACCTCGTCCGGCAGCGGTGGGCCCTCGACGTTGTCGACGAGGAACGGCGTCGCGTCCGGCCCCAGTACCAGCCGGCGCGGGCCTGCGTCGGGCAGCATGCCGTCGGCGAGGGCAAACGCGACCCATTGCGCGTCCAGGTGCGCCCGGGCCGCCTCGGCGACCGCGCAGATGAGCGTCTCGGGGCCCTCCACCGTGCGGACGAGGGCACGCGAGATGAGTTCCAGTGCGTGGACGACACGTTCGAGACGTTCCGCGGCGCCGCGATATTGGGGGTAGAACGTCGGCTTGCCGGACCGCAGTCCGGTAAGCGTCGACAGGTCCGGGGCGTTCATGCGCTCACAGCGCAGTCCGGAACAGCGCCACCATCTGCTCGTGGGTGGCCGTGCGCGGATTGGTGGACATGCAGGCGTCGCGGAGCGCGAACTCGGCCAGGCGTGACAGATCGGCTTCGCGAACTCCCAACTGCCCCAGACCTTTCGGCACTCCCACCTCGCGGGCGAGGCGATCCACCCGGTCCGCGACGGCGAGAGCGGCCTCCTCGGGTGTTCCCCGGCGCTCCTCGAGACCGAGAGCAGCGGCGATGGCGACGAACGGGGTGGCGTCGTCGGTGGCGTTGAACCGGATGACGTGCGGGAGAAGGATGCCGTTGATGACTCCGTGCGGCAGGTCGAGCAGGCCCCCGACCTGATGGCTCATCGCGTGCGCGGCACCGAGGATGGCGTTGGTGAACGCGAGGCCGGCCTCGAGGCTCGCCTGCGCCATGACGGCCCGGGACTCCATCTCCATCGGCTCCTCGATGGTGCGGACGAGAGTGTCGGTGACCAGCCCGACCGCGCGGAGCGCATGGTGGTCGGTGAGCGGGTTGTGGGCCAGCGACACGAACGCCTCGATGCCGTGGGTGAGGGCGTCGAGTCCGGTCGCGGCGTTGAGCCATTCCGGCATGGTGGTGAGCAGCCGGGGGTCGATCACGGTCACGTCCGGGACGAGCGCGCGGCCGATGATGGTGATCTTGGTGCCCCGCCTCGTGTCGGTCACGATGCAGAACTGCGACACGTCGGCTCCGGTGCCCGACGTGGACGGCACCATCACCAGCGGCGGGATCGGACTGGTCGCCTGGTCCACTCCCTCGTAGTCGAGGATGTTGCCCCCGTTCGCGGCGAGCACCGCGATGCCCTTCGTCGCGTCGATGACCGAGCCGCCGCCCAGGGCGATGAGAACGTCGCATTCGCCCTCGCGGTACGCGTCGTGTCCGGCCGCGATCTCGTGGTCCTTGGGGTTGGGTGTCAACGCACTCCACACGACGGGGGTGAGGCCCTGTTCGCGGAGCTGATCCTCGAGTTCCGACGCCCAGCCTGCTTCGATCAGACCCGGATCGGTGACCAGCATCGGCCGCGCCCCGCCGAGGCGGAGGACCGCATGCGCGGCCTCGACCATCGACCCGATACCGAACACGATCTCGGGTGCGTGGAATTTCACCAGCCTGCCGGGGGCGGTGGTGCGGGTGGACGGATAGGACACGGACAAGTCGACACTCCTCCCGACACCTGCGTACATGTGATCCAGATTACAAGACCTTGGCCTCGACCCTACGGCCCGGGAGAGGGCTTCACACCCACCGAAGGACAGGCACGGCACCTACCCGATCGGGTAGGTACTCACCGCAGCGCGTGTCCCAGCTCGGCGGCGCGGGACATCAGCTGCGCGGCATCCCGGGCGACCACGACACGGTCGCAGATGTCCGCGTACTCCGGCATCGCGCACGACGCCTGGTTCCAGTACCGCTCGGGTTCCGGCGTGATCCAGGCCAGCCGGTGCACCTTGCGTCGCAGTTCGGCGAACTCGTCGACGCCCGGCGGCAGGCCGTTGCACCGCCCGTCGCCGACGACGATCACCGAGGTGCGGGTGTTCACTTCGGTGCCGAACTCTGTCAGCACGTCGGAGAAGACCCGGCCGTAGTCGCTGCTCGCCTCCAGATCGATGCGTGGGTCGGCGAGCACCGAGGCCAGCGCGTCGTCGTCGGTCCCGGCGAGGAGGGTGTCCGTGACGTCGACGGGCCGGTCGACGAACGCCAGGACCTGACAGCGGCTCGCCCGGCGGTGCATCGCCTGTGCCAGCCGGAGAGTGAAGGCGGTGACGGGGCGTACCGACAGCGACACGTCCGCGAGGATCAGCACCCGCACCCGGTCCGGACGCCGCGCCTTCACCATGAGGTGGAACGGGACGCCTTCGGTCCGCAGGCTGGCGCGCACGGTGCGGCGCATGTCGAGGCGGCCCCGGGCCAGTTCGCGCGGGCGGGGACGTGACGGCCCGCGCATCCGCCGAAGCACCTCGTAGCACGCCTGATTCACCTCGGCTCGCGACGTGGCCGCCACCGGACCGCTCGCGGTCCCCGGTGCGTCTGCGGGCCCGGCGGTCAGGTCCCGGGCGTCCGCCAGCGCACCGACGAACGCCTCCACCGCCTCCGCCAGCCGGTTCAGCTGGGCCGCGGTGAGGGGTTCCGCCCCGCCGGAATCGGCGTAGACCTTGCTCGGGTCGTAGGCGTCGAGCCACGCGAGAATCGACTCCGGATCGTCCCAGGACAGCGATCCGACGACGGCGCCGCTCGTCGACGACGCCAGGTCACCGACGGCGGTACTCGCCGCCCGCTCGACCTCGACCGTGTACGTGACGCCGCGGCGTCCGGACTCGGCTTCCGAATCGACGGACAAATCTGCGTCGCTCGACGTCATGCTGACGTCGTCGTCGTCCTTGTGGGGGTTGAACCCCTTCTGCGCCTCGGGGGTGTCGAAGTGGTCGCCGACCTCGGCGGCGCGCTCGTTGTACTCCGCGTACCGGGCGGTCTCCGCGTTGTCCGCCACCTCCAGCGCGGACGGCAGGCCCTCCGCGAACTCGGCCCGGGACGGCGGCCGCGCGCCGCCGGAGGCAGCGTCGGCGACCGACCCGAAGAACACGTCGAAGGCACGGTCGAAACCCTGCTGTTCGTACGTGTACTTCGCGCACACCGCGCGCAGCGACGCCCGCAGGGTGGCCGTGTCCCGGCCCTCGACCAGCCCGAAGACCCGGCGAACCTCGATGACCTCGGCGGGGGACGCGGCGACGCCGTAGCGGCGCAACATCTTTCCGAACGACGCCGCCAGCACGTCGAGGAGTTGCGAGGGAAGGGACGGGGACGGATCGGGGGCCGGGTGGAGCATCGTCAGCGCCTGCCCTGGCGGCCCGCGCCGATGCCGCCGCGGTCCCGGCCACCGCGTCCGCGGAACACGGCGGTGGTCGTGTTGGCCGGCCGCGATGCGACCGTCACCCGCTCCGCGGGCCCGGCCGGAGTGGTGTCCTCGTCGTCCGAGGAGAGCGGCTGTTCGCCGGACAGCCGAGTGCGGGCCAGTTCGACGTCGCTGGTGTACTTGAGCAGGGCGGTGAGCAGGATGTCCCGGACCGCGGCCTGCGCACTCACGGCCACCCCCGTCGACTTCAGGACCACCGCCGCACGGGCCGCGTCGATGACTTCCGCGATAGACGGACTCTTGCGGAGCGGCAACTCCCGCAGCGTGCGCGCCAGATCCACCACGTCCGCCGCCACGGCGTCCTCGACCTCGGGCGCCCTGGCCGTCACGATGTCCCGCTCGCGCTGCGGCGTCGGATAGCCGAGGTGGTAGTGCAGGCAGCGACGCTTCAGCGCGGGCGACAGTTCACGAGTGTCGTTGGACGTCAGGATCACCCACGGCGCCGACCGGGCGGCGAACGTCCCCACTTCGGGAATCGTGATCTGCCCCTCCGCAAGAACCTCGAGGAGCAACGCCTCCATCGACTCTTCGGTGCGGTCCACCTCGTCGACGAGCAGCACCACCGGTTCCGGCGACAGGATCGCCTCGAGCAGGGGGCGCACCGACAGGAAGTGCTCCGAGTACAGCCCGAAATCCTGGGCTGCCAGGAACTTCGACGCGTCGGCGATGTCGTCGAACGCGGCCAGCTTCTCCCCGATGCGGTCACGCAGCATCTGCACGTGCAGAAGCTGTTTCGCGTAGTCCCACTCGTACAGCGCCCGGTTGTCGTCGAGACCTTCGTAGCACTGCAGCCGGACGAGTTTGCGCCCCGCCGCCTCGGCCAGCGACTTCGCCAGCTCCGTCTTGCCTACACCGGCAGGCCCCTCCAGCAACAGCGGGCGTTCGAGCGCGGTCGCCAGGTGGACGACCACCGCGAACTCGTCGTCGGCGATGTAGTCGACCTCGCGCAACGCCTCCTTCAGTTCCGCGCCGTCGGCGAAGCGGACGTCCTCCGGTTCCGGGGCTGTGTGCGGTGCAGTCATGATCGGGGCATCCGTCCTTCGTCAGCAGGTGGTGGTGGGAACGCATCCGGGGCGGGGCCGGGCTGGGGTGTGGCGCCCGCCCCGGACGCGAGTTTTCAGGTCGGTCAGTACGCGCTGTTGATCGCGTGATCGACCACGGGGATCATCGACTCGACCGTCACCTCGCGCGGGTTGCCCGGTGTGCACCAGTCGCCCTGAATGTGCTCGGAGATGGCGCGAACGGTCTTCTCGTCACCGCGGATGGTGTCGCCGCGACCCTCGTACTTCTTCGTGTTCATCTGGTTCTTCTCGTACGAGTCGGTGCGCACCTGACCGAAGTTGTCGGGAATGCCGACGTCCTTCGCCAGGCGGATGGCGGCCTCGACCGCCGCGTCCGCGGCCTGCACCGTGGTGAGGTTGCGGGTGTCGACCCCCAGCGCGCCGGCCAGCTGGGCGTAGCGCTCGTACCGCGACGGCAGGTTGTACTCCCAGACGCGAGGCAGGGCGATCGCGTTGTTCAGTCCGTGGTGGCTGTCGAAGAACGCGCTGACCGCGTGCGAGATGGAGTGCACGATGCCGAGGCCGCCGGAGTTGAACGCCTGCCCGGCGATGTACTGCGCGTTCATCATTCCCTCACGGGCCTTCAGGTTGCGCGGCTCGAACACGGCCTCCCGCAGGTTCTTCGCGACGAGTTCCACCGAGTACAGCGCATTCCCGAGCGAAGGCGCAAAGTCGAGACGCGACACGTACGGCTCACTGCCGTGCGCGAGGACGTCGAATCCGCAGTACGCGGTGAAGTGCTGGGGGCAGGTGTAGTACAGCAGCGGGTCGTCGATCGCGAGGGTCACGATGGTCGCCTCGTCGAATCCCACCCACTTGTGCGGGTTGTTCATGTCCGACGTGTCGGTGATGACGTACGCCCACGAGGTCTCCGAACCCGTACCGGCCGTGGTGGATACGGCGATGTGGGGCGGGTTCTCCTTGTTGGTGGACTTCGCGAATCCCTCGAACTCGTTGATGTTGCGGCCGTCGTGCGCGACCACGACACGGGCGCCCTTGGCGGCGTCGTGACTCGAGCCGCCGCCGACGGAGATGATCGAGTCGCACTTCTCCTTCTGGTAGAGCGCGGCCGCCTCCATGACGTTGTAGTCCTTGGGGTTGGACTCGACCTTGTCGTAGAGCACGACCTCGACGCCCTGGTACTCGATCTTGCCGACCAGTTCCTCGATGATGCCCGAGCCGCGCAGGCCGGTCGTCATGAGCAGGGCCCTCTTGAAACCGAGGTTCTTCGCCTCGACGCCGATGATGTCGTGGGCGCCCACTCCCATCAGTGCCCGCGGGAACGGGTGGAATTCCTTGATGGGGAAGTCCCAGATCTGGTTGAGCTCGATGGCCATGGCCGTCTCCTCGATTAGTCGATGTCGGATCTGAAGCGTTGGGGAAGGGGACGCAGTAGATGTGATCGGCGTCTCACCTGGAATCCACTGTGACCTAGTTCGGGCCCCGGTTACAGACCTGCGAGCCCGAACCGTCCGACCGCGGCGGACAAACTGCCCGATCGGGCAGGTGCGGCCGGGCCGAGCCGGAGAGGTGGGCACTCGGTAGGCTGTCCACTCCGCACGGAGTGGACAGCTAGGCAAAAACTAGAACCTGTTCTATTCTTGGGACAGGTAAGCGAGCGTTCCGGCGCTGCGAAGTACGGAAGGACTGCACACACGATGACGACTGTCGAGGTGCCGCACAGCTCACGATCGGTGGTGCTCACCGTGTCGGGCGTGGTCGAGGAAACCGCCGATTCCCGGTCACTGGTCTTCGACGTCCCGGCCGACCTCGCAGGCAAGTTCGCCTACAAGCCGGGCCAGTTCCTCACCCTGCGCATCCCCAGCGACCGCACGGGATCGGTCGCCCGGTGCTACTCGCTGGCCAGCTCGCCGTTCACCGACGACGCACCCAAGGTGACCGTCAAGCGGACGGCCGACGGGTACGGGTCCAACTGGCTCTGCGACAACGTCGCCGTCGGCGACACCCTCGAAGTCCTTCCCCCGTCGGGAGTGTTCACCCCCAAGTCGCTGGACCACGACTTCCTGCTGTTCGCGGCGGGCAGCGGCATCACGCCGGTGATCTCGATCCTCAAGTCCGCCCTCACCGAGGGGTCCGGCAAGGTCGTCCTCTTCTACGCGAACCGCGACGAGAAGTCGGTCATCTTCGCGGAGGAACTGCGCACCCTCGCGAGCCGGTACCCGTCACGGCTCGTGTCCATCCACTGGCTGGAGACGGTCCAAGGGCTGCCCGGCGTCGACCAGCTCGCCTCCGCCGTCGCTCCCTACCTCGGGCACGAGGCATTCATGTGCGGACCGGCGCCGTTCATGGACACCATCCACAAGGCCCTCGCCGATACCGGCATGCCGCGCACCCAGGTGCACGCCGAAGTGTTCAACTCGCTGGCCGGCGACCCGTTCCGTGACTCCGACGTCGTCGAGGTCACCGAGGACGAGGCCGCCGACGCCGCCACCGTGGAGGTGGAACTCGACGGCGAGATCCACACCCTGAGCTGGCCCCGCAAGCAGACCCTCGTCGACATCATGCTGGCCAAGGGAATCGACGTGCCCTACTCCTGCCAGGAGGGCGAGTGCGGGTCGTGCGCGTGCACCGTGCTCGAAGGCAAGGTCGAGATGGAGAACAGCGAAATTCTCGACCCCGAGGACATCGAGAGCGGCTACATCCTGGGCTGCCAGGCCCGGCCGGTCACCGACCACCTCAAGATCGAATTCTGAAGGCCGCTCACCCGAGCCGGCCGAAACCGACGACGGCGGAGTCGCTCGCCCAGTCCACCGTGTGCACGCGGATCCGGCCGAACTCGTTGCCGCCGACCGTCGTAGCGGTGTCACCGTCGACGGCGACGACGATGTTGGTGTGCTGGCCGACCCAGCTGCTGTTGTCGTAGAGCACCACGTCCCCGACGGCCGGGCGGTACCCGTCGCCGACCTCCTGGAACCGCGACTGCGACTGGTAGTACTCCTGCAATGTGTAGACACCCGGGATCCGCCAGTGCCCGGAATTCGGATTCGACAGCGGCAGGCCCGCTTCCCGCATGATCCAGCTGACGAAGTCCGCGCACCAGGGCTCCTCGACCCCTTCGGAGTAGAACGTCCCCGGCCGCTGCGTGCCGTGCTCGGCCTCCAGTAGCCCGACGATCCGCGCCTGCTGCGGCGACAGCGCGGTCGTGTCGACGGCCGGGAATTCGGCGGTGTCCCACGGCAGGTAGCGGTCCGGGGCCAGCCACAGCACCCCGCCCGCCACGACGGCCATCACCGCGACGACCGCGCCGAGGATCAGCCCGGCACGTCGGCGGCGGCGAGTGGGCGCGGGAGCAGTCATGCCACCGAATGTAGCGGGAATCCGGTCAGCGCATCGCGCGGTAGCCCGCACGCTCCTCGGCGGTGAGGTGCTCACACGCGTATGTCAGGGCCGTGCGCCCCATCGCGGCGGCGTTCCGGTCGAGGAAGCCGGTCAGCAGGGCGCGGTCGACCCGCTTGCCGACCTCGCGCAGCATCCATCCCGTCGCCTTCTGCGTGAGGTCGCGGCGATCACCGAGGACGGACTCCGCGACCTCGAGCGTCGTCGACGCGTCACCCCGGCGGATGAACCCGAACGTACTGAGCAGCGCGACGCGACGCCGCCAGAGGTCGTCGTCCGCGGCCAGCTCGAAGACCGGGTCCCGCGGCCGGTCGAACAGCCACGTGCCCAGGATCCGGTCGGCGGACGAGTCCACCAGATCCCAGTTGTTCACCCGTCCCCGCATCACCAGGTCGAAGTAAAAGGACACGATCTTCTCGCGCAAGGCGTCGTCGCCCGCCTTCGCCGCCCGGTCGAACTGCGTAACGAGTACCAGCAGCCCCGCCAGTCGGTGCTCGTGCACCGGACTGTCGAGCAGCACGGTCACCTCCGGCAGGTCCAGATCGGCGTGAGCGCGAACCACGCTGCGCGTCCCGGGAACCCGCACGCCGATGAAGACGTCACCCTCCCCGTATTCACCCGGACCGGTCTTGAAGAACCGTGCCAGATTGACGGCGTCGGCCTCGTCCGACACGTCGGCGAGAGCACGCTTCACGTCGTCTGCGGTGGAAGTCACGAAGGCACTGTCCCACACGTCACCGACACCGCGAGCGAAGATCACAAAACATGCTCCGACCTGCGGTTCGTGTTATCCGAATGCAACGGATCAGGTATTGATCGGGCGGTCAATCAGGCGTGTACTCGAAGTGGACACAATCCATTTCGAGGAGGCCGGACATGAGATCGTGGAGTCGTATGCAAGATGTGGTGGCGATCGTGATCGGAGTCTTCGCGGCGCTCTCGCCGTTGTGGCTCGACACCAACAACGCCGCGATGTGGTCACTCATCGTCCTCGGTGTACTCGTGGCCCTCTCCGGTCTCGTCCATATGAGCCGCCCGGAGATGACTGCGGCCGAGTACGCGATGGCCGTCTTCGGAGTGCTGTTGTTCCTCGCCCCGTGGGTGATGAACTTCGACGCATTCACGGGCGCGGCGTGGACCGCATGGGTCGTCGGTGTCCTGGCAGTCGTCGTGGCTGTCACGGGGTTGCCGATGATGAGTTCCCGGATGCACGGACACGGAGGGCTGGCGACGCATCACTGATCTGTGAACCACAGCACCGAGAACATCGATTGGGGCGGGGCGCAGGCTTACGGCCTGCGCCCCGCCGTTCACGTCGGGAAAGGCCCATGCCAGCACCCCATCTCGGAAAGCCCGGTAACTCCCAACCGCGGAAAGGCCGGCGGCGGCGCAGCGCGAAGATCGACGGCGACGCGCGGGAACTGATCCTCGACGCCGCCGAATCCCTCATCGCCGTACACGGATTCGATGCCACGCCCACCGCATCGATCGCCTCTGCCGCGCACGTCCCGAAAGGACTGGTGTTCTACTACTTCCCCTCCAAGACCGACATCCTCCTGGCCCTGCTGTCCGAGAGACTGCCGACCGAACCCTTCGGCGACGTGGGCCCCCTGGTGACTCCGGGTGACCCCGCCGCCAGCCTCGTCAACCTCGACACCGCACTGAATCTGCACGACCACCACTCGTCGGTGATGCGGGTGATCATCTGGCGCGAGGCCGAGACCCACCCGGACGTCCGCGCCCACCTGAGGCGGTTCCGCGACTACCTCAGCGACATCACCGAGCGACTGCTGCAGGCCAGTTCGCCGTACCCCGTGCAGCCCGGGACACTCCGGGCCTGCGCGACGGCGTGGGTGGCCGCGATGTTCTCCGTCGCGGGCAACGACCGCTTGCACGACCTCGACGACCTGCCGCGACAACACGGCGAGGAACTCGGCAACGTCGCACGGGTGGTGGCGGCCGGGATGGTTCAGCTGGGCTGAGATGTTCCCGCGGCCAGCAGCTGACCGGCGGGGAACGCCTCCGCGCTCGCGGGCAGCCGCCCGGGCCTGCCGCTGAGGAACACCTCCACGGTGCCCTCCCCCGCGCTCGGCCGGTTCAGCGCGTCGATGCGGCGCAGGGTCTGCGCCGCCACCGCCTCGGCGCTGTCGAACAACCGCACCCCGGCCGGCAGCTGCGCCGCGATCTCGTCGGCCATCAACGGGTAGTGGGTGCAGCCCAGCACCACCCCGCCGACGTCGCCGGGCGTCCGCTCTGCGGCGGACGCGATGGCGGCGATCGCAGCGTCCCGCTCCCCCCGGTCGATGGCCTCCGCGAGACCATGGCAAGCGACCCCCACCACCGAACTGCCGTTCCCGAACTTCTCGATCAGATCGGCCTGATACCGGCTCGCCGTCGTCGCGGCGGTCGCCCAGACCGCGACGGACCCGAACGCGGCGGCGGCCGGTTTGATCGCCGGCACCGTCCCGACGACCGGAACCTGCGGTCCGACGAGCTCCCGGACGTGGTCGAGCGCGGTGACGCTCGCCGTGTTGCACGGCAGCACGATCACCTCGGCGCCGCGGTCGAGGCTGCGCTGCGCGGTCGCGAGAACACGATCGATCACCCACTGCTCCGGTTTGGGACCCCACGGGGCCCCGTCCGGATCCAGCGCGAGAATCAGATCCAGTTCGGGTCGCAACTTCCGCAACCACGCCGCCGTCGGCAGCATGCCGAGACCCGAGTCGATGAGCGCAACAATCACCCGGAGAATCTATCGCGCCCCCGTCCCGGCTCTTACGCCGACGCGGCCTCGAGGACCTCACCGATCGGAGTTCCCGCCGCGATCTTCGCCCGCATCTTCATGACACCACCCGCCATCCCGCCGCCGACGACACCGGCCAGGATGCCGTCCCGTTCGTAGTAGGCGAGGAACTTGCGGCCGTCGTCCTTGATCACGTGCACCTCGTCGGTGGCCGCCACCGTGCCCAGGGCCTGGATCTTGATGTCGTACTGGTCGCTCCAGAAGTACGGCACCTGAGCTGCGGTGTTCTCGTCGCCGGTGCCGGTCAACGCCGCGGCGAGGATCTTCGCCTGCTCCCCGGCGTTGCTCCAGTGCTCGACGCGCTTGCGGCCACCCACCTGCAGCTGCCACGCGGCCACGTCGCCGACCGCCCACACGTGCGGGACCGCCGTGCGTCCGACGCCGTCGCACACCACCCCGTTGTCCAGTTCGACACCAGAGCCGTCGAGCCACGCGGTGACCGGCACCGAGCCGACCCCGATCGCCACGACGTCGACGTCGACCTCGCTTCCGTCGCCGAGGACGGCTCCGGTGACCCGGTCGGTGCCCACCAGCGACGTGAGCCCGACACCGGCCCGCAGATCGACCCCCTCGGCGGTGTGCAGCCGGGCGACGAGTCCCCCGACCTTCTCGCCGAGCACGGACGCGAGCGGCGTCGACTGCGGCTCGACCAGCACCACGTCGAGCCCGCCGGCCCGCATGCTCGCCGCCAGCTCGCAGCCGATGAATCCCGCCCCGACGATCAGCGCGCGCCTGCCCTCGGCGAGGTCCGCGCGCAACGCCAGGCTCTCGTCGATGGAACGGAGAACGTGGACGCCCGCGAGGTCCGGAAGTCCCGGGATCCGCCGCGGCACGAGACCGGTGGCGATCACGAGTTCGTCGTAGCTGAGTTCGCTGCCGTCAGCGAGTCTCAGGATGCGGGATCCGGTGTCCACCGAGGCGGCCTCGACCCCCAGCCGCAGTTCGATGTTCTTCTCGTCGAAGAACTCACGCGGCTTGAGCGTGGTGTCGCTCTTCTCCCCGCGCATCACTTCCTTCGACAGCGGTGGGCGGTCGTAGGGAAGGTGCGGTTCACCTCCGAGAAGAATCAGATCACCCTCGTATCCGGCCCGCCGAAGTTCCTCCGCGGTGCGCAGGCCCGACAAGCCCGCCCCGACGATCACAATTTTCTGCACGCCAACACATTAGGCGCTTTGCGCCCGTGAGGGTCAGAGGTCGGCGATGGCCTCCAGCGGGCGGGTGCGGGCGGCGCGGCTCGCCGGCCACAGTGCCGCGAACACACCGACCACACCGGATCCGAGGAGCATCGCGACCACCTGCCCCCACGGCACCGTCACCTGGCCGAGCCCCTGGTCCTTCAGGGTGCTCACGAAGCCCCAGCCGAACGCGATGCCGAGCAGCACGCCGACGGCCGCACCGAACACCGCGATCAGCATCGACTCCAGGTAGATCGTGCGGCGCATCTGGGACCTCTGCATCCCGACCGCGCGGAGCATGCCGATCTCCCGCCTGCGCTCGACCACCGAGAGCGCGAGCGTGTTGATGATGCCGAGGATCGCGATCACGACGGCGAGTGCGAGCAACCCGTAGAGGATCGCGAGGAGCGTGTCGATCTGCTGGCCCTGCGTTCCCTTGAACTGTTCGCGGTCCTGCACCTGCACCACGACGAACTGCTTGGTCGCGGATTCGAGGTCGGCGCGCAGCTGCGTCAGGTCCGCACCCGGCTTCGCGTCGATGAGCACCGCCAGATCGGGGATGGTCGCGGCGGGCATGACCTGCCGGTAGACGTCGTCCGAGACGAGCCAGTCGCCGACCAGCTGGTTGTCTTCGAAGACACCGGTGACCTCGGCGTCGACGACTTTCCCGTCGGCGCTCGTCATCGGGACGGTCGTGCCCAGCGTCCAGCCCTTCTGCGCCGCTGTCGTCTGGGACACGATGAGGTGGTTGCCCGTCAGGTCGGCGCCGCCCTCGACGAGCTTGTAGTCGAGGACGCCCTCGAGTGGGCCGTCCAGCGACGCGCCCTGTTGCCGCTCGTCGTCGACCGTCACGGACACCGGGTGCAGGGCGGCGGCGCTCTGGACGTCGTCGAGGTTCCGCACGGCTCTCGCCGCGCCGCTGGGCACACCGATCTGATTGGGTCCGGTGAGCACGTAGTCGGCGGACACCCCCGAGTCGACCAGCTGGTTGACGCTGGCCTTCGCGGATGCGCCGAACACCCCGATGACGGATACGAGCATCAGTCCGAGTGTCAGCGCGAACGCGGTGGCGGCGGTGCGGCGGGGATTGCGCACGGCGTTGGTGCGGGCCAGGCGCCCGACCGGGCCGAACGGCTTGGCCAGCACCGCTCCGAGCGCCCCGACGATCGGCCGGGACAACGCGGGGGCGGCGAACAGCACGGCCAGGATCAGACCGAGCGCGCCTGCGCCGACGACCGCCGCCGCACCGCCACCGGTACCCCGCGAACCGATCACGAGTCCCACGACGCCGAGGACACCGAGGACCGCACCGGCGATGGTGCGCACGTGCAGTGAGTCACCGGTGGACGCGAATTCCTCGCGCATCGCCGCGACGGGCGGCACCTTGGAGGCGCGCCGGGCGGGTGCGTACGCGCTGACCGTCGTCACGAGCACCCCGACCACGAGGGCGATGAGAATCGTGCGCGGCCCCACCTGCAGGGGACCTTCGGGCAGACCGACGTCGAACGCGTTCAGCAGTGCGCGCAATCCGTAGGCCAGGCCGACGCCGGCGGCGATCCCGATCGCACTGCCGATCACGCCGACCACGAGGGCCTCGAAGACCACGGACCGGCCCACCTGCGTGCGGCTGGCACCGATCGCGCGGAGCAGCGCCAGTTCGCGCAACCGCTGGGCCACGATCATCGAGAACGTGTTGTAGATGATGAACGTGCCGACGAGCAGAGCGATCGCACCGAATGCGAGGAGGAAGTAGTTGATGAAGCTCAGCGCCTCCGTCACCTGCGCCTTGGTTTCCTCGCGGACCTCGTCGCCGGTCTGGACCTTTGCGTCGGGAAGGGCGGCGGCGATCTCGTCGCGCAGTTCGGTCTGGGACAGACCGGTCCCGGCGACGTCGATGTACTCGACGTGCTTGCCGTCGGTGAACAGTTCGCGGGCCTGCGAGTCGACGAACGTCGCGCCGATGAATCCACCGGTCTCGTTGCCGGTGTCGTAGATGCCGGAGACGGTGACGTCGACCATGCCGCGAGCGGGCACGAGAACCTTCGTCGTGTCGCCGACGGCGAGTTTCGCGCGTTCGGCGGCACTGGCGTTGACGGCCATCTGGCCGACCTGGGCCGGCGGCGTGCCCTGGACGTACTCGTCGGGTTCGCCGAGCGCCTGGCCCGGCGGCAGGTAGGACTCGCCGATGCTCGGCGCACCACCGGTCTGGACGGCGGCGCCGTCGGAATCGATGAGGACGATCTGCCCGCTGACGGCAGGTGCGACCGCGCGCACCCCGTCCAGCGCGGTGATGGTGTCGAGGTCGGCGAGGGGCACTCCACTGGAGTTGCGCTCCTCGCTCGACACCCGGACGTCGACCCCTTGCGCGGTGTTCTCGAAGATCGAATCGAACGTCTTCTGGAGGGTGTCGGTGAAGACGAAGGAACCGGCGACGAACGCGGTGCCGAGCACCACGGACAGCACCGTCAGTGCCAGCCGGACCTTGTGTGCCGCCAGGTTGCGCAGCGACACCTTGCGCATCGGCGCACCGGATGTGGACGCCATGCGGTCAGACCGCCGCGTCGGACGTGAGGGCGTGAGCGGGCTCGTCGAGTCGCTTCATCGTGTCGAGGACCGAATCGGCCGTCGGCTCACGCAGTTCGTCGACGATCTTGCCGTCGGCGAGGAACACCACCCGGTCGGCGTAGGCGGCCGCGCGGGGGTCGTGGGTGACGATGACCACGGTCTGGTGGAATTCGTCCACCGCGGCCCGCAGGATCGACAGCACCTCGCCCGAGGACTTCGAGTCGAGGTTGCCGGTGGGCTCGTCGCCGAAGATGATCTCCGGCTGCCCTGCCAGGGCCCGGGCACACGCGACCCGCTGCTGCTGACCTCCGGACAACTCCCCCGGGCGGTGCTCGAGACGATCCTGCAGCCCGAGTTTGGTGAGCACGTTCTCGAGCCACGCGGCGTCCGGCTTGCGGCCCGCGATGTCCAGCGGAAGGGTGATATTCTCCAGCGCCGTCAGCGTCGGCACCAGGTTGAACGCCTGGAACACGAAGCCGATGCGGTCGCGTCGCAGCTGGGTCATCTGCTTGTCGGTCAGCGTCGTCAACTCGGTGTCGCCGATGAGGACGGAACCCGAACTGGCGGCGTCGAGGCCGGCCAGGCAGTGCATCAGCGTCGACTTGCCGGAACCGGACGGTCCCATGATCGCGGTGAACTCACCACGGGCGAACTCCGCGGATACCGCGCTGAGCGCGTGGACCTGGGTGTCGCCGGTGCCGTACGTCTTGGACAGCTCGACAGCACGGGCAGCGACAGCGGGGGCATGCGTGCTCATGATCGCCTTTCGTCATTCTCTTGTGGCGGTCCGGCCCCGTGGTGACGGGCCGGGACGGTGCACGCGCGGCGCACTCCTCCATCTTGTCGACACCCGCGGCGGCCCGCCATCAGGGACCACCCTGATCTTCGGTAAGTCGGGACGTGATCCCTGACACGGCGACCCGGCCGGAAACGCCCACAACGGATGTGCCGACCTGGGAGAATTTCGGTATCGCCGGTGCGAAGGAGAGCCCTCATGGCCATCGAACCCCCCACACCCCGGACGGGATCGCGTTTCCTCGACGCGTTCCTCCAATCACCGTTCGCCGGCCTGGCGCCGTGGATCGTGATGTCGCTGCTGTCCGGCCCCGGGCGGTTCGAGGAATCCGTCGCCACCGCTCTCGGGTTGTCGATCCTGTTCCTGTTCCTCAGCCACCGCCGCGGCGGAAGCCTCAAACCCATGGAAGTGTTCGACATCGTCTATTTCGGCTGCCTCGCCGTGATCGGACTGTTCGCCTCCGACAGCCTGATCACCTGGCTGGAGAAGTGGTCGGGCGAGATGTCGAGTCTGGCGCTCGTCGCGTTCGCGTTCGGCTCGCTGTTGCTGCGCAATCCGTTCACCCTGCCGTACGCGAAAGAGACTACACCCGAGGAGTATTGGACCTCGCCGCTGTTCCTGAAGGTGAATCAGCTCATCACCCTGGTGTGGGCGCTGTCCTTCACAGTGTCGGCGGCATCCGGACTGTACGGCGACCTCGTCCTCGACCAGCCGGACAATTTCTGGACGGGGTGGATCATTCCGATCGGGGCGTTGCTGTTCGCGCTGTCCTTCACCGAGTGGTATCCGGACGTGGCGAGCGCGCAGGCGCCGCGGGAACCCGGGGAACCGGAAGAGGTGGCGCCGCCGCTCGTCAAGCTGTTCGACTTCCTCCCGCCGTACGTGATCGGCGTGGGGATCGCGATGCTCGTCACCGACAACGACCCCGACTGGCTGGGCATCACCCTGATCGTGGTGGGCGCCCTCGGCAGCGCCGCGTTGCGACGCGCGGGCACGCAGAGCCGAAGCAGTTCGACCGCATGAGGCAAAACGTCACTGATCGGAGCACCGGCTACTAGCCTGATGTGACTGACGTCACAGACGAAAGGTGGGCGCATGTCGGACGCCGAGAACGAGATCATCTTCGACCGACTCGCGCACTGGGCGCAGGTTCGACCGGACGACGTCGCCGTGCAGTTCCAGGGCGCCGACTACACGTGGTCCGGGTGGCACGACCGGATCCTGCACGTCGCGGGAGCCTTGGCAGAAGGCGGAATCGGGGCAGGCGACACGGTCGCGTTCGTCGACAAGAACCACCTGTCCTGCCTCGAGGTCACCTACGCCGCCTCCCTCCTCGGCGCGGCGGCCGCAGTGCCCAACTGGCGACTGGCCGGCGAGGAACTCGACTACGTGATCAACGACTGCAAGGCGCGAATCCTGTTCGTGGGCAACGAGTTTCTCCAGCAAGTCATGGCCTTGCGGGACCGGCTGACCGGCATCGAGCAGATCATCACCGTCGGCGGGGAGCACGACGAGTTCGAGCCGTGGCTCGCCGAGGCGTCCGTCCTGTCGTCGAGGCCGGACGTGGCCGCGGAGGCCACCGCGCTGATCCTCTACAGCTCGGGAACCACGGGCAGGCCCAAGGGCGTTCAGCTGACGCACCGCAACCTGATCGCGCACAGCATTGCGGTGCTCGACATCCTGCCCGCACGGCACGACGACTGTCTGCTCGTCGCCATGCCGCTGTTCCACGTCGGTGGGAGTTGCTACGCGATCATGGGTGTGCACGCCGGCGCCCGCTGCCATTTCACGAGGGAGGCCGACGCGCCGTCGCTGTTCGGTGCGCTCGTGGCCGGTGCGAACATCGCGTTCCTCGTTCCGCCGGTGATCGCCGGGGTGCTCGCCGGGGGCGAGCAGGCCGTGGCCGCGTTCGGCGCGCTGCACCGCATCACGTACGGCGCCGCCCCGATGCCGCTGCCGTTGCTGCGCAGCGCGCTCGCCGCCTGGCCGGAGGCGGAGTTCGTCCAGGTGTACGGAATGACCGAATGCGCGGGTGTGGTCACCGCACTCCTGCCGGACGTGCATCGCGACGAGTCGCAGGAGGCGAGGATGGCGTCGGCGGGACAGCCCATTCCCGGTGTGGAGATGCGCATCGTGGACCCGGCCACCGCCGAGGACGTCGCCACCGGTGAGACCGGGGAGTTGTGGTGGCGATCGGACCAGCGCACGCCCGGCTATCTCGGCAAACCCGAGGCGACGGCGGAGGCGATCACCGCGGACGGGTGGTTGCGCAGCGGCGACATGGGCCGCGCGGACGCCGACGGTTTCGTGTTCATCGAGGATCGGCTGAAGGACATGATCATCACCGGCGGCGAGAACGTGTACTCCCCCGAGATCGAACGGGTCCTCGTCGAACACCCGGCGGTGGCGGAGGTCGCGGTGATCGGCGTTCCCGACGACCACTGGGGTGAGACGGTCAAGGCCGTCGTGGTGCCGGTGACCGGAAGCAGCATCGAACCGGACGAACTGATCCACTACACCCGTCAGCGCCTGGCGAAGTTCAAGTGCCCGACGACGGTCGACGTCGTCGACCTGCTGCCGCGCAACCCCACCGGCAAGATCCTGAAGCGGGAACTGCGCGCGCCGTACTGGAAGGACCGCACTCACAAGCTCGTGTGACCGCCGTCCATACTGGGACCGTGACCGTTCGATGCCCCTGCCTGCTCGGTGAACCGTATGACGAGTGCTGCGGGAGGTATCACCGCGGCGAGGCGAAGGCGCCCACGGCCGAGCGCCTGATGCGATCCCGGTTCAGCGCGTTCGCGGTGCTGGACGCCGATTATCTCCTCGCGACGTGGCATCCGAGCACGCGGCCCGCGGGCCTGGACCTCGATCCGGCGCAGCGCTGGACCCGCCTCGACATCCTGGGCACGACCGGCGGCGGTCTGCTCGACACCACCGGCACCGTCGAGTTCCGTGCGCACTTCGTGCTGGACGGCCACCGCGAATCGCTGCACGAGAACAGCCGATTCGTCCGTGAGGACGGCAACTGGCTGTACCTGGACGCGATCGCGACGCCACGCCCGGGGCTCCCGCGTCTCTGATCGGCCCCGGCTTACGATCGGATCATGATCAACCACCGGATCGGTCCCTTCGCCGCGTTCGCTGCCTGCGCGCTGGCCCTGACACTCACCGGATGCTCGGAGTCGAACTCCGCCAGCAGTGTGGCGGCGACGTCGCCTGCCGCCGCGGCCACCACCGGCAGCGCACTCGAATCCGAGTCGGCGCCGATCCCGACCGACGCGTCGCCGAAGTCGTCCGCGGCGTCCGAGTCCGCGAAGCTCACCGTCACCGACGTCCGCGTCGGCGGGCACGAGGGATTCGACCGCGTGGTGTACGAACTCGGCGGCAAGGGCGCCCCGGGCTGGCGGGTCGAATACGTGGACCAGGCCGTGCAGGACGGCAGCGGCAAGACGATCCCGGTGTCGGGCAACGGCATCCTGCAGGTGCAGATCGACGGCTCGGCGTACCCGTTCGACAGCGACGTGGAGGGCTACTCGGGCCCCAATCCGGTGCCCGGTGTTCCCGGCGGCACGGTGACCGAGGTCAACGGTGCGCTCGTGTTCGAAGGCGTCACCCAGTCGTTCATCGGCGTGAGCGCGCCCGGCCGTCCGTTCACGGTGTCCAACCTGTCCGATCCGACGCGGGTGGTCGTCGACGTCGCGAAGTGACGCTTCCCGCGCCCGCTGCTTGACCTCGAGTTAAGTTGAGGTTCTACGGTCATGTCATACCCCGGCTCTACCGTGGGGGGACAGCGACAGGAGGCCGCCGGCATGAGCATGGAAGTCACGGCGTGGAACGCGATGTACAACGCGATGCACGCCCAGGAAGATCGACGCCCCTTCTCCCGGACGACGTTGCGGCGGATCGCCCGTTTCGCCCGGCCGCACCGCCGCAACCTCGCGTGGTACCTGCTGCTCAGCGTCGTCACGGCCGCGCTGGCCGTGGCCACCCCGGTGCTGGCGGGCCGCGTCGTGAACGCCATCGTCGGCGGCGACGCGGTGTCCGTGATCGTGCGTCTCGCGGCGCTCATCGCGGTCATCGCCGTCCTCGAATCCGCACTCGCGCTGTGGACGCGGTGGTTGTCGGCGAGCATCGGCGAGGACCTGATCCTCGACCTGCGCACCGCCGTGTTCGACCACGTGCAGCGGATGCCGATCGCCTTCTTCACCCGCACCCGCACCGGCGCGCTGGTCAGCCGCCTCAACAACGACGTGATCGGTGCGCAGCGCGCATTCAGCGACACCTTGTCGGGTGTGGTGTCCAACCTGGTCACGCTGGGCATCACGCTGATCGTGATGATCGGGATCTCCTGGCAGATCACGCTGTGCGCACTGCTGCTGCTGCCGATCTTCGTCCTGCCCGCCCGCACGATGGGCGCACGGCTCGCGCAACTCAATCGTGAGGCGGCCAACCACAACTCGGTGATGAGCACCCAGATGACGGAACGGTTCTCGGCGCCGGGCGCCACCCTCGTCAAACTGTTCGGCCGTCCGTCCGAGGAATCCGCCGAATTCGCGGTCCGCGCGCGGCGAGTCCGGAACATCGGCGTCCGCACGGCCATGCTGCAGTCGGTGTTCGTCACCGCGCTCACCCTCGTCTCGGCGCTCGCGCTGGCCCTCGTCTACGGACTGGGCGGGTTCTACGCACTGCGCGGACAACTCGACGCGGGAGCGGTGGTCGCGATGGCGATGCTGCTCACCCGCCTCTACTCGCCCCTTACCGCGCTGGCCAGCGCACGCATGGACGTGATGAGCGCGCTGGTGAGCTTCGAGCGCGTCTTCGAGGTCCTCGACCTGACGCCGCTGATCGCCGAGAAGCCCGACGCGGTCGCGGTGCCCGAGGGCCCCGTGTCGGTGGAGTTCGACTCGGTGGAGTTCGCGTATCCCTCGGCCGACAAGGTGTCGCTGGCGTCGCTCGAAGAGGTCGCGACCCTCGACACCCGCGGCGGCGTCGACGTGCTGCACCGACTGTCGTTCCGCGCCGAACCCGGGCAGATGGTCGCCCTGGTGGGATCGTCCGGGGCCGGCAAGTCCACCATCGCCCAACTGGTTCCCCGGCTCTACGACGCGGACGCGGGCTCGGTGAAACTCGGCGGGGTCGACGTGCGGGACCTGACCGCCGACTCGGTGCGGGCCACCGTCGGAATGGTGACCCAGGACGGGCATCTCTTCCACGACACCGTTCGAGCCAACCTCTTGCTCGCCCGCCCCGGCGCCACGCCGGCCGAACTCGCGGAGGTCCTGGAACGCGCCCGGCTCACCGACCTCGTCGCCGCCCTTCCCGACGGCCTCGACACGGTGGTCGGCGAACGCGGCTACCGACTGTCCGGCGGCGAACGCCAGCGGCTGACCATCGCGCGCCTGCTGCTCGCGCATCCTCGGGTGGTCATCCTCGACGAGGCGACGGCGCACCTCGACTCCACGTCCGAGGCCGCCGTCCAGGAAGCGCTGGGCGAGGCCCTCGCCGGCCGCACCGCCGTGGTGATCGCGCACCGGTTGTCGACCGTCCGCGCGGCGGATCTGATCCTCGTGGTCGAGTCCGGGCGCATCGTCGAACGCGGCACCCACTCCGAACTGCTCGCCGCGGGCGGCCGGTACGAAGAGCTGTACCGCACCCAGTTCGATACGGGCACGGTCTCGTCCCCAGCCCTCACCGAGGTGCTGCGGTGAGTCTGCGAATGGCGGAGAGGGGCAAGCCGATCCACTGCGGGCGGTTCCTCGCCTCGTACACCGTCTCGTACACCGCCTTGTCGAGTTCGTAGGCCCGGAGCAACGCCGCCGCCTCTCGCGGATCGGTGCCCGACACCGAGGCATAGCCCTCGCAGAAGGCGTCGGCGTTGCGCTGGGCCCATTCCCTCGCGCGGAAGTCCCGTTGCGACGCCGCTCCCATCGCCCCCATCGGCACCGAATCGGCCAGCAGGTGGTGGGCGGCGTAGTCGAAGGACCGCAGCATTCCCGCGACGTCCCGCAACGGACTGTCCCGTTCCCGGCGCTCGTCGAGCGTCTTGGCTGGCTCGCCTTCGAAGTCGATGAGCAGCCACCGCTCCGGTGTCCGCAGCACCTGACCGAGGTGCAGGTCCCCGTGAATCCGCTGGACGGCGGTGGCGCCCAGCGCTTCCGCCTCGGCGAACTTGTCCCGCACCGCGGCGGCCACCTCCCCCAGTTCGGGAACGATTGCGGTGGCGGCGTCCAGCCTGCGGTTCATCGCCTCCACCGTCGTCGACGCCACCTGCCGCTCCTCCGCACCCAGCGCACGCGCCAGCGTCGAGTGCACCTCGGCGACGGCAGCGCCCATGCGATGGGACTCACCGGCGAAGTCCGTCCCCAACTCCGCGGCGTGGAGATCCGCCTCGATGAGGAGGTCGCGGACGCTGCCCAGCGCCATGCTCCACCCGTCCGCCGAATTGGCCTCGAAGTCCTGCACCATCGCAAGCGTGGTGAGAATCCCGGCGACATCCGTCTCCATCCACGCCCGCAGCGTGGCCACGTATTCACTGCCCGCGCCGGCGAGCGCCAGATGGAGTTCCACGTCGGGATTCACCCCGGGGGTGACCAGGCGGAAGATCTTCATGAGCAACTTCTCCCCCAGCACCACCGACGTGTTCGACTGCTCCGCGCCGAGGGTTCGCCCACGCAGCCCCGGTTCGATCACCGTGCCCGGCACGGTCTTCAACTGCACCGGTCCGGAACCCTGCGCCTCGGCCAGCAGGTCCGCGTACAGGGTGATGACCTCGGCGTCGTGCAGTCCGTCGTACGCGATCATGCCGTTGCCGTCGCCGTCCGGCAACGCCCACGGTTCGAGGTCCTCGGGCAGATGACTGCGGAACCCCAGCGGCACCTGGTACACCTGCGCCGGGCCCGCCTCGAATTCCACCGACACCAGCAGGTGCTCGGCGGAGAACCCGAAGACCGACGTCAGCTCGTGGCGGAGCAGGATCCGTACCGCCGAGATGGTGTTGCCCTTCGCGGCGAACCACCTCCGGTCCGGCAACCATCGGACGAGTTGCCGTTCGAGGGTCTCGTCGGGAATGCGTCCGCTGGTGGGTTCGTTCACTGCTGCACCGCCTGTTCCGCTTCGCTGCTGACCGGGTGTCCGCTCACCGCGCCGTCGGATTTGGGATCCGGTTGCAGCGCGAACCAGAAGAAGCCGTGACCGGGCAGCGTGATCATGTACCCGTCGTCCCCGATCGTGGGAAAGGGAACGGAGCCGGTGAGCTCCACGGGGATTCGGCCGGTGAACTGGGTGAGGTCCAGGATCACCGCCTGCGGGAACCGGGACAGGTTGTTGACGCACAGGATGACGTCGCTGTACGCGCGGTCCTCGCTCGGCGGGGTCTCCCGCACATACGACAACACGGCCGGGTTCGCACTGCCGAGTTCTGTGAACGAGGCCGTTCCGAACGCCGGGTGCTGCTTGCGAACCTGGATCAGCCGGCGGGTCCAGTGCAGCAACGAGTTGGTCGAGTTCATCTGCGACTCGACGTTCACCGACTGATAGCCGTACGTGGGGTCCATGATGACCGGCAGATACATTCGCGCCGGGTCGGCGCGGGAGAATCCGGCGTTGCGGTCGGGCGTCCACTGCATCGGCGTCCGCACCGAGTCCCGGTCGCCGAGCCAGATGTTGTCGCCCATGCCGATCTCGTCACCGTAGTAGAGGACGGGCGAACCCGGCAGGCTCAGCAGCAGCGCGGTGAACAGCTCGAGCTGGTTGCGGTCGTTCTCGAGCAGCGGCGCGAGGCGCCGCCGGATGCCGATGTTCGCCTTCATCCGCGGGTCCTGCGCGTACTCGGAATACATGTAGTCACGCTCCTCGTCCGACACCATTTCGAGCGTCAACTCGTCGTGGTTCCGGAGGAAGATTCCCCATTGGCACGAACTCGGAATCGGCGGGGTCTGCGCGAGGATCTCGGAGATCGGAAAACGGTTCTGCCGCCGCACCGCCATGAAGATGCGCGGCATCAGCGGGAAGTGGAACGCCATGTGGCACTCGTCGCCGACATTGGGCTCCCCGAAGTACTCCACGACGTCCGACGGCCACTGGTTGGCTTCGGCGAGCAGCGCCCGCCCCGGGTACTCGGCGTCCATGACGGCTCTGCACTTCTTGAGGAACGCGTGGGTCTCGGGCAGGTTCTCGCAGTTGGTGCCCTCCCGCTCGAACAGGTAGGGCACCGCGTCCAGCCGGAAGCCGTCGATTCCGAGGTCCAGCCAGAACCGCAGCACGTCGATCATCGCGTCCTGGACGTCGGGATTGTCGTAGTTCAGGTCCGGCTGGTGGGAGAAGAAGCGGTGCCAGTAGTACTGCTTGCGCACCGGATCCCACGTCCAGTTGGAGGTCTCCGTGTCGACGAAGATGATCCGCGCCTCCGGATACCCTGCGTCGCGGTCGGACCAGACGTAGAAGTCGCCGTACGGGCCGTCGGGGTCGTTGCGCGACTCCTGGAACCAGGCGTGGGTGTCGGACGTGTGGTTCATGACCAGGTCCGTGATGACCCTGATCCCGCGGCGGTGCGCCTGATCGAAGAGCTGCACGAAATCCTCGACCGTCCCGAATTCCGGCAGCACGGCACGGAAGTCGCGGATGTCGTATCCGCCGTCGCGCAGCGGTGAGTCGTAGAACGGTGGCAGCCACAGACAGTCGACGCCGAGCCAGGACAGGTAGTCGAGTTTGGACGTCAGCCCCCGGAGATCGCCCGTTCCGTCTCCCGAGGAATCGAAGAACGCGCGGACCAGAACCTCGTAGAACACCGCGGTCTTGAACCACTCGTTGTCGACCTGCAGTTCCCTGGCGTGGAAGAAGTCCTCGGAACGGGCCTCGATGATGTGGCCTTCGAGGTCGTGCTCCGGTGGGGCCGCGCCCTCCCGGGACGGGTCGGCGAAGGCCGACGACGAATCTTCCAGGGGCATAAGCACCTCGGTTCGCGACTCGATCACAGGAACAGGGATGTTCCCCGGACACGTGCCTCGATCGTAGGTCGGTCCTGCCAGGACCGCTGGGAACGCGCGCAGACTTCCAATCGAGGACAGTAGGTGTCCGCTATCCGCGCAACACTGAATGCATGAACGAGACACCCAGCACCCCAGCCCCCATTTCCGACGAGCGCGGACTCCTTCTCCTCATGCTGGACAACCAGCGCACCGCGTTCCGCAATGCGGTGTCCGGCCTGACGGAGGAGCAGGTCCGCAGCGTGCCCAGCGCGAGCGAGATGAGCCTGGCGTCCGTCCTCAAACACGTGATCGACGGCGAGGAGGCGATGACCGCCCGCATCACCGGCACCCCGCGCGGTGCCGGCGACGATCCGGTGGCTGCGTGGATGGCGGCATGGAACGTCGCCGAGGACGAGACCGTCGACGTCCTTCTCGCCCGCTTCGACGCCGCGCAGCGCGCCACCGAGGCCGCGGTCGCCGCCGAAACCGACCTGGACCGCGACGTCGACCTGCCCGCCGACGTGGCGCAGTGGATGACGTCGGGAGTCGTGTTCACAGTGCGTTACATGCTGCTGCACCAGATCGAGGAACTCGCCCGGCACGCCGGTCACGCCGACGTCATTCGGCAGTCTCTCGACGGCGCGCGGGCCGATACGCTGGCCGGCGGCGGCAGCTGGTCCTGACTGTTTCCCCGCTCTCGGGTAAATTCTCCGCTCGGGCGGCGCTGCAGAGCTGCCCGAACGAGACAATGAGGAGTTCAGGTGGACGGTATGAGCGTGATGCGACGCACGATCGCGACGGCAACGGTCGGTATCGCGGCTTTCGGCCTCGCGGGCACGGCAGCGGCGGACCCGGCCACCCCCGACGTCCCCGGACTCGCCGAACTCCGCACCCAGGCCGACAAGCCCGAGGAGAAGGCCGCGGTCGAGGCGCTGGCCACGTCGACCGTGCTGCGTGACGTCGCGGGTGAGAACACACCGTTCTTCTACACCGCACCGACCGTGGGATGCGGCACCCTCGCACCGGTCACGCTGACGCTGGCGTCGGGCACCACCGGGCCCACCGCCGAGGTGAAGGCGCACGAGATCAGCTTCCAGGCCCTCTCCGCCTATCCCGGTGTCGTGAAGTCGTCGGGACTGAACGTCGCCTGGATCAACACGAGCACCGGCGGCAGCGGCATCCTGCCCCTCGACGGGCTCACGGAAGATGGCTACCCCGCGCTGAACAAGGTGGTGGCAACGGGCGCGGGCACCGTCGTGGCATCGATCTTCGGCACCGTCGACTACACCAGCGCGACCTGCTACGTGCTGCCGACCGTCGGTTCGTTCTTCGTTCCCGAGGAGGGCCCGCTGCCTGCCGAGGCTGCGCAGCCCGCCCCGGCTCCCGCTCCCCCGGCGTAACCGCCGGGGACCCCGGTCAGGGCCGCGCGAGGACTACTCGCGCGGCCTTTTCCTGTCGTCCCGGTCGCGCTGGAACTTTCCGCCGGCTCGGTCGTCGCGGCCACCACGGCCCGGACGACCCGACGGCGGCCCCGAGTCGGGCTGCAGCTGGATCAGCACACCGGAGATCCGGGTGCGGCGCAAAGCCTCGAGGGTTTCGCTGGACAGGTCGGCGGGCAATTCCACCAGGCTGTGGTCCGGGCGGATGCTGATGTGCCCGAAGTCGCTGCGCCGTAGCCCGCCCTCGTTCGCGATGGCACCGACGATCGCACCCGGCACCACCCGGTGACGCTTGCCGACCGCGATGCGGTACGTCGCGAGCTCCTGGCCTTCCGGTCCGCGCGAGCGGGTCGGAGGGCCGTCGTCGAAACGGCGCGGCGGGCGGGGTTCACGGGGTTCACGTTCACGGCGGGGCGCGGGCGCGGGCGGCGGTTCGGGCGCCATGAGGAACGCCTCACCGTCACGCGACTGCACCGCGAGCGCGGCAGCGATATCGGCGAGCGGAACGTCGTGCTCCTGCTCGTAGTCCTCGATCATCTTGCGGAACAACGCCAGGTTGTCGGAGGTCAGGCTCTCGGTGATCGAGTCGCCGAACTTGGACACACGCTGCGCGTTGACGTCGTCGACGCTGGGCAGCTGCATCTCGGCGAGCGGCTGACGGGTCGCCTTCTCGATGGCCTTGAGCAGGTGCCGTTCGCGCGGCGCCACGAACAGCAGCGCCTCGCCCGCGCGCCCGGCGCGACCGGTGCGGCCGATCCGGTGGACGTACGACTCCGTGTCATGCGGGATGTCGTAGTTGACGACGTGGGAGATGCGGTCGACGTCGAGGCCACGCGCGGCCACGTCGGTGGCCACGAGGATGTCGAGGGCGCCGCTCTTGAGCTGGCCGATGGTCCGCTCACGCTGGGCCTGCACGATGTCACCGTTGATGGCCGCGGCGGAGAAGCCGCGCGAACGCAGTCGTTCCGCGAGGTCCTCGGTGGCCTGCTTGGTGCGCACGAAGATGATCATGGCCTCGAAGTCCTCGACCTCGAGGACACGCGTCAGGGCGTCGAGTTTGCGCTGGTGCGCCACCTGGACGTACCGCTGCGAGATGTTGGACGCCGTCGACGTCTTCGACTTCACCGTGATCTCGACCGGATCGTGCAGGTACTGCTTCGAGATCTTGCGGATGGCGCCCGGCATGGTGGCCGAGAACAGCGCGACCTGCTTGTATTCGGGGGTGTCGGAGAGGATGCGCTCGACGTCCTCCTGGAACCCCATCTTCAGCATCTCGTCGGCCTCGTCCAGGACGAGGTAGGAGAGCTTGGACAGGTCGAGGGTGCCCTTCTCCAGGTGGTCGATCACCCGGCCGGGCGTGCCCACCACGACGTGCGCCCCGCGCCGGAGACCCGACAGCTGGACGCCGTAGCTCTGGCCACCGTAGATCGGCAGGACGTGCAGGCCCGGGATGTGGGCGGAGTACTTGCCGAACGCCTCCGCGACCTGCAGGGCCAGTTCGCGGGTCGGCGCGAGGACCAACGCCTGCGGCGACTTCTGCGTCAGGTCGATCTTCGAGAGGATCGGTACCGCGAACGCAGCGGTCTTGCCGGTGCCGGTCTGCGCGAGGCCGACGACGTCGTTGCCTGCGAGGAGCGGCGGAATGGTGGCGGCCTGGATCGGCGAGGGCGACTCGTAGCCCACATCGGACAGTGCCTTCAAGACCCGATCGTCGATGTCGAGGTCGGCAAAAGTGGGGGGTTCGGGGTCACGCTCGATATCACTCATTGACCAGCAGTTTAGTGCACGAGTCCACACTGCAACGCCACGCCGCGGAAATCGGCGGCGACCGGGACGGGAGACACCCGCCGCGCGGTCGTCGCCTAGCGTGGACGGCATGGTCGATGTCGCTGTCATTCAGTTCGCTCCCGGTCAGGACAAGCAGGCGAACCTGCGCACGGTCCGCACGCTCGCCGCCGAGGCCGCGGGCCGCGGCGCGAAGGTGGTGGTGGCGCCGGAGTACGCGATGTTCACGGCGCCCAGAACGGACGAGCGGATCGTCGAATCGGCAGAGGCCCTGGACGGCGAGTTCGTCGGCGGGCTGGCCTCGACCGTAAAGGAACTCGACGTCCATCTGGTGGCGGGAGTCAACGAGGCGCTGCCCGGGGACGACCGCATCTCCAACACCCTCGTCGCGCTCGGGCCCGGCGGCGACATCGTCGCCACGTACCGCAAACTCCACCTGTACGACGCATTCGGCTACAAGGAATCCGACGTCATCCGCGCCGGGGAGATCGGCGCCCCGGAGACGTTCGCCGTCGACGGCCTCACGTTCGGAATGCAGACCTGCTACGACCTCCGGTTCCCCGAGGTCACCCGGCGGATCGTCGACGCGGGCGCCGACGTGCTGCTGCTGCCGGCGCAGTGGGTGCCCGGGCCGCTCAAGGAGGATCACTGGTCGACCCTGATCCGGGCGCGCGCGATCGAGAACACCGTGTACGTGGCGGCCGCCGATCAGAGCGCGCGCACCGGGGCCGGGAACAGCATGATCGTCGACCCGATGGGTGTGACCCTCGTGTCGCTCGGTGAGCGGGTGGGAACCGCGGTCGCGGCGGTCGATGCGGAGCGGATCACCGAGGTGCGGGAGAAGAATCCCGCCCTCGCCCTGCGCCGATTCACCGTCAGCGAGATCTGAGCGCCCCGATCGGGAGTAGCGTCGGAGACGAGCCGTTCTCCACGATCACGGAGCGTTCGATGTTGTACACCAGTCGCGCCGACGCCGGTCGCCGACTGGCCGCCGCACTGGACCACCTGCGCGGAACCGACCTGGTGGTGCTCGGACTGCCGCGCGGCGGCGTCCCCGTCGCATTCGAGATCGCCGCGGCCCTGTCGGCACCCCTCGACGTCGTGCTCGTCCGCAAACTGGGCGTCCCGTGGCAGCCGGAACTCGCGATGGGCGCGATCGGCGAGGGCGAGTCCCGGGTGATCAACGACGACGTTCTCCGCATCGCCCGGGTCAGCAAGACGTCGCTCGCCATGGTGGAGGCGAAGGAGCGCCACGAACTCGAGCGGCGGGCACGGGTGCTGCGCGGCGGCAGGCCGCGGGCGTCGCTGAGGGGCCGCATCGCCGTTCTCGTCGACGACGGCATGGCCACGGGCGCGACCGCAGCGGTGGCCTGCCAGTCGGTGAAGAAGCTGGGCGCGGCGAAGGTGATTGTCGCGGTCCCGGTGGCCGCTCCCGAGGCCGTCGGCCGGCTGCGCGTCACCGCCGACGAGGTGGTCTGCCCCTACACCCCAGCCGATCTCGGCGGCGTCGGCAACGCGTACGCCGATTTCCATCAACTCTCGGACAGCGAGGTCACAGACCTTTTGACGCCCCGCTGACGGTCGTTCTCGAGGAATCTTCAGCTCCAGTGCAACGTTCCCGGAGGCCCTGTCGATACACCGGACAGAGCACAGAACAGACTGCCTTTGGAGGATCTCGTGACCGTCTCTGCCGATACCGTCGAAACCGTCGTTTCCGCGTGCCGCGACCGATTGGGCGACCCGTCCGGCTGGGTCACCTCCGATGCCTACCGGCACAGCCTCGCGCTCTGCATCATCGAATCGGTGCAGTCGAGCGCCGGGCACAGCGAGGTCGCCGTCGTCGACCGCTACCTGGCGTACCGGCGGGCACACCCCGATCAGCCCCTCACCGACGGCGCCCGCGACCTGCTCCGCACGTTCGAGGAGGCAGGCAGCTCGGATCAGTGGGCGGGCAAGGTCGGCTCGTACAAGCGGCGGTACACGGCGACCGGTGTGCCGATCGAGGCGCGCCACATCCAGCTGGCGGCGGAGCGCCTCCACCAGCTCCGGATCAACAGCATCGACGACCTTCTCGAGGCCGCCCGGGACGAAGCCGCCCTGGAGCAGATCCACGACGCGTGGATCGAGGTGTGCGGGGAGAGCAGCGACGTCACGTGGGCGCACTTCCTGATGCTCGCCGGGATCCCCGGGGTCCGGCCGAACCGGGTGGCGGACGTGTTCATCAGCGGCGCGCTCGGAGTTTCGGAAGCCACCGACGACGGCCTGGCCGAGGAGATTCTCGAGGCGACCGCGACGGAGCTCGGCGTCGATCCGGACCAGTTGAACTACGCGATCCGGCGCTGGCTGTCCGCCAACTCGCGCCGCCTCGAAGAGGCCGCCTGAGTTATCAGTTTACGCCGAGTTACACTAATCTCCGCTGGTCAGAACAGAAATACACATAACGGACATCGGTCCTGGTGCGAAACTAGGACAAATGTGATCGAATGCACATCCGTCATGTCGTTTCAGTGGAGGGGTCATAGTGCGTGAATTCTCGGTACCGCAGTCGTTCTCAATTCCGGAGGACGCCTCCATGGCGGACACGGTCTTCCGTCATGCCGAGGAAGATCCGAAGTTCGTTCCGTTCAAGCGCCCGGGCAACGGTGGGTGGGTAGACATCACCGCAGCCGAGTTCGCGCAGCAGGTCTCCGCCGTCGCGAAGGGCCTCATCGCTTCGGGCGTCGAACTCGGTGACCGCGTCGCGATCCTCTCCGCGACCCGGTACGAGTGGGTCGTCATCGACTACGCGATCTGGACGGCGGGCGGGTGCACCGTCGCCATCTACGAAACGTCCGCACCCGATCAGGCCAAGTGGATCCTCGAGGACTCCGGCACGTCGCTGCTGGTCGTCGAGAACGCGAAGCAGGCCGACGCGCTGAAGGTCGTCACCGACGGCGCCCCCGACCTGCGCGAGGTCCTGCAGATCGAGGGCGCGGGCGCGATCGAGGAACTGTCGAAGCGCGGCGAGAGCGTCACCGACGAGCAGCTGCACGAGCGTCGCCACCAGGTGCGCGCGTCGTCCCCCGCGACCCTGATCTACACGTCGGGCACCACGGGCCGCCCCAAGGGCGTGCAGTTGACGCACTCCAACTTCTACGCGGAGTCCGCGGCCGTGAAGCTGGCGCTCAGCGACGCGATGTACGCGGGCAGGCGCACCCTGATGTTCCTGCCCCTCGCGCACGTCTTCGCCCGCGCCATCTCGTTCGGGGCGTTCGACGCCAAGGTCACGGTCGCGCACACCGCCGACCTCACGACGCTGCTCGACCAGTTCGCCGCGTTCAAGCCGCACTTCATCCTGTCGGTGCCGCGCGTGTTCGAAAAGGTCTACAACTCCGCCAAGCAGAAGGCGTACGACGGCGGCAAGGGCAGTATCTTCGAGAAGGCGTCGGCCACGGCGATCGCGTACAGCGAGGCGCAGGACACCGGCGGCGCCGGGCTGGGCCTCAAGCTCAAGCACGCCCTGTTCGACAAGCTCGTCTACTCGAAGCTGCGCACCGCGCTCGGCGGCGAGTGCGACCGCGCCGTCTCCGGCGGCGCCGCGCTCGGTGCACGCCTCGGTCACTTCTTCCGCGGCATCGGCGTCCCGGTGTACGAGGGCTACGGTCTCACCGAGACCAGCGCCGCCATCTCGGTGAACACCACCCGCGCACAGAAGGTCGGCACCGTCGGCAAGCCGATCGACGGCCACGCCGCCAAGATCGGCGAGGACGGCGAACTGCTCCTGAAGGGTCCCGTCGTGTTCGGCGGGTACTGGCACAACGATCAGGCCACGGCGGATTCGATCCGGGACGGCTGGTTCCACACCGGCGACCTCGGCTCGATCGACGAAGAGGGCTACATCTCGATCACCGGCCGCAAGAAGGAAATCATCGTCACCGCGGGCGGCAAGAACGTCGCGCCCGCGGTCCTCGAGGACGCCCTCCGCGCGCACCCGCTGATCAGCCAGTGCCTCGTGGTCGGCGACGGCAAGCCGTTCATCGGCGCGCTCATCACCCTCGACTCCGAGACCCTCCCGGGCTGGAAGGAACGCCACGGGCTGGCCGCCGACACCCCGGTGTCCGAACTGGTGAAGAACCCCGACCTGGTCGCCGAGATCGACGAGGCCGTCGCCGAGGGCAACAAGAAGGTGTCCAACCCGGAGCGGATCAAGAAGTACCGCATCCTCGAGGTCGACTTCACGCAGGAGACCGGTGAGCTCACGCCCACGCTGAAGCTCAAGCGCAACGTCATCCACAAGGAGCACGGCGCGGCCATCGAGGCCATCTACGCGTAAGCGGCTCCGCCGCCCGTGAGTGGTTACGGAGTCCCTGCACTCCTCAGCCGCTCACGGGCGCGCAGCGCCCAGCACGAAATCGCGGACCACCGCGGTGACGGCGGCGTGGACCTTCTCGTGCAGCAGGTCGTGTCCGGCGTCGTCGAACTCCCGTAGTTCGAGGCCCGCGATGCCCGCCGCCCAGTCCCGGACGGGATCGATCGGGGCCATGCGGTCGTCCACGCCGTGCACCGCGAGCAACGGGATTTCCAGCGAACCCAGCGCGTCCGCCGTCTGCTGCACGGCGGCGGTCTTCGGGGTCCCGCAGAGAATCGCGCGCCGGAATCCGGAGTCGCCGCGCAGGAGAAGTTCCATCGAGACGGCGGCCCCGAGGGAGTGCCCCATCAGCACGCGCGGGACGTCCGGCGCGTGCTGCTCCGCGAGGCGGGTGACGAGCGCGGCGTCCTCCGCCAGCTCCGCGACGGTGCCGGGGTGGTCGCCCTCGGACAGGCCGTGACCTGCCTGGTCGATTCCCCACACCCCGATTCCCGCCGGCGTCAGCCCGCGCGCGAACCGGTGGTAATGCCCCGTGTGCTGCCCCATCCCGTGCAGAAACACCAGCTGGACGACGGGTCCTCCCACCGCGCTCCAGTGCCGGTAGTGGACTCGTCCGGAGTGGCCGTCGAAGAAGGGCATGGCTGCCATTCTGGACGTGTCGCACCCCGATGGCACAATCGGCCGGGTGAACTCACCGGCAGAACTGGGGACGTAGCTGTGTTCCTCCTCGACGACACCATCGTCTACAGCGCCAGCGACCTCGCCGCGGCCGCCACCTGCGAGTTCGCGTTGCTGCGTCGATTGGATGCCACGCTCGGGCTCGGCGGCGCCGGCACCACCTCCACGTCCGTCGACGACGATCCGATGCTGCGACGGACGTCGAGCCTGGGCGACGCCCACGAACATCGCCGGCTCGAGCGGTTCCGCACCGAGTACGGCGACGGGGTGGTCACGATGGACCGGCCCGAGTACACCACCGTGCGCCTGTTCGACGCGAACCTGGCCACCGTGGAGGCGATCCGCGGCGGCGCCGACGTCGTGTACCAGGGCACGTTCTTCGACGGCCGCTTCCTGGGTTTCTGCGACTTCCTCGTCCGCGACGGCGACACGTACGCCGTCTACGACACCAAGCTGTCGCGGCACGCGAAGGTGCCGGCTCTCCTCCAGCTCGCCGCCTACGCGGAAGCCCTCGCCGGCAACGGCATTCCGACGTCCCCGGACGTCCACCTGCTGCTCGGCGACGACAGCGACTCCGCGCACCCGCTCGGCGACATCGTCCCGGTGTACTCCGCGCGACGCTCCTCGCTCGAACGGATTCTCGACGAGCACCGCGACGAGCAGTCGGTCGCGGAGTGGGGCGACCCCCGGTACACGGCCTGCGGCCGCTGCGACACGTGCACTCCGGAGGTCGAGCAGCATCGCGACCTCCTGCTGGTGGCCGGAATGCGCTCGACGCAGCGGAGCAGGCTGATCGCGGCCGGGATCGGCACTCTCGACGCGCTCGCCGCGTATTCGGGCAGCGTCGAGTGGCTGCCCGAGCGCACCCTCGAATCGTTGCGCGCCCAGGCTGCCCTGCAGTTGCGACAGGAGTCCTCGGGCACCCCCGAGTTCCAGCTGTACGCCCCGCAGGCCCTGGGTGGGCTGCCGGAACCGGACGACGGCGACATCTTCTTCGACTTCGAGGGAGACCCGCTGTGGGCCGAGAACGGTTCCACCGACTGGGGTCTCGAATACCTCTTCGGCGTGGTCGAGGGTCCCGCCGGCGCCGCCGTGTTCCGGCCGTTCTGGGCGCACGACCGCGCGGAGGAGCGGCAGGCGCTCGTCGACTTCCTCGACTACGTGACGGCGCGTCGTCAGCGGTACCCGAACATGCACGTCTACCACTACGCCGCGTACGAGAAGTCGGCGCTGCTGCGGCTGGCGGGGCGGCACGGCGTCGGCGAGGAGACCGTCGACACCCTGCTGCGCGACAACGTCCTCGTCGACCTGTACCCGGTGGTGCGCGGGTGCCTGCGGATCGGCGAACGGTCCTACAGCATCAAGAAACTCGAACCGCTGTACATGCCGGAGCAGCCGCGCGACGGCGACGTCACCAATGCCGCCGCGTCGGTGGTCGCGTACGCCGACTACTGCGATCACCGGGACAACGGCCGCGACGAGGAGGCCGGTGCACTGCTGCAGGGCATCGCCGACTACAACCAGTACGACTGCGATTCCACGTTGCGGCTGCGCGACTGGCTGATCGGGCAGGCGCGGACGCACGGCGTGGGCCTCCGGCCGCCGGGCGACGGGCCCACCCCGGTGACCGAGGAATACACGTCCGCAGAGGCGGCGTTGCGCGAATTCGCCGGGCACGGTCCGAGCGAGCACCGGGGCCACGACCAGCAGGCCGCCGCCCTCATGGCGGCGGCGGTCGGCTATCACCGGCGTGAGCGGAAACCGTTCTGGTGGGCGCACTTCGATCGGCTGGTCGTGCCGCACGACGAACTGTCGGACATCCGGGACGTCCTGGTGGTGTCGTCCGCGGTCGTCGAGGAGAACTGGCACAAGAGCAGCCCCCGGCAACGCAAGCTGCGCCGGCGTCTCGAGCTCACCGGCCGGTTCGGCACCGGGAGCACGGTGGGTACCAAGACCACGATGTACGCGCTGTACGACACTCCCGCACCGGAGGCGGTCGCCGGCGACAACCCGCAGCAGCGGGGTACGTGCACCGTAAACGTGCTCGAGGTCGGGAAGGACGGCCGCCGCCGCGACGTGGTGATCGTCGAGGAACTCCTGAACGGCGAGGAGTACGGACAACTTCCGACGGCGATCACCCCCGGGCCACCGATCACGACCGACCGCATCGAATCGGCGATCGCGGTGGCCGCGGACGGCATGTGCTCACCGCTGCCGGAGCTTCCGCTGTGCGCGTCCGTGGACATCCTGCGGCGGTCCGATCCGCGCACCCGGAGCGGGAATCCGCTCCCGCCCGTCGACGGCACGGACTACGCGGGCGCGATCACCGCGGCTCTGCTCGACCTCGAGGACTCGTACGTCGCGGTGCAGGGTCCGCCCGGCACCGGCAAGACGTACACCGGCGCCCGGGTGATCAAGGCACTCGTCGAGCAGCACCACTGGCGGATCGGTGTGGTCGCGCAATCGCATTCGGTGATCGAGAACATGCTCGGCGGCGTCGTGAAGGCCGGGCTCCCCGCCGAACTCGTCGCGAAGAAGGACGGGCGGCATCGCGCCGCGACGTGGACCGACATCAGTTCCAACGACTATCCGGGCTTCATCGACCAGGCGGAGGGCACGGGCTGCGTGATCGGCGGGACCGCCTGGGACTTCGCCAACACCGACCGGGTTCCGCCCGGCAGCCTCGACCTGCTGGTCATCGACGAGGCCGGGCAGTTCGCTCTCGCCAACACCATCGCGGTGGGCGGTGCGGCCCGCAATCTTCTGCTACTCGGCGATCCCCAGCAGCTTCCCCAGGTCAGCCAGGGCACCCATCCGGAACCGGTGGACGCGTCGGCTCTCGGGTGGCTCGCCGAGGGTCACGGGGCGCTGCCCGCGAGCCGGGGCTACTTCCTCGAACGCACGTGGCGGATGCACCCGCAGCTGTGTGCTCCCGTCTCGACGTTGTCGTACGACGGCAAGCTGCGTTCGCAGGAATCGGCCAGTGCCGCACGGCGGCTCGACGGTATGGACGCCGGGGTGCACACCGTCTTCGTCGACCACCAGGGCAACGCCACCCAATCCCCCGAGGAATCGCGGGAAGTGGTCAATCGGATCACGAAGCTGCTCGGATCCGGCTGGACCGACCCCAGCGAATTCGAGGGCACCCGCCCACTCGACGAGTCCGACATCCTGGTGGTGGCGCCGTACAACGCGCAGGTCGGGTTGATCGAACGCGATCTGGCCGCCGTCGGCCTCGACAAGGTCGAGGTGGGCACGGTCGACAAGTTCCAGGGGCGGGAGGCGGCCGTCGCCATCGTGTCGATGACCGCGTCCGCGATCGAGGACGTGCCGCGCGGCATGTCGTTCCTGCTGTCGCGGAACCGGATGAACGTGGCCGTCTCACGCGGCAAGTGGGCGGCGATCATCGTCCGATCGGAATCGCTGACCCAGTACATGCCGAGCACCCCGGAAGGACTGACCGAACTGGGTGCCTTCATGCGGCTCACCGATCAGCCGAAGCACTGACCCTCGCCGCGGTAGGTGGGCACGGCGGTGCGGGATCCGTCCGACTCGACGAGGTGCACCTCGGTGAACCGCTCGCACAGCTCGCCGGCCTTTGCGTGCCGGAACCACACCCGGTCGCCGATGCCGAGATCGACTGCCGCTCTTCCGGTCACGGGGGTCTGCACCTCGCCGGCGCCCTCGTTGCGCAGTAGCTTCAGGCCCGTCGGCCACATCGGTGCGGGCACACGGCTGCGCCCGGCGGGTCCGGAGGCGATGTAGCCGCCGCCGAACAGCGTCGCGATGCCGGGTGCAGGCCGCCGGACCGTCGAGAGGGCGAAGTACAGAGACGGGTGCGGGCGGAACGAGCGGTACCGGTCGAAGAGCGTGGGCACGTACAGACCGGAACCGGCGGTCACCTCCGTCACGACCGGGTCGGCGGAACTCACCTCGAGCGAGCCGGTGCCGCCGCTGTTGACGATCTCGAGTACCCCGACTTCCGACTGCACGGCGTTCACCACGGAGCCGCGACGGGTCGCGAGTTCCCTGGCGGACGCCCGCTTCATCCAGCCGATCGGCGGGCTGGAGTCGGGCAGTCCCGCGATCTGCGCTTCGTAGAACATGACTCCGACAACCGCAAACCCGCGCGCGGCGGCGCGTTTCGCGAACGCGGCGACGGCGGACGGCTCGCGGAGCGGGGAGCGGCGGACCCCGATGTGGACGGGTCCGAGTCGCAGCGACGCGTCCACGTCGATGCACAGCCGGGCCCGGAGGGACGTGGCGCCGGCGGCAGCGGACACGAAGTCGAGGTGGTCGTCGCCGTCGACCATGAGGGTGATCCGGTTCAGCAGTTCGGGTTCGGCCGCCAGTTCGGCGAGGGCCCCGCGGTCGGCGGTCGGGTAGCCCATGAGGATGTCCTGTGCGCCGTGCCGGGCGAGCCAGATCGCCTCGCGAAGGGAGTACGCCATGATCCCGCGGAAGCCGCCGGCCGCGGTGAGATTCTCACCGAGCGCGACCTGGAGTACCGCACGGCAGCGGACGGATTTGCTGGCGACCCGGACCGGGGTGCCGGCGGCGCGCCGGACCAGGTCGGCGGCGTTGGCACGCAGGGTGGGCAGGTCGAGCGCGGCCAACGGCGGGTCGATCTCGGTGGTCGAGGCGATGAGACGGTCGAGCGTGGGCGTCACAGTTCGTCCAATCGTTGGGCATCGATCTGCGACGCCAGTCAACCATTGAGTTGGACGATTGTCCAGATCGCGTGGACCGGATCAGGCCTGCTCGACCGCCTTGGCCGTGATCACCTGCACCATCTCGTCCAGCGCCGCGATCATCGCCTCGCTGTCCCGGTCGACGAGCCACCGCAGCACGAGCCCGTCCAGCATGGCCAGCCCGAACCGCGCGATCGACTCGACCGGAGTGCCCCAGCCGACGCCGGCGATCCGGGCACACTCGGCGAGGAACTCGATCGCCTCCTCGTCCATCGTCCGGTACTGCTGACCGGCAATATCGCCTGCCCGCTCGCTCCCGGACGCCCGGTGCCGCAACGCCTGCGCGGTGATCTCGTACGTCAGCAACTGACGGTCCGGGGTGGCCTCGATGATCGGCCACATCCCGCTGATCCCGATGTGGAGCAGTTCTCGCAGACCGTCGATCCCGCGCAGGTCCGGCGCGTGCCGCACCTGACCGAACGCCAGCCGCATCGACGCGCTGAGCTGCAGAACCAGGCTCTCGCCCATTGCGGCGAGGAGCTCCTCCTTGCTCTCGAAGCAGTAGTGCACCACACCGAGAGAGACACCCGCCTCCTCCGCCACGGCACGCACCGTGACCGACGCGACGCCGCGCTGCTCCGCGATGGCCAGCGCCGACTCGACGAGTTGGGCACGACGTTCATCCGCAGGAAGCCTGTTCAGCATCCTCTGATCGTAGAACCTGAGGGGGCCTCCCCCGCGACCAACACGGACGCCCGACCAACCCGGCATTTGCCTGGACGAGCGTCCAGGTTCATGATGGGCGAATGGCACAGGACACATGGCGCAACTGGGCGGGCACCGAGACGGCGAACCCGCTGCGCTTCGCGACCCCACGCTCGGTGGCGGACCTCCGCGCACTCGTCTGCGGTGCCGCGCGGCAGGGACAGCGGGTCAAGGCTGTGGGGTCGGGCCACTCCTTCACCGGGGTCGCCGTCACCGACGGCATCCTCGTCAGCCTCGACGCCCTCACCGGCATCGAATCCGTCACCCTCGACGAACCGGCGGGTGCCCTCGTCACCGTCCTCGCCGGGACGCGACTGCACGATCTGAGCGAGCAACTCTGGCACCGCGGTCTGGCCATGATCAACCTGGGCGACATCGACGTGCAGTCCGTCGCGGGTGCGCTGTCCACCGGAACACACGGCACCGGAGCGCGTTTCGGAGGTCTCGCGACCCAGGTCCGCGCCCTGCAGGTGGTGCTGGCGGACGGCTCGGTGGCCGACTGCTCCCCCACCGAGAATCCCGAACTGTTCGAGGCGGCACGCCTGGGCCTCGGCGCGGTCGGCATTATCTCGAAGGTCACGATCCAGTGCGTGCCGAACTACGTGATGCACGCCGTCGAGAAGCCGGAGTCGCTCGATGCCACCCTCGACCGTCTCGACCACGACCGCGCCACGATCGACCATTTCGAGTTCTACTGGTTCCCGCACACGCGCCGCGTCCTGACGAAGCGCAACACCCGGCTACCCGGCGACACCCCGACGTCTCCTCTCCACCAGGTCCGCGCCTACATCGACGACGAACTGCTCTCCAACGTCCTGTTCGAGGGCATCAACAGGGTGGCGAGCCTTGCGCCGTCGACGATTCCGAAGATCAACCGGCTCTCGTCCCGCATGCTGAGCGCGCGCGAGTTCACGGACCGCAGCTACCGGGTCTTCGCGTCGGAGCGCCGGGTGAAGTTTCGGGAGATGGAGTACGCGGTACCCACCGAGGCACTTCCGGACACTCTCGCGGCGATCGACGCGTGGGTGGAGAAGTCCGCTTTCACGGTCGCGTTCCCCGTCGAGGTGCGCTTCGCCGCGGGTGACGACGTGTGGCTGTCGACGGCGAACGGGCGGGACACGGCGTACATCGCGGTGCACCAGTATCACCGCCGCGACCACGAACCGTACTTCTCCGCCGTCGAGGCCATCGCCCGGGAGGCGGACGGGCGGCCGCACTGGGGCAAGATGCACGGCCGCACCGCCGAGGACCTGCGGCCCGTATACCCGAACTTCGACGAGTTCCTCGCCGTGCGCGACAAGTACGATCCCGAGCGAATGTTCGACAACGCGTACCTCCGGACCGTCCTCGGTCGCTAACGTGGACTAGGTGGCCCCCAGTCGATCTTTCGACCGTCGCAACTTCCTTCGCGTCGCAGGTGCCTCCGGGGCGGCGGCGTTCGGTGCCGCGATGCTCGGTGCCTGCGGGGAACGCCTGCACGATCCGAAGGTTCCGCCGCTGCCCGACGGCCTGTCCGTTCCGAGTGGCGGAGCGGTGTCCGAGTTCACGCCCGTCGACAAGGCGACGTGGCGCGTGCAGGGGGATCCGCTGGTCGCCCCGACCGGCGACGGGCCCCTCGCCGGTATGCGACTGGCCGTGACGGACCTGTATGCCGTTGCGGGACAGCAGATCGGCGCGGGCAGCGGGCGAAGACTCGCCGAGGCGCCCGTCGAAACCGGTACCGCCGCGGTGGTGGCACGCCTCCTCGGGCAGGGCGCCCGCGTCGTCGGTCTGACGCAGACCGACGACCTCGGTTACGGACATTCCGGCGTCAACCAGCAGTTCGGGACGCCGCCCAACCCCCGCACCGAGGACCGCCTGCCCGGCGGCGCGACGTCGGGGGCCGCGAGTGCGGTCGCGCAGGGCGCCGCCGACATCGGACTGGGCGTCGACACCACCGGTTCCGTCCGCATCCCGGCGTCGTATCAGGGCCTGTACGGTTTCGCGCCGTCCCGGGGCGCCGTCTCCACCGACGGACTGTTCCCGCTGTCCCCCACGTTCGACACCCCGGCGTGGGTGTGCAGCGACGTCGACACCCTCGTCGCGGTGTCCGGCGCCGTTCTCCCCCTCACCGCGGAGACCCCGTTCCGCGGCGCGCTCACCTCGGACGGCATCAACGCCGTCGCCGAGGCGGGGGCGCTCGGCGCGGTGCGGCGCGCCCTCACCGCGTGGGAGAAGAGTTCCCTTCCGCGGCTGACGTGGACCGACACGGACATCGGGCGGCTGCCCGACTGGTACGACGCCGTCGTCGACGTGCAGGGCTACGAGGCGTGGCGGCTGCACGGCGAGTGGGTGAGCCAGGCGATGTCGTCGCTCGGCGACGAACCCGGCCGCAATTTCGCCGACGCCAGCCGCATCTGGGAGACGACGTACGGGCGGAAGCTGACCATGCTCGCCGAGGCGTCGCAGACGATCACCGCGTATGTGGGTGACCGCCTGCTCCTACTGCCCGCCACGTCGTCCGTCGCCCCCGAGCGGGCGAGCGACCCCAGCGGCGGACGGTTCCGGAACACGATGCGCGCCACCGGCATGCTCACGTGCCTCGCGAGCATCTCGGGGTTACCCAACGCGACCGTGCCGTTGCGCACCGACGACGGGGTTCCCGTGGGCCTGTGCCTGGTCGGGCCGTACGGCCGCGACCGCGACGTCCTGGCCGTCGTCGCGAGTCTCGGCGACACGGGGCTGACGGACTGACGACCGGGCCGTCAGCCGCGGAGCAGTTGCGCCTTGCGTGCGTCGCTCGCGAACGACGCCTTGATCGAGTTGCGGGCCAGGGTGTCCCGCTCGGCGTCGGTGAGGCCGAGCTGGTCCCGCAGTTGCGCGAAGTTGTCGTCGACGTACCCGCCGAAGTAGGCGGGGTCGTCGGAATTGACGGTGACGAGCAGGCCGGCCTCGAGCATGGTCCGCAGTGGGTGCTCGGACAGCGAGTCGACGACGCACAGCCGCACGTTCGACAGCGGGCACACGGTCAGCGGCACTTCCTCGTCCACCAGGCGCGCCACGAGAGCCGGATCCTCGAGCGCCCGCACCCCGTGGTCGATTCGCTCGGCGCCGAGGAGATCGAGCGCCTGCCAGATGTACTCCGGCGGCCCCTCCTCGCCCGCGTGGGCGACCACGTGCAGCCCCTCCGACCGGGCGCGGGCGAAGACGTCCTCGAACAGCGACGGCGGGTTGCCCACCTCGGCCGAGTCCAGTCCGAGCCCGACGATCGGCGTCTGCAACCGGATGATCTCGGAGAACACTTCCTCCGCCTCGTGCACGGGACGGTCGCGCAGGATCGCGGCGATGGCGGCACTGCTGAGACCGAACTCCCGCTCGCTGGTGCTCACCGCGTCCATGATCCCGTCGAGCACGTCGTGCAGCGGGACACCACGATTGACGTGGGCCTGCGGGTTGAAGAAGAACTCCACGTGCGCGACGCCGCCCGCGGACGCCCGCGCGAAGTAGGCGCGGGTAAGGTCCGCGAAGTCCTGGGCTGTCCGCAGCACCTGCATGTTGGCGAAGTACAGGTCGAGGAACGACTGCAGATCGGTGAACTGGTACCGCGAGCGGAGATCGTCGAGGTCCGCGTACGGCAGCTGCACGGAATTCCGTTCGGCCAGCGCGAAGATCAGCTCGGGTTCGAGGGAACCCTCGATGTGCATGTGCAGCTCGGCGACGGGAGAGCTCACGGGTGGATACCTGCCTTTCGCACCACCTAGGCAGCGGTGTCGCGGTCGACGATACGGACGAAGCCGTCGCCGTCGATATTCGCGGTGTCGCCGGTGTGAAACCAGCCACCGGTGAACGTCTTCGCGGTGACCTCGGGGCGGTTCCAGTAGCCGCGGCTGACTCCCGGACCGCGACACAGCAATTCGCCGACACCGCGGCCGGCGTCGGGCCCGAGGAGCGCCACCTCCATCCCGCCGAACGCGACGCCGACGCTGCCCGCGTGTGTCAGAGCGCACTCGTCGGGCAACGCCAGCCCGGCCCCGCAGGTCTCGGTCATGCCCCACCCGAGGAAATGTCTGGCCTCGGGAAATGTTTGCCGGAGGAGTTGCGACTGGTCGAGGGACAGACCCGAGCCGCTGTAGTCGATCCAGCGCACCGCGCGCCGGCCGAAACTCGTCACCCGCGAACTCTCCACGGCGCGCAGGAGAACTGCGGGCGCCGCGGTGAGCACGTCGGCTCCGGTGCCTCGCCACGACGCCGCGTCGGTACTCCCCGTCAGCAGGACCGTTCCGCCCACCACCAGCGTCGAGAGCAGTTCGACGAGCGATCCCACGGTGTGCAGTTCGGGTTCGACGAGGAGATTCCGCAGTCCGTCGGAGCTGAACCCGCGTGCGTGGAGCACGGATTCGATGGTCGAGAGCACGTTCTCATTGCTCAGCTCCACACCCTTCGGGGACTCCGACGGGCCCGGCGTGTACGACAGCAGCACCAGCTCGTCCGGGCTCGCACCGTCGTCGATGAACGAGATACCTTCCGGCAGTTCGCCGTCGAGGGTCAGCACCGACTGGCTGTCGGCGAGCACCTGACCGGTCCGCGCGTCGTCGAGCGCCGGGCTCACCCCGACCGGCACGCCGCCGGCGAGCAGCACCCCGAGGAACGCCTCCACCCAGCGGACCCCCATGGGCTGCCGGACCGCGACGCGGTCGCCGATCTCGACACCCTTCGACTTCAGCCCGCCCGCCACCCGGGCCGCGGACGTCCACAGTTGCGAGAACGTGAGTGACCGGCCGCCGTCCTCCTCGACGGCGACCCGGCCCGCGTAGCGGTGCACGGAAATGTCGAGCAGTTCGGTGAGCGACGGGTTGAGGCCGCCGTACCGGAGCAGGCCGTCACGACCGCGGACCACGCGATCGTCGCGGAAGAACGGACCCCTACTCGGGTACTCGACGAGGGACGACGACATCTGCACCTCCGCTGCGCGACCGGGACGTTTGCCACGACTATATGACGCCCGTCACAGTTGCGGGGAGCGGATCGCCGACGCCTACCGCCCGCGGTACGTCGCCTTGCCCGGTCCCACGTCGAGGAAGCTGCGTACCGCACCCCGGAGGTCCTCGGTCTCGAACAGCGCACCCGACACGTCGGGCGTGATCGAGTCGGCGTGGGCGACTCCACCCGATCGCCACGCGGAGATGATCTGCTTCGTGGCGTCGTGTGCGCGCGTCGGCCCGTCCGCCAGGCGTGCGGCGAGCGCGCGGGCCTGCGCGTCGACGTCCTCGTGGACGGCGTTGACCACACCCCACGCATGCAGCGTCGCGGCGTCGTACAGGTCGCCGGTCATCACCAGTTCCCGGGCGCGGCCGGAGCCTGCCCGCTCGGCCAGCCGCTGCGGACCGCCCATCGACGGGGTCAGCCCCACGACCGTCTCGACCAGTCCGAACTTCGCCTTGGGCGCGGCGAGGATGATGTCGCAGGCGAGGGCGATCTCGAAGGCGGCGGTCAGCGTCAGTCCGTGCGCCGCGTACACGACGGGGCACGGCAGCGCCTCCAGCGGATGGCAGATCTCGGCGAACAACTCCTGCCACAGGTCCGCGCCCTGCTCCGCGGTGAGCCCGTCGAACACGTGGACGTCCACCCCCGCCGAGACCACCTTGCCCTCGGCGCGCAGCAGCACCGCCCGGGGCGGATCCTCGGCGAGTGCCGCGACGTCGGCCTGCACGGCGTCGAACATCGCCTGATCGAAGAGGTTCAGTGGGCCGTGGGCGAACGTCAGGATCGCGATCTCGGCGCCGGCGTCGGTGCGGACACGCTCGAGTCGGGTGGGATGCGCGGCGGCAGGCTCAGTCATGCGGCCAGACTGCCACACCTGTTCCGCCTACGATCGGGGTGTGGACTCGCTGCGTGCGGCGCTGGCCGAGGTCGTCGGGGAACGGTTCGTGACCGTGGACGCGGACGTGCTCGCCGCCCGCGCGACCGACCACACGGGGCGCTACAGCGGGCAGGCGAGCGGACTGGTCCGGCCCGCGGACGCCGCGGAAGTCTCGGCCGTGCTGGGCATCTGCCGCCGGGCCGGTATGAAGGTCACGGTGCAGGGCGGCCGCACCGGACTCGAGGCGGGCACGGTTCCCGAGCACGACGACGTGCTGCTGTCGACGGAACGGCTGACCGCGGTGGGCGCCGCCGACCGCGAGAATCTGCGCGTCACCGTCGGCGCCGGGGTCACCCTCGCGGCGGTACGCCGTGTCGCGTCCGACGCCGGACTGTTGTTCGGCGTCGACCTCGCCTCCCGCGACTCCGCGACGATCGGCGGCATGGTGTCGACCAACGCCGGCGGGCTGCACACCGTGCGGTACGGCCACATGTCCGCGCAGGTGCTGGGCCTGGAAGTCGTGCTCCCCGACGGGGCGATCGTGCGGCGCAGCATGCGGGTGGGCGCCGAGAACTGCGGATACGACCTGCCCGCGCTGTGGGTGGGCAGCGAGGGCACCCTCGGTGTGGTCACGGCCGTCGATCTGGCGCTGCACCCGGTTCCGGAATTCCGTGTGACCGCCCTCGCCGGGTTCGCGCACCTGTCCGGGCTGATCGACGCGGCGCACGTCGTCCGGCGGCTGGGGGGCGTCGACGCCGTGGAGATGCTCGACGGCCGCGGGCTCGACCTGGCCTCGGCGCGGCTCGGTTTCGCGGTTCCCACGGGACTGCCGTGGTATCTCCTGGTGGAACTGGCCGGCCACCGCGACCTCACCGGCGAACTCGCCGACGCGCTGGAACGGTGCGATCCCGACGACGAACCCGCCGTCGGGATCGATCCCGCAGGCCGCGCCCGGGTGTGGGCGGCGCGCGACGCGTTCGCGGACGTGGTCGGGCTGTTCGGGCCACCGCTGAAATTCGACGCCGCCCTCCCGCTGGACGCACTCGCCGCGTTCGTCGCCGACGCCGTCGCGCTGGTGGCGAGCCGGGCACCCGACGCGGTCCCGATACTGTTCGGGCACGTCGCCGACGGCAACGTCCACCTCAACGTGCTGCGCTGCCCCGACGAGTCCGTGCTGTACCGGCCGGTGACGGAACTGATCCGCGACCACGGCGGCAACATCGCCTCCGAACACGGCGTCGGCGCACACAAACGCAACTACCTGGACCTCGCGCTCAGCCGCGAGGACATCGGCGCGATGTGGACGATCAAGCGGGCGTTCGACCCCGACGACTACCTCAACCCCGCAGTGATGTTTCCCGACTGGCTGCGTCGTCCGCACTGACCCCGGGCTTCTTCTCCCGCAACGGTCGGGCGAAACAGACGGAGGCGACGAAACCGACCAGCAGGACGGCGGCGGGCAGCCAGATCGACTGCGACATCGCCGTGGCGAACGGTTCCTTCACGAACTCGGGCATCTCCCCGACTCCGGCCTCCTGGCTGTCGGCGTTCAGCCCCTGCGCGGACAGGCGGGCCGTGATGAGCGCGCCGATCGCGGCGCTGCCGAGGACCGCGCCGACCTGGCGGGTCGTGTTGTAGACGCCCGCCCCGGCGCCCGCCTGATGGGGCGGAAGGTTGTGGGTGGCCGTGGCCGCAAGCGGCGACCAGATACACGCGTTGGCCAGACCGATCAGCCCGATCGGCAGCAGCAGTTCCCAGATCGCCACGTCGGGCGACATCACCATGGACAGCCAGCCGAGCGCGATCGAGAACAGCAGGAACCCGGCGCCCGCGATGTACCGCGGGTGGGTGCGGTCGACGAGTTTGCCGATGAACGGGGCGAACACACCGGTGAGGACGGCCATGGGCACGAGCAGCAGGGCCGACCGGGTGGGCGACAGACCGCGCACCGCCTGCGTGTAGAACATCAGCGGCAGGACCATCGCGGTGATCGCGAATCCCATCGAGGTGATCGCCACGTTGGCGAGCGAGAAGTTGCGGTCCGTGAACAAGCCCAGCGGCAGCAGCGGCTCGTTCTTGTTCCAGGACTGGTACCAGACGAAGACGCCGAGCAGGACGAGGCCTGCGCCGATCGAGGCAAGCACGGTCGCCGACCAGTCGTAGGAACTGCCCTCCTGGATTCCGAACACGAGGAAGAACATGCCGAGCGCGCTGAGCACGACCCCGGGGATGTCGAACTTGTGCGCGTGGGTCTGGAGAGAAGGCACGAGTCGCCAGGCGAGCACGAATGCGATCACGCCGACGGGGACGTTGACGATGAAGATCCACTGCCAGCCGAGGTTGTCCACGAGCACGCCGCCGGCGAGCGGTCCCACCAGGGTGGCGACACCGGCGACGGCACCCCACAGACCCATCGCGGTGCCGCGGCGGTCCGGCGGGAACGTGCGGGTGATGACGGCCATCGTCTGCGGCGTCATCAGTGCGGCGCCGAGTCCCTGGAACACCCGCGCGACGATGAGCATCGTGATGGTGCCGGACAGTCCGCACCACAGCGACGCCCCGGTGAACAGGACGAGCCCGATCAGGTAGATGTTCTTGGGACCGAAGCGGTCACCGAGTCGACCGGTGACCAGCAGCGGCACCGCGTACGCCAGCAGGTAGGCACTGGTGACCCAGACGACCTTGTTGATGTCGGTGTGCAGGTCGTTCATGATCGCCGGATTGGCCACCGCGACGATGGTGCTGTCGACGAGGATCATGAAGAAGCCGATGACGAGGGCCCACAGCGCGGGCCAGGGATTTCGGTGCTCGGGTGGTGCGGTGCGCTCGGTGTCCATCATCAATCCTTTGCTGAACCGGACGGGATCCGGCGTGAGTGTGTCAGTCGTTCGACGAGTTCCGGCGAGAGCCACGGCAGGGCGCCGGAGTCGATGTCGGCCACCAGGGCGCGGAGCCATTCGTGCTCCGCGCGGGCGACGGTGACGAGGAATTCGTTGCCGAGGAGGAAGATCCTGGGGATCTCGGTGGAGCAGGCGAGCGCGGCGGCCGTGTCGAGTTCGTCGATCTCGCGGGTGAGGTGATCGAGCCGTTCCCGGAGCAGTTCCACCACGGTGGGTGCGTCGACGTTGTGCGCCTCGGCCAGTGCGAGCGGGAACTGCGGGTACTCGGGCACCGGGGTGGCGAGCATGTCGCTCACCCGGTGGACGAGCGCTTCCCGGCCCGCGTCGGTGACCTCGTACATGGTGCGTTCGGGCCGGTTTCCCGCCCGGTCGGTGCCGGTGGTGCGCACCAGTCCTTCACCTTCGAGCCTGCTCACGGTGTGGTACAGCGACCCCGGCCGGATCTTCACCACGCGTCCACGGCGGGTGTCCGCGAGTTGATACATCTCGTACGGGTGCATCGTGCGCTCACACAGCAGGCCGAGGATGGTGACGCCGAGCGGCGTGAGTGCCACGGTCACCACCTTTCCACTACTCCGAGTCGAATACTCCACGTGGAATATACCGTCCGGGGTCGGCGCGAACAAGCGGCTACCGTGGGCCCCGTGGACTCCCATCACCTCGACATCATTCGACTCGCCTGGTCACGCGAACTGGGATTGCCCGACGACGCACTGGCCGCCCGGCCGGACGCCGACGACCGCGCGGTCCGGGTGGACGACGACACCGACACGATCCGATTCCTGCGCCTCGGCGAGACGTCCGCGCTCGTCGGACCGCGGTGGGCGATCGAGCGCGCCGACGGGCACACGGCGGAGGAACTGACGGAATCCGCGACGCTGCTCGCCCTCACCCAGGATCGGTCCGGACGGTGCGCCGGCCCGGTGGCGCTCGCGTACGGCACCGACTACCAGGATCCGGTGACCGGCCCGCCACCCCTCGTCTCCCACGAACGCGACCACGTCCGGCAGGTCGAGGCGGCATGTCCCCCGGATGACGTCGCCGAGGCCCGGGTGGCAGACCGCGAGCGGTGGTTCACGATCCTCGACGACGCGCAGCAACCGGTCGGGTGTGCCGGTTACACCGAGTTCCAGGGATTCCTCGCCGATGTCGGGGTGCTCACGGCACCGGAGTTCCGGCGTCGGGGACTGGGCGCCACGGTCGCCGGGATCGCCACCGACGACGCACTCGACGCCGGCCTGATCGCCCAATGCCGTTCGCCCCGCGGCAATCCGGCCTCGCGCGCGCTCGCCGCCCGCGCCGGGTACCGGGAACTGGGAACGTACGCCGAGGTCACGATCTCGCGAAGTACGCTCTGAGACGACATCGAAAGACGGGGAACGAGTCGACCATGACAGACCGAACGTCAGAACCGCACGGCACGGAAGGCGCGTACGTCGAATCCGGCGCCGAGTTCACGCGCGACACGCACTACATCCCCACCCGCATCACGGCCGACGGCCGCGACGGCTATCCCGTCGAGCCCGACCGCTACCGACTCGTGGCCGCCCGCGCCTGCCCGTGGGCCAACCGCGCCATCATCGTCCGGCGGCTGCTCGGGCTCGAAGACGTGTTGTCGATGGGGCTGTGCGGCCCCACCCACGACAAGCGCAGCTGGACCTTCGATCTCGACCCGGGCGGACTCGACCCCGTGCTGAAGATCCCGCGCTTGCAGGACGCGTACTTCGCGCGCTTCCCCGACTACCCGCGGGGCATCACCGTACCGGCGATCGTCGACGTCCCCACCGGGCAGGTGGTCACCAACGACTACCCCCGGATCACCCTGGACCTGTCGTCGGAATGGACGCGGTACCACCGCGACGGCGCGCCCGACCTCTACCCCGGGCCGCTGCGCGACGAGATCGACGAGGTCGCCGACCTCGTGTTCCGCGACGTGAACAACGGTGTGTACCGGTGCGGATTCGCCGGATCCCAGGAGGCGTACGAGTCCGCCTACGACCGCCTGTTCGCCCGCCTCGACTGGCTCGAGGAGCGGCTGACCGACCGCCGGTACCTCGTCGGGGACACCATCACCGAGGCCGACGTGCGGCTGTTCACCACCCTGGCACGGTTCGACGCGGTCTATCACGGGCACTTCAAGTGCAACCGGAACAAACTCGACGAGATGCCCGTCCTGTGGAGCTATGCGCGCGACCTCTTCCAGACGCCCGGGTTCGGCGACACCATCGACTTCACCCAGATCAAGCAGCACTACTACATCGTGCACACCGACATCAATCCCACGCAGATCGTGCCGAAGGGCCCCGACCTGTCCGGCTGGCTCACGCCGCACGGCCGTGAAGGGTTGGGCGGCAGGCCGTTCGGGGACGGCACCCCGCCGCCTCCGCCGAAGCCCGGCGAGGAGGTCCCGGCCGGGCACGGCGTGTGATCGGGCGGATCTAGGCGCCGGCGTAGGTGCCGAAACTCCAGAACACGCCCTCGGGGTCGCGGCAGGTGAATCCGCGCGAGCCGTAGTCCTCGTCCTTCAGTCCGGCGACGATCGTGGCGCCGGCGGCCACGGCGCGCGCGTGGAGTGCGTCGGGGTCGTCGACGACGAGGTACACCGACCCCGTCCCCGGCGGCAGGTCGCTGATGACCGAGTCGTCGCGGGGTGAGCCGAGCATGATGCCGCCGCCCTTCGGCCAGCCGAGTTCGGCGTGATCGACCCGGTCGCCCTCGCCGTACACCGCCTTCTCGGCGAACCCGAAGGCCTCGACGAGGAAGCGGATCGCGCCCCGCGCGTCGCGGTAGACGAGCGTGGGCCACACACATGTGGTTTGCGTCGAAGTAGTCATGACATCACCGTGCACCGTCGTCGGGGTCGGGGTCTTGGACGAATGAGAAGGGGTCGATCTCCCGCCACCGCGACGGCGGGACTCCCGCGAGATCGCGCCAGTCCCGCGCCATGTGGGCCTGGTCGTAGTAGCCGCACACCGCGGACACGTCGGCGAGTGTCGCCCCGGCGGCCCCCTTGAGCATCCGGTGCGCACGATCGAAGCGGGACAACCGCACCACGTCCTTGGGCGTCACGCCGTACTCCGCGACGAACCTGTTCACCAGATGCCTTCTGCTCCAGCCGACCTCGTGCGCGACGTCGCCGACCCGGACACCGCCGCCGGCGACGAGCAGGTGCCAGGCGCGGGTGAGATGCGGGTCGATCTCCGCAGGCGCGGCGCGGCGCGTGAGGATCTCGTCGAGGATCGCGAACCGCCCGTCCCAGCCGGGTTCGAGGGACAGCCGTTCCGTCAACTCCCCCGCCTCGGAACCGAGCAGGTCCTCGAGGCCGACGACCCACGCACCCAGGGCGGCGGTGGGCACGCCCAGCAGCGCCCGGGCGCCGAGCGGGCTGAGTGCCAGCTGGACGCCGTGCTGGTTGCCGTCGTGCCGGATCGTCACCGGTGCCGTCGCGATGCCGCTGGCCAGCGTGTCGTATCGACCGGGCGCCTGCTCGGGCGCCGCCTGGGCTGCGATGTCGAGGGGCTCGTCGATCGTCACGATCACCGTCAGGCAGGGCGAGGGCAGACCGAGATGGATGCCGGGCTCGAACCCGGCGAGCCGGTAGCCGTCGTACCCCGTGACCAGGGCGCGCAGGGGTGCGGCCGGGCGCCGGAAGGCCCCGGACGACACCGCGGTATCGCTGTCGGCGACGCTCACGACACCAGCCTAGGCAACGGCGCCGACAGCGGCCACGGCGTTCGCTCACCTACAGTCGGTGCCAGCACACTCGAAGCACTAGGCGAGACGGGAGCCCCGATGGCTGGCAATGGTGGACCGGTGGAGAAGGTACTGGTCTCGGTCCTCGACAACGGAAGCCGGCTCCAGGCGCCCGCGGTGGCCAAGTACGTCGAATGGGTCCGGCGCTCGCACCCCGGTGAGTCGCCCGCGCAGATCGTCGAGCGCATGGAGAAGATGTTCCTGCTGGCGGTGACGGGCAGCGGCAGCGCCGTCGGCGCCACCGCCGCCATTCCCGGGGTCGGCACTGTCGCCTCCATCGCGGCGGTGGGCGCCGAATCGGCGTTCTTCCTGGAAGCGGCGGCGCTGCTCACCCTCGCCGTCGCGTCGGTGCACGGCATCTCCGCCGCCGACCATCAGCAGCGGCGCGCACTGGTCCTCTCGGTGGCCCTCGGCGAATCGGGCATGGAGATCGTCCAGAAGGCGACCGGTGTGACGGCGAAGAACTGGGCCAGCGCCATCACCAGCCGCATCCCCGGCCCCACGATGAAGGGCATGAACAGCACGCTGGTGCGCAAGTTCATCACCAAGTACGCCGCCCGCCGCAGCGCGCTGATACTCGGCAAACTCGTGCCCGCCGGCATCGGCGCCGCCATCGGCGGCGCCGGCAACCGGGCCATCGGCAAGGGCGTCATCAAGAACTCGCGGGAGGCATTCGGTCCCGCGCCTGCCCGCTGGCCGGACGAGCTCCGCGCGATCGAAGCGTGACCTAGTGGGCGAAGTGCTGTTCCGTCGAACGCCCGCCGCCCTTCTCGCAGAGTTCGGCGCACACTTCCTCGATCGCCTCGGCGACGAGGGTCCCCAGGTCGGCGCTGAAGCCCTCGCGGACGACGATGCGCAGAACCGCCACGTCCTCCGCGTCGGCGGGCATCGTGTAGGCGGGCACCTGCCAGCCCCGCGCCCGCATCTCGTGTGACACGTCGAAGACCGTGAACCCGGGGTCGCCGACCAGTTCGAACGACAGCACCGGTATGTCGGTCCCGTCCGTGATGAGGGTGAAGTATTCGAGCTCGGCGATGCGCTTGCCGACCCGGACCGCGGTGTCGCGCAGCGTCTCCATGATCGACCGGTAGCCTTTCCGGCCGAGCCGCAGGAAGTTGTAGTACTGGCCCACCACCTGATTACCGGGCCGCGAGAAGTTGAGGGTGAACGTCGGCATGTCGCCGCCCAGGTAGTTGACCCGGAACACCAGCCCCTCGGGAAGGTACTCACGCTCACGCCACACCACGAACCCGATCCCCGGATACGTCAACCCGTACTTGTGACCACTCACGTTGATCGAGGCGACGCGCGGAACCCGGAAGTCCCACAACAACTCCGGTTGCAGGAACGGGACGACGAAGCCACCGCTCGCCGCGTCCACGTGGATCGGGACGTCCGGGCCGCCGGACGCGGCGAGCGCGTCGAGCGCTGCCGCGATCTCGGCCACCGGCTCGAGTTCCCCGGTATAGGTGGTGCCCACGATCACGATCGCACCGATGGTGTTTTCGTCGACCGCGTCCCGCACCTGCTCGGGCGTGATGACGTAGCGGCCCTTCTCCATCGGCAGGTACTTGGGCTCGACGTCGAAGTACCGGCAGAACTTCTCCCACACCACCTGGACGTTGCTGCCGAGCACCAGATTCGGCCGGGCAGTGTCCTTCCCGGCCGCTTCCTGCTTCGCCCGCCACCGCCACTTGAGCGCAAGCCCACCGAGCATGACCGCCTCGCTGGAACCGATCGTCGAGACGCCGGTGGCGCTGGCCGGGTCGGTGGTCGACAGGTCGGGGGCGTGGAACAGATCGGCCACCATCGACACGCAGCGGGCCTCGATCGCCGCCGTCGCGGGGTACTCGTCCTTGTCGATCATGTTCTTGTCGAACGTCTCGGCCATCAATTTGTCGGCCTCGGGATCCATCCACGTGGTGACGAACGTGGCCAGGTTCAACCGGGAACTGCCGTCGAGCATCAACTCGTCGTGGATGAACCGGTACGTGGCCTCGGGATCGGTTTCGTCGTCCGGCATCCGCAACGCCGGAAACGGGTCGACCGAGAGGCGCCCGGTGTACGCGGGAGAGATGACGTCGCGTTGGTGATGATGGTGGTGCTTGCTCATGTGCGTCCCCAATCGATTGGTGTCAGCAAGCGCCGTCGCGACGCCTGTACGCAGTTGGTGAATCTCGGCACGGCAGCCCAGTAGGGTCGGAACAGTTCCATTCGATTGTGGCAGGGGAGGACGGGTTGACCACAGTAATCCCGGGAAGTTTCGCGGCGCCGATCGAGGTGCGGGGGCTGTCGAAACGCTTCAAGAACGTCGACGCGGTCACGGACCTCGGCTTCACCGTGCCGCAGGGATCGATCACCGGATTCCTCGGGCCCAACGGCTCGGGCAAGACCACGACGCTGCGGATGATCCTCGGTCTCGTGAAGCCGACGTCCGGCACCTCCACGGTCGCCGGCGTCCCGATCCGCTCCCTCGTCGACCCCGCGCGCACGGTCGGCGCCGTCCTCGACTCGCAGAGCCTGCACCCCAACCGGACGGCACTCGACCACCTGAAGGTGTACGCGTCCGCGATCCGCGTTCCGGACGCACGCGCACGCCAGGTGCTCGCACTCGTCGGGCTCGAGGACGTCGCCGGTCGCAAGGCGGGCGGTTTCTCCCTCGGCATGCGTCAGCGGCTGTCGCTGGCGACGGCGCTGCTCGGTGATCCGCGGATCCTGATCCTCGACGAACCGGCCAACGGGCTCGACCCCGAGGGCATCGCCTGGCTGCGCGAATTCCTGAAGGGCTTCGCCGCATCCGGCCGCACCGTGCTGATTTCGAGCCACATCCTCCGCGAGGTGGAGCAGACCGTCGACAATCTGGTGATCGTCAGCCGCGGCTCCCTCGTCTACCAGGGACGCATGGAGGAGTTGCGCAAGTCGCAGCAGAGCCGGTTGCTGGTCGCGTCGTCGAGCCCGGCCGCGCTGGCGACCGCCCTGGCCGCGAAGGGCATCGTCGACGCCCGCTCGCTCGCCGATGGGCGCCTCGCCGTCGTCGGTGCGTCCCTCGAACTCGTCGAGTCCGTCGCCGCGGGAGCCGGGGTGACGATCTTCGGGGCCGTCGGCGATCACATCGACCTCGAGCAGCTCTTCCTGTCGATGACCGCGGGCCAGTACGTCGCCGGGGCGAGCCCCGCCGCGCCCTCGGGGTACGGCCCGCCGCAGACGTACGCTCCCCAGCCCGGGTACGCGCCGCCCGGCTACCCCGCACAACCGGGTTACGCCCCGCAACCCGGCTACGGGCCGCCGCCCGGCTACCCCGCGCAACCGGGATACGCCCCGCCACCGGGCTACGGCCCACCACCCGCACACCTCCAGCAGGGTCCGATGTCCGGAGGTCCGCGATGACAACACTGCTCACCGCGGAATTCCGCAAGGTCACCACATTGCGTTTCTGGTGGATGCTCGGTCTGGCACCGCTGATCGTCGGAATGTTCTCGAGCGCGATCACCCTTCCGGTGATGCGCGCCTTCACCGACGCGTTCGAGGCCGATCCGAACGAGGCCAACCTCGCCGCCACCCTGTTCGGGCTGGCCGTCGCCGTCGCCCTCGTCGTCCTGTTCGCCGCACTGTTCGGGGCGGTCAACGTGGGCACGGAATTCCGGTACAAGACGCTCACCACCACGTTCCTCACCGCCCGCGGCCGGGACGGGGTGATCGGCGCCAAGCTCGCCGTCACCGCGGCGTTCGGCTTCTTCTACTGCCTCGTGGTGGAGGTGGTCAGCGTCGCCCTGCTGCTGACGTTCGGCGGTGACACCTTCGAACTGCGCGGATCCCTGTTCGCGATGCTCGGGGCGGCCCTGATCTGCGCGACACTCTGGGCGCTCATCGGCGGCGGCGTGTCGATGCTCACCGGCTCGTCCGTCGGAAGCTGCATCGCCCTCGTCGTCTGGTACACCCTCGGCGAGATGATCCTCCGCTCGATCCTCAGCGGAATCGGCATCGGCTCCGTCGGCGGCATCCTCCCCGTGTCCGCCACCCTCGGGACGGTCGCCAACGCGGCCGCAGGCAACGAGATCGACTGGCTGACGCTCTGGCCTGCCGCACCCCTCGCCCTGCTCGGGTGGACGGCGGTCTTCGTCGCAGGCGGTTGGGCGCTCACCCGGCAGCGCGACATCACCTGACGCCGCGCCGGATACCGGCCCTGTCGGCACCCGGCGCTAACGTGGACCCAGTGGTAGGTGAGAGTGCGTCCGGTTCGGTGATCGAACGGGAACAGACGCTGGAGCGGGATCAGGCACGGCCGGGCTGGATTCGACGGCTGAGCGGTGAGTGCTGGGCGCACCGTCGCGTCGCACTCGGCGCCCTGACCGTGACGGTGATCGCCGCCGGCATCGATATCTCGTTTCCCCTCCTCACCAAGTACGCGGTCGACGCAGCGGGCTCCGGTAGCGCCACCCAGGTGATCGGCACCGCCGCACTGCTCATCGCACTGCTCGCGTGCGTGCGGTTCGGCTGCCAGTACGGCCGCCGGATGCTCGCGGGCAAGCTGTCCCTGGACGTCCAGCACGACCTGCGGCTGGGCCTGCTCGGCGCGCTGCAACGGCTCGACGGGCGGGGGCAGGATCAGATCCGCACCGGCCAGGTGGTGTCCCGGTCCATCACCGACCTCCAGCTGGTGCAGGGCCTGCTCGCAATGGTCCCGCTGTCGGCGGGAGCGCTGCTCCAATTCGTCCTCGCCCTCGCGATCATGGCGTGGCTCTCGCCGTTGCTGACCGTCGTCGCGCTGGTGATCGTTCCCGCGGTCTGCCTCGTCGTGTACACGATGCGACCGAAGCTGTTCGCGGCCACCTGGTCGGCGCAGCAGCGGGCGGCCGACCTCGCGCAGCACGTCGAGGAAACCGTCACCGGTGTCCGCGTGGTCAAGGGCTTCGGCCAGGAACGCCGGGCCGTCGACCAACTCGAGGACCACAGCCGGGCGCTGTACGCCGAACGCCTGCGGGCCGCCCGGATCAACGCGCGCTTCGCCCCGACCATGGCGGCGCTGCCCCAACTCGGCCTCGTCGGCGTCATCGCGATCGGCGGCTACCTCGCACTGCACGGGACCATCACGATCGGCACGTTCCTCGCCTTCGCCACCTACGTCGCCACGATGACCGGCGTCACCCGCACCCTGTCGTCGGTCGTGATCATGGCCCAGCTGTCCAGGGCCGCCGTCGAGCGCGTGTACGAGGTGATCGACGCCGAACCGGAGGTCGCGGACCCACCGCACCCCACCGCGCTGCCCGGCGGACCGCTCGGTGTGGATCTGCGCTCGGTGACGTTCGGGTTCGAATCGGAGCGCCACGTCCATCGCGGGCTCGACCTGCGGATCGCACCCGGCGAGACGGTCGCGGTGGTCGGCATGGCCGGCTCCGGCAAGACCGCACTGTCGCTGCTGCTCCCCCGCTTCTACGCGCCGTCCTCGGGTTCGGTGTCCCTCACGTCCGGCGGCGAATCGTTCGACGTGTCCACCCTGAGCGCCGAGCAGTTGCGTGAGGCGGTCGGACTCGTGTTCGACGAACCCTTCCTCTTCTCCGACACCATCGCGGCCAACATCGCGCTCGGCAGGCCCGACGCCAGCGCCGAGGAGATCCGCGCCGCCGCCGCCATGGCCGCCGCCGACGAATTCGTCTCCGCGTTGCCGGAGGGCTACGACACCGTCGTCGGCGAACGTGGACTCACGTTGTCGGGCGGACAGCGGCAGCGGATCGCGCTGGCACGCGCACTCCTCACCGACCCGCGGGTGCTGATCCTCGACGACGCCACGTCCGCTGTCGACGCCACCACCGAGGCGTCGATCTTCGAGGCACTGCGCGCCAACCACGGCCGGACGGCACTGATACTGGCGCATCGCCGCTCCACGCTGTCGCTCGCGGACCGCGTCGCCGTTCTCGACGGCGGACGGATCGTCGATTCCGGCACGGTCTCCGAACTCGACGAACGGTGTCCGCTCTTCCGCGCACTGTTCGCCTCCGCCGAGAACGCGGGCCCCATCGACGTCAGCGTCCCCGCACCGAGCGACCCCATGCCGTATCGGCGCGTGCCGTCCGAGTCCGAGTTGTGGCCGGAGGACGCCGAGGAATGGGACGGACCCGTCGCGGCCGCCTCGTCCGGCCGCACCCCGGCCCCCGGCGCGGGCCCCGGCGGCCGTGCCGGCGGCGGACCGATGGCGGGAGCGCTGGGCAGCGTGGCCGCCACCCCCGAACTCCGGGACGCCGTGAATGCGCTGCCGCCGGCCGTCGAGAGCCCAGGCATCGAGACGCGGAACCTGCGCCTCCCCGAACCCGACTTCCGGCTGTCGCGGATCCTGCGGCCGGTCCGCGGCCTCCTCGTGGCCGTCGTCGTCTGCCTCGCGCTCGACGCGCTGGCGGGGATCGCGTTCCCGTCCATCGTCCGGTACGCGATCGACCACGGTGTCGTCCCGCAGGACGCCGCGACGCTCTGGACTGCCGCGGGGGTGGGCGTCGCGCTCGTCGTCGCCGGCTGGCTCGTCGTCGCCCTGATGACGGTGCTCACCGCGCGAGCGGGAGAACGGGTGCTGTTCGGGTTGCGGGTGCGCAGCTACGCCCACCTGCAGCGGCTCGGGCTCGACTACTACGAGCGCGAACTGTCCGGCCGCATCATGACGCGGATGACCACCGACGTCGACGCGCTGTCCTCGTTCATCCAGACGGGGATGTCCACCGCTGTGGTGAGCGTGCTGACCGTCCTCGGCATCTCGGTCGCCCTCGTCGTCACGAACGTCACGCTCGCGCTGGTGGCCCTCGCCGTCATCCCGCCGCTCCTCGTCGCGACGCTGATCTTCCGCCGGATCTCCTCGGTGGCGTACACGGTCTCGCGGGAGCGGATCTCCCTCGTCAACGCCGACTTCCAGGAGAACGTCGCCGGGCTCCGCGCCGCCCAGGCATACCGCCGCGAGGAGTTCGCCGCCCGCCGGTTCGCCGAGCGGGCCGACAGCTACCGTCGCAGCCGGATGCGGTCGCAGCGGGCGATCTCGCTGTACTTCCCGTTCATCGCGTTCCTGTCGGACCTCGCCCTGGCCACCGTGGTGTTCGTCGGTGCACACCAGGTCGCGGGCGGTCACACGTCCACAGGGACCCTCGTCGCCTTCGTGCTGTACCTCGGGCTGCTGTTCGGGCCCATCCAGCAGCTGTCGCAGGTGTTCGACGGGTATCAGCAGGCCAGTGTGGGCCTGCTCCGGATCGGAGACCTGCTCCGCACACCCAGCTCCATCGAGCGGGCGACCTCCCGTGACGATCTCCAGCCGATCCACGGGCATCTGCGCGGCGAGCTGTGCCTGCGCGACGTCGGGTTCCGCTATCAGGGCGCGGACAGCGACGCCCTCACCGACATCGAACTGCACATCCCCGCCGGCACCACCGTCGCACTCGTCGGCCGGACCGGTGCGGGCAAGTCGACCATCGTGAAGCTGCTCGCCCGCTTCTACGACCCGACGTCCGGGGCGGTGCTCGTCGACGACGTGGACCTCCGCCGGTACCCACTCGGCGAGTACCGCGGACGGCTCGGCGTCGTCCCCCAGGAAGCCCACCTCTTCACCGGGACCGTCGCCACCAACATCGCGTACGGCCGCCCGGATGCGAGCCGGGAAGAGATCGAGAACGCGGCCCGCGCGGTCGGAGCACTGGGCACGATCGCCGAATTGCGGGGTGGGATGCATCACCCCATCGGCGAGCGCGGGCAGGGTTTGTCGGCGGGCCAGCGCCAGCTGATCGCGCTCGCCCGAGCCGAGCTGGTCGACCCCGATCTGCTGCTGCTCGACGAGGCGACCGCGACGCTCGATCCGGCCACCGAGCAGGTAGTTCTCGAGGCGAGCAGCCGTGTGACACGCACCCGCACGTCGGTGGTGGTGGCCCACCGGCTGGCCACCGCGGCCCGGGCAGATGTGATCCTCGTCATCGACAAGGGCCGGGTGGTGGAAACGGGATCGCACGCCACCCTGCGCTATGCCGGTGGCCACTATTCGGGACTGTGGGATGCGGCGGAGACCGGGGCGGGGAATAATCGCGGGGCGAGAACCGTCATCGATGGTGACCCCATCGGTTGGCCGTGAGACAGCTCACACGTGCAGGCCTGGCGATCTACACGTCACACGCGAGGGCTAGTCTCATGTATATAGGCGCTCTGATCGGGTACCGAAATAGAAACGAGGCGAACACCTGCCGTGAGCAGCAGCTCTACATCCCAGTTCGGACAGAACCAGTGGCTGGTTGACGAAATGTACCAGCGTTTCCAGGACGATCCGTCGTCCGTGGACGCGAGTTGGCACGAATTCCTGACGGATTATTCTCCCGACGCAGCCGCCGCCAAGGCAGGCGCAGCCAACGGACGCGGCACGAACGGCACCACCACCGCCGCACCTGCTGCCGCTCCCTCCGCCAAGGCTTCGACTCCCCCTGTTTCCGAGTCCGCGACCGCACCCCAGCCTCAGACCAAGCCGGCCAACGGTGCCGCAGCCAAGACTGCACCCAACGGTGCAGCTCCGAAGGCTGCCGCCCCGAAGACCGAGGCCCCCAAGAAGGCCGCACCCGCAAAGGACGCCCCGGCGAAGGACGCGAAGGCGTCCGCCCCCGCGCCTGCCGCCGACGAGTCGAAGGTTCTCCGCGGCGCAGCTGCTGCCGTCGCGAAGAACATGTCGGCATCGCTGGCCATTCCGACCGCCACCAGTGTTCGCGCCATCCCTGCGAAGCTGATGTTCGACAACCGGATCGTCATCAACAACCACCTCGCCCGTACCCGCGGCGGCAAGATCTCGTTCACGCACCTGCTGGGTTACGCGATCGTGCAGGCGGTCAAGGCGTTCCCGAACATGAACCGGCACTTCGCCGAGATCGACGGCAAGCCCAACGCGGTCACCCCCGCACACACCAACCTCGGCCTGGCCATCGACCTGCCGGGCAAGGACGGCAACAGATCCCTCGTCGTCGCCGCGATCAAGAACACCGATACCCACAACTTCACGCAGTTCTACAGCGCGTACGAGGACATCGTCCGGCGCGCGCGTGACGGCAAGCTCACCGCCGAGGACTTCTCGGGTGTCACGATCTCGCTCACCAACCCCGGCGGCATCGGCACCGTGCACTCCGTGCCGCGCCTGATGAACGGCCAGGGCGCCATCATCGGTGCCGGCGCCATGGAGTACCCGGCGGAGTTCCAGGGTTCGAGCGACGAGAAGATCGCCGAGATGGGCGTCGGCAAGCTCATGACGCTGACCTCGACGTACGACCACCGCATCATCCAGGGCGCGGAGTCCGGCGACTTCCTTCGGACCATCCACAAGCTGCTGATCAGCGACGAGTTCTACGACGAGATCTTCCACTCGCTGCACATTCCGTACGAGCCGGTCCGCTGGCGCCAGGACGTCTCCGAAGGCGCGGTCGACAAGAACACCCGCGTCCTCGAACTGATCGCGGCGTACCGCAACCGCGGCCACCTGATGGCCGACACGGACCCGTTGCAGTTCGTCAAGGACAAGTTCAAGAGCCACCCCGACCTGGACGTCACGACGCACGACCTGACGCTGTGGGACCTCGACCGCGAGTTCAAGGTCGGCGGATTCCACGCCCAGGAGAAGATGAAGCTGCGCGACGTGCTCAGCGTGCTGCGCGACGCGTACTGCCGCCACGTCGGTGTCGAGTACACGCACATCCTGGAGCCGGAGCAGCAGCAGTGGCTGCAGGACCGGGTCGAGGCGCACCACGTCAAGCCCACGGTCGCTCAGCAGAAGTACATCCTGAGCAAGCTCAACGCCGCCGAGGCGTTCGAGACGTTCCTGCAGACCAAGTACGTCGGCCAGAAGCGCTTCTCGCTCGAGGGCGCCGAGTCCGTCATCCCGATGATGGACGCCGTCATCGACCAGGCCGCCGAGCACCAGCTCGACGAGGTCGTCATCGGCATGCCGCACCGCGGTCGCCTCAACGTTCTCGCGAACATCGTCGGTAAGCCGTACTCGAAGATCTTCACGGAGTTCGAGGGCAACATGAACCCGGCGGCCGCTCACGGCTCCGGCGACGTGAAGTACCACCTCGGTGCCGAGGGCACGTACATCCAGATGTTCGGTGACAACGACATCACCGTGTCGCTGACGGCCAACCCGTCGCACCTCGAGGCTGTCGACCCGGTCCTCGAGGGCCTGGTCCGCGCGAAGCAGGACATCCTCGACAAGGGTGAGGACGGCTTCACCGTCCTGCCGCTGATGCTGCACGGCGACGCCGCGTTCGCCGGTCAGGGTGTCGTGGCCGAGACGTTGAACCTGGCGCTGCTGCGCGGGTACCGCACCGGCGGCACCGTGCACATCGTGGTCAACAACCAGGTCGGTTTCACCACTGCCCCGGAGCACTCCCGTTCGTCGGAATACTGCACCGACGTCGCGAAGATGATCGGCGCGCCGATCTTCCACGTGAACGGCGACGACCCCGAGGCGTGTGTCTGGGTCGCCCAGCTCGCTGTCGACTTCCGGGAGAAGTTCCAGAAGGACGTCGTCATCGACATGATCTGCTACCGCCGTCGCGGTCACAACGAGGGCGACGACCCCTCGATGACGCAGCCGGCGATGTACGACGTGATCGACACCAAGCGCAGCGTCCGCAAGAGCTACACCGAATCCCTGATCGGCCGTGGCGACATCTCGCTGAAGGAAGCCGAAGACGCCCTGCGCGACTACCAGGGTCAGCTGGAGCGGGTGTTCAACGAGGTTCGCGAACTCGAGAAGTACACGCCGGAGCCCAGTGAGTCGGTCGAGCTCGACCAGGTGCTGCCCACGAAGCTGAAGACGTCGGTCGACGAGTCGGTGCTCGAGCGGATCGGCGACGCGTTCGTCAACCTGCCCGAGGGCTTCACCGTCCACCCGCGCGTCAAGCCGGTCATCGAGAAGCGCCGCGAAATGTCGCGCGAGGGCAAGATCGACTGGGCCTTCGCCGAGCTGCTGGCGTTCGGTTCGCTGGTCGACCAGGGCAAGATGGTTCGCCTGTCCGGCCAGGATTCCAAGCGCGGCACGTTCACGCAGCGTCACTCGGTCCTCATCGACCGCAAGACGGGCGCCGAGTACATCCCGCTGCAGAACCTGGGCAGCGAGAACCCCGGCAAGTTCCTGGTCTACGACTCCGCGCTCAGCGAGTTCGCGGCCGTCGGCTTCGAGTACGGCTACTCCGTGGGCAACCCGGACGCGCTCGTGCTGTGGGAGGCGCAGTTCGGTGACTTCGTCAACGGTGCACAGCCGATCATCGACGAGTTCATCTCGTCCGGTGAGGCCAAGTGGGGCCAGCTGTCCGACGTCGTGCTGCTGCTGCCGCACGGTCACGAGGGTCAGGGTCCCGACCACACGTCCGGTCGTATCGAGCGCTTCCTGCAGTTGTGCGCCGAGGGTTCGATGACCGTGGCCGTGCCGTCCACCCCGGCCAGCTACTTCCACCTGCTGCGTCGCCACTCGCTCGACGGAATCCGCCGCCCGCTGGTCGTCTTCACACCGAAGTCGATGCTGCGCAACAAGGCCGCGGTCTCCGACGTCGAGGACTTCACCACCGGCAAGTTCCGCTCGGTGTTCGAGGAGCCCACGTACGAGACGGGCAACGCCGAACGCGACAAGGTTCGCCGGGTCCTCCTCGTCAGCGGCAAGCTGTACTGGGAGCTGCTGGCGAAGAAGCAGAAGGACAACCGCGAGGACATCGCGATCGTCCGCATCGAGCAGCTGTACCCGGTTCCGAGCCGTCGTCTCCGCGAGACGCTGGACCGCTACCCGAACGCCACCGAATTCCGGTGGGTTCAGGAGGAGCCGGCGAACCAGGGTGCGTGGCCGTTCTTCGGTCTGGCTCTGCCCGAGTTGCTGCCCGACAAGCTGTCCGGAATCAAGCGCATCTCGCGTCGTTCGATGTCGGCACCGTCCTCGGGTTCGAGCAAGGTGCACGCTGTGGAACAGCAAGAGATCATCGATGAAGCCTTCGGCTGAAGAGCGTGAAACGGCTGAAGCCTTCGGCTGAAGCGTTCAGCTGACCGTCTGATTGACTGATCTGCCATTGAGCCGGGTCGAGTTCACTCCACGGAGTGGACTCGACCCGGCTTCGTGGTGCCTGGACCTCGGTCGCCACCTCACATGTATCGGCGCCCGGCCGCGGCCGTACGGCGGGTGTTTCCTGCGGGCCGAGTCGATGCATGCGCTGTTCGGGGCGGCCGACGAGTCACGTCCCCGCGAAGGCGATCAATCGTTCAACGCGCTCTCGCACAACCAGTCGTTCCTGCGGTACGTCGCCGACCCTCCGATCGGCGTGGGATTGTGGATCCTGGACGAGCCCGAGGCCGCGCTGTCGTTGCAGTCGTGCGTGGCGTTGCTCGGCGTCCTCGCGGATCTGGCCGAGGAGGGTTCGCAAGTGATCATGGCGACGCACTCTCCCCTGCTCGCCGCGGCGCCGGGCGCGGAGATCTGGGAACTCTCCTTCCTGCGGCATCTGTAGCCCGGTCACGCCGGGGCCCGGCCGCACGCACCACTTCTCTGCACACGCGCAACTTTTCGCGCCCGAAAACGGGAGCGGCTACCCACAACGAGTGCGTCCGCTTCGGCGTCGGGGTAGTAGGGGTGTCAGGTCGTCGTGGCCGACACGAGCGCGGCGGCGATCTCGGGCGCGGCGGCAATGGCCAGCGCGGGAAGGGCCTGAACATTGAGTTCGATCAGTTCTTCGCGGGTCAGGTGCGGGTCGCGCAACCAGGAAATCGTGACTTCCTCGACGTAGGCGATCCAGCCCCGGACGGCGAGTTCGACCGCCCGGGTGGGCTCGATGCCGATCGCGGGCAGTTGTTCGAGGGTCCGCTCGGACATCACGGCGCGGGTCTGCTCGAAGACGGACCGCATGTCCGGGTCCCCGCTCGCCGTTCCCCGCAGGAGCGAGACGTACGTGCCACGGTTCTCGGTGACGTAATCGACGTACGACGCGAGCACCGAGCGCAGGATCTGCATCGGATCGCGCGCCTCCTCGACGTACGGGTCGGGGGCGGTGCGGGCGAGCATCTCGCTACTGGTGTGCCGCACGATCTCGAGGTGGAAGTCGTGCTTCGACGCGAAGTAGTGGAACAGCAGGCCGCGGGAAACACCGGCCTGATCTGCGATGTCCTCGACGGAGATCTGCTCGAGCGGGCGCTCCGCCAGCATCTTGGCGCCGAGGTCGATCAGTTGGGCGCGCCGTTGTTCGGGGCTGAGACGGGTCCGCTTCACAACGTCCATGGGACAAGACTACTGAATGAAGGTCAATAGGCTATTGACTGCCCCTCAATAGCGCCCTATGGTTTCTTACATGAGTCTCCCCGTCACAGATACTTACGCCCCCACCGCAGGTGTCCGCCACGTCGACACACTGATCATCGGCAGCGGGTTCGCCGGCCTCGGCGCGGCGATCAAGCTGACCCAGGCAGGCAAGACCGACTTCCTCGTGCTCGAACGCGGCAACGAGGTCGGTGGTACCTGGCGAGACAACACGTATCCGGGTGCGGCGTGCGATGTTCCCTCACATCTGTACTCCTACTCGTTCGCGCTGAACCCGGAGTGGACCCGGTCGTTCTCGACGCAGCCCGAGATCCAGAAGTACATCCAGTCGGTGGCGGACAAGTACAAGGTGCGCGACAAGCACCTCTTCGGCTGTGACGTGCAGTCCGCCCACTGGAACGAGTCGACCACTCGCTGGGAGGTCAGCACCACCAAGGGGAACTTCGTCGCGAAGGTGGTCGTCTCCGCGGTCGGCGCACTGTGCGAGCCGTCCCTCCCCGACATCAAGGGCATCGAAGGCTTCGAGGGCGAGATCTTCCACTCCGCCCGCTGGAACCACGACGCCGATCTGACGGGCAAGCGCGTCGCCGTCATCGGCACCGGCGCCTCGGCCATCCAGATCGTGCCCGCCATCGGCAAGAAGGTGTCGCACCTCGACGTGTACCAGCGCACGGCGCCGTGGATCCTCCCCCGGGCGGACCGCGAGTACACGACGCTCGAGCACACCGCGTTCAAATACCTCCCCGGCTTCCAGAAGCTGTGCCGCACCGGCATCTACTGGATGCGCGAGAGCCAGGTCGTCGGACTCGCGAAGGCCCCCGTCTTCATGAAGCCGCTGCAGCTCGCGGCCGAGCGCCACCTGCGCCGTCAGATCAAGGACAAGGCTCTGCGCAAGAAGGTGACGCCGAACTTCCAGATCGGCTGCAAACGCATGCTCATCTCGAACAACTACTACCCCACCCTCGCGCAGGACAACGTCGACCTGGTGACCGACGGCATCGCCGAGGTCACGGCGAACTCGGTGATCTCGAAGGACGGCACCGTCCGCGAGGTCGACGCCATCGTCGTCGCCACCGGCTTCCACGTCACCGACTCCCCCACGTTCGAGGGCATCTTCGGCAAGGACGGCCGCTCGCTCGCCGCGGTCTTCGACGAGGGCGGGCAGCAGGGTTACAAGGGCGCCGCGATCGCGAACTTCCCCAACATGTTCTTCCTGGTCGGCCCGAACACGGGCCTGGGCCACACCTCGATGGTCTTCATGATCGAGTCGCAGCTCAACTACCTCGTCGACGCCCTGCAGACGATCGACAAGTACGGTATCGGCAAGATCGAGGTCCGTCAGGACGCCCAGGACCGGTACAACGCCGACCTCCAGGAGAAGCTGTCACACAGCGTCTGGAACAACGGCGGGTGCGCGAGCTGGTACCTCGACAAGCACGGCAACAACACCACCCTGTGGCCGGGCTTCACGTTCCAGTTCCGGAACGAGACCAGGCGCTTCGATCTCACCGCGTACGACAGCGTGGCCACCGCCGATCTGCCTGCGCCCGTGCACGTGAACGGAAAGACCCCCGGATCCGCCGCCATCCCGGCGCAGATCGACCTCGACGACGACAAGGTGACAGCACAGTGAGCGAGTTCGCAGGCAAGGTAGTCGTGATCACCGGGGCCGGCTCCGGCATCGGCAGGGCGCTCGCCCTCGATCTGGCGCGCCGGGGCGCCCGGCTGGCGATCTCGGACATGGACACGGTCGGACTCGCCGAGACCGCACGCCAGGCGGAGGCGCTGGGCGCCGAGGTCAAGTCCGATCACCTGGACGTCACCCAGCGCGAGGCGGTGCTCGCGTACGCCGACGAGGTGCGGGCCCACTTCGGCAAGATCAACCAGGTGTACAACAACGCCGGCATCGCCTACCACGGTGAGTTCGAGAAGTCCGAGTTCAAGGACATCGAGAAGATCATGGACGTGGACTTCTGGGGAGTCGTCAACGGCACCAAGGCGTTCCTGCCGCATCTCATCGCGTCGGGCGACGGTCACGTCGTGAACGTCTCGAGCCTGTTCGGACTGCTGTCCATGCCCGGCCAGAGCGCGTACAACTCGGCGAAGTTCGCCGTGCGCGGTTTCACCGAGTCGCTGCGCCAGGAGATGCTGATCGCCAAGCATCCCGTGAAGGTGACGTGTGTGCATCCCGGCGGCATCAAGACGGCCATCGCCCGCAACGCCACCGCGGGACCGGGCGAGGATCTCGACACGTTCGCAAAGTTCTTCGACCAGAAGCTGGCACGCACCACTCCGGAAGCGGCGGCGGAGACCATCGTGACCGGCGTCCGTAAGGGCAAGGCGCGCGTGCTGATCGGCGCCGACGCCAAGTTCCTCGACGCCTGGGTGCGGCTCGTCGGACCGAGCTACCAGCGGGTGGTTGCCCTCGTCGCCGGACGCGTCCTCCCCAAGTCGAACTGAGGTACCGATGAGCTTCCACCTGCCGCTGCCGGTCGTCGCGACGGCCCTCCGGCCGTTCTACCGCCTCAGCCTCAACGCACGGCTTCCGTACTCGGTGCAGCGGACCCTTCTCGACGTGGGTGCTCCACTGCAGCAGGTGCCCGCCGGTGCCGTCGTCCGCCCGACCGTCCTGGCCGGGAGGCCCGCGGAGCGGATCACGGTGGGAGCCACCGAACGCCGGACCGCTGTCCTCTACCTGCACGGCGGTGCGTACACGATCGGTTCGCTCGCCACCCACCGATCGCTGGCCGCCCACATCGCCCGGGAATCCGGTTGCGTCGTCTACACCCTCGACTACCGGCTGGCTCCGGAGCATCCGTTTCCGGCCGGGCTCGAGGACGCCGTCGCCGCGTACATGGAGCTGAACACCGAACACGGTTACGAGACAGAGCAACTCGCCATCGCGGGCGATTCGGCGGGTGGTGGCCTGACCGTCGCCACCGCACGACGCCTGATCGATCGGCACGGCGTGACTCCCGCGGCGTTGGCGTTGATCTCCCCGTGGGTCGATCCCGGCAGGCGCGACACGTCCCGGGACCGTGATCTCGTCGTCAACACCGCGTGGTCGTTCGACGCCGCCGAGAAGTACCTGGGCAACGGAGACGCGCGGGATCCGGGTTACGCACCGTTGCAGGGAAATCTGGCGGGACTGCCGCCGACGTTGATACACGTCGGGGTGGACGAGGTGCTTTACCCGCAGATAATGGAGTTCGTCGACAAGCTGAACGAGTCGAAGGTGGACGTCACGCTCACCGAGTACGCCCGGCTGTGGCACGTCGCCCATCTGCAGGCGTCCCTGGTCCGCGAGGCCGCGGACGCGGTCGCGGAACTCGGGGCGTTCCTGGGTTCACAGATGGGAGTCCAGCCACACCCGCGCCACGTCGGCTGAATCGGCACCACCGCGGACCTGGCCGATCATGTCGGCCAGGTCCGCGGTCGTCAGTTCACCCGCCACGACGTTCAGCGCCTTCAGCTGGGCTTCGCTCAGGGTCCCGATCCGGAACAGCGGCACCACGTTCTGCGCGGTGAACACGTGTTCGTCGTCGGACAGCAGCACCAGATCCGTGTCCGCGACGTCGGGCGACGACGTGGTCACACCGGCCACCACGGCTCCGCCCGCCGGTGCGGGGACGGCGAGTTCACCGAGCGCGGCGGCGTCGTCGGCCACCCTCGTCGTCTGCGCGAACGTGCACCCGGTGAGGCCGGCGAGAGCATCGGCCTCGAACGCCGGGGCGAGGACGGCGGTGCTCTTTCCGCACGAGGGAACGAGGTCGTCCAGCGTGGTGAGACCGAGCTGTTCGGATATCTGCGGAGTCACCGCCAGCGCCGACCTGTCCTCGGCGGCGGCGAAGTCGGAGATCGAAAGCCCCTGCGGCAGAGCCTTACTCAACGCCTCGAACACGTCGTTCTGTTCGGTTTCCGTCGACTCGGGGTCGTAATAGCGCAGCAGCCGGCCCGTGAACTCCGGCACCAGCGTGACGCTTCCGGCATCGAGTTGCCCGAGATAGGCGGTCCGGTCACCGAGGCCGTCGTCGGTGGTGACCGGCGCGCCCGTCGAACGCAGGGCACCCGCATAGATTTCGGCAAGGATGCGGCTCTCCGCACCGTCACCCGCACCCACCACGATCTGGCCCTGCCCCTGTCCCGCGGACTCGTCGAGGGTTCTGTCGCCACCGGCGCACCCGGACGCTGCCCCCGCGACCAGTAGCAGCGCGGACGCGGCGATCAGTGCCCGGGACCACGCCGCCGGGCGCCCGGCCGATTCGTCTGTGCGTGTGTGTGCCACGTCGCGCCTTTCGTTTACCTCGAGCCGGCCGAAAACCGTGCTCTGTCCGCCCCTATCGTTACACTGGCCAACCGATGGCGCGGACACGCGTCCACCGGCTTTCCGTCGGCAGGTCCGGCGCCGGTGACAACGGGAAGGACGCTCATGCGCACCTCACGAATTCTGTCGGGCTTCACCCGCCGCTCCGTGGGCAGTATCGCTCTCGCGACGGTCGCCGTCGTGTCGCTCGCGGCGTGCGGTGGCGGCGGATCGGACCCCCTGTCCGGCGGCGGCGAAGGCTCCGGTGACGACCCGAACGCGATCATCGTGGGATCGGCGAACTTCCCCGAATCCGAGACGGTGGCGAACATCTACACCGAGGTGCTCCGCGCCAACGGGTTCGACGTGACGACGAAGTTCAACATCGGCTCCCGTGAGGCCTACATTCCCGCACTGAAGGACGGGTCGATCGACGTCATCCCCGATTACACGGGCAACCTCCTGCAGTATCTCGACCCGGATTCCACCGCCACGAGCGCCGCCGACGTCGACGCGGCGCTGCCTGCCGCGCTGGGCTCGGAACTGACGATCACCACCCCGGCCCCCGCGGAGGACAAGGACGCCGTCGTCGTCACGAAGGAGACGGCGCAGCGCTGGAACCTCACCTCCATCGCGGATCTGGCGGCACACTCGAACGAGGTGAAGTTCGGCGCACCGGCCGAATTCCAGGAACGTCCCGGTGGCCTGCCCGGCCTGAAGGCCAAGTACGGCCTCGACATCACGCCCGACAACTTCGTCCCGATCGCCGACGGCGGCGGTCCGGCCACGGTGGACGCTCTCGCGTCGGGACAGATCACGGCCGCCGACATCTTCACCACGTCTCCGGCGATCGCAGAGAACGGTTTCGTGGTGCTCGCGGACCCACTGAACAACTTCGCGGCGCAGAACGTCGTCCCGGTGTTGCGCACCACCAAGTCCTCCGACAAGCTGACCCGCGCCCTCGACGCTCTGTCCGCGAAGCTGACCACCGAAGAGCTTGTCGCGCTCAACAATTCCGTCTCGGGTGATGCGAAGACCGAGCCGGCGGCGGCCGCGAAGCAGTGGGTGACGGACCAGGGGCTCGACAAGCCGGTCTCGTGAGGAGGCTGCCGTGATCACATTCTCGGGAGTCACCAAGCAGTACCCGGACGGCACGACGGCGGTCGACGGCCTCGACCTGCAGATCGAGGCCGAATCGTTCACGGTCTTCGTGGGGCCGTCCGGCTGCGGCAAGACCACGTCGATGCGGATGATCAACCGGATGATCACCCCAACCACTGGGACCATCACGGTCGACGGCCGCGACATAGCCCGGACCGACGCGGTGAAGCTTCGCCTCGGCATCGGCTACGTGATCCAGAGCGCGGGACTGTTGCCGCACCGCACGGTGGTCGACAACGTCGCGACCGTGCCGGTGCTGCGCGGCGACTCGAGGCGCAACGCCCGCAAGGCCGCGTTGGCGGTGCTCGAACGCGTCGGACTCGACCCGGCGCTGGCCTCCCGCTATCCCGGCCAGCTCTCCGGCGGCCAGCAACAACGCGTCGGGGTCGCCCGGGCGCTGGCCGCCGATCCGCCGATCCTGCTGATGGACGAACCGTTCAGCGCCGTCGATCCCGTTGTCCGCGAAGATCTGCAGGCCGAGATGCAGCGGCTGCAGGCCGACATGCGCAAGACGATCGTGTTCGTCACCCACGACATCGACGAGGCCGTCAAACTCGGTGACCGGGTGGCGGTCTTCGGGCCGGGCGGCCGGTTGCAGCAGTACGACGCACCCGACACGGTGCTGTCGGCGCCCGCCACCGATTTCGTCGCCTCGTTCGTGGGTCGTGACCGCGGGTACCGGGGGCTGTCGTTCCGGACGGCAGATCAGGTTCCGCTGCACACCCTGCGGACGGCGACCGAGAACGAATTGCCCGGGCTGCGCCTCGAACAGGGTGAATGGGTCCTCGTCGTCACCGACGCGGGCGTGCCGCGGGGGTGGATCGACGTCACCGGCGTCGAGGGGGCGCGGGCCGGTCGGCCCGTCTCCGAATGCACTGCGGCGGGCGGATCGCTCTTCACCCCCGGTGCCGACCTGCGGCAGGCACTGGACGCGGCGATCTCCTCGCCGTCGGGCATCGGGGTGGCCATCGACGCGGACGGTGCGGTCTCGGGCGGCATCCTCGGCTCCGAAGTGATCGCGAAGCTGGCCGAGCAGCGGGCGGCGGAGGACCGCGCGCGGGGTGAGCACTATTTCACCGCCCAGCAGGCGACCCCGGACGGGCCGTGATCGCGTGCGCTGGCTCATCGACAACTTCTCGGTCGTCGTCGACCTGACGAAGACCCATCTCTATCTCGCACTGGTTCCGCTGCTGATCGGGTTGCTCATCGCGGTTCCGGTGGGCACGGCGATCCGGGGTGCTTCCTGGCTGCGAAAGATCACGCTGATCGTGGCGGGCATCGCGTTCACGATCCCGTCGCTGGCACTGTTCGTGACGATCCCCTCCGTCTTCGGACTGCAGATCCTGGACCCGCTCAATGTGGTGATCGCGCTGACGATCTACTCCACGGCACTGCTCATCCGCGCCGTTCCCGAGGCTCTCGACTCCGTTCCCGCGGACGTCGTCGACTCCGCCACCGCGATGGGTTTCACGCGCCTCCGCCGGGCGCTGACCGTCGAATTGCCGCTCGCACTGCCCGTTCTCATTGCGAACGTCCGAGTGGTGGCGGTGACCAACATCTCGCTGGTGTCGGTGGGTTCGCTGATCGGGATCGGCGGCCTCGGCACCCTGTTCACGCAGGGCTACCAGCGGGACTACCCCGATCAGATCCTGGCGGGGATCATCTCGATCGTCGTGCTGGCCCTCGCGTTCGACCTGCTGCTGTTCCTCGTCGGCCGGGCACTGACACCGTGGACCCGGCAGCAGAGGGTCCGGCGCGCACCGCTGGTCGCGGGACAGTCGACGGCCCCCGCGCCGGAGGAGGCTTCGTGAACATCTTCGGCGGCGCGTGGGAGTACATCGTCGACCCGGGTAACTGGTCGGGCAGCACCGGAATCGGCGCCCGCATCCTCGAACACCTCTGGTACAGCTTTCTGGCGGTCACACTGTCCGCGGTGGTGGCGGTGCCGATCGGTCTGATCATCGGACATCTGCGCAAGGGTGACGTGGTCGTGGTCGGTCTCGTCAACGCACTTCGGTCGCTGCCGACGCTGGGCCTGCTGACGTTCCTGGTGCTCCTGCTCGGGCTGGGTCTGATCCCACCGATCCTGGCCCTGGTGATCCTCGGGATCCCGCCGGTCCTCGCGGGCACGTATGCGGGTGTCGCGAATGTCGACCGGACGGTCGTGGACGCCGCCCGCGCGATGGGGATGACCGAATGGCAGGTCCTCACGAGGGTCGAGGCCCCGAATGCGCTGCCGCTCATGCTCGGCGGGCTGCGCAACGCCACCCTGCAGATCATCGCGACCGCAACGGTGGCCGCGTACGTCAACCTCGGCGGCCTGGGCCGCTACATCTTCGACGGACTGGCCCTGCGCCAGTACGACCGGGTGCTCGTCGGCGCGCTGCTGGTGACGATTCTGGCTCTCGTCGTGGACGGGTTGCTCGCGCTGGCGGTGTGGGCGTCCGTTCCGGGAACCGGCCGCCTGCGACGGAATCCGAGCGCCGAACAGATCGCCGAGCGCGCGTCGTAACGAGTTCTCCCACAACGGCAAACACCCCGACACCGGAACCGTGGGTGCGGGTTCCGGATCGGGGTGCTCGACGGATTCTCGCTAGCCGGTGACGCCTTCTGCGCGAGCAGCGGCGGCGACTGCCTCCGCGACAGCGGGGGCGACGCGAGGATCGAGCGGGCTGGGAACGATCTTGTCTACAGCCAGCTCGTCACCGACGACCGAGAGGATTGCCTCGGCGGCGGCGAGTTTCATGCCTTCGGTGATGCGCCGGGCGCCGGCGTCGAGCGCACCCTTGAACACACCGGGGAAGGCGAGCACATTGTTGATCTGGTTCGGGAAATCCGAGCGTCCGGTGGCGACGATCGCCGCGTGCTTGCGGGCGACGTCGGGGTGGATCTCCGGGTCCGGGTTCGACAGTGCGAAGACGATGGAGTTCTCCGCCATGGTCGCGATGAGCTCTTCCGGGACGGTGCCCGCGGAGACACCGAGGAACACGTCCGCGCCGTCGAGGGCTTCGACGACGCCGCCGCGGCGGGCGGCCGGGTTGGTGCGGGCGGCCAGGTCGACCTTGATCTCGTTGAGGTCGGTGCGGTCGGCCGAGACGATGCCCTTCGAGTCCAGGACCGTCACGTCCGCGATGCCGGCGGCGAGCAGGATGTTCGCGCAGGCGACGCCGGCGGCGCCGGCACCGGAGATGACGACCCGGAGGTCGTGGAGGTCGCGGTCCTGGACCTTGACCGCGCCCTTGAGGGCGGCGAGGACGACGATGGCGGTGCCGTGCTGGTCGTCGTGCATGACCGGGCAGTCCAGGGCCTCGATGACGCGCTGTTCGATTTCGAAGCAGCGGGGCGCGGAGATGTCCTCGAGGTTGACGGCACCGAAGCTCGGGCGCAGCCGGATCAGGGTCTCGACGATCTCGTCGGGGTCCTTGGTGTCGAGGACCAGCGGGATCGAGTTCAGGCCCGCGAAGTTCTTGAACAGCGCGGACTTGCCTTCCATCACGGGAAGGGAGGCGCGCGGGCCGATGTCCCCGAGGCCGAGGACCGCGGAGCCGTCGGAGACGACGACCACGAGGCGGTTGGTCCAGGTGTAGCGGTCGGCGAGGGTCTCGTCGGCGTGGATGGCGCGGGAGACCTGCGCGACACCGGGCGTGTAAGCGATGGACAGGGCGCGCTGGGAGTCGAGGGGAGCGGTGGTCTCGACCGAGAGCTTGCCGCCGAGATGGCCGGCGAAGATCTCCTCGTCGGTCAGTTCGACCTTCTGCGGTGTGGTGGGTTCGGACACGATGGACACGATGACACTCCTGATAAGTCCAGGCTCACTCGGGGCCGGGTTACTGAGAAGTAACCGTAGGGATCGGCGCTGATCCTCACAGTTACTCCACGAACGACAACTGGGGTGAAGCTTCCGGGGTGCGCGATCACGATGGCCGCAGAACGTCCGAAGCGTCATGGCACTGGGCGGGTGAGCCCCTGGCAACGCTGCCATAAAAACCCCCGCCGAAGGGCGGTGGCGCCGACGTCGGAGTGGTGCTAAGTCTGGCACGAATATCGATGCACAATCAAATTGCCACGACAGTCAGATGTCTCACGTTTTCGGGCCTCTACCTGTGAGAATAAGTTACCGGCGGGTCACTGTGAGGGCCGGTTTCAGATATCGGGCCGAGCGTTCCTCAACCCCACCACTGGGTGGCCAGCAGAAGTGCCGCCGCGGCGAGGACGGCCACGGACGCGACCACGGCGGCGAACCCGTCGCGGCGGTCCGCAATCCGCTGCGCGACGATCACGAACACGGACGCGACCACGTGCGCGGTGATCGAGACCGCCCCGGGGCCCGGGAAGCCCCGGCCCCCGCCGACGTAGGCGGAGCCGATCACGACGAGACAGAGGATCACCACACCGGCGGCGACGGCGCCGCTGAGGGCGCGCAGCGCGCGGACCGGAAGCGGGTTGCGTCGCGGTTCGGTGGCCGCCACCGTCCTCGGGACGGCGGGAGCGTACGGGTCGTATCGCTCGGACTCGTGCGTGTTCATGCCGAGACCACCTGCACCCCGGATGCTTTCGACACGAGGGTGTCGAACTCGTCGGCGTCCGTTGTGAACTCGCCGAGCCGAATGGCTTTGTTCGTCCCGTGGTAGTCGGAGGAGCCGGTGACGACCAGACCGAGCTCGTCGGCGAGGGCCTGCAGCACCCGCGCGTCTTCCGGCGAATGGTCGGGGTGATGCACCTCGAGCCCGTGCAGACCGGCTCCCGCCAGGTCACGGACGTGATCGAGCGACAGCAGCCGCCCCCTCGTGCGGGCCCTTCCGTGGGCGAGGACGCTCACTCCCCCGGCCTCCGCCACCAGTTGCACGGCCTCGTCGAGCGGGGTGTCCGATTTGTCGACGAAGTACCGGCCGCGCGGGGCCAGCAGGTCCACGAACGCCTCACCGACGCTGCCGACCACGCCGGCACGCATCAGAGCCCTCGCCAGGTGCGGGCGCCCGGCCGCCGGTCCCGCTTCCGCGAGCACCTCGTCGGCGTCGATGGGGAGACCGTCCTCCATCATCAGCTCGGCCATGGCGCGGATCCGGACGATCCGCTCGTTCCGCAGGCGTTCTCGTTCCCGCGCGAACGCCGCGTGCGCGGGATCGAACAGGTAGGCGAGGAGGTGCACGGCGACCGGGCGTCCGTCCTCACCCCGCCCCTCGCAGGACATCTCCATGCCCCGCACCAGCCCGAGCCCCGCAGGCAGCGCCGCGACCGCTTCGGCCCACCCCGCGGTCGTGTCGTGATCGGTGATCGCCACGATGTCGAGTCCCGCCGCCCCCGCGGCGCGCACCAGGTCCGCCGGGCTGTCGGTTCCGTCGGAGGCCGTCGAATGGGTGTGGAGATCGATGAGCACCAGACCAGTCTGTCAGGTGTCGCCGCACGGGGTCCGAGCGTGCGGCCCGGAAGCCTGGCGTGTCGTGCGACGCCGCCCGGCCCGGACCCGGTGCTGACGTACGATTCACCGGCAGCGTTTCCGACTCGACGGTGAAGGAGGGCCCCGTGCCGTCTGTGCCCTCGCTCCCCCGGCGCGGCAGCGACAAGGATCAGCGCGACGGCGAGAAGGACCCGGGTTCCAGGATCCGCATCCCGACCGCGCGGGCCATCGTGGACTGCGGGGTGTACGTCGACGGCACGAGGCTTCCCGGTAAGTACACGCATCAGGCTGCGATGGCCGAGGTCCGCAAGCGGGGTCAGGGGTTCGTGTGGCTCGGGCTGCTCGCTCCCGACGAGGGCCAGATGGAGAGCGTGTCCGAGACGTTCGGGCTGCACGAGCTGATGGTCGAGGACGCCGTCCACGCCCACCAGCGGCCGAAGCTCGAACGCTACGACGACGTGCTGTTCCTGGTGCTGCGGACGGTCAACTATGTGCCGCACGAGTCGGTGGCCACTGCCAGTGAGATCGTCGAGACCGGCGAGATCATGGTCTTCGTAGGAGCCGACTTCGTCATCACCGTGCGGCACGGTGACCATTCCCCGCTGTCGAACGTCCGGCACGCGCTGGAGGCGAACGGGGAGCGGCTCGCTCTCGGCCCGTACGCGGTGCTGCACGCGGTCGCGGACCACGTGGTGGACACGTACCTCGAGGTCACCCAGGCCATCGAGGAAGACGTCGACAGCATGGAGGAGGCGGTGTTCAGTCCGCGCAGCAGCGTTGCGGTCGAACACATCTACCTGCTCAAGCGTGAGATCGTCGAACTCCGCAAGTCGGTGAACCCGCTGTCGAATCCGTTGCTCCGGCTGACGCGGTCACCGGGCAATCCGGTGCCGAAGGAGATCCGCCGCTACTTCCGCGACGTCCTCGACCACCACACCACCGTCGCCGAGCGGATCGCCGAATACGACGAGGTGCTCAGCTCACTCGTCGATGCCGCCCTGGCGAAGGTCGCCGTGCAGCAGAACACCGACATGCGCAAGATCTCGGCGTGGGTGGCGATCGCGGCCGTGCCGACGATGATCGCGGGCATCTACGGCATGAACTTCGACAACATGCCCGAACTCCACTGGCAGTACGGCTATCACGGCGTGGTGTTCGTGATCGCGTCGGTGGCGGTGGGCCTGTTCGTCACGTTCCGCCGGAACAACTGGCTCTAGAGCGACGCGGCGCCGCGGTGCGGATCGCGCACGTCGATGCCCGCCTCCGCCCACGCCTCACGCAGGGCGCCGGCGCCGCGCAACCGGACCCACGCCGCCTCGGTGCCGGTGAGCGGAACGACCGCGAGGAACCGCACGGCCTCCGCGGGTTCGGGCAGCGGCAGGTCGGGGATCGTCGACTCACCGAGCAGCACGGCGGTGAACGGCGCGTCCTTCCACAGCGGCTCTCCCAGGTCGAGCAGCGCGTCCTCCACGAGAACGACACCTTCCACCGACGGCGCCGCCGCCAGCACCGCCAGGGTGCGCGCGACTCCCGACGCCACCCCGGCGCCGCCGCGCAGGGTGAGGATCAGTTCGGCGCGGGGGCCGCGGAGAGCGTCGGCCACCAGTTCGCCGGGGTCACTCATCGGGTGCCGGGAGCATCCCAGGGTCACGTAACGGACCAGATCCTCGTCGTCGGGTGCGAACCGCAGCACGTCCAGCGGTTCGACGCCCAGGAACGTCACCGATGCCGCAGTCGGCTCCGGTCCCCCGATCTGCCCCAGCAGGTGCGCGCGAACGGAGGCCACAACGCTGTCAGTCACCCCGCCATCAAACCACCGAACCCGCTCACCCGTCCTCCGGCCTCTCGAGCCGGTAGCGTCGGAGCATGGTCTCGGTACTCGCAGTGTCCGACGAGACGATCGAGTCGCTGTGGAGTTCGCAGGTGCGCGCCATGGACGTCGACCTGATCCTCGGTGCGGGCGACCTCCCGTTCGACTATCTGGAATACCTGATCGACGCCCTCGACGCGCCGTGTGTCTTCGTGCCGGGCAACCACGACGCCGACCTGTCCGGCTATTCCGCGGGACGGGTCGGGTGGATGCGGGCGGGACTGCCCTCGGCGTGGCCGGGCCCGTGCGGTGCGGTCAACGCGGACGGCCGGATCGTGCGGATCGCGGGCCTGCGCATCGCCGGCCTCGGCGGATCCATCCGCTACAACGACGGCCCCAATCAGTGGACCGAGCGGCAGCAGCGGCGGCGGGCGCGCAACCTGGCGCTGACGAGCGCGTGGCACGCGCGCCGCTCCGGGGTGTCCGGCGTCGACGTGCTGCTCACGCACAGCCCACCGCGGGGAGTCGGCGACCAGGAGGATCCGCCGCACCGGGGTTTCGAATGCTTCGAGAACCTGGCGGGCAGGTTGCAGGCCCGCGTCATGATCCACGGGCACGTCCACCCGTATGGCCGGGCGGCCGAGGACCGCACGCTCGGTGCGACGACGGTCATCAACACGGTGGGATTCACCCTGATGGAGTTGTCGCCGGGCGCCGAACCGAGCATCGTCAGGCGCCGGCATGGCACGTGACACCGGGTTCCCCGCCGCCGACGCCGAGAACGACTTCACCCGCCAGCGTCGTCGCGCCGAATTGTCGCGCCTGGTCAGCTGGCTGCGCCGCGAACCGGACGACGTCAACGAGATCCTGCCGTTCGACGAGGTGGTCGCGGCCGTCGGCCGGGTCGGGGAACGGTCGCTCGGCCTGCAGGTGATCCCCGTCAACTCCATCGTCGGCAGCGTCGACCGCACGCGCGACTTCGACCGGTTCTTCCGGCCCACGTCCACCCGGGTGCGCGAGCGCTGGCAGCGGCTGGCGGCCGCGCAGCGCCGGGGCGAATCGGTGCCACCGATCCAGGTGTACCGGATCGGGTCGATGCACTTCGTCAGCGACGGCCACCACCGCGTCTCCATCGCGTACGCGATGCATTGGAGCACGATCGACGCCTACGTCACCGAGATCCAGACGAAGATCTCCCCGGACGGAATCGCGCAGCGCGGCGACCTGGTCATCAAGGACCACCGCCGGCTGTTCCTCACGCGGGTGCCGTTGAGCGGGCCACAGCGGGCGGCCGTGGTCGTCACCGATCCGTGGGAGTACGCCGAGATCAGCCAGAGCGTCGAGGCCTGGGGGTTCCGGCTCATGCAGGAGATGGGTGAATTCCTCAGCCGTGAGACCGTGGCCCGGCGCTGGTTCGGTGAGGAGTACCTGCCGGTGGTGCGGATGCTGCGGGCGGCCGGGATGCTGCCCGACCACACCGACGCCGAGGCCTACCTGTGGGTGGCACGCGAGCGGTACCGCCTCGTGCGCCGGCATGTCTGGAACGACGAGATCATCGCCGAGCTCAGCCACCTCGCACCGCGGAGGCACAAACCGGCTAGCTCATCAACTACCCGGTCCTGAAGGACGCGGGTTTGCTGCTCACGTTCTCACTGGCTGTGAGAGGGGTGGCTGCTTTAGGCACGGTTGATTGGGCGGCCCGGTAGTTGTCGTGCCCGAGTGCGGCAATGTTGGCGGCGGCGTTATGGTCCGCGTGACCGGTCCATCCGCAGCCGCGGCACCGGAACAGTGCTTGACTGTGCCTGTTCGCGGTGTCGCAGTGCCCGCAGAGGTGGCACGTCTTACTGGTATTGCGAGGGTTGATCACCTGCACCGGCACCCCTGCCGCGTGCGCCTCATCGGTGATCTGGTCGCGCAGTTGCGCGTATGCCCAGGAGTGCAATTGTTGCCGTTGTCTGCGTGCGAGCCGTACCCGGTCCCGGATTCCCGACAGGTCTTCTACCGCGATTCCTTGACCGGTGCGTTGCGCCTGGGCAACAATCCTTTTCGAGAGTTGATGATTGATGTCGGTGGCGTACCGAGTCTCCTTCCTCCGCCGTTTCTTCAGTTTCCGCTTCGCGGACCTGGTCCCCACCTTCTGCAGCGCGGACCGGATGGTTCCGTTCTTTTTCCGGCGGGCGGTGACCGCACCACCGGACCACCGGACGTCGAGTTCGGCCGGGTCGTCTGCGGTGGTCACAGCCAGGTTCACGATCCCCAAGTCCACACCCAGCCACCCGGCGGGGTCGTCGGCGGGGACCAGCTGCTGCGGTGCGCCGGTGTCGACGATTGCATGCAGGTAGAAACATCCGTCCCGGAAAATCAGATCCGACTCGCCTGTGCGGTCGGCGAGCATTGTCAGCTGCCACGGCGCGCACACGAATCCGACGTTGCGCATCCGGCCCGCGCTCGTCCAGATCGACACCGTCGATCGATCGATCTGCCACGACAAGCACCGATCGTCGAACGGTTGGCCCGCGTCCTGACGGAACACGACCGCCTTACCCGCCACCTTCGCATACCGTGTCGATCCCGGCGTGCCGTAATTCCCGTTAAGCAGGTTCGCTGTCCGGGTCGCGTACGCATCCGCCACCTTCTTGATGACCCGGATCGCCGGTTGCGCCGACAACCCGCACGCCTTGAGCTGGGCATAGACCCGCTTTTGCAGCGCGAACGGGCGCCGATCAGCGGCGGTGTGCGCGAGCTGCGCAACCATGTTCGCCCCCGCATTGCACAACTCCAGTGTCGATTTCAGCGCCACATACTGCTCCGGGGTGGGAGCCAGCTTCACGACAACGATCCGCTTCACACCCTGCGCCTTTCCGTTCACCGACCCGATGCGAGCAGATCATGGCAGAGGTGTGTGACAAGTTCGGCGCACGTTGACCGAGTTCACCGGAGACACCGACCACGTCCACCTATTGATCCACTACCCACCTACCGTGCAACTCTCCACCCTGGTCAACAGCCTCAAGGGCGTCTCCGCTCGATACCTGCGCCAAGAGTTCCCCGACCACATCCGGAAATACCTGTGGGGCAATCACTTCTGGTCACCGTCCTATTTCGCCGCCTCCGCAGGCGGAGCCCCACTCGCCATCGTCGCCGAGTACATCACCAACCAACAACGACCCGAACCCACGAAAGAAAGCGACCCCGCTACGCGCGATCGCGCAGTACAGAATCAGCTTCCTCCCGGCCCTGAAGGGCCACGCTTCCTCTGATTAATCCGGTGAACCGCACGGCGCGTTCGGTCGCCTCGGGGTGAGCGAACTTCAGCAGTCGCCTGCCCTCCGCCTCGATCGCGGTGCGGTGCGTCTTCGCGATCGTCGCCAGCGGCTCCACGTCGAGTACCGCACGGGACTTCTCGACCACCGTCGTGGTGAACGCCGCGACCCTGCCGTTCACGAGCACGGCCGGTTTGACGATGCCGTTCTGCGTGAAGATCTTCTTCCGCACGTCGTCGTCGACGAGGCGCCCGCGGTCCGCGTGCGAGAGCAGCACGTTGTCGAACGGCGCGAGGATGCGGACAGACGCAGGGGTGTTCGGGTCCGGCCGGGGCGCGTCGGGAAGGTCGAACAGTTCCGGCCCCGACTCCCCCGCGAACACCCGGAGCCCGGGCCGCAGCCGGTCCAGGACCTCGCCGAGCCGGGTCAGCCCCGACCAGGCCTGGGCGTCCCGCGCGCTCGCCGGGCCGAACGCGGCGAGGTAGCGAAGGAGCATCGTGTCGATGGACGGCGCGGCGGAGAGCGGGCGGCCCACCCACGACTCCAGCGTCGCCAGCGCCGGCTGCCCCGACCTGCCCCACAGCCCGCGCGGCGGCACCTGGACCATCGGGACCAGTCCCCGCACCCCGTGGGCGAGCGCGGCACCGTCACGCCCGGGGAACCGCTGCTCGAGCAGCGACCGCATCTGCGACTGGGTGCGGGGTTTCTCGCGCACCAGTTCGCGTCCCGCGGCCGCGAGCGCGTCGAGGTCGATTCCGTCGAGACTCGACCGGTGCTGCGTGTTCGTGTGGAGGTCCCGGTCGAGCAGCGGTTGCGCCAGCGGACGGAACGAGAGGGCGTCGGGCGCGGACAACGCGAACACCGTCCCGCGCATCGCGACGATCCGCACCACCGCGCGGTTCTCGACGAGATCCGACAGCGACTCGGCGCGAAACCGCCTGAGCCGCGCCCACAGCGCGAAGTACGGCGAGGCCGGCGCCTGCGCCTGCAGTCCGCAGAGGTGCTCGATCATGTCGAGCGGGGACAGTTCCGAACGGCTCAGCAGCGATTGCCTGGCCAGCGTCGCCCGGCCCAGCGCTCGATTCGACATGCGTTCAGACCCCACCGTGCACCCCTTCGTTAGTTAGCCCCAGTACCGTATTGGTGTACGCCCGTTCACCGACCCCTGCAGGAGGACCCCCATGGCCGCCGGACCGACAACCGCCGCCAGGGCTCTCCTGCCCGTCATGTGCTTCGTCGTGATGATTGTCGCCGTTCTGCAGACACTGGTGGTACCGATCGTCGGGACCATCGGCGCGCAACTCGACGTCGGCCCCACCGCCGTCGGCTGGCTCCTCACCGCGAACCTCCTCGCAGCCGCCACCGCGACACCCGTCCTCGGCCGCCTCGCCGACCTCCGCGGCAAACGACCCGTCCTGCTCGGGGTGCTCATGGTCGTGCTGCTCGGCTCCCTGATCGGTGCGGTGTCGACGTCCGTGGGGGTGCTGATCTTCGCCCGTGTGCTCCAGGGTGTGTCGTTCGCGCTGTTCCCCATCGGCATCGCGGTGCTGCGCGACGAACTTCCGGCCGAGAGGCTGACCGGGGCGATGGGGATCTTCTCCGGCACTCTCGGTTTCGGCGGATGTTTCGGCATCGTCCTCACCGGTGTGCTGGTCTCCGACGGCGCCGACTTCCACCGCGTCTTCTGGCTGTCCTCGGCCATCACCGCGGCGGGACTCGTCCTCGCCTGGATCGCCATCCCCCGCCGCCCCCGCGCAGGCACGGGTTCCATCGACTGGGTCGGCGCTGTCGGTCTCGCCGCCGGCCTGGTCCTCGTCCTGCTCCCGCTCGCCGAGGGCGGCACCTGGGGCTGGACGTCGCCCGTCACAATCGCCAGCGGAGTCGCCGGGATCCTGGTTCTGATCGGCTGGTTCCTCTTCGAACGCCGGATCACCGATCCACTCGTCGCGCCTCGGCTGCTGACCAACCCACCCGTTCTGGTCACCCATCTGTCCGCCCTGGTGGTGGGCATGTCGATGTTCGTGATGTTCCTGGGCAGCTCGTACTTCGTCCAGACGCCGCGCGCGGTCGCCGGGTACGGCTTCGGGGCCACCGTCCTCGAGGCCAGCACCGTATATCTGCTGCCGGGCGCGATCAGCGGCGTCCTCGCGTCGATCCTGAGCGGAAGACTGATCCACCGCTTCGGTTCCCGCGCCGTCCTGATCGCCGCGAGCGTCGTCGGGGTGAGCGGTTTCGTCGTGTTCGTCTTCGCCCACGACCGCACGTGGGAAGTCATTGCGGCGATCGTGCTGATCAACACGTACATCAGCCTCGCCTACGCGTCGCTGCCGTCGCTGCTCGTGGCCGAGGTCCGGCAGGACGAGACCGGCGTCGCGAACAGCATCAACTCGATCGCCCGGTCCGTGGGCAGCTCGGTCGCCAGCGCGCTGCTCGCGACCCTGCTCGCCGGGATCACCCTCCCCGGGACCGACGTCCCGACCGAATCGGCGTACGTGATCGCGTTCGTCGTCGGTGCGACCGCCGCCGCCCTCGCCGGACTGCTGCCGTTCTTCGGGATCACCCGCACCACCCGCACCCCGTCCGATGAGGAGGAGGACGAGGTCCACGCGACCGCCCTCGCGGCCGAGTGGGGCACGGTCGGCGGCCTCGGCGGGGCGAACACCCGCGGTTCGGGTGAGCGCCACGCCCCGGTCAGAGGGTGAGGTTCGCCCCCGAGTCCTGATCGAACAGGGCGATCTTCGCCCGGTCGAACCACAGTTCCACCGGCCTGCCGTGCGCCGCGGACGATTCGGTCGACAACCGGGCGACCAGCTGCCCGCCGCCCGCGACCGCGGTACCCGAGTCGGCGGCGAGTTCCTCGAGTTCCCGGGACGTCACCTGCGGACCCTCGGCCGTGAAATAGGCGTACTTGTCCGAACCCATCGACTCGAGCACCTCGACGTTGGCCGTGAACGTGGCACCGGCCGCCCGCTGTCCCTCGTCGACGAGCGCCACGTCCTCGAAGTGCTCGGGACGGATCCCGACGACGACGTCCTTCGCCGTGTTCGACGACCCGATCTTGTCGCGCGTCTCCGGGGGCAGCCCGAACTCGCCGAGCGGCGTCGACACCCCGTCGGCGGTGAGCTGTCCCGGGAAGAAGTTCATCGACGGCGAGCCGATGAAACCCGCGACGAACAGGTTGTTCGGGTGGTCGTACAGATCCTGCGGCGCCCCGATCTGCTGAACCACGCCGCCGCGCAGCACCACCACCCGGTCGCCGAGCGTCATCGCCTCGGTCTGATCGTGCGTGACGTAGACCGTGGTGGTGCCGAGTCGCTGTTGCAGCCGGGCGATCTCGGTGCGCATCTGGACGCGGAGTTTGGCGTCGAGGTTCGACAGCGGCTCGTCCATCAGGAACGCCTTGGGGCTGCGGACGATGGCCCGGCCCATCGCGACCCGCTGCCGCTGACCGCCCGACAGATTGGCGGGTTTGCGGTCGAGGTGCTGGGTGAGGTCGAGGATCTTGGCGGCGTCGTCCACCTTCGCCGCGATGTCCGACTTCGACATCTTCGCCAGGGTGAGCGGGAACGCGATGTTCTGCCGCACCGTCATGTGCGGGTACAGCGCGTACGACTGGAACACCATGGCGATGTCGCGGTCCTTCGGCGCCTTCTCGTTGACCCGCTCCCCCGCGATCCGCAGCTCACCGGACGAGATGTCCTCCAACCCGGCGATCATGTTGAGAGTGGTCGACTTTCCGCAACCGGACGGCCCGACCAGGATGATGAATTCGCCGTCGGCGATCGTGATGTCGACGTCGCTCACCGCCTTGGCGCCGTCCGGGTACAGCTTCGTCACCTTGTCGAGCACGATTTCGGCCACAAAATTATCCCTTCACTGCGCCGGAGGTCAGGCCGGCCACGATGCGTCGTTGGAAGAACAGCACGAAGATGATGATCGGGATCGTGATCACCATCGCGGCCGCGGCGATCGAGCCCGTCGGCTCCTCGAACTGGGAGGCGCCGGTGAAGTTCGCGATCGCGGCAGGCGCGGTGATGGACCGTTCCGTCGAGGTCAGCGAGATCGCGAACAGCAGATCGTTCCAGCAGAAGATGAAGACCAGGATCGCGGCGGTCACGATGCCCGGCGCCGCCAGTGGTGCCACCACCTTCCGGAATGCCTGCGCCGGGGTGGCGCCGTCCATCTTGGCCGCCTTCTCCAGCTCCCACGGGATCTCCTTGAAGAAGGCGGACAGCGTGTAGATGGCCAGCGGAAGCGCGAACGTGATGTACGGCAGGATCAGCCCCGCCCAGGTGTCGAACAGCCCGAGCCTGCGCTCGATGTCGAACAGCGGGCTCACGAGGGAGATCTGCGGGAACATCGCGATCAGCAGCGCCACCCCGACCAGCAGTTTCTTTCCCGGGAAGTCGAGGCGGGCAATGGCGTAGGCGGCCATGGTGCCGATGACGACGGCGATCACCGTGGAGATGAGACCGATGCCGATGGAGTTGATCAGCGCGCTGGTGAACGCGTTGGTCTCGAAGATGCCGCGGTAGTTGTCGAGGGTCCACTTCTGCGGAATGAACTTGCCGTCCTTGATCGTTCCCGCGGGTTTGAACGACAGGCTGGCGATCCACAGCACCGGGACCAGCGCGTACAGCAGGACCAGCAGGTTGACCACGGACCAGCTGATCTTGCGGCGAGGAGTGTCGACGACGGCCATGGTTATCGGTTTCCTTCCGTGTCGGCCCCGGGAGCCGACGCGCCGAAGAGCTTGATGAACACGAACGCGAGCAGCGCGACGCACAGGAAGATGAGGACGCTGATCGCCGAGCCGATACCGAGGTTGAACGCCTTGAACAGGTTGTCGTAACCGAGGATCGACAGCGACCCGGTGTCGTTGGCGCCCTTGGTGAGAACGTAGATGTTGTCGAAGATCCGGAACGCGTCGAGCGTGCGGAACAGCAGCGCCACGAGGATCGCGGGTTTCATCAGAGGCAGGATGATCCGCACCAGCCGCGTCCACGCCCCGGCGCCGTCGACCTGCGCGGCCTTGAGGAGGTCGTCGGGAACGAGGGCGAGCCCGGCGAGCAGCAGCAGCGCCATGAACGGCGTCGTCTTCCACACCTCGGCGAGCACGATGATCGCGAGCGACGGGATCTGCTCGGTCAACGGGGCGCTGCCGTCGGGCAGCAGGTTCGCGAGATACCCGGTTCCCGGCGTCCACGCGTAGTACCAGCTGTACGCGGCGGCGACGGTGACGATGCCGTACGGAATCAGCACCACCGTCCGGACGAGGCCCTTCCCCACCAGCGTCCGGTGCATCACGAGCGCCAGGATCAGGCCCAGGACGAACTCGATCACCACCGACACGACGGTGATGCCCACCGTCACCCAGAACGCCTGCCACCAGTACCCGTCCGTCAGCACCGACACGTAGTTGGCGAGTCCGACGAACTTGCGTTCGTCGGGGAAACGGAGGTCGTAGCGCTGCAGGCTCAGCCACACCGCGTACACGACGGGATAGGCCGTCACCGCGATCATGAGGATCGCGGCGGGGGCCACCAACCACAACCCCAGCCGGCGTTCGGCCCGCTTCCCCTCCGAGATCTGGCCCTTGGAGGCGACTTTCGGCTCCTCGCCCCGGTCCGCCTGCACGGTTTCGGTCGTCACGGGATCAGCCCTTCCGAGTTGACCGCCTTGCGGACCTGTTCGGCGAGTTCGTCGACGGTCCGCGGCGGGTCGATGTCACCGACCGGATTCAACGTGGCGGTGATCAGGGTCGAAATGCTCTGGTACGCCGGAGACACCGGGCGGACGGACGCGGTGTCGAGGCTCTCCCGCACCTCACGCCACGCGGGGTACGCCTCCTGGAACGCCGGGTCGTCGTACAGGCTCGCCAGCGTCGGCGGCACACCGCCGTTGACGGCGTTGTTGCGCTGGTTCTCCTCGTTCCGCAGGCAGGACACCGCCTCGAACGCCAGGTCCGGGTGCTGGCTCGTCTTCGCGACCGCGACGTTGAATCCGCCGATCGTCACCTCGGCGGGCCGGCCGGGGATCACCGACGGGTACGGCGCAGGCAGGAAGTTCTGCTGACCGTCGACCGTGAGCACCGTGTTGCCGGTGTCCACGGACGTCGGGTTGCCCTTGTCGTCGATGAACGGGAGGTCGCCCTTCTCGGCGTTTTCGATCATGCCCGGCAACACGAACGGCCAATTGACCTCGAACGCGGCCTTTCCGCTCTCCATCCCGAGCCGGGACGACGCCTCGTCGCCCTGGGAAACCGACGGGTCGGCACCCTTCGCGGTGGCGACCCGCTTCATGACCTCGAGCGCCTGCAGGGCGGCGTCACCGTCCGCGACCGTCACGGTGGTCCCGTCGTCGGCGACGACGGACCCGCCCGCACTCGCGAGCAGGGTGTTGAACCACACCATCAGGCCCTCGTACTGCTTGCCCTGCACCCCGATCCAGCTGGGGCGGCCCTCCGCGGCGAGCCCCTCCGCGATGTCGATCATCTGATTCCACGTCTGCGGCGGCTGCCCGTCCGGCATGAGGTCCTTGCGGTACCAGAGCAACTGGGTGTTGGTGTTCAGCGGTGCGGCGTACAGCTGGTCCTGCCACTTGGCCGATTCGAGCGGGCCTTCGAGCGTGCCCTCGGTGACCTCGGCCGCGATGCCGGGTGGGAGCGGCAGCGCCCAGCCCGCCTCGGCGAACTCGGCAGTCCACACCACGTCGAGCGTCATGATGTCGAGTGACGTGTCGTTGCCGGTGAGCCGGCGGGCCAGCTGGAGGCGTTGATCGTCCGCGCCCTTCGGCAGCGTGCGTTGCTCGATGGTGTACCGGCCGCCCGCTGCGGCCGTGCAGTTGGCCGCGGCCTCCGCGTACTGTTCGGCACCGTCGGCGGCGGTGTAGAAACTGAGGACGATGCCGTCTTCGGACGACCCGCACGCGGCCAGCAGGGGAACGGTGAGGACGGTGGCCGCACCGATCAGTCCCCACTTCAGCGAGCGTCCGGGCTTGGTGCGATGCAGCACAGCCGCCTCCTCGAGCGGCCCTCACGGATCCAGTCGCGGTACGGCTGGGCACGCGGGCCCGCACATTGGTTCCTGCCGGAACACGCGCTCCACCGACAGGTCACGGTTTCGGCGAGGGCCGGGGCCCACGCATTGCGCCGTAAACCTATCCGACATCACCGGCGAACCGGGTGAAATCACGGCGAACGTCGCGAATAGGACGCAATCCGTGACCCGACCGCAACCCGCCGATCGACGTGGTCTCGCCGATCAGAGCGCCAGCTTGGCCAGCATGTCCCTGGCCGTCTCCGCCGACTTCGGCTCGCACAGCACGTCGTACCGCCCGGCGACCAGCTGCATGGTCGACGCGAAATCCCGGGTGCCCCGCGTCGCCGCGTACGGGATCGTCGTGGAGATCAGCCCGAAGATGATGCCGCCGACGATGCCGACGACGAGCGGCGCCAGGAAACCGCCCGTGACGATGCCCAGCAGCAGACCGAAGAACACACCGAGCCACGCGCCCGAAACGATGCCCCCGCCAATCACTTTCGCCCAGGTGAGGCGGCCCAGCACCCGCTCCACCTGCATGAGGTTGACCCCCACGATGGTGACGTCCTCCACCGAGAACTCCTGATCGGAGAGGTAGTCGACGGCGCGCTGCGCCTCCGCGTAGGTGGGATACGAACCGATGGGCCAGCCCGTGGGGGGTTCCGGCAGAGCCCCACGCCGCGCCCCGTTGGACTGTCCGAGTGGATTCGTCATCGTCAGCTGGTCTCCTCGTGTGGTTACCGCAGGATCTGTCCTGTGAGAACCATTCTGCCTGCCGAGACTAGTTCGCGTCGGGTCGCACGAACTCGGTGGTCCGTTTCATACCCGCGGCGCGCCCCTTGGCGGAGATCACGAGCGCCATCTTGCGACTCGCCTCGTCGATCATTTCGTCGCCGAGCATCACGGCACCGCGACCGCCGCCCGCCGCGGACGTGTGGAACTCGTAGGCGTCCAGGATCAGTTCGGCCCGGTCGTAATCGTCCTGGCGGGGACTGAACACGTCGTTCGCCGCCTCGATCTGGGTGGGATGCAGCACCCACTTGCCGTCGAAGCCGAGCGCGGCCGTGCGCTGCGCCGACCGCCGGAACGCCTCCACGTCGCGGATCTGGAGGTAGGGGCCGTCGATGGCCTGGACCCCGTGCGCGCGGGCCGCCATCAGGATGGTCATCAGAATGTGGTGGTAGGCGTCGCCGCGGTCGTAGCCGTCCGGCTGCTCCCCGACGACCAGCGTGCGCATGTTGATGCTCGCCATGAAGTCGGCGGGACCGAACACCAGTGTCTGCACGCGCGGGCTCGCCGTCGCGATCGCGTTGATGTTGGTGAGCCCGATCGCGTTCTCGATCTGCGGTTCGATGCCGATCCGGCCCACCTCGAGCCCGTTGGCCTTCTCCACCTGGGTCAGCAGCAGGTCCAGGGCCTGAACATGGCTGGCGTCCGGCACTTTCGGCAGCAGGATCGCGTCGAGGTGGGCACCCGCCCGCCCCACGACCTCGACGACGTCGGCGTACGTCCACTCGGTGGTCCAGTCGTTGACCCGGACCACCTTGATCTGCTCACCCCACCCGTCCTCGGCGAGCGCGTCGCCGATGGTGCCGCGGGCTTCCTGCTTGGCGAGCGGTGCCACCGCGTCCTCGAGATCGAGGAAGATCTCGTCGGCGGGCAGCCCCTTCGCCTTGTCGATCATCTTGCGGCTGCTGCCCGGAACGGCGAGAACAGATCGCCGTGGCCTGTAGACGGAACTCATGACGGACGATCCTCCACTTTCGCAGGTGTTCGATTCCCTGTATCTCTGTACAACGATCTAGCCTGGCAATCATGGCAGCTGCGAACAAGGTTTTTGCAGCCAGGCTGGCCGGCCTGGTGGTACTCGGCCCCGACGGGGAGTCGATCGGCCGCGTCCGGGACGTGGTGATCACCGCCCGCGTCGGCAGGCAGCAGCCGCGCGTGCTCGGGCTGGTCATCGAATTGTTCACGCGCAAACGCATCTTCGTCCCGATGCTCCGCGTCACCGCGATCGAACCCAGCTCGGTGACCCTCACGACGGGCAACGTCAGTCTCCGCCGATTCCAGCAACGGCCCGGCGAGGTCCTGGCCCTCGCTCAGGTTGCGGATTCCCACGTGCGCGTGGACGACCCGGAACTCGAGGAACTGCGGGACGCCGACATCATCGTCGTCGACCTGGGTATCGAGCAGACCCGCACCCGGGACTGGGTGGTGTCGAAGGTGGCGGTGCGCGGGCACCGCGGCAGGCTCGGCCGTCGGGCCGCCATGCACGTCGTCGGGTGGCAGCACGTCCAGGGCCTCACGCAGACCGACCTGGCGATGCCCGGCCAGGGCGTCTCGGCCCTGCTCACGCAGTTCGAGGGGATGCGCGCCGCCGACGTCGCGAACGCGATGCGTCTCCTGCCGGAGAAACGCCGCCACGAACTCGCCCTCGCACTCGACGACGAGCGCCTCGCCGACGTCGTCCAGGAACTGCCCGCCGATGACCAGACGGATCTGCTCATGCACCTCGAGGTGGAGCGGGCCGCCGACGTCCTCGAGGCCATGGACCCCGACGACGCCGCCGACCTCCTCGGTGAGCTTCCCGAAACCGAGGCCGAATCGCTGCTGCAGCTGATGGATCCGCAGGACTCCGAGCCGGTCCGCCGCCTGCTCGAGCACTCGCCCGACACCGCGGGCGGACTGATGACTCCCGAGCCGGTGGTCCTCACCGCGTCGACGACGGTCGCCGAGGCACTGGCCCGGGCCCGGATCTCGGACGTCACCCCCGCCCTCGCGAGCATGGTGTTCGTCGTCCGCCCACCGACTGCGACACCGACCGGCCGCTACCTGGGATGCGTCCACCTGCAGAAACTGCTGCGCGAGCCGCCCGCGAGCCTGGTCGGCGGACTACTCGACACCGACATGCCGCGGCTGGCACCCGAGGACTCCCTGACGTCGGTGACGCGCTACTTCGCGACGTACAACCTGGTGTGCGGGCCCGTCGTCGACGACGAGGACCATCTGATCGGCGCGGTCACCGTCGACGACGTCCTGGACCACCTCCTCCCCGAGGACTGGCGTGAAGAGGAGATCGACGGATGAGCGAGAAGTCGCCCAGCGCAGCCGCCCGGAGCCTGTCCGACCGGCAGCGACTCGACACCCCGCGCGGCACCCGCCGCTTCCGGGTCACGTATGACGTGGAGGCCGTCGGCCGGGCCAGCGAGAACTTCGCCCGGTTCCTCGGCACGGGCCGCTACCTGATGATCCAGACGGTGATCGTGATCGTCTGGATCATCATCAATGTCTTCGCCGTCCGCCTGCAGTGGGATCCCTACCCGTTCATCCTCCTCAACCTGGCATTCTCCACCCAGGCCGCCTACGCGGCGCCGCTCATCCTGCTGGCACAGAACCGCCAGGAGAACCGCGACCGCGTCTCCCTCGAGGAGGACCGCTCCCGCGCCGAGCAGACGAAAGCGGACACCGAATTCCTCGCCCGGGAACTGGCCGCGCTGCGCATCGCGATCGGCGAGGTGGCCACCCGCGATTACCTGCGGCGCGAACTCGACGAGATCAGGACGCTGCTGGCCGACGAGGAAGACACGCGCACCCGGCGGAAGTGACGCCGGCGAATCCCCCCAAACTCCGGCACGGCCAATCACGGATATGTAACGTCAGTCACATCTTCTCGGATGTATGCGGTGTGCACAGACGAAGAGCACCGCAGGGGGTGATCGAGTGCGGATACGTGGACTGTTGACGGTGACTGCCCTGACCGTGGGCGCAGTTGCCACCCTCGGGTCCTCGACCGGCGGTTCCGCGATCAGCGGCGCATCCGTGAGCGCCACCGCCTACTCGTCCACCGGTGCGGCGACCGCCCTCGCAGCGTCGTCGGTCACGCCGGGAAGCACTCCCCCCGCCTCGTACCTCCCGCCCGCGGGAATCGTGGCTCCCACAGCGCGGGTCGCGCGATCGCAGCGGGCCGCGCCCCCGCCGCCCGCCCCGGCACCCGCCGTGACAAATCCCACATCTCCCCTATCTTCTACGTCGCCGTCCGGCACCGGTCTCATCGCCGCACCGGTGATTTTGAGCGCTCTGGGCATCCCCGAGATCGTGCTCAACGCGTACCGGTCCGCGGAACTCGAGATGATGGCGGAGTCCCCCAAGTGCGGTCTGCCGTGGCATCTGCTGGCCGGCATCGGCCGCATCGAATCGGGGCACGCCGGCGGCGGCCGGACCGACTCGGTGGGCACCACGATCACCCCGATCCTGGGTCCGGTTCTCGACGGCAGGCTGGCGGGCAACGAGATCATCCGTGACACCGACCGCGGCGCCACGGACGGCGACCCCGCGCACGATCGCGCCGTCGGACCGATGCAGTTCATTCCGTCCACGTGGGCCAAGTACGCGTCGGACGGCAACGCGGACGGCGTGGCCGATCCCAACAACGTGTTCGACGCGACGCTGGCGGCGGCCCGGTACCTCTGCTCGGGCGGTCTCGACCTCCGCGATCCGCTCCAGGAGACCCGCGCGGTCCTGCGCTACAACAACTCGGCCGCATACGCCGCCAACGTCATCACCTGGTCGAACGCGTACAGGAACGGGGGAACTCCGACGCCGGGCCAGCTGGCGGAGTCGGCCTCGCCGTCGCCTGGACGGGTCGCCGACGCTGCCGCTGCCGCTGCGGCATCGGACCTCCCCCGCGATCTCGCGACCACCCCGCAGCCGTCGACGGGCGGTGCCGCTGCCCCCACGACGCCCGCTCCGGCACCGCCGATTCCCGGGCTCCCGCCGCTGCCACAACTGCCCTGTCTGTTCTTCTGCCCGCCCGCCGATCCGTCGGCTCCCGCGGCCGCCGTGCCCGACCCGGGCGCCCCCGCTCCGGTCGCGCCCCCGGCCACCGCTCCGGCTGTCACCGCTCCCCGGTAATCACCCCCGCGTCCGCCGCGCGCCCTGCCATCTCGCAGGGCGCGCGGCGACGCGTGTGGGTCACCGGGTTCGTGTGCCGTCGACCCGCTCACTCTTCATCGGCCGACCACGCTGCGTCCTGGCGTGACCTTGCCGTGTTCGTTACCCTCGCTCACGTGCGCTCCGAGTAACGGAACCCTCCGATACAAGTCCGTTTGATCACGTTTGAATAACGGAAAGATATCGAATCAGGTAGCCTCGATCCGGTCAGTTGAACGGAACACCCCAAGACGGGGGTCGCAGGAGGCAATCGAGTGGGTCGGCACAACAAGAAGACGGATTCCCATATCCGCCGCAATTCGGTCATCGCGCTTACCGGACTCGTCCCCATCGGACTGATCACCGCAGCCAACACGGCCGGCGCCGCACCCAAGGTCCCGTTCCTGTCCACGAGTTCCTCGTCGGAGGTCGCCGACGTCGCCCAGGAGGCGACCGACACCGCACCCGAGGCCGCAGAAGCCGTCACCCCCGTCGCGGAGACCGCCGCCGAGTCCGCACCCGCGGTCGAGGCAGCGCCCGCGCCGCCGGCACTCGCACCCGTCCAGGCCACGCCGCCGCTCCCGACGAGCATCGCGCAGGGCGCACTCGGCATCCCCGCCGTCAACGTCGCGGCCTACCAGAACGCCGAACGCATTCTCGCGGTCGAGCAGCCGGGTTGCGGCATGTACTGGACGCTCATCGCCGGGATCGGCCGCGTCGAGTCCACCCACGCCTACGACGGCAAGACCGACGACAAGGGCAACATGCTCAACCCCGTCCTCGGCCCGGTCCTCGACGGCAGCCTCGGCGGCAACGCCATCATCCGCGACACCGACGGCGGCAAGCTGGACGGCGACAGCAACTACGACCGCGCCGTCGGCCCCACCCAGTTCCTGCCCGAGACCTGGAACCGATACGCGGGCGACGGCAACGGCGACGGCGTCGCCGACCCGCAGAACGTCTTCGACTCCGCGCTGACCACCGGAAAGTACCTGTGCGACGGCGGATTGAACGTCAAGGATCCGATTCAGGCGGCGAAGGCCGTGCACCGGTACAACAACTCCGCCGCCTACGTGGCCAACGTGCTCGCATGGTCCGCCGGCTACTCCAGCGGGATCATCCCGGCGGCTGCGGACCTGCCGCGCATCCACTGAGCGCACATCCTTACCATTGAGTCATGCCAGTCCTGAGCGAGTCCGCTGTACGTAGCGCCCTGGCGCGCGTCCAGGATCCCGAGATCCGGAAACCGATCACCGAACTCGGGATGGTCAAGAGCATCGACATCGCGCCCGACGACAGCGTCGACATCGCGATCTACCTGACCACCGCGGGCTGCCCGATGCGGACCGAGATCAGCGACCGTGTCACCAAGGCCGTGGCGGACGTCCCCGGCGTCGGTGCGATCCGCGTCGAACTCGACGTGATGAGCGACGAGCAGCGCACCGAACTCCGCAAGTCGTTGCGCGGAGACTCGGCCGAGCCCGTCATCCCGTTCGCCCAGCCCGGTTCCCTCACCCGCGTCTACGCGGTCGCGTCCGGCAAGGGCGGCGTCGGCAAGTCCAGTGTCACCGTCAACCTGGCCGCCGCACTGGCCGCCCGCGGACTGTCGGTGGGTGTGCTCGACGCCGACATCTACGGACATTCCGTTCCCCGCATGCTCGGCACCGACGCCAAGCCCACGCAGGTCGAACGCATGATCATGCCGCCCGTCGCGCACGACGTGAAGATGATCTCCATCGCCCAGTTCACTCAGGGCAACACCCCGGTCGTGTGGCGTGGACCGATGCTGCACCGCGCGCTGCAGCAATTCCTCGCCGACGTCTTCTGGGGCGATCTCGACGTTCTGCTGCTCGATCTGCCGCCGGGAACCGGCGACGTCGCCATCTCCGTCGCGCAACTGATCCCCGGCGCGGAGATCCTCGTCGTCACCACCCCGCAGCAGGCCGCTGCCGAGGTGGCCGAGCGCGCCGGTGCCATCGCCCTGCAGACCCGTCAGCGCATCGTCGGCGTCGTCGAGAACATGTCGTGGATGGATATGCCCGACGGCAGCCGGATGGACATCTTCGGTTCCGGCGGCGGTCAAGCCGTCGCCGACCGCCTCACGAAGGCGGTGGGCGCGAAGGTGCCGCTGCTCGGACAGATCCCGCTCGAGCAGGCTGTCCGGGAGGGCGGCGACGGCGGCGTCCCCATCGTCCTCGGCCAGCCGGATTCGCCGGCCGCGACGGCACTCCGCGACATCGCGGACAAGTTGGCCGTCCGCAAGCGCGGGCTCGCCGGAATGTCGCTGGGGATCGACACCACCCGGCACCTCTAGGCACTCCGTGCTCGTGCGCCTTTCCGGTTGCTCCAGCGACCACAAAGGCGCACGAGCCCGAGGGGCCTACGTGGCGTCGAGGTCGATCGGGGGGCGCTCGCCCGCCACGAGCGGCTTGTTCTGCGGAGCAGTGGGCGTCGACGGATCGGCGCTGACGGCCTTCGTTCCCGGATTCGACTTGTCGAACGACACCGAACTCGGCTTGTCGAAGTTTCCGGTGAGAATCGAATCGTCACCGTCGAGAAGGTGTTTGGTGATGACCGCACGCGGCGTCATTCCGCGGAGCTGATTGAGATCCGCCAGCGGTTTGCGGAGATCCTCGAACTCCGGGCCGAGTTCGTCCTTGAGTTGCTGGCTGGCGCCGCTCGCATACTCACGGACCTGCCTCAATGACTTCGTAACCCAGCTGATCGCACCCGGAAGCCGCTCGGGTCCCAAGATGACCAGAGCCGCGACGAGGAGGACCATGAACTCGCCCCAACCAATGTTGCCGAACACGTGGTCAGCCTACTGTGCGGTGTGGGTGCATGCCCAGGTGGCGGAGCGATTTCACAGCAACCTCTCGAGTCAGTCGGAGGCCGGGGTCACGTCGACATCGACGAGCCGGCCCTCGCGAATCAGCTGAACCCGGACGGGCTCGCCGATTTTCTGCAGGTTGACGGCGACGACCAACTCGTCGGCGCTCGTGACCGTGCGGTCGCCGACCTTGACGATGACGTCGTTCTCGACGATGCCCGCCCGCGCGGCCGGGCTGTCCGAGCGGACGTTGGCCACCTGAGCTCCGCTGGTGTTGTCGTTGACGACGGTGCGGGCGTTGACGCCGATGTCCGGGTGATGCATCTGCCCGTCCCGGATGAGGGTCTGAGCGACCGTGGTGACGTCGTCGATGGGAATCGCGAAGCCGAGACCCACCGAGCCACCGGATTCGCTGAGCATGGCGGTGTTGATGCCGATCACCCGGCCGGTGTCGTCGACGAGCGCGCCGCCCGAGTTGCCGTGGTTGATGGCGGCGTCCGTCTGGACGGCGTCGATGACGGCATTCGTGTCGGAGCCCTCGCCGGACAGCCGCATCGGGCGGTGCAGGGCACTGACGATGCCTCGGGTGACGGTCTTGCTGAGTCCGAGGGGCGAACCGACGGCGACGACGTCCTCACCGACCTGCACGTCCCCGGACCTGCCGAGTTCTGCGACCGTCAGATTGTCGGCGGAGACCTTGAGCACGGCCAGGTCGGTCTTGATGTCGCGACCGACGATCTGGGCGTCGGCCTTGGTTCCGTCGGAGAAGATCACCTGGATCTTGCCGCCGTCGGGGGCGGTGGCGGCGGCGGAGATGACGTGATTGTTGGTGACGATGTAACCGGCGCCGTCGATGACGACACCCGAACCGGTACTGCCCTGGTCACCGACCGCCACCTGGATGGACACGACGGAGGGCAGGACGGCGTCCGCGACCTGCGCGACGGGCGACTGGCCGAGGTCCTCGTCGCCGCCCTGGACGAGGGTGACGCTGTCACTGGTCAGCGAGCTGCGATCGGCGGTGATCACTGCGGCGAGCAGGCCACCGACCAGACCGATCGCGAGCGCGATTCCGCCCAGCGCGGCGAGCGCTTTCGGCGCCACCTTGCCGCCGAACAGGACCTCTCGGGCGCTGAGGGCGGGGGCGGGCGGTCGCGAGTGTTCCGTGGCGTGCAACGCCGGGGAGCCGAGTTCGACACCCGCTGCGGGGTCGCGCCACGGGTCCGCGGGCGGGGCCTCGATTGCCGGGGCGGCGGTCTTGCGGTGGGGATCGCGCTGAATGGTGTCGACCTCGCCGTCCGGACGGCCGAACGCCTCCGCCAGCACGGGGTCGGGTGCACCGACCTTCATCGAGGGTTCGCTCTCACGCCGGGTATCCGACGGAGCAAAGGAACCGGTGACGCCACCCGGTCGGCCGAATGCGCGGCTGGACGCCGCATCGATCCGCGGCCGGTAGACGGGCCTCGGATCGAGCCGTGGGGCGTCCGCCGGACGCAGCGTGCCCGACTCGTCCGCCACGGGACCGTCGGGCACCGTCGCGTCGGAACCCGGAGTCTTGTAATCCGCCGTCACGCTGTCGTGTCCCCCTCGTGTGCGTCAGTCACGCGCCCCAGTATCACCGATGCCCCGCCGGGCGCGGACACCGCCGTCGTCGGTCCGGCTGCGCTCAACGGCGCCAACGCCGGGACCAGATCCGGCTGGTGATCGAGTACTCGCTCGTGACCGGCGAATCCGGGGTGTGGGAGTCGAACGGGGACTTGTCGGAGGGCTCGCCCTGGTTGCAGCTGGGGATCTGACTCAGCAGACCCAGCAGACCCGAGGGCATCGCGACGTCACCGCTGCGACGCAGAGCACGCCGCGCCTGCTGCTGGGAGTCGACCTCGAACGCACACTCGGCGCAGATCGACAGGTGGTGGGCGGCGCGCAGATAAGCGGACATGCGGAGTTCACCGTCGACGAAGGCGGCGATCGCCTCACTCGCCAAGTGTTCGGTGGAGCCAAACTGACGAGGTACACGCCCCTGCGTCATTCGTCCCTCCTGGTAACTACCCGACGCCGATCTGATCGGAGTCAACCTTTCCGTTCACAGCCAGATGCTCACGCAGAGCCTGCCTGCCGCGGTGGATGCGGCTACGCACGGTTCCGAGCTTCACACCCAGTGTGGCACCGATCTCCTCGTAGGACAGTCCTTCGATGTCACACAGCACGACCGCGGCGCGGAACTCCGGGGCCAGCGAATCGAGCGCTGCCTGCAGATCGGCGTCCAGGCGGGCGTCGTGGTAAATCTCCTCGGGGTTCGGCCCGTCGGCCGGGACCCGATCGTAGTCCTCGGGGAGCGCTTCCATGCGGATGCGGTTCCGGCGGCGGACCATGTCGAGGAAGAGGTTGGTGGTGATGCGGTGCAACCAGCCCTCGAACGTGCCGGGCTGGTAGTCGGACAGGGATCGGAACACCCGGATGAATGTGTCCTGGGTGAGATCCTCGGCGTCCTGCGCGTCGCCCGACAGCCGGTAGGCCAGCCGGTAGACTCGGTCGCCGTGCTCGCGGACGAGTTCGTCCCACGACGGCATGGCGGATTTCTCGCCTGTGGCATCGAACACAGCGGTGCCCGTCAGCTCGGCGTCCGACAGCTGCTCGTCGGTGTTTCTCTCGTCTGGAGCCATCGTGTGGTTGCTCATCGAGTTAAGTGGATCCTCCTACTCAGGACCGCAGATCACTGGACGTGGTATAGGCGTCAACTCCCGGGAGCCGGGATTTGTTCCCGGGCTCTCGGACTTTTCCTCCGTCGTCGTGATCTCCCCGCCGGGCGGTCTTCGGATCTGGCGTTGGGCTTACTCTTTCCCACCCCGATATGTGTGCGGTGTGAGCAAGCTGAGGTATTCCTGAGAATCGCGCCGCGCCGGGTCACGGCATTGTTGTCGAGCGCGCCTCGCAGCGGCGATGACGAGACCCCGATAACCTCATGTGCGTGCAGACAAACGCCGAACGGATACTCACCCACGCAGAAGGGGCTGTCCGTGAAGACGAGGCCCTCGGTGCGGCCAGGGAGCGGGCGGACGACCTCGGTGCCGAACCGGTACCTCCCGCGGTCGGTGCTGCGCTCGCCCTGTTTGCCCGCATGCTGGACGCCAAGACTGTCGTCGAGGTCGGCACCGGCGCGGGTGTGAGCAGCCTGTGGCTGCTCCGGGGCATGCGCGAGGACGGCGTCCTCACCACCATCGACAGTGAACCCGAGCACCAGCGGGCCGCCAAGCTGTCGTTCCGGACCAACGACATCGCACCCGCCCGGACGAGGCTGATCAACGGCCGGGCACTCGACGTCCTGCCGCGACTCGCCGACGGGGCGTACGACCTGGTGTTCGTCGACAGTGCACCGGTCGACCACCCGCACTACGTCCGCGAAGGAGTTCGGCTGCTGCGCCCGGGCGGCGCGATCGTGCTGCACAACGCGCTGCACGGGGGCCGGGTCGTCGACCCGAGCCAGCGGGACGCCGCGACCGTCGCCGTCCGCGAGGCCGCCAAGGCACTCGCCGAGGACGACAAGCTGATCCGGGTGTTGCTGCCGATCGGCGACGGCCTGCTCTGCGCGTCCAAGCTCTGAGCGGCGTCCCCGGCTCAGAAACCGTCCCCACTCCGAGAGCCCCGTTTCCGGGGCCCTCCCGCTAGATCCAGACGCCCTTGCCGATGGCCACGACTCCGCCGTTGCTGACGGCGAAGCGCTGCTTGTCGCGCTCGAGGTCGACGCCGATGATCTCCCCGTCGCCGACGACCACGTTCTTGTCGAGGATCGCGCGGCGCACGACGGCGCCCTTGCCGATGCGCACACCCGGCATCAGGACGCTGCCCTCCACGGTCGCACCACTGTCGACCATCACATTGGAGCTGAGCACGGAGTTGCGCACCGTCGCCGCCGACAGGATGCACCCGGCCCCGACCACGGACTCCTGCGCGAGGCCGCCCTGCACGAACTTGGCGGGCGCCAGGTTCTCCGTCTCGCCGCGGATCGGCCAGCGCCGGTTGTAGAGGTTGAAGATCGGGTGGACCGACACGAGATCCATATGGGCGTCGTAGAACGCGTCGAGCGTTCCCACGTCCCGCCAGTAGCCCCGGTCGCGGTCGGTGGCGCCGGGGACGACGTTGTCCTTGAAGTCGTACACGGACGCCTCGCCCGCCTCGACGAGCGCGGGGATGATGTCGCCGCCCATGTCGTGATCGGAGTCGGAGTTCTCGGAGTCGGCCCGGATGGCGTCGACGAGCACCTTGGTGGTGAACACGTAGTTACCCATCGACGCGAACGTCATGTTGGGGTCGTCCGGGGTCCCCGGCGGATGTGCCGGCTTTTCGAGGAACTGCACGATGCGGCCCGACTCGTCGCTGTCGATACAGCCGAACGCGAACGCCTCGCTGCGCGGCACCCGGATCCCGGCCACCGTCACTCCGGCGCCCGACTCGATGTGGTGCTGCACCATCTGCTCCGGGTCCATCCGGTACACGTGGTCGGCGCCGAACACGACGATGTACTCGGGATCCTCGTCGTAGACGAGGTTCAGCGACTGCAGGATCGCGTCCGCACTGCCGGTATACCAGCGCGGACCCAGACGCTGCTGCGCGGGAACGGGAGTGATGTATTCACCCGCGAACCCGGACAGTCGCCACGTCTGAGAGATGTGGCGGTCCAACGAGTGCGACTTGTACTGCGTCAGAACACACAGGCGGAGGTATCCCGCATTGACCAAATTGCTGAGCACGAAATCGATCAACCGGTAGGCGCCTCCGAAAGGCACAGCAGGCTTCGCCCGATCCGCGGTGAGCGGATAGAGACGTTTGCCCTCGCCGCCGGCGAGCACGATTCCAAGCACATGTGGCTGGCTCCTCACCCTGTCAACCTATCGGGCGGCCACTCCCCCCGCCAGCGAAGCGCCGACTCACAATTTCTCCGATACCCGAATGTGTCCGAGAGCGGTGGCCCGAAGCCGCCCGGACGGTTACGTTAGGCCGGTGCGGGTGGCGATGATGACGAAGGAATACCCACCGGAGATCTATGGCGGTGCGGGTGTACACGTCACCGAACTGGTTGCTCAGTTGAAGCAGCTGTGCGAGGTGGACGTGCATTGTATGGGTGCTCCGCGCGTCGGGGCGATCGTGCACACCCCCGATCCCGCGCTGGCCGGGGCCAATCCGGCGCTCGCGACGCTGTCCGCCGAATTGCGGATGGCGGACGCCGCGACGGGCGCCGACGTCGTGCACTCGCACACCTGGTACACCGGCCTCGCCGGCCATCTGGCGTCCGCGCTGTACGACGTGCCCCACATCCTCACCGCCCACTCCCTCGAGCCGCGGAGGCCGTGGAAGGCGGAGCAACTGGGCGGCGGCTACCGCATCTCCTCGTGGTCCGAGCGCAACGCCGTCGAGCACGCCGATGCGGTGATCGCCGTGAGCGCCGGGATGCGACTCGACGTCCTCGACGCGTACCCGTTCGTCGACCCGCACCGGGTCCACGTGGTGCGCAACGGGATCGACACGTCGGTCTGGCACGCGGGACCCGCAGGTCCGAGAGACTCCGCCCTCGCGAAGATCGGCGTCGACCCGGACCAGCCGATGGTGGCGTTCGTCGGCCGCATCACGCGGCAGAAGGGCGTCGGTCATCTGATCGCCGCAGCACACCACTTCGCGCCCGAGATCCAGCTGGTGCTGTGCGCGGGCGCCCCCGACACCCCGGAGATCGCCGCCGAGACCGAGCAGGCCGTCGCCGCGCTCGCGGCGCACCGTGGCAACGTGTTCTGGGTGCGCGAAATGCTCCCCACCGAACAGGTGCGGGAAATCCTGTCGGCCGCAACCGTCTTCGTGTGCCCGTCCGTGTACGAGCCGCTGGGGATCGTGAACCTCGAGGCCATGGCCTGCGAGACCGCAGTCGTGGCGTCCGACGTCGGCGGCATCCCGGAGGTGGTCGAGGACGGGGTCACCGGCCGTCTGGTGCACTACAACTCGTACGAGCCGGAGGCGTTCGAGCAGGCGCTGGCCGAGTCGGTCAACGCGATCGTCTCCGACGTCGGCACCGCCGAGGCCATGGGCAAGGCCGGGCGGGCGCGGGCCATAGCCGAGTTCTCCTGGGCAGCCATCGCGCAGCAGACCCTCGACGTCTACCAGGACGCGCTGTCGCGCCGCTGACGCTCAGAGCCGGGTGTAGGTGGACACCGTCACCGACGCCGTCACCGGATATTCCTGCGGCAGCGCCGCGATCGAGGACGCGAGCCGCTCGGATGTCAGGTGCCGCGCCGACGGCCCCATCCCCACCAGGCGGGTCACGTCGAGGTGCGACAACGACATCGGGTACTCCACCGCCACGTGGCCGGTGCGCTCGAACCGCCCGGACATCGCGGCCCCGAGCCGCTCGACCTTGCGGTCGTCCACCCGGACCATGCCGAGCAGGTCCACGAGTTCCCCCAGGTGCCGCTCCGTGGGCGTGAGGACCACCAGGGAGCCGTGCTCGGCCAGCACCCGGTGCGCCTCGTCGGCGTTGCGGGGCGCGAACACGCACAGGACGTGGCTGAGGACGTGGTCACGCACCGGAAGGTGTTGCCACACGTCCGCAACCACCGCCCCCGCACGCGGGTGTGCCCTGGCGATGCGACGCGCCGCGTACTTGGACACGTCCAGCCCGATCCCCCGGCCGGTCGGGGTGGCGTCGAGGACGCGCGCCAGGTAGTGGCCTGTGCCCGCGCCGATCTCGAGGATCCGGGGATCGTCGCCGGCCCCGGCGCCCGCCACCACCGCGTCGGCGACGGCATCCATCAGCGGGTCGAAGCTGCCTCCGCCGAGGAAGTCCGCACGTGCGGCGATCATTTCGGGGCTGTCGCCGTCGAACTTGCCGCCGGCCCCCGTCATCAGGGTGACGTAGCCCTGACGCGCCACGTCGAAGGCGTGCCCTGCATCACACAGGATCGCGCCATCGTCGAGTTCCACCGGCGATCGGCACTGCGGGCAGGCCAGCAGGTCGGTCACATCGGCCAGCACGAACGTTCGCCTCCCTGTTCCGGACACGGAACAGGCCCCGCACCGAGAACGGCGACGGGGCCTGCCCTGTGAGGTTCTCTCCGCACTCGACTAACTGGTGACGCCCTTGAGCTCTTCACCGAGTGCGGCAGCTTCCTCCGGGGTGAGCTCGACAACCAGACGTCCACCACCCTCGAGCGGAACCCGCATGACGATTCCTCGTCCCTCTTTGGTTGCTTCGAGGGGACCGTCCCCGGTCCGGGGCTTCATGGCCGCCATCCTCTGCTCCCTCCAGATCTGCGCTGCCTGCTTGCGCCTCGACAAATTTTGGCACCCCGCCAACACTCGGCGAGGCTTGTGACATCCATTCTTCCCTATGGACACGAGTACCGGGAACCTGAGTCACGAATACGCAGGTTCACCGGCAATTCAGGCAGTGATCGGGACCCAGCAGCCGACGACGTGGTCGTCCACCATCCCGGTGGCCTGCATGAGTGCATAAGCGGTGGTAGGACCCACAAACTTGAACCCCCGGCGCTTCAATTCCTTCGCCATCGCGGTGGACTCGGGCGTGACGGCAGGGACGTCGTTCACGGTGGCCGGCCGACTCGGGCGCGGCGGCGGGGCGAACGACCACAGCAGCGCGTCCAGGTCGGTGTCCGACAACTCCAGCAGGGCCCGCGCGTTGCTCACCGACGCCTCGATCTTGGCCCGGTTCCGGACGATCGACGCGTCCCCGAGCAGCCGCTCCACGTCCCGTTCCGTGTACCGTGCGACCGCCTCCGGATCGAAGCCGGCGAACGCGGCCCGGAAGGCCTCGCGCTTGCGGAGAATCGTGATCCACGACAGTCCGGACTGGAACGCTTCGAGGCACAGCCGTTCGTACAATTCGTCGCGGCCGTGGAGTGGACGACCCCACTCGAGGTCGTGGTAGTCGCGGTACAGGCTGGACCCGTCCGAGTCGACGGCCCACGCGCACCGCACCCTGTCCTCGGCGCTCACCGGGCGTCACCCGGATCGTCGGCCGTGGCTTCGACCGTTGCCAACTGTTCACGCAGCGAATCGATTTCGCGACCCAGCCGGGCCAGCGCCCAGTCGACCTCGCTCGCCTTGTACCCCCGCAGCGTCTGCTGGAATCGCAACGCCTCCACGTCGGCGCCCGTCACACCGTCGGCGGGCAGGGCCGTGAGTGTGGTGCCGGGCGGCAGGGGCGCGAGTTCCTCGGAGCGGCCGAACACCGCACTGGCGGCGAGGAACAGCATCGCGCCGACGAACGCCATGACGAGCAGATAGAGCAGGGCTGTCACCATGCCCCGATCCTGTCACGGACGTCCGACAGCCTCCCGCGTCAGGGGCGCCCGGTCAGGGGCACACCGTGTTCATCGGCGGACGATCGGCCAGCGCGACGTTCGTCGTCGTCGGCACGAAGGAGTCGCCGTCCACCAGGAACTGGGTCAGGCCCGCCCCGGAGTCGGGCACCCCGCAGCGCCGCATCATCGTGCCGATGATCTGCCTGCTCATCACCCCGAGTTCGGACAGCGGACGGTTCCGGTGCTTGCGCACCCCCAGATTGACCTGGCCGATCGCACCGAGGCCGAGACGGTCGTACGTGTCGAGCAGCAGCCCGATCTCGACGCCGTAGCCGGGGGCGAACGGAACTGCCGACAACAACTCCCGGGTACCGGCGTACTCGCCGCCCAGCGGCTGCAGCACGCACGTCAGCTCCGGCCGGAGCGACGCCAGCATCGGGCGCGCCACGAGTTCGGTCACCCGGCCGCCGCCGTTGGCGTCCTCCGTCCCGCTCAGCCGGAGCGGACGCCGGTAGTAACCCTTCACGAGGTGGATGCCGTCGGCCGTCAGCAACGGTCCGAGCAGCTTCGGGACGAACGCCGGATCCGGGTTGATGAGATCCGAGTCGACGAACGCGATGAGGTCGCCGGTGCTCGCGGCGACGGAACGCCACAGCACCTCCCCCTTGCCCGCGACGGGTGGGAAGGCGGGCACCGCCTCCTCCCGGCTGATCACCGTGGCGCCCGCCGCGCGTGCGCGTTCCGCCGTCAGATCCGTCGACCCGGAATCGAGCACGATCAACTCGTCCACCAGCCCGCCGAGCAGCGGGTGGATCGTGTCCACCACCGCGGCGACCGTCTCCTCCTCGTTGAGCGCGGGCAGGACCACCGACACGGTGCGCCCCGCCTTGGCCCGTTCGAGTTCGGCGATGCTCCACGACGGCTGGTCCCAGCTGTTCGCCTCGGCCCAGGAACGCGGGGCGCGGTCCTCCGCCAACATCGTGTGGGCCGCCCGGGCCCCCACGGCACTCATGCCAGCCCCCGCACGGTGCGGGACGGGGCGCGTCGGCCCTGAATCGCGGCCACCATGTCCACCACTCGGCGCGTGGGGGCAACTTCGTGGACACGGAAGACTCGGGCGCCTCCTGCGGCGGCCATAGCTGTCGCTGCCAATGTTCCCTCCAACCGCTCGACGAGATCTACCCCTAGAGTCTCCCCGACGAAGTCCTTGTTGCTCAGCGCCATGAGCACTGGCCATCCCGTATTTACAAGATCTTCCACTCGCCGCAACAACTCGAGCCCGTGATAGGTGTTTTTCCCGAAATCGTGGGTCGGATCGATGAGGATCGAGTCGGCGGGCACACCCAGCCGGGCCGCGTTCTCGGCGGCCGACACCACTTCGTCGAGGACGTCCGCCACGACGTCGGCGTAGCGGACGCGGAACGGCCGGGTCCGTGGGACCGCTCCCCCGGTGTGCGAACACACGATGCCGGCACCCGTCTCCGCGGCCACCTCGACGAGCGCCGGGTCGGCGCCCGCCCACGTGTCGTTGATCAGGTCGGCGCCCTCGGCGACGGCCAGCCGGGCCACGTCGCTGCGCCAGGTGTCGATGCTGATGAGCAACTCCGGATAGCGTCCGCGGATCGCGGCGACGAACGGCACCACCCGCCGGATCTCCTCCACCGAGTCGACGACGTCGCCGGGCCCGGCCTTCACGCCGCCGATGTCGACGAGGTCGGCGCCCTCGTCGACGGCCCGCTCGACCGCCGACATCGCCGCGGAGTCGGTGAACGTGGCGCCGCGGTCGTAGAACGAATCGGGTGTCCGGTTCACGATGGCCATCACCAGCGCACGGTCGACCGCCACGGGCCGCCCGCACAGCGTGGGCGACGGACGGTCGGGCGCGGGCGGTACGTCTCTCTCGGCCATGTCACCAATATTGGCACGCAGCGAAATCGAAACCACCCGTGAGTACTTGTTAACGGCGGGCGGTTGACAAGTACTCACGGGCGGCGGAGCCGCATCACCCCTTGGGCAGCGACCCCTTCGCCACTTCCTCGACGTACCCGTCGTATGCGCGCTTGTAGCCGCCGCTGCGGCCGGACAGCACGTGCAGCGTGTCGGTGTCCTCGACGTCGTAGCCCTCCTTGCGGAGTTCCACCTTGCGACTCTTGAACGTCGACGTCTGTTCGAGGGAGTCGACGACGCGGACGAACAGCGGCACCGCGTACGACGGCAGCCGCTGGAACAGCAACTCCGCCACGTCGGAGCCGTCGAAGTCCTCGTTCTCGTGCAGCGTCACCGCGGCCATTCCGGCGCGACCGTCGGTCCCGGGGATCTCGACGCCGTAGACGACGGCATGCTCGACCGCGGGATGCGCGAGAAGCGCGCCCTCGACCTCGGTGGTCGCGACGTTCTCCCCCTTCCAGCGGAACGTGTCGCCGAGCCGGTCGACGAACGCGACGTGCGACCAGCCCTGACGGCGCACCAGGTCGCCGGTGTCGAACCAGCAGTCGCCGTCGTCGAAGGCGTCGCGGACGAGTTTCTTGTTCGTGGCTTCCTCGTCGGTGTAGCCGTCGAACGGCGCCCGGTCCGTCACCTTCGACAGGAGTAGGCCGACCTCGCCGGTGGCCACCTTCCGCAGTGTGCCGTCGGAGTGCCGCCGCGGCGCACCGTTGTCCTCGTCGTACTCGACCACGGCGTGCGGGAGCGGGCAGATGCCTGCGGTCCGGTCTACGTTGAGGGCGTTGACGAACGCGATGTTGCACTCGCTGGCGCCGTAGAACTCGGCCACCCGGGAAATGCCGAACCGGGTGGTGAACTCGGACCAGATCTCCGGACGGAGCCCGTTGCCGACCATCAGCCGGACGGCGTTGTCGCGGTCGCCCGGCTTCTCGGGCTGGTTCAGCAGGTACCGGCACAGTTCACCGATGTAGGTGAACGCGGTGGCCCGGTTCAGTGCGACGTCGTCCCAGAACTTGGACGCCGAGAACTGCTTGCCCAGCGCGAGTGTCGCCCCCGACCCCAGCACCGAAGACAGCGACACCGTCAGCGCGTTGTTGTGGTAGAGCGGAAGGCAGCAGTAGAGGACGTCGCTGCCGCGCAGCCGGACTCCCATGTTGCCGAGTCCGGACATGCTCTTGAGCCAGCGGAAGTGACTCATCAGGCTGGCCTTCGGCAGTCCGGTGGTGCCGGAGGTGAAGATGTAGAAGGCCTTCTCCCGGGCCTGGATCTGCTCACACACCTCGGGGTTGCCGTCGCCGGCGTTCTCGGCGAGCCGGTCGAGGTCGCCGACGTACACCACCGAGGCCACGGCGGGCGGTTCGTCGAGCGAGTCCATCGCCTCGCCGCACGCCTCGGACACCACGAGGACGCGGCTGTCGAGCAGCGAGATGCTGTGCGCGAGCACGTCTCCGCGCTGATTGTGGTTGAGCATCCCCGCAGTGGCGCCGAGCTTGACGGCGGCGAGTGCGATGAGCAGCGTCTCGGGGGCGTTCTTTCCCAGGATCCCGACGACGTCCCCGCGCGACACTCCGAGGTCGGTGAGCACGTGGGCGTAGCGGTTCACGCGGATGTTGGCGTTCCGGTAGCTCAGCGAGTCGCCCTCGAACCGCAGGAACGTGCGGCGCGGGTGCGCCGCGGCGGCGCGCTGGAAGACCAGGCCGATCGACTCCTTCGCGTCGGGGGTCCGGATGAGGCCGAGGACTCCCTTCGCCATGGTCGGCAGCTCCGGGATCAGGGCAGGCAACCGCCTGGCCAGATCGACCACACCGATCGTCGAACGTGCTTCAGAACGCATGACATCCCCTCAGGCCTGCAGTATGAATCAGGTCACCTTACTGCACGGTAACAACGTGCGCCACGACGGCGATCGGACGCCGCCTCAGGAGAGGCAGGCGTCCAGCGCCTCCCCGACGTCGGTCCGGACGAGCAGCCTGTCGAGGGCGCGCTGCGCCACGAAGCCGCCGCCCCGCAGACCGTCGATCCAGTCCAGCAGGCCCGTGTAGTGGCCGTGCGGATCGAGCAGGACGACCGGCTTCTCGTGCATGCCGAGGTAGCCCGCGGTCCAGGTTTCGAACAGCTCCTCGAGCGTGCCGATACCGCCGGGCAGCGTGATGAAGGCGTCGGCGCGGTCCTCCATGACCTGCTTGCGCTGGCGCATGGTGTCGGTGACGACGAGTTCGTCCGCGTCGACGTCGGCGACTTCCCTGTGCACCAGGGCTTTCGGGATGACCCCGACGGTGATCGCCCCGGCGGCGCGGGCAGCCTCGGCCACCGCACCCATCATCGAGACGTTGCCACCGCCGGACACCAGTTGCCAACCACGCTTTCCGATTTCGGTGCCCACCTGGGCCGCCAGTTCCAGGAAGTGATCGTCCACCGGCCCCGAAGCGCAGTAGACGCACACCGAGAACGGCTGCGGTGGAACAGTTTCCCGGTTCACCATTGCTCCTCCGTTCCGAGCAGTTCGGCCTCGTCGACTCCCTGCTGCGACTTGACGACGATCCGCACCGCCTCCTCGACACTGTCCGTGACGTGCAGCAGGTTGACATCGCCTTCCGAGATCTTGCCGCTGCGTTCGAGGGTTCCGCGGATCCAGTCCACGAGCCCGGACCAGTACTCGGTGCCGAACAGGATGATCGGGAACCGGGTGACCTTGCGCGTCTGCACCAGCGTCAGCGCCTCGAACAGTTCGTCGAGCGTCCCGAAGCCGCCAGGCAGGCAGATGAACGCCTGCGAGTACTTCACGAACATCGTCTTGCGGGCGAAGAAGTACCGGAAGTTGATACCCAGGTCGACCCACTCGTTCAGGCCCTGCTCGAACGGCAACTCGATGCCGAGGCCGATGGAGTACCCACCCGATTCGCTGGCGCCGCGGTTGGCGGCCTCCATGACACCGGGGCCGCCGCCGGTGATGACGGCGTATCCGGACTCGGCCAGGCGCGCACCCAGCGCCCTGCCCGCCTCGTACTCGGGGTGACCGGGCTCGGTGCGGGCCGACCCGAACACGGTGACCGCACGCGGCACCTCGGCCAGGGCTCCGAACCCTTCGACGAACTCGCTCTGGATCCGCAGGACCCGCCACGGGTCGGTGTGCACCCAGTCGGTCTGACCCCGCTCGTCGAGCAATTGCTCGTCGGTGGTGGTCTCGTCCTTGCGGGCGCGCCTCAACTGCACCGGACCCCGGTGCTTCACGGACGAGGACTTCCGCCCGTAATTGTTCTTCTCGGGTGCCATGCGCCCCAGGCTAACGGGTCGCCCGTTCGGGGCACCGGGCAGTCACGGGGTGCTCAGATAGGCGCGGATCACGGTCGCCACGTCGGTGATCTGCTGGACGGGGACGTGCTCGTCCCGCTTGTGCGCGAGGTTCGGATCGCCCGGACCGTAGTTGACGGCCGGGATGCCGAGCGCGGAGAACCGGGACACGTCCGTCCACCCGTACTTGGCGCGGAACTCGCCGCCTGCCGCCTCGATGAGGGCCGCGGCCGCCGGATCCGTCAGCCCGGGGAGCGCGCCCGGCGACAGGTCCGTGACCTCGAAACCCAGCCCGAGGCCGTCGAAGACATCCCGCACGTGGTCGATCGCCTGCTCGGCGCTGCGGTCGGGCGCGAAGCGGAAGTTCACGTCCATCTCCGCGGCGTCCGGAACCACGTTGCCCGCGACACCGCCTGCGATCCGCACGGCGGACAGGCCCTCCCGGTACACGCAGCCGTCGATGTCCACCGACCGCGCGGTGTAGTCCGACAGACGCTGCAGGACCGGGGCGAACCGGTGGATCGCGTTGTCGCCGAGCCACGATCTCGCGGAGTGCGCGCGGGTGCCGCGGGTGGTCAGCGTCACCCGCAGCGTGCCCTGGCAGCCCGCCTCGATGAGCCCACCCGTCGGCTCGCCCAGGATCGCGACGTCCGCGCGCAACCACTCCGGGATCTCACGTTCGATCCGTCCGAGCCCGTTGTGGACGGCCGCGATCTCCTCGCAGTCGTAGAACACCAGCGTCAGGTCGTGCGCGAGGTTCTCCACGGTGGCGGCCAGATGCAGGAACACCGCGTCGCCCGACTTCATGTCGACCGTTCCACACCCGTGCAGCAGGTCGCCCTCACGCCGGGAGGGCACGTTGTCCGCGATCGGCACGGTGTCGAGGTGCCCGGCGAGCATCACCCGGCTCGGGAGTCCCCGATCGGTGCGGGCGAGCACCGCGTTGCCGTTACGGATGATCTCGAAACCGGTGGTCTGCTCCCGCAGCGCCGACTCGACGACGGCGGCGATAACCGACTCGTCGTGCGAGACGCTGGGGATGTCCACCAGCGCGGCGGTGAGGTCGATGGGATCGGCGTGGAGGTCGAGTGTGCTCACCCGTCCACCCTAGGCCGACCCGTCTTCCTGCTGCGGCGTTGCTACCCGTCGAAGCCACCCGGGATCTCGTAGATCGCGCCGTCGAATCCGATGCGGAACAACCGTCCTGCGGAGAAGCCGCCGGACCCCTGCCCGTAGACGACCATGCTCGACGTCGGCAGTCCCGACGCCAGCACGCAGTACTGCCCCGGCGCGTCGACGCGCCAGATCTCGCCGCGCACGTTGGCCGGGACCACCGGGCGGCCCCGCGAATCCAGGGTCAGGCCGTCCGGTGCCGCGAATGTGTCGAGGCCGGACAGGTCGAGGATGCTTTCGAGGGCGCCCGGGTTCGCGATCGGGATCCGGCTCACGCCCGGATTCACGAACGTCCGCGACACGTAGAGGTACCGGTCGTCCACACCGAGCACCGCACCGTTCGCGCTGGGCAGCGTCGCCCAGTTCGGTTCGACCCGGCCGTCGGGGAACACCCGCCCGATCTGCGTTCCGAAGTCGTTGGTGGCGTATGCGGTCCCGGCGGCGTCGACGTCGAGTCCGTCCGCCGCGCTCAGGCCCGACACGAAGGGGGTGAGTGTGCCGGTGGCGGTGTTCAGCTTCGCGATCGCGCCCGGACGCAGGATGTCGCCGAGGAGGACGCGGGCGTCGGCGCCGTACCCCACCAGCAGTGATCCGTCCGAGGCCCAGGCGAGGGCGCCCGCGCCCCTGCCGCCGGGGACCGTCGCGACGGGGACCGCCGGCGCTCCCGGCGCGTCGAGACGGAACACGCGCCCGCTGAGGAGGTCCGTCGTGTAGAGGCGGCCGCCGCCGTCCACGGCGACGCCCTCCAGCGCGGCACCCGGCACCCGCCCCACGAGAACCGGTTGCTGGCCTGCAGCCGGGCACACCGGTGCGGCGGACGCGGTCTGCGGCACCGCCACCGACACCACCCCGGCGAGCAGCGCGCCCGCGGCCACGGCCCGCAGGCCGCGGCCCGTGGCTCGACCCCACCGTGAGCCTCCGGTCACCCGACCCCACTCCGAAATACGCATTGCCACGACCTTTCCCGGTGTCTCGCACGTGCCCCGTGCATGCTCCCCCATGAGCCCGGAACCCGCTCGGTTTCGAATCGATCACGCCCAGATAACGACCGCTCGAGAATGCCCGAGTAATGAGGCAGTAACCTCTACTGCCGTGAGCACACAGGGAGCATCAGCAGTAGGCATCGCCAACGTGACCGTCGGCGGCACGATCCTCGACACCTGGTTCCCGGCGCCTGAGCTGGGAACCTTCGACAGCGCGGGCACCGTGCGGATCGAGGGTGGCGACATCCCCTCCGATCTGGCACTTCTCGCCGGACCCGACGAGGCACGTGAGGTCGACCAGGTCGTGGTGCGCACCACCATCGCCGACCTGTCCGCGCCGCCGGCCGACGCCCACGACGCCTACCTGCGCCTTCACCTCCTCTCGCATCGCCTGGTGGCCCCGCACGGCGTCAACCTCGACGGACTGTTCGGGTTGCTGTCCAACGTGGTGTGGACCAACTTCGGACCGTGCGCGGTCGAGGGCTTCGAGAAGGTGCGGTCCCGCCTGCGTATCCGCGGCGTCGTCACCGTATTCGGTGTCGACAAGTTCCCGCGCATGGTCGACTACGTCGTCCCGTCGGGCGTCCGCATTGCCGACGCCGACCGCGTCCGTCTCGGCGCGCACCTGGCCAGCGGCACCACCGTGATGCACGAGGGCTTCGTCAACTTCAACGCGGGCACGCTCGGCAGCTCGATGGTCGAAGGCCGTATCTCCGCGGGCGTCGTCGTCGACGACGGATCCGACGTGGGCGGTGGCGCCTCGATCATGGGCACCCTGTCCGGTGGCGGCAAGGAGACCATCTCCGTCGGCAAGCGCTGCCTGCTCGGCGCCAATGCCGGTCTCGGCATCTCGCTCGGCGACGACTGTGTCCTCGAGGCCGGCCTGTACGTGACCGCGGGCACCAAGGTCACCGGCCCGGACGGCACCGTCGTGAAGGCCAAGGAACTCAACGGCCAGTCCAACCTGCTCTTCCGTCGCAACTCGGTGTCCGGGGCCGTCGAGGTCGTGCCGTGGAAGGGCACCGGCGTGGAATTGAACGCCGCTCTGCACGCCAACGACTGACACTGTGAGCGGTTCGCGAAATCCCGGCACCATGACCGATTCGACCGGCACCCTCGGCCGGGGCCTGAAGGTCCGTCACCTGACGATGATGGGCCTCGGTTCCGCGATCGGTGCCGGACTGTTCCTCGGTACCGGAGTCGGCATCGCGACCGCCGGTCCGGCCGTCCTCGTTTCCTACCTTCTCGCCGGCATCATCGTCGTCTTCGTGATGCGGATGCTCGGCGAGATGGGAGCGGCGATCCCCGCCAGCGGATCCTTCTCGCACTACGCGCGGATCGGCATCGGCGACTGGGCCGGATTCGTGATGGGGTGGCTTTACTGGTTCATGCTGATCATGGTGCTCGGCGCCGAGATCACGGGCGCCGCCGGCATCGTGAGCGGCTGGCTGCCCGGCGTGCCGCAGTGGGTCGTGGCCCTCGTGTTCGTGATCTTCTTCGCGGCCGTCAACCTCGCGAAGGTCAGCAACTTCGGCGAGTTCGAGTTCTGGTTCGCGGCCATCAAGGTCACCGTCATCATCGGGTTCCTGGTGATCGGTGTGCTGCTGGTATTCGGCCTGCTCCCGGACACCGAACCGGTGGGCACCACCAACCTCTTCGGGCACGGCGGGTTCATGCCGGAGGGCTTCGCCGGTGTCGCCGCGGGACTGCTGGTGGTGGCGTTCGCGTTCGGCGGCATCGAGATCGTGACCATCGCCGCCGCCGAATCCGAGGACCCGGAGCGTTCGATCGCCGTGGCGGTGCGCAGCGTCGTCTGGCGCATCAGCGTCTTCTACCTCGGTTCGATCTCGATCATGGTCCTCGTTCTTCCCTGGGACTCGTCGGACCTGAAGAGCGGGCCGTTCGTGGCCGTTCTCAACCAGGCGCACATCCCGTACGTGGCGGGGTTCATGGAACTCGTGGTCGTGGTGGCGTTGCTGTCGGCTTTCAACGCCAACATCTACGGCACGTCACGGATGGCGTATTCGCTGTCGCGGCGCGGCGACGGTCCCGCGTTCATGGCCCGGATCTCGAATTCCGGGGTGCCGCTCAATGCGGTGCTGCTGTCGGTGTTCTTCGGTTTCGTCAGCGTGCTGCTCAACTGGTGGCTGCCCGACGACCTGCTGGGACTGCTCCTGAACGCCGTCGGTTCGGCGCTGCTCGTCATCTGGATCTTCATCGTCGTCTCACACCTGAAGTTGCGTCCACGGCTCGAACGCGAGGGCAAGCTGACGGTGCGGATGTGGTTGTTCCCCTGGCTCAGCTATCTCACGCTCGCGATGCTCGGCGGTTTCGTCGTGCTGATGCTGTTCGACAGCGACGCCCGCACCCAGCTGATCTCGACGTGCGTGTTGTTCCTCGTCATCGCGGCACTCGGCGTGCTCAACACCCGGCTGCGGAGGCGTTCCCGGACGGTGTGACCCGCGTCCGGGCACTCACCGGTCGGGTGTCCGATCCGGATCGGCGGAGGTGCGCGCCGCGTGGGCAAGGACCTGCGGTCCGGTCACCAGAGCTTTCCGCCACGGCGCGACACCCTCGATCTCGATCTCGATCGACAGACTCAGCACGGTGCGGATCAGCACGATCACACCGAGAACGGCGGCATCGGTCAGCGACGGTGTCGAGGTGACGGTCTTGACGATGTCTGCGGCGACGAGCAATTCCAGACCGAGCAGGATCGCTCCGCCGAGCGACTCCCGCAGGGTCTTGAACGCCCGAGCACCGTCACCGGACTTCCTCCATGTGCGCACCGCGAGGAAGAAGGCGAACACGAACCCGAGAACCATGGACGAGACACCGAGCACTTCGAACAGTTCGGTGGCGACTTCGAAGAACCGGTGAGTGTCCATGCGCGCCCCTTCGTCAGACGTCCGTTTGTCGTGTGCGTCGACCCCGTATGGCCAGTTCCTGATCGATGATCAGCGCGATCTCGGCGAGGGGACGCGGCTGATCCATATCGGCGTGCGTGCTGTGAACGTCGTGGGTGACGATGTCACCGGTGACGTATGCGCGCCACAAGTCGGACGAGGACTCGCTCGACATCGTGTCGTCATCCGTCAATGCCGGGCGGAGAAACACCACGTCACCGTGATAGGTCTGCGGTACGTGGTCGGCAGACAGCCGTAGGTCGTTCCGATAAATTGCACGTGCGGCATCCCAGATGGGCGCAGTGTCGGGCGAATCGACGATCTCGCCGTAGCGGCTCTGCGCCCATGCCCGGATCGACTGTCGAATGTCGTCGTCCGAAGGCGCCGCCTCGCCGAGGAGGAGATCCCCTGCACCGGGCACGCTGTCCAGCATCGCGAGGAGTACGACCTCGAGTCCTCGACGTTCCAGAGCGGTGGCGATCGCATGGGCGACGAGACCACCGAACGACCATCCCAGCAGAAGGAACGGGCCGTCTTCCTGAACGGCGAGGATCTGCTCGAGATAGTCGGCGGCCATACTCTCGATCGACTTCGGTAGCGGCGTCACTCCGTCGAAGCCCCGCGCTTGCAGACCGTATATGGGCTGGTCGGGGAGGTGGGCGCGAAGGCCCATATAGCACCAGCTCAGTCCTCCGCCCGGATGGACGCACCACAGGGGCGGTCCGGATCCGTCGCTTCGGATCGGCAGGACGACGGCGAACGGATCGAGCAAGCCGGGTTCGATTTCCTCACCCATACGGGGTGCGAGTTCGGCGATCGTCGGAGACTCGAAGATCACCCGGATCGGGACCTCCACCCCGGTCACCGACCGAATCCGGCTCACCAACTGCGTCGCCGACAACGAATGCCCACCCAGGTCGAAGAAACTGTCATCGATCCCCACCCGGGAAACCCCGAGAACCTCCGCGTAGAGCGAGGCCAGCGTCTGCTCCACCGGTGACCGCGGCGCCCGGAACGCCCCGCCGATGAACTCCGGTGCCGGCAATGCTCGCCGATCCAGTTTCCCATTCACCGTCAACGGCAACCGATCCAGCACCACCACCGCTGCCGGAACCATGTATTCCGGCAGCATCCTGGCCGCAAAACGACGGACCTCGACACGGGTGCCGGTGTCGGTGGTGTCGGAGACCACGTAACCGACCAATCCGATCCCGGTGGTGGTGTCCCGGACCACCACCGCCGCCTGAGTCACGGACGGATGTTTCAGTAGAACCGCCTCGATCTCCGCGGGTTCGACCCGGAATCCGCGAATCTTGACCTGCGCGTCTGCTCTTCCGCAGAATTCGAGCACTCCGCCGGCGGTCCAGCGCACCAGATCCCCGGTTCGGTACATTCGCGCACCCGGCCCGCCGAACGGACATGCCACGAACCGCTCGGCCGTCGACCCCGTCCGCCCGAGATAGCCGCGAGCCAACTGCACGCCGGCGACGTACAACTCCCCGACCGCACCCACCGGGACTGGAACCAAGCCCGCACCCAGCACGAACACCTGCGTGTTGCCCACGGGCGCCCCGATCGGCACACTCACGCGGTCGGCGCGTTCGCCCGGCTCCGGTAGCACGAAGGTTGCCGCGAAGACCGTCGTCTCGGTCGGCCCGTACCCGTTGACCAGAATCGGAGGATTCGAGCGCTCGTCCCGATACCAGCCCTGCAACCCGGCCGGATCCAACACCTCACCGCCGAACACCATCATCCGTAGCACCGAATCAGACCCCACTGCAGGATCCTCACGCTCGACTTCGGCGAACTCGTAGAACGCCGAGGGCGTCTGAGCGAGAACTGTCACCCGCTCCCGGACCACCGCCTCCCACAATCCGGCCGGCGAATGCACGGTCTCCCACGGCACCACCATAATCCGGGCTCCGTGCACCAACGCCCCCCACAATTCCCACACCGAAAAATCGAACGCGACCGAATGGCACCACGCCCACACGTCCCCGGCACCGAAGCCTGCCCAGCCTGCAGTACCGGCGAACAGCGACACCACGCTCCGATGGCTCACGGCGACACCCTTCGGAACACCTGTCGATCCGGAGGTGTACATCACGTAGGCGGTGTTGCCCGGCCGTAGAGGTGTTGCGTGGTCGTTGTCGTCGGGGCCCCTCCCCTCCGACTGCCCGCCCTCGTCGGAGATGGCATCGAGGAGAACTCTGGGGATGTCGTTGTCGGGCAACATGTTATCGGTCAGGGTGTCGGTGAGGATCAACCGCGGAGCGGCGTCGGCGAGGATGGTCCCGATCCGTGCACTCGGATAGCGGGGGTCGATGGGGAGGTATGCACCGCCGGCCTCGAGGACCGCGAGCAACGCGATGATCAACTCGGGTGACCGCTCCAGTGCGACCGCCACCAGCACTTCCGGTCCGACACCCGCACCGGTCAAACGGTGTGCCAGCCGGTTCACTCGGCTGCTCAGCTCTTGATAGGTCAGATGCCGGTCACCGAACGTGACCGCCACCGCATTCGGAGTCGCGGCGACCTGCTGACCGAACAGGCCTGGGATCGTCGAGTCTGGGATCGGAACGCTCGCCTCGTTCCAGGTCCGCAGTACCAACTCGCGTTCGTGCGGATCCAGGATTTCGTACCCCTCGATCCGCCCGCGCGGATCCGCGACGATCAACCCCAGCAACCGCACATACCGGGCCGCGATACCCTCCACCGTCGCCCGGTCGAACAGGTCACTCGCATACTCGACAACCCCCGCCAGACCCTGGTGGCCGTCGGGGGCGACGGTGAACGACAGATCGAAACGCGACGTCCCCGTCGGCGCGGGCAATGTGGTCCATTCCAACCCTGGGAACGCGACATCGGGAAACACATTGTCCTGCATCGCAAACGACACCTGAAACAACGGATGATACGCCGTCGAACGAACCGGATTCAGCAACTCCACCAACCGCTCGAACGGCGCATCCTGATTCTCGTACGCACCTAGAGCTTTTACCCGCACCCGGTCGAGCACCTGCTCGAACCGCGGATTCCCCGACACATCCACCCGCAACACCCACGTGTTCACGAAGAACCCCACCAACTCGGACAACGCCTCGTCGGTACGGCCCGCGATCGGCCCACCGATCGCGATATCGCACCCGGCACCGAGCCTGCGGAGCAACACCACCACCACCGCCTGCAATACCATCGACGATGTCGCCCCCGACCCGCGGGCCAACTCGGCTACCCGCGAACCCAATTCCGAGTCGACCGTGAACCCCACCGTGCCGCCACGGTAACTCGGCGCCGCCGGCCTCCGCCGGTCGGTCGGCAGCTCGATACAGTCGGGCAACCCCTCCAGCTCGGCCCGCCAATACTCCACCTGCGCGGCCAGCACACTGCCCGGATCGTCCTCGCTCCCCAGAAGGTCCCGCTGCCACAGCGTGTAATCGGCGTACTGCACCGGCAACGGCGCCCACCCGGGCGCCCGCCCCGCCGCGCGGGCCGCATACGCGACCGCCACATCCCGAGCCAACGGCGCCAACGAACCCCCATCCCCCGCGATATGGTGCAGCACCAACACCAGGATGTGCTCTCGGGAACCGCATTCCAACAACGTTGCCCGAATCGGAATCTCGCCGGACAGATCGAACCGATGTCCCGCAGCCTCCGCGACCACATCCATCGCAGTGCCGTCCCCGGCGTCGACGACCTCAACCGGCAGTTCCGCGTCGACCTGCTCAGCCGACAGGATCCGCTGGAACGGCACACCGTCGTCCTCACCGAACACCGTCCGCAGGCTCTCGTGCCGAGCCACCACATCCCCCAACCCCGCCACCAACGCCCCCACATCAAGAGCACCGGTCAACCGCACCGCCACCGGAATGTTGTACGTCGCCGACGGTCCCTCGAATTTGTGAAGGAACCACAACCGGGCCTGCGCGAACGACAACGGCACCCGCTCGGGCCGCACCCGCGGGAGCAACGGCACCCTCGCCACCGCAGCGTCGCCCAGCCGGGACGCCAACTCCGCGACCGACGGGGATTCGAACACCACCCGGATCGGCACCTCCACCCCGAGCGCGTTGCGGATCAACCCCACCAGCCGCGTCGCGGACAGAGAATGCCCGCCCAGGTCGAAGAAGCTGTCGTCGATCCCCACCCGTGGAAGACCGAGCACGTCACCGTACAGTGACGCCAGCGTCTCCTCCACCCGTGACCGCGGGGCCCGGAACACGCCACCGATGAAGTCCGGCGCGGGCAACGCTTTTCGGTCGAGCTTGCCGTTCACCGTCAGCGGCAACCGATCCACCACCACCACCGCCGCGGGCACCATGAACTCCGGCAGCCGCCCGGCCACGAAACGACGAAACTCGGCCGCCGACTCACTCGACCCGTCGACACCGTCGATGTGGAGAACGACGTATCCGATCAGTTCGGTGCCATTGCCGGTGGCGTCGGCTACCACAACCGCCTGAGCCACCGCCGGATGCGACAGCAGCACCGCCTCGACCTCTGCGGGTTCGACTCGGAACCCCCGCACCTTCACCTGCTCATCAACACGCCCCACGAACTCGAGTTCACCCTCGACGGTCCACCGCACCAGATCCCCCGACCGATACATCCGCGCACCGGACACACCGAACGGACACGCCACGAACCGCTCCGCTGTCAAACCCGGCCGACCCAAATACCCACGCGCCAACTGCACCCCGGCGATATACAACTCCCCCACCACACCCACCGGAACCGGCCGGAGCCCCGCATTCAGTACGAACACCTGTGTATTCCACACCGGCGCACCGATCGGCGCGCTCGTGTCAATCGAAGGGCCGCATCGATGGTGGGAAACCTGGAGGGCCGTTTCGGTGGGCCCGTACAGGTTGTGTAACGGTGTGCCGCTGTGCTCCATGAAATGGTGTGCCGTCGCGGCCAACAGGTTTTCGCCGCCGCAGAAGACGCGTCGAAGCGAGTCGCAGTCAGCCGACTCGAGTCGCTCCAGGACCATTGCGAGCATCGACGGAGAGAAGTCGCCGGTGGTGATCTTCTCCGATCTGATCGTCTCCGCGAGATAACTCGCATCGCGGTGTCCGTCGGCCTTCGCGATCACCAGCCGCGCACCGACCTGCAGTGGCAGGAACATCTCCCACACGGACACGTCGAAGGTCGCGGGCGTCTTCTGCAACACCACGTCATCGTGGTCGAAGCCGAAATGGTCCCGCATCCACAGCAACTGGTTCACGATCGCCGAGTGGCTGACTGCGACCCCCTTCGGTCGACCTGTCGACCCGGACGTGAAGATCACGTACGCCGTGTTACCCGGCCTCAACGGGCTGATGCGCTCTTCATCGCGGACGGGTGGGGAGTCGATCTCAGATCCTTGTCGGCCATCGATCTCGATCACGGTGATGCCCGGGACCTCTGTGCGGTCAGTGGATCGCGTCAACACGCAGACCGGCGCCGCGGACTCCACCATGTGCCGGATGTGTTCGCCGGGATAGTCGGGGTCGATCGGCACGTACGCTCCACCCGCCGTGACGACCGCGTAGATTCCCACCACGAGGTCGATCGAGCGTCGCACGGCGACGCCGACGAGAGACTCCGGACCGACACCCTGCGCGATCAGCCTCCGCGCCAACCGGTTCACTCGCTCTTCGAACTCTCGATACGTCAACTGCTCGTCGTCGGATATCAGGGCCACCGCATCTGGTGTGGCAGCGGCCTGGCGTTCGAACAGGCCGGGAAGTGTCACATCCGGCACAGGGACCGCGGTGTCGTTCCACGTCTCCAAGACCAACCGTCGCTCGCCCGGTTCGACGATCTCGATACGGTCCACGACGACCTGAGGGTCGTCCGCGACTGTCTGCAGGATGCGGATGAGCGTCCGGGCGATGCTGTCGACGGCTGCGGCGCCGAACAGGTTCGGCAGATACGCCACCGTCAAACGCAATTGGGAATCGACTCTCGCGATCAGAGTCATGGGGTAGTGCGACGCGTCGATCGTTCGGACACCGGTGACGACTAGTCCGTCGACGGGGATTGCGGCCGCCAACGCGGCACGATCGACCGGGTACGACTCGAACACGACCAGGGTGTCGAAGAGTTCTCGCGCCCCCGCGGCCTTGTGGATCTCCGTCAACCCGAGGTAGTGATGGTCGAACAAGGTGGCCTGCTGCTCCTGCAACCGGGTCAGCACCTCTGCAGCCGTGTCGCCCGGTACGGACTGCACCCGCACCGGCACGGTGTTGATGAACAAGCCCACCATCGACTCGACGCCGGCCAGACCGGCCGGGCGGCCGGAGACCGTCGCCCCGAATACGACATCCCTTCGCGCGCACCACTGTCCGAGCAGAATCCCCCACGCTCCCTGAACGACGGTGTTCAGCGTGACGCCCAGTTCGGTGGCCCGCACCGACAACCTCGCGGACAGGCCGGCAGGTACGTCAACCGTCACCTGCACTTCCTCCGACGCGGATTCCCGCTTCGCGTGCGAGGAAACCAGCAGGGTCGGCTCGTCCACCCCGTCGAGGGCCTCCGCCCAGATTCGAGAAGATTCGGCGCGGTCGCGCTCGGCCAGCCAGACCAGGAAATTCCGGTACCCGGTAGCCTTCGGTAGCGCGGCGGCGTCGCCGCCCGAGACATACAGCGCGAGTAGTTCCTCGGCCAGCAGCGGCATCGACCACCCGTCGAGCAGTACGTGATGATTGGTGATCACCAGCTCGAATCGATCCCGTCCCAACGTCACCAGAGTGAATCGGATCAGCGGCGGCGTCGCCGGGTCGAAATGTGTGGCCTGATCCTCGACGAGAAGACGTTCGAACTCGCCGTCGCGAGTGCCCTCCGGAACGTTCCGCAGGTCGACCTCGCGCCAGGGCAACGCGACTGCGTCGAGGACGACCTGCACCGGACCGGTGTCCGAATCGCCGACGAACGCGGTCCGCAGGTTCGCGTGGCGAGCCAGCAACGCTTGTCCCGCAGCGAGAATCCGTTCCGGATCGACCCTCCCGCCGAGATGGAGAACGAGCTGGGTCGTGTACGCGTCGAACGACGCACCGGCCAAAACCGAGTGGAACAACAGACCGGACTGCATCGCCGTCAACGGCCACACATCCACCACTCCCGGATACCGGTGCTCCCACGTCTCGATGTCGCGTTGCGACACCGACACCAACGGCACATCGGACGGTGTCAGTCCGCCGGCCCCGGGCCCCTGCACGTGCCGCGCCAGTGCGGAGACCGCGTCGCACCACAGGTCGGCAAGTTCCCGAACGTCGTCACGGGAGAGCACCCCCGTGGGGAATCCGAACACGGCACCGAGTCGGGGACCGTCCGGACCGTCGGTCACCATGGCGTTGATGTCCACTTCGGCCATCGCAGGCAGGTCCGGATCCATCGTCGCGGAGAGATCCGATCCCTCGCTCGCGGGCATCCAGCCGAGGTCACGCAATTCCGCGGGAACGTCCGCGGCCGAGATCCTCCCCAGATAGTTGAAACTGATCTGTCCGCCCGGATACTTCTGGAGTTCCGGTGCGGTGTCCGCGTTCAGATACCGGAGCAGCCCGTAGCCGATACCACGATCGGGCAGCGCCAGCACCTGTTCCTTGACCGCTTTGATCACGATGCCGGCAGCGGGACCGCCGGCGAACGCCTCGTCGAGATCGGCGCCGGCGATGTCGAGACGTATCGGGAACGCTGTCGTGAACCAGCCGACCGTGCGGGACAGATCGGCCCCGGGGATGACGTGCTCCTCGCGACCGTGATTCTCCAGAGATATCAACGACGACGGTTCGACCACCCCACGACGGCGGCGCCAGCGGGTCAACGCCATCGCCAACCCCGCCAGCAGACCATCGCCGGCCCCGGCACGGAAAACCTTGGGGACCGTGGTGAGCAGCGACGCTGTCGCATCCGCGGGAACGTGCGTCCGAACGTGTTGCACTGTGGAGGCGACATCGAGGACGGGGTCGCACCTGCGCGAACCCAGTTCCGGGTCGGGGCCCTCCAGAATCGATTGCCACAACGGCAGCTCGGCCACGCGCCCGGGCCGCAGCGCCTCCTCCACCAGCCCGTGTGCCCACCGCCGCATCGACGTCCCACCCGCCGGCAGTACCGGGCGTTCGCCGGTACACACCCGCGCCCATGCCGACGCCAGGTCCGGGATCAGGATTCGCCACGACACGCCGTCGATGACCAGGTGGTGGGCCACGACCAGCAGCCTGCCCGGACGATCCGCCAACTCGTCACCGTCACCGGACGCGCGGTCCAGCCACACGAACTGCACCATCACGCCCGCCGCCGGATCCAACCGCCCCAGGGCCGCATCCAGCTCGGCCGATGCCAACCGCAGCCACCCCGGATCGCCCGGTGCGTCATCACAGGCGACCTGTCGAATCAGACGGTCCACGTCGACCGCATCCGGCGGGTCGACCCGAAGTTTCTGCTCCCCGGCGCCATCGGTCACCAGACGCGACCGCAACATGTCATGACGGACCACGACAGCGCCGATGGTGGCGACCACACCGGCCCGATCGATACCGTCAGGCAATTTCAGAACCATCGTCTGCGCGAATCGGCGGAACCCACCACCCCGGGTGAGGAGGAACCGCCCGATCGGCGTCAACGGCATCGATCCCACTCCGCCACCGGGCAACTCGTCGAGCACGACGAGATCCGAATCGCGATTCAGGACTGCGGCCTCGGACAGACTGCCGACAGTCCTGTGCTCGAACACATCCCGCGGCGTGAGTAGCACACCGAGGGCTTTCGCGCGCGAAACCAACTGGATCGACCGGATACTGTCGCCACCCAGATCGAAGAATCCGTCATCGATCCCGACCCGCTCTACCCCGAGTACCTCGGCGAACACCCGGGCGAGGATCTTCTCGGTCTCGGTCCGCGGCGACCGGAACGCCCTGCTCGACGAGAACTCCGGCTCCGGCAACGCACTGCGGTCGAGCTTGCCTGCCGGTGTGAGCGGCAACTTCTCGAGCACCACGATCGCGGAGGGCACCAGGTACTCCGGAAGGCGCCCCGCCGCCACCGTCCGCACGGTATCGGTGTCCACCTCGCCCCCCGGTGCGGGGACTACGTACGACACCAGCACCGTCTGCCCGGACGGGCCCTTCCGATCGACCGTCACCGCGGATCCGATCCCGGGTTGCCCGGCAAGCGCAGCGTCGATCTCGCCCAACTCGATCCGTCGGCCCCGCACCGTGACCTGGAAATCACTGCGCCCCACATACTCCAGCGCCGGACCGGACTCTCCTTCGACCCAGCGCACGACATCGCCCGTGCGATACATCCGCTCGCCCGGCGCGCCGAACGGATTCGCCACGAATCGCTCCGCCGTCAGTCCTCTCCGATCGTGATATCCCCGAGCCAGCGGGGCCCCGGCGGCATACAACTCCCCCGCGACTCCCGCCGGCAACGGGCGCAGCCACGCGTCCAGGACCACCAGGGACGTACCCCGGACCGGGCCGCCCAGAGTCACCGGACCGTGCGGTTGTAGCGGCGTCGAGGCCGCCACCGCCACCGTCGCCTCGGTCGGCCCGTAGAGGTCGTGCATTCGCCGTCCTGCAGCGAACGACTCCACCACCGATACCGGCACCGCCTCAGCACCCGTGAGCAGGCATCGCACCGACGACATCCGCTCGACCGGTACAGTCGCCAGCATCGTGGGGGTGAGGAACGCGTGCGTCACCGCCGCACTCTCGAGAATCCGGCCCAGGTCCTCGCCACCGACCACGCCCGCCGGGACCACCACCATGGTTGCTGCCGAACCCGTTGCCAGCAGATACTCCAGCACCGAGGCATCGAAACTCGGCGACGCCACCTGCAGCACGCGTGCTTCCGCCGTGACGTCGAATCTCTCCGCCATCTCGGCCGCGAGACTGCCCAGTCCCCGATGCGGTACGACGACGGCCTTCGGCTCACCCGTCGTCCCCGACGTGTAGATCATGTACGCGGGATGATCGCCCCGCAATGGAGTAATCCGGTCCGCATCGATCACCGATTCAGCCGACCGTGTGGACCACTCGACTCGCGCCACCGGATCGTCGAGCACCCACCAGTCGAGGTTTCTCGGAAGGGTACCGACGCATTCGGCGACCGTGATTCCGAATCGCGCGGCGGAATCGGTGATCAGGTACGCGAGCCGACTCGCCGGATACGACGGATCCATCGGGACGAAGGCCCCACCCGTCTTCGCCACAGCCCACACCGCCAGGACCGACTCCACCGACCGCGGCACGGCCACGGCGACCGCGGATTCCGGCCCGGCCCCGCGTGACATCAGCATCCGTGCGATGCGACTCGACTCGTCGTCCAACTCCCGGTACGTGAGTGAGCGGTTCCCGCACACGACCGCCACCGCACTCGGATCGTGTGCGACTGCCGCAGAGAGGATCTGCGGCAGTGTCCGGACCGCCTCCGCCGGCGCGCCACGCACGGGAACCAGCAGGTTTCGTTCGTCCGGGGAGAGAAGGTCGATGTCTCCCGTCGCGGCGTCGGGCGCAGCCACCAATGATTCCAGGGTCCGGTGGAACCTGTCCGCGATCGCCTGCACCTCGTCGTCGCCGAACAGGCCCGGATCGTGCCACAGTGAAACGGATGTCCGCTCACCCGCTTCCACCGCGAGGGTCAACGGATAGTTCGTTCCTCCATACGAATCCAAGGACGTGATCGAGAGGGAGGCGATCGACTCGAGAAGGGAGTCCAGGCTCCGCCGATCGTTCGGGTACGACTCGAACACCGTCAGGGTGTCGAACAGCGCCCCCATGCCGGTGACCCGCTGGATCACCGGCAACGGAACATCATGATGCTCGATCAACTCCGCCTGCGCCGCCTGGACCCGGGCCATCAACCGAGCGATGGATTCCCGAGGATCCACCCGGACCCGCACCGGGATCGTGTTGATGAACAAGCCCACCATCGACTCGATGGCGGGAATCTGTCCGGACCTGCCCGAGACCGTCGCGCCGAACACCACGTCACGGCGTCCGGTATGCATGCCCAGCACGATCGCCCACGCGACCTGCACGACAGTGTTCACCGTCACCGACAATCGAGATGCCAGCTCCAGCATCCCCGACCACAAATTCTCGTCGAGCTCACGCCGTAGCACCGACGATCCTCGTGCCGACTCCGGACGACCCGTCGCGAGCAAAGCGGGCTCCGCACCGTCGAGCGCTTCCTCCCACACCTGAATCGACCGCTGCCGATCCCGAGTCGCGAGCCACCCGAGGTACCGGCGATACGAGACCACGGGTTCCAGCACCGCTCCGTCGCCGCCGGCGCCGTAGACGGTCAGCATGTCCCGCATCAGCAACGGCATGGACCATCCGTCGAGCAATACGTGGTGGTACGAGAAGACCAGCCGGAAGTCTCCGTCGCCCATCGTGACCAACCCGAAGCGCAGGAGCGGTGGTTCCGACAGGTCGAATCCGGCCGCCGCATCGTCCGACAGAAGGCGTGCGAGTTCGTCGTCTCGCTCCCCGGCATCGACACCACTGACGTCGGCTTCCCACCACGGCACCTCGAGGCCCTCGAGCACCACCTGCACCGGTTCGACCACGTCCGTGACGAACGCGACCCGCAGATTCGCGTAGCGATCGAGTATCGCCTGCGCCGCGGCCTTCACGCGGTCGGCATGCACCCGCCCGGACAGACCCAGCACCGTCTGTACCGCATACACATCCGTCGATTCCGACGCCAACATCGCGTGAAAGACCAAACCTGTCTGCAGCGGTGCGAGCGGCCACACCTCCACGGCCTGGGGATACCGCGCCTCGACGGCGGACAACTGTTCCGGAGTCGGACTCGGTAACGGCACGTCTTCGAAAATGACAGAGTCTTCATCCCTCAGCGGATTCGCGACGGAGGCCAGCCCGGCGACGGTCCGTCGCTCGAATACGTCTCGAGCCGACACCAGCACACCTCGGGCCCGCGCCCGCGACACCACCTGGGTCGACATGATGCTGTCCCCGCCGAGCCGGAAGAAGTCGTCGTCGACACCCACCCGATCGACCCCCAGAACGTCGGCCAGCACCGCCGCCAATGTCTGCTCGGCAATGGATCGTGGAGCCCGATACGGAGTGCCGGATGCGAGATCAGGATCGGGGAGTGCGCCGCGGTCGAACTTGCCGACCGGTGTGAGAGGTATCCGGTCGACGACGACGATCGCCGACGGCACCATGTAGTCCGGTACACGACCCGCCGCCAACTGCCGCAACGCCTCGATGTCCACCTCGGCCCCGGGCGCCGGCACCACATATGACACCAGCACCTTCTGCGCCGACGGACCTACCCGGTCCACCGTCACCACCGATCCCACCGCGGGGTGCGAGACCAGCACGGTGTCGATCTCTCCGGGTTCGACGCGGATTCCGCGGATCTTCACCTGCTCGTCTGCGCGGCCGACGAAGTCCAGGACACCGTCGGTCGTCCACCGCACCAGATCACCCGAGCGGTACATTCGTGAGCCTGGTTCGCCGAACGGGCACGCCACGAACCGTTCCGCCGTCAACCCCCGCCGACCGATGTACCCGCGGCCCACCCCTGATCCGGCGATATACAAATCCCCGACGACACCCACCGGGACGGGCATCATCCCTGTTCCCAGGACGAGTGCAAGGGCGTTACCGATCGGCACTCCGATCGGTACGCTGACCCGGTCGTCGAAGCCCTTCGACCCCGATATCGAGTACGCGGTGGCACACACGGTGGTTTCCGTCGGCCCGTACGCGTTGACCACCGTGATCCGAGGATGGCAAGCGAGGACGCGTCGGACTGCGCTCGGCGACAACACATCGCCCGCGGTGACCACCTGCCGTGCCTGGTCGAGTGCTCCCAGCGCATGGTCCGCCGAATCACTCAACAGGTGAAACAGCGGGGTCGTCAGGAACATCGACGTCACACCAGCCGCGGCGACGACCCGCTCGAGCACCTCGATGTCCAGTGGCCCGGGCGGAGCGACAACCACCTGGCCTCCGCCGAGCAGCGTCGGCCACAACTCGTACGCGGACGCATCGAACGCCATCGACGAATGCAGCAACACGCGCTCACCGGGTCCGTCCGGCCATCCGTGCAGCGCCAGGTTGATGACATTGGAGTGGTCGATGGCGACCCCTTTCGGGGTCCCCGTCGATCCGGAGGTGTACATCACGTACGCGGTGTTGCCCGGTCGCAGTGGTGTGGTGCGATCACGGTCGTCGAGGCTGAATCCCTCTGCGTGCCCGTCCCCGTCCGAGATGACGTCGAGGAGTATCCGGGGTATGTCATTGTCCGGCAGTGTTTTCGAGATGGGGGTATCCGTGAGGATCAGCAGTGGAGCGGCGTCGGCGAGGACGAACGCGGTCCGCGCACTCGGATACTGCGGGTCGATCGGGAGGTATGCACCGCCGGCCTCGAGGACCGCGAGCAACGCGATGATCAACTCGGGTGACCGCTCCAGCGCGACCGCCACCAGCACTTCCGGGCCGACACCCGCACCGATCAACCGGCGTGCCAGCCGGTTCACTCGGCTGCTCAGCTCCCGGTAGGTCCAATTCTCGTCACCGAACGTCACGGCCACCGCGTCCGGAGTCGCGGCGACCTGCTGACCGAACAGGACTGGGATCGTCGAGTCCGGTATCGATGCGCGCGTGTCGTTCCAGCTCTCCAGTACGAGTGTGCGTTCGTCCGGCTCGAGGATCTCGTACCCCTCGATCCGCGCCTGCGGCTCCGCGACGATCAGCTCGAGCAACCGCACGTACCGGGCCGCGATACCCTCCACCGTCGCCCGATCGAACAGGTCACTCGCGTACTCGACAACCCCCGCCAGACCCTGCCG